>CAYUPK010000005.1:0-161832 GCA_964446675.1 uncultured Wenzhouxiangella sp.
CAGCCAACCAGCCAACCAGCCAACCAGCCAACCAGCCAACCAGCCAACCAGCCAATACGGTAAGCTTCACTCCATGGCGACTGCCCCATCCCAAGACGAGCGTGACGCGGTGCTGGAGCTGGCCCGAGAGCTGATTTCGCGCGTGTCAGTCACGCCCGAGGACGCCGGCTGCCAGCCGCTGATTGGCAAGCGGCTCGAAGCGGCGGGAATGACGGTCGAATCGATCGATGTCGCGGATGTACGCAATCTCTTCGCCCGGCATGGCACAGGATCGCCCCATCTGATGCTGATCGGGCATACCGATGTCGTGCCTTCGGGGCCGGAAGCGAACTGGACTTCGCCGCCGTTCGAACCCCGGATTCGCGATGGCGTGCTCTACGGTCGTGGCGCGGCGGACATGAAGTCTTCGGTGGCAGCATTCGTGCTGGCACTGGAGGCGTTTCTGGCATCCCGACCGGACCATGCGGGAACGATCTCGATCCTCTTGACGTCCGACGAAGAGGGCCCGGCGCGCAACGGGATCCGGGCGGTGGTGCCCGTGCTTGATCAGCGCGGGCTGATGCCCGATGCCTGTCTGGTCGGCGAGCCGTCCAGCCGTGATCGCCTGGGGGATGTGATCCGCATCGGCCGACGCGGTTCCATTCAGGGGCGTCTGCAAGTCCACGGCATCCAGGGGCACACGGCCTATGCAGATCCGAAAGACAACCCGGCTCATCGCGCCGGCCCGCTGCTGGCCGAACTCGGCCGCCTCGAATTCGACGACGGCGACGCGTTCTTCCCGCCCACGCGGCTGCAGATATCCAACCTGCGCGCCGGTACCGGCGCGGACAACGTCACGCCCGGCGAGCTCGAGGTCTGGTTCAACCTGCGCAACAATCCCAACACGTCCGCCGATGAGCTCGAAGCGCGCCTGCGCGAGCTGATCGAGGCGCACGATCCCGGCCGCTGGCAGCTTCAGTGGCGCGTTTCCGGAGAGCCGTTCGGGCCCGCCACCGGGCCGCTGCCGGGCATCGTCCAGGCTGCCTGCCGGGATCTGCTGGGCGTGGAGCCCAGGCCGGATACAGCCGGCGGGACCTCTGACGGCCGCTTTTTCGGGCCGCGTGGTATCCCCGTCGTCGAACTGGGCCCGGTCAACGCCACCATTCACCAGGTCGATGAGTGCATTTCGGTCGACGATCTGGTCTTGCTGCCCGGTCTGTACCGGCGCATCATCGAGGACATGCTCTGTCCGGAGAAGGCGCCATGCGCATCATCCTGATTGCGCTGCTGGTCATCCTGCTGCTGCTGCAACTCCAGTTGTGGCGGCAGTTCAGCGAGGTGCAGACCCTGCGCGAGCTGGTCGAGGAGCAGCAGGCCGAAAACGAGGATCTGGCAAAGCGCAACGAAGCCCTGGCTGCCGAGGTCGAGGATCTGCGCGCCGGCCTTCAAGCCGTCGAAGAACGCGCCCGTTCGGAGCTTGGCCTGATTCGGGAAGGCGAGGAGTTCTTCCTCATCGTCGACCCCGAGGATGCCGAGCCCCAGGGCTGACGGGGTTGCCCGGATGCATGCTTACCGATTTTCCCGGCTGATCTTCACGCCTGAAGACGGTCGTCTTTGCCACCAGCGAACCGGGCGGGAGACGGCCTTGCGGCCGCAGGTTGCGCGCCTGCTCACGCACCTGCTCGACCATGCCGGCGAGGTCATCGCGCGCGAGCGGCTGTTCGTGGCCGTCTGGGGCGAGGAGGCGGTGGTCGACTTCGAATCCGGTCTGGCGGCGCTGATGCGCGAGCTGCGGCAGGCGGTACGCTCCGTCGGCGGCCCGGATGACCTGATCGAGACGGTGCCGCGCCGCGGCTACCGCCTGGCCGCTAAAGCCGACAGCGGTGGCCAAAGGTCGCGCCGCGGGTGGCGGCTGGCTGCGATCGTGGCCGCGCTGCTGCCCGTGCTGCTGGTCGGCGGTTACGCCCTGTGGCGGGCACTGGATGATGGCTTGCCTGAGCGGGCTGCCAGCCATCGACTGGCCATTTTGCCGTTTGCAAGCTTCGACCCTGGCGCCGATGTGCCCGAACACGTTGGTCTGATGCTGGCTGACACGCTGCTGGCAGAGCTGCTCAAACGGCCTGTCGAGGGCCTGGAGCTGCTCGGGCGGACCAGCCTTCGGCCCTATCTCGGGCGCGAGGATGTGATTTCGGCGGTGGCTGCGGATCTGGGCGTCGAACTGCTGATCGAGGGTACGGTCACCAGCCCGGCCGGACAGGGCTGGCAGGCGGAGCTGCGGCTGCTGGCGGTGCCGCCGGGGCGCGTGGCGTTCTCGACTACGGTCAGCGGCGATGCCGGCACGCCGCTTGACGTCCGGGCCGTAACCGCGGCCATGGCGGACGATCTGGTCGAAGCCTGGCCGACCCTGCGCGAACGCCTGGCTGATGAAGACTGATTCAGCGCGGCCTGCCGGCGGTTTCAGAACAATTTCAGGAAAATTTCAGTGAATGCCCATGGTCAGAGGGCCCGCGCGGGTCCAGAGTTGGACCTGCATTCATGAACGCGACAGCACAAGGAGCTTGTCATGCAGACACGAAAAATCATTCTTGGTCTGGTCGTCGCGCTGGCGGTTGGCTCGATCACGTTTCCGGCCCTGGCCGCGCCGCCCTTTGCCAACCCGGGCGAGGGGGCCGGCTCCATTGTCGGCACGCCGGCCCAGCCTGCGCGCGATATCTACCCGGTCAAGGTCGTCGCCATCGACGGCGAGCAGATCATTCCGCGAGAGGTCTTCTGGCTCGAACCGGGCAAATACACGCTGACCGTTTCAGCCCTGATCACCAACCCCCCCGGGTTGAGTGCGATGCGCGGCCGGATGTACGAGGACGATGACATCAACAAGATCGACGTCGTCGTCGAGGCCGGCAAGACCTACTACATTGGCGCACACTTCACCGGCAAGGATCGCCGCGCGCCCTACAACACGGTGGTCTACCGCGTCGAGGACAGCAAATGAGCGATGACGACATCCGGCCGGCCGGCTTCGCCTGGGGCGGGCCGGCCGCCACCGGGCGAATCCGCCTCGCGCCTGAAGACTTCACCGTCGAGGAAGTTCTCGGCCACGAACCGGACGGCCAGGGCGAGCACCTCTGGCTGTGGATCGCCAAGCGGGAACGCAACACCGTGGACGTGGCCGCCGACCTGGCGCGGGCCGCCGGCGTGTCTGTCCGCCAGGTCGGGTTTGCCGGGCTGAAGGATCGCAACGCGGTCACGCGGCAGTATTTTTCCATCCACCTGCCCGGCACCGAATTGCCCGACTGGTCGCAGTGGGCCATTCAGGGCGTGGTCATCGAGTCGGTGGTGCGCAGCTCGCGCAAGATCAAGCGCGGTCGGCTGCGCGGCAACCGCTTTGCGCTGCAGGTGCGTGAGCTCGAAGGCGATCCGGATGCCCTGGAAGAACGTCTCGCCGCCATCCGTGATCACGGCGTGCCCAACGGTTTCGGCGAGCAGCGCTTCGGCGGCAACAATGTCACCCGCGCGCTGGCGCTGTTCCGCGGCGAGATGCGGCGCCGCAAGCCATCGAAGACCAAACGTGGGTTCTATCTTTCGGCCGCGCGCAGCCTGGTCTTCAACCGGGTGCTGGCCGAGCGCATCCGCCGCGGCGACTGGAATGGCCTGATCGAAGGAGACCTGGCCATGCTCGACGGCAGCCGTTCGTTCTTTGCCGCCGACCCGGCCGATCCCGAACAGGTCCGCCGCTGCACGGAGCTCGATATCCACCCAAGCGGGCCGTTGCCGGGTCAGGGCGAAAGCCCGGCGGAAGACTTGGCGGCCGAAATCGAAAACCACCAGTTCGAAGTCCACCGTGAACTGGTCGAGGGCCTGGCAAAGTTCGGCATGAAGCAGGAGCGCCGGCCGTTGCGGATGCGCGTCGGCAACCTCGAGTGGTCCTTTCCCGATAAGCGCACGCTGAGGCTGGCGTTTTCGCTGGGCACCGGAAGCTACGCCACCTCGGTTCTTCGAGAGCTCGTGGACTACCAGGCGGGCTGACAGGGGTGTTTCGGGCTTCAATTGCGAGCGCGCACGGTATTTCGGTGGGGAATTCCGGACCTCGTCTGTCGGGGATGTAACCCCGACCTACGCTGTTTCGATGGGCTGAAAAAACATTGGAACCACGGAAGACACGGAATTCACGGAAATGTAAATCTTCTTTTTCCGTGTCTTGCGTGCTTTCCGTGGTTGCTCGGTTTTCGATCGTTTACTGCAGCGGCCAATAGACATATGCCGCGGCCGCGGCGGCGCCGGCTGCGACAAGACCCAGTGAGATCCACAGCCAGGCGCGGCTCTTGCGCGGCGCAGCGTCCTTGAGGACGCTGGGCGGGCGCAGTCCGGGTGCCTGCAGAACGAAACGATACTCGCCCAGGCGAATTTCGTCACCGGATTTCAGCGGTCGGCGCTGCACCGGCTCGCCGTTGACCCAGGCCTTGTCGGCCGGCTCGAGCATCAGGACCTCGCCGTCGTAGACGATCCGCGCGTGCTGCTCCATCAGGCCGTCGAGGCGGATGTCGGCATCGTCGGCCGAGCCGATGGACGTGTCATCTTCCAGCGGGAAATTCTGGCCGGTCATCGGGCCGGAGGCGGCTTTGAGGCGAAATCGCATCTTGGTCTCGCGGTTTGTCGTCGGTTGGTGTGGGTTGTTCATCGTTACTTCAGTGGCACGCCTGGTTATGCAAGAGCTGGAAAATCACGGAAAGCACGGAAGACACTGAAAAAGCAGTTTCCAGGTTCCGCGCCCTTCCGTGTTGTCCGTGGATACAAGGTCTTGATTGTTCAGGGCCGATGACACGCCAGGCCTGTACGCACCCTGAAATCAGCCTAGACGTGGTCGAGCGCGGCCGACAGATCGGCAATCAGGTCATCGACGTCTTCAATGCCCACCGACAGGCGGATCAGGCTGTCGCTGATGCCGAGTTTGTCGCGGTTCTCCCTGGGCACCGAGCCGTGAGTCATGATGGCCGGGTGATTGACCAGCGACTCGACGCCGCCGAGCGACTCGGCCAGGGCGAACAGGTGGGTGTTTTCCAGGAAGCGGCGCGCGCGCGCCAGGTCGCCGCCGATATCGAAGCTGACCATGCCGCCAAAGCCCGACATCTGTTTTTCGGCCAGGGCCTTCTGCGGATGGCTGTCGAGGCCGGGGTAGATGACCTTGTCGACTTTCGACTGCGTGCTCAGCCACTCGGCGATGCGCCCGGCATTGTCGCAGTGGGCTTGCATGCGCAGCGCCAGGGTCTTGACCCCGCGCATCACCAGAAAGGAGTCGAACGGCCCCTGGACGCCGCCGGCAGAGTTCTGGATGAAGCCGATGTCGGAGGCCAGCTCCTCATCGTTGACCACGAGTGCGCCGCCGACCATGTCGGAGTGGCCGTTGAGGTACTTCGTGACCGAGTGCACGACAATATCCGCGCCCAGGGCAATCGGCTGCTGCAGCATCGGCGTGGCAAAGGTGTTGTCGACCACCAGCATCGCGCCCGCCTCGCGGGCCAGCTCGGCCATGGCAGCGATGTCGACGAGCTGCAGCATGGGGTTGGTGGGTGTCTCGACCCAGATCATTCTCGTCTTCTCGGTGATGGCTGCGCGGGCGGCATCGACGTCGGCCAGGTCGACAAAGCTGAATTCCAGGCCCGAAGCCGGCCGCCGCACGCGCTCGAACAGCCGCCAGGTGCCGCCGTAGAGGTCGTGCATGGCCAGCACGTGGTCGCCGGGTCCAAGCAGGTTCATCAGGGCGTCGGTTGCGGCCATGCCCGAGGCGAAGGCGAAGCCGTGGCTACCGCCTTCCAGGTCGGCGATGCAGGCTTCCCACGCCCGGCGGGTGGGATTGTGCGTGCGCGAATACTCGAAGCCCTGGTGGTCGCCCGGGCTTTTCTGCACGTAGGTGGACGTCTGGTAGATCGGGGTCATGATGGCGCCATTCGACGGATCCGGCGACTGGCCGGCGTGGATGACGCGTGTTGCAAGTTTGCTCATGTTGGTTGGCTCGTTTGCTCGTTAGCTCGTTAGCTGGTTGGCTGGTTGGCTGGTTGGCTCCTGCGCCTGATCCCGGCATCTTTCAACCAGCAAACCAGCCAACCAGAGAACATTGATTATCGGTCTGCGCGCAGGCGTAGGTAGTTCAGCAGGTCCACGCGCGTGATCAGGCCCATGAACTGATCGCCGTCAACAACGATGGCGACCAGGCCGCGATTGAATATGGGCAGCAGGTCGTCGATGCTGGCGCCGATCTGGACAGCCTCGAGTTTGGTGACCATGGCGGTGGATACCGGCTCGGCGAAGCGTTCCTCATGATTGTAGACGGCCAGCAGCAGGTCGGACTCGTCCACGATGCCGACGATGCGCTTGCCTTCGATGACTGGAAGCTGCGAGACATCGTAGAGTTTCATGCGCTTGTAGGCGTTCGACAGTGGTTCGTCCGGGCCCACCGTGATCGCGTCGCGGCTGGCTGCGGGCCTGGCGATGAGATCTCGCAAGTCCCCATGCTCTTCGGTGTCGAGAAAGCCCTGCTCGCGCATCCAGGTGTCGTTGTACATTTTCGACAGGTACTTGTTGCCGGTATCGCACACGAAGGTGAGCACCTTTTTGGGCTCGGTCTGCTCACGGCAGTACCTGAGTGCGGCGGCCAGCAGGGTGCCGGTCGAGGAGCCGCCGAACAGGCCTTCCCTTTCAAGCAGCATGCGGCCGGTCAGGAAGCTTTCCTTGTCGGAAATTGCATAGGCCTTGTGGACGCGGCTGAAGTCGCTGATGCTGGGCAGAAAGTCCTCGCCGATGCCCTCGACCATCCAGCCGCCTGCCTCGTCGGGAACATTGCCGGTGGCGATGTACTCGGCCAGAATCGAACCCTCCGGATCGGCCAGGATCAGTTCCAGTTCGGGCGCGGCCCGGGCAAAGTAACGCGACAGACCCGTGATCGTGCCGCTGGAGCCTACGCCGACGACCACTGCATCGAGCTTGCCGCCCATCTGCTCGAACAGTTCCGGACCGGTGTTCTCCTCGTGTGCCCTGGGGTTGTCGGGGTTGCCGAACTGGTTGATGAAGTAGCTGTTTTCCGTTTCCTTGGCCAGCTTTTCGGCCAGATCCTGATAGTACTCCGGGTGGCCCTTGCCGACATCGGAGCGGGTAATGACCACTTCGGCACCCATCGCCTTGAGATTGGAGATCTTCTCGCGGCTCATCTTGTCGGGCAGTACCAGAATCAGCCGGTAACCTTTCTGGGCAGCGACCAGCGCCAGGCCCAGGCCGGTGTTGCCGGCCGTGCCCTCGATGATGGTCGCGCCGGGCTTGAGGTCGCCGCGGCGCTCGGCCTCTTCGATCATTTTCAGGGCGATGCGATCCTTGATGGAGCCGGCCGGATTCTGGTCCTCCAGCTTGAGGTAGAGCTCGCATGGGCCGGTGTCGATCCTGTTGACGCGCACGATCGGCGTGTTGCCGATCAATTCCAGGGTATTGCCGTAGACGGTCATGAAGAATGCTCGGGGTGGGACAGGATTGCCAGCCGACCACGATAGCCCAAACGACCCGCCATGGGCAAGGCGGCAGGGCCTGTGTGGGAGAGACTGAAAGAAAACGCCCGGCACGGTGGCCGGGCGTTGGAGGATTCTACCTGGCCGGGTTCAGGCGGCCTGGCTTTGTTCCATTATTCGGGTCAGTTGATCCTTGGCGCGCAGTTTTTCGCGCTTGAGCTGATTGAGCGCCAGATCTTCCATCGGTGCGGTGCCGTTTTCAGCGGCCGTGACTCGCTTTTCAAGTCGCTGATGCTGATTGTAAAGGCGACGGAAGTCTTCGTTGTTCTTGAGCATGGCTTCCATCTGATCCTTCCGATTCTCGAACATGGGCAGACTCCTTTTCGTTTGTGTCTCTTGGGGGCGCGCGAAGCCTTTCGGTTCGCGCATGAAACAACGGGCCGCAACTGTGCGGCCCGTGTGGATTCGGGGGTGATGCGCCGGACGAGGGAACGCGCTGAACCAGAGCGTTTCCGGCGGCGACTGGGTGGTGCGGGCCTGGAACTCGACGGTTCAAGCATGATACTTACTTTATAGCGTCAACTCCGGGCCAGTTCAAGGGGCGGGCTCAGTCATTGAGCAGAATCACGTCGACTCGGCGGTTCTTGCTCCGGCCCTCGGCGGTTTCGTTGCTGGCGATGGGGAAGTCCTCGCCCATGCCGACGGCCTGAATCCGGCTGGCGTTGATGCCCTGTGCGATCAGGGCGTCGCGCACGGCCTCGGCGCGCAGGCGCGAGATGCGCATGTTGGCTGCCGAAGAGCCGGTGGAATCGGTGTGGCCTTCGATGCGGATCGGCTTGTCGACCTCGCCCTCGACCAGCCTGACGACGTCAGCGAGCTGGTCGCGCGCCGCCGGCTGCAGGCTGGTTTCGCCGCTGGCAAACAGCACGTCGCCGAGGGTGACGACCACGCCGCGGTCGGTTTCTCGCAGCTCCAGGTATTCCAGGCGGCGGCGCATCGATTCGGCCGCTTCGGTGGCCAGCTCGGCCTCGCGGCGGGCCAGTTCGATCTCACTTGCCTGGGCTTCTGCCAGGCGCCGGGCGGCGGCGGCTTCTTCGCGTGCCTGCTGCTCACGACGGGCGGCTTCCTCGCGCAGCTCTTCGGCGGTCATCGCCTCCAGGCGGGTGCGTTCGGCCTCTTCGGTGGCGGCGCGGCTCTGCAGCAAGGCGCGCTCTGCCTCGCGGCGCGCCTGCCGAACTTCCAGGCGGCTGGCGCGCAGCAGCAGTTGGTTGCGTTCGGCCTCGACGGCGTCGATCTGCTCGCGCGCCTGGGCGCGGAAGGCTTCTGCGCGGGCAATTTCGATGCGTTTGCTGGCCATGTTGATGCGGTGCGCGAGCTCGGCTTCCGACAGCCCTTCGGAACTGGCTGCGCGCACTGCGCGTTCGGCGTCGGATACCGCCAGCGGTACGCGATCGGAAAGCTCCGTGTTGGCGCGAAACTCCTCGAGGTCGTCGTGGAGGTTACGCAGCGCGGCGTTTTCGCGCGGTGGCTGCACGGCACAGGCGGACAGGGCGGCGATGGCCAGCGCTGCCAGGATGGGTCGGACCGGTCGATGCATCGCAAACATCATTCAATGGCCTCTTTGCCGAAGATTTCCACCAGATCGGCCCGCACCTGCTCGAGCTGTTCCTGCTTGCGCTGGAGTTCGGCGCGGACCAGCGCAGCCCGGGTGCGCGCCAGCGCCAGTTGCGCCTGGATCTCGGCCTGCTCGGCCAGCCGCCGGGCATCGTCGGGACGATCGTTTTCCAGGGCCTGACTGGCCTGACGCAGACGCTCGTGCGCATAGCGCAGCTCGATTGGTGCGTATTCCCCGGCGTTTGCCGACTCGGCCTGGGCAATGGCGTCGCGCGCGTTGTCGAGCATGGAAGGGTCGGGCGGCGTAGTGGCGCAGGCGGCGAGCAGCGCCAGCAGCGCGGCTGCGGCAGACAGGCGAATTGGCTTCATCGTGTGATTCACTGGTTTCCGGTTGTCACGTAGGGGCGCGGATCAGGCCGCGTCCGGCTGGTTTTCCGGCATGGCATCGACCACGGCCGGAATCGACTCGAGTGCGTTGCAGATCCGGCGGATTTGTTTCAAGGGCCGGAGGTCGCACTCGAATCTCTCGGCATTATAGACCTGTGGCAACAGACAGCAATCGGCCATGGTGGGTTCATCGCCGTGACAGAAACGCCCGGTTTGGGGGTTTTCGAGCAGGCGCTCGACCGCGGCCAGGCCGGATTCGGTCCAGTGCCGGTACCAGGCCAGTCTGGCGCCCTCGTCCAGGCCGGCGGTGCCGGTCAGGTACTTGAGCACGCGCAGGTTGTTGAGCGGGTGGATATCGCAGGCCACGGCCTGGGCGATGGCCCGCACGCGGGCGCGCTCGGCGCTTGCGGGCGGCAGCAAGGCCGGCTCGGGATGACGTTCTTCGAGGTATTCCAGCATCGCCATCGATTGGGTGACCACGGTGTCGCCATCGACCAGGGTGGGCACGAGCTGCTGCGGGTTAAGCGCGCTGTACCCCTCGCCAAACTGCTCGCCGCCGTCGCGCACCAGATGCACGGGCCGGATATCGTGATCCAGGCCCTTGAGATTGAGCGCCATACGCACCCGGTAGCTGGCCGAGGAGCGCCAATATGAGTACAGGATCATTTTCTGGGGCTGGGGCATTTCGGGTTCCTCGTGCTTCCTTTTAAAGGGCGTAGGGTTCAGGGTTCAGGGGGAGCTTGCGAAGAGGAAGGGATGTGACTTCAAATCCGATAGCTTCGTCACGCCCTGGCGAAGCGCCTCTTTTCAAACAAAGCCTGCCCTGAAACCTGAACCCTGAACCCTTTCTTTCACCTTTCGTATTTGACGACAGCCTGCTCGATCGCACCGAAGATGGATTCGCCTTCGCGATTTTTCATCTCGATGCGCACGATATCGCCGAACTGCATGAACGGCGTGCTCGGCTTGCCTTCGGCGATGATTTCGAGCATGCGTTTTTCGGCCAGGCAGGAGGCGCCGCGGCTGGTGTCCTGGTTGGCAATCGTGCCCGAGCCGACCAGCGTTCCGGCCGCCAGCGGGCGGCTCTTGGCGGCGTGCGCTACAAGTTCGGCGAACGAAAACTGCATGTCTTCGCCGGCCTCGGGCTCGCCGAAGGGGTCGCCGTTGTAGTGAGTGATCAGCGGCAGGTTGAGCTTGCTATCCTGCCAGGCATCGCCGAGCTCGTCGGGGGTGACCACCACCGGCGCCAGCGCCGAGCGCGGCTTGGACTGGAGGAAGCCGAAGCCCTTGGCGAGCTCGCCGGGAATCAGGTTTCTCAGCGAGACGTCGTTGAGGATGGTGATCAACTGGATATGATCGGCGCATTCTTCCGGGCTGGCGCCCATCGGCACGTCGTCGGTGAACACGCCGATTTCAGACTCGAAGTCGATGCCCCATTCGGTCGAGGCCATGACGATCGGGTCGTGCGGCGCCAGAAAGCCGTCGGAAACGGCCTGATACATTAGCGGATCGGTAAAGAAGCTTTCGGGTACCTCGGCACCGCGTGCCTTGCGCACGCGCTCGACGTGCGGCAGGTAGGCCGAGCCGTCGACAAACTGGAAGCAGCGCGGCAGCGGGGCGGCGAGTCGGTCGATGTCGAGATCGAAGCTGCCTTCGGCCGTGCTTTTCATCAGGTCTTCGTACAGGCTGACCAGACGCGGCGCGGCTGCGTCCCAGTCGTCGAGCGCGGCCTGCAGGGTCGGGGCGATGCCGTCGGCGCGGACGGCGCGAGTCAATTCGCGGTTGACGACAATCAACGTGCCGTCGCGTCCGCCTTCTTTCAGGGTTGCCAGTTTCATGATCTTTTCGCTTCGATTGAGTTTGGGTTGGTTCGTTCTGGTTTTGGCGATAAAGGAGTGGAAGGGTTCAGGTTTCAGGGTTCAGGTTTCAGGAAAACACGAAAGGGGATTCCGGAAGACTTTCGCAGGACCGTAGCGGTCAGCACTGAATCAGCTTTTCGGCAACGATCCTGAAGCTTCTCCAATCGCTCCTGAACCCTGAAACCTGAACCCTGAAACCTGTGTTTCATCCCTTCGGCTTCCAGCTATCGACATAGCCGGTCCACTCGATCTTTTCGGCCTCGGACGTCACGTCGAGGGCGTCGCGGGTGTCGAGCATGACCGCGACCTCTTCGGTGGCGTCCGCCTTGGGCTTGAAGGCGTTGTCCATCGCCTTGGGGTGCGGGCCGTGGGTGAAGCCGCAGGGGTGGTGGGTGATCATGCCCGGATGGATGTTGTCGCGCGAGAAGAAGTTGCCGGCGTGATAGAACAGCACTTCATCGTAGTCGTCGTTGTTATGGAAGAAGGGTACCTTGAGCGCGTCGTCCGACGACTCGAACGGGCGCGGCACGAAGGTGCACACGATGAAGCGGTTGCCGACGAAGGTGGTATGCGCCGACGGCGGCAGGTGATAGCGGTGACTCATCAGCGGACGGATATCGCGCCAGTTGATGCGCACCGGCATGAGATCACCCTTCCAGCCGACTGCGTCGAGCGGATTGAACGGAAAGGTCACCGCCGAAATCTGCTGGCGCCGCTTGATTTGAACCTGCCATTCATCCTCGCCCTGCTGGGCCCGGAAGGCGTCGTTGATCTGCGGCGTGTCGAGCATGGCCGGGTCGAAGATGGCGTGCGGCCCGACCAGGCCCTTGTCGGGCAGCAGGTAGCTGCCGTTGGTGGCCTCGATGAGCAGCATTTCCACCGGCCCATCGGATTCGATGCGCCACATCGTGCCGCGCGGCAGCATGATGTAGTCGCCGTCACGGAAGGGCAGGTGGCCGAAGTCGCAGAACAGATCGCCGCTGCCCGAATGGATGAACAGCAGTTCGTCGCCGTCACCGTTGCGCACCAGATGGTCCATCCTGCCGCCGGAATGCCAGCAGCGGAAGCGGCAGTGCGCGTTGCTCAGAAGTTCGGCGGCCTGCCATGGTGAGTCGATATCGTCGTCGAGCTTGGTGGTGTCGAAGGCGCGCGGCTGCAATGGGCCTTCGAAGTCGGTCCAGCCGGTGGGCATGTGCGCGTGGTAGAAGTGCGTGGCCGGGCCAAAAAAGCCCTCCTTGCCCATCTCGCGCTCGTAAGTGCCTTCAGGCAGGTTGACATGCGCCTGCCGGCTGGCCTTGCCTTCCACCTTGGAATGAGAAATCCACTTCTTCATGACTGCCTCCAATTGGCTGTCCGCAGTACGTCGTTTCCTGTCATGACAAGGCAGGTCCAGGCTCCAGAGCCGGAGATGCCCGCCCTGAAACCTGAACCCTTGACCCTGAAACCTTTACAGAACCCCGCGCTTTTCCTGGTCGCGCTCGATGGCCTCGAACAGGGCCTGGAAGTTGCCGTCGCCGAAGCCGTCGTTGCCCTTGCGCTGGATCACTTCGAAGAAGATCGGGCCGATATTGGTCTGGGTGAAGATCTGCAAGAGCTGCAGGTTGGGGTTGTCGGGCTCGGCGTCGATCAGGATCTTGTTCTTGCGCATGCGCTCGACGTCTTCGCCATGGTTGGGAACGCGCTCGTCGACGGCGTCGAAATAGGTGTCGGGCGTGTCGAGAAACTCGATGCCGTTGGCGCGCAGGGCCTCGACCGTTTCGTAGATGTTGTCGGTGTAGAGCGCGATGTGCTGCACGCCCTCGCCCTTGTATTCGTTGAGATACTCGTTGATCTGGCTTTTGGGATCGCTCGATTCGTTGATCGGAATGGCGATCTTGGCGTTGGGGCCCATCATGGCCTGCGAGCGCAGGCCGGTGGCCTTGCCCTTGATGTCGAAATACTTGCGCTCGTAGAAGCCGAACAGCCTGGTGTAGAACTCCGACCACTGACCCATGTTGCCTTCATACACGTTGTGGGTGAGGTGGTCGATGAAGTTCATGCCCACGCCCTTCGGGTGGCGCTCGACGCCAGGCTCGAAATCGAAGTGGCGATCCAGGTCGGCCTCGCCGCCGGTCAGATACAGCACCGAGCCGCCGATGCCTTCGATGCGCGGCACGTCGATGGCCAGGGTGTCGGCCTTGTTGGTAAAGTCCTTTGCACCGTTGGCGAGCACGCTTTCGTGAGCGGCGGCCGGGTTGTCGACGCGCAGGGCAAAGCCGGTGCAGCACGGCCCATGGGCGGCGGCGAACTCGCTGGCGAAGGAATCTTTCGTTTCGTTGACCAGGAAGTTCATCCCACCCTGGCTGTAGAGCGTGACCGGCTGCGTCTTGTGCCGGCCCACGGCGGTGAAGCCGAGCTTCTGAAACAAATCGTGCAGCAGCGCCGGATCCGGTGCGGCGTACTCGATGAATTCGAACTGCTCGACGCCGAGTGGATTGGGGTGCGACTGACTCATGATTCGATCTCCTTGCAGAGCCTGCATTTGAAGGCGGTGAAATGGTAAAAATCCGGATTCCGGCAAATTGCTTGCCGAATCAGTACAATATTAGTTACATTTGTAACCTTTTTCAAGCCGGTCACGCTTCCACCTGCTCATGCTCGATCTTGAGGAATTCCTTCCCTATCGCTTGTCCGTTCTGTCCAACCGGATAAGCAGCGGCATTGCCGAAACCTATGAATCGCGCTTCGACCTGAGCGTGACGCAGTGGCGGGTCATCGCCATCGTCGGCCGCTATCCCGGCGTGACCGCCACCGAGGTTGCCGAGCGGGCGGCCATGGACAAGGTATCGGTCAGCCGTGCCGTCGGCGGGCTGCTCGATGCCGGGCGGCTCGAGCGGCGCGACAACCACCCCGATCGCCGGGCCAGGCGGCTGTATCTCAGCGCACAGGGAGAATCGATCCACGATGCCATCGTTCCGGCCGCGCTGGCTTTCGAGCGTGATCTGCTCGCCGCGCTCAAGCCCGCGGAGCGCCGGCGCTTTCTGGACAGCCTCGAGAAGCTTGCCCGTGCGGCCGAGCTTCACGACTGAGCAACGCGGAAGCCCGGCCATGTTGTTCGAGATTCTGCAGCGCGACGAGTGGCTGTGTGCCGTCAACAAGCCTGTCGGCATCATGGTGCACAGAAGCGGCATCAGCTCCGATCGCGAGTTCGTGATGCAGAAGCTGCGCGATCAGCTCGGCCAGCGCGTCTGGCCGGTGCACCGGATCGATCGCGCCACCTCCGGCGTATTGCTGTTTGCGCTCGATCCGGAATCCGCCAAGGCGCTTGGTCAGGCATTCATGTCGCGCCGGGTCGGCAAGCGCTACCTGGCGGTGGTCCGGGGCTGGATGGATAAACAGGGCCGCATCGACCATCCGCTAGCCCGTCACCGGCGCGCCGAGCCGCGCGCGGCGATCACGCGCTATCGCCGCCTGGCCACCTGCGAGCTGTCGATCCCGGTCGGTGGCTTCTATACGGCGCGTTATTCGCTTATTGAGGCGAGCCCGGAAACCGGCCGGCGCCATCAGCTCCGGCGCCACTTCAAGCACGTCTCGCACCACCTGATCGGCGACACTACCTACGGCGATGGCCGCCACAATCGTCTGTTCCGACGGTACCTGCGCTGCCACCGAATGCTCTTGCATGCCAGTGAACTGGAATTCGACCACCCGCACGACGGCCACCGACTGCAACTGACCGCCCCCCTGGACGGCGAGTTTGCCCGCGTGGCAAGAGAAGTCTTTGGCTACGGCGACGAATGAGCAGCGTAGAATGATGCCCAGGCACCCGGCCTGGATCGCGGCTTGATGACACAAGCCTTAACCCCGAACCCTGAGAAGAACATGCAAATCAATTCAACTTTCGACAGCGGCAACATCGAAGTTCTCGACGCCGAATCCCCGGATGACCTTCGACTGAAGATCCGGCCCGACGCAGGCGGCGAGCATATGCAGTGGTTTTATTTCCAGCTTTCCGGAGCGCGCGATACAGACTGCCGCATGACAATCGAGAATGCCGGCAAGGTGTCCTATGCGGAAGGCTTCGAAGACTACCAGGCGGTGGCCAGCACCGATCGCGTTCACTGGTTTCGTGTGCCCACCCGCTTTGACGGCAAGCAGCTGGTCATCGAGCACCGGCCCGACAGCGACATCGTCTACTACGCCTATTTCGCGCCGTATTCGCAGCTCGAGCACGACAATCTGATCGCCGCCGCGCTGGTCGATCCCCGGGTTCGGGCCGAGACGCTGTGCAGCACGCCCGATGGCCGGGCGCATACCCTGCTGCAGGTCGGCGAGCCTGACGAGGGCCGCAAGAAGATCTGGGTGATCGCCCGCCAGCATCCCGGCGAGACCATGGCCGAGTGGTGGGTCGAGGGGTTTGTCGAGCGCCTGCTCGACGCCGAAGACCCGGTGTCTCGGAAGCTGCTCGACGAGGCCGTGATCTACCTGGTGCCCAATATGTGCCTCGACGGCGCGGTGCGCGGGCACCTGCGCTGCAACGCGAAGGGCCGCAACCTCAACCGCGAGTGGGCCGAGCCGTGCGAGACCAACTCGCCCGAAGTCTTCTTCACCCGTCAGAAGATGCACGCCACCGGCGTTGACCTGGCCTTCGACGTTCACGGCGACGAGGCGCTGCCCTACAACTTCATTGCCGGCGCCGAGGGCACGCCGTCGTGGAACGCGCGCAAGCAGCACCAGCTCGACACCTTCAACCGCCTGCTGGCAGAGATCAGTCCCGACTTCCAGACCGAACACGGCTACGAAGTCGATGCGCCCAACAGCTCGGACCTGAAGAAGAACACCGACTACATGGCCGAGACCTTCGACTGCCTGGCCATGACGCTCGAGATGCCGTTCAAGGACAATGCCGACATGCCGATGCCCGAGATCGGCTTCTCGCCCGATCGCTGCAAGCACCTGGGCGCGGCCTGCATCGACGCATTCTTGCGCATTCTGCCCGAACTCTGAGCCGCCTCATCCGGGCCCGCCGGGCAGATTCTCCATCCGGCCTTGACGGGTTTCCGGCAGCCGGCGCGCCAGCCAGCCCGGCAGGGGGCTGGAGAAGTCTTCGGCGCGCGGCGCCGACTCGCCCGCGCAGCGATGCTGCAGCAGGCGATACGCTTCCCGCCAGCGCTCGGGCAGGGTCTCGAGCGTGGCGGCATCGGCGGTGGGTACCGCTGCCGGGTTGCACTGTGCCGCTCGGTCGGTTTCCAGCAGCCCTCGTGCCAGGCAGAAGCGCTGCTGGAGGCTGCTGATGTCATCCAGGTCGTCGCAGGCATCGCCGGGCCGCTGCAGATCGGCCAGGCTGGGGGTGCGGTCGAGTTCCAGCAGGATCAGGCTCCTGAGGGGCAGTAGCCAGGCGACCATGGCCAGGCTGGCTTCCGGCAGGGCGTCGCGATGGGCCAGGCCTCGCTCGACGAGTTCAAGCCCACCCGTGAAATCTTCCCGCAGGTAGTGAGACCAGGCCAGCATGCCCCAGGTGTATGCAACATCCGGATGCGGGCCGTCGTGCACGCGCTGGAGGGATTGGAGAGAGCGCCGCCAGGCGGCTTCGGCGCCGGCGTGGTCGCCGCGGGCCATATTGACGGCGGCGAGATTACCCAGCGTGCTGATGGTTTGCGGATGGTGTTCGCCAAAGACCCGCCGCTTGTGCTCGAGCGACCGGGCGAACGTTTTCGCGGCCGCGCTCAAGTTGCGCTGATCCCAGTAGAGCAGGCCGAGATCATTTTCAATCTTTGCCAGCAGAATGTCATCGTCATCGAGTGCTTGCTGAAGCGCAAGGGCGCTTTCGAGCACTTCCTGTGCCTGATCGAGCCGGCCGGTTTCGTGCAGGGCGGCGCCCTGCACGCGCAGGGCATCGGCCCGGATGGGCGCGGCCGTCTCGCCCGAGTCCGGCCCCAGGCGGGCCAGGACCTGTTCGACGACGGCCAGCGCGCGTTCGGCCTGCTGGTCGATAATCAGCATGTCTGCCAGGCGCACCTCGATCCGGTCTAGTCGTTCATCCCCGATCCCCTGATCGACGGCAAGCTCACGGGCCTGCTCCAGAAAGCGCACGGCGGTATCGAACTGCCCCTGCTCGTAGGCGGTCAGGCCGCGGTCGGACAGCGCTGTGATACGCAGTTTCGGCATGTGCTCGCTGGTGGCCAGGACAAGCACTTCGTCGAGCGAGGCTGCCGCGTCGGCGATCAGGCCGCGCTCGAGCTGGGTGCGGCCGATGACGTGCAGCAGCTCCGCGAGAAGGCGCGGTTGATCGGCCATGGCCGAGCGGACCCGGGCGGCGCCGCGCCGCAGCAACTCGGACGCGGGGGGATCCTCGCCGCGCGTGAGGGCAGGGTCGGCCGACTCGAAGATGCCGATCACGAAATCGCGTGCGGCCACCGCCCGGGCCGCTTCACTGTTCGCCTCGCGCGCCTGCCAGAGCGCGGCGGCGATGCCCAGCGTCAAACTGGCAACCAGCAACAGGCCGAGACTCGCCGCGACCGAATGGCGCTGCAGCCAGCGGCCGAAGACGTAAGCCCGCCCGCCCTGGCGCGCGGCGACCGGACGATTCTCCTGCCAGGATTCCAGATCGGTCCGGAACAGGGTCATCGAGCTGTAGCGATCCTCCGGCTGGCGCGCCGTTGCCCGGGCGCAGATCGCCGCGAGATCGCGATCGGACTTTCCGGCGATCAGTTCCTCGAGCACCGCGCCGAGGGAGTAAATATCCTGGCTCGTGTCGGGCGGCGCCCGCCGGAACCGTTCGGGAGCCGTGTAGGCGGGGGAGCAATACAGATGGCGTTCGGCGTCCGGTTGCCGCTGGAGCATCGCCGCAATGCCGAAATCGACCACACAAAGGCGGCCGCTCTCGCGCACCAGCAGGTTGGCCGGCTTGACGTCGCAATGCACGACCTGGCGCTGGTGGGCGTATTCGAGTGCCCGTGCGGCCTCGATCATCAGTTTTGCAATGGCGGTTACGGGCAGATCGCGGGCCCTGCAGTAGGCGTCCAGCGCCCGGCCCCGGACGAACTCCATGACCAGGTAACCATGCCCGTCGTCGCTGGTGCCGCTGTCGATCAGGCGTGCGATGCCCGGATGCTCCAGGCGCGCAAGAATGCGCGTCTCCTCGATCAGGCGCTTGCCGTCGCCGATCAGGCCGGCTCGCTTGAGCACCTTGACGGCCACCTGCTTTTCGAACTGGCCGTCGGCGCGGTGGCCGCGGTGAATCACGCTCATGCCGCCGCGGCCGATGACTTCATCGACCTGCCAGGGACCCAGACGCCGGCCCTGCCAGTCGGGCAGGTGAGGGTGATCGGTCTCGGCTTCGCTGCCGCCTAGGCCCAGGCGTTCTGGCGCACCGGTGTCGAGCCCGAGCGAGTCGGCCTGGTCGTGCCCTTTGAGCAGGAGCAGAAGCTGGCGGTAATGCTTCTCTTCAAGCCCGAGCGCCTCGAGCTCTGCCTGGCGCTGCGTCGGCGACAGGTCGGTCAGGCGATCGAAATGGCCTGAAATGATCGCCCAGTCCGATGCGCCGATTTTCATCTTGAACTCAGCCGACCTCGAGACTGGCCGCCAGAAGGGCGCGGGCGCGCTTCCAGTCGCGCGCGGCGGTACGCGGCGAGATGTCGAGTATTTCGGCGGCGTCTTCGTTGGTCAGACCGGTAAAGAATCGCAGTTCCACCAGGCGGCCCAGGCGGGGATCGATCTGCTCCAGCTCACCGATGGCCTGGTCGATATCGAGGATCCGGTCGATGTCGGTCACCGTGGCCGCATCGTCGTCGCCCAGTTCTACCTGCACGGCGTTGCCGCCGCGCTTTTGCGCCAGGCGGTAACGCGCGTAGTCGACCACCATCCGCCGCATGGCCACGGCAGCGACGCCGAGAAAGTGGCGGCGGTCGCGAAAATCGTGCTTGCCGTCGGCCAGCCTGAGCCAGACTTCGTGCACCAGGGCGGTGGTGTTGAGCGTGGCCGAGGGAATGAGCTGGCGCTCGCGCCGGGCGATCCTGCGCAGCTCCTGATAGAGCTGGCGCATCCGTTCGACGTCACCGCCGCCTGCGTCCAGATCGCCTGGATCCCTGTCGGGGGAGTCGGAGCTGGTGGCTGTAGCCATTGCCGGTCTGGTTCGTGCGGTACCGCCCTTATTCTGTCCGATTGCTCCGGCGCTGTCACCTTCTCGCGGCGATTACGGCGCTGGCGGCAGCGACGGGCCGCAGACAATCGGCGCTTTCAGTCGATCCGTCGCGCCGGGTCGATCAGCTCCAGGCGCCTGAGCGCCACGCCGGCCTGGGTGCGGTTGCGCACCTCGAGCTTTTGCAGGATCTCGCTCATGTGCGCCTTGACCGTGCGCTCCTGGATGCCCAGCTCGTCGGCGATCTGCTTGTTGAGCCAGCCGTCGGCCACCAGAGCCAGCACCCGGAACTGCTGCGGGGTGAGCGCGGCGATATGTTCGGCCAGGATGAGGTCTTCGTCGTTTGAATCGAGATCGGCCACGGCCCGCTCGAGATGCGGCGGCACCCATTCACGGCAGTCGAGCACGGCATCGAGCGCCGTGGTCATCTCGTCCAGGCCCGAGCTCTTGGGGATGAAGCCGGCCGCGCCATGATCGAGCACGCGGCGGATTACGCGCGGGTCTTCATTGGCCGAGACCACGACAACGGCGACGGCCGGATGGTTGCAGCGAATCGAGGCCAGCCCGGCCAGGCCGTGGCTGCCGGGCATGTGCAGATCGAGCAGCACCAGGTCGATGTCTTCTTCTGCCGCGAGGGTGGCGGTGGTTTCGGGCAGGTCGCGGGCTTCGAGAATGTCGGCATCGTCCATGCACGCATCCAGCGCCTGGACCAGGGCGGCCCGGAACAGGGGATGGTCGTCGGCGATGAGAACCCGGGTAGCCATCGTGGTCAGGAAAAGGGATTCACTGAACCGTCCAGCCGCCGTCGACGACGATGCACTGGCCGGTGATGTTGCGCGCTGCCGGGCTCGTCAGAAAGGCGCAGATGCCGGCCAGCTCCTCGAAGGAAATGAACACGCCCTTGGGCATGGGTTTGAGCATGATCTCCTCGACGACGCGGTCTTCGGAGATGCCGTGCGTTTTCGCCTGGTCGACGATCTGCTTTTCCACCAGCGGTGTCTTGACGTAGGTCGGGCAGATGGTGTTGATGGTGATGTCGGTATCGGCCGTCTCCAGCGCCAGCACCTTGGAAAAACCGGTCAGACCGTGCTTGGCGGCCACGTAGGCGCTCTTGTATGGACTTGCGACCAGCGAATGGATCGAGCCGACGTTGACGATGCGCCCGAAGCCCTGCTTGCGCATGGCCGGCAGCAGGGCGCGGCTCAGGCGCGCGGTGCCGGTCAGCATGACCTGAACGAGCTGATCCCACTTGTCCATGGGAAAATCCTCCAGCCGGGCGACATGCTGCAGGCCGGCGTTGTTGATCAGCACCTCGACGCCGCCGTCGAGCGTCGATATGAGCCGCTCGACGCTCTCGTCGCTGGTGACATCCACGGCGAACGACTGCGCCGTGCCGCCGGCTTCGATGATCGATGCGGCGGTTGCCTCGGCCGCGCCGGCGTTCAGGTCGGTGACCAGGACGCTGTGGCCGGCATCGGCCAGGTGGGCGGCGATGCCAGCGCCAATGCCGCTGCCGGCGCCGGTAATCAGGGTGCGCAGGGGACGATCGTTCATGAATCCTGTCGGGCTCCGCAAGCGATTGTTTCACTCGATGAGAAAGCCTAGCAGAGTCGCTTGTCACAGGCTGCTGTACCAAAGTCCATTGGGTGCCCGCAAGTGCGCCCTGCTAAAGTGACGAGCCCGACCGTACCGAACCGAGTACCGACCGAGAAAGCCGATGATACGACCGAATCCGACGATTATCCTCCTGCTCGCTATCCCCTTGCTGGTCGCCTGCGACCCCGGCCGGGAGTCCGGCGGCGGCGAGGCCGCGCCGGAGCTTGAAATCCGGGTGACCGAACACCGCGACGGCGACGACCTGCTGACTGCTGGCCTCGGCCTGGACGGGCTGGCAGGCCAGCCTCCGCAAGCCGCCAACCCGCAGGCACCGACGCCGGCCGAACTGCGCCGCATGGCCATCCACAAGTCCTGGACCGGCATCCAGAGTTTCACTCCGGCCGGCGGTTTCGGCGGCCTGCTCGATGAGCTGCCCTCCGTGCCCGGCCGCGAGTTTCAGGCTTTCATGACGGTTGCCGACGCGACCCAGCCGGTGCGCGTGCTGGTGCAGCTTCCCGACGGTTTCGATACCGCCTCGCCCTGCCTGGTGGTCGCGCCGGCGTCCGGTTCGCGCGGCGTCTACGGCGCCATCGCCCTGGCCGGACCGCCGGCGCTGTCGGCCGGCTGCGCCGTGGCCTATACCGACAAGGGCGCCGGCACCGACATCTTCGACTATTCCACCGGCACCGGCGTGGCTCTGGACGGTACGCGCGCCGTCCCTGGCGAAGCCGAGCTGGGTTTCGAGCCCGGCCCCATGCCCGGGGAAGACGACGCCACGGATACGGTGACACCCGGCCCGGCGGCGGTCGCGCTGCCGCACGCGCACTCGCGCGACAACCCGGAAGCCGACTGGGGCCGCCACGTGCTCGCAGCGGCCGGGTTCGGCCTGCGGGTGCTGTCCAGCGAGCTCGAAGGCGACTTCTCGGCCGACAACACGCGCGTGATCGCCGTGGGCCTGTCCAACGGTGGCGGCGCGGTGTTGCGCGCGGCCGAGCTCGATGATGCCGGTCTGCTCGACGCGGTGGTCGCCGTCTCTCCCAACGTCACCGCGCCCGGCGCACGACCGCTTTATGACTACGCCACGGCCGCGGCGCTCTACCAGCCCTGCATGCTGGCCGACCTGGAAAAAGTGACCGACATGCCGCTGGGCAATCCCATGCTCGCCGCCCTGGGCGAGGTGCGCTGCGCATCGCTGGCTCGCGCAGGGCTGCTCGAGGAGGGGAGTGCACAGGCCGCGCAGGCGCGGCTGCATGAGCTGGGTTTCGAACAGCCAGCGCTCGAACAGGCGGCGGTCAACGTGGCGCTCGGTCTGTGGCGCTCGGTCGGCGCCAGCTACGCCTCGGCCTACCTGCGGCGCAGCGCATTCGACATGCCCTGCGGGTTTGCCTACAGCGCGCCGGATGCCACAGCGGCCCAGCGCCAGTCCTGGTGGGCGCTGCACTCCGGCGTGGGGGCCGGCGAGGGCATTGTTCTGACCGATGCGCTGGGCGCAGGACAGGACGCCCAGCTGCCCGCCCTGCGCTGCCTGCGCGCACTCTGGGACGGCAAGGGTACGGAAACGCGGGGCCTGCACGAAGCTGTCGAAGCTACGCGGGCCTCGGGTTCGCTGCCGGGGAATACGCCGGTGGTGGTCATCCATGGCGCTGCCGACGGTTTGATCCCGGCCGCATTCAGCAGCCGGCCCTGGGTCGAGCGGGTGCGCGCTGCCGGCGGCAACGTCACCTACTGGGAGGTCCACGACGCGCAGCATTTCGATGTTCTGCTCGGCGCGCCGGGGGTGGCCGGTCGCTACGTGCCCCTGCTGCCCTACGGCTGGCGGGCCATGAGCCGGCTCAACGAGGTGCTCGACGGCGAAGGCATGATCGGAGAGGATCGGGTTATTGATCCTGAACCGGCGCCTGCAGGCGAACCGCTTGGCTGGGAGGATCTGGGCTTGTAGATTGCCCGGCTCGCGATTATCCGGACTGCTGTTCTACCTGAGAACGCCGCGCTGCAGCATGGCGCGGCTGTAGAAGACCAGGAAGATGCCGATGGCAACGATCACGCCCGAGAAGATCATGCCGCCGGTACCCATGATTTCGGCGCCATTCGACAGCAAGAAGTTCTGGAACGAAGTCGCAAGCATCGCGATCAGCGAAAGAACGAACAGATGCCAGGCCCAGCGCAGGCGAACGAGCATGGCCAGCGAGCCCAGCAGCGCACCCCAGGTGGCGATGCCCCAGGTGATCACCGCCCAGGTCGGAATGCCGTAGAAGAATGCCAGTTGTTCCTCGCTGAAGGCAGACATGTAGGATTCCATCTGCAACTGCGTGGCCAGGAAATCGAACGCGCCGACGGCGTTCCAGAGTATGGCCAGGACGGCGACAATCCAGAAGTGAATCGGCGCTCTGGCAGCGGTTGCTTCGGTCATCGGAACAGCCCTCTTGTTGGAGTCGAGGCTATTTTGCACTGATCGCGAGCGTGCGACAAATCACGGTTTCTTCATTCCCTGAACGTCCCTCCGGTATCCTTTGAAAATGCAAAACAGATTCCTGGCGTCCGTTCTGTCATTCCTGCGCCGCTGGGCCGGTATCTTCAAGGCGGCGGGTCAGAACTGGCTCGACAGCCAGGCCTTCATCCATGCCGCGGCACTGGCGTTCTTTACCGTGTTTTCGATCGCGCCGGTGATCATCGTCATCGTTGCTCTGGTGGGTGTGTTCCTGGGCGAGGACACCGCGCGCGCGGAGCTCATGAGCCAGCTCGAAGCAGTCCTGGGCGAACAAGCGATCGGCGTGATCGAGACGGCCATCACCAATTCCCGGATCGAAGACAGCGGACTGTGGCCCACGATTGCCGGCATCGCCGCCACGGCGGTGGGCGCCACAACCGTGTTTGCCCAGATGCAGAAATCGCTCAACCAGATCTGGGACGTGATGCCGCGGCCCTCGCGCAACAGCATCTGGCTGTTCATCAAGGCGCGCATGCTGTCGCTGACCATCGTTCTGGCGATCGGTTTTGTACTGCTGGTCTCGCTGCTGCTCAGCGTGGTAGTGCGCGCGATCATGGCGCACGCCGAACAGTGGCTGCCGGTGCCGGGCTGGGCAATGCTCGGCGTCGAGCTGCTGCTGACGCTGACCGTGGTCACGATGCTTTTTGCGGCGATCTTTCGCATCCTGCCCGATGTGGTTCTGCGCTGGTCCGAGGTGCTGGCCGGTGCCTTCATCACCGCGCTGCTGTTTGGCGTGGGTCGCTCGCTGATCGCCTGGTATCTGGCCAACACGGCCGCGGCTTCAGCCTACGGCGCGGCCGGCTCGCTTGCCTTGCTGCTGCTGTGGGTCAATTACTCCTCGCTGATTCTGCTGTTCGGCGCGGCCATCTGCCGGGCCCATCTGGAAGCGCGCGATCGCCGCATCCGGCCGCGCACCACGGCGGTGCGGGTCTATCGCGAGCTGCTGGAAGATAGCGCATCCAAAGGGAAAAGCTGAGGCAATGGCACGAAACGTGGAGATCAAGGCCCGGGTTGCCGAAGCGGAAGCGATGGCCGAACGCGCGGCCCGCATGGCCGACCAGGGACCGTGGACCATCGATCAGGACGATACCTTCTTCGCCTGCCCGAACGGCCGCCTGAAGCTGCGGGATTTCGGCAACGGCAAAGGCGAGCTGATCTTCTACCGCCGCCCTGACCGGGCCGGGCCCGGCCTGTCGCAATACCGCATCACGCCCACCGAAGACCCCGAAGGCCTGCGCGCCGTGCTGGCCGACGCACTGGGCGTAACCGGTCGGGTGCGCAAGCGCCGCATTCTCTACCTGGCCGGGCGCACTCGGATCCATCTCGATCACGTCGATGGTCTGGGTGACTTTCTCGAGCTCGAGGTCGTGCTGGCCGACGGCGAGGCGCCTGGTGTGGGCGAGAGCGAGGCGCAATACATGATGGAACGCCTGCATGTTGCCGACGACGATCTGGTCGATGTGGCCTACGTCGATCTGCTCGCGAACGCCTGATAACCCCATACCGCCGGACCGGTCGTTGTTTTTCATGCAGGCACGGCAAATGGAGAACACTGATGCGCGGGAGTAGAATCGTCGGCTCTTGGCGCCACGGCTACGAGCAATGAGCGATCCGCGTTCTGACGACGATCTGATGCTCGCCTGGGCAGGCGGCGATGGGCGCGCTTTCGACCAGCTTTATGCCCGTTACCGCCGTCCCCTGTATCGCTATCTGTTTCATGCCGCGCGTGATCGGGCGCTGGCCGACGAACTGTTTCAGGATGTGTGGACGCGCATCATCGGCGCGCGCAAGCGCTTCAGGAAAGGCGCGGGCTTCAAGCGCTACGCCTTCCGCATCGCACACAATCGCCTGGTCGACCACTGGCGTGCGCTCGACCGGCGGCGCGAGGATGCAGACGGGTCCGAAGCGGAGCCAGCCACCAGCCGCGCGGACTCGCCCGAGGCCGGCGTCGAGCAGGCGCAGCATCGTACGCAATTGATCGAGGCGCTGGGTCAGCTTTCCCGCGTTCAGCGCGAGGCGTTCCTCCTCCAGCAGGAGGCCGGTCTGACCCTGGCAGAAATCGCCGAGCGCAGCGGCGTAGGCCGCGAGACGGTCAAGAGCCGCCTGCGCTACGCCACCGCCAGGCTGAAAACGCTGCTCAAGCCGGCAACGGAGACGAGCGAACCATGACGGGCAAGGAACAACATCAAGACCACGACGATCGCCTGGCGCGACTCTACCGCGAGCAGGGCGATATCGAGCCCGGTCCCGGCGTGGACCAGTACATCCGCACGCAGGCCCGCGAAGAGGCTCAGCCCGGCCGCCTGCCGCGCCCCGCGCAGTGGCTGGGCGGCGTGGCGGTTGCCGCCTCGCTGTTGGTGGTTGTTGCCGTCGTCACCGACCTGCGGCCGCCGGCGCCCGAGCTGCCTCGGAAAGATAATGGGGCGTCGGCTGTTTCGGCTCCCGCCGCCAAGGCCGGTCGCACCGAGTCATCGGCCTTAAGTGCCGACAAGTCGCTCGATGGCGCAAGACAGTCCGGGTTGCGCTCACCGCAAGCGCCGGCTGCGGCACCGGCGCCGCAATCGATGCGGGCGGGCGAGGAAGAGGCCCTGTTCAAGGTCTCGACCGGACATGAGGGGCCGGACGCAAGCGAGCCCTTGCCGAAAACCGGGCCCTTGCCACGGGGCGAGCTCGAAGAGGGGCTGGGGCCCATCCACCGGACTCGACCCAGCGACATGCAGGAACGGTCTTCCGATGTCGACCAGGCGCTGTGGTTGATCGAAAGGCTGATTTGGTCAGGCGACGCCGAGCGCGCACGCGCCGAAATCGAGACCTTGCGTGAACAATACCCCGGCCAGGAAATTCCACCCGGCCTGCTGGATCAACTCGAGGCACTCGAGGCGAACGACAGCAATCGCAAGTGAGCGCCATTCGGCTTGCTGAGCCTAAGAGATGGCTGCCCGCCATTCATTCATGAGGCTGCCCTGGAACCATTTGTTGACCGGGGGAGGGCAGATGTCGGCGTTTGAAAGCAGCTCTTCGAGCTTCCGGGCAAGGCTGCCGGAATCTCCGGCAACGTAACGGAAACGCGCCGGATACTGCTCCGGATAGCACAGCGCATCCGGTACGACCGGAATCGCGCCGGCGCTGACGGCCTCGAGCATCGACAGGCCCTGGAATTCGTGGGCCGCGGTGGACACGACCACGCCGGCGCGGGCGAGCCAGGCCTCGTATTCGTCGCGTGGCGGAAAGCCGTCGGCGACGATGCGGTCGGGCAGGCGCTCGCGCAGGCGTTCCAGGGCTTCGACCGGCCGTTGGCCGCGCGTGCCGAGCAGGGCCAGGCGGAATTCGACGCCCCGGTCGGCCAGGGCGATCATGGCCTCGGCGAACAGTTCGGGCTGCTTGTCGTATTCCCAGCGATGGTTCCAGACGATGAGCCGGCGGTCCTTCCTGCTCGCCGGCTGGATCGGATCGATGCCGACCGGCAGTACGGCCGATTTCTCGCGCAGTCGCCGCCCGACGCCATCGGGAACGTGATCGGGCATTCGGGTCAGCAGCTCCGATACGCCCGCGAGATAGCTGTCGCGATTCCAGGCCGAGTTGAACAGCAGCCGGTTGGCCGCCAGCCCGGCGTAGATCTGCACCATGGCTGGCCCCACCGTTGAGACCTGGTTTCCGCTGGCTGGATAAGCGAACTGGTTTTCATGGAAGTAGAGGATGCTCGGCACGTCGGCCAATTGCGGCTGCAAGCCCTTGAGCGTGGCCAGGTCGACCATCGAGGTAGCCAGCACGAGATCGGGCTTGCGCACGCGCAGCTCGTCGAGCCAGCTCAGCGGATTGCCGCGAATGCGCCAGGCGAAGTGGCGGCCCGGCAGTTCGTGCAGCTGCCAGTCGAATTCGTCGAATTCGCGTGTCAGCCAGTCGACCCAGTGGCCGTGGCTGTCGGAGCGATAGGCCGACAGCAGGAGAATGCGGCGCATCAGCGTTCGAAGCAGACCTTGCCGGATGAGCGCTCGATCAGCCCGAGGTATTTCTTCTCGATCAGGTCGCGCTTGATCTTGAGCGTGGGCGTAAGCAGGCCGTTGTCGATCTCCCAGGTCTCATCGACGATGACCAGACTGGCCAGGCGCTCGTGGGATTCGAGCTCACCGTTGAGGCGATCGAGATCGGTTTCGAGCTGCCGGACCAGATGTTCGCGATTGTCCGGAGCATGCTCGGCCAGTTGCACCAGCGCAACGGGTTGGGTCATGCCGCTGCCGAGTACACAGGCAATCTCGATCCAGGCGTTGCGCGCCAGCAGGCTTTCGATTGGTACCGGCGCAACATACTTGCCCTTGGTCGTCTTGAACAGCTCCTTGACGCGGCCGGTGATGGTCACCCAGCCGTCGTCAATGAAGGCCCGGTCTCCCGTTCGAAAGAAGCCCTCGTCGGTCATACTCTCGTTCGTGAGCTGTTCGTCCTTGTAGTAGCCGCTCATCAGGCAGGGGCAGCGGATCAGCAGCTCCTGCTCGTCGCTGAGCTTGAGTTCGGCTCCGGGCAGCGCGCGACTGATCGTGCCGTAGCGCGGCTCGATGTCGGTGCCGATCTGCGTACCGTAGGCAAAGGTCTCGGTCATGCCCCAGCCTTCGCGGATGGGTACGCCAAGGCGGTCCCACCATTCCAGCAGGGCGGTTGCCATCGGCGCGCTGCCGCTGGCGAACCAGCGGACGCGCTCGATGCCCAGCCGTTTCCTGATCCTGCGCCTGATCAGCGCAGATACCAGCGGAATACGCAGCAGGCGATCGAGCCTGTGCGACGGAAGCTGTTCAAGCACGCCGAGCTGAAATCGCTTCCACAGCCTTGGAACGGAGCCGAACAGGGTAGGCCGTGCGTGGCGCAGGTCCTCGGCGAACGTGTCGATCGATTCGGCGAAGTACAGCGTGGTTTCGGCATGAAAGCTGACCGCTTCCACGTAGGCGCGCTCGGTGCAGTGTGACAGCGGCAGGTAGGAAAACACCCTGTCGCCGGGCTTGATGCCGAGTGCCGCGGCGATGCTGTGTCCGACGAAGCTGAAGCTGGCGAAACTGTGCATCGCCGCTTTTGGTGCGCCGGTACTGCCGGAGGTATAGAGCAGGGTGGCCAGATCTTGCGCGCGTCGCCGGCGGATCTCGAAGTTGTCGGCAGCGCGTTCGACAAGCTTGTTCCAGTCGTGATGGCCGCGGACGCCGGGATAGGGCATGGCGATGGTGGTCACGCCTTCGGGAATGCCGGCCAGTCGTTGCGGTGCGTCGTCGATCTTGCCGACGAAGCAGGCCCGACATTCGCTGTGTTCGAGAATACGGCGGATGGTGTTGGCCCGGGCCGTGGGATAGACGGGCACGCTGACCAGGCCTGCGAAAATGATCGCCATGTCGGCCAGAACCCAGTGGGCACAGTTGCGCGAGATCAGCCCCACCCGGTCGCCGGGCTCCAGGCCGGCCCGTACGAGCGCAGCGGCCATGCGCCGCGCTTCGTCGATGGCTTCGGCCCAGGTCCAGCTGTGCCACTGCCGGTTGATCGGCTGGCACAGATAGGGCTGGTCGGGCGTGGTCATCGCCCGGTGCAGCAGTTGATCCTGGATGCCGCGCATGCTGGCCCTCTCCCCTCGCGTGGATGTTGCCCCGGAGTATAGCAACCGGCCCGATAAGGCCGTCTCCGCTAAAATGGACGGCATGAGCGATCTGTTTGCACCAGAGGCGGACAATCAGGTGCCGTCAGGGCCGCTGGCCGATCGCCTGCGGCCGACCGATTTCGACGCGGTGGTCGGCCAGGATCACCTGCTGGGCAGGGATGGGCCGCTGCGGCGAATGATCTATACCGGCCGCGCGACCTCACTGGTGTTCTGGGGGCCGCCGGGCACCGGCAAGACCACGCTGGCGCGGCTGCTGGCGCAGGTCGGCGAGCTGGAGTTCGTCCAGATCTCGGCGATCTTCTCCGGCGTGGGTGATCTCAAGAAGATTTTCGAAGCCGCCAGGATGCGCCGCCGCAACGGCCAGGGCACGCTGCTGTTCGTCGACGAGATCCACCGCTTCAATCGAGCCCAGCAAGACAGTTTTCTGCCGTATGTCGAAGACGGCACGATCACGCTGGTGGGTGCGACTACCGAAAATCCGTCTTTCGAGCTCAACGGCGCGCTGCTGTCGCGAATGCAGGTGCTGGTCTTGCGGCGCCTGGATCACGAGGCCCTCGATCGCCTGCTCGCTCGGGCCCAAGCGCATTTTGAGCGGCCGTTACCCGTCGATGACAAGGCGCGCGGCATGCTGCTGGCCATGGCCGACGGCGACGGCCGCTACCTGCTCAACATGGCCGAGGCGATCTACGAGTTGGCCGGCGAGGGCGAGACCATCGACAGCGAGCGCCTCACAGAGCTAGTCCAGCATCGGGCGCCGGCCTACGACAAGGATCGCGAAGCGCACTACAACCTGATTTCGGCCCTGCACAAGTCGCTGCGTGGCTCGGACGCCGACGCCGCCCTGTACTGGCTGGCGCGCATGCTCGTCGGGGGCGAAGACCCCCTCTACATCGCGCGTCGCCTGATCCGGATCGCCTCCGAGGATGTCGGTCTGGCTGATCCCCAGGCCCTGGTTCAGGCGCTGGCCGCGCGCGAAGCCTACGAGGTACTCGGCTCGCCCGAGGGCGAGCTGGCTATCGTCCAGGCCACGCTTTATCTGGCCACCGCGCCGAAATCCGACGGTATCTACAAGGCGGCTGGTGCGGCCTGGCGTGCAGCGAAGAAAACCGGATCGCTGATGCCGCCGGCGCATATTCTCAATGCCCCGACCGCGATGATGAAGGAGCTTGGCTACGGGCGGGATTACGTCTACGATCATGATACCGAGGCAGGATTTTCCGGTCAGAACTACTTTCCCGAAGAGATGGCGCGCCAGGAATACTACCGCCCGGTCGAGCGCGGATTCGAGCGCGAGGTGATCAGGCGTCTGGCCTGGTGGAAGCGCCGGCGGGATGGCGCCTGAGCCGGACTTTAGCGGAACATTCGCCCGACAAGCGGATCACATTCTTGAAGAAACGGTTTCGGAAGAGCCGGAGCATGAGGTATATTTCAGTCTGCCTCTTTTATTGTGATGCATATCACCGATTCGAAGGAGCTTGGGAAGATGCGCCGGGAAGATGACGACATTTATGATTTCGTCTCGAGTGACACGATCAAACGCGCCGAGGAGATGTGCTCTTCGCTGTCGAGCGCTATTGGCCTCGAACGGCGCGGCCAGACGACCTACTACCAGGGCGCGGTTTCAGACATGAATCATATGGGCGGTCGCTTCACCAAGGTGACCGTGGCCGATTCGGGCGACGGCAGCGACCGGATGACGCTGATTTCCGAACAACCGCTGCCTTCGTCGAATAATGCGCTGCTGGTCTTCCGCGCCGGGCCGGGCGCTGACATGAAGTATCTGGGCCGGCATGCCGATACCCGACCGGGCCAGCGCCAGGACGACGAAGCCCAGTCGAGGCACATCACCACCTTTACGATTCTGCGCGACGTGCGCAAGCGCTGAAGCGCGTCGCGCTCCGATCTACCCGCCCGCGCGCAGAATCCGAATGGGGGAGCTGCGCAGCACCGAGCGGTTGCCCAGCCAGCCGCTGCCGACCACCAGCACCAGCGAGGCCAGAAAGCCCGTGGCCAGCAAGAGCGCCGACGGGCGGTAGGCAAACTCGAACAGCTCGCGCGCCAGCAGCCAGCCGGTCAACGCCGCCCCGCCGGTGGCCAGCACTGCGGCAATCAGGGCCATGGCGCCGTATTCGATCAGCAAACCACGCCGGACCATGGCGTCGTCGGCGCCCAGCGCCCGGATCAGGGCCGCTTCCCGGCGGCGCTCGTCGCGCGTGGCTTCGAGGGCGGCCAGCAGCACGACCAGGCCGGCCAGCAGGGTGAAGAAAAACACCACCTGGGCGGCCCGCGAGACCCGGTCGATGATTTCACCGATGCGATCGAGCACGGCGCCGATATCAATGATCGACACGTTCGGCCAGCCCTCCTGCACGGCGCGCAGCGGCCCGGCGTCTTCGGGCAGCCGAAAGCTGGCGATGAACTGGTGCGGCAGGGTCTCGCCGGCGGCGGGCGTGAGCAGAATGAAGAAGTTGACGTTGAACGACTCCCACTCGACCTCGCGCACGCTCGTGACCGTCGCCTCGACCCGGCGGCTGCCGGACTCGAAGACCAGGCGGTCTCCCAGGCCCACACCGGTGCGCTCGGACCAGCGCCTTGCCAGCGAAATTTCGCCGGTCGCGTCCGGCGCGAAGAATTCGCCCTCGATCACCTGATTGGCCGGTGGCAGATGGTCGATCCACGAAAGGTTGACCTGGCCGGCCCAGCGATGGTCCGGCGGCGCCTTGCCGTTGACCCCGACAAGGCTGGCCGTCGCCATCGGCCGCACCTGAACGTTGCGCGCCCCGGCCTCGATCAGTGCGTGGCGAACGTCATCCTTCTGGTCGGGCTGGATATTGACGACGAAGTGATCGGCGGTGTCAGCCGGCAGGCTGCCGTGCCACTGCTCGAGCAGTTCGCTGCGCACGATCATCAAAAGCAGAAGCGCCATCAGGCCCAGGCCCAGCGCGGTGATCTGGATGATGCCCTGGCCGCGGCGGCGATGCAGGCCCGCCAGGCCGAAACGCCAGTCGGCCCGCGTGTGCTTCGACAGCCGCCGGCTCAGGCCCATCGCCAGCCAGGCCGCCAGCGCCAGCACGGCAGCGAGCCCGGCCGCGCCGCCGAGCATGATCATCGCCAGGCGCAGATCGCCGAGTTGCATCACCGGGATGGCCAGCGCACCCAGTATCGGTAGTAGCCACAGCCCGCCAGCAAGGCCGGGGCGGGCATCGAGCGAGCGGTTGAGAATGCGCATCGGCGCGACCGTGCGCAGGGCAATCAGCGGCGGCAGCGCAAAGCCGGCCGCCAGCAGCAGCGTGAAGCTGCCGCTGCCCAGCAGAGGCAGCAATCGGGCCGGCGGCAGCTCGCCCGCCGGGCCGTCGGCCAGAATCTGGCCGATGATCGCCTGGGCCCCGAAGCCGAGCAGGCCGCCGACCAGGATGGCGGCCAGGGCCAGCCACAGCAGCAGCAGGGTCAGCGCGGCGAGAATCTGCCGGCTTTCGGCTCCGAAGGCCTTGAGCAGGGCAATCAGGTCGCGCTGAGAGCGCGAGAAGCGCAGTGCGGCCAGCAGCACCGCCGCGGCCGCCAGGATCACGGCGGTCAGCGCGGCCACGCCGAGAAAGCGGCGCGCCTGTTCGAGGGCGCGGCCGGTATCGGCTTCGGCCATTGCCACGGTTTCGATACCCTGGCGGTCTTCGAGCCGCGGTTCGACCCAGCGCCGGAATTCGGTCACCGCCGACTCGTTGCCGGCCACCAGCAGCCGCCAGCGCACGCGCGCGCCGGGGCCGAGCAGTTCGCTTGCCAGCAGGTCGTCCATGTGGATGATCAGCCGGGGTGCGAGCATGAAGCGGCTGCCGCCACGGTCGGGCTCCCAGGTCAGCACCTGTCCGACGGTCACCGGGCGTCGCCCGATATCGACGCTGATCCCGGTATCGGCTTCGAACAGCCGAAGCCCGCGGGCGGCCATCCAGCCGCTGCCCGGCTGGGGCGCCGCGGCCAGCGTTTCTTCCGCGCCACCGAGCTGCCCGGCGAGCTTGAGCTGACCGCGCAGGGGATAGTTGTCGGTCACCGCCTTGAGATCGACCAGATGGCTTTCCTCGCCGACGAACAGCACGGTGCTCAACAGCGCCATCTCGGCGGTTTTCAGGCCCAGTTCGCCGGCCTTGTTCAGGTATTCGCTCGGCAGCCGCTCCCGTCCGGTCACCACCAGATCGGCGGCCAGCACTTCGCCGGCCTGGCGCTCGAGCGCGCGGCCGACCCGATCGGTAAACAGACTCACCGCCGCCAGCGCCGCCGTGGCCACTACCAGACCGGCGAACAACATGACGAGGGCCCCGGAGCGCGATTGGCGGGTGAGGAGTTTCAGTGAGAGGGTGGTGGGGTTCATAGGGTGCGTGAATGCTCCGCCGCAAGATTTTCAATTTTCAAACACCAAGTACCAAACAAATCACAATGTCCAATGTTCAATGACACAAACGGTCGGCACCGGAGGCTTTTTCTGTTTTGGTCATTATGAAATTGGAGTTTGAGCATTCGTCATTGCGAGCATCACTCATGCCCAACCACCTCCTCACGATCCTTCAGCGCCCCATCTACAATCTCCTCCACCCGCGCACACCTTCGAGCGAGCTTCATGTCGTGGGTCACCAGCACCAGCGCGGTGCCGTGGCGTTCGTTGAGCTCGAACAGCAGGTCGGCGACGGTTTCGCCGGTGCGCTGGTCGAGGTTGCCGGTGGGTTCGTCGGCGAACAGGATGTCGGGCTCGCCGGCAAACGCGCGGGCGATGGCCACGCGCTGCTGCTCGCCGCCGGAGAGCTGGCGTGGGTAGTGCTCCAGGCGATGGCTCAAGCCTACCTGGTCGAGCGCCTCGAGCGCGCGCCGGCGCGGCCGGTCGAAGCCGGCGATCTCGAGCGCCAGCATCACGTTTTCCAGCGCGGTCAGGCTCGGCAGCAGATGAAAGCTCTGGAACACGAAGCCGACGTGGCGCTTGCGCAGCCGGGCGCGTTCGTTTTCGTCCAGCGCGGTGAGTTCGGACCCGATCAGGCGGATCGTGCCGCTGCTCGGGCGATCCAGGCCGGCGAGCAGCCCCAGCAGGGTGGTCTTGCCCGAGCCCGAGGCGCCGACAATGGCCAGCGTTTTCCCCGCGTTCAGGTCCAGGCTGATATCTTCGAGGATCTCGAGACGCCCGCCGGGCGCGTCGACCGAAAAGCCCACCTGTCGGGCCGAGAGAATGTTTTTACCTGGAGAAGCCATGTTTGCTCGTCTCGCTCGAATCCTGATTCTGGCCGCAGCGGCCGCCGGCCTGCTGGCGACCGCGCCTGTGCAGGCGAAAAAACTGATGATCGTCGGCGATAGTCTCTCCGACGCCTATTCGATCCCGCGTGAATCCGGCTGGGTGCACCTGCTGTCCAAGCGCCTGGCTGACGAGCACGAAGTCGTAAACGCCAGCATCTCCGGCGAGACCACCGCCGGCGCGGTCACCCGGATCGACGGGCTGTTGGCAACCCATCGACCCGATTTCGCGCTGATCATCCTCGGCGGCAACGACGGCCTGCGCGGCCTTTCGCCAGCGCAGACCGAAGACAATCTGGCGTCTTTGATCACCAAAGGCAAGGCGGCCGGCGCCGAAGCCGCGCTGATGCAGATCCGTCTGCCGCCGAATCTCGGCCCCAGGTATATCGAGCGCTTCGAGGCCGTCTATCCGCGCCTGGCCGAACAATACGACATCGCGCTGCTGCCGTTCTTCCTCGATGACATCTTCGACCGCCCCGGCATGCTGATGGAAGACGGCATCCACCCCACAGCCGAAGCCCAGCCGCAGATCCTCGAGGCGGTCTGGCCCGGGGTGCAGGCGCTGCTGAGGTGACGTGGTCTGCCGTGCGAAATCGCAAGAGTCGTCCCAGAGCCTGAAAACGAAAATACGCGCACAAACGTCGGCCCGTCACCCGCCCAGAGACGCTGCAAGCGCTTGCGCTGACGGTTTTCCATTCTCCTCTCGGTGTGTTCCGTGCAATCCGTGGTTACAAGGCTCTGTTTTTCCTGAATCTGCGCCAATCTGTGTAATCTGCGGTTTCAGGAACAACAGACCTGCTCGCTGCATTCGCCTGACAGGCCGTGCGACAAGACGGTATCCTTGAACGTCTGGCCCTGGATTCGAGCATTTTGCATGTCCGAACGCGAAATCATGGAATACGACGTCGTGATCGTCGGCGCCGGCCCGGCCGGGCTGGCCTGCGCGATCCGGCTCAAGCAGCTCAAGGATGAGCTCAACGTCTGCGTGATCGAGAAGGCCGCCGAGATCGGCGGGCATGTTCTCTCCGGCGCGGTCATCGAGCCCGAGCCGCTGGATGCGCTCATCGACGGCTGGCGCGACGATCCGCCGCCGATCTGCGTGCCGGCGAAAAAGGATCAGTTCCTGTATCTGAGCAAGACGGGCAAACGCAAACTACCCACGCCGCCGCAGCAGAAGAATCACGGCAACTTCATCGTCTCGCTGGGGGCCATGTGCGCCTGGCTGGCGCCGAAGGCCGAGGCGCTGGGCGTGGATCTGTTCCCCGGCTTTGCCGCTGCCGACCTGGCATACAACGACCGCGACGAAATCCAGGGCGTGATCATCGGCGACATGGGCGTCGATCGAGAGGGCAACCCCAAGGACAGCTACGTTCAGGGCATCGAGATTCACGCCCCCGTGACCGTGCTGGGCGAAGGCTGCCGCGGGCATCTGACCAAGCGCGCCATCAGAAAATACGAGCTGGACGCCGATTCCGATCCGCAGACCTACGGCATCGGCCTCAAGGAGCTGTGGCGCCTGCCCGAAGGTCGCGCCGAGCCGGGCGTGATTCAGCACACCGTCGGCTGGCCGCTGCCGAAGGAAATCTACGGCGGCAGCTTTGTCTATCACCTCGACAAGGATCGGGTCGCAATCGGCTTTGTCGCCGGCCTGGACTATCAGGATCCGATGTTCAAACCGTTCGAGGCCTTTCAGCAGTTCAAGCACCACCCGATGATGCATGAGCTGCTCGAAGGCGGGGAGATTCTTTCGGCCGGTGCCCGCGCGCTGGTCGAAGGCGGCTACCAGTCGCTGCCGAAAGTCGAGATGCCCGGGGCCATCCTGATCGGCGACACCGCCGGGCTGCTCAACGTGCCCAAGATCAAGGGCACCCATCAGGCGATGAAGTCGGGCATGCTCGCCGCCGAGCACCTGGCCGAAAGCTTGAGCAGCGAAGGCTTTGATGCCCGCCTGCGAAACTCTGATGTCATGGCAGAACTGAAGAAGGTCAGAAACATCCGTCCCGGCTTCAACAAGGGTCTGTGGCGCGGCATGGCCACTGCGGTCATCGAAACCATCACCGCCGGCAAGCTGCCGCGCACGCTGCCCAACCACGCCGACCACGAGCAGTACCGCAAGCTCGACGAGAAAGGCTTCGACTACGACTTCGTCGAGCGCGATCTGCCGCCGCGCGATCGCCTGGCCTCGGTTTTCTTCGCCGATATCGCTCACGACGAGGACCAGCCGGTGCACCTGAAGGTGGCCGATCCTGATCTGTGCGTGACCCGATGCGCCGAAGAGTACGGCAACCCCTGCACGCGCTTCTGCCCGGCTGGCGTCTACGAGATCGTCGAGGATGAAGGGGGCAAGCGCCTGCAGATCAACGCCGCCAACTGCGTACATTGCAAGACCTGCGATATTGCCGATCCCTATGAGGTCATTACCTGGGTCACGCCCGAGGGCGGCTCGGGCCCGAATTACAGCAATCTCTGATCAGGAGCATTTTCAAGTGCACGGTGAATACAAGGTGCCCGGCGGCAAGCTGGTGGCCGCCGACGTCGACGTGATCGGCGATCGTCTTGCCGGCGTGAGCATTTCCGGCGATTTCTTTCTCGAGCCGGACTCGGCGCTTGCGCAGATCAACGCCGCGCTCGAGGGCATGCCGTCGAACGCGCGGGTGCCGGCGCTGGCCCAGGCCATCGAGCATGCGCTTGATGATTCGGTGGAGATGGTCGGGCTCTCGCCGCACGCGATCGCCATTGCCGTGCGCCGCGCGCTGGGCAAGGCCAGCGGCTGGGGCGACCACGTTTTCGAGGTTATCGAGGCCGAAACCATGGCGCCGGTCATGCACGTGGCCCTTGACGAGGTCATTGCCGAGGAAGTCGGCGCCGGGCGTCGTCCGCCCACTCTGCGCTTCTGGGACTGGGACGACTCGGTGGCGGTCATCGGCGCGTTCCAGTCGATGGCCAACGAAATCGATCCCGACGGTGCGCGCCGCCACGGCATTGATGTGGTTCGCCGGATCTCCGGCGGCGGCGCCATGTTCATGGAGCCGGGCAACTGCATCACCTATTCGCTGGTCGTGCCGACCTCGCTGGTCGAGGGCCTGTCGATCGAGCAGAGCTACGCCTTTCTCGACGACTGGGTACTGGGCGCGCTGGCCTCGGTGGGAATCAAGGCGCGCTATGTGCCGATCAACGACATCGCCTCCGACGCCGGCAAGATCGGCGGGGCGGCGCAGAAGCGTTTCGGCACCGGTGCGGTCCTGCACCACGCCACGCTGGCCTACGACATCAACGCCGAGCGCATGGTCGAGGTCTTGCGCATCGGCCGCGAAAAGCTCTCCGACAAGGGCACGCGCAGCGCCAACAAGCGCGTCGACCCGATGCGCGCGCAGACCGGAATGGCCCGCGACGACATCATGCGCGCCTTCCTCGCGCACTTTGCCGAGCGCTACGACACCACACCCGGCAGCTACCGGCCCGAAGAGCTCGAGCGCGCTCAAGCGCTGGTCAAGAGCCGCTTCCTGACCCGCGAGTGGACCCACCGCGTGCCTTGACGCCAGACAGCGTGCGTTGTTGTCGTTGCGCACACGCAGTAGGATGGTGACATGGCTCGGACCGTTTTCTACTGGGTTGCGGCGCTGGCCGTGCTGGTTACGGTGGCCCTTGGTCTGATGTGGCCGCAGGCCTGGTGGGCGCTGGTGGTCATCGTCGCGCTCATCATTGTCGGCATCTACGATATCTTCTCGCGCCATAACGTTCTGACCAACTATCCGGTCATCGGGCACCTGCGCTACATGCTCGAGTTCATCCGCCCGGAGCTGCGTCAGTACTTCTTCGAGTCCGAGACCTCCGGGCGGCCCTTCAACCGCCTGCAGCGCGACGTGGTCAACCAGCGCGCCGACGGCCGCGAGAGCATCATGCCGTTCGGCACCATCCGCGATATCCAGGCCAGCGGCTACGATTTTGCCGAGCATTCGCTGGCCGTGCGCGAGCTCGACCAGGCCGGTGGCCGTATCGTTTTCGGCGGCAACGATTGCCTCCAGCCCTATGACGCCTCGCGGCTCAACATCTCGGCGATGAGCTTCGGGGCGCTGTCGGCCAACGCGGTGCTGGCGATGAACCGCGGCGCGCGCCTCGGCGGCTTTGCCCACAATACGGGTGAGGGCGGCTTGAGCCCCTACCATCTCGAATACGGCGCCGACGTGATCTGGGAGATCGGCACGGCCTATTTTGGCTGCCGCCAGAAAAACGGCCGCTTCGACGCCGAAGAGTTTGCCGAAAAGGCCGCTGACGAGCACGTGAAGATGATCGAGCTCAAGCTCTCCCAGGGCGCCAAGCCCTCCCATGGCGGACTGCTGCCGGCGGCCAAGATCAACGCGGAAATAGCCCGCATTCGCGATATCCCGATGGGCAAGGACTGCCTCTCGCCGCCGACCCATCCGGAGTTCGACAGCCCCGTCGGACTGCTTGAATTCATCGCTCGCCTGCGCGAGCTGACCGATGGCAAGCCGGTCGGCTTCAAGCTGTGCCTGGGCCGGCCGGCGGAGTTTCTGGGCATCTGCAAGGCCATGATCGCCACCGGCATTCGCCCGGACTTCATCACCGTCGACGGCGCCGAAGGCGGCACCGGCGCCGCGCCGGTCGAGTTTGCCGGCCGCCTCGGAATCTACATCAACGAGGCGCTGCCCTACGTGCATAACGCGCTCATCGGCGCCGGCCTGCGATCCGACCTGCGGCTGGTGGCCAGCGGCAAGATCGCCACCGGCTTCGAGATGGTGCTCAAGCACGCGCTTGGCGCCGAGGCCTGCAATGCCGCGCGGCCGTTCATGTTTGCCGTTGGCTGCATCCAGGCGCGTCGCTGCCACACCAACAAGTGTCCGACCGGCGTGACCACCCAGGACCCGCGCCGCGCGCGCGCCATCGACGTCGAATCCAAGGGCCTGCGGGTGAAGAACTTCCACGCAGCAACTGTCCAGTCCTTTCTCGACATCACCGGCGCCATGGGCTGCGCCAGCCCCGATGAGCTCGGGCCCGAACTCATTCACCAGCGCGGCCCGTCGGGACGGGTACGCAGCCACGCCGAAATGTTCGCCCGCCTCGAGCCGGGGCAGCTTCTCGGCGGCGACATTCCCGACTATTACGCAGGCGACTGGCGCCGGGCATCGGCTGATCACTTCTGAACCGGTGCCGGACCCGAACCGGAGGCTGCTCTTCGATCCTCGCCAGAACAATGTGGATTCTGCGGTCCGGATCTGCGAGCTCAGCGGTATCATTGCAGCCAACCTGTTCCCGATCGCTCTGCGGAGTCCTGCATGTTCAATTCATTCGGCCGGATCCTGACCCTGACGACTTTTGGTGAAAGCCACGGCCCGGCGATCGGCTGTGTGGTCGACGGCTTTCCGCCCGGGATGGAAATTACAGCCGAAGAGATTCGAGTTGACCTGATGCGCCGCGCGACCGGGCAGAGCCGCTGGACTTCGCAGCGCAAGGAAGCCGAAGACGTGCAGATTCTTTCGGGCATGTTCGAGGGCCGAACCACCGGAACACCGATCGCGCTGTTGATCTACAACACCGACGCACGCTCGAAGGACTACTCGAAGATTGCCGATCAGTTCCGGCCCGGGCATGCGGACTATACCTGGCACCACAAGTACGGCATTCGCGACTATCGCGGCGGCGGGCGTTCTTCGGCGCGGGAGACGGCCATGCGGGTGGCGGCCGGGGCGCTGGCGAAGAAGTGGCTGCGCGAGCGACTCGGCGTCGAAATCATCGGCTGGCTGTCGCGCATTGGTGACGAGATCTGTGACGAGCAATTCGATCCCGCGGTGATCGACACCAACCCGTTTTTCTGTCCCGATGCGTCGAGAATCGAGGCGCTCGAGGACTACATGAAAAAGCTCTGGAAGTCGGGTGACTCGGCCGGCGCTCTGGTGAAGGCCCGCGCCACCGGTGTGCCGGTCGGTCTGGGTTCGCCGGTCTACGCCAGGCTGGACGCGGATCTGGCCGCGGCGATGATGAGCATCAACGCCGCCAAGGGCGTGGAAATCGGCGCCGGTTTTGCCTCGGTTTTGCACAAGGGCACGGAGCACCGCGACGAGATCACGCCCGAAGGCTTCGAATCCAACCACGCCGGCGGCGTGCTCGGCGGTATTTCCACCGGCCAGCCGGTCGAATGCGCGGTTGCCTTCAAGCCGACTTCTTCCCTGCGGCTGCCCGGAAAAACCGTGGATGTTCGGGGCGAACCGGTTGAAATCGTGACCACCGGCCGCCATGACCCCTGTGTCGGGATACGCGCCGTGCCCATCGTCGAGGCCATGCTGGCCCTGGTGATCATGGACCATGTCCTGCTCGACCGCGCCCAGTGCGGCGACGTGCCGGAGCAAACACCGCGCATCCCGACTTGAAATTCATAACCGCAGATCAACGCAGATAAATTTCGGGTTTTGAGCTTGTCTGCGTTTAACCGCGTTGATCGGCGGTTCGGACCAAATCAGGATCAATCATTCAAGGCTTGACAATGAGCGAAGCGAAGCAAGGTTATCGAGTGGCGCTGGCCGGTGCGACCGGGGCAGTGGGGCAGGTCATGCTGGAGCTGCTGGCAGAGCGCGAGTTTCCGATCAGCGAGCTGGCGGTGCTGGCGTCCAGTCGTTCGGCCGGCAAGCAGGTCGATTTCAACGGCAAGTCGGTCACCGTACAGGATCTGGCCGAGTTCGACTTCAGCGGCTGGGATTTTGCCCTGTTCTCCGCCGGCGGCAGCGTTTCGGCCGAGCACGCGCCGCGCGCAGTGGCCGCCGGCTGCACGGTCATCGACAACACCTCGCACTTTCGCCTCGATCCGGATGTGCCGCTGGTCGTGCCCGAGGTCAACGGCCAGGTGCTCGATGATTTCGGCACCGATGGCGGCATCATCGCCAACCCCAACTGCTCGACCATCCAGATGCTGCTGGCCATCGCACCCATTCATCGCGCCGCCGGCGTGGCGCGGGTCAACGTGGCCACCTACCAGTCGGTCTCCGGCGGCGGCGCAAAGGCCATGGAAGAGCTGGCCCAGCAGAGCAAGGATCGTTTCAACTTCACCGAGCCCGTGGTCGAGGCCCTGAACGCGCCGATCGCCTTCAACGTCATTCCGATGATCGACGCGCTGCAGGACAACGGTTACACCGGCGAAGAGATGAAGATGCACAACGAAACGCGCCGCATCTTCGACACCGACGAAATCGCCGTCAACGCCACGGCCGTGCGGGTGCCGGTTTTCTTCGGCCACGGCGAGGCGGTGCACCTGGAAACGGTCGAGCCGCTGTCGGTCGAGGAAGCGCGCGAGCTCTTGCGCAACGCGCCGGGCCTGAAGGTGATCGACGAGCCGGAGATTCCTACCCCGCTGACCCATGCCAGCGGCCATGACGAGACCTTCGTCAGCCGTATCCGGCGCGATCTGAGCCACCCGCGGGGGCTCGATTTCTGGGTCGTTGCCGACAACGTCCGCAAGGGTGCTGCGCTGAATGCAATCCAGATTGCCGAATATCTGATTAATCGCCGATGAGCTACTGCGCGACTGCGTGACGGGGTCCGGCGGTGCTCGGATTCCTCATGTGCTTCTACGTACACTCCGGATCCTGTGCTCCGGCGGCCACCGTCACGCAGCCGCTCGCTACGCTCCTCGGCGATTAATTTCAATCAGCAAACTCATGAAAGAGCGCCGCCGCGCCATGGCGCTTTCGCATGGTGTGAAGACATTGGTATACTCGCTTGAATTGGAATACTTTTGTCAAGCATTCAGAGGGAATCGGCGCTCATGGCCAACTATGCTGTTCGACTGATCGCACCAGTCCTGCTGGGAGCACTCATCCTGCTTTTCCCTGCCGACGGACTCAGGGCGCTTGGGCTTGGGGAGGCCCGCGTCGACTCCTGGCTGGGCCAGCCACTGGACGTTTCCATTCGGCTGATCGAACTCGAGAATGAGGCCGTCGAGTCGGTCAGCGTCGGGCCGGCCTCGCTGCAGGACTTCGAACGGCTCGGGGTGCCGAGCCAATCGCTGGGCCTGGGGCTGGAAGTTACCGTCGACCGCAGAGCCCGGCCGCCGATCGTGCGCGTGCGCTCGCAGCGTCCCGTCAATGATCCGATCGTACAGATCCTGATCGACGCGCGCTGGTCGAGCGGGCGCGTTCTGCGTGAATACACGCTGTTTCTGGATCCGCCGGTAATGGAATCTGCTGCCCCGGCACGTGAAGTCAGCCAGCCGGCCGAAGCCGAGCCGATCCGCCAATCGGCACCGGCCGAGCGCGAAACCCGGCCGAGCCGGGAAGCGGCCGAGCCGGCGGCGCCACCTGCTGCCCCACCGTCTCGCCCGGACGAGGAAGCGCCTTCGGCACCGGCCACGCGCGGCGCCGACACCGTTGCCGTCGCCCCGGGCGATACCCTGTGGAGCATCGCCAGCGACTGGCGGCCTGACCGCAATCTGAGCATGGACCAGGTCATGCTCGCCATCTTCAACCGCAACCGCGACGCCTTTCTGGGCGAAAACATCAATCGCATGCGCAGCGACACCCGGCTCGAAATGCCGGCGCTCGATGAAATCCGCTCGGTCGATCGTGACCAGGCCGAGCAGCGGGTACGCGAACACATGCGTACCTGGCAGCCGGCCATGGGCGAAGATCTGCCCGTGGTGTCAGACGCGGCCATGCCCGAACCGCCGGGCCGGGCCGAGACTGTCGCGGAAACACCCCCGCCGCAGAGCGAAGAGGACTACCGGCTCGACGTGGTTCCGCCCGATGAGGATCAGTTCTCCGACAGCTCGGCCGTGGCCGAAGCCGATATCGAACGCGTGAGCGAACGGTTGTCCGATATCGAAGAAGAAATTGCCGCCAGCGAGCTCGACAACGACGCCTTCGATGAACATGCCAACGAAATTCGTGATGCGCTGCAGCAGCGTGACATGGCTGGCCTGGCTGTAGCCGAGGAATCGCTGGCAGAGCTGGAAACCCGCCTGAGAGAGGCACGCGAGGCCCGGGCCGAGGAGCAGCAAATGGCCCAGGCCGCCGATGGCGAATCGGCAACCGATAGCGAAGACGGCGACCGGATCGCCGACTACATGCGTGATCTCCAGGAAGAGTTCGGCATGGACGACGGTGCCGATGATCCGGCCGGCGATGAAGAAATGGCGATGACAGACGATGCCGCTGCGGCCGGCGCCGATGATTCTTCCGAGGCGGCCGGCATCGACGCCACCGATGAGCAAGTGCAGGCGATCGACGAGCAGGTCGACGAAGAGCCGGTGGCCGACTCTCAAGACATCGCCGCCGAAGCCGGGGGTGCCGACGAAGTCGTCCGCCCCATGACGGTCACGCGCACGAGTTCGGGCGGCATGTCCGGCTGGCTGTGGCCGGTCGCAGGGTTGTTGCTGCTGGTGATTCTCGTGGCTGCCGGCCTGTGGTGGCTTCGCCGGCGGCGCGAGAGCGCAGGGCCGGGCGGGCGCTCACCGTTTGCCGGCGACGCGGCTGCCTCAGCGCGCGCTGTAGTGGATCGCAAGCCGGACGATCTTGCCGCGCACCTGGCGCTGCTCAAGCTGCTGGCCGATCAGGGCCGTGACCAGGAATTCACCGATGCCTTCGACCAGATGTACCAGCACGTCGATGATGAAGCCGCGCCCGAATGGCAGGAAGCTCTGTCTCTGGCGGCGATTCACGCACCCGATCACCCGCTGCTGACGCCGCACGAAACATCGGTCGATGACGATTTCGACCGGCGCGCAGACGAAATGCTGGGAATGCTCGATGTTGACGAGTCCGATGCCGACTCCGAGTTTGAATCGGGGGCCGAGCTGCGGTCCTCTTCAGATGAGTCGGACGAGGACGAAATCTTCAGCTTCGGCGAGGCCGAAGGCGTCGCCGCCGAAGACAGCGAGGATTCCAGGGTAGACACCTTCGACGAAGACACGGATCTGGCGGTGCTGTCCGAGCGCCTGGACGATCCTGACACGAAACCCGTCGGTGACGAATTGCTCGATGACGAAGGCGATCCTGATTTCGACGAGTTCGAAGAGCTCGACGAGTACAGCCCCGGTGATGAGGATCATGATGAAACCGCGGTGGAGTCGGACGAACACTCCGAGGCACCCGTCGACTTCGAGGATGATCAGGCGCCCGAGCCTGACCTGGATCTGGAGGTTGCGCGAGAACAGGAAGCCGACGATGTGTTCGGGCAGACCGGCACCCGGGGCAGCGAAGACCTCGACCTGGAGCTGAGCTCCGACATCGAGGATTTCGACTCCGAAACCGCCGATTCCGGGCTGGATCTCAGCCTGGAAGACACCGCCGACAGCCAGGGCCTGGCAGCCGGGGACGAACCCGAGCCAGTCGAAGAGCCTGAACCGCAGGATCCTGAGGCGTCCGGAGAAGACGAAGCGCCCGCCGCAACGGATGCCTCTCTCAGCGACGAGGATGCCGACGTCAAGCTCGACCTGGCCCGCGCCTATATCTCGGTGGACCTGGCCGACTCGGCTCGCACGGTGCTCGAGGAAGTGATCAGCGACGGTAGCCAGGAAAAGCGCGACGAGGCGAAGAAACTGCTCGACAGCATCGTTTGAGCCAGACGATGGTCTGATGCGACTGGCCGCCGGGATCGAATACGACGGCAGCGGTTTTTATGGCTGGCAGACGCAGCGCCAGTCGCCAACCGTTCAGGCCTGTCTTGAATCTGCTCTGGGCCGGGTGGCCGACCACCCGGTCAGCGTGCAGTGCGCCGGCCGCACTGATACCGGCGTGCACGCGCACTGCCAGGTCGTACACTTCGATACCCGGGCCAGCCGCAGCGAACGATCCTGGGTGCTCGGCGCCAACCGCCACCTGCATCCCGGCGCCTCGGTGCTGTGGGTGTGCCCGGTGGATGATGATTTTCACGCCCGCTTCTCGGCCACTCGCCGGCGCTATCGCTATCGCATGCTCAATCGCCGGGTGCGGCCGGCCATCGATCGCGGACGGGTGGCCTGGATTCGCCAGCCACTCGATGCCGGGCGCATGCACGAGTCGGGGCAGGCGTTGCTCGGTGAGCACGACTTTTCCAGCTTTCGGGCGGTGGGCTGCCAGGCGAAGTCGCCGGTGAGGCGAGTTCATCATCTTGCAGTCAGCCGCCGCGGCAGCGAGGTCATTGTCGACATCGAGGCCAACGCCTTCGTCTACCATATGGTCAGAAACCTTGTCGGCACGCTGATCCCGGTCGGCAAGGGTGAGCGAGCCGTGTCGTGGCCGGGTGAAGTCCTGGCGGCGCTCGACCGGACCGTGGCCGGCCCGACGGCGCCGGCCGAAGGCCTGTATTTCGTGGCGCCGACCTACCCGGATCATCCTGACCTGCCGGTTGACCGGCCGGTCGATTTTCCGCCGCGCGATGACGGGCGGCTGACAGGAGCTTGAACTCGAGATGTGGACGGCTTCGCGCTTCGTTCGGCCTGTTTTTTCTGGAAACCGCAGATTGCGCAGATCTACGCAGATTAAAAAACCTCATGAGTGATCTTCTTTCAATCTGCGCCAATCCGCGGTTGCAGCATTGTGGCGGGCGGAAACCATGACGCGGGTGAAGGTCTGCGGCATCACGCGTGTGGAGGATGCGCTGGCGGCAGCTGCAGCCGGGGTCGATGCGATCGGCCTGGTGTTCGTCGAAGATACCCCGCGCTGCATCGACTTCGAGCGCGCCAGGGCGATCTGCCGGTCGCTGCCGCCTTTCGTCAATCGCGTCGGGCTGTTCATGGATGCTCCGGCCGCGAAGGTGACCGAAGCGCTTGCGCATGTGCCGCTCGACTGGCTGCAGTTCCACGGGCGCGAGAGTCAGGATTTCTGCCGGCAGTTCGGCCGACCGTGGATCAAGGCCCTGGCGATGGGTGGTGAGCACCCCGATGATCCGGGCGAATACGATCTGGCCGACGCCCTGCTGCTCGACGCCCACGCGCCCGGCCAGGCTGGCGGCAGCGGCAGGGTTTTCGACTGGTCGAGCGCGCCTCGGATCGACCGTCCCTGGGTGCTGGCCGGCGGGCTGATCTCCGACAATGTTGGCGAAGCCTGCGCCCGGCTCAAACCCGACGCGGTGGACGTTTCCAGCGGCGTCGAGGTCCGCCCCGGCGTGAAGAGTGATAAGCTGATTCGTGACTTCATCAAGGCGGTGAAACATGGCTGACCTGGCCGAGAAAACAGCGACCCCAACCCGACTGCCCGATGCAGGCGGCCACTTCGGCGTGTTCGGCGGGCGCTTTGTCTCCGAAACCCTGATGGCGGCGCTCGAAGAGCTCGAAGCAGCCTGGCGCGGGTATATTGCCGACGACGCCTTCATGGCGCGGCTCGATTCCGATCTGGCGCACTTTGTCGGTCGCCCCTCGCCGCTGTATCTTGCCGAAAATCTGACGCGCAAGACCGGTGGCGCCAGTATCGTGCTCAAGCGCGAAGATCTCAACCACACCGGCGCGCACAAGATCAACAACACCGTCGGCCAGGCCCTGCTCGCGCAGGCCATGGGCAAAAAGCGCGTCATCGCCGAGACCGGCGCTGGCCAGCACGGCGTGGCCACCGCCACGGTGGCGGCGCGCCTGGGCATGCAATGCGTCGTCTACATGGGCGCCGAAGACGTCCGCCGCCAGTCGGTCAACGTCTTTCGCATGAAGCTGCTCGGCGCCGAGGTGGTCAGCGTCGAGGATGGTTCGCGCACACTCAAGGACGCGCTCAACGAGGCCATGCGCGACTGGGTCACCAACGTCGATGACACGTTTTACGTGCTCGGCACGGTTGCCGGCCCGCATCCGTATCCGGCCATGGTGCGCGACTTCAACGCCGTGGTCGGGCGCGAGGCGCGCCGCCAGATGATGGAAGAGTACGGCAAGCTGCCGGACGCTCTGGTTGCCTGCGTCGGCGGCGGCTCCAACGCCATGGGCCTGTTCCATCCCTTCATCGACGATACCGATGTGGCCATGTACGGCGTCGAGGCGGCCGGGCGCGGCCTGTCCGGTCACGAACACGCCGCCAGCCTGTGCGCTGGTCGCATCGGCGTGCTGCACGGCTCGCGTACCTACCTGCTCGATGACGACGCCGGGCAGATCGTCGACACGCACTCGATCTCGGCCGGGCTCGATTATCCTGGCGTTGGCCCGGAGCACGCCTGGCTGAAGGATTCCGGACGGGCGCAGTACGTCGGCATCGACGACGCACAAGCCCTGGCCGCGTTTCATGAGCTGACCCGTAGCGAGGGCATCATGCCGGCGCTCGAGTCCGCGCACGCCGTTGCCTGGGGCATGAAACTGGCTGCCGATCGTGATCCCGACGAGATTGTCCTGGTCAATCTCTCCGGCCGGGGCGACAAGGACATCAATACCGTGGCTGACCTGGAAGGGCTGACGCTTTGAACCGCATCGATGCCAGATTCGAACAATTGCGCCGGGACAATCGCCGGGCGCTGATTCCCTATATCACCGCCGGCTACCCCGGGCCCGACGCGACCGTGCCGGTGCTGCACGCCGCCGTCGAGTCCGGCTGCGATCTGATCGAGATCGGCATGCCGTTTTCCGACGTCATGGCCGATGGCCCGGTCATTCAGAAAGCCTGCGCCCGCGCGCTGGAGCAGGGCACCGGCCCCGAACAGGTGCTGGCCATGGTTGCCGAATTCCGCCGCCGCGATGCCGATACGCCGATCATTCTGATGGGCTACGCCAACCCGATCGAGCGCCGGGGCGCGGCCCGATTCAGTCAAGAGGCTGCGGCCGCCGGGGTAGACGGCCTGCTGATCGTTGACTATCCGGCCGACGAAGCACAGGACATGCGCGCCGAGCTGGCCCGCCAGGGCCTGCACCAGATTTTTCTGGTGGCACCGACCACCACCGATGCGCGCCTCAAGCGGGCGGCCGAGCTGGCCGGCGGCTTTCTCTACTATGTCTCGATCAAGGGTGTGACCGGCGCGTCAACGCTGGACACCGAATCTCTGGCGCCAGCCATCGAGCGCGTCCGGGCCGCCGCGAGCGTGCCGGTTGCGGTGGGTTTCGGCATTCGCACGCCCGAACACGCGGCCGCGGTCGCCGAAAGTGCCGATGCGGTCATCATCGGATCGGCCCTGGTGGAGCGTCTGGGCCAGGCCGATTCCACGGCAGCGGCCGTGGCGGCCGCGCGCGACTACCTTGCCCCGATTCGCCGGGCCATGGACAATATCACTCCTTCGAGAAACGACGTGGTGACTGCCTGACATGAGCTGGTTCCAGAAACTGATGCCCGCCCGGATACGGACCGAAGGCGCCAAGAGCCGCAAGGTGCCCGATGGGCTGTGGACCAAGTGCAAGTCCTGCGAGGCCGTGCTCTACCGGCCCGAGCTCGAGCGCAACCTCAACGTCTGTCCCAGGTGCGACCACCACATGGCCCTGACCGGCCGCTCGCGCCTGGAGGCATTTCTTGATGAAGGCGAGCACGTCGAGATCGGCGCTGACCTGGCCCCGGTGGACGCGCTCAAGTTCAGAGACACCAAGAAGTACCGTGATCGGCTCGTGGCCAGCCAGAAGGCAACCGGCGAAAAGGATGCACTGGTGGCCTTGCGCGGCAAGCTGCTGGAAATGGAGCTGGTGGCCTGCGCATTCGATTTCCGCTTCATGGGCGGCTCCATGGGCTCGGTCGTGGGCCAGCGCTTTGCCCTGGCCGCCGAGGACTGCATGGAGCGCGACCTGCCGCTGGTGTGTTTTGCCGCCTCGGGCGGAGCGCGCATGCAGGAGGGCCTGTTCTCGCTCATGCAGATGGCCAAGACGGCCGCCGCCCTGGCGCGCATGGCTGAAAAGGGGCTTCCCTACATCGTTGTACTGACCCATCCGACCACCGGCGGCGTGTCGGCCAGCCTGGGCATGCTCGGCGACATCAACCTGGCCGAGCCCAATGCGCTGATTGGCTTCGCCGGCCCGCGCGTGATCGAGCAGACCGTGCGCGAGAAACTGCCGGAGGGCTTTCAGCGCTCGGAGTTTCTGCTTGAAAAGGGTGCCATTGACCAGATTGTCGACCGGCGCGAACTGCGCCAGCGCGTGCACGGCCTGCTGACCATGCTGATGGCCCCGCGCCGCCGCCAGGAGGCCCGCGAGGGCGAATTGGTCGACCAGGGCGAAGACGACGACAAGAGCTCCTGAACCCGGCGCAAACCGCCCATCCCGCCTTGAGCGACTTTCCCGATACGACTTCGCCGGCCCTGACTGACTGGCTGGCCCGGCTCGAGCGGCGTGCGCCGGCTTCGCGCATCGAGCTGGGGCTCGAGCGCCTGGGCAAGGTCTGGCGGCGCATGGGCGTCAAACTGGCGGTGCCGGTGCTTACCGTCGCCGGCACCAATGGCAAGGGCTCGGTCGTGGCGATGCTCGAGTCCATGCTGCTCGCCGGCGGCTATCGGCCGCTGGCCTATACCTCGCCGCATATCCTGCATTTTTCCGAACGCATGCGCATCGGCGGACGCGAAGCGGACGAGGCCGATATCGTCGCCGCACTCGATCAGGTTGAACGCGCCCGGGGCGAGGTCGATCTGACGTATTTCGAGCACACCACGCTCGCGGCCTTGCGCCTGGCCGCCGCGGCCGGGGTCGACGCCGCGGTGCTCGAAGTGGGTCTCGGCGGGCGACTGGATGCAGTCAACCTGATCGACGCTGATGTTGCGATCATCACCTCGGTTGCCATCGATCACGCCGAGTTTCTGGGCTCGACCCGTGCGCAGATCGCACGCGAGAAGGCCGGCGTGGCGCGCGCCGGCCGGCCGGTGGTGATCGGTGAGCCTGACCCGCCCGCTGCGCTGGGCGAGACGCTCGATGCCATCGGCGCGCACAGCCTGTTCGCTCTCGAGCGGCTCAAGCCCGAGGCCCCGGACGGAATCTTTCGCCTCGAACACGAAGGTCGAGTACTCGAGCTGCCGCTGCCGGCCCTGGCCGGTGCCTGGCAGCGGGGCAACGCGGCCTGCGCGGTCATTGCGCTGCTGGAACTGGGCAAGCGTCTGCCGCTGAGCGCAGAGGCCATGGCGGCCGGCCTGCGAAATGTGCAGCTGCCGGGCCGGTACCAGACGGTCGGGCGCGAGCCGGAGTTGATTCTGGATGTGGCCCATAATCCGGCCGCGGCCGCCGGCCTGGCCACCGCTCTGGGCGCGCCGCGCGGCGCCAGCACGGCAGTGTTCAGCGCACTGGCGGGCAAGGACGCGGCCGGCATCGGCCGGGCGCTTGATGGCTGTTTCACGCGCTGGCTGGTCGCGCCGCTGCACGGCGAGCGGGCCCGATCCGGCGCATCGATTGCCAGGGAACTGCGCCAGGCGCCTGTTTCCGGCCACGTGGAAACGGTAGAATCCGTACCTGCCGCGCTCGAGCAGGCGCTGGCCGACAGCGGGCCGGACGACCGCGTGGTGGTGTTCGGTTCCTTTCTGACGGTCGCCGAAGCGTGGCCGGAACTGACTTCGAGAGACTGTCGGACAGGCAGGCATTTCCCGACGCGCTGAACGTTACACAAATAGCGGCAGAGTACACTGATCACTATGGACAAGGTTCTCAAGCAGCGGCTGGTCGGCGCCAGCATACTGATTGCTCTGGCGGTAATTTTTCTGCCCATGCTGTTCGATGGCGGCAATGGCGCCAGCGACGGACAGCGTGAATTGACCATCGATGTGCCGGAACGTGACTCCGGCGACCGCCAGGTGCGTCGCCTGGCTCTGGACCCCGATCAGGCGCGCCGGCCACCGGACGAGAGCCAGGTACGGCCGCCCGAGCAGGATCGCGACGCGCCGGCGGCCCGCCGGCCCGAACCGCGGCCGGAAGAGGTGCGGCCCGCAGCCCGACCAACCGACGACGAGCAGCCCGGCGAGGCGGATGACCGGCAGGCGGCCGAGGTGGCGTCTGACGAACCAGCGCACGCCGCCGCAGCGCCGGCCACTTCAGACGGCAAGCAACAAGCGCAAACTCCGGCCCGGACGGCCGAGCCGGCAGCGGATGAAGCGCCGGGCCAAGCGGCCACTGAAAAGCCCGCAGAAGACGCGGCCGAGGGCGACTGGGTCGTCCAGGTGGCCGTATTCAGCAGCCGCGAGACGGCCAACGCCATTCGCCAGCGTCTCGGTGACCTCGGTCATCGTGTCTCCATGGAGGTGCTGATTCGCGACCAGGCCGAGCTGTTTCGCCTGCGTACCGGCCCGTACGCCGACGAAGCCGCCGCGGCCCGGGCGCGCAGCCAGATCGAGGCAACCGTTGCCGGCGTCGACCCGGTCGCGCGTGAACTGACGGGCACCGGACCGGCAGCCGATCGCCACGGTCTGGCGGTGCAGGTAGGGTCATTCGCCAGCCGCAACAACGCCGAGCGTCTGGTCGGGCAACTGACCGGGGCCGGCTTTGATACGTTCATGTACGGCGAAGAAACCGGCGGCCGAACCATCTGGCGCGTCCGCGTTGGCGTCTATCAGGAACGCGCCGCCGCCGAGCGCCTGCTCGAGACCCTGCGCGACGAAGAGGGCCTGGAAGGCATCGTGGTTTCCCATCCATGAACTGGGCCGACTACGCCATCATCGGCGTCTGCCTGGTATCGATAGTCGTCAGCCTGTTCCGCGGTTTTCTCCGCGAGGTGTTTTCGCTGCTGGTATGGATTGCCGCCGGCTATGCTGCCCTGCAGACGGCCGGCCCGCTGGCAGTCCGGCTCGAGGGCGTCATCGAGGTGCCGTCGGTGCGCGTCATCATTGCCTTCGTGGGCGTGTTTCTGGTCGTGCTCGCCGTCGGCGGCTTGCTCAACTACCTGCTCGGCAGGCTTGTAGACAGTACCGGTCTGAGCGGCACCGACCGGCTCTTCGGTGCGCTCTTCGGTGCGCTGCGGGGCCTGGCCATCGTGCTTGCCGCGGTGATCATCGCCGGGTTCACTCCGTTCGTGACCGATCCCTGGTGGCAGCAGTCGAAGCTGCTGCCGGAAATGGAACGAATGGCGACCTGGCTGGTCGGTTTCTTTCCCGAATCCATTCAGGCCTATCTGCCTGAGGACGTGGTCACCGAGAACGTGGTCACCGAGAACGTCATGACAGAGGCGGAAACCTGATATGTGCGGAATTGTCGGAATCGTGGGTCGCTCGCCGGTAGCGGCCCGGCTTTATGACGCCATGACCATCCTGCAGCATCGCGGCCAGGATGCCGCGGGCATCACCACGCTCGACAATGGGCGAATGCGCTCGGCCAAGGGCCTGGGCCTGGTGCGGGATGTATTCTCGGAAGACGCCGTCACCGGCCTGACCGGCGAGGTCGGTATCGGCCACGTGCGCTATCCCACCGCCGGCTGCGACCGGCCCGACGAGGCGCAGCCGATGTACGTCAACTCGCCTTGCGGTATCGCGCTGGGCCACAACGGCAACCTGACCAACAGCGAGCGGCTCAGCCACCAACTGTTCGCCGAGGATCGCCGACACATCAACACCGAGTCCGACTCGGAGGTGCTGCTCAATGTCTTCGCCCACGAGCTGGCCGGCTATACGCGCAACGGCCTGCAGCCGAGCGATATCTTCGCCGCCGTCGAAGGCGTCTACCGACGCTGCCGCGGCGGCTACGCGGCCGTGGCGTTGATTGCCGGCGTCGGCCTGGTCGCATTCCGCGACCCCAACGGCATTCGCCCGGTGGTCATTGGCCGGCGTGAATCAGCCGCCGGGCCCGAATACATCGTCGCCTCGGAATCGGTGGTGCTCGACATCCTCGGCTTCGAACTGATCTCCGACATCGCGCCCGGCGAGTGCGTATTCGTCACGCTCGACGGCGAGCTCCACCGAAAAGTCAGCGATCACGCCGCCTCTTACACGCCTTGCATGTTCGAGTACGTGTATTTCGCGCGGCCCGATTCCATGATCGACGATCTCTCGATCTACAAGGCCCGCCTGCGCATGGGTGAGGCGCTGGCCGAAAAGATTCTGCAGGAATGGCCCGATCACGACATCGACGTGGTCATTCCGGTACCGGATACCAGCCGCACGGCCTGCCTGCCGCTGGCCCACCAGTTGGGAGTGAAGTATCGTGAGGGCCTGATGAAAAACCGCTACATCGGGCGAACCTTCATCATGCCCGGCCAGCAGGAGCGGGCGCGTTCGGTGCACCGCAAGCTCAACACCATCGCGCTGGAGTTCAGAAACAAGAACGTGCTACTGGTCGACGACTCGATCGTGCGCGGTACCACATCGAAGCAGATCATCCAGATGGCGCGCGAGGCCGGGGCAAGAAAGGTCTATCTGGCTTCGGCCTCACCGCCGGTGCGCTATCCCAACGTCTACGGCATCGACATGCCCGCCGCCAGCGAACTGGTGGCTGCGGGCCGAACGGAAGAGGAAGTCTGCCGGGTGATCGGCGCCGACCGCCTGATCTACCAGGATCTCGAAGCCCTGGAGAAGGCGGTTCGCGGCAAGAACCAGCGTCTGACCGGCTTCGACAGCTCCTGCTTCAGCGGCAAGTACGTAACGGAACTCGAACCCGGCTATCTCGAAGCACTCGAGTCACGCCGCTCGGATGCGGCGAAAATGGAGCGCCGCCGCACGGTCTGAGCACGCGGCATTGATGTCGCTGCTGGGATAATCGCAGGCATGACCGATATCGCCATCGTCTGGTTTCGCCGGGATCTGCGCCTGGCCGACAATCCCGCGCTGCACCACGCCCGCCAGAATCATGCCCGGGTGCTGCCCCTGTTCGTGTTCGATCCGGAAGCGGAAGCGCCGTGGTCGCCCGGGGCTGCCAGCCGCTGGTGGTTGCACCACTCGCTGGCCGAGCTGGCCGGGCGGCTGCACGATCGCGGCAGCCGCCTGATCCTGGCCCGCGGCGATCCCCTCGAGGCGATCAGTCGCGCCCGGAAGGTTGCCGGCGCCTCGGCGGTCTACTGGAACCGCTGCTACGAACCGCCGCTTGTCGAACGCGATCGCGACATCAAACGGCGCCTGCGCGACGACGGCCTGACCGCCCACAGCTTCAATGGCCAGCTGCTGGTCGAGCCCTGGGCCGGCGGCAAGGCCGATGGCGACCCATACAAGGTATTTACGCCATTCTGGAAGCAGGTGCAAAAGCACTGGCAGCCGCCCGGCTACTGCCCGCAACCGCGTGAGCTGGCGCCGCCAGCGCGCTGGCCGGCCAGCCTCGAACTCGAAGAGCTCGACCTGCTGCCTGGCCACCACTGGCCGGAAAAGCTGGCTGGATACTGGTCGCCGGGCGAGTTGGGCGCCCGGCGCCGGCTCGACGACTTCGCGCAGCGGGCGGCCGATTACCACCAACAGCGCGATCGGCCGGATCGTCAGGGCACTTCACACTTGTCAGCGCACCTGCATTTCGGCGAAGTCTCGCCGGGGCAGGTCGTGCGCGCGCTCGAGCCCGCCGGCGAACTGCCCGGCGGCCGGGGGCGCATGGTGTTCGCCAGCGAACTGGCCTGGCGGGAATTCGCGCACCATCTGCTGTGGCACTTTCCGTTGACGCCCGATCAGGCGCTCAAGGCGTCCTTCCGCTCCTTCCCGTGGCGCGACCGCCGGGACTACGCCGGCGACCTGGCAGCATGGCAGCGCGGCCGCACCGGCATTCCCATGGTCGACGCGGGTATGCGCGAACTGTGGGCCACCGGCTGGATGCACAATCGGGTGCGCATGATCGTCGCCTCGTTTCTGACCAAGAATCTGCTCATTCCCTGGCAGGAAGGTGCAAGGTGGTTCTGGGACACTCTGGTCGATGCCGACCTGGCCAACAACACCCAGGGCTGGCAGTGGACGGCCGGCTGCGGCGCCGATGCAGCCCCTTATTTTCGGGTCTTCAACCCGGTGCTCCAGGGCGAGAAGTTCGATCCCGACGGCGATTACGTCAGTCGCTGGTGCCCGGAGCTGGCCGAACGCGACGCCCGACATATCCATCAGCCCCTGAACGCCGATGAAGCCGAATCACTCGGCTATCCGGAACCCATCGTCGACCTCAAGACAAGCCGCCGCCGCGCCCTTGATGCCTGGGATCAGATCCGATCCTGAGCGTGCACGTGGGTCAGCCATCTGCGGTTGCAAAAACAACAAGCCCCCGGCAGGCATGAGCAGCATGCAAAATCAGGCTCTGCACCCGGGTTGGGTCAAAGGCTGCGAGCGGCCAGGCCGTTACCGCGTGAAATACCAGTGCCACGGCTCCCAGGCGATGCGGTGGCGGTTGTGGCGCGGGTAGGACTCTCTGAAGCCGAATATTCTGGCGTTGCTCAGCAGCCACTGGTAGGCGTCGGTCTGGACAAAATCCTCGACCAGTGGCTTGACGCCGTGGGTGGTCACGTCGACCGCGCGTCCGCTGTGATGCTCACTGTAGCCCGGTGGCGCGGAGACCTGCAGGATCTCCTTCATCGAGTGGCCCTGGTCGAGCTTGCGCCGGAACAGATTGGCCTGGTAGGCAATGGAGCGAAAGCCCGATACCAGCCGGATTTCAATGCCGGACTTCATGGCCGCCTCGCACATGCGCTTGTAGGCATCGGCCGCTTCGGGAGTCAGGCGCTGCTCGCGCTCGAAGATGTCGGTTCCGGCCAGTGTCAGCTCGTCCGCTTCGGCTACCAGCGCCATGCGGTGGGCCACGCCGTAATCCTCGGGAACGCCGAGCTCGTCGCATTGCTTGAGGATATCTGCTGTCGTCTGGTCGGCCAGATCGAGCAGGTCGCGTGCGATGAAAATGTTGTTGTCGTCATCCGGATCAGGGCGGCATTCGTAGTTCAGTGAGCGCATGAAGCCAGCCACACGTTTGCGCGCCACGCCGTTGAGCCTGCGAATGCCGAAGCGCAGGGCATGGCGTTCCAGCGCCCTGAACAGGCGTCGGGGTGTATCGGGTGAGGCGACTTCCGGGTCGAGATAGCAGGCCAGTATGCGCCGATGGTCGAGATCCAGCGCGCCCAGCCCGGCAAGCCGCGTGCCGTGGGTTGCTACCAGCAGGGCCTGGTCGGGAATCAGCTCGGCAAGGTGGGTCTGGACGCTGTCAGTGCGCCGGATATGAGACATCATGTCAGGCAGGCGCGACTTGACCAGCCTGGCGAGGGTGGCTACTTCCGAACTGCGGGCGGGTCGGACCCGAATTGCGTTCTCCATGCTTGCTCCGGCAGATTGTCGGCACCCCGAAGCTCCTTGACTTGATGTCCCCCGCGGAGCCGGGCAAATACTGTTATATTTTTACATACTTATGCATGTCCTAGTATGATGCCACGTCCGCTATCGCTTTTGCTGCGCCGGTTGGGGGGCGGTGCGCTTGGGCTGGCGCTGGTTGTCCTTGTCGTGGCCATTCCGGCCCGGCAGGTTCTGCTTGCGGCCTGGCCCGATCGCGTCGACGAGGTGCTCTCCCAGGCCGGGCCGGAGCAGATCGAGCGCCGGTTCCTGCCCTCTGGTGCGGGGGAGAATATCGATACTCTCATCGTGGCGCGCAGCCGCCCGATCACGCTGTGGCGCCTCGAGATGAAATCGGGCGAGGTGTCTCATGCCTGGCTTGCCGGCGTCCGCAACGCTCAGGGCCAGCTCCTGCCGACGCTACCGGCCTGGCTGCAGGAATCCGCTCGCCTGGACGGCCCGCTGCCCGAAGCACCTCTCCTGGTGCTGGTCACGGCCGCGCGCGAAAACCGGGAGGTTGACGGGGCGGGTGTGGTTCGCATGTATCGCCCCAACGGTCTGCGCTTTTCCGAGCGTGTGTCACTGTGGACCGATCGCCTGTCGGAGCGCTGGCAGTGGCCGTTCATCGCAGCGGCTGATGCAGAAACGAGACCACCTCCCCGATAGCGGATGCACCCAGCACCGTCATCACCAGGCGGTCGAAGCCCAGCGCGACGCCCGAGCAGTCGGGCAGGCCGGCATCGAGCGCATCGATCAGGCGCTGATCCACCGGCATTTCCTGCTGGCCATGATTGCGCCGCAGCCGGTTGTCGCGCTCGAAGCGCGCGCGCTGCTCGTCGGGATCGCTCAGTTCGTGATAGCCGTTGGCCAGTTCGCTGTGGCCGGCAAACACCTCGAAGCGCTCGGCCACGCGCGGATCTTCGGGACTGATCCGCGCCAGCGCGGCCTGGCTGGCCGGATAGTCGTGGACCACGGTGATGGTGCCCGGCTCGAAAGCGGGCTGGATGCGGGTGGCAAACAGCCAGTCGAGCAGGCCGTCGCGGCTCAGGTCCGGCGGCGCGTCGTCGGCCATTGCCCGCAGCCGCGATGTTGTGGCCGCGAGCGCATCGATCTGCAGCACGTCTTCGAAACAGTCGTTCCAGCCGGTCCAGCGCACCGGCCACTCGCCGCTCCCGGCCGCCAGGCACAGCCGGATGAGATCGGCAACCTCCTGCGCCAGCTCCCGCCAGCCCCAGCCGACCCGGTACCACTCCAGCAGCGTGAACTCGGGCTGATGATAGCGCCCGGCTTCGCCGCGCCGGAACACGGTGCCAAGCTCATAGAAATCTCTCATGCCGGCGGCCAGCAGGCGCTTGTGGAAGTATTCCGGCGAGGTGCGCAGCCACCCGGGCGGTGATTCGGTGGCCACGCTTTCGACGTGCAGGTCGGTCACGCCTGCGGCCGTCAGCAGCGGGGTCTGAACCTCGACGACATTGCGCTCGGCGAAAAACCTCCGCACGCGCTCGAGCAGCTCGGCCCGGCGCGCGATCGCCCCGGCCGATGCGGTGGGTTGCCAGTCGCTCATTCGTCTGCGGGTTCGGCCGTCATGTGCATCGACAAGGTGCGCCGGATCACTTCGCCAGCGTCAGACGCTGCTCCTGCTGGCGCTCGCGCGAGGACAGGCGCAGCCGTTCGGCCCGCATCTGGTTGAGTCGGGCGGTGATGCGTGAGCGCTGGTAATAGCTCAGATCATCATGCTCGTTGATTCGCTCGAGCTGGACGATGGCCTCGCGAATGCCGCCGCGCATGTAGTAGCTCTCGGCCAGGGCCTCTGCCGCGCGTATCTTGTCGCCGGCGCGGTCGGCAGCCCGCGCGTAGAGCTCGATCATCCGGACGTCATTGGGGTAATCGCGCAGATAGGTGCGCAGAACTGCCGATGCGCGTGCTGCCCGTTCGGCATCGCGCTCGTGCATCAGCGTTTGCGCGTATTGCGTGGTGACCAGTCGGTTGCCCGGGTACTGCATGTACAGGTTTTCGAGAACCTTCAGGCTGTCGGCCACCTGTCCTTCGGCGACCAGAAGTTCGGCTTCGAGCAACTGGTAGAGCTGCCGATCCGGTCCATGGTCGAGCAGCCATTCGACCTGCTCACGGGCGCCATCCAGGCGCCGGCCCGACAGCAGGGTCATGGCCAGCCCGTAGCGCATGGCAGATTCGGGCCGATCCGGGGAGCCGTCGATGCGGGCGCGGAACCAGCGCTCGGCGTTGGCCGGGTCGCTCATCATGGCGCGCAGGCGGGCCTGCACGTATTGAAACTCGGTTCCGTCGCGCGTGAAGCTGCCCTCGAGCTGCTCAGCACGGGTGCGCGCCTCGGCAATTCGGTTGATTGTCAGCGGGTGCGTTCGCAGAAACTCCGGTGGCCCCTCGCCCATGGCGCGGGTGATCGTGTTCAGACGCTGGAAGAAGCGCGTCATGCCTTTCGGGTCGTAACCGCCACGGGCCAGCAGCGAGATACCCACGCGATCGGCTTCGGCTTCGGAGTGGCGCGTATAGTTGATCTGAAACTGCTGGGCCAGGCTCATGCCGCCCATCAGAATCGCCTGGGCTGCATCGCCTTCGGCGCCCGCCGCGCCCGCCGCGATCGCCAGGCCGAGGCTTGCAAGCATGGTTGGAAAGGACACTTCCTGCTGGTTTTTCAGCCCCCGCGCCAGGTGATCCTGGGTGATATGGGCAATTTCGTGGGCAAGTACGCCGGCAACCTCGCTTTCATCGTGGGCTGCGAGAATCAGACCCGAATGCAGCGCTATGACGCCCGCCGGCGCGGCAAAGGCGTTGATGCCCGGCTCGCGCAGCACGAAGAAATGGAAGGGTTCATCGGGCGTGTTTGAATAGGACACGAGCCGAAAGCCCATATCGCTGAAAAAGTCGCGAATGAGCGGGTCTTCCACAAGCATCTCGTGGGCGCGCATGTACTGCTCGAATTCGCGCGGAAAGCTTTCGGCTTCCTGCGGCGAGAGCACCTGCGCGCCGGCGCCGCCGAGATCGGGCAGGCGCACGGCATTGTCGGCCCGGGCAGCAGTGCCGACGGCTACAATGAAGGCAGCGGACAGCGTCTTGAGAAAGAGTTTCGTCATCGATCACTCAGACCGGTCGGGGGCGCTTTGGTTTCACCGGCAACGAGCGCAAACAGCGCTTGAACGGTCTCATACACTACCACCGAATTTCCGTGACTCGCCCGGGAGCGGAAGACGGGTGCGATCCAGGATTGCAGTGAAGGATTCAGGGTTCAGGCTTCAGGAAAATAATTCAGGACAAGGAGATGGTTGCAGTGCGCAAGGAGATTGTTGTTTATAGCCGACCCACCTGTCCGTTCTGCACGGCTGCGGGCAGGCTGCTGCGGGGCAAGGGCGTGGAATGGACCGAGATCGACATCAGCGCCGAGCCCGGGCGGCGCGCAGAGATGATCGAGCGCAGCGGGCGCCGCACGGTGCCGCAGATCTTCATAGGTGACGATCACGTGGGCGGCTTCGACGATCTCGATGCGCTCGACCAGGAAGGCGCGCTCGATCGAATGCTTGGGCTGTGAGCCCGTGCCGGGCTCGGCGGCCATTTCCCGGTCGGTTCCGGGCTTGTTGATGGGCCTATAATGGAGAGCTTTGGCTCAATCACTCGATTACTACAGGAACCGCAGCGTGACGCAGCAAATTACCGTTATCCGGGGCGACGGCATCGGCCCCGAAATCATGGACGCCACCCTTCGCGTGCTCGACACCATCGGTGCCGGCCTGACTTATGATTTTCAGCTTGCCGGCATGGCCGCGCAAGAGGAAACCGGCGAGCTGCTGCCGCAAGCCACGCTCGATTCGATCGACAAGAACCATATCGCTCTCAAGGCGCCGCTGACCACGCCGGTAGGCGGCGGATTCAAGTCGCTCAACGTGGCCATGCGCAAGCATTTCGACCTGTACGCCAACGTTCGTCCGGCAGTCAGCTTCAAGGGCACGAGTTCGCGCTACGACAACATCGATCTGATCACGGTGCGCGAGAATACCGAGGGCGCCTACCTGGGCGAGGGTGCCTGGACCGCGCCCGACGACAGCCGGGCAGAATCCAAGATGGTCGTCACGCGCACCGGCTGCGAGCGCATCGTGCGCTTTGCCTTTGACCTGGCCCGTCGGGCCGGCCGCAAGAAGGTCACGGTCGTGCACAAGGCCAACATTCTCAAGGATGTCACCGGCATGTTCCTGCGCGTGGCCCACGAGGTTGCGGCTGAATATGACGATATCGAAAGCAACGACCTGATCGTCGACAACGCCTGCATGCAGATGGTCATGCGCCCCGAGCAGTTCGACGTGATCGTTACCACCAATCTGTTCGGCGACATCATTTCCGACGTTGGCGCCGGCCTGGTTGGCGGCCTGGGCCTGGCACCAGGTGCCAACATCGGCGAGAAGACGGCAATGTTCGAGGCCGTTCACGGCTCGGCGCCCGACATTGCCGGTCAGGGCATCGCCAACCCCTGTGCGCTTCTGCTGGGCGCGGCCCAGATGCTCGAGCATCTCGACGACCATGATCGCGCAAGGCGCCTGCGGCAGGCCATTGCCGAGGTGATCGAGGCCGGTGACCGCACGACGCCGGACCTCGGCGGCAATGGCACGACCAGGACATTCACCGACGCCATCTGCGAACGCCTGGGCTGAACCGCCCCGGCGGCCGGTGCTGCCCGTCGAGGCGGGGTTGTTGCGGATCTGCAACACTGCCTGATCCGGCGAGGAGGCCGCGATAACAGGAGGTTGCGTCGCAGTCGTCCTGCGGCGCGCGATCAGGCGTTGTATTTTTGCCATGGGTGAGGGTACACTCATTGCCGTCATCGTCGAGAAGTGCGTAACCGTGAAGCACCGGCTTGTTTCAATCTTCGTTCTGACCCTTGCGATCATGGCCGCCCAGCCGGCCTGGGCGGTGCCGCGATCAGCAGGCTCGGTCCACCTGAGCCCCTACGTCGGCATGGCGTGGTTCGTGGCCGGCTTCGAGCTTGGCCCCTGGGAGCAGTATCTGGTCAACGAGATCACGCCCGACCTCGAACGGCTTTCGGTGCGCGAGCTGCCGCGCGTGAGCTGGCTGCATTTCGACGAAACCATCATTCTGCCGGACTTCGCGCTGCCGCTGATGCAGGCCGAGGGCCGGCCGCCGCTGCGCCTGTCTTTCCGCCAGTCACGGCTCAATCTGATGCTCAGCGAATCGCTGTCGGAGAACATCCGCCGCGCCGATCGCTTTCAGCAGTCGATCATGATGCCGGGCCTGACCCATCGCGTGACCGACAACAGCGACCTGACCGTCAGCGCGGTGCTGGCCAGCCAGCGTTTCGGGGTGGCGGCAATGAACCTGCAGACGGCGTCTACCCGAGTGGGAGCCACCAACCGCTTTGACGCGCTGTATCTGGATCCGGCGCAAACCGAAATTTCCCACGGTACCGGCCTGCGTTTTGCCCTGAGCAGCGAACTGCTGAACGGGGTCCGGCTCGAGGCCGCGTTCCAGTCGCGGATCAACATGGACGAGTTCGCCACCGTGCGCGGCGTGCACGGTACCAGTGCGGAGCTCGACATTCCGCCCCGCTTTCAGGTGGGGCTTGAACTTCACACCACTTCGCGCTCGTGGCTGAACTTCGGCGTGTCCCAGATCTTCTACAGTGACGTAGGTGCGTTTCCCAGCCACTCGCTGCCGGCCCGCTTTACCGCGCTGCTCGGCGACCGCAACAGCCCCGATTTCGCCTGGGACGATCTGACTGTCTATCGCGTCGGATGGCGCTGGCAGGCGGCCGATGACGTCGAGTTCTTCGTCGACTATCGCACGCGCACCCAGCCCCGGCCGACCGCGCCCGCCCTGGCTGCGGCCCTGGGTTCGGAAATGGCCAGCAACTCCATCATCGCCGGGCTTTCCAGAAACGTGGGCAAACGCAGCCGTTTGCACCTCAACGCAGCTTACGCGCCACCCGAATACGCCTTTGGCGGCAATCTGTTCGGAGTGGTCAGCGACGAGCTCGACCAGGACTTCGAGGTTCAGGCCATGCTGAGCCTTGACTTCTGACCTGCGAGCCACGCCCGATTTTCTACCCGCAGCAACAACACTCCTGAACGGCACATTGCCCGGTGGCCTTCTTGCGGGGAAGGCCCACCGGGCAGGGCTTCGAGGGCTCGATACAAGCCAATCGCTGCCCGCTGTGCAGATGCGCTGCGGGGTTGAATGCGATCCAATTGATTGCCGGGTTGATACCAATACTTATGCATGTCCTGGTAAGTGAGCAAGCGCCGGTATAATCCAGGCATGTTCGCACGCTTCAACGACTGGTTCCGGCAGCACTTCTCCGATCCCCAGGTAGCGATTCTGGCGCTGTTTCTGGCGCTGGGCGTGCTTGTTGTCGCGCTGTTTGGCAGGATGCTTGCTCCGGTGCTGGCCAGCCTGGTACTGGCCTACCTGCTCGAAGGCGGCGTTCAGAGGCTCGAGCGGCTCGGCCTGCCGCGACTGCTGGGCGTCATCGGCGTCTTCCTTGGTTTCATGGCCACCCTCGTTTACCTGTTGTTCGGTCTGGTGCCGATGCTGACCCGGCAACTGGCGGCCATCGTCCGTGACCTGCCCAGCTACGTCGCCGTGGCGCAGGACTGGGTGGCCAAGCTGCCGGAACGCTACCCGCAACTGGTTGCCCCGACCGAGCCCAGAGCCGTGACCGACGCCATCTCCGATAGCGGGGTCGAGCTGGCCGTTGACGGGGCGCCGCACGAACTGGCGCTGATCTCCCAGGATCAGTTATCGAGCTGGCTCGACAACATTGGTTCGGAGCTGGTCAATTACGGCGCCAGGCTGGTGTCCTTCTCGGGCGTGATGAGCGCAGTCAACATGCTGATCTTCCTGGTCCTGGTGCCGGTTCTGGTGTTCTTCTTTCTCAAGGACAAGCACAAGCTGGTTGCCTGGATCAGCCAGTACATGCCGCGCGATCGGGCCCTGGTGACCCGCGTGTGGCAGGAAGTAGACGCCCAGATCGGCAACTATATTCGCGGCAAGGTGCTCGAGATCCTGATCGTATGGGTTGTGACCTACGCGGTTTTCGCGCTGTTTGAAATTCCCTTCGTGATGCTGCTGTCGATGCTGGTCGGGCTTTCGGTCATCATTCCCTACATCGGCGCGGCCGTGGTCACGGTGCCCGTCGCTCTGGTTGCCCTGGTGGCCTTCGGCCCCGGCGCCAGTTTCTGGTACGTGCTGATTGCCTACGCCATCATCCAGGCGCTGGATGGCAACGTGCTGGTGCCCATCCTGTTTTCCGAGGTGGTCAGCCTGCATCCGGTGGCCATCATCACCGCCGTACTGGTTTTCGGCGGCATCTGGGGTTTCTGGGGCGTATTCTTCGCCATTCCGCTGGCCACGCTGGTCAACGCGGTCTTGCGGGCCTGGCCCAGACTTCCCGAAGAGGATGCCGACTCCGCACCCGGCGAGCGCAACGACCCGGATCATGCCCGCGTCTGATTCGGAGCGGCCGATCTCGCGTCCCGAGCAGTGGCAGCGCGAATCAAGTCGCCGCTTCCATTTCGGCCAGCGGCGCTTCGATCCGGACACCGGCGTGGTCGAACTCGCCTATCACCTCGACGGTATCGAGCTGCGCGAACGATTCCGCTTTCCGCTTGAAAACGCCACCTGCCGCTGCCCCGGGGCGCTCGAAGCAGGGCTGGATCTTCTGCACTGGACGGCCGGCATCAGCTACTGGAAAGCGGGCTGCCCCCCCGCGATCGAATTCGGCCCGCGCTCGCCGGATGCCTGGCAGGCCCGGTGGCTGGCCCGCCTCTACCGCGAGGGTCTGGCGGAGTTTGCCTGGCGCAATGGCCTGGAGCAGGCTCGCTGGGCTACCTTCCCCGCCGCCGGCAAGGCGCCTGCGGCGGTGCAATGCGCGCTGCCGCGTCGATCGCTTGTGCCGATGGGCGGCGGCAAGGATTCGCTGGTGGCGCTCGAGCGCCTGCGCCGTGCCGGCGAGCAGCCGGTAACCGTTCAGGTCGGCGCTGCGGTGCTGATCCGGCAGGTGGCCCGCGCCGCCGGTACGCGTCACCTGGTTGTCGGGCGCGAGGTCGACCCGACGCTGGCGCAGCTCAACCGCAACGGTGCCTGGAACGGACACGTGCCGATTACGGCCATCAATGCCGCGGCGCTGGTGGTGCTCGCGCTTGTGCAGGGTTTTGATCGCGTCGTCTTTGCCAATGAGCATTCGGCCGACGAGGCCACGCTCTACGACGAACAGGGCCGGCCGATAAACCACCAGTTCTCCAAGTCGTTCGCATTCGAGATCATGCTCGGCCAGTGGATCGAGCGCTGTATCACGCCGGATCTGGCGGTGTTTTCGCTGCTGCGGCGCGATCGCGAGCTGGCCGTCTGCCGCGAATTTGCCGATCTCGATCGCTACCACGACGTTTTCTCCTCGTGCAATCGCAACTTCCATCTCGACGGGGCCAGAACCGAGCGCTGGTGCGGCCGATGCCCCAAGTGCCATTTCGTATTCCTGGCGCTGGCGCCGTTCATGGCACCTGAAGCGCTCGAGCGCATCTTCGGCGCCAACCTGCTGGCCGACGAAAGCCTGCTGCCGGGGTTCAGAGAGCTGCTGGCTGTCGATGGCGCCAAGCCCTTCGAGTGCGTGGGCGAGGCCGGCGAGGCCCGCGCGGCCCTGTTGGCCCTGACCACCGATCCGAGCTGGCGCGGCTTCGCGGTGGTGGCTGGTCTGGCGCCGCTGCTGGGCGGACTGGACGTGCCCGATATCGACAAGCTTTGCCAACCCGGCCGCGCCCATCGCATCCCCGATGACCTGCTTGCCCACGATTGACCGGTTTGCCGGCCGCCGGATCGGCCTGCTCGGCTACGGCCGCGACGGCCGGGCAACGGCCGCCGCATTGCTGCGCCGTGATCCGGGCCTGAACCTGACCGTTCTGGTCGAACGCGGCAAGGCCGAAACTGACCTGCCGCTCATCAGCGGCCCCTTCGACGAGCGTCTGCAGAATTTCGAGATTCTGATTCGTTCGCCCGGCGTGCCGGTAGACCATCGCGCGCTGGTTGCTGCCCGCCAGACTGGCGTCGAAGTGGTCAATCCCGCCTCGATCTGGCTGGCCGAGCGCGGCGGCGATCTGACCGTCGTTGGCGTGACCGGATCGAAGGGCAAGAGCACGACCGCCTCGCTGCTGGCCCATCTGCTGCGCGGGCAGGGCCGAGACGTGCTGCTGGCCGGCAATATCGGCGTGCCGCTGCTCGATCACCTGGAAACCACCTCTGAAATCGCCGTGCTGGAATTGTCGAGCTACCAGCTCGCCGACCTGCAGGGCCGGATCGACCTGGGGCTGTTCACGCGCCTGTTTCCCGAGCATCTCGACTGGCACGGCAGCGAGCAGGCCTATCTGGCCGCCAAGCTGCGCCTGGCTGAACTGCTCGACGGCCGCCCCCTGCTGATCAATGGCCGCGACGACAGGCTGGTCCGGGCTACCGCCTCGGTAGGCGGCCGCGTGATGGGCAACCGGACGCCGGCTGTGTGGCGCGACGGCGACCGCCTGATGCTCGATCGTTCGCCGCTGTGCCCCGAAGGCACCCTGCCGCTGATCGGACGCCACAATCTCGACAACGCCGCGCTCGCGCTCCAGGCGGCCATCCTGCTTGGCCACGAGGGGCGCGAACTGGCTGACTCGCTGGCGAGCTTCCGGGCGCTGCCGCACCGGCTCGAGCCGGTGGCGACTCTCGCCGGCGTTCGCTTCATCAATGACTCCATCTCGACCAGCCCCTGGGCGACGCTGGCCGCGCTCGATGCGCTGGCGCCGGCGCCGGTGATTCTCATCGCCGGCGGTCAGCCGCGCCCGGCCGACTGGCAGCCGGTACTCCAATGGGTGGCTGTGCACGGTCTCGAGGCGCTGCTGACCGTTCCCGAAAACGGGCCCGATATTGCCCGGCGCTTTGCTGATTCTGCGGCGGAACGGGTGGGTCGTATCGAGGCCCTCGATGGGCTCGAGCAGGCCGTGGCGCGGGCCCGGGAGCTGGCGCGGGAAGGAAGCGTGGTGCTGCTCTCGCCAGGGGCACCGAGCTTTACCCGCTTTCGCGATTTCGAGGAGCGCGGCGAGTGCTTTCGGCGGGTGGTTGCGGCGCTTTGATCGGAGCCGTGCCGGATTTGTTCGCATTCGCGGCTAAAGCCGCTCCTGCAACAGGCGGCTTTGACAGAGGCTTGGCGAAGGCTCCATTTGTTGGAGCGGCTTTAGCCGCGAACAGGGCTGCCCCGGCACATTGGTGATCAGCTCGCGCGCTCGACGGCATAGCCGGCCAGAAATTCCAGCGCATCGCGCTCATCACTTGCAGGTAGCACCGCCAGGGCCGAGCGGGCCTGGCGAGCCAGATCGTGTGCCTGCGCCATCGCCTGATCGAGCGCCCCGGTGCGTTCCATGATGGCGCGCACCTCGGCGATCCGGTCGCTGCCACCCGACTCGATGATGTCGCGGATCAGCCGCTGCTCGTCGGCGGTGGCGGTCTGCAGTGCCAGGATCAAAGGCAGGGTGACCTTGCCCTCGGCCAGATCGTCGCCAGCGTTCTTGCCCAGGTCATCACCGCTGGCCCGGTAGTCGAGCACATCATCGACAATCTGGAATGCCTGACCCAGATACAGGCCATAGTCGGCCAGGCTGTCGCAGCCGGGTTCATCCATCTCGGCCAGGACACCGCCGAGGCGGGCGCTGGCGGCGAACAGGCAGGCCGTCTTGTCGGAAATGACCTGGTAGTAGTCAGCGACGCTCAGGTCGGCGTTGCCCATCTGCATCAGTTGCAGCACTTCGCCTTCGGCGATGGTGTTGGTGGTATCGGCCAGAATGTTCATGATGCGCATCTGGTCGAGCTCGACCATGAGCTGAAAGCTGCGCGAATAGAGAAAATCTCCCACCAGCACGGACGCAGCGTTGCCCCACAGGCGATGCGCCGTGACCTGTCCGCGCCGGCGCGAGGATTCGTCGACCACGTCGTCATGCAGCAGGGTGGAGGTATGGATGAACTCGATGATCGCCGCCAGCTTGTGATGATCGCGGCCCTTGTGGCCCGCCGCGCGGGCGCACAGCAGGTGCACCAGCGGCCGCATGCGCTTGCCGCCGCCGTGGATGATGTGGTGGCTGACCTGGTTGACCAGGACGACATCGGAGGCCAGGCGGTCGATGATCAGGCGATCGACCGCTCGGCGGTCAGCCTGGGTCAGCTCGAGAATGTCATCCAGGCCGGCCGGCAGCGTGGGCGGGGAGAAATCGTTCATGGACGACAATTATACGGGTCGATTTCCTTCGCCGGGTCAGGGGATTCTGCCGGCGAGGCTCGAGGACGCCTATGCTAGACTTCCCCGCATCCCAAACGCTTGACAAGGAGAGGCCCGCGTCATGGCCCGTGGAATCAACAAGGCGATCCTGATCGGCAATCTCGGCGCCGATCCCGAAACCCGACACACCGCCGGCGGCAACGCGGTGACCAACATTCGAATCGCCACATCCGAGAGCTGGCGAGACAAGCAGACCGGAGAACAGCAGGAGCGTACCGAGTGGCACCGCGTGGTGATGTTCGGACGGCTCGGCGAAATTGCCGGTGAGTACCTGCGCAAGGGCTCCAAGGTCTACATCGAGGGCCGCATCCAGACGCGCAAATGGCAGGGCCAGGACGGTCAGGACCGCTGGACGACCGAAATCGTCGCCAACGACATGCAGATGCTCGACAGTCGCGGCGGCGGCAGCGCGCCCTTTCCCGCCGACAATCAGGGTTCCGGCAGCTCGAGCGATTACGATGGCCCGCCCAGCGACAACAGCGGCGGCCTGGAAGACGATATTCCGTTCTGATTCGGGTCTTCGCCTGACCTTTAAATCGGGAACCACGGAATACACGGAATTCACGGAAAATACGAACCGGTTGCGTTGCAGAGTGGTTCGAAAGTGCCCGTTCGGCATTTGGCGCTTGCGCCGATAGAGGTCTTTACCGAACCTTTTCCGTGTATTCGGTGCTTTGCGTGGTTCCATTCATTTTTTCGATTTATACGCCAATGAGCATGATTTTTGTCACCGGCGGCGCCGGGTTTATCGGCGCCAACTTCATCCACCACATGCTCGCCACCACCGACGCGCGGGTGATCAACCTGGACCTGTTGACCTACGCAGGCAACCGCGAGTCGCTCGAGGGCCTGCCCGCGGATCGACACATGTTCGTCGAAGGCGATATCTGCGACGGCTCGCTGGTCGCCCGGCTGTTCGACGAGCACCGCCCTGATGCCATCGTGCATTTTGCCGCCGAAAGCCACGTTGACCGCTCGATCGACGAGCCGGGCGCGTTCATCCGCACGAATGTGACCGGCACACAGACGCTGCTTGACGCTGCGCTTGCTTACTGGCGGGGCGGGGCAGATCACTTCCGCTTCGTTCATGTCTCGACCGACGAGGTCTACGGCACGCTCCGGCTCGACGAGCCGGCGTTTACCGAAACCAACCGCTACATTCCAAACTCGCCCTACGCGGCATCGAAGGCAGCGGCCGATCACCTGGCCCGGGCCTGGCATCGCACCTACGGCCTGCCGGTGATGACTACCAACTGCTCGAACAATTACGGGCCGTTCCAGTTTCCCGAAAAGCTGATCCCGCTGATGCTCATCAACGCGCTGGAGGGAGAACGACTGCCGATCTACGGCGACGGCCAGCAGCGCCGCGACTGGCTGTTCGTCACCGACCACTGCCGGGCGCTCGCGCGCGTGCTCGAGGCCGGCCAGCCCGGGCGGGTGTACAACATCGGTGGCAATGCGGAAATGACCAACCTCGAAGTTGTCGGGCTTCTGTGCGATCTGCTCGACGAGCGCCTGCCGGCCGATCGCCCGCGGCGCGAGCTGATCGAATACGTCACCGACCGCCCCGGTCACGACCGCCGCTACGCCATCAACGCCACCCGCATCCGCGACGAACTCGGCTGGGAGCCCTCGGTCGATTTCACCGAAGGCCTGGCGGCCACCGTCGACTGGTATCTGGAAAACCGCGACTGGTGGCAACGCATCCGCGACGGCCGCTACCGCTCGGAGCGACTGGGCGTGGCCAGGCTCAAGGGCTGAAAAAGAAAAGTTGTCCACAGATGAACACGGAATGACACGGAAAGAAAGTGTTTCGATCGAACTCCTGAGGTTCATTTTTCGTGTTTCCCGTGGTTATAAGACTTTGTTCTTACTGAATCCACGGTTTCAGAAAGCCGGGCCCTGGGCTGGCTGAGTAACGTCCATAATCAGGCAGGATTTTCAGGAATATGACTCCATGAACAGAAAAGGCATCATCCTGGCCGGCGGTTCCGGGACGCGGCTTTATCCGCTCACGCAGGTGATTTCAAAGCAGTTGCTGCCGGTCTACGACAAGCCGATGATCTACTACCCGCTGTCGACCATGATGCAGGCTGGTATCCGCGAGATACTGATCATCACCACTCCGCACGAGCAGCCCCTGTTCAGGCGCCTGCTTGGCGACGGCAGCCAGTGGGGCATCGAGTTGAGCTACGCCGTTCAGGACGCCCCGCGCGGCCTGGCCGATGCCTTCATCATCGGCCGCGGCTTCATCGATGGGCGGCCGTCGTGCCTGATCCTGGGCGACAACATCTTCCACGGCGGCGGCATGCGTGAACTGCTTCTGCGGGCCGATGCCCGTGAACATGGCGCGACCGTATTCGGCTACTGGGTCAGCGACCCTGAGCGCTACGGCGTGGTCGAAATGGATGCCGACGGCCGCGTGCTCTCGCTGGAAGAAAAGCCCGAGCGGCCGAAGTCCAACTACGCCGTCACCGGCCTGTATTTCTACGACCAGCGCGCCTGCGATTTTGCCGCCGAGCTCGAGCCCTCCGGGCGCGGCGAGCTCGAGATTACCGATCTCAACCGCAGGTATCTCGACGCCGGTGATCTGACCGTCGAGCGCATGGGCCGTGGCTATGCCTGGCTCGATACCGGAACCCACGCCTCGCTGCAGCAGGCCTCGAGCTATATCGAAACGCTCGAATCTCGCCAGGGCCTGCGCGTTGCCTGTCCCGAGGAGATTGCCTTCCGTCAGGGCTGGATCGGCGGCGAGGAACTGCTGGCGCTGGCCGAGCCGCTGACCAAGAGCGGCTACGGCGACTACTTGCGCATGATCGCGAAAACCGCCGAACCCTCATGAAGGTAAGCGAAACCGATCTGCCGGGCGTCAAGCTCGTCGAGCCGCGGGTGTTCGGCGACGAACGTGGCTGGTTTCTGGAGACCTGGCGCGAGGAACGCTATCGCGAGCACGGCATCACCGCAGCCTTTGTCCAGGCCAACAGCTCGCGCTCGGCGCGCGGCGTGCTGCGCGGATTGCATTTCCAGTGGCCCGAGCCGCAGGGCAAGCTGGTCTGGGTCACCCACGGCCGGGTCTTCGACGTGGCCGTCGATATCCGCCCCGATTCCGACCACTTCGGGCGCTGGATGGGCATCGAGCTCGACGCCCAAAGTCATCGCCAGCTCTGGATTCCCGAAGGTTTCGCCCACGGTTTTCAGGTCTTGAGCGAGACGGCCACCTTCAGCTATCTGTGCACCCGCCCTTATCGCGGCGAGTTCGACGCCTCGATTGCCTGGGACGACCCGACCATTGGCGTCGACTGGCCGCTGGAGCCCTCGGGCCTTTCCGACAAGGATCGCACGGCGCCCCGCCTGGCCGACCTGGCGGCTGATCCCGAGGCCGATCGGCTGCCCTCATGACCACGCTGCTGCTGGGCGCCAACGGCCAGTTGGGCCGCCATTTGCGCGCCGAAATCGAAGGTCTGGTGACCTGCGCTCGCCGCAACGCCGATCATCTGCTGGATCTGTCGCAGTTCGACGAGCTCGAGGCGCTCCTCGAGCGCCTGCGGCCGAGCGTCATCGTCAACGCCGCCGCCTGGACGGCGGTGGACGACGCCGAAGACCACGAGAACGACGCCTTCCGACTCAATCACGACCTGCCGGCCGCCTTGGCGGACTGGTGCCGCCGCCGCGAGGCCCTGCTGGTTCACTATTCCACCGACTACGTCTTCAGCGGCCGGCCCGGCCGGCCCTGGCGCGAGAGCGACCCGGTCGCGCCGCAGTCGGTCTACGGGCGCAGCAAGCTCGCCGGAGAACAGGCCATCGCCGCCAGCGCCTGCCGCGCCCTGGTGCTGCGCACGGCCTGGGTCTACAGCGCCCTGCCGGGCAGCTTCGTCTCCGCCATTCTCCAGCGCGCCAGCACAGGCCAGGATCTGAAGGTGGTGGCCGATCAGGTCGGCTCGCCGACCTGGGCCGTGACTCTGGCCAGAGCGAGCCGGCGGCTGCTGGCCTTGAGCGATCGCGTCGAGGGCCCCGAGCTGCTGCATGTGAGCGGGCAGGGCGCAATGAGCTGGTATCAACTGGCCGAAACAGCCGTGCAGCTTGCCGCCGAGCGTGGCATCATTTCCCGCATGGTCGACATCGAGCCGATCGGCAGCGAAGACTGGCCGCAGAAAGCGCAGCGGCCCGCCTGGTCGGTGCTCGACGGCTCGCGTTATGCACAATTCACCGGCCGGCCGCTGCCCGACTGCGAGCAGGCGCTGGCCGAATGCCTGGATCGATGGAGCAAGGCCCCATGCTGATACCCGTGATCATGTCCGGCGGTGCCGGCACCCGACTGTGGCCGGTGTCGCGCAAGGCGCACCCCAAACCCTTCATGCGCCTGGCCGACGGGCAGACCCTTGCGGCCAGCACCATCCGGCGTGCGCTTGCGGTGGGCAATTCCCCGGTGACCCTGACGGTGACCGGGCGCGATTACTATTTTCTCACCCGCGACGAGTACCAGGCCGTTGACAGCTCGGCCGATTATCGATTCCTGCTCGAACCCGAGGGGCGCAATACCGCGCCGGCGATTGCCGCGGCAGCACTCTGGGCCGAGCAGCTTCACGGCCCGGACACGCGCCTGCTGGTGATGCCTGCCGACCACCTGATTCGCGATCCGGACGCCTTCGCCGCAGCCGTGAAAAAGGCTGACGCGCTCGCCGCCGAGGGCTGGCTGACCTGCCTGGGGGTGAGGCCGACGCATGCCGAAACCGGCTACGGCTACATTCGCTCGGGCCAGGGCATCGGTGAACACGGGCGCGAAATCCGCGCTTTTGTGGAAAAGCCCGATCAGGACACCGCGCGGCGCTACTTCGAGTCGGGCGATTATCTGTGGAACGCCGGCATGTTCTGCTTTCGCGCCAACGCCATTCTCGCCGCACTCGATGCACATGCCGGCGACATCCTCGAGCAGGTGCGCGCGGCCTGGGCCGAGACCGATGCCCATGCTGCGCCCGTCGAGCTTGACGCCGAGCGCTTTGTGCAGGTCCGCCCCGAATCGATCGACTTTGCCGTTATGGAGAAGGCCGAGCGGCGCGCGGTGGTGCCGGTCGACTGCGGCTGGAGCGATATCGGCTCCTGGCAGGCGATCAGCGACCTGTACGAAACCGACGCTTTGGGCAACCGCGTGCAGGGCGAGGCCGTTCTGGTCGACGCGCGCAACACCTTCGTGCAGGGCGATCAGCGTCTGGTGGCTGCCGTGGGCGTCGAAAACCTGGTCATCGTCGACACCGGCGATGCCGTGCTGGTCGCCAGCCGCGACCGCGCGCAGGAGGTCAAGTCGGTGGTCGAGGAGCTCACCCGCAAGGACGACGAGCTGGCCGTCTTCCACCGCACCGTCCACCGCCCCTGGGGCAGCTTCACCGTGCTCGAGGACGCCGAGGACTGCAAGGTCAAGCGCCTGATCGTCAAGCCCGGCGGCGTTCTGTCGCTGCAGCGCCATCAGTACCGCAGCGAGCACTGGACGGTCGTGTCCGGGCAGGCGAAAGTGCGCCTCGACGACGAGGAGCGGATCTACAGCGCCAACGAAACCGTCGAGATTCCGGTCGGTACCCTCCACCGGCTGGAGAACCCCGGCAGCGACGACGTGCACATCATCGAAGTCCAGACCGGCAGCTATTTCGGCGAGGATGATATCGAAAGGCTGGAAGATGTCTATGGAAGAGCTTGAAGAGCTCCAGTTTTCAAACTTCAGGCACCAAGTACCAAACAAATTCGAATGACCAGATTCGAATGATCGAAACGAAGGGGTGGTTCTTTCAGGAGCCTCCTCAGCTGAGTCGGGAGTGAAGCCAGTGAGCCAGGTTCATCGAAAGTCCGCAGGAGCCCTCAGGGTAATTGGTGCGTTCGCTGGCGCGCTCCTGCTTGCTGCCTGCGCCGTCGATCAGCCCCGGCCCGTCGCGCCCGAAGAACAATCGGGTGCCACCGCCGACGAAGCCCGCGGGCGCGCAGAGGCCCTGGCCTGGCGTCAGCGCCGCTACGCGCGGCTGATCGAGCCCTACGGCTGGCTGAGCCTGGTGGGTCTTGATTTCGTCGATGACGGCCGCTGGCGCATCGGCGCGGCGGAGGATATGGATATCACCATGCCGGCCGGCCCGGATCACTGGGGGGATCTGATCGTCGAGGGCAGCCGGGCGCGCTTCGAGCCCGCCTCCGGTGAGGTCAGCGTCGACGGCCGCGCCGGCGTGACCGGCATGCTCGTCCAGCCCGGCCGCGACGAACCGGTCTGGGTGCAGGCCGCTGACGTGCGCTTTCAGATTCTTCAGCGCAATGGCCGGCTGGCCGTGCGCACGCGCTGGCCGCGCAGCGAAGCCCGCACGCAGTTCAGGGGTCTGGACTATTTCCCGTATGATCCCGCCTGGCGCGTGCAGGCCCGGCTCGATTACCACCCGCCGGGCACCACCATGCCGGTGGGCAGCGTACTTGGCGACATCACGCACGAGCCCAACCTGGGCGCAGCCGTGTTCGAATACGAGGGCGAGACCTACCGGCTCGAAGCGCAGGGCGCTGCGGACGATGAAGAGCTGTTCTTCATTTTTGCCGACCGCACCTCGGGCCGCGAAACCTACGGCGCCGGACGCATGCTCTACAGCCCCATGCCCGACGAGAACGGGCGCATGGTGCTCGACTTCAACCGCGCCTATAACCCGCCGTGTGTCTTTACCGAATACTCCACCTGCCCGCTGCCGCCGCCGGAAAACCGCCTCGACGTGCGCATCACCGCCGGCGAGAAAGGCTACCCGGGTGCGTCGGGGTATCTGAAGTAGTAGCGGCTGAAGTTGCCGTGTCCGAAAATCCAGTAACCACGGGCAACGCGGAATTCACGGAAGCAGCGAAGTGCAAGCGGGTTGTGGAATGGGTTGCGGCTCAGCCTTGGCGCACCGTCTTGTCAGCGGCCACGATGCGTTGCGCCTGCGCTGCGCGCGCCACGCGAACCTTTCAGTCTCCGTGAATTCCGCGTTTTCCGTGGCTGCAGGTTTTATCGGCCTTTGAACTCCGGCGCGCGTTTTTCCAGGAAGGCGCTGGTGCCTTCCTTCATGTCTTCGGTCGCGCAGCACAGGGCGAAGCGGGCGGTCTCCAGGGCCAGGCCGGTGTTCAGATCGGTATCCGCGCCCTGATTGATGGCCTGCAGGATGCCGCGCACGGCTTCCGGCGCGGCGTTGGCCAGTCGGGCCGCCATTTCTTTGACCGTTGCTTCGAGTTCATCAGGCTCGACCACCCGGTTGACGACGCCCAGTTCTTCGGCGCGTTCAGCCGTCACCGGCTCGCCGGTCAGGGCCAGCTCCAGCGCCCGAGTGGTGCCGGCCAGGCGCAGCAGGCGCTGGGTGCCGCCAAAGCCGGGCATGATGCCCAGCTTGATTTCCGGCAGCCCCAGGCGAGCGTTGCTCGAGGCAAAGCGCAGATGGCAGCCCAGCGCCAGCTCCATGCCGCCTCCAAGCGCAAAACCGTTGATCGCCGCGATGACCGGCTTGTCCGAGGCCTGGATGCGGCTCATCAGATCCTGTCCCATGGCGGAAAAGGCGCGCGCCTGAATCGCCGTCTGCTTGCGAATCTCACCGATATCGGCACCCGCGACGAAAGCCTTCTCGCCGCTGCCGGTCAGCACGATCACGCGCACGTCTTCGTCGGTTTGCGCATCGTCCATTGCCGCACGCAGCTCGAGCAGCGTCTGCCGGTTGAGTGCGTTGAGCTTGTCAGGGCGGTTGATGGTGATGGTGCGAACGGCGTCGCGATCTTCGATCAGCAGGTTTTCATGGAGCATCGGGTGGGGCTTCCGGTTGGGTTTGAGTTGGGTTCATAGTGTAAGGGCTTTGGCAGGGGAGAAAGGCTTCAGGGTTCAGGTTTCCGGGTTCAGGGCAGGTTCGCTTGGGTTGCGGGGCGGCTGCGCCGCGAACGTAATGGTGGAGTCCGAAGATCGGTGTGCCACCCGAGGTTTCGGGGCAATGCCGCCCCACCAGACTCCGCGGCTGCCGAACCAGCCAACCAGCAAACCAGCAAACCAGCAAACCAAACGCTTGCTGTCAATTTGCGAAGCTGCCGAACCCGTCAACCGTTTCTACCGGTTCACGATCCGACCGATGAGCCAAGCGGCAAAAAGCAGCGTTGCCACACCGGTGACGAACAGCGCCAGTGCTGGCGCGATTGGCGCCATCTCGGCCAGCAGGGCGCTGGCGTGCGGCAGGGAGGCCGAGAAGTGCCGGATATTGGCTGCCGCGTCGATCAGGCCGCCGGCGATTCCGGCCAGGGCGGCGGGGATCAGAATCACAAGCAGGATCAGCGTGGCAACCAGGTGCATGGTGGCGACTCGTTCAGGGGGGCGTCAGTCTTTGAGCTCCCGATCGATGCGGTATTCGTTCGATGTCAGCCACGCCTCCATGCGCTGCAGGCGCTTGTCGAGTTCGCGGAAGCGGTGGTTGAGCCGGCTGACGCCATCTTTCGGCCCTTTGCGTACCTCCTGCCAGAACGCTTCGTCGTGCTTGTCGCGGTAGAGGTTGATCGGCCGTTTGGGGATCAGAATCCACAGGGCGATGTAGCCGACCACCATCACTGCGGTGAATGGAAGCGCCAGCAGGATCGTGATCACGCGCAAAGCGGTCAGGTTGAAGCCCGTCCAGTCGGCGATGCCGGCGCAAACCCCGCCCAGGATGCTGCGCTCCTTGTTGCGGTAGAGGCGATTGCGATTGGGACGATCGTGATTGTGATCGAAATCGTGATCGAAATCGGGATGACGGCGGTTCATCTGTCATTTCTCCAGTTCGGGCTGTCTGCGTCGAGAATGCGTTCGAGCGTGTGGATGCGCTCTTCCATCCTGCGTGCCATGTCGTGCAAGTCTTCCATCAGTGCCTCGTCCTTGCTGTTGAGGCGCCGGTTGGCCGAATTGCGCGTGGCGTAGTGCAAAATCAGCCAGATCGGCGCCACGATCACCATGAACAGGATCAGCGGCACGAATACGATGTCACCCATCGCTGCTTACTCCTGGTTGCGGCGCGACTTGAGCTCGGCGAGGGCTTCCTCGACCCGCTCATCGCGTTCGAGGTCCTCGAATTCGGAGCTGAGCGTGCGGCCCCTGCGGCCCATGTCCAGCGCTTCGGCCTCCGACTCGATGCGCTCGACGCGCTCCTCGGCGGCGTCGAAACGGTGGAGCATTTCGTCGATCTTGTCGTTGTAGACCTGCTTTTTCGTCTTCAGGTGATGGTTGGCCGAGCGATGGCGCATCACCAGCGCGCGCTGGCGGCCGCGCGCGTCGGTCAGCTTGGCCTGAAGCTTGCCGATATCCTCATCGTACTTGCTCAGTTGCTCCTGGTATTGCTCCAGCTCCTCCTTGAGGTAGCCGATGCGGTCAGCGAGCGCTGTCTTTTCAGCCAGCGCGGCGCGCGCCAGATCCTCGCGATCCTTCTCCAGAGCCAGTTCGGCCTTGCGCTGCCACTCGATCTGCTGCTGTTCCAGACGCTTGAGCAGGCGCGTACGTTCCTTCTTCTCGGCGATGCATCTGGCCGTTGCCGAGCGGATCTCGACCAGCGTGTCTTCCATTTCCTGAATCATCAGGCGAATCATCTTCTCGGGATCTTCCGCTTTTTCCAGCGCGGCGTTGAGATTGGCGTTGATGATGTCGCCCAGGCGGGAGAAAATACCCATGTGCGTTGCTCCTGTGCAGTTCCGTTGTGACCCGACGATGTATAAGCAAGCGGCGTGCCAGAACCGATATGCGCCAATAATCAACGGTTTGTGGCGTTCGGTTGGCCTGATTCTGGCGATAAAAACCACTTATGCGGTAAAATTAACCAATATCGCCGGCGCGGAACCTGCGACTGATCGGAAAGGTCTCACAGGCAATGAGCATCAGGTGTCATCACCAGCCTGAAGAGCGCCGTGCTTGCGTGGTCAGCGCTCGAGTGGTCGGGTACAATGCCCGCTCTCGCAATTCCCGCTTTACAACGACTTCCCTTCAACGGAGGCAATATGCAGAAGTTCTTTCTTGCGGCGGCAGTAGCCGTGATGGCGGCCGCGCCGGCCGCAGCCCAGGATCTGGAAAGTGAACAGGGCCAGCTCGGGTATTCGATTGGTTACGAATTCGGTGCCGAGCTGCGCAGCTACGACATCGATGTCGACCTCGAAGCCGTGTTCCAGGCCGTCCGCGACGCCTACAACGAGCAGGAGCCGACGGTCGACATGGAAATCATGCGCGCGCGCATGACCGAACTTCAGGAAAAGCTCCGCCAGGAGCGTATGGCAGCCTTCGAGGCCATGGCTGAGGAAAATCAGGCCAAGGGTGAAGAGTTTCTGGCCGAAAACCGCAACAAGAAAGGCATTACCACGCTGCCCAGCGGCGTGCAGTATCGCGTGATCGAGGAAGGCACCGGCGAGCGCCCCGGCCTCGAGGACACGGTGACGGTTCACTACCGCGGGTCCAAGATCAACGGTCGCGAATTCGACAGCTCGTTCCGCCGCGGCGTGCCTGCCGTTTTTCAGGTCAACTCGGTCATCGAGGGCTGGCAGGAAGTGCTGCCCCTGATGCGCGAGGGCGCCGAATGGCAGGTATTCCTGCCGCCCGAGCTGGCCTTTGGCGTGCGCGGTGATCCGCCCATCATCGGCCCCAACGAAGCGCTGAAATTCGACATCAAGCTCGTCCAGATCGGCGCGCCCGAAGACTTCGAAGGGCAGGGTCAGGGCCCCGGCGCAGATCAGTAAGCGAAGTTCATGAACGAGCCCGCGCGCGAACTTCCCGAAGTGGAATCGCCCTGCATCGGGACCTGCACGCTCGGTCCCGATGCGCTTTGCGTGGGTTGCTTTCGCTCGGCCACGGAGATCGCCGGCTGGCTGGGCTACTCGCCCGAAGAACGCCGCCAGATCATGCAGGCCCTGCCTACCCGGGCGGACTGTCTGTCCGATGAACGCTGAAGCCGCGCCGTCATTCTCCCTGCGGGAGATGGCAGCGCGGCTTCATGCTCCCGATACACCGCACCCCGATCTTCCACTCGGTGGCTTCCGGCCGGCGCATGATGGCTGGAACCCGCGGCCCGCAGCGGTGCTCATTGCCATCATTCACCAGCCCGATCCGGCCGTTGTGCTGACCGTGCGCAGCCGGCAGATGACACTGCACGCCGGGCAGGTCGCCTTTCCCGGTGGTCGGCGAGAAGGCAGCGAGCCGTTTCCGCTGGTGACCGCGCTGCGCGAGACCAGCGAGGAGATCGGCGTTGTGCGCGAGCGCGTCGCGGTACACGGCCTGCTCGATCGTTACGACACCATCACCGGCTATCGCATCGTGCCGGTGGTCGCCTCCATCGAAGGGCAGCCGAGGCTTCGGCCCTGCCCGGGCGAGGTGGAGGAGATCTTCACCATGCCGCTGGCGCGCGTGCTCGACCCCGACAACTACCGTCACCACGTCGTCACCCGCGGTGGCCACAGCCACGATCTGATCACTCTGACGCATTCCCGCTGGATGATCTGGGGTGCTACCGCCGCCATCCTCCATCAACTGTGCCTGAAAATTTCAGATTGAAAGAATCATCAATCATCCTCCCGCAGGCCGAACATCAGCTCTACCGCGCGCTTGTGCTCCGGTCGGACCATGACGTGCACGTGGTCGTCGGCCTCGAGCACGGTGTCGGGCGTGACCGGCAGCGCCTGGCGGCCGCGCACGACCAGAAGCACGTCGGCACCCTCGGGTAGCGGCAGCACCCTGGCCGGCTGGCCAGTGACCAGCGCGGCTGGATGAAGGATGAACGACAGGATCTGGACCGGCAGGCTGTCAATCGCGGTAATTTCCAGCACCGGCGCCGGGCGCTGCGGGCCGCTGCGCTCGACGCCGAACAGCGATGCCGCCCAGCGCACCGTGGCGCCCGGGATGAGCGCATTGACCACGACCACGAAAAACGCCAGGTGGAACAGGCTCATGGCGTTGTCGACGCCGGCCAGAACGGGGTAGGTTGCCAGCAGGATCGGCACCGCGCCGCGCAGCCCCACCCAAGAGATGAAGGCGGTCTCGCGCGCGTTGTAGCGAAACGGCAGCAGGCAGGCAACAACCATCAGCGGGCGGGCGATCAACGCCAGGGCCAGCGCCAGCAGGAGGCCGCGCCAGCCAAACGACATCAGGATCTGCGGTACGGCCAGCAGCCCAAGCACCAGAAACATGGTGATCTGGGCCAGCCAGGCCAGCGCATCGTGAACCCGCAGAATGCCCGAGCGGTAGGGCAGGCGCTGATGGCCCAGCATCAGCGCGGCCACGTAGACGGCCAGAAAGCCCGAACCCATGAACAGGGTGGGTATGCCGAAGGCCAGCAGGGCAAAGGCCAGTGTCAGGGCCGGGTAGAGGCCGGCGGCCGGTACCCGGATACGCTCGAGCAACTGAAACCCCAGCCAGCCGATCGCCAGTCCGGCACCCACACCGACAGCGAGCTGCAGCGCTACGTGGCCAACAAAGCCCGTCAGACTGAACGTCTCCGTTCCGGCGATCTGTGCGGTCAGGGTCAGAGTGAGAATGATGGCCATCGGATCGTTGAGGCCCGACTCCAGCTCCAGCGTGGCGCCTACCCGGCGGCGCAACTGCACGTTGGAGCCGCGCAGCGACGAGAACACGGCGGCCGCATCGGTCGACGACACGATCGCGCCGAGCAGCAGCGCCATCATCCAGTCCAGGCCCAGCAGCCAGGCCGACAGAGCAACGAGAAACGCGGTACCGGCCACCGCCACCGTGGCCAGCACCGAGGCCGGCAGCAAATGTTCGCGCACCTGGCGGAAAGGGGTATTGAGCCCGCCGTCGAACAAGATCAGCACCAGGCCCACGGTGCCGACGCGGAATGCCAGATCGAAGTCGATCAGATCGTGGCCGAAGCGTGCGCCAACCAGCAGCCCGATCAGCAGAAAGACCAGCACCACGGGAATCCCGATGCGTTCGGAAGGGCGGCTGAACAGCACGCTGAGCACCAGCAGCAGGCCAGCGGCGGTCAGGGTCAGTGCGCTGCTGGCCGGTTCCGAATCGAACACGCGGTCTTCCTCCGAGACTCAGGAGCTGATGATACCAAGACATTCATGAGTATTGCCTCATTCACGCCTTGGCAACCGCAGGCGGCAACCGATTGATCGTGGCGATGCCCGACAGGCGCCTCGAAGCAGTAAAATCAGGAATTGCAACTGATCCCGAGGAAGCGAGACCCATGCTGCACAACATCGACCACGGCGATGGCATCGTCGAACTCAAGCTCGACCGTCCACCGGTCAACGCACTCAACCCCGCTCTGGTAGCCAGGCTGGACGCTGCCATCGAGCAGGCCATCGAAGACGGCGCCCGCGCGCTGATCATTGCCGGCCGCGACGGTCTTTTTTCTGCCGGCCTCGACGTGCCCGAGCTGCTTACGCTCGACGAGCCGGGCATACGTGCGTTCTGGGAGGCCCTGTTCGGCCTGCTCGAGCGCATTGCCCGCAGTCCGGTGCCGATCGTGACGGCGCTGACCGGCCACAGCCCCGCCGGCGGCACCGTCATCGCCCTGTTTGCTGATTATCGCGTGCAGGCCGAGGGCGATTTCCGCCTCGGGCTCAACGAGGTCCAGGTCGGTCTGGTCGTGCCGCCGGTCATCCACCGCGCGCTGGTGCGACTGATCGGGACCTATCCGGCCGAGCGCCATCTCGTCGCCGGTGAAATGATCCCCGCGGCCGCGGCGCTGGAGCTGGGCATGGTCGACGAGCTGGCGCCGCCGGCCGAAGTGGTCGACCGCTCGCTCGCATGGTGTCGTGCGCTGCTCGATCTGCCGCAGCATTCGATGGCCGCCACACGCAAGCTGTGCCGTGCAGAGCTCGGCGAGCTGTTCGACAATCGTGAAGCCCTCGACATCGACGCCTTCGTCGCAGCCTGGTTCGACGAGCGCACGCAGGCCACGCTCAAGGAGCTGGTGAAACGATTGAAGGGCTGACGGCTCAACGGCTGTGATTGCCCCCGCAGCTCGCCGGGGCTATGCTGGGTTGACCGTAATGACCGGAGCACGACTTCGGGAGGTGTGTCATGGTTCAGGTTCAGTCCGACGATCGGCGGCGCTACCTGCGCTATCCACCGGACGAGACCGAAATCGTCCTGCTGCAGTTCTCCAATACGGTTCCGAGTGAAGCGGTTTTCGAGCCCGAAACTGCCGGCCTGGTGTGCGAGGAATCGCGTGGCGGCCTGCGCGTGGTTGTTCTCACACGCGGCCCCATCCGCACCGTTGGAAAGGGCGCGCGCTGCGTTGTCCAGGTGGCGAATCTCGGCCTGCAGGCCGGCGAGATTCGCTGGATGGAACCGGTTGACGACGACGTCATCAAGCTCGGCGTGGAGTTTGCCTGAGGCCCTACTGGGCGAGCTCGCGGATGATGGTCGGCAGCGGGACGGGTTCACCTCTTGCCTTGTCGATCCACACGAGCGTGCAGGAGGCGTCCGCGTAGACGATCGTCTTGCCGCGTTCTTCCGGAACCGACCGGATCTCGTGCTCGAGCTTGATCGAGGAGCGCCCGGGCGATAGTGGCCTGAGCGTGACTTCAACCTCACCGGGCCAGTAAAGGGGCTGGCGGAAGTTGACATTGATGTTGGCGACTACCGGCCCGGTCTCGCCATCCTGCCAGCGACTGGGCACCGATTCCATCCACTGCGCCCGGCAGTCCTCGAGGTAGCGCAGATACACTACGTTGCTGACGTGGCCGAAAGAATCCATGTCGCCCCAGCGGATCGGAAGTTTGATCAAGAAGTCGGACATCGGGTGCGTTCCTTTTGAGCAAGGCAGGAGATTGTAGCGGCTTCGTCGGGCCTGCAAGTCCAGCTATTCGATTGTCGTCAACCCGGCCGTCAATTTCCGCTTGAAAGCGCCAGTCGTCAGTTCGCTCCAGCCGCCCGCGCCGTCGCGAACGATAAACAGCGCGGCCAGGTCCAGGCGCTCGGCGAGCGCCGGGCCGGCGCTGGGCCCGAGCACCAGCAGGGCGGTGGCGTAGCCGTCGGCGTCGACAGCGCGCGGGGCAATCACCGTCACCGATGCCAGCTGGTGTTCGACCGGCCAGCCGCTGCGGGCATCGAACAGGTGGGCATAGCGGCGCCCTTGATGGACGAAATAGTTGCGGTAGTCGCCCGAGGTCGAAAGTCCGGTATCGGTGACGGTCAGCACCCGCGCGATGCGCCTCGCGCCGGTTGCCGGGCGTTCGATGGCGACCCGCCAGGGCTGGCCACGCGGGTTGTTGCCGGCCATCCTCAGCTCCCCGCCCATGTCAACGAGAAAGTCTTCGATGCCCATCGCCTCGAGCCGGGTCGCGGCCTGGTCAGCGGCCAGACCGGCGACCAGAAAATCGAGGCTTGCGCGCACACCGTCCCGTTTCTTGCGCAGCGCCGGCGGCTCATCGCGCCACTCGATCAGGCCATCGTCGACGAGCTCGAGGGCAGCGGCCAGGGCGGCCGGCCCGGGCACGGCGCGCTCGCGATCGCCGGCAGCGAAGCCCCATAGTTCAAGCACCGGCTCGATTGTCATGTCGAGGGCGCCGTCGGTCGCCTCGCCCAGGGCGATGGCCTGTTTCACCAGATTGACGACCTCGGTCGAGACCGGCACCCACTGTCTTGCCGCGGCGCGGTTGAATTGCGCAAGCTGCGAGTCGTCGCGCCAGGTCGAGAACTGTGCGTCGATGCGCTCGAGCAGGGTTTCTATCGTGCGCCGTACCGCCGCCGGCACCGTGGCTGCGCCGGCGGGGCGATAGCTCACGGTATAGGTAGTGCCCATCGCCGGACCCTTCAGGGTCTGATAGTCGGTTTGCGAGCCCTCGCCCTCGCAGCCCGCCATGATGGCGACAAGGCTCATGATGGCCACAAGGCGGATGGGCAGCCCCGCGGCGAGCGCTGCCATCAGACAGCTTCTCGGGCGTTGAGCCGGTGCGCTCAAGCCGTTTTCTTGCGTCTGCGCTTGAGCCCCGATACCTGTGCCAGATACTCCCCGGTCCAGGAGCCGGGCGTGCGCGCGATCTGTTCGGGCGTGCCGGTGGCGATGATTTCACCGCCGCCTTCGCCGCCCTCGGGGCCCAGGTCGATGATCCAGTCGGCGGTCTTGATCACGTCGAGGTTGTGCTCGATGACGACCACCGTGTTGCCTTCGTCTCTCAGGCGGTGCAGCACCTCAAGCAGGTGTTTGATGTCGTGGAAGTGCAAGCCGGTCGTGGGTTCGTCCAGGATATAGAGCGTGTTGCCGGTATCGCGCTTGGACAGCTCGCGTGCCAGTTTGATGCGCTGGGCCTCGCCGCCGGACAGCGTGGTCGCACTCTGGCCAAGCTGGATGTAGCTCAAGCCCACGTCCATCAGGGTCTGCAGTTTGCGTGCGATGGCCGGCACCGGCTGGAAGAATTCCAGCGCATCTTCAACCGTCATTTCCAGAACTTCGTGAATGCTCTTGCCCTTGTAGGTTACCGACAGGGTCTCGCGGTTGTAGCGCCGGCCCTGGCAGACGTCGCAGGCAACGAAGATATCGGGCAGAAAGTGCATTTCCACTCGGATCACGCCGTCGCCCTGGCAGGCCTCGCAGCGGCCGCCCTTGACGTTGAACGAGAATCGTCCGGGCTTGTAGCCGCGGGCCCGCGCCTCCTGGGTGCCGGCAAACAGCTCGCGGATAGGCGTGAACATGCCGGTGTAGGTGGCCGGGTTGGAGCGCGGCGTGCGCCCGATCGGGCTCTGGTCGATATCGACCACCTTGTCGTAGAGTTCCAGCCCCGAGCAGCCCTCGTGAGGCGAGGGTGTCTCGGAGGCGCGGTTGAGTTCGCGCGCCATCAGCTTGTAGAGCGTGTCGTTGATCAGCGTTGACTTGCCCGAGCCCGACACACCGGTCACGCACACGAACAGCCCGGCCGGCAGCTCCAGGTTGACGCGCTTGAGGTTGTTGCCGGTTGCGCCCTCGAGCCTGAAGATTCGCTTGCGGTCAGGCTGGTGACGCTTCTTCGGTACCGCGATTTCCTTCCGCCCCGACAGGTAGTCGCCGGTCAGCGAGCCTTCGCAGTCGATCAGGCCCTTGGGCGAGCCGCTGTAGACGATGCGCCCGCCGTGTACGCCCGGCCCCGGCCCGATATCGACGACGTAATCGGCCGACCGAATGGCCTCCTCGTCGTGCTCGACGACAATGACGGTGTTGCCCAGGTCGCGCAGTCGAAACAGGGTCTCGAGCAGGCGCTCGTTGTCGCGCTGGTGCAGGCCGATGGACGGTTCATCGAGTACGTACATCACGCCCACCAGGCCGGCGCCGATCTGGCTGGCCAGGCGAATGCGCTGCGCCTCGCCGCCAGAGAGCGTATCGGCCTGGCGATCCAGGGTCAGGTAGTCGAGGCCGACGTTGACCAGAAAGTGCAGGCGTTCGCGAACCTCCTTGAGAATCCTTCCGGCGATCTCGCCGCGCCAGCCGGCCAGCTCGACCTCGTTGAAGAAGGCCAGACAGCGCTCCACCGACCAGCTCGATACCTCCGGCAGCGACTTGTCGGCAATGAACACGTGGCGCGCCTCGCGACCCAGACGCTGGCCCTGGCATTCCGGGCACGACTGGGTGGAGATATAGCGCGAAAGCTCCTCGCGCACGATGCGCGAGTCGGTCTCGCGGTAGCGCTTCTCCAGGTTGGGGATGATGCCCACGAAAGCGTGCTTGCGCGTCTGTGTACCGTGTTCGGACAGGTAGCGGAAAGCGATCTTCTCCCGGCCGCTGCCGTAGAGAATGACCTGCCGCAGCTCCTCGGGCAGCTCCTCGAACGGCGTTTCGATATCAAAGTCGTAGTGCCTGGACAGCGACTGGATGAGCTGAAAGTAGTACGCGTTGCGCCGGTCCCAGCCACGAATGGCGCCGCCGGCCAGCGACAGCCCGCGGTTGGCCACCACCCGGTCGGGATCGAAAAACTGCTTCACCCCCAGGCCATCGCATGTCGTGCAGGCCCCGTTGGGATTGTTGAACGAGAACATCCGCGGCTCGAGCTCCGACAGGCTGTAGTCGCACACCGGGCAGGCGTAGCGGGCAGAGAACAGCATCTCCTCGATGTCGCTGTCATCTTCCATGGGCGCAACGATCGCCAGGCTGTCGGCCAGGGCCAGCGCGGTCTCGAAGCTTTCGGCCAGGCGCTGGGCCAGGTCTTCGCGCACCCGGAAGCGATCCACTACCGCCTCGATGGTGTGCTTTCGGCGCAGCTCAAGCGCAGGCAGCTCGTCGTCGAGATCGATCACATCGCCGTTGACCCGGGCGCGCACGAAGCCTTGGGCGCGCAGCTCCTGAAGAACCTGAAGATGCTCGCCCTTGCGATTGCGCACGATCGGGGCGAGCAGCATCAGCTTGCTACCCTCGGCCAGGTTGAGCACGGTGTCGACCATTTCCGAAACGGTCTGGGCGTCGAGCTCCTCGCCGTGCTCGGGGCAGCGCGGCGTGCCCACCCGGGCATACATCAGGCGCAGGTAGTCGTGAATCTCGGTCACCGTGCCCACCGTCGAGCGCGGGTTGTGGCTGGCCGCCTTCTGCTCGATGGAAATCGCCGGCGACAGGCCCTCGATATGGTCGATATCGGGCTTTTCCATCATCGACAGGAACTGCCGGGCGTAGGCCGACAGCGACTCGACATAGCGCCGCTGGCCTTCCGCGTAGATGGTGTCGAAAGCCAGCGATGACTTGCCTGAACCCGACAGGCCCGTAAACACGATCAGCTTGTCACGGGGCAGATCCACGTCGACGTTGGCCAGATTGTGCGTGCGTGCGCCGCGAACGCTGATCGATTTCATTTTCCAATGCCGCATGAATTCGGGACAAGCCCACTAATATAGCCCGCCGGTCGTGATTGAGGCAAAGACACCGGCAATGCGAGAGTATGCTGACAGCAGGGGGAGCGAAGCGTTCGGTTTTGACCGGCTTGCAAACAGGAATCCGCGTACCTGGCGCAACATGAGCGCCCGGGCGTTTTCACTTGCATCCTTGATGGGGAGAATAAATATGCAGTCCAGTCTGTTCCGGCGGTGGAAAGGCCGCCTTTCCATGGGCACTGTTCTGGCCGCCGGGCTCGTCGCCTGCGGCGCAACCTGGGCGATGGGGATGCCTCCGATTCCCATCCAGCTGGCCGCCGGACAGGGTGGCGAGATCCAGGTTCTCTCCAGCGCCCCCGACCAGGTCACTGGCGGCGACGTGCGTATTGCACTCGACCGGCCCGCCGGCCACCTCAGCAGCCTGTTCATGGCCAACGGCAAACTGGTCGCGTCCACGGCGTTTCGCCAGGACGAACAGCTCGAATACCTGATCGACGGGCTGTCAGAGGGGGAGAATACCCTGCAGGCCTGGCACTTCCGTTTTGCCGACGGCCGGTTCTTCCTGCAGCCTGGTGGTGAGATCGAGCTGGTAAATCACCCGATTACCGGCCCCGTGTTCTCCGGCCCGCAGCAGCATCCGTTCGTGTGTTCCGTGGCAAAGGAATTCGGCATTCAGCCAAAGGTCGATACCGACACGCCACCGGGATTCCGCGTCTACGGCGATGACGGCTCGGTCATTGGCTACAGCCGCAATTGTTCGATCGACTCTTTTGTGACCTGGCATTACCGCACCACGGGCGGCAACTGGGCAGACTGGCCGGCCGACGGCAGCCGCCCCGAGGACCTGGCCACCACCGTGACCATCGACGGCGACGAGGTCGATTTCGTCGTGCGCGTCGAGCGCGGCACCATCAACCGCTTCATCTACAGCTACGCGATGCTGGCCAACCCGGACCTGATCGGCACGAGCTCGGCTGATCACGACACCAGCCGCTGGAACGGGCGCCTGCTCTATCACTTTCAGGGCGGCGTCGGCATCGGACACGCTCAGGGCCGCTGGTCATCGAGCCGGGCCATGAAAGCCATGGTGCTCGGCCTCGGCCACGCCATTGCCTACTCGACCGGCACGCGCACCGGCGAGCACTACAATCTCGAAGTCGGCGGTGAAACCGCGCTGATGACCAAGGAAGGCTTCATCGAACGCTACGGCGTGCCGACCTATACCGTCGGCCTGGGCGGCTCCGGCGGCGCCATTCAGCAGTATGTCTACGGCCAGAATCATCCCGATCTGATCGACGCCGCCGTGCCGGAGCGCTCTTACCCCGACATGGTCACCCAGACCATCCACGTCGGCGACTGCGAGCTGCTCGAGCACTACATGGACGTCACCGACCGCGAGAATGCCTTCTGGCAGACCACGGCCAACCGCAGCCTGCTGGTCGGTTTCAACGCCACCGATCTGTTCGGCAACCCATTCGGTGAAGCGCAGCAGGCGCTCGGCTTTGCTGCCGCACCCGGCATGACCGAGTGCGTACCGGCCTGGCGCGGCCTCTCGCCGCTGGCGCTCAACCCGCACTACGGCGCCGCCGACAACGCCGAGCACTACGAGCCGCTGTCGGCCATCATGGGCATCGAGTGGACGCATATGGACGACCTGCGCAACATCTACGGCGTGGGCGACAACGGCTTCGCCCGCCGCGCCGTGGATAACGTCGGCGTGCAGTACGGCCTGCGCGCCTTCGTCGACGGCAAGATCGACGCCGAACAGTTCCTCAAGCTCAACGCCACCGTCGGCGGCTGGAAGCCCGCCGAAGAAATGGTGCAGGAAGGCTATCCCTTCCTCGGCGACGCCACGCCGGAGAATTTCGACCCCTGGAGCCGGCGCAACATCATGCTCGGCGACGGCAGCACGCCGGCGCCGCGCCACAGCGGCAACCTCGAGGCGATCGCCGCCCTGTACGAGTCCGGCCAGGTCTTCCACGGCCAGATCGACATGCCCGTGCTCGACATCCGCGACTGGCTCGAGCCGGTGCTGGACATGCACAACTCCAATCAGAGCTTTGCCAGCCGCCAGCGGATTCTCGATTACATGGGCAACGCCGACCATCAGGTGATCTGGTTTGCCGGCATCGGAGACGAGCCGCCTTACCAGATCGGCAAGTTCGATATCGAGCGAATGGCGCTGGAAGTGATGGACGACTGGATGGCCAATATCCGCGCCAATCCGGGCCGCTCCATCGCCGAAAATCGCCCCGACGACGCTGTCGACGCCTGCTTCCGCTACAACGGCGAGGTGATTGCCGCCGGCGACGATGTCTGGGCCGGCAAGCTTGACGCAGGCCCCGAAGGCGCCTGCGCCGAAGCCTTCCCGACCTACACCACGTCGCGCATCGAGGCCGGCGCGCCGGTCACCGGCGCGGTGTTCAAGTGCCAGCTCAAGCCCGTCAGCCAGGCGCTTGGCGACGGCACCTACGGCGAGCGGCAGTTCACCGCGGCCCAGGTCAGCCGTCTCGAGCAGATCCATCCGCAGGGCGTATGCGACTACAGCAAGCCCGACGCGGGCCGCCCGGCAAATCTGTAGAATCAAGGCAGGCCGACGGGCGTTCATCGCCCGTCGGCATTGACGCGGCTGCAGTCCTTCGGTAGAATTCCCGCCGTTTACTGGCGAGCTTTTGCGGAGACTCATCCATGTACGCGGTATTTTCCACCGGCGGCAAGCAATACCGGGCCACTGAAGGCGACGTATTGCGCGTCGAAAAGCTGGACGCCGAGAAGGGCGCCAGCATCGAGATCGATCAGGTTCTGATGGTCGGCGAAGGCGAGGACGTGCGCCTCGGCACCCCGATCGTCGAGGGTGGCAAGGTCACCGCCGAAGTGCTCGACCACGGTCGCGGCGACAAGATTCGCATCATCAAGTTCAAGCGCCGCAAGCACCACATGAAGCAGATGGGTCACCGTCAGTACTACACTGAAATCAAGATCACCGGAATCGAGGGCTAAGCAATGGCTCATAAAAAGGCAGGCGGCTCGACACGCAACGGCCGCGATTCAAATCCGAAATATCTGGGCGTCAAGCGCTACGGTGGCGAAGACGTGCTGGCCGGCAACATCCTGGTTCGCCAGCGTGGCACCCGTTTTCATGCCGGCGCCAACGTCGGCGTGGGCCGCGACCACACCCTGTTCGCCCTGGCCGACGGCAAGGTCAAGTTCGAACGCCGCGGCAAGCCCGTGCGCCGACACGTCTCGATCGAACCGATCGAATAAGCGCGCCCGGCTGAAACATACCGTATCCTGCCCAAACCGGATGCCGAGACGGCCCCGCCTTCGAGCGGGGCTTTTTCGTATTCGGGGGCGCTATTCAAAATTCTTGAAACGCAAAGACGCGAAACAGCTCAAGAGACAAAACCGTGGCTACATTGTTTTCTCTTGTTCCGCGTCTTTGCGTTGCAGAGATTTTCATCCCCTCTGCGGCCGTCCCCGGCAAGCTGGCACCAAGCGGGTAAAATGCAGACATGAAATTCGTTGATGAAGCCAGTATTCGCGTCACCGCCGGTAACGGCGGCAGCGGTTGTGTCAGTTTCCGGCGCGAGAAATTCATTCCCAAGGGCGGCCCCGACGGTGGTGACGGCGGTGATGGTGGCGATGTCTGGCTGGAAGGCGACTCGGGCCTGAATACGCTGGCCGACTTCCGGCACGCCAGGCACTTCAAGGCGAAGAACGGCCAGCCCGGTTCCGGGCAACAGCGCACCGGCAAGTCCGCCGACGATATTGTGGTGCGCGTGCCGCTGGGCACCATTGTGCGTGCTGTCGAAACCGATGAGCTCATCGGCGAGGTGCTCGAACATGATCAGCGCCTGCTGGTTGCGCGCGGCGGTCACGGCGGTCGGGGCAACATCCGGTTCAAATCCTCCACCAATCGCGCGCCGCGCCAGTCCACGCCGGGAACACCGGGCGAAACGCGCGAGCTGCACCTGGAGCTGAAAGTGCTGGCCGACGTCGGCCTGCTGGGTTTTCCCAACGCGGGCAAGTCGACGCTGGTCAGCGCGGTCTCCGCCGCCCGGCCGAAGGTGGCCGACTACCCCTTCACCACCCTGCATCCCAACCTGGGCGTGGTCAGCCTGGAGCCAGGTCGCTCGTTCGTCATCGCCGATATCCCCGGCCTGATCGAAGGCGCAGCCGAGGGCACCGGTCTGGGCATCCAGTTCCTCAAGCACCTGCAGCGCACCGGGCTGCTCCTGCATCTGGTCGAGATCGCACCGGCCGATGGCAGCAACCCGGCCGAGCAGGTGCGCGCGCTCGAGCACGAACTCGAGCAGTTCGACAAGGAACTGGCCGGGCGCGAGCGCTGGCTGGTGCTGACCAAGATCGACCAGCTCGATGACGAGCTGGCAGGCGACGCTGCCGTGGAAATCATCGACCAGCTTGACTGGCGCGCGCCCTGGTATGCGATCTCGTCGGTGGCCCGCAAGGGGCTGGACAGGCTGACCGGAGACGTGATGAACTACATTGAACAACAGCGCGGCGCCGCCCCGGTGAAGGTCGCCGAAAGCCCGGCCGACTGAACCCGGCCCGGTATCGCCGTCGGATCGATAACCCCGCGGCCCCGGTTTGCACGTTGTTTGCAGTGTCACTTCACTGGAGAACCGCAATGTTCAGATTGCTCTTGTCGCTCGTTCCTCTTTGCTGGCTTGTGTCTGCAGTCGCCGCCGTCGAGTCGGTCACCGTCTTCCCCGACCGCGCGACCGTGACCCGGGTCTTCGAAGTCGAGATCGAAGCCGGCTCCGGCGAGGTCAGCCGCTCCGACCTGCCCACCGGCCTGTCACGCGACAGCCTTCGGATTTCCGCTACCGGGCCCGAGGGCCTGCGGCTGGGCGCCTATCAGCTCGAGACGGTGCGCGGCAGCGAACGCGTCAGCGAGCGCGCCCGCGATCTGGAAACAAGGCTGGAGCAACTGCGCGACGAGATGAGTGCCGTCGACGACGACATTCAGGCGCGCGAAATGCAGCTCGACCTGCTGCGCTCGCTGGCCAACGGAGCGGGGCAGGGCGACGGCAAGCTCTCGCTCGACGGCTGGAGCCAGGCGCTCACTACGGTCGGCAGCGGTGCCGAAGACGTGCTCTCCGCGCGCCGCGAACTGCAGCTTGACCGGCGTGAGCTGGAAGAGGAAATCAAGCGCCTGCAGCAGGAGCTGGCCGATCTCGGCCAGCGCCAGCGCGACACCCTGGCACTGAGCCTGGCCTACGAAAGCCCCGCATCCGGCACGGCCGAATTTACCGTCGAATACACCGTCGGCGGCGCGTACTGGCGCCCGGTCTACGAATGGCGCCTGGACACCCAAGCCGACAAGCTTCAGATCGTCCAGTTCGCCGAGGTGCGCCAGCGCACTGGCGAAGACTGGTCGGACGCCGAACTCAGCCTGTCGCTATCGCGCCCCTCGGCCGGCGGGCGCCTGCCGGAAGTTTCGCCGTGGTGGATTGATGTCGAGCAGCCGCAGGAAGAACGAGCCCGCGATTCGGCTCAGTTTGCCGGTCAAAGGTTGCAGCGCAGCGGGATGGTGGCGGCGGAAGCCGCTCCGGCAAAGTCCGCGGCCGGCTGGGATACCGCCGCGCTGGTCGGCAACGAATACACTCAAGCCTACCGCGTGCCCGGCCGCGCCAGCGTGGCCTCGGATAATCAGCCGCATCGCTTCCGCCTGGACGAGCACGCCGTCGACGTTGCTCTGAGCGCCCGCACCGTGCCGCGCTACCAGCCCACCGCCTGGCTCTACGCTAAGGGCGACTGGGAGGGCGAACTGGCCCTGCCGCCGGGCTCGGTCACGCTCTACCAGGACGACACCCTGGTTGGCCAGACGCACTTCGAAGGCGTCGCACCGGGCGAGGAGCTGGCTTCGAGCTTTGGCGTCGACGACCGCATTACGGTCGAATACAAGCTGGTGCGCGACGACCGCTCGACCGAGGGCATGCTGCGCAAGTCGACCGTGCTCACCCGCATTCACCGGGTGTCGGTCAGCAACGGCCATTCTCGCCCGATCGATCTGACCATCTTCGACGCCATGCCCGTCTCCCGCGACGAGCGCATCACGGTCGCCCTGACCGAATCGAGCACCCAGCCTGATCGCCGCAAGGTCGACGACCGCCCCGGCGTACTCGCCTGGGACCGCGAACTGGCGGCCGGCGAGGAGCTGAACCTGACCCTGGGCTACCGCCTCAGCTTCCCGGAAGACTTGCCAGGCGTCCGGGGGTGGTGAGTTTTCAGCGCATCGGCGATCAGGGCGTGCTGGCACATGATGGCACTGCTATCATGTGCTAGCACAACTGTTATGGAGAGAAATCAGGATGGCCAGTTTAAGCGTCAGACGGCTGGATGAGGAAACGCTCGAGCTATTGCGGGTTCGCGCGGCTCTGCGCGGTGTTTCCATGGAAGAAGAAGTCCGCCAGATCATTCAACAGGCCGTCAGTGCCCCGGCGCGCCTGGGCGACCTTGCACTGGAGTTCTTCGGAGAAACTCAGGGCGAGACTATCGAATTGCCCGAACGCCGGCCGCATGAGCCAATCGATCTGGAATCGTGATTCTGCTCGACACCAACGTGCTGTCTGAGCTGATGAAGCCTCGGCCAGATCGTGGCGTAATCGCCTGGTTGAATGCATGCAAGACCACGCAGTTGTATCTGAGCTCGATCACGATTGCCGAGATCGAGTACGGACTTCACGCGTTACCGCAAGGTGCGCGTGGTCGAAAGCTGAGATATCGTTACGAGGGATTCATCGAGGCGGCATTTTCCGGCCGGGTTCTTGAGTTCGGCTACCCTGCGGCAACCGTTTATGGTGAGATCATGGCGCATCGAAGGGCCACAGGCCGACCGATGAGCGTGCCAGACGGTCAGATCGCCGCGATCGCCCTGAGTCGGGGGCTCAAGTTGGCCACGCGCAATGTCAGGGACTTCGCCGGCTGTGGGCTGGATGTCATTGATCCGTTTGGCTGAGTCTTCGGGCGGGCAAAGAAAAAGCCGCGCTGGTGAGGCGCGGCTTTTTCGTGTTCGGCTTTTGTGCCGGGCACCATCAGGCGCCTGTGCAGCAGTCTTGCAGGGCCTTGTCAGGCCATGTTGCGCACGTGCTGGTTCAGTCGCGACTTGTGGCGGGCAGCCTTGTTGGCGTGCATGATGCCCTTCGACACGGAGCGGTCGATGGCCGGCACGGCGTCCTTGTAGGCCTGCTCGGCAGCGGCCTTGTCGCCCGACTCGATGGCGCGGACCACCTTCTTGATCTGGGTGCGCACGAACGAGCGCTGCGAGGCATTGAGCTGCCGATGCTTTTCGGCCTGGCGGGCGCGCTTGCGGGCAGATACGCTATTGGCCACGTTGGAGTCTCCTGAAAAATGCGGTCGTTAAGAAATCAAGCCGGTAATTATCGGATGAATGGTGTGTTGAGTCAAGGGCCTGGGCGCGCTTCGCGCGCAGGTTTCAGGGTTCAGGGTTCCGGGTTCAGTTCATGAGCTTGCTTAGAAGCATCTTCAGCTTCTCCTCCATGACCCTGATCTCGCGGATTCTGGGTTTTGCGCGCGATGTGGTGTTTGCGCGCTGGTTCGGGGCGGGGCCGGCGATGGATGCGTTTGTCTTCGCCTTCAAGATTCCCAATTTTCTGCGCCGGCTGTTTGCCGAGGGCTCGTTTTCGCTGGCTTTCGTGCCCGTGCTCAACGAGTATCGCGAAAAACACGACCACGCCAGCCTGAAATCGCTGATCGACGCGACCGCTGGCAGCCTCATGGCGGTGCTGCTGGTGGTCACCGCGCTGGGGGTGTTCGCTTCCGGCTGGGTGGTCACGCTGTTCGCGCCCGGTTTTCTCGACGACCCCGAGAAGTTCCAGCTCGCGACCGACATGCTGCGGGTCACCTTTCCCTACCTGCTGTTCATCGCGCTCACTGCCCTTGCCGGCGGCATTCTCAACACCCTGGGCCGATTTGCGCTGCCGGCGCTCACGCCGGCGCTGCTCAATGTTTCGCTGATTACCGCGGCAGTGGCCTTCAGCCCGATGTTCGAGCAGCCGATCAAGGCCCTGGCCTGGGGTGTGCTGGCGGCCGGCGTTTTGCAGTTGGTAGTGCAGCTCCCCGTGCTGGCCCGCCACGACGTGCTGCCGATTCCCAGGCCCGATTTCCGGCATCCCGGGGTCAGGCGCATCATGAAGCTGATGGTGCCGACCCTGTTCGGCTCATCGGTGGCCCAGGTCAGCCTGCTGTTCGACGTGTTCTTCGCCTCGCTTCTGGCCTCGGGCTCGCTGGCCTGGCTTTACTACGGCGACCGGCTGATGGAGTTTCCGCTGGGCATGTTCGGCGTGGCGCTGTCGGTGGTCATCCTGCCCACGCTCTCGTCGCTGCACGCGCGCAACGGCCGTGAGGAATACCGCGCCGTGCTCGACTGGGCGGTGAGTCTGGGCCTGGTGATTGCGCTGCCGGCGACCGTGGGCCTGGCGATGGTGGCCGAGCCCCTGATCATCACGCTTTTCCACCATGGCGCGTTTTCCGATCAGGACGCCTTGATGGCGGCCCGGGCGCTGCTGGCCTACTCTCTGGGTCTGCCGGCCTTCATCGGGGTCAAGGTGCTGGCACCGGCCTATTTCTCGCGCCAGGACACAAAAACGCCGGTCAAGGTGGCCGTGATCGCCCTGGTTGCCAACATGGGGCTCAACGTCTTGTTCGTGATCGCGATTGCCTGGTGGCTGGCCGGCGGAAGCGATGCGGACGGTTTCTGGGCCATGCTCTCCAATCATCCCGGCGCGCACGCCGGCCTGGCGCTGGCCTCCAGCGTCTCGGGCTGGATCAACGCCACCTTGCTGTGGCGGGGCCTGCGCCACCAGTCGCTTGCGCCCCGGTTGCCGTGGCGGCGGGTAGGGCAGGCGGCGGCCGGCTGTCTGGCCATGGCCGGAGTGCTGTTGCTGTTGCAGCCCGATGTCGAGCGCTGGCTTGAGGCGGCGACCATCTGGCGGATCGGCATGATCGCGCTGGTCATCGGTGCAGGCGCGGCCGCCTATGCGCTGGTGCTCGTCGCCACCGGCCTCAGGCCCCGACACCTGGCCCGCCCGGCCGGGGCGGAACCGCCGCAACCATAGCGCTTTGTGAACCATGCCGATCTCGCGGTCTGTTCAGGCTTGTTTGTTGCTGAAACCGCAGATTGCGCAGATTCAGGAAAATCAAGAGCCGGGAACCACGGAAAACACGGAATGCACGGACTTCGGTCCCTTGTCAGCACAGAGGTGCTGCAAGCACTTCCGTTGACGTTATTTATTCACCTTCCGTGTATTCCGTGTTTTTCCGTGGTTACAAGGTTCTGACCCTAATCTGTGTCAATCCGCGTAATCTGCGGTTTCAAGAACTCAAAGCCCGGAGGACGCCAGCCGCGCTGCGGAGCGCCCGGACCAAAACGGGTACAATTCGACGCTTGCCATGCGACTCGTCCGATACTTCAATCCCGACCGCGACAAACTGCCCGCCACCTCGGTGGCCGTGGGCAATTTCGACGGTCTGCACCGCGGCCACCAGGCGCTGATCGAAGCCGCCCGTGGCGGCGCGGGCAAGCTGGCGCCGGCGCTGATGTGTTTCGAGCCGCTGCCGGCCACGTTTTTTCGGCCGGATGCGCCACAGCCGCGCCTGCTCAACGTGCGCGACAAGATCCGCCTCACGCGCGAATGCGGCCTCGATCTGATGTTCATGCTGCGCTTCAACGCCGCCTTTGCCCGCCAGAGCCCGGAGCGCTTCGTGCGCGACGTGCTGGTGCGCGGGGCGCGCGCCGAGCGCGTGGTCGTCGGCGCGGACTTCAATTTCGGCTCGCGCGCGGCCGGCGACGTCGCCATGCTCAGAAAGCTGGGCCGGCGCTACGGCTTCGAGGTCGAACAGGTCGAGGCGGTGATCGACGGCGCAGAGCGAATCTCCTCGACTCGAATCCGCACCGCCCTGTTCGAGGGCAAGCTCGGCGAGGCCGAGCGCCTGCTGGGCCGGCCGTATCGCATTTCCGGCCGGGTGCTGCGCGGCCGTCGCCTGGGCCGCAGCCTGGGATTCCCGACGGTCAATATCCGGCCGCCGAATCCGCCGGCCCTGTCGGGTATTCTGGCCGCCCGCGTTTCGGGCGCCGGCCTGATCTCCCACCCGGGCGTGGCCAGCCTGGGCCGCCGCCCGGTACTCGGCGGCACCGACTGGGTACTCGAAGTGCACCTGTTCGATTACGATGGCGACCTGTACGGCAAGCACCTCGAAGTCGAGTTCATCGACTTCATCCGCCACGAACAACCCTTCGATGATCTCGAGGCGCTGACGAAGCAGATGGAGAAGGATGCAGGCAAGGCGAAAGACGTGCTCGCGCACGAATGATCCAACTACCAAATCACAATTTTCAAACAACGACCAATGACCGAATTTCCAATGATCAAGACAACCCCAAGCCTGGCCAAGCCGGTCTTGATCATTGGTAATTGAAAATTCCCTTAATTCTGATACCCGAATGCCCGTGGACTACAAAAAAACCATCAACTTGCCCAAAACTGCCTTTCCGATGAAGGCATCTCTGGCCCAGCGCGAGCCGGCCATGCTCGAGCAGTGGTATGCCGACGGGCTCTACGAACGCCTGCAGGAAGCCACCGAAGGGCGCGAGACTTTCGTGCTGCACGACGGCCCGCCGTACGCGAACGGTGATATTCATATCGGGCACGCGGTCAACAAGATTCTCAAGGACTTCGTGGTGCGCTCGGCCCTGCTGGCCGGCTATCGCGCGCCCTACGTGCCGGGCTGGGACTGCCACGGTCTGCCCATCGAGCTGCAGGTCGAAAAGAAGGTCGGCAAGGTCGGCCAGAAAGTCGATGCCGCCACGTTCCGCCAGAAGTGCCGCGAATATGCCAGCAGGCAGATCGACAACCAGCGCGAGGATTTCAAGCGCCTGGGCGGCCTGGGTGACTGGGCCAACCCGTATGCCACCCTGGATTTCAGTTACGAGGCCGACATGCTGCGCGCGCTGGCAAAAATTGTCGAGCGCGGCCATCTCAAGCGCGGCGTCAAGCCGGTGCACTGGTGCTTCGACTGCGGCTCGGCCCTGGCCGAGGCCGAGATTGAATACCAGGACAAGACCTCGATTGCCGTCGACGTGCTGTTTCCCGCCGCCGATCCAGAAGAGCTGGCCGGTCGCTTCGGGGTCACCGGCCTGGCCGACGATGCCGGGATTGCCATCTGGACGACCACGCCCTGGACCATTCCGGCCAACCAGGCGGTCTGTCTGAACGCCGAGCTTGAATACGACCTGGTGCGCGGCATGCGCGACGGCGTCAAGCGCGAAGTGGTGGTCGCCACCGAACTGCGCGAGGCGGTGTGCCAGCGCATCGGCCTGGACAAGGTCGAGGTGCTGGGCACGGTCAGGGGCGACAAGCTCGAATTCCTGAGCCTGCGCCACCCCTTCAATGACTACCAGGTGCCGACCATCCTCGGCGAGCACGTCACTACCGAAACCGGTACCGGCGCGGTTCACACCGCCCCCGGCCACGGTCAGGAAGACTTCGATGTCGGCGCCGAATACGATCTGCCGGTGGTCAACCCCATCGACGGGCGCGGCGTGTTCGTCGACGAGACCCCGGTGGTTGGCGGCCAGCACGTGTGGAAGGCCAACGCCATGCTGGTCGAGCACATGCGCACCAACGGCACCTTGCTCTCGGCCGAGGATTTCGATCACAGCTACCCGCACTGCTGGCGCCACAAGACGCCCACCGCCTTTCGCACCACGCCGCAGTGGTTCATCGCCATGGATCAGGCCGGACTGCGCGAACAGGCCCTGCGGGAGGTAGACAAGGTACGCTGGGTGCCCGACTGGGGCCAGGCGCGCATCCGCGGCATGATCGAAACCCGGCCGGACTGGTGCATCTCGCGCCAGCGCACCTGGGGCGTGCCGCTGGGCTTTTTCATCGACCGCGACAGCCAGCAACCGCACCCGGAAACCCCTGAGCTGCTGCACAAATTTGCCGACATCGTCGAATCCGACGGTGTCGACGCCTGGTATGCCGACGACATCGCCGAGCGCCTGGGCGTCGATGCCGAACAATACGAACCGGTGCCCGACATCCTCGACGTGTGGTTCGATTCGGGCGTGACGCATCACTGCGTACTCGATCAGCGCAGCGAGCTCGAGCGTCCGGCCGATCTTTACCTGGAAGGCTCCGACCAGCATCGCGGCTGGTTCCAGTCCTCGCTTTTGACCTCGGTGGCCATGCACGGTGTCGCGCCATACAAACAGGTGCTCACCCACGGCTTCACCGTCGATGCCGAAGGCCGGAAGATGTCGAAGTCGCAGGGCAATGTGGTGGCCCCGCAGCAGGTCATGAAAACGCTTGGCGCCGACATCCTGCGACTGTGGGTGGCCGCGGCCGACTATCGCCAGGAAATGAGCGTCTCCGACGAGATCCTCAAGCGCGTGGCCGACGCCTACCGGCGCATCCGCAACACCGCGCGTTTCCTGCTGGGCAATCTGCACGACTTTGATCCAGTCACCGACGCCCGGCCGCTCGACGAACTGCTGCCGCTCGACCGCTACGCCGTCGACATGGCCGCGCGGCTGCAAACAGAAGTCACCGCCGCCTACCGCAACTACCGCTATCTCAATATCTACCAGGGCGTGCATCACTTCTGCTCGGTCGACATGGGCGCCTTCTATCTCGACATCATCAAGGACCGCCTCTACACCCTGCCCGAAGACCACCCCGCGCGGCGCTCGGCGCAGACGGCCATGCACCACATCCTCGAGGCCCTGGTGCGCTGGCTGGCCCCGGTGTGCTGCTTTACCGCCGAGGAAATCTGGGCCGAAATGCCCGGCAAACGCGACGGGTCGGTCATGCTCGCCACCTGGTACGAAGGGCTGGAAAGCGGTGAAGAGGCCACTCGCGACAGCATCGAGCGCCTGCGCAAGGTGCGCGAGGTAGTCGGTCCCTGGCTCGAGCAGCTAAGGCGCGACAAGACCATCGGCGCCTCGCTGGCGGCCGAAATCACGCTGGAGGCCTCGGGCCGGCTGGCCGAAGAACTCGAATCGGTCGGCGACGAACTGCGCTTTTTGTTCATCTCCTCTGACGTCCACCTCGCGCCGGTGGCCGAGCCGATGCAGACCGCAGAGATCGACGGCGACAGCCTCAAACTCAGCGTCAAACCCACCGAACACGCCAAATGCGTGCGCTGCTGGCACCATCGTCATTCGGTGGGCAGCAATCCGGATCATCCGGAAATCTGCGAACGCTGCGTGGAAAATGTCGAGGGGCCGGGCGAAACCCGGCATTGGGGCTGATGCTGCCGATGCGTCCCGGTCGCTACGGGCTGTGGCTGGGCATGGCCGCATTGATCGTGCTGCTCGATCTCTACACCAAGCAGCTCGCCATGCAGCATCTCGAGCTCTACCGGCCCGACGCGGTGCTCCCGTGGCTAAACCTCACCCTGGCCCACAACACCGGCGCGGCGTTTTCGTTTCTGGCCAGCGGCACCGGCTGGCAGCGCTGGTTCCTGTCGGGCGTAGCCGTCGTCATCGTCGCCGTGCTGCTAGCCTGGCTGTGGCGCCTGCCGCATCGCGCCCGCCTGCTGCCCGCAGCGCTGGCTCTGATCATCGGTGGTGCCGTGGGCAACCTCATCGACCGCATCCGCTTCGGCTACGTCGTCGATTTCATCGATGTCCATTACGCCGACTGGCACTGGCCCGCCTTCAACCTGGCCGACTCCGCCATCGTCGTCGGCGTCACCCTGCTGCTGCTCGACAGCATCATTCCAAGGCGGCGGCGGCGTTGAGGTTGGCGGGCTTACCCATTCGCGGTGTTCGCGGCTAAAGCCGCTCCAACAGATGCCGCCTTCGCCAAGCCTTTCCCAAAGCCACCCATCGTTGGAGCGGCTTTAGCCGCGAACCTCTTCACCAAGAAAAAACCGGGCGACCCCATGGCCGCCCGGCATTCGTTGTTCTGGCGCTTTGTCTTAGCTGCCCAGCTGCTTCCTGCGGCGATGCGCCGTCATACCAAAACCGCCTATAAGCGCCAGCAAGCCGCCCAGCGCATAAAGCGGCAGATACCCGGCGGTGGTCGGCAGGCGCTCGGGCTGTTCTTCAGCTGCCGGCTCGGCCGGGGCCAGGCGCGGCGGCTCTTCTTCGGCGAGCTCGCCTACCTCGATCATCTCCGATTCGGAATCACCCGGCTCGATCACGAAACCGTACAGGCCTTCGGGCGCGTAGAAGTTCAGCGTCTGGCCTCTGCGTAGTTCGGAAAAAGCATATTCGCGGTTGTCGATCAGCACCTTCTGTCCGGGGGCCGGCTTCAGGTTGATGCGGTCAGCGTAGCTGCCGCTCTGGTTGAGAAAGTTGGCGCTGAAGGAACCATTGGGGTGCATTTTCTGAAACCTGGCCTCGAAGCGCGCCCATTTCTGGCCGTCTGCCGTGACCACTTCGCGGCATGAATCGGCCACCCAGGGGTATTCGTTGAGAAGGTCCTGGTTCCAGTCGATGTTCTGACAGCTTTGCGGGTCAACCTCGGGTTCGGGCAGGTCCGGACGATCATCGCTGCCTTGCGCAAATGCGGTCGCAGACCAGACCAGGCCACCCAGCAACAGCGTGAGCAGTCCGGTGTTCTTGAGCTTCAACAGTGCGTTCATCAGACTCTCCTTGGTTTTTCTCGGGGTTACTCATTCCCGGAAATCCGCTGAAACACCGACTTCCGGGGCTTTCGATCAGGCCACTGAAACCAGCCCTTTGATCAACTGCCATCAACTGTCGAGTTCGGCGCGAACGATATAGCGCCGGGGCGCGTTGCCAACGAAATAGAAGGGATAGCAGGTCACCAGCGTGACCGCATCGGCGTTGCCCCGGTCGAGAACCCAGGTATCTTCGGGATCGACGATCATCACTTCGGTCACGCGATAGCGCTGCTCGCCGTCGAGGCTGAGCAGGTCGAGGTGTTCGCCGACTTTCACGTCCTTGAGCGGGCGAAAATAGCGATCGCGGTGAGCGGCGATGCCCATGTTGCCGCCGTCGTTGGGGCGGGCGGTTCCCGAGACCCAGCCGGCACCGCGGCTGAGGTTGTCCTCGCTGGTGTTGGCGAAAACCGGTACTTCCAGCCCGACGCTGTCAATCCTCAAAACGGCAATCGGAAGATTCTCGGCGCTGGTTGCCACCGTAGCGGCCTCGGGGCTGCCCGGCCCGGCAGCACCGCTGCGATCCCCGGGCAGCAGATCACCGGCACCGTCGGCCGTCAGCGTATCGGGCACCACCTCCTGCTCGGCGGTAACCGCGACCATCTCGGCGCGAGCCTGGCTGAACAAATCAAGCGCCTGGCGCCGCTCGACCTCGTCGTCGACAAGCGTGTAGGCAACCAGTGAAAGGATGGCCGCGCCGACGACCCACAGGGCGATTTCGGCCAGCCGATAGACGGTATGTGTTTTCACGTCGAACCCCCCGTTTTCCGACGGTCGTTGAACAACGACTGGATCATGGTGTTCGAGATCATGTGAAATGGTTTGTGTCTGAACCTTAGCACAGGTCAATCGCGCTCGCCCGTCACCCTGCCGACATCGGGCGCTGCACCTCCTGCAGGGCCTGGGCAATTGCAAGAAGCGCTCTTGGCCCCGGGCTCGACCCGGGGCCTGTTTGAGGCAGGCGTCTTTGGCAGGAAGGTCCCGGCTCACAGGCCGGGAAGACGGACATATACGAAGCGGTGAGCGCTAACGCAACGTGCCTTGCGAGTCCCGAGCCAGCAGACCTACTCTTCGCCGAAGAAAAAGCCGAACAGCTGCAGCAGGCTCAGGAACAGGTTGTAAATCGACACAAACAGCGTGACGGTGGCCATGATGTAGTTGGTCTCGCCGCCTCTGACGATCTGCTGGGTCTGGAACAGAATCAGACCGCACATCAGCAGGGCAAACATGGCGCTCACCGCCAGGCTCAGCGCCGGCATGCTGAAGAAGATGGCGACCAGGCTGGCCACGAAAGCCACCAGGATGCCCACAAACAGCATGGGACCCATGAAGCTGAAGTCCTTCTTGGTCACCATCGCAAAGCCCGACAGGCCGACAAAGGCCACACCGGTGGTGCCCATGGCGGCAATGACGATTTCATCGCCGTTGCTGAACATGGTCGTGTAGGCGTTGATGATCGGGCCGATGGTCAGGCCCATGAAGCCGGTCAGGGCAAAGGTGGTCAGGATGCCCCAGGCAGAGTTGCGCAGGGCCTGGGTGGCGAACAGCAGGCCGAAATAGCCGACCAGGGTGATCACCAGCCCCGGATGCGGCCAGTTGTTGGCCATCGAAAGCCAGGCCACGCCGGCGCTGAACAAAAGCGTCAGCGACAGCAGATTCCAGGTGTTGCGCAGCACGCGGCGCGCGTTGTTGTCCATCTCGACCGAACGGCCGCGGCTGATGGTATGTGCACGAAGGTTCTCGCTCATTGTGGGCGTTGATCCTTGAAGTTCAGGGTGAATGAATCTGAATGGTCAGACCGCAATTCTAGCAGGAAGGTTTCGCCGCGGTATCATGCCCGACAGACCAACCACCGGGCCCTCACATGACGTCCAAGCGCTGCCGCTGGGTTGCCGATGCGATCCGGGCCATCGAGGCCGACTTCAACCGATCGGCCGACACGCACCTGATCCGCGTCGACATGCCGGCCGTCTGGCAGGGCTGGCAGATTTATCTCAAGGACGAGTCCATCCATCCCACCGGCAGCCTCAAGCACCGGCTGGCTCGCTCGCTGTTTCTCTACGGCCTGTCCAACGGCTGGATCGGGCCCGACACGCCCATCATCGAGGCAAGCAGCGGCTCCACTGCGGTGTCGGAGGCCTATTTCGCGCGCCTGCTCGGGCTTCGCTTCATCGCCGTGATGCCCAGAGACACCTCGCGCAAGAAGATCGCCAAGATTGCCTTCTACGGCGGCGAGTCGCACCTGGTCGAGCCGGGCGAGATCTACTCCGAATCCGAGCGCCTGGCGCGCGAGCTGGGCGGGCACTACATGGATCAGTTCACCTACGCCGAGCGCGCCACCGACTGGCGCGGCAACAACAACATCGCCGAGTCGCTGTTCGAACAGATGGCGCTCGAGCCGCAGCCCTATCCGCGCTGGGTGGTGGTATCGGCCGGCACCGGCGGCACCGCGGCCACCATCGGACGCTACATGCGCTATCGCTGCTTCGCCGGCTGCCCCACCCAGATGTGCGTGGTCGACCCGGAAAACTCCGTGTTTGCCGACTATTACGAAACCCGCGACTGCGCGCTGACCACCGACAAGACCTCGCGCATCGAGGGCATCGGGCGGCCCAGGGTCGAGCCAAGCTTAATCCCGTCGCTGGTCGACCGCATGGAACGCATTCCCGACGCCGCCTCCATGGCCGCCATCCGCTTTCTCGAAGACTGGCTGGGCCGGCGCTGCGGCGGCTCCACCGGCACCGCCATGATCGGCGTGGTGCGCCTGCTCACCGAAATGCGCCAGCGCGGCGAGAAGGGCAGCGTGGTCACTCTTTTGTGCGACGGCGGCAATCGCTATGCCGACACCTACTTCAACGACGACTGGCTCGCCGCCGAAGGCCTCGACATCGCCCCGTGGCTTGCCGCGCTGCAGCGCTGGGCCCAATCCGGGCAGTGGGAGGAGCCGTGAAAGTCGTCCGTCGCGGATGTAACCGCGACCTACGCACGCCGCCGACAAACCGCCCACGCACCGGCCAACGCCGTAGGTCGGCGTTACACCGCCGACAGACAACTTTTGACTTCCTTTGCGTCTTCGCGTCTTTGCGCTTCAATGGTTTTGATTTTGTGAACCGGCTGCCGTTTGGGGTAATTAATCACGCTTGACGTTAATAACGCCCCACGTTAATATCATTTTCAATGATCCGCTCATTCCGGTGTCGCGATACGGAGCAAATTGCGCTGGGATACCGCGTTGAACGCTTCGTCAACATCGAGAGGGCCGCTCGCAGGAAACTCAGGCAGCTCGAGATCGCAGGCAAGCTCAATGACCTTCGCGTACCGCCGGGCAACCAGCTCGAAGCCCTTAAAGGGGATCGTGCCGGGCAATTCAGTATTCGTATCAACAGACAGTGGCGGATTTGTTTCACTTGGATCGACGGCGCAGCCGAGAACGTGGAGATAGTGGATTACCACTGAGGTGCTTATGACGAGCAAACTTGAACCTGTGACGCCAGGAGAAATTCTGAAAGAGGAGTTTCTTCAGCCCATGGACCTCAGTCAGTATCGGCTGGCAAAGGAGATCGGCGTTCCGGCGCAGCGAATCGGCCAGATCGTCGCTGGAAAGCGGTCGATCACGGCAGACACCGACCTCAGGCTGTGCCGATTCTTCGGGTTGTCCACCGGCTACTGGCTCCGCGCCCAGGCAGCCCACGATACGGAAACGGCACAAGCCCGACTGGCCGAAGAGCTCAACAAGATCACGCCTTGGCACCGTCAGGCCGAAAGCAGTCGTTTACGCTGAAATCCCAGTCTTGTCCGATGCATTACGGACACCAGCCTCTGCGCAACCCGCGGCCACCTTGTCATCGCAACAAACCCCGTCGCCCGGACTTCAGTACCTCATCGCAAGCAAGAAAAACCCCGTAGCCCCGGACTCGATCCGGGGCCTTCCCGAACGCAGCCGCCACCGGCGAAAAGATCCCGGCTCAAGGCCGGGAATACGGCAGCCAACCAACCATGCCACCGCGGCATCGGGCTTTTCCGCAAATCGGAAACCGGCTATAATGGCGGGCTTGCTCCGTCAGCCTGGTCGCGGGCCGGCGGTTATTCAACAAACCGAAAGAGACGAATCGTCATGGCGAAACAATACAAGATTCCGGCAGAAATGCGTACGGACGTGGGGAAAGGTGCGAGCCGCCGCCTGCGCCGTGCAGGTCGGGTGCCGGCCGTGGTCTACGGCGGTGACCGGGACGCTGTCAGCATCACCATCGACCACAACTACCTGCTGCACGAAGCCAATGAGCAGGCTTTCCATTCCTCCGTCCTCGAGCTGAGAGTCGGCGAGAAAAGGCAGAAGGTCGTGCTGCGTGATCTGCAGCGCCACCCGTTCAAGCCGCTGCTGACCCACGCAGATTTCCTGCGTATCTCCGACGATCAGGTGATTCGCATGCAGGTGCCGCTGCACTTCATCAACGAAGAGCAGTCGCCGGCCGAGAAAGAGGCCGGGGTGGTCATTTCCTACCAGGTCATGGACGTGGAAGTCGAATCGCTGCCGGGCGATCTGCCCGAGTACCTGGAGGTCGATCTGGCCAATCTCGAGCCCGGCGAGAGCATCATGCTCAGCGAAATCGAGCTGCCAGAGGGCGTGATCCTGCCCATGCTTCACTACGAAGGCGACGAGCACGACTACTCCATCGTCACGGCCCTCTACATCCGCGCCAGCCAGGGCACGGGCGAGCTGGCCGCAGAATCCGATGCCGCCCTGGATGAAGCCGGCGAAGTCGAAACCATCGGCGACGAGCAAGCTGCCGAAGGCGAAGAAGCCGCGGAAGAAGGCCGCGAGGAAGCCGCCGAAGGCGACGACGACAAGCAGGACTGAGTGCGTCGGTGAGCACTCCGATGAGCAGTCGCTGGCTGATCGTCGGCCTGGGCAATCCGGGAAGCAGATACGAAAGAACCCGGCACAACGCCGGGTTCTGGTTTCTGGATGCTCTGGATCGCAAGGCGCCGCTGGGGCTCAAGTTCAACCGCAAGCTGCACGGCGAAGTGGCAAAGACACCGCTTGCCGGCGCCGACTGCGTTTTTCTGCGCCCCGACACCTTCATGAACGAATCGGGCCAGGCGGTGCGCGCCGCGGCCGATTACTTCAACGTGGCGCCCGAACAGGTCGTCATCGCCTACGACGATCTCGATCTGCCGCCGGGCACGGTCAAGCTCAAGCAGGGTGGCGGTCACGGCGGCCACAATGGTCTCAGAAGCACTTTCAGCCACCTGGGTAGCCAGAATTTCTGGCGCGTGCGAATCGGCATCGGCCATCCCGGCTTCAAGGAGGCGGTAACCCCCTGGGTGCTCAGCCGGGCAGGCGCCGAGGACGAAAAAGCCATCCTCGATGCCATCGACCGCGCCGTGGATGCCTTGCCCGACCTGCTCGAAGGCAAGCCGGGCGAGGCGATGAAGCGCCTCCACACCAAAGCTTAGGCACCGTGGGAGGCGCCGGTTCGCGGCTAAAGCCGCTCCTACAAATGCCGCCTTCGTCAGGGCCTGGCTAAGGCATCTTTTGTAGGAGCGGCTTTAGCCGCGAATTCCAGAAACAATCAAAACAACCAGCCAACCAACCAGCCAACCGAGCAAAGCGAGAAAACCCATGGGCTTCAAATGCGGCATCGTCGGCCTCCCCAACGTGGGTAAATCGACGCTTTTCAACTGCCTGACCAAGGCCGGCATCCAGGCCGAAAACTACCCGTTCTGCACCATCGAGCCCAACGTCGGCATGGTGCCCGTGCCCGATCCGCGCCTGGACGAACTGGCGGCCGCGGCCAGGCCCGAGCGCACGTTGCCCACGATGATGCAGTTCGTCGACATCGCCGGCCTGGTCGCCGGCGCCTCGCGCGGCGAGGGCCTGGGCAACAAGTTTCTGGCGCACATCCGCGAGACCGACGCCATCGCCCACATCGTGCGCTGCTTCGAAGACGACGACGTCACCCACGTGTCCGGTCGCGTCGACCCGGTCTCGGATATCGAAACCATCGACACCGAGCTGTGCCTGGCCGACCTGGAAGTGGCCGAGCGGGCGCTCGACAAGATCAGCCGGCAGGCCAAATCGGGCGACAAGGAAGCCATCCGCCAGGCCGCGCTGCTCGAGCGTGTCGTCGCCCACCTGGGCGAGGGCCGCCCGCTGCGCACCTTCGAAATGGACGACGAAGAACGCCTTTCACTGAGAACCTGGCAGTTCATCACGCGCAAGCCCGTCCTCTACGTCGCCAACGTCGACGACAGCGGCTCGCACGACAATCCCCACGTTCGCGCCGTACGCGAGCACGCCGCCGGTGAAAACGCCGAAGTGGTCGTCCTGTGCGCCGCCATGGAAGCCGAGCTGGCCGAGCTCGATGAAGAAGAGCAGGCCGAATTCCTGGCCGACCTGGGCCAGGACGAACCCGGCCTGCACCGCCTTATCCGCGCCGGCTACGCCCTGCTGGACCTGCTCACCTTCTTCACCGTCGGGCCAAAGGAGGTACGCGCCTGGATCGTGCGCAAAGGCGCCACCGCCCCGCAGGCCGCCGGCCGCATCCACACCGACTTCGAAAAAGGCTTCATCCGCGCCGAAGTCACCGCCTACGACGACTTCATCGCCTGCAAGGGCGAGGCCGGTGCCAAAGCCGCCGGTAAACTTCGCCTGGAAGGCAAGGACTACATCGTCAATGAAGGCGACGTCATGCACTTTCGGTTCAATGTTTGAGGGGTAAAGAAAGGGTTCAGGTTTCAGGGTTCAGGTTTCAGGGGGGCGTTGCCTCGCAAGAGACAGCCCGTCGCCCCGCAGGATAAAGCCCGCAGCGCCGCAGGAAAAAGTTCGTAGCACCGCAGGAAAGAAACCCCGTAGCCCCGCAGGAAAGAGACCGTAGCACCGCAGGAAAGAAACCCCGTAGCCCCGGACTCGATCCGGGGCCTCCCCGAACGCAGCCGCCACCGGCAAGAAGGTCCCGGCTCAAGGCCGGGAGTACGGCAGCCAACCAGCCAACCAACCCGCCAACCAACCCGCAAGGCCACCACGCAGCTACGGCAGCCGGGCTTCCTGGATGAATCGGGCCGGCTCGATCACCCGCGCCCAGTCCGGTCCTTCCTCCAGCAACAAGCGATCCCCCGTCACAAGCACGCCGTCAGATAGCGCTGCAAGCAGCTCGAACAAAAAGGTATCGTCCGGATCAGGTACTGCGAATGAACGCCGAACAGGCTCGACAACAACCGCAGGTACCACCAGCTCGGTCAGCAGATCGTCGATCCCGGCATCCGACAGCCCATGTAGCCGGGCCACCTTCGGATAGCGAAGCACGCGATGGTACTCGGCGATCAGCTCCATCGACAGCGCGAAGGTGAATTGCGCGGACAGCATGCCGTCGACAATCTTCGCCGTCGGCGAATCCGGCTGCCGGGTCAGAAGCCCGGCCACAAGCACGTTGGAGTCGATGATGGCGACAGCGCCCACCAGGCCTCAGTCCCCGGCGCCTTCCTGCCTTGCCGCCCGGGCAGCTTCCACACCAAGCTCGAGCGCCGCAGACTCATCCAGCGCGGCACTCTGCCGCGCCTGTTGAATCAGCGCGGCGGCTTCCTCCCGCGTCTTGATTCCGTAGAACTCCAGGCTTTCCTCAACCAGTTGCCCCATGGTCTTGCCACGCTCGGCCGCCGCCTTCTTGAGCGCCCGCTGACGCTCCTCGGAGAGATTGATAGTGAGTCTGACCATGGCTACGATTATACGAGTGTATGACGAATCACACAAATCACTATCTCGCCGCCCGCAAGAAAAACCGTATCCCCGGACTCGATCCGGGGCCTCCCCGAACGCAGCCGCCACCGACAAGAAGATCCCGGCTCAGGGCCGGGAATACGGCGGCAAACCAGCCAACCAGCCAAGCTCGTTCCCAACCAGCCCGCCCACCGCTCGCGGCGAAGCCGCCCTGCACAACTGGCAGATGCCGCCTGAAACCTGAACCCTGAAACCTGAACCCTGAAACCTGAACCCTTCATTTCCTGAAACCAGCCAACCAACCAGCCCCGAAGTTGCTTCTCGATTGGCGGTCTTCCGGGAAGTGACTATAATGAAGTGGTCATTTCAGGAGCCGTCATGAAAACCGAAATCTCCAAGACCCGCTTCAAGGCGCAGGCACTGAAGATCTTTCGCCGCATCGAGAAAACCGGAGAGCCGCTGATCATCACCGACCGTGGCCGTCCGACGCTGGTTGTGCGCAAGTACAGCCGGTCGATGCCGCAGCCTATGGAGCGGCTGAAGGGTTCGGTCAAACGCTATCACAAGCCGCTCGAACCGGTCGGGGAGGGTCACTGGGAGGCGCTTGATTGATCGTTCTCGACACACACGCGCTGGTCTGGTGGGCAGATGGCGACAACCGGCTCTCGGATGCCGCGCTGGCCGCTATCGAGTCGGCATTGTCGGAGGAGCAGCCCGTCATGGTGTCTGCCATCACGGCCTGGGAAATCGCCATGCTGGTGGCCAGAGATCGACTCGTTCTGACCATGGACCTGAATGAGTGGCTGGATACGATCGACAGCATCGAAGGCCTTGAATGGGTGCCCGTCAACCGCCAGGTCGCCGTCGCTTCGGTCAACCTGCCCGGCGAATTCCATCAGGATCCCGCCGACCGCCTGATCGTCGCGCTCGCCCGCCACGAAAATGCCCAACTGATCACGGCCGATGGCCGAATCCAGGCCTACCCCCACGTGCGTTGCATCTGGTAGCCCCGGACCACGATCCGGGGCCTCCCCGAACGCAGCCGCCACTGGCAAGAAGATCCCGGCTCAAGGCCGGGAATACCGTTGCCAACCAGCCAATCAGCTAACCAGCTAACTAGCCAACCAACTAACCAACTAGCCAGAAGTCGATTATCCGCTCCCCCCAGATCAACGCAATCCACCCGGCCGCGGCCAGATATGGCCCGAAGGCGATGGGCACTTCCTTGCCGCGGCGTGTGGCGATCATGATCGCAATGCCCGCCACCGCGCCCACGAACGAGGCCAGCAAAATCACCAGCGGCAGCACCTGCCAGCCCATCCAGGCGCCGAGCGCGGCGAGCAGCTTGAAGTCGCCAAAGCCCATGCCTTCCTTGCCGGTGAGCAGCCTGAACAGATGAAACACCAGCCACAAGGACAGATAGCCGGCAACCGCGCCGATCAGCGCATCCTCGATACTTGCGAACAGGCCCAGCCACAGATTCAGAATCAGGCCCAGCCACAGCAGGGGCAGGGTGATCTGATCGGGCAGGAGCTGGTGGTCGAAATCGATTCCGGTCGCCGCAATCAGCGCCCAGGTAAACACCAGCGCGGCCGCGCCCTCCGGTGTGGCTCCGAAATGCACGATCACGGCCGCCGAGAGAGCCGCCGTGACCAGTTCCACCAGCGGATAGCGCCACGAAATCGGCTCACGGCAGTTTCGGCACTTGCGTCCCAGCACCAGCCAGCTCACCACCGGGATATTGTCGTACCAGGCAATCGTCGCCCCGCAGCGCGGGCAGTGCGAGCGCTTAGCCACCAGCCCCGGCGGCGGCGCTTCCGGCTTGTCTATCTCCAGCAGCTCGCGGCACTGGCAGCGCCAGTCGTGCAACAGCCGCGCCGGCAGGCGCAGAATCACCACGTTGAGAAAGCTGCCCACCAGCAACCCCAGAACAAAAACGGCGGTCGCAAGGACCGCCGGCGGCAGTGCATTCAAGTTAGCGAAAAAATCCAAAACAGAATCCCTTTGTCAGTCCGAGCCAAAATCCCGAAAGCCGCCACATCTTACGATGCCTCCGCTCCCCCGGACCCGATCCGGGGCCTCTCCCGAACGCAGGCACCACCTGCCAGCAAGATCCCGGCTCAAGGCCGGGAATACGGCAGCCAACCAGCCAACCAGCCAACCACCTGACTCAGCACCCCGTAGCCCCGGACTCGATCCGGGGCCTCTCCCGAACGCAGGCGCCGCCGCCCAGCAGGATCCCGGCTCAAGGCCGGGAATACGGCACTCACCCAGCCAACCTGAACCCTGAACCCTTTCTTTTCCCTACATCACCGCCGCCATCTTGAAGATCGGCAGGTACATGGCAACCACCATGCCGCCGACAATCGTACCGATGAAGACAATGATGATCGGCTCGAGCAGGCTCGAGAGCGCGTCGACGGTATTGTTGACTTCTTCCTCGTAGAACGCAGCGACCTTGTCGAGCATGGCATCCAGCGAGCCGGCTTCCTCACCAATCGCCGTCATCTGGATCATCATGGGAGGGAACAGCCCGGTCTGCTGCATGGCAAGCTGCAGCGAGTGGCCGGTGGCCACATCGTCGCGAATCTGAAGGGTGGCGCTCTCATAAACGATGTTGCCGGTCGCGCCGGCCACGGTGTGCAGCGCATCGACCAGCGGCACGCCGGCGGCAAAGGTGGTCGAAAGCGTGCTGGCAAAGCGCGACAGGGCGGACTTTTCCAGCACCGGGCCCACGATCGGTATTTTCAAGGACAGGCGGTCGATCAGGTGGCCAAACTTCTGACTGCGCTTCCGCGCCTGAATCAGTCCGACAATAGCCGCAATCGCCAGCAGCAGCACAAGCCAGCCCTTCGACTGCATGAACTCCGAGGCGTCGACCACCATGCGGGTAAAGGCCGGCAGGTCGCCGCCAAAGCTCTGGAAAATGGATTCGAACTGTGGAATGACCATGATCAGCAGGAGTGCTGTGACGCCGATGGCCACGGCCACGACCGCCGCCGGGTAAAACATCGCCTTCTTGATCTTGCCCTTGATGGACTCGATGCGCTCCTTGTAGCTGGCAAGCGAATCGAGCACCTGATCCAGCACACCTGCGCTTTCGCCTGCAGACACCAGGTTGACGTAGAGACTGTCGAAGTACTGCGGATGTTTGGCGAGCGATTCGGCAAGCGTCGAGCCGGATTCCACTTCGTTACGAATATCCGTGATCAGCTTCTTCATTCGCGGATTCTCGACTGCCTGCGCAATGATCCCGAAGGCCTGAACCAGCGGAATCCCGGAGTACAGCATCGTGGCAAGCTGCCGGGTGAATACGGCGAGATCCTTGGGCGTGATCCGCTTTCCAGTGCTTCCGAACAGCGGCTTGGGCTTTTTCTTGACCCGGCCGGGCACGATCCCCTGCTGGCGCAGCTCGGCCTTTACGATCATCTCATTGCGGCCAACGCGCTCCCCCTTCAGCTTCTTGCCGCGTTTGTCCTTGCCTTCCCAGAGGAAGGTTTCCATCTGTTCCCGGGTGGTCGCCATCTAATGCCGCTCCTGCATCTTGCTGGTGTCTGGCCGGAGTTCGCACCCAGCCTGCACAGTTGTCCCTAATATGGTGATTTTGCGCAGAAACCGTGGTAAATGCAAGGTTGGGCTTCATTCATTCCAGCCAAATGGCGTCCCAGTGGGGATATTGCCCTATGTTGCGAACCAGGCCGGCCTGGATGGGGTTGGCGGCAATATAGCGGGCGATGGCACGGATGTCTTCGTCGTCGCGTACAGCGCGGTCGTGGAAACCCGGCTGCCACAGGGTCTTGCCGGTGCGGCGGAGCAGGCGGTTCACCTGGCTTGCGCTGCACGATTTGAAGCGCTGCAGCAAAGCGCTGAGCGAACCATTGTGTAGCTGAACCAGCCAGTGCAAATGATCGGGCATCAGTACATAGGCCAGCGTAGAAGAAAAGCCTCGGCGATCACACTCGCGCAGCGCCGCGATAGCCTGGCGAGCAACGGGCAACCGAACAAAGACCGCTCGCCGGCCAAGGGTGACCGTGGTGACCATATAAATGCGGCCGGTTCTGGAAGATCGGCCTTTTCGCAGATGGCAGGCATGAAATCGCGGCGGCATGATGCCGCGAAAATAACCGGTCGAGGTGAGGCAGAAAAGGGCTCGATGGCCGGTTGAGGGCAATTCCTACACAAAATCGGGTGGAATTGCCCGGTTTTTTTGGGGGATACCAGGATTCGCGGCTAAAGCCGCTCCTACAAATGGGGCCTCCGGCAAGGCCGAGCCACGGCCACCTCTTGTAGGAGCGGCTTTAGCCGCGAATGGGGGCCTGGCAAGCCGAACCGCCCTCCGATCAATCCTTCGTCACCCGATTCATCTCCGCCAGGCTGATTCTGCCGTCCTTGACCTTGTCCAGCGCTGCCCGGCGCAGGTCTATCACGCCGTCTCTGGCCGACTGCTTTTCAAGCTCCAGCGCGCCGCCGCCCTCGAGGATGATCTGCTCCATCTCCTCGGAGACCGGCATTACCTGGAACACGCCGGAACGGCCCTTGTAACCGCCGGTGCACTGGTCGCAGCCGCCGGGCTGATATATCCGGATGCCTTCGGCGACTTCCTCTTCGGTAAAGCCGATTTTCAGCAGCGCATCGTCGGGTACGTCCTCCGCTTTCTTGCACGAGTGCAGCGTGCGCGCCAGGCGCTGGGCCACCACCAGGTGCACGGTGGAGACGATGTTGTAGCTGGGCACGCCCATGTTGGTCAGGCGCGCGACCGAAGCCGGGGCGTCGTTGGTATGCAGGGTCGACAGCACCAAGTGGCCGGTCTGGGCCGCCTTGATGGCGATTTCGGCCGTTTCCAGGTCGCGAATCTCGCCGACCATGATGATGTCGGGGTCCTGGCGCAAGAACGAGCGCAGCGCGGTGGCAAAGGTCAGGCCCTGCTTGACGTTCTGCTGCACCTGGTTGATGCCCTTCATGCGGATTTCCACCGGGTCTTCAACGGTGGAAATGTTGCGCCCCTCGTCGTTGAGAATCCCTAAGGCGGTGTAGAGCGTGACCGTCTTACCTGACCCGGTCGGGCCGGTGACCAGCACCATGCCATAGGGCTTGGAGATGGCCGTCAGATAGGCGTCTTTCTGCTGCTCGTTGAAGCCGAGCTTCTCGGGGCCCAGAAAAACGCCGGAGGAGTCGAGAATACGCAGCACGATCTTCTCGCCCCACAGCGTCGGGCAGGTCGAGACACGAAAGTCGTAGGCCTGGCCCTTGGAGACATTGAGTTTGATGCGTCCGTCCTGCGGGATGCGCCGTTCGGCGATATCCAGGTTGGACATGACCTTCAGGCGCGCCGACAGCCGCGGCGCCATGCGCCTGGGCGGACGCACCTGCGTGACCAGCACGCCGTCGATACGGAAGCGGACGCGGTATTCCTCTTCATAGGGCTCGAAGTGGATATCCGAGGCGCCCCTGCGAATCGCATCGACCAGCACCTTGTTGACAAAGCGCACCACCGGTGCATCGTCGGCGCCGGCCGCGTCGCTGGCCTCTTCCTCCTTTTCCGCGCCGGTGTCGAAATTGAGGTTTTCGAGGTCGTCCTGGTCCTCGGTCAGCTCGTTGAAGGCCTGCGCCGAGCCGGCCAGGGCGCGGTCCAGCGCCGGCTCGATCGCCGAGTAGGGCGCCAGGATGGCCTCCACCGCCAGCCCGGTGGAGAACGACAATTCGTCGATGCCGGCCTTGTTGCCGGGGTCGGCGGCCACCACGAACAGCCGCTTGCCGCGCTTGAGAATGGGCAGAATCAGGTGCTTGCGGATCAGCTCCTCGCTGACCGAATCCATCGGCGCGTGCTTGAGGTTCACCGCGGCCAAATCGACCAGCGGCATGCCGAAATCCTCGGCCGCCACGTGGGCAAATCCGGTTGCGTCCACCGCCTTCTCGCGCACGATGTGGCTGGTGAAGGTGCGCCCCTTCTTGGCGGCGTCGCTGGCAATCTCGAGCGCCTTGTCCTCGGTCACCAGGCCGGCATCGATCAGCTTGCGGCCAAGCGAGGGCAGGCGCATCACGGTGGCAGGTTGGGCAGGCATGGGGTCAATCCCGTTGAAAGCTGGTCAAATCCTAGCGCTCGGGCGCTGATTTTGCAAAGAATTTCCCGGTCACGCCCTGCCTACCTCCGGAATTCCCGGCCAGGCTCACTTAACCCCGAATTCCCGGCCAAGCGCAGCGCAGAGCCGGGACCTCCCATCCGTAGGCACCAAATGCAGCAAAGGCCCCGGATCAGGTCCGGGGATACGCGTGCTGATGGAGCGGCGCCCATCCACCCGAATTCCCGGCCGCAGAGCCGGGATCTCCCATCCGAAGGCGCCAATAGCAGCAAAGACCCCGGATCAAGTCCGGGGATACGCCTGCTACCAGCGCAGTAGCCTCCGAATTCCCGGCCAAGCTCACAACCCCGAATTCCCGGCCGCAGAGCCGGGATCTCCTATCCGCAGGCACCAAACGCAGAAAAGACCCCGGATCAAGTCCGGGGATACGCGGGCGTGGAGAAGACCCCGGATCAAGTCCGGGGATGCGTGTAGGGAGCCCCGGGGATGCGCGAAGCGCAACGCATCACCCCTCGCGCGACTCCCGAACCGCCTCGAGAATGTCTGTAGTGCTGACCGCGCTATCGATACCCGGCACATCAAAGGGCGAGGCGCGTTCTGTGCGTTTTGCGCGCAGAGAAAACCGGCTGCCGTCTTTTCTGCGAATTTCCACCTCCTGATCCTGGGCCAGGACCAGGAGTTTCGAGAGATTCTGACGAGCTTCAGAGTAGGTAAATACCTTCATGGGATTACTCCAGCACTTCAATTCCAAGGCGAGTGGCCACCCGTTTCATGCCGCGATCGAGTGTGAGCAAGGGGCATGAGAGTGCCTGCGCACAACTCAGAAAATAGGCGTCATAGGCATAAATATCGTGTTCGGCAGCAAGTTGCAGTGCCTCGGCTATATTCGTTGAAACCAGCCGAACCGGGATTTGGCGGACTGCCTTTTCAGCTTTCAGGGCCTGCGACCCGGTGAGCCTCCGACGCTTGACCATAGCCGACAAAGCGTTGCCGATCTCATACGGCAAGAACTCGGGCGCCAGCACCGCTGCGTTGGCCGTGAGCTCGACGACGCGCGCCCTCTCCGCCTCCTGCAGGGCAACGGCTAGAAAAATGTTGGTGTCGACGACAATATCCATGTGACAATTGTACAAGTGAGGTTGGGCGGCGTCCAGAGAGCTTCGCCGGTACCTGCGCCGCCGAGGTTCATCACGCGTTCCCGGCCTAGCTCACTCAACACCCGAATTCCCGGCCAAAGTCCTTTAACCTCCCAAATTCCCCGCCAAGCGCAGCGCAGCGCCAGGATCTCCCATCCGCAGGCACCAATAGCAACAAGACCCCGGATCAAGTCCGGGGATACGCGGGCGTGAAGAAGACCCCGGATCAGGTCCGGGGATGCGTGAAGAGGGTTCCGCGGATGCATGTAGGAGCCCGGGGATAAGCTTGCTGAAGATTCAATGTCTCGCCACCGTTCGAAGCTCAGTCCCTGTGCTTGCGGGACGCCTGTTTTTCGTAAGGCACACGCACCTCATCCAACATAGCGAAGTGCTTGCGGTTCTGTGTGACTAAAGTAGCCCGCTGAAGCTCGGCGGTAGCCGCGATCAGCGCGTCGGCCAGTCCGGTGCCGTGGCTTTTGCCATAGTCACGTCGGAGCAAACCTCCCCGCTTGGCGATTGCCTGATCCACGGGCACCACTTCAAAGGCAGCAACAAAAGCAGCAAGGGCTTCCCGCTCCGTCCCTTCGCGAACCCCCGCATACAACTCCGCAACGCTGACCGCTGACAGCACCAGTGAATCTGCCCGTGTCTCCAGGTAGTTTATTGCCTGCGGCACACCGCGCAGATAATCGATCAATACATCTGTATCAATCAGCAGGCGATTGGCCATTACTCGTGATCGGGCGCCAACCGGTCAAACTCACTGCGAAGCGCGACCGGATCAGGCAGATCCGTGCGGTCTTGCCATATTCCGCGGGCCTGCTTGAGCAGGGACAGCCGGTCGGTCTGCCCCGCCTGCGAAACGAACCGGTCGACCGCCTCCCTAAGCAGCTCGCTTTCGGGGCGGCCCGTTCGTCGCGACAGCGCGCGTAACGCCTGCTGCTCGGATTTTGTCAGGTAGATTTGCGTGCGAATCATGTGTCTGGCGCCGGGGCGAACGGTGTATGTGGCTGGTGTATATAGCTAATGTACAGGCAGCCTGGCTGCAGAACAAGTTCCCCCCCCAGCGCCACTCGTAATCCCGGCCAAGCTCACAACCCCGAATTCCCGGCCAAGCTTACAACCCCCGAATTCCCGGCCAAGCGAAGCGCAGAGCCGGGATCTCCCCTCCGCAGGCACCCACAGCAAACAAGACCCCGGATCGAGTCCGGGGTTACATGTGCTGATGGCGCAGCGTTCCATCTCCGAATTCCCGGCCAGGTTCCAACCCCGAATTCCCGGCCGAAGAGCCGGGATCTCCCCTCCGCAGGCACCCATAGCAAACAAGACCCCGGATCAAGTCCGGGGATTCGTATAGCGCGTCCGGGGTTACGTGCGGTGAGTCCGGGGATACGTATAGCGCGTCCAGGAATACACATGCTGCTGATGCGGCGCCCACAGGAGGGGCTTCAGCCGCGAACAACCAAACACAACGCATCACTCCCCGGCCGATAAGCAGCACTGCGGTCATAACGCCAACAGAGTTCGTTCAAAAGCCGATGAAGGTTTACACTGGCCCTGATTTCACAATTTATCCCTTCAGATTGACTCAGGCCTGACCCAAAGCGTCCGAAACTGACAAAAATTGTCACCTCGGTTTCCTGCGAGAGGCAGGTGAGCGCCGAAATCGTGATAATGCTCGCGGAGTATTGACCGGCAAACCGCACCTGCGGCGGCGGCGGCGGAATTGGCCCGATTCATGCATGATATACGTTGAATCTGTCGACCATGCGCTATAAAGTTTAAGGGCAGGTTTCCCCCGATCACTCACATGAAAATTGGAGTTTGAAATGAACAACATCCGCAAACAGTCAGGCTTTACGCTGATCGAGCTGATGATCGTTATCGCGATTCTGGCAATCCTGCTGGCCATCGCCATTCCGGCCTATCAGGATTACTCGATTCGCGCCCGTGTCTCTGAAGGTCTGAACATGGCCTCCTCGGCCAAGATGGCCGTCAGTGAGCACCGTCTGAGTGAAGGTAGCTGGCCTGCAAATAACGCCGCCGCCGGATACCAGACTGGCCAAAGCACTCTTGTTGACCTGATTGTGATCAGCGGCGGTGATATCACGATCACTTACGCGGGTGATAGCCGTCTCGGCGATGCGGGCGGCAAAACGATCAATCTGGAGCCAACGTTCACGGGCACTGCCGTGCAGTGGAACTGCGTGGTCGGAGACATTGCCTCGAAGTACGTCCCGGCAGAATGCCGTAACTGATCCGGCGCTTGCCTGGATCAATACAGGCACGAGAAAGGCCCTGGGATTCCTCAGGGCCTTTTTTTTAGAGCAGACTCCTGAGAATCCTTGTTGAGTCATGGCAAGTCTTCCTGTTGATTCCCGGACACAGACCGCATGAAACCTGAGAACGTGAACGCGCGAGCGCTGCTGTTGCTGGCGGTGGGAATCGTTATTTGCATCACCTTGTACTGGCCCGGCTTGGCCGGGCCGCTGGTGCTTGACGACCAGGGGAACCTCAGCGACGTCACCCGTTATCTCGAGGGCGACAAGACCGCCTGGGCCGTGATTTGGGACAACCGCTCCGGCCGGCTGGGCCGCCCGGTTTCCATGGCCACATTCGTTGCCGACGCCTGGCTCTGGGGCGACAGCACCTGGCACGCCAAGCGCACCAATCTGCTCATTCATGTCAGTAACGGGATCCTGGTCTTTTTGCTGCTCGTCCCGCTGCTCATTCGGAGCAAAGTCGCCCGCGAGAAGGCATTCCTGGCCGGCGCTTTCCTGGCCGCTGTCTGGCTTGTTCTGCCCGTTCACGCCAGCACCGTGCTGTATCTGGTCCAGCGCATGGCCCAGCTCAGTACGCTTTTCATCTTGCTGGGGTTGGTTTTTTTCGTCCACGCGCGCGGCATGATCCAGAACGGCAGTCGTTGGGGCAACGTGCTGCTGTGGGTTGGTGTGCCGGCGGCCACCGTGCTCGGCGTGCTGTCGAAGGAAAACGGTGCACTGCTGCCTGTTCTGGCGCTGGTCGTCGAGCTGGTCTGGTTTCGCCGGGCCGCAGCCGGTCGGCGACCGCTCCAGGTCAAGGTCTTCTTCCTGCTGACAGCGATTGTGCCCGTTACCGCCGCGCTGTTGTTATTGCTGCTGCGGCCCGATTCGTTCTTTGCTGGCTACCGGATGCGCCATTTCACCCTCTACGAGCGCCTCCTGACCCAGCCGCGCGTGTTGTGGGACTACGTTCAGGCCATTGTCCTGCCGCGCGGCGCGCTTTACGGCATTTTCCACGACGACTATCCCGTTTCCCACGGCCTGCTGGCGCCGTGGACCACGCTGGCTGCGATTGTCGCCTGGCTCGCCGCCCTGGTCGGCGCCTGGATGGCCGGAAGGGCGTCGCCGCTGATTGTGGGCGGCCTGCTGCTGTTTCTGGTGGGCCAGTCGATGGAGTCGTCGATCTTTCCGCTGGAGATCTACTTCGAGCACCGTAATTACTTCCCGAGTATCGGCGTGCTCCTGGCGCTGGCCGGCATCGTCCAGTTTGTCGCCACGCGGCTGCCCGCGCCCAGCCCCGGCTTTCGCCGGCTGCTGCCGGCGCTGGCGCTGATGTGGCCGCTGGTCTGCGTGGCGGTCACCTTCAATCAGGCCGCCGCCTGGTCGGATACCGACAGCTTCTACCGCTACCAGTTCCGCCACCATGCCGATTCTGTGCGCCTGCATTCCTACATGCTGGGCTTCGCTTTGCAACGGGGCGATTTTCTCGCCGCCAGCGCCCATATAGACGCAGCGGACCGCCTCTCGCCGGTGTCCGAGCCGATGGCCCCGGCAATCTGGCAGTTGCTGGCCTACTGTTCGATCGATCAGCCGCCCGAGCCCGTGGCCTACAGCAATATCGAGCTGCGGGTCGAATCAGCGGTTAGTCGCTACGCCATGATTGCGGTCGAGCAGCTTGCCACGCGCTCCGAGAAGGGAGAGTGCCCGGGACTTGATGTGGACCATTTCGGCAATCTGATCACGCGCTGGCTCGACCACAGCGAACTGCCCGACGCCTATATGGAAAAATGGCGCAGCCGCTATTATCTTTCCCGAATGTTCGCCTCTGTCGGGGATTTCGAATCGGCGCTCGAGCTTGGCACTGCTGCCTGGCAGGACTCCGACTACAATCGGGGCGTTGGCGTCTATCTCTTCCAGATCAATGCCAGCGTCGGCAACGAGGCGGCTTGCACCGCCATTCTAAAGCGTCTGGAACGCTCCACGGGCCATGGTGATTTGCTGTTTGATCGCGCAGTAAACACCTTTCGCCGTGCGCTCGACGAGGGGCTGGAAGCCCTGCCTGATGAGAAAATCGACTTGACCGCAGATTGAAGGCCGGGCAAAGCTCGAACGGTACAGGCTGGCTGGTCAGCGGCATCCGGCCGGAAAATACCGGGCCTCTCCCGCGCTGCGCTGACAGATCCAAACAACCGTAGAGGAGTCGGCGATGGTTGGCGTAAGGGTGAATTCCGGATCGGTCCCGGCGCCTGTAGCGTGCGTGGCCACGCTGATCTGCCCAGAGCCATCGCCGGCGATTTGGATGCTGTCCACATACTCGGTCTGCAGTCCACTGGTGTCAAAATCGGCCGCCGACGGCTTCCGGCCTGAGCCCATGGCTTCGGATACCGCCAGCTTGACCGGCCCGGCGGCGTAGAATGCCTCGGATACCTTGGCCCGGATCGAATAGGTCTGATAAGCCGGGATTGCAATCGCCAGCAAAATCGCCAGAATCGCGATGACGATCATCAGCTCGATGAGCGTGAAGCCCTTGTGGAATCGACCGTGCATGGGTTTGTCTCCGCCCTTTGGGTAGCCACAGACACCCTGCAGCTTTCGTGCAAGCTCTGCTCGGTCCGTGACGGCTATCACGCCAGCGATGCTCGGGACGCTCAAGGCTCCAGTTGCAGTCCGGCTTCCGAAGAATACGTCTCGACGGGTTTCCATTCGGTTTCGAAATGGCTTCCCCTGATCACATATTCCGTGATCGGCCGAGTGTAGTCGTTGCTCCACTCGTTTCGATCCCAGAAATAGAACATGAACCGGCGCTCGCGGTCGGTCGTTTCTTCAAGGTCAAACACGGGCCGTAGCCAAACTTTGTCGCCCGGCCCATGATGGGTGGTGCATTCGATACAACAGCTGCCCCCCGAGGCTTTGGATACCGTTGCCACCGCTACACCAACGTGCCTTAGCAAATAGTTCTCAGGCAAATTGGCGTGTCGCCATGGTCTGTCATTTGCTAACGCCGCTGGTGGAACGCTATCTGTGCGTCGCCTGCCCATCGATTTTAGTAGCATGCGTGTGCTCAAGATCCCCTTATGATAGAGCGATGAGTGAAAAGCCTCGACTGCTGGTTCTGAGCTCCACCTATCCCCGCTGGGTCAATGACGCCGAGCCGGGCTTCGTACACGAGCTCAGCCGGCGGCTTGCCGGGGATTTCGAGGTGACGGTGGTCTGCCCCACTGCGCGCCGGCCGGGCGGGTAGGCGTCACACAGATGAATCGGCGTGGGCCAATGGGCGATTGCGGCTGTAAGGTGTCGGGCACTGGTAGAGCAGCCAGGCTTCAAGGCGTACGCCAAATTGCGCGACAGTTCAAGCTTTACCGCCAACCATGGAACGGCTCACCGGAAAGGAAAATGCCAACTCGAGGATACGATTCTTCCCATCAACAAGACGCCGCGATAGTCCTTGTAACCAGCTCTTTCCCGACCTCGGGAGACGGCAGCGAGGCTGCCGGCTCTTTTGTGCTCGATCTGGCACACGAGTTGGCTCGGCATGGCCCCTGCCGTGTTGTTGCGCCGGGTGCCGCCAGTGGAGTGGAGGAGTGGAGCGAGAATCTAAACATCTTCAGGTACAAGGCCCCAAGGCAAGCGCTATCCACGCTCAAGCTGCAGTCGCCGCGTGACCTGATTCGGATCGCCAAAGTCATGCGTGCGGGGCACGCGGCAACTCTGGCTGCCGTCGAGGCAGGCCCCACCCGACTGATCTTGGCTCTCTGGGCGCTACCCGGCGGTTACTGGGCCCGTCAGGTAGCAAGGATCAAGCGATTGCCCTACGCTGTCTGGACCCTAGGCAGCGATATCTGGTCACTGGGCCGAATTCCGCTGGTGCGCGGTACGATAAGGCGTGTTCTCAGAGGCGCTACAACCGTGTATTCTGACGGTATCCGGCTCGCCGAAGACACCAGGGCGATCTGTGGCCGGAAAGTGGAGTTTTTGCCGAGCACCCGCAGGATAGACGCCGACTATGCAAGTAAGCTACGAGGCAAGCCGCCATACCGAATGACATTCATCGGGCGCTGGCATCCGAACAAGGGTATTGACCTGCTGATGGCTGCACTGGAGATTTTGGCCGACAGCGACTGGGCCCGGATCGAGAGCGTCTCCATTTACGGCGGGGGCGCGATGGAGCATGAGGTCATTGCCAAGGCTCGGCGCCTCGCAGACTCAGGCCGACCGGTTATGGTCGGCGGTTACCTCAACAAGCGTCAGGCTGAACGAGTCATTGGCGAAACGGATTGGCTGCTGATCCCCTCCAGAGTCGAGAGTATTCCGCTGATCTACTCGGATGCACTCAAGCTTTCAGTGCCGGTACTCGCCACGCCGGTCGGTGATCTGGAATGGTTGATCCGGCAGGACGCGACGGGGCAGCTTGCCGATTCCGTATCGGCGGATGCCATTTCCTCCTTGATTCGTGACGCGTTGTCGCGCTCTCCGTGCAATTATCAGGATGCGCTTTCCAATGCCGCCAGGCGATTCGATCTCAGTCGCATAGTAGCGCGGTTGACGAGTATGCAGGAGGGTGCTGATGGCTGGTGACTGGGTAGTCTCGCGAGAGTTGCCGGAAGACCTGCGCGACGCCGCCGCCGAGAGTAGCGAGCTTTTCTCTGATCCGCAGTGGAGCCCTGTGCTTCAAGCGCTCGGTGCTAGTACGAAATTCGCCTGGTCTCCTACCCTGGGGTTTCCCGTGCAGTTGGCGATCTTCCGCCGGGTGGGTATTCCGATTGGCTACTTGGGGTTTCCCATTGCTGGCGAGCGATTCGACGGACTGGATGACGAGGAGATTGATGATATCGTCTCCAAAATACAAGCGATCGAGCGGCTTCCGTTGTTGAGAGTAGTGCGAAGCCGGCGCGGAAAAGTTAAACAGGTCGATACAGCTGCTTTCCCTGAGGCGATCATCGAGGGGCTGAAGGGCTGGAGTCCGGACACGAAGCGACTGCGCAAGGACCTGGCGTTTGCACAACGATCCGCCGCTAACCTGGAGATTCGTGCTGCATGCGTGGATCCGAAGGTATGTCACGAACTTTATATTGATACCGTCAAGTCGCACCACGGAAAGGCTCGTTATACACCGGCGTATTTCCATAAACTGTGTCATCTTGCAGAGCACGATCACCGCTTGCGTTTCTATACTGCCGTAGACCTTGAGGAACGGGTATGTGGGTTCTCGACCGTCGTACAGAATGGTGTCACGGCCTACTATCTGCACGGAGCGGTTAGTGGGCACTACCGGCGAACCGGTATAGGCGATAGGCTTGTTCAAAGGATGATTCAGGGAGCATCCGATATGGGCTGCCAACGGCTATCGATGATGGCCTCTCCATGGGATCAGCCGGGGCTGCACACATACAAAATGAAGTGGTGCGGAGATCAGAGGCTAGTCACCACGACTGATTACGCTTGCGGCCTTGCAGGCCGGGTGGTGAGAATGGTTGCAAGGTCGTCCACGCGAGATGCGCGACAACAAGCCCAGAACTGGAATGCTCAAGGATGATTCGCTATCAGCCCGCGAAACTGCCATCCTTCAGGGCTGCAATAAGTCTACCTGAACTATCCAACAGGCCGCTCAGTTCTTCTTATGGTCGAATGACCGCGTCAGCCAGCGATGGGATTTTCGAAGTACTGATGAGCAGCCGCAGTAGAGGACGCGTACTGATTCCCGCTTACACATGCTCTCGCGTTGCATATGCCGTCGTGGCAGTGGGCGATAAGCCGGTGTTCATCGATGTGGATCCGTCATCGGGCAGTTTTGATGACCGCCAGCTACGGCGCGAGCTGGGCCAAGGCGCCAAGGCCATCATCCTGACTCACCTATTTGGCTGGAACGAGCAATTCGATGCGCATTGTCGTCTCGCACTGTATGAGGGCGCGATGGTGATAGAGGATAGCGCGCTTGTGTTGACTGCATGGGATCTTCGCCGAGAAATGCCTTCTGCACGGGTTGTCAGCTTTGGTAGAGGGAAGCCACTGCCTTTGGGGGGTGGGGGTGCTATTCATTTCTCTGACGAATCTCTTCGAGCTGATCACTGTAAGTGGTTGCGCGCAGCCGATTGGCGCGCCAACTTCACTTATCGCAGCCTATGGTTGGGGGCGCTGAAGGACTCCAGGATAAGCCTTCAGATCGCGCGAGCCGCACTAAGGTTCAGGGCTCACAAAGGGGGCCTAACAAGCACAGCGTTGCATGACGATTTTGCTCCACGGCAACTTTCGCTATATGCATCCAAAAGTTTAGAGCATGGGTTACTTGGCGCCTGCGTCCGTAAAGTTGTGGATGTGAATCGGGCTGCTTTGGAGCACTACCGAAATTCTCTGACCGGAACTCATGGCGCGATGCTTGAATCGCTGGGTCGCCGCGTGGCGGGAGGCCTGGCGTCGCCAGTTGTCGCACTCAGGTGCAGACCTCCCGACCGCCCTTCAGTCCTTACCGATCTGGTTGCAAAGGGGGTTGATTGTCCGCGCTACTGGGAATACTGCCTCGGTGAAGATATGTCGAGGAACGGTTTCCCCGGAGCTCGACATTTGGCAGATTCCCTGCTGTTTCTTCCGTTGCACGGCGGTGTAGATGCGCTGAATGCGCGAGAAGTCGCGTTATCGTTACGGCGACACCGCTTAGATCCTTTCAGCTAGGCAGATTAGGATCATCCAAATGATGTTCTTCTTCGCCCACAAACGCTGAGTCAATCCAAAACCTTTACGCTGGCACCGTAAGGCGCCACAATGGCCTGTTACCCTACTCGCCACGCCACTTCAGCGCACTGATTCGCATGTCGAGGGAGGACTCGCGCATTCGCGTTCTTACGGCAAGCCCTGCTGGGCCGGAGGTCGGGCGAGTTGTTGCGTTCATTGCTTTTTGTTTGGGGACTCGAGGCCTCTATATGCTTGGCGGCCACGACACGAAATATCGGCCCCTGTACGCTGCTGATCAGCTGTTAATCAAAATGATTCACGAGGCGCGACTGGCCGGTGCGGATGAGTTGGACTTGCTCGCTTCCCCGGAAGATCAGTCCTCGCTTGTTCGGTACAAGGAAAGTTGGGGTGGCCGAACGGAGGTTCTGTTCCAATACTCGATCGCACGCAGCCGTCACCTTGAGTGGGCTACGCGTGCAGGCCAGTGGCTGGATCATCGGTTTGGCGGACTTTTTTCGAGACTTCAGTGAGCAGTCATTCGGTCGGGCGCCATGCGATGTGCCTAAGGCCGGTGGCCAATAGGAACGCTAGCGCCAATCGCCCGATCACGAACGTGGCGGAGGCCAAGATCAACTGGGCGAGTGAAACGGTCAGAATCGGGGACAACGCCGCCAACACGGCCTCTCGAAGCCCGAAGTTGCCGGGCGTAAGAGAGGCCAGGGATAGTAGGTTCAAGATTATTCCGGCCGGAAAGAGTTCAACGAATCCTTCGTGTATTCCTAGCACTCGCAAGGCGGAGACCAGTCCGAAAGAAATGGCCAATAAATTTATCAAGGAAAGGAGCAGGAGATGCGTTCGAGATGACCGTCCTCTGTCACCCGGAAGCCGCGGCACTGCGAGTAGCCCCAGCACGATCATGGCCCATACTCCTAGCGCGACCCGGGCGTTTAGAAACAGGAAGAGTGCCCCACCCAGGCTAACCAGGGCGGTAAGGAAACCACACAACATCATGAAGGCTGCATAGTGAGTCCAGGTCAAGTCATGACGCTTCACCATGACTGCAACAGCGCCAATAGTCCCAGCCTTGGCGGGAATAGCGACGTTGAGCCATCCTTTCTCGGAAGCGAACCATGCCGCCCAGAGACGCGTCTCCTTGTGACCCCGGCTGCGAAGGAAGACGATGATTTGCTCCATCTGGACGGCCAGACTAGCCAGAATCGCAAGGCACATGGGAATGAGCCAGACAGCATGGATCCTCTCGATCTTCGGCGCCACCTGATGCAAGGCAAAGGCGAGGGCGACGGCGAAAACTGCGAACCCGAGGACGCCCACTATCCTTCGGAGAAGGATGCGATCCATATCACTCATTCCGGTACTCGGGAGATTCGCGTATTCTTTGTTCGAGTCTGGCATCTACCTTATCCGACAGAGCCAACGACGGCGGAAGCCAGTTTTCCCTGGCTTCCCAACCCTTCGATGCGAGCCAGTGGCGCATTCTTCCCACTTCGTTGTCAGGGTTCCGACAGAGATCTTCATAGACTAGAACCCGCGAGCGTCTCTGATCGAGTGTCGCTAATGACTGGCGCACCATGGCGTCGATCGCAAAGTACTGCCAGACGCACTGATCCAGTAAGGGTAAATGAGAAACTCGTTCCGCGCCTGGCGGTCGCACCGACCACCAAGCGGGAGCGGTTTTCTGCTGAACGCGGTACAGCGATGCAATTGTGGGCACCGGTGCTCGTATTACGTGGATGAAACGCGCCTCGGGCAACACTCGTGCTAGCAATTCCACGGACCGCAGCAAATAAATGCACTTGACCAGCAAAGGCGCCTTGAGGTGACCCTGTAGCTGATGGACGGCCAGTGGGAGAGTCGTTTCCTCCCGGGCCGATCTGTTCGAGCCGGGGCCTTTTTCGTCTACCCAAGGGGTCCAGAATCCGATAGCTTCACTGGGCCCGAATAGTCCGGGGGTGCGCCCCCGGTTGGACTGGAGACTAGCCGGCGCTTCGCGTAGGGTGTTGGCAAAGAGGCGGAAGCAGGCATGCGTGAGCCCTGGGGCAAGGTTTACTGCGCGTGGTAGATAGGTCACGCGGAGTGCCTGTGCAAGCACTTGATACGTCAGCGTTGTTCCGGAGCGAGGGGTACCAAGAATGAACACTGGTGACGCATCCGACCACGGGATCGGCGCCAGGAATTCGTCCAATGGGCGAACGGCGTGGTTCAGCGTGCGGACGGCGTGGCGAAGAGACCGAGTCATCCGAACTCCTCGGCTTAACTGATGATCTCGCGGATCGCTGACTCAATACGATCAAGCTCGTCGTTCGAGAGGCTGGGCGACAAGGGTAAGCTGACTGTTGAGCGGCCGATACGCGTAGCTTCGGGCCAGTCCTCCGGGCGCCAGCCAAAGCGTTCGCCGTAGTAGGGTTGCTCGGGTATGGCCAAGTAATGCACACCGGTACCGATGCTTCGGGCGTTCATGTGTTCGAGAAACGCGTCTCGGGAGATGTCGCAGAGCTCCTCTTCCACCAGGATAGTGTACAAGTGCCTGCCGTGCCGAGTGCCTGGTTCCGGATCGGTGGGCAGAGTTAGTGGCAGGTCGCACAAACGCTCCTGATACATTTCCCAAAACCGTTCGCGACGCAATAAATTGTGATCCACCCGTGCAAGCTGATGGATTCCGATTGCGGCCTGCACATCCATCATGTTGTACTTGAAGCCGGATTCAACTACCTGGTAATGCTTGTAGCCCTTGTCACCGAAGCGATGCCAGGCATCCTTGCTCATGCCATGAAGCGCAAGAATACGGGCCCGTGCGATTTTCTCCTCACTGCGGCCCAGTATCATTCCCCCTTCGCCAGTAACAACGTTTTTCGTGACGTAAAAGCTGAAGGCACCAAAGTCTCCGAAGGTGCCAGCTTTTCTTCCCTGGTACTCGGTTTCAACAGCGTGCGCACAATCTTCGATTACTGCCAGTCCGTGCCGATCGGCAATTGCCATGATGCGACCCATGTTGCAGGGTCTTCCGGCAAAATGAACAGGCACAATGGCCTCGGTGCGAGACGTTATGGCTGACTCGATGGCAGACGGGTCAATGCACTGGGTGATTGGATCAATGTCGGCGAGCACTGGTGTCAAACCAGCGTGGATGATGGCATTGACTGTCGCGCAGAAAGTCAGAGGCGTCGTGATGACTTCGGCGCCGGGGCTAAGGCCCGCGGCAACCATGCTGATGTGAAGCGCCGCGGTGCAGGAATTGACTGCCGCTACGTGTGATGGATCTACACCTTTATATGCTGAAAAATCTGACTCGAACTGAGCCACCCTTGGACCGGTTCCCAGCCAGCCTGAACGCAAGCAGGCTTCGACCTCTGCGATTTCTTCTTCGCCGATCTCGGGCTTGCCGAAAACAATAAATGGCTCGTCGTTCATCGCACTAGTATTGGGTGAGAAGTCATGAGAGCTCCTTGTACATCAACGACGTGATCTGCTCGGAAACCAGCCCGATCAGAAACACGATAACGGCCGCACTGAAAAGCAGCAGACTCATATTTGTGAACTGGTTACGGGTGGCAAAGGTATAGACATACCACAACAGCCCGAGAGTGAAGAACCCGGCGCTGGTGGGAATGAACAGCTTCAACGGCGCATACAGCGTCGCAATCTTGAAGATGATGACGAAAAATCTCAGCCCGTCGCGAACGGGCCGGATGTGGCTCTTGCCGGTGCGTTTTGCGGCTTCGATGTCGATGAAATCGACCGGGAAGCCCGAGCGCATGAACGCCATGGTGATTGTCGTCGGGTAGGAAAAGCCGTTGGGCAGCAGGTAGAGAAACTGCCTGAATTTCTGTGCGCAAACGGCTCGAAAGCCCGAGGTGAGGTCGGGAATGCGGTGGCCGGTGACGATCGAGGCGATCAGGTTGTAGACGCCGTTGGCCATCAGCCGGCCGATGTTGGCGTGCGAGCCAGGCGCGGTGCGCGCGCCGATGACCATGTCGTGGCCATCATTCAGGCGCTCGAGCAGGCGCGGGATGTCGGCCGGGTCGTGCTGGCCGTCGCCGTCGAGAAACACCAGGATGTCGCCGCCGGCCGCGCGCGCCCCGGCCTTGACGGCCGCGCCGTTGCCCAGGCTGTGCGGATGGCTCACCACCTTCGCGCCAGCGCGCTCGGCGACCGCAGCGGTATCGTCGGTCGAGCCGTCGTCAACGACGATCATTTCGGCTTGCGGATAGCGCGAGACAATGCCGCTGACCACCTTGCCGATGGCACCTTCCTCGTTTTTGGCCGGGATGATGATCGAAAGACTGCGTTCGGTCATGAATTCAGCGGGGTGGGCGTTGGTGTCAGGGCGATGATGGGGAAAGTATGACAGAAACGGGCGCGGGTGATGTAGGCTCGGGCGCGCGCTGTGTGGTGCTGGACGTGCGCTGTGTAGCCCCGGACTTGATCCGGGGCCTTTCTGCTGCTGGTGCCTTCGGGTGGGGGATCCCGGCTCTGCGCTTCGCTTGGCCGGGAATTCGGGGTGGTGTGAATGCTTCGCCACCAGCATCTGTATCCCCGGACTTGATCCGGGGCCTTCTTGCCGTTGGCGCCTTCGGATGAGAGATCCCGGCTCTGCGGCCGGGATTACGGGGCGGGATGGGGTTGCGCCATCAGCACCCGTATCCCCGGACCTGATCCGGGGTCTTCTTTCTGCTATCGGCGCCTTCGGATGGGAGATCCCGGCTCTGCGGCCGGGAATTCGGGGTGGGCGGTGTGCGTCGCCGTCAGCACCTGTATCCCCGGACTTGATCCGGGGTCTTTTGCTATTGGTGGCTTCGGACGGGAGATCCCGGCTTTGCGGCCGGGAGTTCGGAGGTTGTGTGAGCGTTCCTTCGGCCTCAGCCGCCCTCGTCGCGATGGCGTAGCACCGCCTCGAGCATCTCGGCGGCCGCGATATCCTTTGAGCGGCCCATGCGCCGCTTCTCTGCGATCAGTGCTTCGAGGCCCAGCACCCGCAGCGTGCCATCGCTGATCGGAATCTCCGATGAGGCGTCGAGCAGGTCTTCGTAGCGCTGCTTCTCCCCGATGTACCCGAGTACATCGAGCGGGCCGGCGCGCGTCATCAGCAGCAGGTGGCCCCCGGCGAGTATGTCGTCTATGGTGGGGTGAATGAATTCCCCGTGTTCGCGAAACCGGGCCTCGATCTGCGACAGCGCACTGGCCAGGCGCTCTGCATTGGCCTGGTTGACGCGAACGAGGGTGTCCAGGTCGAACGTGGTTGTTGGCGCACCGTGAATGACCGCGGCGACCCCGCCGACAATGATGTACTCAACCTGATGCTGGTTGAAAACCTTGAGTATCTCGCGAAAGCTCGGCGTCATGACCGGACCTCAGGGAGTGCAGAAAGGCGACCCGTGATTCCAGTTCGTCCAGCCTTTGATCGGGCGTCAGGCTGGCAAACCAGCGGATCAGGCTTGCGTCGTGGCCGGATTCAGGGGGCTTGTGGTCGGGCGGGTTTTCCATGACTGCAGTGTATACAAATCGCCCGGGCTGCGCCGGGCCGGGAATTCGGGGTGGTGTGAATGCTTCGCCACCAGCATCTGTATCCCCGGACTCGATCCGGGGTCTTCTTGCTATTGGCGCCTTCGGATAGAAGATCCCGGCTCTGTGGCCGGGATTACGGGGCGGGATGGGGCTGCGCCATCATCACCCGTATCCCCGGACTTGATCCGGGGTCTTGCTGCTACTGGCAGCTGCGGCTGGAAGATCCCGGCTCTGCGGCCGGGAATTCGGAGGTGGTGGGTGCCTTCGGGCCGCTCAAGGGAATTGCATAAAATCATGCTGGCGTATACGCTGTCAGTGATGATTGATGTGGTGATTGATACGAACGTAGTGGTTTCCGCGCTGCAATCTGATGGCGGTGCCTCGCGTGAGGTTCTGCGCCGATGTTTTGATGGCAACTTTCGCCCGCTTTTTGGTAATGCCTTGTGGCTGGAGTATGAGGATGTCCTGAAGAGGGATGACTGGGATGGGGCAACGACTGCACATGAGCGTTTGACGGTGATTGCCGCGCTGGCATCGGTAGGCAGATGGGTTTCCATCTATTTTGGCTGGCGGCCGAATCTGCCGGATGAAGGTGATAACCACCTGTACGAATTGGCAGTTGCGGGAGCTGCAGAGGCGATCATCACGCACAATATTCGCGACTTTCGGGGAGCCGAACCTGGATGGGAAAAGCCGTGGGTGGTCACTCCTGCCCAGGCATTGGAGCTGAAGATATGAGCACATTGACGATTCGACTGCCAGATGACACGGCCGAGAGGCTGCGAGCGCTGGCCAAGGCCAGAGGATTGAGCGTCAACAAGCTGATGGAGGAGTTGAGCACTCAGGCTATTGCCAGTTTTGACGCGGAAACCCGATTCAGGGCGATGGCGCTGCGCGGAGATATCGTAGAGGCCCGTCGCATTCTAGACCGCCTCGATTCCTGAGGGGCGGGACAATCTCGTGAGGCGCCGCTGCGCCATCGGCCCACGTATCGCCGGACGCAAGATCCGGGGTCTTTCTGCGCCTGGCGCCTTCGGATGGGAGATCCCGGCTCTGCGGCCGGGAGTTCGGGCGGGCTGCGCGCCTTGCCATCAGCCCGCGTATCCCCGGACTTGATCCGGGGTCTTCTCGGCGGTGGCGCCTTCGGATAGAAGATCCCGGCTCTGTGGCCGGGATTACGGGGCGGGATGGGGCTGCGCCATCAATACACGCATCCCCGGACTTGATCCGGGGTCTTTCTGCCACTGGCGTCTTCGGATAGAAGATCCCGGCTCCATTCAGGCAATAAAATACTTGAAACTTTCATTAAGTGAAAGTATCGTGCATTTGTGCAGACGTTGACCAGGTTGATTGCGGACTCTGATTTACGGCGCCGGATCTTTTCGGATCGGCAGCTCGACGGGGTCGTTGATGGGTCTGCACAGCGGCGTTACAACCTGGTCAATCGGGCGCTCAAGGCCGGCGAATTGGAGCGATTGAGCCGTGGTGTGTATATGCTTGCGCCGTCTGTTTCCGGCGTGCAGCCGCATTCGTTCGTGCTGGCTCAGGCCTTGCGCTCGGGCTCGTACATTTCGTTCGAATCCGCGCTGGCGTGGCACGGCTGCATTCCGGAGGCCGTTCGGCAGGTGCGCAGCGTGGTGCCGGGGCGGCGCAAGGCCGAATTCAATGTGCCGGGCTACGGCCAGTTCCGGTTTTTTCCGCTCGCGGTCAATCCAGGCTACCTGCTGGCCGGTGTCGAGCGGCACGAGCTGGCCGCGGGTATCGGGTTGGTCGCCACGCCGCTGCGGGCACTGCTTGATCTGTGCTGCCACCTGAAGGTCGATATCGAGGGACTGACCGGCTTCCTCGAAGGTCTGCGCCTGGAGCAGGAGTGGTGGGCGAGCGTGACCGCCCGCGATGTTGATCGCTTCAAGGAGGTTTACCGGTTTCAAAAGATGCGGGATGTTGTCGAGAAGCTGGCTGAAGAGGTGGGTGGATGATTGAGTTGTTGCAGCAAAGACTGGCGGCTTACCAGGCCGGGGACGCGCTGGCCGAAGAGCAGGCGCTCAAGGAGATTCTGCAGGAGCTTGTGCTCTACGCGCTGTGGCGCAATGATTTTTTTGAAAGGGCGGCATTCCAGGGCGGCACCAGTTTGAGGATTCTCTATGGGCTGCCGCGCTTTTCCGAGGACATGGATTTTATTCTCATGGAACCCGATGAGCACTTTTCCTGGCGCGCAGTGAGCGCCGGGATCGAGCAGGTGCTTCTGGAATTCGGGGTCGTGATCGAGCTGGCGGATTCCCGGCAGACGCAGGAGGCGGTTCGCCGAACCATGGTCAAGGATGACTCTCTTGCCGGATTGCTGGAGCTGGGGTTTCGGGATGGTGCGCCTCGCCACCAGCACTCGTATCCCCGGACTTGATCCGGGGTCTTCTCGGCGGTGGCGCCTTCGGATAGAAGATCCCGGCTCTGTGGCCGGGATTACGGGGCGGGATGGGGCTGCGCCATCAGTACACGTATCCCCGGACTTGATCCGGGGTCTTCTGGCTATTGGTGCCTTCGGATGGGAGATCCCGGCGCTGCGCTTGGCCGGGAACTCGGGGCACCAATCATTCCGGGCTTGAGCTTGCCGAGGCGCGGAAGTGGCATAATTGATACGGTAATACAGCCATGAGAGATTCGATTATGGGCACAACCGCCGAAAAGATCCTGAACGAGGCGCTCAGCCTGCCGGCCAGTGAACGCGCTGCACTCGCCGAGGAGTTGTTATCCAGCCTCAACAAGCCGGATCCGCTGGTCGATCGTCTTTGGGCGCAAGAAGCCGAAGCCCGGATTGATGCGGCCGATCGCGGCGAGATGAAAATGGTCTCGGAAGAGGATGTGTTCGACAAATATGAACGCTCTTGAGAGTTCGTTTCTACGAAACAGCCCAGCGCGAATTTGACGAGGCGGTCGCTCATTACGAGCGACAGATGCCGGGGCTCGGGCAACGATATCGCCAGGCGGTCAGAGACGCCTTGAGCCGGATCAAGCAGTTTCCGCAAGCTTATTTTCCATTGAGTGAAAGAACACGCCGGTGTTTGGTCAGCGCTTTCCCGTACGGAATCATCTATCAATTGAAGAACAACGAGATCGTAGTTGTCGCCGTGGCGCATTTGCACCGGCAACCCGAGTATTGGATAGCAAGGGAGCGATAGTGGGCAGGTCAATCTCGCCCGACGGCGCTATGCCACCAGTACACGTATCTCTGGACGCGCCAACGTAACCCCGGACGTCAGATCCGGGGTCTTCTTGCTACTGGGGCCTTCGGATGGCAGATCCCGGCTCTGCGCTTCGCTTGGCCGGGAATTTGGGGGTGGTTGAGCGTTCCTTCGGCCTCAGTTGCGCGCGTTGCGTTGGCGTAGCACCTCTTCGAGCATCTCGGCGGCCGCGATGTCCTTGGAGCGCCCCATGCGCCGCTTTTCTGCGATCAGTGCTTCGAGGCCCAGAACTTTCAGGGAGCCAACGCTGATTGCAATCTCCGATGAGGCGTCCAGCAGGTCTTCGTACCGCTGCTTCTCCCCGATGTACCCGAGCACGTCGAGTGGGCCGGCGCGCGTCATCAGCAGCAGGCGACCTCCGGCGAGTATGTCGTCTATGGTGGGGTGGATGGATTTCCGGTGTTCGCGAAACCGGGCCTCGATCTGCGAGAGGGCGCTGGCCAGTCGCTCTGCGTTGGCTTGGTTGACGCGAACCAGAGTGTCCAGGTCGAACGTGGTCGTTGGTGCACCATGAATCACCGCCGCTACCCCGCCGACGATGATGTACTCAACCTGATGCTGGTTGAGAACGTCCAGTATCTCGCGAAAGCTCGGCGTCATGACCGGACCTCAGGGAGTGTAGAAAGGCGACCCGTGATTCCAGTTCGTCCAGCCTTTGATCGGGCGTCAGGCTGGCAAACCAGCGGATCAGGCTTGCGTCGTGGCCGGATTCAGGGGGCTTGTGGTCGGGCGGGTTTTCCATGACTGCAGTGTATACAAATCGCCCGGGCTGCGCCGGGCCGGGAATTCGGGGTGGTGTGAACGCTTTGCGGCCAGTATCTGTATCCCCGGACTCCGATCCGGGGTCTTCCCGCTGCTGGCGTCTTCGGATGGGAGATCCCGGCTCTGCGGCCGGGATTACGAGGTGGGCTGAGCGCCGTGCCACCAGCACACGGTTCCCCGGACCTGATCCGGGGCCTTCCTGCTACTGGCAGCTGCGGCTGGAAGATCCCGGCTCTGCGGCCGGGATTACGGAGCGAGCGGGATGGGGGCTGCGCCACCAGCACTCGTATCCCTGGACCTGCTACACGCATCCCCGGACTTGATCCGGGGTCTTGCTGCTGCTGGCGCCGTCGGCTGGAAGATCCCGGCACGCGGGCTCTTGCGGCTCGCTATGTTCGCTGCTTCCATCGCTGCGGGTCACGGCTGCCATGCATGACTGCCACTACAACAATAAAATCCGGCTCGATACGGTAGAACACGCCGAAAGGGAAACGCCCAATCAATGCGCGGCGCGTGTTGCGGTGCACGATTGGATACATTCTCGGTTGCGCAGCGATTTGCTGAAAGGATTGAAGGGCTTGATCAAGGAACTCCTGTCCCAAGCGTGATCTTTGCTCTTCGTACCAGGATGCTGCATCTTCAAGATCGCGTTCCGCCTCGGCGCGGACACGGAGACGAAGGCTCATAAACGCTTGCGAATGCCTGCTACAACGTCTTCTGCTCGGCGGCCCGGATCATGGTCCAGTTCGTAAGCGTCCAGGCGGCGATCCAGCTCTTGCCGCTGGGCGTCCGAGAGAGCCAGCGCGCGCTGGTCAGCCGCGATACTGTCCCAGAGCTGTTCAACCAGGTGGAGGCGCTCTTCCACTGACAGGTCAAGTAATGTCGATGTGTTCATAGGCATCTCCTGCAGCCGGATTTTATCCGAGATTGCTCCCTGGAACATAATCCAGGGCCTTTGCAGCCCGGGCATGGGCTTGAATTGGAAGATCCCGGCTCTGCGGCCGGGAGTTCGGAGGTGGGTGGTCTCGCGTTACCGGCACACGTAGCCCCGGACACCACACACGTAGCCCCGGACTTGATCCGGGGTCTTCCTGCTACTGGCAGCTGCGGCTGGAAGATCCCGGCTCTGCGCTTCGCTTGGCCGGGAGTTATGGAGGGGCGCTGCGCTTGGCCGGGAATTCGGGGCGCGGCGCTGATAACATTTGGCCGGCTGTGCAGTTGTCGTCATGTTTCATGTTCACCGAGCTCGGATAGCCGCAATAATTGGCTACTGTGGCGTACCGTCAGAATATCGATCTGATTCGAGAGGCCGTAAATGACCCGGTATGCTCCGGATATCAGCTCTCGGATGCGAGGTGAGCCGACCTCGGGAACCATACGCCCGCTTTCAGGAAATTCGGCCAGCCGCCCTACCGAGGCGAACAAGTTGTCAACCCACCGCAACGCGGCATCCGGATTGTCATCTGCGATATATCGGGCTGTTTCCTCGACGCGCTCGAGCGCAAGCGGGGACCAGACAATCCTCATCGAGCCAGTGTGCTCAGAACCCGAGCCTTCGCGTCGTCATGCGCAATCCCGTGGCCAGAGGCGATCTGCTCTTCGGCCCTGTAAACCTCTTCGAGCACCTCCAGGCGCTCTTGCATCCTGTCGTACTCGCTGGCATCCATCAATACGGCGACACCCCGACCTCGCTGCGTGAGGACCATGGGGCGACGGGTTTGCTGAAGCTGCTTTATGAAAGTGGCTACCCCGGCCCGGAATTCGGACAGGGGGCGGATGTCTTCATCTACACGAACCCTTGACATGGTGGGATCTCAGTACGTTGCAGTGTACGTAAAAGAGTACAGATTTATCTGAGGACAAGCAAGGTGTTCGAGCATTGCTCTCCGGGGGGCAGCTGCGGCTGGAAGATTCCGGCTCTGTGGCCGGGATTACGGAGCGAGCGGGATGGGGGCTGCGCCACCAGCACACAGAACCCCGGACCTGCTACATGTATCCCCGGACTTGATCCGGGGTCTTGCTGCTACTGGCAGCTGTGGCTGGAAGATCCTGGCTCGGCGCTGCGCTTGGCCGGAAATTCGGAGGTAATGGGCGCTGATTCGTGGTGCGCAACATGATACACTCGCGCAATGATCAAGTCGTTCCGCCACAAAGGCTTGCAGCGGCTTTACGAGACCGGCAACGCGTCCGGCGTCAATGCAAATCATGTCAAGCGGCTGCGGATGCAACTGGCTGCGCTGGACACTGCCAAAGTCATTGGTGATATGGATATCCCCGGTTTTCGTCTGTATCCGTTAAAGGGCGAATTGCGACAGCGCTGGTCGATTTCGGTGAGCAGAAATTGGCGGATGACTTTTGAGTTCACGGACGGCAACGCTTACGTAGTCGATTACGAGGATTATCATTGATGAATATGCACAATCCCCCTCATCCCGGTGAGTTCATCGCCAGCGTTTATCTCGAGCCGCATGGCATCAGCGGTCGCGAGCTGGCAGCCAGGCTTCAGATTGCGCCATCTACCCTGAGCCGTGTTCTGAATGGTTCCAGTCGCGTAAGCCCGGACATGGCGCTGCGGCTTTCCAGGGCGATTGGGCGTTCACCGGAAAGCTGGCTGGCCATGCAGGACAACCACGATCTTTGGAAAGCGAGGCAGCGTGCCGACTTGCAGGGCGTGCGCAAGCTGGAGCTGCCGACGGTGTGATGGCGCGCTGTGCAATCGACGCCGACAACCCCTGACGCGGCACACGTATCCCCGGATGCGGCACGCGTATCCCCGTACACGGCACACGTAGCCCCGGACTCGATCCGGGGCCTTTCTGCTACTGGCGCCTTCGGTTGGAAGATCCCGGCTCTGCGGCCGGGATGACGGAGTAGGTAGGCGCTTGGCCGGGAATTCGGAGGGCACTGCCCTGGCAGCACCCGTATGCGCGGATTTTGTGTTCTTGTACTAACGCCGCAACGGTGACGATTTTCGTTTTGTGATCCCAATCACAATCTGGTATTGTCCTTACCGTTTACCGGGCGGTAACTGCGGGCGGGATCAGCTTGTGGGCCTTTGCGCTTGGGGGTGGGCGTAACACCAGCAAATACAGGACTTTCAGGGGATGACAACCGAAGCAAGGCTTTTCGGCCCGGGTGCGGTCGCCGGGGGGGTCATGAGTGCTCGCGAGCTGTCGGGGGTGCTGATGGACGCAATTCCCGGCATTTTCTACCTGGTTGATGCGCGCGGGCGTGTGCGGTTGTGGAACCCGCGGCTGCAGGATCTGACCGGCTACAGTGCCGAGCAAATCAAGCGCATGTCGGCGCTGGAGTTTTTTGCCGAGTCAGATCAAGAGGCGGTCAGGCGCGCACTCGAGCAGTGTCTGGTCGAGGGCTACTCGGCCATCGATGTTGCGGTGGTGACCACGCGCGGCCCCAGCCCGCCGCATCATTTTCAGGGCCGGCGCGTGGAGTTTGATGGCGAGCCGATGATCGCCGGCGTGGCGCTGGACATCTCGCGCCTGAAGGCGGTGGAGGCTGATCATGCGCGCCAGCGCATCCAGCTCGAGCGCCTGGCCAGGCACGTGCCCGGCGCGGTCTATCAACTGCAGCGCGACGCCGACACCGGCCGCATGTGGCTGCCTTATGCCAGCAGCAAGTTCGCGGAGGTATTCGGCACGGACTACGCCAGCGTGGCCGCAGATGCCGAACCCCTGTTCAATCGTATCCACAAGGACGATATCGAGCGGGTGATGGCCTCGACCCGTCGCAGCGCCGATTCGCTCGAGCCTTTCTTCGAACACTTCCGGATGTATCCGCCCGACGGGGCGCGCAGCGACGAAAGCCTGGAGTGGCTGGAAGTGGATTCCGGCCCGGAAAAGCTCGCCGACGGCAGCGTGGTATGGCACGGTTTTGCCCGCCTGGTGACGCACCGCCGCCAGCTCGAGCGCAAACTCACCCGCCTGGCCTACTACGACAATCTCACCGGCCTGCCAAACCGCGCGCATCTGCAGTCCACCCTTCGCGATGAGCTGGCGCTGGCCGCCGCCGCCCGCGAGGGCCTGGCGGTGCTTTACCTGGATCTCGACAACTTCAACGACATCAACGACGCCTGGAGCCACACCGCCGGCGACCAGCTGCTCAAGGAGGTGGCCGAGCGGCTCGATTCGCTGGTTACCGATAAAGGCCTGCTCGGCCGCGTTGGCGGCGACGAGTTTCTGGTGGTGCTGCGCGGGCGTGATGCCGCGCGCCGTGCCGAGGCGCTGAGCGAGGAAATCTGCCGCACCATGGAGGCGCCGATGCGGCTCGATCAGCGCCAGGTGCGCATGACGATTTCAATCGGCATCAGCCTGTTTCCCGACGACGCCGATTCGGCCGAGGACATGGTTCGCCACGCCGATGCGGCCGTCTACAAGGCCAAGTCCCAGGGGGCAGGGCGCTGGGCGAGATACACACCCGAGCTGACCGAGGCCGCGCGCGCCCGGCGCTATCTTGAAACCGAGCTGCGCAGCGCCATCGAGCGCGAGCAGATTCAGGTTTCGCTGCAGCCGATCGTGTCGCTGTCCGACGGTCAGGTGGTGGCGGTCGAGGCGCTGGCGCGCTGGTATCACTGGGAAGACGGCTGGCTCTCGCCTGATCGTTTCGTGGCCATGGCCGAAAAGCGCGGCCTGGTGGCCGCCCTGGGCGAGCAGGTCTATCGCCGCGCCATGCAAGCAGTGGCGGCCATGGGCGAGACCATGCTGGCCATCAATGTTGCCCCGAGCCAGCTCCAGGACCCGCAGTTTTTCAAACGCCTGCTTGATATCGGCGAATCCGCGGGCCTGGGGCCCGAGCGCATCGGCGTCGAGATCACCGAGCGGGCCTTCATGCGCGACAGTTCCGAAGCGCTCAAGCAGATCAGCCGCCTGCGCGAGGCGGGCATCAGCGTCACCATTGACGATTTCGGCGCCGGCTTTTCATCGCTGGGCTACCTGCGCCGCCTGCCGGTGCAGCATCTCAAGATCGACCGCACCTTCGTGCGCCACATCGAAGACGACAAGGCCAGCGCCGCCATCGTCCGCGCCGTGACCGGCCTGGCCCACGATCTGGGCATGAAAGTCACCGCCGAGGGCGTGGAGACGGCCGCCGAGGCGGGGTTCGTGCGCAAGGTGGGCTGTGACTACGCGCAGGGATGGTTTTACGGGCGCCCGGACCTGGTTGAATGAGCCCGGGGAAGTGACGGGCTCCGGTTTCCCGTCTCCGGGAAGCCACAGGGATGTGTGAGGGTGTGCACAGCCCCGGACTTGATCCGGGGCCATTCTGCTACTGGCACCTGCGGCTGCAAGATCCCGGCTCTGCGGCTGGGACGGCGAAATTCAAAGGCTGCCCGAAACCCGTTCCTACAGCTTCGCCAACGCCTTCTCGTCGAGCCGAAATACCGTCCAGCCCGACATCGGCCTTGCGCCCAGGCTGCGGTAGAAGTCGATGGCCGGCTGGTTCCAGTCGAGCACGCTCCACTCCATGCGGCCGTAGTTGCGCCTGCGCGCAATGTCGACCAGATGCAGCAGCAGGGCCTTGCCGATACCCTTGCCGCGATGGGACTCGCGCACGTAGATATCTTCCAGGTAAAGCCCCGGCCGTCCAACGAAAGTCGAAAAATTGCGAAAGAACAGGGCAAAGCCCACAGCCTGGCCCTGCCACTGGGCAATGACCGCCTCGGCAACCGCGTCGCTGCCGAACAGCGACCCGGACAGATCGCCGGTGGTCGCCTCGACCTCGTGGGCCAGCTTCTCGTACTCGGCCAGCTCGCCGATGAGGTCGAGCAGCAGCAATTCATCACCCGGACGGGCGGCGCGCAGTTCAAGCGATTTGCTCATGATGGAAGGTTTCCGGGTTTTCCTGGCAGCGAATGCTACGCGAAAATCGCCCCACGCACGCCGCCCCTTGCCAGCGCATTTGCTGCATCTCCGGACTTGATCCGGGACCTCCCCGATGCCGATCCCGAACCCCCGGACTCGATCCGGTGTCTTTCTGCTACTGGTGCCTTCGGATGGAAGATCCCGGCTCTGCGGCCGGGATTACGAGGTGGGTTGGGCGCCTTGCCATCAGCACCCCGTATCGCCGGACTTGATCCGGCGTCTTCATGGCGCGGTGACTTCAGCCGATGCCTGGTACGCGCTTATTCGGAAACCGCTTTCTGCAGGGCTTCCTGCGCCCAGGCGTTGAGGCTCTTGCCTTGAGCTTCGGCATACATTGCGGCCTTGGCATGAAGTGACGGTTCGAGCCTGAGCATTACCTTGCCCGAGTAGGGCCGTTGTGGCTTTTTGTTCAGCCGTTCGCATGTCTCGACATAGTCATCAACGGCCTCTTCGAAGGCTGCCCGGAGTTCATCAACAGATTCCCCGTGGAATCCGACGACGTCCCGGATGCCGGCAATGTGGCCGACGAAGCACTCGTCTTCGTCGCTGTATTCGATTCGGGCAAGATACCCTTTGTAACTCATTGCGTTCATGGCTTGACACCTGCCTGGATCAAGAATTCTCTGGCGTCGCGAACCTGGTAAGGCTTCGCCTCCTTCTGTGGGTGGGGTCGGTGGAAAGAGGCGACGACGCCGTTCAGTTCAAAACGCACTCGCGAGCCGCGTCCTTCAACTGATTGGGCGCCGACGGCCAGAAACAGCGCCTCGATTCGCCGCCACTCCAGGCTGCGCGACGTTGGCACGGAGAATACTTCGGCCAAGGTCTTGCGGTGCGATTTGTTCACGACGTGATGATATCAGATTATGATAGCTTCAGGTTGGCGTCTTCACGCTGGTGGCTTTGTGCCACGAGGCCCCCGCCGTGTGGCTCGCCACCAGCACACGTATCCTCGGACTCGATCCGGGATTTTTCTGCTACTGGCGCCTGCGGCTGAAAGATCCCGGCTCTGCGGCCGGGATTACGAAACACGTCAGGCTTGCCGGAATCCGCAACCCGTTGCCCCTTAATCCTCCATTCAGCCAGAATGTGGCAAACTGTGAACTCCATAGCTACGAGATCGCGGTTGTTATCGTGTCAACTTCACAGGATGTCATTTCTGAAGGGGAGGTGACCCGGCTGCTTTCGGAGTTGCGTGAGCAGCCCGACACGCTTGATCGCATTCTGCCGCTGATCTACAACGACCTGCGCGAGGTGGCGCGCTGTCAGCAGGCGCGTTTCGGGTCCACGCCCACGCTGCAGACCACCGAGCTGGTCCACGAAGCCTTTCTGAAGCTGCGCAACAGCGCCAGCAGCAACATCCGCAACCGGATGCATCTCAAGCGCTTGTCCTCGCTGGCCATTCGCCAGCTCATCGTCGACCACGCCCGCAGCAAGCTGGCCGTCAAGCGCGGCGCCGGGCAGGCGCCGCTGAGCCTCAACGAAGAACTTGCCGACGGCGCAACCGGCAGCGAAGAGACGGTGCTGCTCATCGACGAGGCCCTGGCTCGGCTCGAGGAAGCCAACCCGCGCCTGGCCGAGGTGGTCATTGCTCGTTTCTTCGGCGGCCACACCGCCGAGGAGATTGCCGAGATGCTCGATGTGTCGGTGCGCACCGTTCAGCGCGACTGGGAGCGGGCCCGCGCCTGGCTGCTGGTGGAAATGAATAGCGTTTAGCGGGATATGAATGATTAGTGCCCCGGAAAAGTGATCGCAAGTCCCCTGGTCGACTGACCCCGGCCCGCCGCCGCCTGGTGGACCGTCTGCTCGACGATCTGCTCGACTGCCCGCGTGAACAGCGGCAGACCGAACTGGCCGGCATTGTCCGCCGCGCGCCGCGCGTGGGCGCCTGGCTGGAACGCCTGCTGGCGGCCAGCACCGAGCCCGGCGGCCTGCTCGACGAATCCGCCTATTCCATGGTTGACGATGCCCTCGACGCGCGCCTGGACGAATCCGGTCAGGGCAAGCTCGAACCGGGCATGCGCCTGGGCCCCTGGCGTTTGATCGAGGCGGTCGGCGCCGGCGGCATGAGCGACGTCTACCGGGCCGAGCGTGCCGACGGCGCCTTCGACATGCAGGTGGCCGTCAAGCTCATTCGCAGCCACAGCGAGGAACTGGCCCGCTTGCTGACTTTCGAGCGCCAGACCCTGGCGCGGCTCAGCCACCCCGGAATAGCGCGCCTGCTCGACGGCGGCGTCGCCGATGACGGCCGCCCGTATCTGGTGATGGACTGGGTCGACGGCGACACGCTCGATGCCTGGTGCGAGAACGAGGATCCAGCCCCGGCCACGGTGCTGCGCATCTTCCGCGAGGCCTGCGATGCGGTGGCCGCCGCCCACCGGGAGCTGATCGTGCACGGTGACATCAAGCCGGCCAACCTCATGTTGACCGACACTGGTCGGGTATGCCTGCTGGACTTCGGCGTCGCCCGACTGCTCGACCGCGACATGCACAACAGCCTGCCGGCGGCGATAACGCCGGGCTTTGCCGCGCCGGAAGTGCTCGAAGGCCAGCCAGTGTCTACCGCCGCCGACATCCACGGCCTGGGTGCACTGCTGCACTGGCTGGTTTACGGCGACTCGCCGTCGCCGGGCGCCCGCCGCCAGCCCCGGGAGAGCTGGCGCAGTTTCCGCCGCCGCCGCGACCTGGACGCCATCATCGAGCGCGCCACAGATGCCGATCCGGCCATGCGCTATGCCACGGTCATCGGCCTGGCGCTCGACATCCGCCGGCTCGAGCGCGATATCCCCGTTCATGCCCGCCGTTCGCGCGTGCTCGAGCGCGCGGCGCTGTGGGCGCGCCGCCACACCGCCGGCGCCGCGCTGGGGCTGCTGGTGGTTCTTTCCCTTGTCGGCGGCGTGTCGGCGGTGCTCTGGCAGGCGCGCGTTGCCCAGGTGGAGCGCGATCTCGCCCAGGCCGAGGCGCGTCGATCCAACGCCCTGCGCGAGCATCTCACCTTGCTCTTTCGCGAGGTGGGCAGCCTGTCGAGCGACACCGAAGAGATGACCGCGCGCGAGCTGCTCGACCGCACCGCCGGGGTGGCCGGCGAATGGCTGGCAGGCGACCCCGATCTGCGCCAGCAGGTCAACGCCGTGCTCGGTGAAATCATGATCGCGCTCAACGACTACGCCGCCGCCGAGCCGCTGCTGGCCGACTTTGCCGAAAGCGACGAGGGCGCTCCAAATCCGCTGCTGCGCTCGATTGCGCTGCTCGACATGGCGCAGGTTCACCACCGCCGCGGCCGCATCGACGAAGCGCTCAAGGCCGTCGACCGCGGGCTGGCGATTCTCGAATCGATTCCGGGCACGCACCCGGCGCGGATGTCCGATGCGCTGCAGATTCGCGGCCGCATTCGTCGCGATCTGGGCCGCTGGGAGGGCGCGCTGGCCGATCTTGAACGCGCGCGCGATCTGGCGCTGAAGGTTTCCGCCGGCCCCCGGCCGCTCATGGCGCGCGCCGAGAACAACCTGGCCACCACGCTGCTGATCGGCGGCGAGCTGGAAGACGCCGCGCGCCACTTCGAGGCGGCCGAGGCGCTGTGGCTGGCACTCGGCCGTGGCAGTGCCAGCGACGCGTTATCGGTTACCGCCAACCTGGCCACCGTGCTCGAACGCCTGGGCCGCAACGACGAGGCCGAGCAGCGGCTGCGGCGCGTGGTGGCGGTGCGCGCGGACAAGTACGGCCCCTCCGGCGCCATGGCAGCCGCGCGCCTGAACCTGGGCCGGCTGCTGGTCGTGCGCGGCGCGCTCGACGAGGCGCAAACCCAGCTCGAGCGCGCCAGCGAGGTATTTGCCCGCTATATCGGCGACGACACGCCCGACTTTGCCGCCTCCTTGCTGGGCCTGGGCGAGCTCGCCCAGGCGCGCGGCGATCTGCCGGCGGCGCTGACGCATTACCAGCGCTCGCGCGGGATCATGCTTCGCCTGCTCGGCCCGCGCCACCCCTACAGCCTGCGCCTGCGGCTGGCCGTGGTGCAGGCGCAGCGGCGCCTGGGGCAGGGACTCGAGCCGGGCACCCTGGAGGCGCTGGCGGCCGACGCCGAAGCCGCCGGCCCCGCGGCCCGCTCGGTGCACTCCGAGATTGCCTGTGAGCGCGCCCGGCTGGCGCTGGAAGAAAGCCGCTTTGGAGCTGCGCATGACCACGCCCGACGGTGCCTGCAACTGCGCCGCGCGCTCAACCTGGGCGGCTGGCGCATTACCGAAGCCCGCGCCCTGATCGCCACGGCCGCCCAAGTGATTGACGGCAGCGCTGGCGAATCAAGTGGCAAGCTGATCGAGCGCCTGGTGCAGGAGATGAACCCCGGGCACCCCACCGTCACCTGGTTCGAGCGGGCAGCGGTTTCCGGTTCCCGGGTTCCGGTTTCCGGGCCGCCATGAGATGAATGGCGCCGTATCCCCGGACCGACTACACGTATCCCCGGACCGACTACACGTATCCCCGGACCTGATCCGGGGCCTTTCTGCTATTGGCGCCTTCGAATGGAGGATCCCGGCGCTGCGGCCGGGATTACGAGTCATGCGAGCCTGTCTGAAATCCGGAACCCGTCATTTCCCTGAAACCTGAAACCTGAAACCTGAAACCTGAAACCTGAATCGAAACATTGACTTTCCCCTCGCCACCCTCATTCAAGAAGAAGCGAATCAAGAGCGGTTGAACCCATGCAGTTCAAGGACTATTACAAGACACTGGGCGTCGAGCCGGAGGCTTCTGCCGATGAAATCAGGCGCGCCTATCGCAAGCTCGCGCGCCAGTACCACCCCGACCGCAACAAGGACGCCGGGTCGGAAGACCGTTTCAAGGAAATCGGTGAAGCCTACGAAGCGCTCAAGGACCCCGAAAAGCGCAAGCGCTACGATCAGGTGCGCGCCGGCGGCTGGCGCGGCGGCGACAACTTCGAACCGCCGCCGGGCTGGACCGGTGGCTTTCGCGGCGGTGGCCAGCAAGCCGGCGGTGGCCAGGGGTTCGGCGGCTTTGGCGATTTCAGCGAGTTTTTCGAAAGCCTCTTCGGCGGCGGTCTCGGCGGCATGGGCGGCGGCGCCCGCCGCCAGGTGCGCGCGAAAGGGCGCGACATCAACGCCAGCGTCGAGATCGACCTCGATACCGCCTTCAACGGCGGCAAGCGGCGCCTCACGCTCGACCGCGGCGGCCAGCGTCAGAGTCTGGAAGTCAGCATCCCGGCCGGCGTAACGCCCGGGCGCAAGATCCGCCTGGCCGGCCAGGGCGAACCCGGCATCGGTGGTGGCCCCGCCGGCGATCTGCTCATGGAAGTCAGCATCGCCCCGCACCCGATATTCAGCCTCGACGGTCGCAACGTGCTTGTCGACCTGCCCATCGCCCCCTGGGAGGCCGCCCTGGGCGCCAAAGTGCGCGTGCCCACGCTCGGTGGCAAGGTCAGCATGAACATCCCGGCCGGCTCGTCGAGCGGCAGCAGAATGCGCCTCAAGGGCCGCGGCCTGCCCGGCAAACCCGCCGGCGACCAGATCGTCAATCTCAAGGTTGTCGTGCCGAAGCCACAGAGCGAGCGGGAGCGGAAGCTCTACGAAGAGCTGGCCGAAGCAAGCGGCGTGGATGTGCGTAGTTAGGGTTCAGGTTTCAGGTTTCAGGGTTCAGGAAGAAAGGCGCGACTGGTTGGCTGGGGGAGTGGTTGGCTGGTTACCAGCCGTATTCCCGGCCTTGAGCCGGGATCTTCTTGCCAGTAGCGGCTGCGTTCAGTGAGGCCCCGGATCGAGTCCGGGGGTGCGGAGTACCTGAGTTGGCTGGTTAGTTGGTTCGGCGCGCGCCTTGTTGCCCGGAACTCGTTTTTCCCTGAACCCTGAACCCTGAAACCTTCTTTCCCATGCATAATGGCGTTTTCTCCATACGCCAGAGTATGCCGTGACCGAAGCCACCCCCGCCGCCTACCCAAACATCTTTCGCCCGCTCGATCTCGGGCACGTGACCTTGCCCAATCGTATATTGATGGGCTCGATGCATACCGGGCTGGAGGATCGGGTGTGGAACTGGCCGCGGTTGACGGCCTATTTCGTCGAGCGCGCGCTCGGCGGGGCGGGGTTGATGGTGACCGGGGGCATCGCGCCCAACCGGCGCGGTTCGCTGGCGCCGCTGGCCTCCAAGCTGACCCATCGCCTGGAGGCGCGCCGCCATCGGCGCATGACCGACGCCGTGCATGAGGCCGGCGGGCGGATCTGCATGCAGATTCTGCACGCCGGGCGCTATGCCTATCATCCGTTCTCCGTGGCCCCGTCGGCCATCAAGTCGCCGATCACTCCGTTCAAGCCCCGGGCGTTGTCGGCAAAGGCGGTAGAGAGGCAGATCGGCCATTTCGTGCGCGCTGCCCGGCTGGCGCAGCACGCCGGCTACGACGGCGTGGAGGTGATGGGCTCGGAAGGCTATTTCATCAACCAGTTTCTGGTGCCGCGCACCAACCGGCGCACGGACCAGTGGGGGGGTTCGTTCCAGAACCGCATGCGCATCGCCGTAGAAATCGTGCGGCGTACGCGCGAGGCGGTCGGTAGCGATTTCATCCTGATCTATCGTCTGTCGATGCTCGACATGCTCGGTGACGGCAATAGCTGGGATGAAGTCGTCGAGCTTGGCCGGGCCATCGAGGCAGCCGGGGCGAGCATCATCAACACCGGCATCGGCTGGCACGAGACGCGCATTCCCACCATCGCCACCTCGGTGCCGCGCGCCGCATTCACCTGGGTGACGCGCAAGTTCCGCGATGCGGTGACCATTCCGCTGGTGGCGACCAACCGCATCAACACGCCGCACACCGCCGAAGCCGTACTCGAGCGCGGTGATGCCGACATGATCTCGATGGCGCGGCCCTTCCTGGCCGACGCCGAATGGGTCAACAAGGCGCGTGAGCGCCGCGCCGACGAGATCAACACCTGCATCGCCTGCAACCAGGCCTGCCTGGATCACGTGTTCGAAAACAAGAAGGCCTCCTGCCTGGTCAACCCGCGTGCCGGGCACGAAACCGAGTTGATCATCCGCCCGGCGGCGCAGCGCAAGCGGGTAGCGGTCATTGGCGCCGGCCCGGCCGGACTGGCGGCGGCCACCACGGCGGCCGGGCGCGGCCACAAGGTCGTGCTGTTCGAGGCCATGGACCGCATCGGCGGGCAGTTCAACATGGCTCAGCGCATTCCCGGCAAGGAAGAGTTCGTCGAGACCCTGCGCTACTTCGGCCGCCTGATCGAGCTCCACAAGGTCGATCTGCGTCTCAACACGGGAGTCGACGCCGCTGATCTGAAAGCCCAGGACTTCGACGAGGTGGTCATCGCCACCGGCGTGCTGCCGCGCGACCCGAAGATTCCCGGCCAGGATCACCCCTCGGTGCTGGGTTATGTCGACGTGCTGCTGCATAACAGGCCGGTGGGCCGGCGCGTGGCCGTCATCGGCGCCGGGGGGATCGGTTTCGATGTGGCGGAGTTTCTCGTCCACGGCCAGGTGCCGGCCGAGCCCGACCCGGACGATCCGGCGGCAGAAGACTTCTTTGAACAGTGGGGCGTGGACATGACGCTTGAGCGCAGAGGCGGCGTGGCCGGCCTCAAGCCGCAGTTCGACAAGCCCGCGCGCGAAGTCCACCTGCTGCAGCGCAAGACCAGCAAGCACGGCAGGGGCCTGGGCAAGACCACCGGCTGGATCCACCGGCTCTCGCTGCGCAATTACCAGGTGAACATGCTCGGCGGAGTCAGCTACGAGCGCATCGACGACGACGGCCTGCATATCCGCATCGACGACCAGCCGCAGGTGCTCGAGGTCGACAACATCGTCATCTGCGCCGGCCAGCTTTCGCGTACCGAACTGGTCGAACCGCTGAAAGCCGCCGGCATGAACGTCCACGTCATCGGCGGCGCCCACATCGCCGCCGAACTCGACGCCAAACGCGCCATCGCCGAAGGCACCCGCCTGGCGGCGCAGTTGTAGTTCGGGAAAAAATCAAGCCCTTTGAAACGCCAAGACGCCAAGACGCCAGGAAAGTCAACGCCTTTGGAACCACGACGGTTCTTTGGGGGGCGGTTAGGTCGCGGTTACATCCGCGACGGACGACGTAGCGCGGCTTGCAAGGCGCTGTAATCGGACGCCAGCTCCTCGGCGTGGCTGTCGCGCTGCAGCAGCGCGGCCAGTGGCTTGGGTGGCGGGATCTCGCGGCCGAGCAGCGGCTCGACGACTTGTTCGAACTTGGCCGGGTGGGCGGTGGCGGCCACCAGGGTGGGGCGGTTGTGGCCGGCTCGGCGGCGGTCGTCCAGGGCGGCCATGGCGCAGGCGGTGTGGGGGCAGACGGTCAGGCCGCGTTCGCGGTGGGTCTTGACGATGGTTTGGCGGATGCGCTCGTCGTCGATGCTGACCGCGTCGATGCCGGCATTTCTCAGGTCGCGGTCGCGAAACAGCCAGGCCAGGCGCTCGAAGTTGCTGGGCCGGCCGACATCCATGGCGTTGGCCAGGGTGGCGATAGCCTTTTGCGGGTCGAAATCGCCGCCGGCGAAATAGTCGGGCAGGCTGCGGTTGGCGTTGGTGGCCAGGGTGACCTGGCCGATGGGCAGGCCCATTTCCCGTGCCATGATGCAGGCGGTGGCGTTGCCCAGGTTGCCGGTGGGTACGATGACATCGATCGGCTCGCGGGTTTCGGAGAACAGCCGGCAGGCGGCGTGGGCGTAGTAGCTGATCTGCGGCAGCAGACGGCCAATGGAGATGCTGTTGGCCGAGGTCATCGGAACCTGGTCGAGTAGTTCGCGGTCAGCGAGCGCACGTTTGACCAGGCGCTGGCAGTCGTCGAAGTTGCCCTGCACTCGATAAGCTTGCACGTTGTCGCCGAAGGCGCCGAGCTGATGGGCCTGGCGCGCCGATACTTTACCGTCGGGGTAGAGCACGACTACGCGAAAGCCGACCCGGCGATGAAATGCGGCGGCGACCGCGCTGCCGGTGTCGCCGGAGGTGGCAACCAGCACCGTGCGCTCGGGCGCGTCGTCGGCGCGCAGTCGCGACAGGCAGGCGGCCAGAAAGCGGGCGGCGAAGTCCTTGAAGGCGGCGGTGGGGCCGTGGAAGAGCTCGAGCAGCCAGGCCGGCGCCCGATCGGCGGCGCTGTCGGCAGCGGGCGCCATTGCGGTAATTGGCAGCGGCAGGTCCAGCGCCTCGCGGCAGATTGCGGGCAGTTCATCGGCCAGCGCGCTGTCGGCAAAAAACGGTGCCAGGATCTGTGCCGCAGTCTCGGGCAGGGTATCGCAGCGGGCCAGAGTGCCGATATCGAGCTGCGGCAGGCGCTCGGGCACGAACAGGCTGCCGTCGGGGGCCAGGCCGCTGGTCAGGGCCTCGGCCAGGTCGGCACGAGCCTCGCCTGCGGTGCTGATGAATTTCACGCGGCCTTCCCCGGCGGGCCGTCAATCAGCCGGGCGCCCGGGGCGTTAACGGGCGTGATCCAGGACTGTGATTCGTATCCGGCGCGCCGGAAGGCCGCGTGCATGGCGCCGGCTGCCCGCGTCGTGCCTTCGGCGCCGTCGAACCAGGCGACCACCGTCGGCCCGGCGCCGGAAATGGCCGCGCCCAGCGCGCCCGCTTCCAGGGCGGCGGCCTTGACCTGCGACAGGCCGGGAACCAGCGCCGAGCGGCGCGGCTCGATCATCACGTCGACCAGGCCGCGGGCCAGGCGCCCGATGTCGTTTTCATAGCAGCCGCAGATCAGCTCGGCCAGATGGGTCTGCTGGGCCACCACCGTGGCCAGGTCAAAGGGCTCGCGCAGGGCTTGTCGCGCCTTGCGCGTGGCCACACGATAGTCGGGATGAACGACCACGGCCTCAAGCGCGGCCGGCACGGGCAGCTTGAGCAGGCCGTCGCGGGTGGCCAGCACCAGTCCGCCGAGCAACTGCGAGCCCAGGTTGTCGCCGTGGGCATCGCCGCTGGCCACCGACTCGCCGGCCAGGGTGAAGCGATAGAGCGCTTGTCTCGGCAGCGGCTCGTCGAGCAGGGCGTTGGCAGCCACCGCGCCGGCGACGGCCGAGGCAGCGGAGCCGCCCAGGCCCGAGCACAGCGGAATGCCCTTGTGGATGCCAAGCGTCACGCCGAAGCCGGGGTCGACGGCGTCGAGCAGTGCCTGGACAGCCACCGAGGCGGTGTTGGTCCCGGGATCGAGGGGCAGGTTGTCGGCCAGGCCGGTGATCGCCTCGATGGTCACGCCCGGTTCCTCGCTGCGGCTTGCCGTGACCGTGTCGCCGGGGCCGTCAATGGCATGGCCGAGCAGGTCGAAGCCCGAGGCCACGTTGCCGACGCTGGCCGGGGCGAAGGCGCTGGCGCTGTGGCGTGTGCTCACAGCTTTGCCCCCAGGCCGCTGGCCACGCGCAGCAGATCGGCGAACACGCCGGCGGCGGTCACTTCCGGGCCGGCGCCGGGGCCCTGCACGATCAGCGGGTTGTCGCAGTAGCGCTCGGTGGTGAAGGCGACCACGTTGTCGGTCAGCGCCAGGTGGGCGAAGGGGTGGTTTTCGGGCAGGGCGCGCAGCGCAACGCTCGCCCGTCCTGAATCGTCCAGTTCGGCGACGTGGCGCAGCACCCGCCCGTCGCTGCGGGCCGCCTCGATGCGTTCGCCCATGGTCGCGTCCATTTCGCCAAGCCCGGCCAGGAAGTCTTCGACCTTGAGACTTGCCAGCGAATCGGGAATCAGGTTCTCAACCTCGATATCGTCCAGCTCCAGGTCGAGGCCGATTTCGCGCGCGATGATGACCAGCTTGCGCGCCACATCCATTCCCGACAGGTCGTCGCGCGGGTCGGGCTCGGTGTAGCCGGCCGCGTGCGCCTCGCCAACCAGCTCGGCAAAGGACATGCCCGGTGCAAGGCGGTTGAACAGGTAGGCCAGGGTGCCGGAGAAAATACCCTCGACGCGGCGGATGGTATCGCCGGTGTCGAGCAGGTCTCGCACCGTCTGGATGATGGGCAGGCCCGCGCCCACGGTGGCCTCGTAGCGCCAGCGCGCGCGCCCGGCTTCGACCGGGGCGCGAATGGCCCGGTAGCGCTCGGCCGGGCCGCTGCCGGCGCGCTTGTTGGGCGTGACCACGTGAATGCCGGCCGCCAGCCAGCCGGCGTAGCGCTCGGCGACGGCATCGCTGGCCGAGCAGTCGATGATCAGCGCGTGCGGCCAGTGGTCGTCGTTCACTTTTTCGACGAAGTGATCGAAATCCAGCGGCCCGCTCTCGTCGTTGAACGGATCTTTCGCCAGGGCGGCGGCGTCCAGGCTGGCCTCGTTATCACCGGCCAGGCGCATGCGCTGCGAGCCGGCCACCGCGCGCAGACGCAGGTCCAGGCGCGCGCGCTCGAGCAGGCTCTCGCGCGTTTCGCCGATCTGCCGCAGCAGGGCACGGCCGACCTGGCCGGGGCCGATCAGGCCGATCGACAGGGTGTGTTCGGAAAGATAGAAGCCGGCGTGAACCGCCTTGAGCGCGCGCCGGGCGTCGGCCTCGTCGACCGCCACCGAGATATTGCGCTCCGAGGCGCCCTGGGCGATGGCGCGCACGTTCACGCCGGCGCGCGCGAGGCTGTTGAACAGCCGCGCGGCAATACCCGGCTGACCGCTCATGCCCTCGCCGACGATGGCCAGGATACGGATGCCCTCGACGGTGAACACGCGCTGGATCTGACCGTGGCGCAGCTCCTGGGCGAAAGCCTGCTCGATCACCCCGGCCGCCTGTGCGCTGCTGGCGGCCGGCACCACCAGGCAGATCGAGTGCTCGGACGAGCTTTGCGAAATCATGGCCACCGAGACTTCGGCCCGATGCAGCGCCCAGAACACGCGCTCGGCCGTGCCCGGCACGCCGATCATGCCTGCACCCTCGATGGTGATCAGCGCCATCTCGCCGATGCTGGTAATACCCTTGACCGGCGCCGACGGGCTGCCGCTGGCATCAATGAGGGTGCCGGGATTGTCGGGTCGGAAGGTGTTGCGCACGCGCACCGGAATGCCGGCATCGAGTGCCGGCGCCAGCGCCTGCGGGTGCAGCACCCGCGCGCCGAAATAGGCCAGCTCGAAGGCTTCGCGATAGGACAGATGATCGAGCAATACCGCCTGCGGCACGGCCGCCGGGTCGGCCGAGAGCAGGCCGTCGACGTTGGTCCAGATATGCAGCGCGCCTGCGCCGAACAGGCGCGCGAAGATGCTGCCCGAGTGGTCCGAGCCGTTGCGCCCCAGCGTGGAGATGCGCCCGTCGCGCTGGCGGCAGATGAAGCCGGTGACCACGTAGCGATCGGCGGGGTATTCGATGCGGAAGGTGGTCAGGCGGTGCCCGCTCTCTTCCCAGTCCACGCCGACCATCAGCGGCGTGGGCTGAACGCGCAGCACTTCGCGCGCGTCGATCATCCGCGTGGTTCCACCCGTTCGATTGAAGCGCGCGGTGACGAGCTCGGCGCAGAACAGCTCGCCCAGGCCTGAAATCAGCTCCACGGCCTCGCGCGGCGCCGTGCCCATCAGTGCCAGGCCCGAAAGCAGTTGCTCGAGCTCCTCGAAGCGCGCGATCAGCCGCTCACCCGCCGGCGTGGAGGTGCTGTCGGTCAGCGCTTCGAGCGTTTCCAGATGTCGCGCGCGCAGCGCATCGAGCCGCCTGTTCCATTCGCCGTCGCCGGCGGCCGCCAGCGCGGTCAGCGCAATCAGCTCGTCGGTCACTCCGGCCATGGCGGATACCACCACGACCTGCGCGTGGTCATCCCGGCTTTCGAGCAGCTCCACGACCCGGGTGATGCACCCGGCATCGGCCAGCGAAGAGCCGCCGAACTTGTGCGTAATCCAGTGCATCCGATTCAGTCCCCGGAAGCTTCGCTAAGGCCAGCGTCCGAGTGTACTCGCGGTGCCGCCTCGATGGGAGGGGAGAGTTGTTCGCTGGTTAGCTGGTTCGCTGGTTAGTCGCCGTACTCCCGGCCTTGAGCCGGGATCTTGCTGGCCGATGGCAGCTGCGTTCAGGGAGGCCCCGGATCGTAGTCCGGGGCTTCGGGGTTCTGAGTCAGCTGGCTGGCTGGTTCGGCAGCCGAAGATCCAGGCGAACCGAACCAGCCAACCAGCCAACCAGCTAACCAGCAAACCCCTACCTCACCCACCAGACCGCTGTGCCGAACATCGCGGCCAGGGCGCCGATGGCGGCGGCTGCCGGCTTCCAGCCAAGGGCTTTCAGCTCCGAGGGCTGGACGGTGGTGGCCAGGGCGGCCATGGCCATGGCGAAGGCAAATACCGAGACTTGCGAGGTGACGGCCAGAAACTGGTTCCACAGCGCGTTGTCGGAGCCGAGCAGGGCGTCGACGCCGCTGCGCACGCCCGAGAGCATGATGAAGGCGACGATGAACAGCGGCAGCTTGATCCTGGCCTCGCCGGCCTGGTGACGGCGCGAATACAGCCATACCAGGCCGGGCACGACGACGAGCATGCCGGCGTTTCGCATCAGCTTGGTGACCGTCGCGGCCACCAGCGTGCCCTCGGCCTGCCAGGCCTGCTCGTGCAGCGCGGCCGCGGCGGTAACCTGGGCGGTGTCGTGAATGGCCGTGCCCATGACCATGCCGATCTGCTCGGGCGTTTCCAGCAGGTGACTCAGCGCCCAGGGATAGACCAGCGTAGCGGTCAGCCCGATCAGCGCCACGCAGGCGATGCCGTAGCAGATTTCGTCGCTTTTGGCCTTCACCCCCGGCGCGATGGCGGCGATGGCCGAAGCGCCGCAGATCGCGGTGCCGGCCGCCAGCAGAATGCCCAGCCGCGGCGTCGCGCCGGCCAGCCGGGCCAGCAGCAGGCTCACGGCCAGGCCGATGAGCACGACCAGCACGACCAGCGGCAGCGCCTGCGCGCCCAGCTCGCCAAGGTCGGCCAGGCTCAGCCGCAGCCCGATCATGGCCGTGGCGATTTTCAGAATCGGCCCGCGCGCCAGCTCCAGGCCCGGCGTCCATGACGGCCGCTCCTGCGATGGCCCGGCGAGCGCCAGCCCCGTCAGGATGGCGATCAGCATCATGTTCAGCGGCAGCGAGCCGATCGGTGGCGGCAGCATGGCCACCAGGTGAACCACGGCCCAGGAGCCCACGGCGATACCCAAAGCGACCAACAGACCGGGCAACGCCGGCAATCGGGCAGAATCGGTCATCGGCTCGTCCATCGGGTGAAAGCAGGCGTGGTAGGTTAACGCAAGGCGCGTGGCGGCGGAAGGCCCGCCAACCAGCTAACCAGTCAACCAGCTAACCAGGACATGGACACCAAGCAAGGCATCGTCAAGAACTGGCTCCCGCGCTACACCGGCACGGAGCTTGACGGGTTCGGCAGATACATTCTGCTGACCAACTTCGGCAATTATGTCGAGAAGTTCGCTGCGCTGATGGGCGTGCAGGTAAGCGGTCAGGGTCGGCCGATGCCCAACGCCACGGCCGAGGACATCACCATCATCAATTTCGGCATGGGTTCGGCCAACGCGGCGACCATCATGGATCTGCTCTCGGCCGTCTCGCCGCGCGCCTGTCTGTTTCTGGGCAAGTGCGGCGGGCTGAAGAAAAAGAATCAGCTCGGCGACATGGTTCTGCCCATCGCCGCCATCCGCGGCGAGGGCGCATCGGCCGATTACTTTCCGCCCGAGGTGCCGTCTCTGCCGGCCTTTACCCTGCAGCGCGCGGTGTCCTCCACGATTCGTGATCACGGACTGGACTACTGGACCGGCACGGTCTACACCACCAACCGCCGAGTGTGGGAACACGACAAGGCCTTCAAGAAGTACCTGCGCCAGACGCGCTGCATGGCCATCGACATGGAAACGGCCACGATCTTCATCACCGGTTTTGCCAACTCCATTCCGACCGGCGCGCTGCTGCTGGTATCCGACCAGCCGATGGTGCCCGAGGGCGTCAAGACCGACGCTTCCGATCGCACGGTGACGCAGAACTTCGTCGACAAGCAGATCGCCATCGGCATCGAAGCCCTCAGGGAAATTCGTGACGAAGGGCGCTCGGTCAAGCACCTGCGCTTTGACGACTGATGGCGGCTGGAGACAAGTCCGGAACGCTGTGGGTCGTGGCCACACCGATTGGCAATCTGGACGATCTGTCACCGCGCGCCCGAACACTGCTTGAATCCGTGCCGCTCATTGCCGCCGAAGACACCCGCGTGTCTTCGCGCCTCTTGGCCGGCCGCGCAGAACGGGCGCAGATGGTCAGCCTGCACGAGCACAACGAGGCGCGCGTGGTCGAGCGCCTGGTCGGAAAACTGCAGGCTGGAGTCGACGTCGCCCTGGTCAGCGATGCCGGCACGCCGCTGATTTCCGACCCGGGTTATCGCCTGGTGGCGGCCGCGCATGATGTCGAAATTCCGGTGCGCAGCGTACCCGGCCCCTGCGCCGCCACGGCCGCGCTGTCGATCGCCGGCCTGGCCACTGACCGCTTCTGGTTCGAGGGCTTTTTGCCGGCAAGATCGGCAGCCCGCCGCAAACGCCTGGGTGAACTCGCCGGGCAGACCGCCACGCTGGTGTTCTACGCCCCGGCGCGCGATCTGCCGGCCGTGCTCACGGACATGATGACCGCCTTCGGCCCGGATCGCCGCGCCACCCTGGCGCGCGAGCTGACCAAGCTGCACGAAACCGTAAGGCGCGATGAGCTTCAGCCCCTGCGCGACTGGATTGCCGCCGATCCCGACCAGCAGCGGGGCGAAGCCGTCCTGGTCGTCGCCGGCAGCGACAGCGCCGCACCGGCCATCGACCCCGGCGCCCTGGCCGAGGAACTGGCGCGCGAGCTCCCGCCCTCGCGCGCGGCAAAAGTGCTGGCGCGCCTGACCGGCCTGAATCGCAAGGAAGCCTTTGCCCTGATCGAAGCCCGGCGTGGGTAGCCTGCTCCGCCGCTCATCCCGTGACATTCAGCAGCGTAGATATTCTGATTGATTAGTCGTTTGGTTGGCTTGTTTAAGAAAAAGGGTTCAGGTTTCAGGGTTCAGGTTTCAGGGAAAACAAGGCGGGCTTCGTTATCCATTGCCACCAAACTCATCGCGGCGAAGCCGCCCCGCAAATCCAGGAGAACTGAACAAGCCAACCAGCTAACCAGTAAACCAGCCAACCAATCAGCCGCCTGCTAAACTCGCCTCACCATCCAAATTACCGGACGCATCCGCCGCCCCATGCCCGTCGTCATTCTCGTCCTGATCGCCGTGATCGTGTTTCTGCCCCAGTGGTGGGTCAAGCGCGTGCTGGCTAAATATCGCGAGCCGGCTGATCGCTATCAGGGCACGGGCGGGGAGCTGGCGCGGCATCTGCTCGACCGGCTGGGGCTGGAGACGGTGGCCGTGGAGCAGACCGACTCCGGCGGCGATCACTACGACCCCGATGACCGGGTGGTGCGGCTCAGCCCGGAGCATTATGGCGGCGCGTCGTTGACTGCGGTCACCGTTGCCGCCCACGAAGTGGGGCACGCGATTCAGCATGCCGATGGCTACCGTCCGCTGATGTGGCGCACGCACCTGGTCAAGGGCATGCAGCGCTTTCAGCGCTTCGGCATGATCCTGCTGGTGCTCGCGCCGGTCATCATGCTGGCGCTGCGCCTGCCGCGCGCCGGTCTGATCCTGCTGGCGATGGCGGTGGCCTCATTGGCCTCGGGCGTGGTCGTTCATCTGGTGACCCTGCCGACCGAGTTCGACGCCAGCTTCCGCCGCGCGCTGCCGCTGCTCAATCAGGGCGGCTATCTGAAGCGAGAAGACCGCTGGGCCGCTCGCCGCATTCTCACCGCGGCAGCCTTTACCTACGTTGCCGGCGCGCTGATCGGCGTGGTCAACTTCTGGTGGTGGATGCGCCTGCTGGGGCGTTGACGGCGGCGGGAGGTCACGTTTCGCTGCGCGCCTTCGATATAATTGCCGCATGAATCAATTCGCTTGTCCGCGGGCCGCGTCTGGCCGCATATTCCTGTTGATCGTCATTGCCCTGGCGGCGATTGCGGCCGGTATCGTGATTTCTTCGAAGCTGCTCGATCGCTCACAGGAGCTGCGCGCGGCGCAGGTCTTTCCCGAGGCCCGGCCGCTGCCGGAGTTCGAGCTGCGCACCGCCGCCGGCGAGCCGCTGATGAACGCTGACCTGAAGGGGCGCTGGTCGCTGATGTTCTTCGGCTTTACCAACTGCCCGGACATCTGCCCCGACACCATGGCCATGCTGCATTCGGCGGTCGACAGCCTCGACACCATGGGCGCGGCCTCGAAGCCGCAGGTGATTTTCGTCTCGGTCGATCCCGAGCGCGACGATGCCGAAGCGCTGGAGGCCTACGTACATTCCTTCGACGAGGACTTCATCGGCGCCACCGCCGACGCCAATCAGCTCGAGGGACTGACCCGCAGCCTGGGCATCTACTACGCCCTGGGCGAGCCCGAACCGGACTCCGGTTACTACACCGTGGATCATTCCGCCTCCATCCTGATCATCGACCCGCAGGGCCGGCTTCTTGGCCGGTTTGCGCCGCCGCTGGATCGCCAGGCGGTGGCCGCCGACCTGTTCGCGCTGGCGCGATGAAGGCTCCGCTGTCGCTGCGGCTGCGGGTCGGACCGCAGTACGTGGTGCCGCAAAAGCTGCTGACCGCGATCGCCTGGCGGCTTTCCTCGTGTCGCTGGCGCTGGTTCAGCCAGCCCTTCATCCGCGTATTCATCCGGCTGTTCGGCGTGGATCTGGACGAGGCCGAGCGCAAGGCCCCGGCCGAATACGACTGCTTCAACGATTTCTTCACCCGTTCGCTCAGCGCCGGCGCGCGCCCGATTGCCAACGAGCGCCACCGCCTGGTCTGCCCCTCCGACGGCACCGTAAGCCAGCTCGGGCGCCTGCGCGGCGATGCCATCGTGCAGGCCAAGGGCTTCGACTACACCGCCGCCGAACTGCTCGGCTCGGCCGCGCGCGCGGACGCCTTCGAGGACGGCCACTTCATCACCGTCTACCTGGCGCCGAAGGACTACCACCGCGTGCACTCGCCGATTGCCGGCAGGGTGGTCGAGGAAGTGCGCGTGCCCGGCCAGCTTTTCAGCGTTTCGGCCAGTACCACCCGGGCGGTGCCGCGGCTGTTTGCGCGCAACGAGCGCATGGTCGCCATGCTCGCCACCGACCACGGCCCGGTGGCGGTGGTGATGGTGGCGGCCATGCTGGTGGCCGGCATCGAGACCGTCTGGGGCGGCCCCAATGACCGCCGCCCGGGGCCGGATATCCGCACCCGCCAGATCGACGGCCACGAACTCGAGCGCGGCGGCGAGCTGGGCCGCTTCCACTGGGGCTCGACCGTGATCGTGCTCACGCCAAAGGACTTCCCGGCCTGGACGCCCGCGCTTGCCGCCGGCGACCGCGTGCGCATGGGCCAGGCGCTGACCTGAGCCGCTGTTCGGCAAATCTGGAAAAACCTGTAATACGCAAGGATGCCAAGGAAGGCAAAGACGATGGAACCACGGAAAACACGGAATTCACTGAATAAGATCTGAAAAACGCGGCAGGGCGAGCATCGAGCCAAAATCGTGCGTACCCCGGCACGCATTCCGTCGTCTCCTCTTGTTTCACTTCCCGTGTCTTCCGTGACCTTCCGTGGTTACAAGGTTTTCTGCTTCTGGTTTCTGTGCGGCTTTGCGTGGAATGCTTTTCCAGAGCACAAGATGACAGAATAGGGCTGAACTCATCCGCTGTTGCGCGCGTCAAAACGCCCATGAACAAGATCATTCCTTTCGCACTATTGCTCCTGGCGCTGCCGCTGGCCGCGCAGGAATCGTCCGAGTCTGCCGAAGCGTCGGCTGAACCATCATCCGGGAATCAGCCGCTGACCACGCCGGCCGAGCGCGCGGCCGAATCCGACTACGTCGTCCTCGCCCAACTGCGCATCTACAAGTACGAGACCCGGCGCGATATCCCGGTCAATGGCGACACCTGGTTCGACGTGCTGGTGCCCTACAAGGTGCCCATGCCGGTCGACACCCTGAAGGTGGTCGAGGAAGGCTTCGGCGAGGGCAAGTGCTATTTCGAGGACGTCGAACTGTTCGGCGAGATGCCGCGCTACCTGCTGTTTCTCATCGACAACCCCGACGGCGGGGCCGGCGAAGTGCGCGGCCACCCCGACGGCTGTGCCGTGCCGGTGGTCGCCACCACCGGCAACCGCTACGCGGTGCGCTGGCCGATCGAGAACATGCGCTTCGAAGGCGACGCCGAAGCTCTGGTGCAGGAATTCGAGTTCCAGGGCCCCGGCGCCTTCGTCGACCTGAGCGATCTGGTCGGCTACCGCCGCGAGGAGGAAATCGATCGCCTCCACCTGGTCAAGGCCGACGACGACCGCGGCCGCCGCGAGATCTACCGCTACACCCGCGGCATCCCCTTGGGCGAGTTTCGCTCGAAGCTGATCGGCTCGGATAACCTGACGATGGACCGGATACAGCGCGGCAATTGATGCGCCGGTTGCTGTTGTTTGATGGCTGCCGGGGCCGGGTTTCGGGCAGGTCGCATTGCGTCGACTCAGCGTCGGCCGATGCGTTGCGCTGCGCTCCACGCATCCTGCGTCAACCAGCACCGTAGGATGCGTGCAGGCCCGAAGGGCCGTAACGCATCGATCCAACCAACTCGCCGATTCGGTGTCATAATTCACCTGAGAGCCGGCCGGACAGTCGCTGTGTCTTCGGACATGGAGGAAAGTCCGGGCTTCGCAGGGCAGGGTGCCAGGTAACGCCTGGGCGGTCCGATCAGGGCCGACGGAAAGTGCAGCAGAGAGCATACCGCCGATGGTCGGCAACGACACAGGCAAGGGTGAAAGGGTGCGGTAAGAGCGCACCGCGCGGCTGGCAACAGACGCGGCACGGCAAACCCCACCCGAAGCAAGGCCAAATAGGGGTGCAATGGCGCGGCCCGCGCTGCACCCGGGTAGGCTGCTAGAGGCGGCTGGCGACAGCCGCCCCAGATGAATGACTGTCCCCGACAGAACCCGGCTTACAGGCCGGCTCTCACCAAATTCTGGTTAGCTGGTTGGCTGGTTCGGCAGCCGGCAGGATTGGTGGGCGACTGCGCCGCGCAGCCGCCCCGCAAACCCATCCGCACCGAACCATCTAACCAGCAAACCAACAAACCCGCCAACCACCATGCTTGCTCCAACCATTGAAGCTCTCATCTGCCAAGCCGCAGCCCGCATGGATGCGGCTGGCCTTTTCTTCGGCCACGGCACGGACAATGCGTTCGACGAGGCCTGCTGGATGGCATCGAGCGTGTTCGGGCTGGCGCCGGACTTTGACGCGGCGGCGGCTGCGCGTGTAGCTACCGCGCAGGAGCAGGAACGCTTCGAAGCGCTGCTGAACGAACGCATCGAGACGCGGCGGCCGCTGGCCTATCTGCTGGGCCAGGCCTGGTTTGCGGGGCTGGCGTTCACGGTCGACGAGAACGTGCTGGTGCCGCGCTCGCCGCTGGCGGAGTTAATCGTGGAAGGGTTCGCGCCGTGGATCGAGCCCGGGCAGCTCCGACGCGTGGTCGACGTAGGCACCGGGTCGGGCTGCTTGGCCATCGCCACTGCATACTACTGGCCCGAAGTGGAGGTCGATGCCGTCGACATCAGCCCCGGCGCGCTGGCCCTGGCGCGCCGCAACGCCGAGCGCCACGGCGTGGCCGACCGCGTGGCGGTCATCGAATCCGACCTGCTCGACGGTGTGGCCGGGCGCCGTTACGACCTGATCCTGGCCAACCCGCCGTACGTGCCCACCGCCTCGATGGCCGCTCTGCCCGCCGAATACCGCTGGGAGCCCGCGCTGGGCCTCGAGGCGGGCGAAGACGGCCTGGATCTGGTTCGCCGCCTGCTCGACACCGCCGGCAATCACCTCGAAGACGACGGCGTGCTGATTGTCGAAGTCGGCGAAGCCGCCGAAGCGCTCGAAAAACTGTTACTTGAGCGCCGGATCGAGTTCACCTGGCTGGCTTTCGAGCATGGCGGGGACGGGGTGGCGCTGATTGAGCGAGCCGCGCTGGATGGAGGCTGAGCTGTCGGAGCCGTATCCGGCGCAGCAGGGCTGAATGCAAACTCCAGGTCTTTCGGTGTCGTAAAAAAAACCCGGTCAGGAGATCTGACCGGGCTCGAGATGGCGGGCGTTGGATGGATCGCCCTCCGGTGTGGGTGACTATTCCTGCTCGAAGCGGTCGTCGAAGATCAGGTCTTCCACGCTTTCCACTTCAAGGCTGAACGGCACCGGGATCAACGCGGCTTGGGTGTCATCGCTGTGGACGCAGATGAAGGCCTGGTAATCACCGGCTTCCAGCCCTCTAGCCCGAATGGCTCTTCACTGATTCGTGTGGGTAGCGTTCATTTCCGGACCGCTTGCGGGTAGA
>CAYUPK010000006.1:0-97707 GCA_964446675.1 uncultured Wenzhouxiangella sp.
GCCCACACGCTCGGCGGGCGCAAGCACAACCTGGGCAACACCGCGCGCGACAGCGGCATCGTTGCGCTGCTGACCTGGGGCGAGGGGTATCACAACTTCCACCACGCCTTTCAGGCCGACTACCGCAACGGCATTCGCTGGTGGCAGTTCGACCCGGGCAAGTGGCTGATTGCCGCGGCTTCCTGGATGGGCCTGGCGCACGATCTGCGCCGCACGCCGCGCTTCAAGATTCGCCGTGCGCGTCTCCAGGTTCAGTTCCGCGAGCTGCAGGAGCGCATCGCGGGTGATCCGCGCGCTCGAAGCTGGTCGGAAACGGTCGAGCACGAATATCAGCAGTTCAAGGACACGGTGGCGCAGTGGCAGGCCGTGCAGGCCGATCGCGTCGCCGCCGGCAAGGCCGCCATTCGCGACAAGTGGCGCCGCACCGAGCTGGCCACCCGTTACCGCGAGCTCGAATATCGCCTGAAGATGCAGGCCCGACGTCTGGCTACCCTGCGCCGCGCCGCTGCTGCGGCGTAGCGGCGGGCATTGCTGGCGGTTCGGTTTTCACGCAGAGTCGCTGAGGAGCAGAGTCCGCAGAGGGAAAGAAGAGCACGAATAAGCTCAACATATTCTTTCTTTTCTCTGCGCACTTTGCCTCTCAGCGCCTCTGCGTGAGGCCGACGAACTCCCTGCCGCCCCCACTTTCAACCGATCAAACCCCCAAGCCGAAGAAGCGCTCCGCAGTGGCGGTTGTTTCCTGCGCCAGTTGATCCGGGCTCACGCCGCGGCAGGCGGCGACGGTGCCGGCGATCCAGGGCAGCCATTTCGGCTCGTTGCGGTGAGTGCGCACGCGCGGGCGCATGTTGCGCGGCTTGAGGTAGGGGGCGTCGGTCTCGATCATCAGCCGGTTTGACGGGATCTCGTCGACGAACTCCTTGAGATGGTGGCCGCGGCGCTCGTCGCAGATCCAGCCGGTGATGCCGATATGGCAGTCCATTTCCAGGTATTCGAGCATGGCCTCGCGGGTGTCGGTAAAGCAGTGCACCACCGCGCCGGCCAGGTGCGGGCGAAATTCTCGGAAGATGGCGATGAAATCGTCGTGAGCGTCGCGCTGGTGCAGAAAGACCGGCTTGCCGCAGTTGACGGCCAGCTCGAGCTGTTTTTCGAAGGCGCGGCGCTGGGCCGGTCGCGGCGAGAAATCACGAAAGTAATCGAGACCGCATTCGCCAACGGCAACGACCCGGTCGTCCCGATGCAGGTCGGCCAGCACGCTCAGCGTCTCGCTGCCGACTTGCTGGGCATGATGTGGATGCACGCCGGCGGTCGCATACAGGATTCCGGCCCACTGACCGGCCAGTTCCAGTGCCTGGATGCTTCCTGCCTCCGTGGCGCCCGTGACGATCATTCGCGACACCCCGGCATCGCGGGCGCCCTCGATGACCGCTTCACGATCGGGGTCGAAGGAGTCGTGGGTCAGGTTGCAGCCGATATCGATCAGTTCCATGGCGCGGGATTGTACCGGTCCCGCGCCGGGATTACCGAGCAACCTCCGGCGGGCTAGGAATCGAGGCGGATCTGCAGGATACGCGCCATTTCCGGCGCGATCTTCGGTGTGACCAGGTCGGCCAGGGTGTAGGCGTCGAGCACCTCAAGAAAGGCCTGCAGGGCTTCGTCGAGCATCTGCGGCAGAACGCACACGGGCGTGATGACGCAGCGATTGTCTGGTCGGAAGCACTCGACCAGACCGAAATCGGGCTCCATGTCGCGTATGACCTGGCCGACCACGATCTGGTCCGGGGTGCGACCCAGGCGGATTCCGCCGCCGCTGCCGCGGGTCGACTCGATGTAGCCCAGGCCGGCCAGCTTGTGCGCCACCTTCATCAGGTGATTGCGCGATATTCCGAAAGCCTCGGAGATTTCCTGGATCGTGACGCGATCCTCGCCGGTGAGCGTCAGGTGCATCAGGACGCGAAGGCCGAGATCGGCATGATGGGTCAGGCGCATGGGTTCAGTTCCTCATCCGGGCCGGCCGTCGGCGCGCGGGCGCACCAGAATCGGCAGATAAAGCCACAGAAACAACAGGAACGCGGCGCACCAGGCCGCGGTGGTGACCATGACCCCGCCGCGCCACGGCAGCCAGCCCAGGGCCGTGATGAGCCGCACGGTTGCGGCGGTCAGGATCAGCGCGTAGATGGCCGCTGCGCCCCGCGGCAGCTCGAGCGGGCGTCCGGTGTGGCCCAGTGCCACACGTGTCATCACGCCGATGATCATCACGCCCATGGCGCCGGGGCCCAGTGCGTGCATCCAGACGGTGGAGACGGGGCTGCCGAAGCCGACGCCGATGGCCATCAGGATCAGGCCCAGCGGAATCCAGGCGTAGCCGGCATGAAGGATCCAGACCAGGGCGTCAGTGCGCGCGCACCAGCCGCGCCAGCCAATCACCCGAGCGGCATTGGCCACGCCCGCCACTGCGGCCAGAGCGGCCAGCACCGGCGCAGGTGCACCGGCCAGCAGCGCCAGCACCAGCAAGGCAGCCGAGACCATGCTGGCCGCTTCCACCAGCGGCCAGCTTCGCACCTGCTCGGGTTGCCTGTGCTGGCGCAGCAGCCAGTTGCGCGTGAACGCCGGCGTGATTCGTCCGCCGACGATGATGATCAGCAGCACGATCAGCCCGACCGTACCCAGCTCGACACGACGTACCAGGGCCGGCTCTTGCATGAACCAGCCGGCGTGGAACAGCAGGTTGGCCAGGGCCAGGGCAGAGACCACCGCCACCAGCGGCAGATTGCGGTAATTGCCCGCACCGATGATCACGCGCCCGGCATAAATTGCTACTGCGGCGAAGAAGGCGATATCGACGGATGCGACCAGGGCGTGAGGCAACAGCGCCGAGAGCCACAGAGCGACACGCCCGGCCAGCCACAGGCCAAACAGTGCCTGAAGCCCGCGCCCGGACAGCGGATGTGATCCGGTCCAGTTGCACATGGCAGTGAGAAGAAATCCGGCGATCGCCGCACCCACCATGCCAAACAGCATCTCGTGGCTGTGCCACTGCATTGGCGGGTGATCGCCGGCCAGCGGCCAGCCCAGCAGCAGCACGCCCAGCCAGCCGATCACCGCCGCGATGGCGTAGCCAGAAGCGCCCAGGAAGAAAGGACGAAAGGGGCAGGCCCACAGGGCCGTTTCGCTGCGAAGTGTCTCGGTCAAGGTTTGGGTTGGCATGTTTTCTGAATCCGGACGGTATCGATCCGCGACGGGCGGGTCAGCACGAAGGTCATTACCAGGGTGAACATGAGCAGCACGCCAGCGAGCAGCGCCGGCGCGGCCCCGAGCAGCCACAGCGAGACCGCACTGGCTGCCATCAGGCTGCAGGCGAGCAGCTTGGCCCGCAGGGGAATGACGCCGTGACGGTGCCAGGCGCGCAGCGTGGCGCCGTAGCGCGGGTGGCGGTACAGGCGAAAGCGCAGGCGCGGGTTGGCCCGCGACCCCGACCACAGGGCCACGAGCAGAAACGGCGTGGTCGGCAGCACCGGCAGAAACGCCCCCGCCGTACCGAGGCCGACCCCGGCCCAGGTGAGCGTGAGCCACATCCAGCGTGGCGCTTGTCTGCCGGATTTGATCATGCATCAAGTATACCTTTTTACGCAGACCTGGTGCACGCTCCGACCCCGGCGACAAAAGGCCGGCGGCAAGCATTCACATACCGAAAACCCGCCCGGATTCCCTTGTTTCCGGTTTCGTTTGCCAACCACGGGGCTGGAAGGATTAGAATTGGCTTCAGGTGCCATCAACCCCGGTTGCCGGCTTAGCTCAGTTGGTAGAGCGGCTGATTTGTAATCAGTAGGTCGGGAGTTCGAATCTCTCAGCCGGCACCAATCCCTTACAGCTGCCGTGGCATCGCCTTGCCAGCCATGTGATCCAAAGCCTCATTCGAACTCCCGACAATAAACAAGAGAGTTCGAACCGAGCGGCGCAGCCGCGAGCTCGCTGGAGCGAAGCGACAGCCCGAAGGGCCAGGCCGCTCGAGCGGCCGCCGCCATCTCTCAGCCGGCACCAATCCTTTACAGCTGCCGTGGCATCGCCTTGCCAGTCATGTGATCCAAGGCCTCATTCGAACTCCCGACAATAAACAAGAGAGTTCGAACCGAGCGGCGCAGCCGCGAGCTCGCTGGAGCGAAGCGACAGCCCGAAGGGCCAGGCCGCTCGAGCGGCCGCAGTCATCTCTCAGCCGACACCATCTGTGTTCCCGATATCGGGTCTCCAGCCGGGTTCGCGCCGGCGGCGGCGTTCGATGAAGCGTTCGGGAGCGAGTGCGGCGACGACTTCCAGATCTGTGGGCAGCGGATGGCCGGAGAGGCGGTCGGCGATCATGTCGGCGCACAGCGGGGTGTGCGTGAGCCCTTTCGAGCCGTGGGCGATGTTGAGCCAGACGTGCCGGTCGAGCGTGTGCGGGTTGTGTTCGGGCCGGGGGCGCGGACCGACCAGGGGCAGGGGATCGGCCGGCTGGCAGCGAAGGCCGGCGTGCTGGCCGACCACTTCGATGTTTCTGGCGCCGAGCGCGCGCCACAGTTCGGGCAGATGATTTTCAAGCTCAGCCAGATTGCGCTCGTTGTCGTCGACATCGACGATGGCTTCCTGTCGCCGACGGTCGAAGGTTGCGCCGACCGAGTGAACGCCCTTGAAGGCGGGTGTGAGATAGCCGGCGTGGCAGTGGGTGTGCTTCCATCGGCGGCTCGCGGCGGTGGCGCGACAGAAAGTGACCTGGCCGCGAACGATCCGCAGCGGCAGCCAGGCAAGGCCGTCAAGACCACCGGTTGCGCCAGCGGTACACAGGACGAGCGCGTCGCCTGCGAGCGCCCGGCCCGAGTCGAGCGCAATCCGCGCCGTATCGCTGCGTTCGATGCCGATGACGCCATCGGAAATGGCGGTGATGCGCGGGTGATCAAGCAGAAATCGCCGCCAGGCCCGCGGCCGCAGGCTGCCGGCACCCTCGATGCGCACGCCGCCTTCGCCCGTCGGCGCGAGCAGGTCGGGCGGCCAGGCCCCGCTTTCAAGCACCTTGCGCATCTTGCGCGCGATTCGCGGATCGCTGGAATGTTGAATGACGCCCTCGAGCCGGCCCTCGCTTTCATCTCGCGGAAAATCGTGCCGGCGCAGCCAACGTCGTGCGTGCAGAAGCGCGCCCAGATAGAAGCGGTTCTGGGCGTTGAGGTGATGACTGGGGCTGGCGTAGAGCACGGCCGCCAGCGGCCGCGGTGGGTCCACGGCCAGCGCTGGATCGACGATGGTGACCGACCAGCCGCGCTCGGCCAGGGCGCGGGCGGTGGTGCAGCCGGCCAGCCCGGCACCGGCAACCAGGGCATGGCCCGAGCGCGCTCGCTGCGGCGTCCAGTCGCCGGGGCGGCGGGCGGTCAGCCGGTGCCGTTTTCCGGCAAAGCCTTCATGGCGTTCGACCTGAAAGCCGGCCGATGCCAGGCCGCGTCGAACGGCGCCGGCGGCGGTAAAGGTTGCGATGGTGCTGCCCGGCTGTGAACGCGCGCCTAGTGCCTGGAACAGATCCTGCGCCCACATTTGCCGATTGCGGGCCGGGGCGAAGCCGTCGAGGAACCAGGCGTCGACCTGCTCGGGTCCGGCTTTCCACAAGGTCGCGGCGTCGCCGAACATCAAGGTCAGCTCGATGCGCTCGCCAAGGGGAATTCGGTGAAAGCCAGGCGCCGGCGGGGGCCACTGGGCAAGGAGCGGTGCGGCCAGGCCGGCCAGTGCCGGCCAGTGAGATAGCGCATGCGCCAGATCGCGGCGGGTGAGCGGGTGCAGTTCGGCAGAGAAGTAATGCAGCCGGCCCTGCGGGGGCGCGTGGCGCTCGAAGCAATCGGCGGCCAGCAGCGCGTTGAGGCCGGTGCCGAAGCCCGTCTCGCCGATCACGAACAGGCCGTTGTCGGGCAGCGCCGAAAAACGGCGGGGCAGATCGCTTGCCTCGATGAACACCGATTGGCTTTCGTCGATGCCCTGACCGGGCATGAAGTAGCTGTCGCCGTAGTGGTTGGCGAAGGGGGTGTCGCCGTGCCAGTCGATGATCGCCGTCTCGAGCGGAGGAAGAACGAAGTCGGCCATGATGTTCCGGGGTAAATCCGACATTCTATCGATGTTGGCGGCGGCCGAAAGTGACGCCCGGTTCAAAATGTTATATCATAGCTTTATCGTCGCTGAAATCTGCCGCCATGGCCGTCGTTTGCAAACCACATCAGCCAGCCACGCGCTCCAGCCTGCTCGATCGGGCGGGAATCTGCGTGTCCGCCGTGTGCCTGGTGCAGTGCTTGATGCTCAGCCTGGCGATCCTGCTTGCGCCGGTGATGTCGCTTGGCATTTTCGGCAGCGATCTGTTCCATCGCCTGCTGCTGCTGCTGATCCTGCCGGTGGGTATCGGCGCTTTCTGGCTGGGCTATCGCAGCCACCGCAGTTTTGGCCTGCTGCTGGCTGGCCTGGCCGGCCTGGCCGTGGTGCTGGCTGCCGCCTTTCTCGAAGCGACCATTCTGCCCCCGCTGGCCGCTTCGGCCCTGACTTCGGTCGGCGGGGTCACCCTGATCATTGGCCACTGGCTCAACCTGCGCCGCCGCAAGAGCATCTGTCTGCGTTCTGCCGATGCGCAAAGCCCTTGTCAGACGTCCTGAGCTGGTAGAATCTGGCGAAACTTTCACGAGACGGTTGCAATGAGCGACATTCCTTCCGATCTGCGCTACGCAGAAAGCCATGAGTGGGTCAGCCAGGAAGAAGAGGGCGTGGTCAAGGTCGGTATCAGCGACCATGCGCAAGCACAACTGGGCGACCTGGTTTTCGTTGAACTGCCTGAAGAAGGCGCGACCTTCAGCCGCGGCGACGCCTGCGCCGTGGTCGAATCCGTGAAGGCGGCTTCCGACATCTATTGCCCGGTATCCGGAGAGGTGGTGGTGGTCAACGGTGCTCTGGAGGATACGCCCGAAATCGTCAACAACGACCCTTATGGTGACGGCTGGCTGTTCTCCGTCAAGCTCGACGACTCCGGCGAGCTCGACGACATGATGGACGCCGAGGCGTACAGGGAAAGCCTGGACGAGGCCTGAGGCCTTCAGCGCTGGCGGGGTGCACTGGCAAGACGGTCGGCGCGCTTGATTGGTTCAGGCAGGCGAAAGCGCGGCGTGCAGGCCAGCACCAGCTCGACGGCGGTGTCCAGCCCGATGCGGTGCCCGATCGAAACATAAAGCGGGCGCACACGATCGCGCGAGCGTACGACGCGGCCGATCACTTCTCCCTGGTCCAGCAGATCCACCGCGCTTCCCTTGCTCGGCCCCGGTTCCTCGTGCCGGCCGCACAGCCGGCTCTTGCCCACGCCGATGGTCGCCAGACCGGTGGTCACGCCCAGATGGCAAGCGATGCCGAAGCGGCGCGGGTGGGCCCGTCCCTGGCCGTCGCACAGCACCAGATCCGGCGGGATGGACAGGCGCTCGAGGGCGCCGAGAACCGCCGGCAGCTCGCGAAACGAGAGCAGGCCCGGAATGTAGGGCAGCTCGGTGGGCAGCTCGAAGACGACCTCGTCGACCAGCTCCAGATCCGGATAGCGCATCAGCACGGCAGCCGCGCGCGTGGTTCGGCCTGCGTCGGGAAAGCCGGAGTCCACGCCGGCCACCAGCTTCGGTGGCAGGCACAGGTCGTCGCGATCGATGACCTGCCCGGCCAGCTCGCGCTGGCGCGCCATCAGGGCGCGTGCATCGATACCGGAAGCCATCTATTTCTCCTTGGCAGCCTGGCCGAAGCGGTCGTGCCAGGCCGTGTCTATGCGCGCACGCACGCGCTTCTCGTCGAAGGGTGCGGGTTCGCGCCTGAGCCAGTCGAGATGGCGGCGCTCGACCAGGCGACGCCAGTCGCTGGCCAGGGCCCGGGCCTGATCGGCGGCAATCCAGCCCGTGGTCGCCAGGGCATCGAGCTGTGAGCCGGTGTCGCGGTGGGCGAGCAGATCGGGATGGTCGGCGGCCTGTGTGAGCACGCCGAGTTCGGCCAGAAACTGCAGATCGGTCAGCGCACGCCGGGTGAACGACTCGCGGCGCTGCTGAAGCTGGCGCGCGCGCATGCCGCCGAGATCGTCTGCCACCAGGCGCTTCTCGCGTTGTTGCCCGAGCACTTGCGCCCTGATCGCTTCAAACTCCGCTTTCAGCGCTGGATTGCCGGCGATCCAGCGCGCCCGGACAAGGGCCTGGTGCTCCCAGGTCCAGGCCTTGTTGCGCTGGTATTCGGCAAAGCTTTCCAGAGTCGAGACGAGCATTCCGGCGCGGCCGTTGGGCCGCAGGCGGGTGTCGATTTCGAACAGCTTGCCGCCGGGCAGGGGCATCTGCAAGGCGCTGACCAGACGCTGGACCACGCGCCGCGGCGCCTGGCCGCAGCGGTGAAGAAAGACCAGATCCAGGTCGGACTCGAAGTGGAGCTGGGCGGCGCCGAGATTGCCGTAGCCGATGACCGCCAGCTCGTCGCCGCCCTGGCCCGAGAGCGCCAGCACCCGGTCGACGATGATGCCGGCCATGAAGCTGAGCTGGCGCCCGGCATCGACGGCGTCGAGGCGCTCGTCAAGCTCGGCCAGAGCGGTGCGCAGAAAGCCGCTCTGGCGCCAGCGTGACAGTGCCCAGAGGCTGGCTTCGCGGTCGTCGGGATCGGGCGTGGGCGCGGCCGGCAGCTCGAAGCCGTGGATCGGGTCGAGCAAATCGTCGATGAGCTGCGGCGAGGCGATGATCCATTCGGCCACGCGCTGACTGAGGTGGAAGACCCGTACCAGGCGCTCCAGAGTTTCCGGCCGCTCGCGCAGCAGCGCCAGATAGGCCGATCGGCGCGAAATCTGGTCGACCAGGCGCAGCAGGTCGGGCAGGCTGGTGTCGGGCGGCTGCTGGCGGGCAAGGGCGTCGATCAGGCCGGGCATGAGCCGTTCGAGGCGCTGGCGGCCTTCGGCGCTAAGCGGCTGTCGCTGCAGCCTGGCGTGGCAGCGTCGGAGCTGCTCGGCGGCATCGTCGGGCTTGCGAAAGCCGGCATCGCTCAGCCGCTTGCTGAGGTCATCACTCGGTGGCCACAGCGCGACGGATTCATCGGTATCCGGGCCGGGCTCGTGGAAGCGCTCGCCGAAATGGTGCGTGACGAGCTCGCGATGCGCTGCCAGCTCCGAGCTCAGGTCCTGCCAGGCCGGACAGGCCATCAGCCTGGCGAGCCGCTGCCGCTCATCTTCGTCTTCCGGTATTTCGTGTCCCTGGCGGGCGGTCATTGCCTGCAGCCGATTCTCGAGCAGGCGGAGAAAACCGTAGGCCGCGCGCAACTCGCCTGCCTCGTCGGGCGGAACCAGGCCCAGGCCGGCGCAGGCTTCCAGCGCCGGCAGAAAGCCGGTGCAGCGCAGCAGCGGTTCACGACCGCCGCGCAGGATCTGCACGCTCTGAACCAGAAATTCCAGCTCCCGTATGCCGCCGCGGCCGCGCTTGATGTCCTGGCGTCCGCGCCGCTGGCGTGCGCTGGCGTCGATGCGTCGGTGCAGCTCGCGCAGGCTTTCGAAGATGCCGTAGTCGAGATAGCGCCGGTAGATGAAAGGCTGAAGGGCCTCGAGCAAGGCCTTCCCGGCTGCCAGGTCACCGGCCACCGGCGCGGCCTTGAGCCAGGCATAGCGCTCCCAGGTGCGGCCCTCGGCGAGGAAATACTGTTCCATGGCCGATATCGACCAGACCAGCGCGCCGGACTCGCCAAAGGGGCGCAGCCGCGTGTCGACCACCCAGGCTCGGCCGTTGGCATCGACGCGGTCGAGCAGGCGAATCAGCTCGCGCGCGGCGCGTTTCATCCACTCGGCGGCGTCGATGCGCCGGGGTCCACTGCTGCGGCCTCGTGCATCGTGGGCGAAGACCAGATCGATATCGGAGTTGAAATTGAGTTCATCTCCGCCGAGCTTGCCCAGCCCAAAGACGATCAGGTGCTCACGCTCGCCGCGCTCGTTGGTCAGCCAGCCGTGTCGTTCGGCTACCAGGCGCTCGGCGACGTCGAGAGCCAGCACGATGCAGTCCCGGGCCAGCGCTGACAGGGCGCGTCCGGTTTCGGCGATATCCGCCAGGCCGCCCAGGTCGCGCCACAGGATATGAATCGACTGAAGCTGCCTGTAGCGGCGAAGCGCCGCGGAGGGATCGTCGGCCATCGTCTCTTCGTCCGGACGCCGCAGCGCCTCGTTCGGGTGCGGCGCATCGGGGAAGCGCCGCCAGGCCTCGGCCACGAAGCGGCAGTGTGCGCGAAGCTTGTCGACGTCAAGAGATTGCAGGGCTCTGTTCATGGACGATCGGCCTATTGCCTGACTCGAACCGCGGGAGGCGCCTCGAGGCGCCACTTTACCGCGATCGACCCGGCATCGTGGCCCTGTCCGGAGTCGATAAAAAAAACCCCGGCACGGAGGCCGGGGTTTTTTTCGGTACGGCTGCCCGATTGCCACAGGCAACGAGCGAGCAGCTTTACATCATGCCGCCCATGCCACCCATTCCGCCCATGCCACCCATGTCCGGGGCACCGCCGCCGTCATCCTTCTGCGGGATTTCGGCGATGGCGGCCTCGGTGGTGATCATCAGGCCGGCGACCGAGGAGGCGTTCTGCAGGGCAGAGCGCGTGACCTTGGTCGGGTCGAGGATACCGGCATCGATCATGTCGACGAACTCGCCGCTGGCGGCGTTGTAGCCGTAGTTGCCTTCGCCGTCGGAGACCTGGGCCAGGATGACCGAGGGCTCACCGCCGGAGTTGGACACGATCTTGCGCAGCGGCTCTTCCATGGCGCGCAGGGCGATCTTGATGCCCACGTTCTGGTCTTCGTTGTCGCCGGTGAGGCTGGCAATCGCGTTGCGCGCGCGCACCAGGGCGGTACCGCCGCCCGGGACGACGCCTTCCTCGACGGCCGCACGGGTGGCGTGCAGAGCGTCTTCGACGCGTGCCTTCTTTTCCTTCATCTCGACTTCGGTAGCGGCACCGACCTTGATGACGGCCACGCCGCCGGCCAGCTTGGCCACGCGTTCCTGCAGCTTTTCGCGGTCGTAGTCGGAGGTTGCGTCCTCGATCTGGGCGCGAATCTGGCCAACCCGGCCCTCGATGGCTGCGGCATCGCCGTCGCCGTCGATGATGGTGGTGTTGTCCTTGTCGATCTGGACCTTCTTGGCCGCGCCGAGCTGCTCGATGGTCGTCTTCTCGAGGCTCAGGCCGACGTCTTCGGAGACGACCTGACCGCCGGTGAGCACGGCCATGTCTTCGAGCATCGCCTTGCGACGGTCGCCAAAGCCCGGCGCCTTGACGGCAGCGACCTTGACCGTGCCGCGCAGGTTATTGACCACCAGGGTGGCCAACGCCTCGCCTTCAATGTCTTCGGCAACGATCAGCAGGCTGCGGGACTGCTTGGCGACACCTTCCAGGATCGGCAGCAGCTCACGCACGTTGGAGATCTTCTTGTCGTGCAGAAGGATGTAGGGGTTTTCGAGCTCGACCTGCATGGTCTGCTGGTCGGTCACGAAGTAGGGCGAAAGGTAGCCACGATCGAACTGCATGCCTTCCACGACCGACAGTTCGTTGTCGAGCGACTGGCCTTCCTCGACCGTGATCACGCCTTCCTTGCCGACCTTGCCCATGGCTTCGGCGATGATCTTGCCGATTTCTTCATCGCTGTTGGCCGAAATGGTGCCGACCTGGGCGATGGACTTGTCGGTATCGCAGGGCGTCGACAGCTTCTTGAGCTCTTCGACGGCGGCGCGCACGGCCTGATCGATGCCGCGCTTGAGGTCCATGGGGTTCATGCCGGCAGCGACCGCCTTGTGGCCTTCGCGCAGCATGGAGTGGGCCAGAACGGTGGCGGTGGTGGTGCCGTCACCGGCGGTGTCGGAAGTCTGGGAAGCGACTTCCTTGACCATCTGGGCACCCATGTTCTCGAACCTGTCTTCGAGCTCGATTTCCTTGGCCACCGACACGCCATCCTTGGTCATGGTCGGGGCACCGAAACTCTTTTCGAGTACGACGTTACGGCCCTTCGGGCCCAGCGTCACACTGACCGCGTGGGCCAGTACATCCACGCCGCGCAGGATCTTGTTGCGGGCGTCTTCGGAAAATTTCACTTCTTTGGCGCTCATGATCTTGTTTCCTCTGAATCTTGAGTCTTTGGGGTATCAGGTTGATTCGGATGGGTCGGTTCAGGACTCGATGACTGCCATGATGTCGTCTTCACGCATCACCAGCAGTTCGTCTTCTTCGACCTTGACCTCGGTGCCGGAATACTTGCCAAACAGCACCGTGTCGCCCACCTTCACATCCAGGGCGCGTTGTTCCCCGTTGTCGAGGATCTTGCCGTTGCCGACTGCAAGCACCTCGCCGCGAATCGGCTTTTCGGTGGCGCTGTCGGGAATCACGATTCCGCCGGGGGTGGTGCGCTCTTCTTCAACGCGCTTGACGATGACGCGATCATGCAAAGGACGCAGTTTCATGGGTTTTTCTCCCTTGAATAACGATTGTTGATGGTTGATGGCCAAGCTGCCGGGCAGGTTCGAGACCTTTCCGGCGGGCTCTGCCAGACTTGGGGCGCTTGACGGCAGAAGCAGGTTTTGCCGTGTCTGCGCCGACACGCATGCCAAATGGTGCCCGCGCGAGCGCATTTCAAGGCCAGGGCGCGCACGCGACGACACATTTTTTGTGCCGGCGACGGCGGCCTGTCAGAATATCGGTGATTCTCAGGGCTTCAACGAGACAATTTGACCATGAATGACGACATCTGCCTGGTGTTCACCACCTGTCCCGATCGCGAGACGGCTGAACGACTGTCGGCCATGCTGGTCGAACACAGGCTGGCCGCCTGTGTTTCGGCCGGTTCGAGCGTGACTTCGACCTACCCCTGGCAGGGGCGGGTCGAGCGCGAAAGCGAGATTCCGCTGACCATCAAGACCACCCGGGCGAGGGTGAGTGCGCTCAAGCAAGAGCTGGTGGCGCATCATCCCTATGAGGTGCCCGAGCTGCTGGTCGTGCCGGTCAGCGGCGGACTTGACGAGTACATGCAATGGATTCGGGACTGGATTCAATGACGAAACGGATTTGCTGGGCCGGCCTCGCCGTGCTGCTTGCCGGGCTGTGGTCGCCGTCGGGTTTTTCCCTGGTCAACCCTGACGATCTTCTGCCGGTCGAGGAGGCTTTCTCTCTCGAGGCCAGCACCGAGGGCGACACCCTCATCTTGCACTGGGATATTGCCGAAGGCTACTACCTGTACCGCCATGCCTTCCGCGTGGACAGCGCTGCAGCGGGCGTCGAACTGGGCGAGCCGGCCATCCCGGCGGGCGAGACCGTGGTCGACGAGTTCTTTGGCGAGACCGAAACCTATCGCGGCGCGGTGACCGTGCGCGTACCGGTCAAGAACGCGCCAGACGGCGCGGTAGCTGTCCGGGCCGGCTTCCAGGGCTGTGCCGATGTGGGTGTGTGCTATCCCCCGCATCGCCAGAACGTGAACGTGCAGCTGCCTGTGAGCACGAGCGTCTCGGCGCCGAGCGCTGGTCTGTCTTTGGCGCTGGGCGGCCAGAGTGGCGCCGATAGCGCGCTCGACTCACTGCTCGGCAAGCAGCGCCAGGCCTTGCCGGCCGAGCAGGCCTTCCGGGTCGAGGCGATTGCCGACGGGCCGCACGCCATTCTGGTGCGGGCAACGGCCCACCCGGAATATTACCTCTACCGGGAAACCTTTGCCTTCGCGCTCGCCGATTCCGTTCAGGACGTGGCCGTGGCCGGCATCGACCTGCCGCCAGGCGAGCCCAAGACCGACGAGTACTTCGGTAATACCCGGGTCTACTTCGGTGAGGTCGAAATTCCGCTCGAGCTCTCGCGCCCGGCCGGGGGTGAGCGCCAGATCACCCTCGAAGCCAGCTTTCAGGGCTGTCTTGACGAGGGCATCTGCTATCCGCCGATGACGCGCAGCCTTGCGCTTACCCTGCCGCCGGCGCAAACGGCCTCGGAGCCGGCCGCTGCCGGCCGCTCGCGCCGCGGCGCGAGCGCCAGCGGCTCTCCTGCCGCCGAAACCAGCCCATCGGACCCGAGCGAGCAGGCGGTTGAGGCCGTTCTGCCGCGAGCCGAACAGGACCGCCTGGCCGCCGCCCTGGACGGGCGGCCGCTGGTGGCCATGGGGCTGTTCCTGGTCGCCGGTCTGCTGCTGGCCTTCACGCCCTGCGTCTTTCCCATGGTGCCGATCCTGTCGGGTCTGATCGCCGGCGAGGGTGAGCGCATGACCACCGGCCGCGCCTTTCGCCTGTCGCTGGTCTATGTGCTGGCCATGGCTCTGGTCTACACCCTGTTTGGCGTTGTCGCCGGGCTGTTCGGCCAGAACCTGCAGGCCGTTTTTCAGCACCCGGCCATATTGATCACCTTTTCCGCGCTGTTCGTGGTGCTCGCGCTGGGCATGTTCGGCTTCTACGGGCTTCAGTTGCCTTCTGGCATGCAAACCCGGCTCAACGAAATGTCCAACCGTGCCGAGGGCGGCACGCTCATCGGTGCGGCGATCATGGGCGCGCTCTCGGCGCTGATCGTCGGGCCTTGTGTGGCCCCGGCGCTGATGGGGGCGTTGATCTACATCGGCCAGACCGGCGACGCCGTCCTGGGCGGTCTGGCGCTGTTTGCCATGGCCATCGGCATGGGTATTCCGCTGGTGGTGTGGGGCACCTCGGCCGGCAAGCTGCTGCCGCGCGCCGGCGGCTGGATGAACGCGGTCAAGGCCGTGTTCGGTGTTGGCCTGCTGGCGCTGGCGATCTGGATGCTCGAGCGCGTGCTGCCCGGTGCGGTCATCATGCTGCTGTGGGGCGCGCTTGCCATCGGCTGCGGCGTCTACCTGGGCGCGCTCACGCGCCTGGGCCCCGATACCGGCGGCTGGCACAAGCTGTGGCAGGCCCTCGGCGTGATGCTGCTGATCGTCGGCGCCGTCCAGTTTGTTGGCGCGCTCTCGGGCGGACGCGACTGGCTTCGGCCGCTGCATCACCTGGCCGGTTCTGGCGGCGCGGCCGGGGTGGTGCAAGCGCCGGGTTTCCGCAAGGTCGACACCCTCGATCAGCTCCAGGCCGCGGTGGCCGCCTCCGATCGGCCGGTTTTTGTTGATTTCTATGCCGACTGGTGCATTGACTGCGTGCGCATGGAGCGGCGCACCTTCCCCGATCCGGCCGTGGCCGAGCGCATGAAAGCCTTCACCTTGCTCAAGGCCGACATCACCGCCTACAACGATGAGCACAAGGCGATGCTCGAGCACTTCGGTCTGTATGGCCCGCCGGCCTATCTGTTCTTCGCCGACGGCGAAGAGCTGTCCGACTACCGCATGTTCGGTTTCCTCTCGCCAGAGGACTTTCTGACCTTGCTCGATGAAGTCTACCGATGAGCGGCTGGCGCCTGTGGGTTTCCGTGGTCGTGCTGGGCTTCCTGCTGGGAGCGGGGCTGGCCTGGCTGAGCAACCGCGAGACTGGCAATGCGGCCGCTCCGGCACCGGAGCTGGCGAAAGGTCAGCCGCACCCGGGCTTCAACCTGCCCGCTCTTGACGGCAGGCGTGTCGACGCCGACCGCTTTGCCGGTCGCGCCATGCTGGTCAATTTCTGGGCCACCTGGTGCGCACCCTGCCGGCGCGAGATGCCGGTTCTTCAGGCCGCCAGCCAGGAGCATGGCGACTCGCTCGCCGTGGTCGGCATTGCCCTGGACGATCCCGAAACGGTGGCCGATTTTGTTGAAGAATTGGGCATTGAATACACTATCCTGGCTGATCAGGACGAGGTGCTCGATGTGCAGCGCGAGTGGGGCAACCGCGCCGGCGCCATGCCCTACACCGTGCTGGTCGACGCCCAGGGCACCGTGCGCTGGCGCCACTACGGCGAGGTGAGCGCCGAGCAGCTCGAGGAGGCGCTGGCAGGGGTGCTGCCCAGGGGGTGAGGCTCGGTTTCGCCGCGAAACTCCCAGGCGAACGATACGATTGCCAACCAGCCAACCAGCCAACCAGCCAACCAGCCAACCAGCCAACCAGCCAACCAGCCACCTGACTCAGCACTCCGCAGCCCCGGACCACGATCCGGGGCCTCCCCCGAACGCAGCCGTCACCTGCAAGAAGATCCCGGCTCAAGGCCGGGAATACGGGCGGCCAGACAGCCTGCCAGCCAACCACCATCCGCCACCGTATCTTCGGCGATCTCCACCGAACGTGTGGACAATTTCCGCAGCATGCGGCACACTCGCCATTCTTTCATGGCAGGAGTCGGCATGCGCGCCGTTCTCGTCGTTCACGGACCCAATCTGAACCTGCTCGGGCGGCGTGAGCCCGAAGTTTACGGGCGCAATACGCTCGCCGATATCAACGCCCGGCTGGCGCGCCTGGCCGCGCGTAATGACGTTGCTCTGGAGACCTTCCAGTCGAACGCCGAACACGAACTCATCGAGCGCATCCAGGCTGCTGCCGACGACGGCACGGACTGGCTGCTGATCAACCCGGCGGCTTTCACGCATACCTCGGTGGCCATGCGCGATGCGCTGGCGGCCGTGGCTCTGCCTTTCATCGAAATTCATCTGAGCAACCCGCACCGCCGCGAGCCGTTCCGGCATCGCTCCCACTTCAGCGACCTGGCCGAAGGCGTGGTTGCCGGACTGGGCGTCGATTCCTACCTGCTGGCGCTTGAGGCTGTCATCAACAAGATCAATGCTTCGGAATAGAATATGGACCTGAGAAAAATCAAGAAACTGATCGAGCTGCTCGAAGAATCGGAGCTCAACGAAATAGAAATTCACGAAGGCGAGGAGTCGGTTCGGCTGATTCGCCATCCGGCCCAACCGGCTGTCCAGACCATGCAGCAGATCCCGGTTGCAGCACCCCAGCCGGCCGCGGCACCTTCGCCCCAGTCCGGCGGTGAGCCGCCCGCGGCGGCCGAAGACGCACTGCCGGAGGGCGAGGTCGTGCGCTCGCCGATGGTCGGTACTTTCTACTCTGCGCCCAACCCCGAATCCGAACCCTTCGTCGGTGTGGGCAGCAAGGTGTCTTCCGGCGACACGCTGTGCCTGATCGAGGCGATGAAGATGTTCAACCAGATCGAGGCCGAGTTGAGCGGCGAAGTGGTTGCCGTGCTGGTCGAGGACGGCCAGCCGGTCGAGTTCGACCAGCCCCTGTTCGTGATCCGCAAGGGCTGAGGCATCATGGCGCCATTCAAGAAGATACTCATCGCCAACCGCGGCGAGATCGCGCTGCGCATCCTGCGCGCCTGTCACGCCATGGGTATTCGAACCGTAGCGGTTCATTCCACCGTGGATCGCAACCTCAAGCACGTCGGCATGGCCGACGAGTCGGTCTGTATCGGGCCGGCACCGGCCAATCAGAGTTATCTCAACGTGCCGGCGATCATTGCCGCCATGGAAGTTGCCGATGCCGAAGCCGTGCATCCCGGCTACGGATTCCTGGCTGAGAATGCGGATTTTGCCGAACGCGTCGAGGAATCCGGCTTTACCTTCATCGGACCGCGCGCCGAGACCATTCGCCTCATGGGCGACAAGGTCTCGGCGATCAACGCCATGCGACAGGCCGGCGTACCCTGCGTGCCCGGGTCGAACGGGCCGCTGGACGACGACGAGCATCGCAGCAGGCGGCTGGCCGACGAAATCGGCTACCCGGTGCTGATCAAGGCGTCCGCCGGCGGTGGCGGCCGCGGCATGCGGGTGGTCGAAGATCCCGAGGATCTGATCCAGTCGGTCAATCTCACCCGCCAGGAAGCCCGTTCGAGCTTTGGCGACCCGACGGTCTACATGGAGAAGTTCCTGAGCAACCCGCGCCATATCGAGATTCAGGTGCTCGCCGACAGTCACGGCAACGCAGTACATCTGGGCGAACGCGACTGCTCGATGCAGCGGCGCCACCAGAAGGTGATCGAAGAGGCGCCGGCGCCAGGCATCACGCCCGAAGAGCGCGAGCGCATCGGCAGGATCTGCACCGACGCCTGCAAGCGCATTGGCTATCTGGGCGCGGGGACCTTCGAGTTTCTCTACGAAGACGGCGAGTTTTACTTCATCGAGATGAACACGCGCATCCAGGTCGAGCATCCGGTGACCGAGTGCGTGACGGGTCTGGATCTGATCCGCGCGCAGATTCTGGTTGCCGCCGGCGAGCCGCTGCCGTTCAGCCAGGAGGATGTGCGCTTCCAGGGCCACTCGGTCGAGTGCCGAATAAACGCCGAAGACCCCGAAAAGTTCATTCCCCAACCGGGCACCATCAGCGCCTTCCATGCGCCCGGCGGCCCGGGAGTGCGCGTCGATTCACACATCTACGACGGCTACAAGGTGCCGCCCAACTACGACTCGATGATCGGCAAGCTGATCACCTATGGCGAGACGCGCGATGCAGCCATCGAGCGCATGCGCGTGGCGCTCGACGAGATCGTCCTGCGTGGGGTGGTCACCAACATTCCGCTGCATCAGCGACTGATGCAGGACGCCGGGTTTCGCGAGGGCGGGACGAGTATCCACTACCTGGAGAAATTACTGAAGTCCTGACGAGGTGCGGACAAGCACTAAATCGGAATATCGAAACCCGAAACAAGCACGAAGCAGGAAATTCGAAGCAAACAGCTTCAGACCGTCGCGTTTCGGATTTCGAACACCGTGCTCTCTCAGCGGCACGGACTGCCCGATGGCTAGCTGGTCAGTGGTAGCGCACCAAAGGCGGCATGCGCAACCAGGTGGCCGAGGCGGTCGAGGTCGGGAATGACCGCTTCGCTGTCTTCGACCTGCACCCGAGCGGCGACGGCGATGGGGTTGGCGTCGGATGGAATCTCTTCCAGATTGTCTTCGGTGACCGTGACCAGCCTGGGGTGGCCCTGCGTGATGATTGCCATGTAGGGCATGCGATTGGTGTCGATCAGGGTCTTGAGGATGCAGATCCGTGCGTTCTCGAGTTTCTCGCCGCTGTCGGCCTCCTCGATCAGGCCCGAGAAGCTGATCACCGGCACCTGCCAGCCGTGCCAGAGAATCGTACCCAGCACCCAGTCGACCGCCTCGGGAATCGGATCCGGCTCGGTATAGCCAACCATTTCGGCCACGGTCGCGTTCGGCAACAGCAGGTCGGCCCCCGTCACGGGAACCATCACGCTGCGAATTTCAGTGTCAGGCATGGTCGATCCTATCCTTGCGGCACGGGCATACGGAGTTGCTCGAAGACTTCTTCGACGAGATCCGCTTCCTGATAGGGCTTGGTCAAATAACCATTGACGCCCAGGTCCCTGGCGTGCTGGCGATGCTTTTCGCCGCTACGCGAGGTGATCATCACCATTGGAAGATGCTTCAGACGCGGGTCGTTGCGCACATGAGTGGCCAGTTCGTAGCCGTCCATGCGCGGCATTTCGATGTCGAGAAGAATCAGATCGGGTACGCGCTCGAACATCGCCTCGACGGCATCCAGGCCGTCACGCGCGGTGACCACTTCCAGGCCGCGATACTCGAGCACGCGGGCGGTCACGCGGCGCATGGTGATGGAGTCGTCGACCACCATGACCAGCGGCGTGCGCTTGACTTCCTCGGCACGCTCAGCGCGCTCGTATTCGACTTCATGCCCCGGCAGCAGGTCTTTTTCAAAGGCGCGCCGGATGAGCGGCCCCATGTCGAGAATGGGCATGACCTGGCCGTCGCCGGTAATCGTTCCGCCGAGAATGCCGGTAATCGAGCTGATCTGCGGCCCGACAGGCTTGATGACGATTTCGCGGTGGCCCTGCAACTCGCTCACGCGCAGTGCGGCGCGATGCTCGCCAGCTTCGATCATCAGCAGGGAAAGCGTGCCCTCGGTGAGCTCTTCGACGTCGAAGCCAAGCTGTGTTTCCAGCTCGAGGAGCGGATATTGCTCGCCGGCATACTCCTGATGCGGATCGCTGGAGAGCACCTGGTGCTCCCATTCTGAGCTGAGCATGCGGGTCACACCGCGCACGGCCTGCAGCGGGATGGCGAACTGGCGGTCCGCGACGCGCACCATGATGGCCTGCATGACCGTAAGCGAAAGCGGAATGCGGATGGTAAACAGCGCGCCCTTGCCGGTTTCGGTATCGGCGTGCACGCTGCCGCCGATCTGGCGCACTTCGCTGGCGACCACGTCCATGCCAATGCCCCGTCCGGCCAGCTCGCTGACCTGCGTTGCGGTGCTGAACCCGGGGCGGAAGATGAGCTGGGCCAGGTCGCGGTCGCCGGCGCTGTCGGCGTCGGCGAGCAGCTTGTGCTCAATTGCGCGCTGGCGAATGGCGTCCAGATTGAGTCCGGCGCCATCGTCGCGCACGCGCAGCACCAGCTCGGTTGCCTCGCGGCTGACGTCGATGTGAATCGAGCCGGTTTCGGGCTTGCCGAGCCGGCGGCGATCGTCGGGCAGTTCGATGCCGTGCGAGACGGAGTTTCGCAGCAGGTGCTCGAGCGGTGCGGTGATGCGGTCGAGCACGGAGCGATCGAGCTGACCGTCGCCTTCGATATCGACCACCAGACGGGCTTGCTTGTCGACATCGCGCGCGGCGTTGCGAACCACGCGTCTGAAGCGCGGCAGGAGCGTGTTGAAGGCCACCATGCGCGCCTGCATCAGGCCTTCCTGCAGCTCGGTGTTCACCCGTGATTGCTGCATCAGCAGGGTCTCGGACTGGCGCGTGGCGTCGTCGAGAATGCTGGTCAGGCTGGTAAGGTCGTTGACCGACTCACCCAGCGCGCGTGAGAGCTGCTGAATGGTTGAGTAGCGGTCGAGCTCGAGCGGATCGAAGGCCTCTTCGGTGGGCCCGTGCTCGCGCTCGTAGCGGGCCAGGATCTGCGCTTCGGTTTCGATCTCGAGCTTGCGCAACTGATCTCTGAGGCGGATGACGGTCTCGTCGACTTCGGCGACGTTGTTGCGGAACACGCCGACCTGCTCTTCCAGCCGCGAGCGGAAAATGCTGATTTCGCCGGCGAAGTTGACCAGGTCGTCGACCAGGTTGGCCGGCACGCGCAGGGTCTCGGTGCGCGTGATCTGCGTGTCTTCGACCTGCTCGGGCGCGGCTTCTTCCTCTTCGCCGAGCTCGGGCAGGAATTCGGCTTCTTCGAGGTCTTCGGCTGCCTCGGGGAACAGGCCGCCGATGGGCCGTTCGGGCATCGGCTCGCGTTTGTGTACGGCCTCGACCATGACGTGCAGGTGGTCGCAGCCGGCCTCGAGCGCATCGATTCGTTCGCTGGTGGCGCGATGCAGCCCGGCGGCGATGCCCTCAAGCAGCTCTTCCATGACGTGGGCCACGGCGCCCATTGCATCGAGGCCGACCATGCGCGAGCTGCCCTTGATGGTGTGCAGGTCGCGCTGCAGGCTGGTGACAAGGGCCCGATCGTCCGGGCTTTCGCGCCACTGCTGCAGCGATTGGTCGGCGTGTTCAAGCACTTCTTCGGCTTCTTCGAGGAAGGCTTCGAGCAGATCCTCGTTGAGGTCTGCATAGATCTCTTCGACCGGTTCCGGCTCGGCCGGGCTATCGACTTCTTCGACTTCAGGTTCTTCAGCTTCGGCTTCGGCCCCGACTTCTTCGATTTCGGCTTCGTCGGCTTCTGCCTCGGCACCGACTTCTTCGATTTCGGCTTCGTCGGCTTCTGCCTCGGCACCGACTTCTTGGATTTCGGCTTCGTCGGCTTCTGCCTCGGCACCGAGTTCTTCAATTTCGGCTTCGTCTGCTTCTGCCTCAGCCCCGACTTCTTCAATTTCGGCTTCGTCAGCCTCTGCCTCGGCCTCGACTTCTTCGGCTTCGACTTCGGCTTCTTCGGCTTCAGCCCCGGCCTCGGCCCCTTCGATTTCAGTTTCTTCGACTTCGGCTTCTTCGGCTCCTTCAGCCGCGGCTTCCTCTTCAAGACCGAAGAAGTCGATGTCTGCGTGCTCCACCTCTTCTTCGGTCTCGGAGCTCAGCAGCGGCTCGTCTTCTGTCGGCAGCTCGGCTTCATCGGGTACCGGCGTGTCCACTTCGGTTCGATCGCGGTAGGCCAGGCCATGCAGGCGGCGCAGCTCGGCCGACAGATCGCCGGATTCGAACTCCTCGTCGCCAATGTGTTCGCCCTCCAGCCGGCCCAGGCGTTTGTGAAACAGCTCCTGGCAGGCCAGGATCGCCACCAGTCCGGCCTCGTCGGGTGAGTCGCCGGAATGGGCCAGCTCTTCGAGATACTGTTCGAGGATCTGGGCGGTGTCGTTTTCGCTGCCGACCGGCGCCAGCCGCATTGTGCCCTTCATGGTGTGAACCGCTCGAACCAGACGATCGTCGATGGCCCGGCGCATGTCGGTGTCCCGGTTGTGCTCGACCCATTCGTCCAGGGTTTCCAGGTTTTCCGACAGTTCCTTGACCATCAGCTCGATCAGGGTGGGATCGAGGCCTTCGAGTTCTGCGTTGGTGGCTGCGGCCGCAGCGGTCGACGGTGAGACGTCTCCGGCGGCCACCTGTTCCGCGCTCCGGGTCAGTTCGGCACAGGCGGCCTGGTCGAACTTCTGCTCGCCTTCGCCGCTGAGGCGCGCGCGCATGCTCGGCAGCATTTCGACGGCGGTCTCGATCATGTCGATTACGCCGGAATCGGGTTCGAGCTGTCCGTCGATCACCCGGTTCATCATGTTTTCGATCTGCCACGAGAACTCGCCGATTTCTTCGGCGCCGGCCATGCGGCCGGACCCCTTCAGGGAATGGAAGGAGCGGCGAATGGTCGTGAGTGTCTCGTTGTTGTCCGGCTCTTCGCGCCACTTCGGGAGCATGTCCTGCAGCGTCTGCAGCTCGTGGTCGAACTCCTCGAGAAAGATCTCGACGATATCGAAATCGTCCATGCCGCCGATGCCGACCTCTTCCGGGGCCGGCTGCGCTGGTTCTGCCGTCTCTTCGGCAGGTTCGGCGTCTTGATCGGCTCCGGCTGCCTCGGCACCCAGGTCTGCGGCAAAGTCGAAGTCGCTCTCGAAGTCGAAATCGGCTTCGGTGTCGAATACGGGTTCGTCGTCTGGTGTTTCCCCGGCCGCGGCCTCTTCGGTCTGTGGCGCCTCGGTCTCGTCTGCCGCGGCAGCGGCTTCGGTGTCGACGGCCACGTCGATTTCGGCCTCGGCGCCGGGCCAGTAACCAAGCTCTTCAAGGCGCTGCCGGGTGCTGGCGAAGTACTGGCGGCCGGTTTCGCCGAGCCGTGTGTGAGCGTCGAAGTAGAACTCCGCAACCGTGAGTGCTTCGGCCAGAATTTCAAGCCGGTCGGGCGATGGCTCGTCGGCGTCGATCAGTTCGGCTGCAATCAGTCCGGTAGCCGCGGTCAGCATGGCGGCACCGTCATCGAGTTGCGCCATGTAGAGGACGTGGGCGATGCGCTCGAGCATGTCGCTGGCCTCAGCAGCGGCGCCGGCTTCGGCCTTGCCGCGGTTGAGCGCATCGAGCAGGCTCTTGGCGTGCGAGAGATCCTCGCCGGCCTCATGGAATACCTGGCGCAGAACGCGGCGCCACTCCGAAGGCGGCAACAGCGTACCCGCGGTGTCTTCTTCGGGCTCTCCGGTTTCGGCCTCGATGGCGCCGACGTTCTCTTCGAGCTGGGATTCGACGACCAGCAGTTCGCGCGCGACCGCCAGCAGCGCCGGATCTTCCGGGTCGGAGCTGATTTCGGAGAGTCGATCGGCCTGCCTGCGGATTCGTTCGGCCATGCCGTCAAGCCCGAGCATGGCCAGCGATTTGCCTACCGAGCCGAGCAATTCGGTCTGTTTTTCCAGCAGATCGGGGTCGGCCGAGTGCTCCAGTTGGCTGCCGAGCGTGTCCTTGATCTGAGCCAGATCCTCGCGCGCGGCCTGGGTGACCGCCGCGAACAGGCTGCGGTTGCGCCCGGCCAGGAAGGCACGCGCCTGGCCGGCTGCCTCGGGGGCATGCTCGTCCAGGTCGAAGGCGCTCCAGGCTTCGCTGGCCGTGTCGTTACCCGGGCGATTGATTGCCAGGTTGAACAGGAAGGCGCGGCACAGGGCGTCAGCCGTTTCGTCCACCTCGGTGCCGTCATCTGCCAGAATCTTGAGCAGGGCGTCGAGGCGGGCGTACAGGCGCGCCAGCGCCGGGGCGCCTTGCAGTTCGCCGGCCTGCAGCGAGGCGGAGACGGCCGCAGCCGCCCAGCCGGCCCGCCGGGCCGATGCCGGCAGCGCGGCATCGTCGCGCATGGCCTGGCCGATGCGCGTGAGCTCGGCGAGCGCTTCCTGATCGTCGTTGTCGAGCAGGAAACTGCGCAGGGCCTGCTGATATTGACGCCTGAGTTCAGCGACGGGCGTCGACTCGCGACTTTCGGGCAGCGCAACGTGATCGAGGGCCGGCTTGAAGTACTCTGCCTCGTCGAGCGGCCGGGCGCCGATGGCGGTGCGCAGGTTGTTGATCGTGGGCAGCAGCACCAGTGGCGCATCGCGCTGCGTGCTTTCGAGATAGTCAAGGTAGTCCGGCAGGGTGGCCGTGGCTTCCATGAGCGCGTTGAGGGCTTCGGCTTCGCGCCCGAAATCGTCCTTGCGCATGACCTCGAGGGCCTCGGCCATCGACTCGCCGAGCAGCTCCCCGCTTTCGAACTCCAGCACCGAAAGGCTGCCCGCGATCCGCTGGCTGGCCTCGATGGCGCCGTCCAGGTCAGACGGCTCACGCTCCGTTCCGCCATCGCTCCAGCGCTCGATGGCCTGGAGAATTTCCTGGCCGAGCTCGTCGATCAGCGGACGTGTCCACTGCAGGGACTGGTGGGTGCTCGAGCTGTTCATGTCGGCAAATCGTCCTCCGGAATACCGTTACCGAGGCGGGCGCTCAGGCGCCCGTCGCGATCAGTCCTCGTCCTCGGGCAGCGTGAAGTCAGCCACCGAGTCGCGCAGCTCGCGCACCAGCTCGGCGAGGTTGGCCACCGATTTGGCGGTCTGGCCGGTACCTTCCGTGGTCTGAATGGAGATGTCTCGAATCGAGTTCATCATCTCGGCGATACGGGTGGCATTCTTTGACTCTTCCTGGGCCTGCGTCGAGATCTGGGTAATCAACCCGGCCAGGTCGTTCGACACGTTCTCGATCGATTCCAGAGCTTCACCGGCGTCCTCGGCCAGACGGGCACCGGAGACCACCTGCGAGGTCGTCTGCTCCATCGAGGTCACGGCCTCGGAGGTGTCGGCCTGAATGGTCTGCACCAGCGCCTCGATGCGTCGCGTTGCGTTGGTGGCGCGCTCGGCCAGTCGCTGCACTTCGTCGGCAACCACCGCGAAGCCGCGGCCTGCGCCACCGGCCGAGGCGGCCTGAATGGCGGCGTTGAGCGCGAGCACGTTGGTCTGCTCGGAAATGCCGTTGATCAGCTCGACGATGTCGCCAATTTCCTGCGAAGACTCACCCAGGCGCTTGATCCGTTTGGAGGTCTCCTGAATCTGGTCGCGAATGCTGTCCATGCCCGAGATCGTCTGGCGCACCATGTCGGCGCCGCGGTTGGCGATTTCGACCGAATTCTGCGCGACATCGGCCGATTCGCTCGAGCGTTTGGCCATATCGTCGAAGGACTGGGCCATTTCGTTGATGGTCTCGGTGGCTGAACGAATTTCCTGCGCCTGATGCTCGCTGGCCTCGGCAAGCTGCGTGGTGGTGGCCCGCGTTTCCTGAGCCTGGGCGGCCACCTGCTGGGCGGTGGTGTTGACGCCCGAAACCAGGTCGCGCAGCGCCTCAACAGCGTAGTTGACCGAGTCAGCGATGGCGCCGGTGACGTCCTCGGTCACGGTCGCCTGCACGGTCAGGTCACCGTCAGCGAGCGAGGACATTTCGTCGAGCAGCCGGAGAATGGCTTCCTGGTTGCGCTGGTTGACTTCGGCGGTGCGCCGGGCGGCGCGGCGCTGCTGGAAGTAGGCGCCGGCGCCGATCAGGAAAAGGATCAGCAGGGCAGCGGCGGCGATGGCCAGGCCGGCCAGCAGCGACGGCCAGATGACGCCCTGACCCAGGTTGGCGTATTCATCGGCCAGGTCGCGCGCCTGGTCGGTCAGGTCGGCAGAGTCAAGGAAGATCTCGTCGGCCGCCTCACGCACTTCGAACAGGTCGGTCGAGGCGGTCAGGATGGTGTCGACGTCGTAGCGGATTTCCTCGAAGATCGGCACGACATCGGCCAGCGCCTCGAGCACGTTGCTGTTGCGCACGGCCCGCAGACCAAGCTCCTGGTCACCGTTGATCAGGCCTTCGAGCACGCGATTGAACAGGGTGGCGTCGCGGCTGAAGGCATCCGCGGCCGTGATGGCCGCCTGGCCGCCGTCAAGAATGGTGTTGACGCGACGCAGCATGCGGTCGGCCAGGGCGAGCTGGCGGCTGGCGACGTAGATCTGCACGGTTGGCGCGCCGGCTTCGATCATGCGGCGCACGACCTCGTCGGACTGCGCCTGCAGGCGCGGAATGTTGCCCGAAAAGGCTGAAGCCGACTCGGCCAGCTCAACCACCAGATCGGAGCGCTCGAGGATTCTCGCGGCGTTGGCGTCGATGCCCGACCAGATTTCCTCGAGCGTTGAAAGGGGCGCGTCGACCTTGGCCGGCGATGGCGGCAGGCCGGTTTCGGGGTTGCCGTTGCGCAGCGTATTGATCGATTCGTCGATGATATTGCGGGTGTTGCCCAGCTCATCGAAGGCCGCAAAGTTGCCGACCGCGGCTTCACCGGCGGCCTTGGCCAACTGCTGTGCACGCACCTGCACTTCGGTTGTCAGACCCAGATAGCTGGTTTCCTGCGTGTTTCGCTGGTTGAGCAGGTAGAAGTTGTAGGCCACCAGACCCAGCAGGGCCACCAGCAGGATGAACAGCAGTGCCTGTGCCGGGGAAAGTCGCTGCTGTGTTGTTTGTGTCGCGACGCTACTCATGCCTTCACCTCATTGTTGAATACTTGGTGGCACCCGGTGGCCAGGCCGTGCAACCGGACGCGGTGCCCATCTGCTGCGGTTTCGATGGCGACCCGGGGGTATCGCGCCGGGCGCCCGTTGTTTTCTGGATGATCTTTCACTGTTGAATCCGTCCCTGATACTTCAGTCTTCCCGGGCGCCGTTGACGAAATCCTGATTGCGCTGGAGTTCGTCGAGCCTGAGCACCCCCCATTTGCGTTCGCTGGTTTCGAACTGCTGCAAGACCAGGCCCGACAGTGGCGTGTCGTTCCAGTCGGCCTCGTCCTTGAGATCGTCGGTATGAAAGTGGCGCTGGCCGAACACCTCGTCGACGACCAGGCCGGCCAGCCGGCCCTGCATGCGCGTGATGATCAGCCGCGTGCGGTTGGTGACCGGCGTGCGGCTTCCGAACAGAAACCAGCCGAGATCGGAAACCGGCGCCAGGTTGCCGCGCACATTGGCAATGCCCAGCAGCCAGTCCTTGGCGCCGGGAATGGGTGTGTAGGTTGGGAAAGCGATGATTTCATCGACCTGGTCGATCCGGCAGGTCAGGTAATGATCACCAAGACGGAAGACGACTCCGTCCCAGTTGCTGATCTGCTGCTGGCGCGCGGCTTGCCCGACATCGTGGTCGAGGCTGCGTCTTTCATAGTCGGCCAACCGGGCAAACAGCGAGAGGCGGCCCGTTTCCGTTGCAGTCGCGAGTTGCTGATCCCCTTGCATTGTCCCTCTCGAGTCTCCTCTGGCAGCCAGAATCAGGCCGCTTCGGTTCTTTCGCGCTGCTGACGGACAGCAGCCAGCAGTTCGTCGCGCGTGAATGGCTTGGTCAGATAATGGTCTGATCCAACGATGCGCCCCCTGGCCTTGTCGAACAGGCTGTCCTTGCTGGTCAGCATCACGACCGGTACATTCTTGAAACGCGCATTGTTCTTGATGATCGCGCAGGTCTGGTATCCGTCCAGGCGCGGCATCATGATGTCAACGAAAATCAGGTCGGGCTCGTGCTTGTGGATCAGCGCCAGAGCCTCGAAGCCGTCGTTGGCGGTGATGACCTCGCAGCCTTCCTTGCTGAGCATGGTCTCGGCCGAACGACGAATCGTTCGACTGTCGTCGATCAGCATGATCTTGAGACCGTTCAGGTCAGTCACTTTGTTTCCCCCGCTGTCGGTATTGTCGTCTGCACTCATTGTCTACCTGATGCTGCTGGCGGATACACCCGCGGACTTTGACGGCCTAGGTTAGTCTATCTTTCTTCAATTTACCAATCCAGTAGAATTGTGTCACAGAAGTCCATGGGAATACGGAGATTTCTCCGATTTTCGACCCCCAGCCATGGCCGGCGGGCAAGGCCAGTCTGACGCAACGGAGCAACCATGCGCAAGAATCTCGTCGTCGTCATGGACGACATCGCGGCCATCAACGTGGCCAAGGACACGACCCTGGCCATGCTGCTGGAGGGCCAGCGGCGGGGTTATCGGCTGTGGTATCTGGCCAATACCGATCTGTATCTCGATGGCACGCACACCTGCGCGCGCATGCGTGGCGTACGCGTGGAAGACAATGTGGAGCGCTGGTACGAGGCGCTCGAGTCCGTCGATCGGCCGCTGGGCGGCGACGACCTGGTGCTGGTGCGTACCGATCCGCCGGTCGACAACAACTATCTCATGGCCACCTACCTGCTCGAGCAGGCCGAATACGCCGGCGCGAAAGTGGTCAACCGGCCGCGGGCGCTGCGCGACTTCAACGAAAAGCTGGCCACCGCGCGTTTCCCCGAGCTGATTCCGGACACGCTGGTCAGCGCGCAGGCCGACGCGCTGCGGGATTTCGTGCAGCGCACGGGCAAGGCGGTGATCAAGCCGCTTGACGGCATGGGCGGCGAGAGCATCTTTCTGCTCGAGCGCGCCGACCGCAATCTCAATGTGGTCATCGAAACGCTGACCGACAGCGGGGCGCGGCTGGCGATGGCGCAGGAGTATCTGCCGGCGATCGAACACGGCGACAAGCGCGTTCTGATCGTCCACGGCCGCCCGGTCGACAAGCTTCTGGCGCGCATTCCTGGCAAGGACGATTTCCGCGGCAACCTGGCGCGCGGCGGGCGCGGCGAGGGCCGGCCGCTGGGCGAAGCCGATCGCCACATCGCCGAGACCGTGGCGCCGGTTCTTCTGGAGAACGGCATCGATTTCGCCGGCCTCGACATCATTGGAGATCGCCTGACGGAGATCAACGTGACCTCGCCGACCTGCGTGCGGGAACTGGACGCCCAGTTCGGACTCAACATCATTGGTGATCTGTTCGACGCAATCGACCCATGACCATGAGTGCCGCCCGGCCCAGCGCACGCGATAGCGACCTGCTGGCGGTTGCCGCCGCCCTGGCCGTGGCGCTGCATGCGGCGGTCATCGGGCTGGTGCACTTCGAGTTTCTCGGCAAGCGACCCGACGATGTGCCCAGCAGCCTGGACGTGGTGCTGGTCGAGTTCGCCACCGAACAGGCGCCCGACGAAGCGGACTTTCTGGCCCAGGCCACGCAGCGCGGCGGCGGCACCGCCGAAGAGGTCGACCGGCCGGCTGAGCCGCCGGCGACCAGCCGCGAGGAGGAGAACGCTCCGATCGATCAGGAGGCTGCCGATTCCGCCGCACGCGAGCAGCCCGATCAGGTCGACGAACTGGTGCAGCGGGCAAGCGCCGATCCCGCCCCGGCGGTACGCGATCAGACCGAGCTCGATCCGCAGGTCGAGCTGTCGACCAGCGAAATCATCGAGCAGATGCGCTCGGTGGCGCGCACCTCGAGCGAACGCATCAGCGAAGCCCGCGACTACCCCGAGCGGCCGCGACGCAAGTTCATCTCGGCCAATACGCGCGAACATCTCTACGCCGGCTACATGCGCTCGTGGGTATCCAAGGTCGAGCGCGTGGGCAATCTCAACTACCCGGCTGCGGCCCGGCGCCAGAACCTGGCCGGCGCTCTGGTGCTCAGCGTCGACGTACACGAGGACGGCAGCATCGGCCGGATTCGCGTGCTGCGCTCGTCCGGCCACAATATTCTCGACGAGGCGGCGGTGCGCATCGTGCGCCTGTCGGCACCGTTTGCGCCCCTGCCCGAGGAAATCCGGCGCGAGGTCGATGTGCTGACCATCACGCGAACCTGGCAGTTCTCCAGCTCGGGCGTGCTGCGCAGGGGCTGATTTCCCCGCGGTCTGTTCCTGCGGCATTGATCAGCGTGCCCGAGCGCCCCCATATCAATGGCTGGTCGCACTGATAGAATGAAGCCGTGAGTTATCTTGAGCAACAATTTCTCATTGCCATGCCCGGCATGGAGGATCCCAACTTCATGCGCGGCGTGACCCTGTTGTGTCAGCACAACGAGGAGGGCGCGCTGGGCATCACCATCAACCGCGAGTCGGAGTACGTTCTCGAGGACGTGCTCGAGCAGCTCGATCTGAAATGCGACGATGAGCGCATTGCCGGCATGCCCGTGTACATGGGCGGTCCGGTGCATCCCGAGCGCGGTTTTGTGCTGCACAGCAACGACCGCAGTTGGGAGGCCACCGTCGACGTCGGCGACGGCATCTGCGTGACCACCTCGCGTGATGTGCTCGAGGCCATCGTCCAGGGCGAGGGGCCGGAGAAGTTTCTGGTCGCGCTCGGCTATGCCGGCTGGGAGTCCGGGCAGCTCGAGGACGAAATGCGCGCCAATGCCTGGCTCAACGTGATGGCCAGCGCCGACATCATTTTCGACTCCCCGGTCGACCAGCGCTGGGAGAAGGCCGTCGCCCGCCTGGGAATCGACGTGGCCAATCTGCAGCCGGCCGGCGGGCATGCCTGAGCCGCGCGGGGCACTGCTCGGCCTTGATTTCGGCCTGCGTACCGTGGGCCTGGCGGTGGGCCACCGGCTGACCGCCTCGGCCCGCCCGCTCGATCCAATCCGTTACCGCGACAGCGACAGCCTGATGGCGCAGCTCGATGCCGTGCTGGGCCAGTGGCGCCCGAGCACGGCGGTGATCGGCCTGCCGCTGGCAGGCGACGGCAGCGAATCGGACATGAGCCGCCGCGTGCGCGACTTTGCCGCCCGGCTGGCGCAGCAGCATCCCGACCTCGGAGTTCGCTTTCACGACGAGCGATTGACCTCGCAGGCCGCAGCCGAACGGCACGCCAGCCGCCGCCAGCAGGGGCGCGCGAAGCGCAGCGACGCCCGTCGGCTCGACAGCGTGGCTGCCAGCCTGATCCTGGAGTCCTGGATGGCCGAGAATCCGGCCGACAATCCGATCGAGAGCGCGGCAACCGACCTCCCATGAAGACCCGGCACCTGCTCGACATCGACCGCCTCGACGACCACGATATCGAGCGCGTGCTTGACCGGGCCTGCGCGCTGGCCAGTGGCGAGGCACCCTCGCGAATGGCGCACACGGTGGCCAACCTTTTCTACGAGCCGAGCACGCGCACGCGCGTCTCCTTCGAGCTGGCCGCCGGCCGACTGGGCATGCGGGTCATCAATATCGAGCTCGAGCGCTCGTCGGCCAGCAAGGGCGAAACGCTCGAAGACACCGTGGCCACGCTCTCGGCCATGGGTGTCGACAGCGTGGTTGTGCGCCATCCCGAAAGCCACCGTGTCGCCCGGCTGGCACAAGCCGCGGCGGGCGTGCATCTGATCAACGCCGGCGACGGCAGCAACGCTCACCCCAGCCAGGCCCTGCTGGATGCGGCCACCTTGCGTCTGCGCGGCATCAAACCCGCTGGATTGAAGCTGGCCATCGTTGGTGATATTCGTCATTCCCGGGTGGCCGGCTCCGCTTTGCGGCTGTGGCAGCGCCTGGGCGCGGCCGAAATCCGCCTGGCCGGGCCGGCGTCGCTGCTGCCCGAGACCCCGCCACCGGCCGCGCAGCTGTATGGCAATCTCGAAGATGCCGTGCGCGATGTGGATGTGGTCATGATGCTGCGCGTTCAGCACGAACGCATGGACCGCGTCGCCTGGCCGGACCGCACTGCCTACGGCAGCGACTGGGGCCTGAGTGAAGCCCGCCTGGCGCAGGCCGCGCCGGGATGCCTGGTAATGCATCCGGGGCCGATCAACCGCGGCATGGAAATCGATTCTGCCGTCGCCGACGGCGAGCGCTCGCTGATCCTCGAGCAGGTGAAAATGGGCATGTTCACCCGGATGGCCATTTTCGAATGGTTGTTCGGGTGATGTTTGCCAGTCGGTGGCCGGGCGTGTTTCCCGCGCGGCGTCGCGGGTGAGGCTGGTGCCACTGATTGATGTGGTGGCCTCGACACTTCAACGTCAAAGGCGGTTTCGCCCGGGCCCGCTTCGCGGGGTCTTGCGGCGACTAACTTTTGTCAAACGCGACAAAAGTCAGCAAAAGCGCTTTTACAATCAAGATCCCACGCTCTGTTGTTTCAGGACTGGGGATGGGTGGTGGCTGGCCCCTTCGGTGAGCGGGCTTCGCGATGATTCGGTCGGTGGATCGAGTGGCATTAGCAAGAATGGGGCGAAGCCCGCACCAGAACGGCCCGGCTTCGAGGGCCGGTATGCAACGCCCGTATAAAGAGTCAGGATCCGAGGTTTTGATCCGCGCCGCGGTCTGACGACCGCTCCCCCATCATATAAACACCAGCCTCCAGACGCTGGCGCGCGCACGGCGCGCGATGTAACGGCCTTGAACGCAAGCCACTTGATCCTCCCCATGGCCACTTTCGGAAAACATCCCGGGCACTGCGCGAGCAGCCGGACCTTCGCGAAGCCCCCACCGCAAAGGGGCCAGCCACCAGCAGTTCAACTCCCAGGATAACCGAGCGTGGGACCTTGACCTTGAAGAGCGATTTTTGGTGACTTTTTTCGCTCTGGAAAAAAGTTACCCGCCATCAGCCTGCGAAGCAGGCGGGCGGAACGCCTTTGACGTGTCGAGGCCACCAAAGCGACCGGTGACGCCAACCTTGTCCAGGCCCCGTCGCGTGAAGCACCCCGAGAAAAACCCGCTACAGCGTGGCAGGCGTTGCCAATCGCGGGCAGGCAACGCAAAACCCGGCCTACGAATCGGCTTCGAGCTGCTTCTCGATTGCCTCGAGTTTCTCTCGAGTACGCGCCAGCACCTTCTTCTGGATTTCGAATTCCTCGCGCGTGACCAGATCCATGCGGTCGAAGGCGGCTACGAGCACGGCGCGGAACTGTTCTTCGAGCTCGGCGCGGGCGGTGCGAAACTCGCGCGGGACGGCGGCAGCCAGGCGGCGGGTGATCTCGTCGAGGGTCTGAAAGTCGGGGCGCATGCGTCATCCTCAAGTTCTTGAAACCGCAGATTAGCGCAGAATGAAAACTCAATGTGCTCACGATCCCGAGTACGCCGGAGAATTGCAAAGAATTGCGGGCGCCGGTGGTTGCTTGTGTGCCATCGAGCAATCTGCGTTAATCTGCGTAGCCTGCGGTTCCAGAAACTGAAAAGTGATCCGATGAAACTGATTACCGCCATCATCAAGCCGTTCAAGCTCGACGACGTGCGCGACGCGCTCGGAGAGGTCGGCGTGACCGGCATGACCGTCAGCGAGGTCAAGGGCTTTGGCCGGCAGAAGGGCCACACCGAGCTTTATCGCGGGGCGGAATACGTGGTCGATTTTCTGCCCAAGCTCAAGCTCGAAATCGCGGTGCCTGACAATGACGCAGACCGCGTGGTCGAAACCATCGTCGAGACCGCCGCGTCCGGCCGCATCGGCGACGGCAAGATTTTCGTCACCGCACTCGAGCGCGCAGTGCGCATCCGCACCGGCGAGGAAGGCGACGACGCGCTTTAGGCCCGGGCCCGATTGCACAGGCCGGTGCCAGTGTCTCACCAGTAAAGGAAATCAACGAACATGAACAAACCCGTATCGATCGTGGCGGCCGTGGCGCTGCTGGCGCTCGCTGCCTGCGATCGGAATGAATCGGACGCGCCGCTCGAGCCGGCCGGAGAGTGGCAGGTGACAACCGGCACCGACCCGCACAGCTTTGCCGAGTACGAACGGGTGCGCATCGAGCACCTGCGGCTGAACCTGGACGCCGACATGGACGACCACGTGTTGTCGGGTCACGTCACGCTTGAGCTCGATCGCATCGACCCCGAGCATCCGCGCCTGGTGCTCGACTCGCGCGGCCTGGAGATTCGCGACGTGACCGCGCCGCAGCCGGGCGGCAACTTCCGCCCGCTGTCGTGGCGCCTGGGCGAGGCGCACACCGGGGGCGATCTCGGCCGGCCGCTGGTCATCGTCCTGCCCGACGGCGTCGATCAAGTGCGCATCGACTACGCCAGCTCGCCGGAAGCCTTCGGCCTGCAGTGGCTCGACGAGGAACAGACCTCCTCGGGCCAGCCGTTCATGTTCTCGCAAAGCCAGCCGCACTACGCGCGCACCTGGGTGCCGCTGCAGGACACCCCGGCGGTGCGCTACACCTTCGATGCGACCGTGCGCGTACCCGAAAACCTGATGGCCGTGATGGGCGCGGCCGGCAACCCGCATGAGCGCAACGAGCGCGGCGAATACAGCTTCCACATGCCCGAGCCGATTCCCTCCTACCTGATGGCCATCGCTGCGGGCGACCTCGAGTTTGCCGCGACCGGCCCGCGCACGGGTGTCTACGCCGAGCCCGATTGGATCGAGGCCGCAGCGGCCGAATTCGAGCCGCTCGAGGAGATGGTCGACATCGGCGAGCGCCTCTACGGCGAGTACCGCTGGGGCCGCTACGACCTGCTCGTGCTGCCGCCGAGCTTTCCCTTCGGCGGCATGGAAAACCCGCGCCTGAGCTTCGTCACCCCCACCATCATCGCCGGCGACGGCAGCCTGCTGGCCCTGGTCGCCCACGAACTGGCGCATTCCTGGTCGGGCAACCTGGTGACCAACGCCGCCTGGCGCGATCTGTGGCTCAACGAGGGTTTTACCGTCTACTTCGAGTCGCGCATCATGGAGAAACTCTACGGCGAGCGCGTCGCCGACATGCTGGCCGTGCTCGATTGGCAGGGCCTGCAGGACGAGCTGAAAACCACCCGCGACGGCATGACCAGCCTGGTGCTCGACGTCGACGACATGGACCCGGAAAAGGCCTTCATCGGCGTGCCCTACGACAAGGGCCGCTTCTTTCTCGACTGGATCGAGCAACGCGTCGGCCGCGAGGCCATCGACAACTTCCTGCGCGCCTATTTCGACCACTTCGCCTTTGAGTCGATCACCACCAATACCTTCCGCGATTACCTGCAAGCCAACCTGGTGGCGAAGCATTCCGACGAGTTGAACATGGACGAGGTCGATGAGTGGCTTTATCAGCCAGGCCTGCCCGAGTTTGCCATTGCGCCGGCATCGGATGCCTTCGAGCGTATCGATGACTGGCGCGAGCGCTGGCTGGCTGGTGAACTGACCGCCGACGAGCTGCCGGGGAACGACTGGTCGGTCTACGAGTGGCTGCACTTCCTCATCGGCCTGGAGAACAGCGTCGAGGCCGAGCGAATGGCCGCGCTCGACAGCGCCTGGGATCTGACCGGATCGGGCAATTACGAGATCCTGTTCCAGTGGCTGATGCGCTCGATCGAGACGCGCTATGAGCCGGGCATAGAGCGCCTCGAGGCCTTCCTGCTCGAGGTCGGACGCAACAAGTTCACCCGCCCGCTGTATGGCGCCCTGGCCGGCACCGACTGGGGCCGCGAATGGGCCATCGAGGTCTACGAACGCGCGAAGCCCGGATACCATCCGCTCACGCGCCAGGCCAGCGAGCGCGCGCTGGAGATCGCTCGGGACTGAGCCTGAACTTCGAAACCACGGACGACACGAAAGCACACGGACCGAAAAAGCTGAAGCCGTTTGCTTCGTCGGATCGCCGGAAGCTTGCAGCGTTCAAGTCGGTCGATGGGCGAGTCTCTTCCGTGAATTCCGTGTCTTCCGTGGTTTCTCTTCGATTGCCGCTATCTATTGCAAGCCATCCTGCATATCCCGATATAATAGGGACCAAATCAATCCTGATTCGGATAAGTCATGTTCGGCAATTCCTACACACCGGTGAAATTCGAGCGCGACTGCGAGGTGGTGATGGTCCCCGATGGGGTGCCCGTCGACATGCCCGTGGGTACGGTCGGCTACATCACCCAGCAAATGGGTGGCAGTTTTACCATCTACGTCGATGGCCGCCTGTTCCGGCTGGCCGGCGATGACGCCGACGCCATCGGCAAGGAGCCGCCGCCGCCCCCGCAGCTGCCCGAAAACGCCAAGGACGAAGATTTCGAAGAGCTGGTCATCAGCCAGCTCAAGACCGTCTACGACCCCGAAATCCCGATCAACGTCCTCGATCTGGGCCTGATCTACGAGTGTGAGGTCGAAAAAATCGACGACGAGCACCGACGCGTGGCCATCGACATGACCCTGACCGCGCCGGGCTGCGGCATGGGCGAATTCATCGTCGCCGACGTCGAAGACCGCCTCAAGCGCATTCCCACCATCGAAAAGGTCGACGTCCGCCTGGTCTTCGACCCGCCCTGGAGCCAACACATGATGAGCGAGGAAGCCCGGCTCGAGACCGGGATGTTCTAAGAACGGGTGGTGTCTCCGCCCGGCTAGCCGGCCTCGCGCAGCCAGGTTCGGGCCTGGTCGATCTGGTCGTGCCCGAAAACCTTGATCTCGCAGCTCACGACGGCGCCGACGGCACGCGTGAGCGGGCCGATCCAGCCCGAGTCGCTGACGACGGCGCAGTGGCTGATGTTCCTGATGTGCTTGATGTCGAACAGGATGCCCTTGCCGAGCACCGCGGCATCGAAGCCCTTGAAGCTCTCGAGCACCTCGAGTACCTTGATCTTGCCGTGCGCCTCGATGAATGCCTTCAGACGGCCGGCGATCTGCTGGAAGTCCTGCTCGGTGCCCCTGCCTTCGACGACCAGTTCGACGGTTTTGCGGGCCGGATCTTCGGTGTAGCGCATCATGGCGTTCTCCCGCCGTGGTGAGCGATGTTGCTTCGCTCCTGCTTGACGGGGTTGGACAGGCCGCGCGCCGGATCGTTTGAGTCGATCCGCGCGCGCAGGCCCGTCCAACCGCTTGTCAATACAGCCCGGCTACGGCGTCTGCCAGCGAACGGCTACGAAGGCGGCCCGGCGGGTGGCGTTGTAGCCGGCGATCGGTTCGTAGTCCTTGTCGGTCAGGTTCTCGATTCTGCCTTCCAGGATCAGGCTGGCGCTCAGCGGCCAGCCGGCGCGCAGGTTGATCAGGGTGTGGCTGGGCAGTTCGACGCCGAAGTCGGGGCGCCTGCCGACGTGGACGACTTCGCCGCCGATCCAGCCGCCGTTGGCGAAGGTGCGGTCGAGCGCCAGCGAGCCCTTGAAGTCGGCCCGGCGCAGCAGGTCGGTGTTGTGGGTGCGGTTGACGGCGTCCTGCCAGGTCAGGTTCGACTCCGCGCGCCAGTTCGATGCCCGATAGCTGTAGCCCAGCTCGGCGCCGCGGATGCGCGCCTTTTCGATATTGATGGCCCGGAAGTCGGGGCCGGAGAAGTTGATCAGGTCGTCGACGTTGTTCTGGTAGACGCTTAAGCCCGCAGCGTGGCCGCCTGGGCCGAACCAGTCCAGGCCCAGCTCGGCGCTGGTCGAGGTTTCCGGATCGAGCTCCGGGTTGCCGGCGTAGAGGCCGGCGAAGCCGGGCGAGTAGAGCTGGCTGAAGCTCGGGGCGCGAAAGGCCCGGCCGAGGCTGGCTGAAAGCCGCAGGCTCTTGGTGAAGCGCCAGCCCCCGGCCAGGTTGCCGGTGACGGCCGTGCCGAACTGGTCGTCGCGGTCGGCGCGCAGGCTGGCTTCCCAGGAAAACACGCCGCGGCGGCCGTCAAGGCCGGTCCAGACGCCGACGTTGTCGCGGTCTTCGTCAAAGGAGCCGCTGGTATCGCCTTCGACGTGCCAGGCGTCGGCGCCGAGCAGCCAGGTGGTGCCGGCGCCAATCCCGCGCTCGGCCTGGAATCCGGCCTGAACGCGGCGGGTGACGGCATCGGAGATGCTGAAGCCGTTGTCGGTTTCCAGGTGGTCGCGATGGAAGGCGGCCGAACCCTCCCAGGTCCAGGGGCCGCTGGTGGTCTGCCGATAGCTGGCGCGCAGGGCGTAGTTGAGGAAATCCGTCTCTCCCTGGTCGAACTCGACATCGCCGCTGGCGACGCCGGCCGACCAGCCAAGCTGACCGTTGCCGAGCGGGTGATCGCCGCGCGCGCTGAAGCTCAGGTTTTCGAATCCATCGTCGTCGGGATGGTAGGAAAACCCGGATGGGTTCTGGGCTGAAAAACCCTCGGTACGCCGCGCCGAGGCGTTGAACCCGATAAAGCCGTTGCCGACATGCGCTGAAAGCTGCCGGTCGTCGTAGCGGCCGTAGGCGGCGCGCGCGCTGCCGCCGTCGGGCAGGCGGGTGAAGATCTGGATGACGCCGCCGATGGCGTCCGAGCCCCAGCGCGCCGCGCGCGGGCCGCGCACGATTTCGATGCGCTCGATGATGGCCGGGTCGACGATCTCCCAGGTAAAGGCGCCGCTGCCGGCGGCACTGACCCGCACGCCGTCGATCAGGACGAGGACGTGGTTGGAGTTGGTGCCGCGCATGAAAACGCTGGTCTGGCCGCCGGGGCCGCCGCTGCGGGCGATGTCGATGCCGGCTTCGAGCCGCAGCAGCTCGAGCAGGTCGGGGGCCTGGGCGCGTTCGATATCGCCGCGCGTGATGACCGACACCGCGGCCAGGGAATCATCGACGGCCTGCTGCGAGCGGGTGGCCGTGACCATGACGGTGTCGCCTTCGTAGCTGGACTGGGCGATGACCGAACTGCCGAGAGACAGCATGCCGGCGGCTGCCAGCACGCCAATGAGGGTGCGTTGCATGTTTGACTGCTCCTTGCGCTCACCCGCGCATTGGGCCGGGCGGGGCAGGAGCTTGAGGTCAACGACAGCGAGTGAGGGCGGCTGTCATCGACACCGGTCGCCCGCCGCAACCCGGTCGTTTCGATTGATGCAGCGGGCCGGTCTCCTGACTTGCGGCGGGCTTCTCGAGCGAGAAATCCCGGCCGGAACCTTCCCCCGCCGGTGGAGGCGGAGTGGTTGTTTCCGGCCGCATCGGCTTTACGGGCCGATGGCGCTTACAGTTGCGGGGGCAGTACCGGACTTGCACCGGTTTCCCGAAACACCTGCTGCGGTTGTGTGTTGCCTCTTGAACAAGAAAGCGCCGGCGGCAGAGCCAACCGGCGCTTGAAAGTATAGCTCAGGTGCGGGCCGGTGTCAGGCAGCCTTTTGCTTGCGCGAGTTGCGAATCCTGTCGCCTTTATCGCTCAGGCCGGCCTGCAGTTCGGTCAGATCGAAGTCGTCGACGCTGATCACTTCCAGCACGCGCTTGCGCACGTCGGTAAGCAGCTCGACCTCCTTGTCGGTGAGGAGCTTCTTGTCGGCGGCCTGCTCGAGCTGCTGCTCGAAGGTATAGCCGCCGATCTCGCCGGCACGCAGCGCCTTGGAGAACTTTCGCTCGACCGGTTCGGCGGCGATCACGTCGGGCAGCAGGCGCTCGATGACACCCACCCAGTTGCCGGTGCGGTCGGACTTGTAAATGCCGCGGGTCAGGCGGTCGCGCGTCTCCGACGGTGACAGCAACAGGGCAGCGACCTTGTGGCCCAGGCGATCATTGGGGGCACGCTCGACCCGGCCAAGCGGGAAGATGATCAGGCGCAGGAACGGGCGCGCCCAGGCCATCGGATAGTTGTCGATGACGCCACGCATGGCGTGCTGGATCTTGAAGATGGCGTCATGGAAGGCCCAGGCAAGAATCGGCTGGTCTGCGGCTGGCCGGGCATCGTGCTCGAAGCGGCGCAGCATGGCAGAGCAGATGTAGAGCTGGCTCAGAACGTCGCCCAGCCGGCCGGAGACCTTCTCCTTCATCTTCAGCTTGCCGCCGTAGGTGAGCATGACGATGTCGGCCAGAAAGGCAAAGGCCGCGCTGTAGCGGCTGAGCTTGCGATAGTACTTGCGCGTGCGCCGGTCACCGGGCACGGCAGCGAACCGGGCAAAGCTCAAGCCCAGCACGAAGGCGCGCACGGCGTTGGAAATGGAGTGGCCGATGTGGGCAAACAGCAGCTTGTCGAATTCTTCCAGGCGCTCGTCTTCGTCTTCGATCCTGAGCGCCTCGAGCTCCTTGAGCACGTAGGGATGACAGCGGATGGCACCCTGACCGAAGATCATCAGTGAGCGGGTCAGAATGTTGGCGCCCTCGACCGTGATCCAGATCGGCGCGCCCTGCCAGGCGCGGCCCAGATAGTTTTTCGGCCCCAGGATGATGCCCTTGCCGCCGTGGATATCCATGGCGTCGGTGATGATGTCGCGCCCGTATTCGGTGGCATGGCACTTGGCGATTGCGCCGGGAACGGACGGACGCTCGCCATCGTCCACAGCCGAGGCGGTCTGGCGCGAAAGGGCGCTGACTGCGTAGGTGTGGCCGGCGATGCGCGCCAGGGCCTCTTCGATGCCTTCGAAGCGTCCGATGGGCAGGTTGAATTGCTTGCGAATGCGTGCGTAGGCACCGGTGACCAGAGCGGCGGCCTTGGAGCCACCAGTGGTCGAGGAAGGCAGCGAAATGGCGCGCCCGACCGAAAGCGATTCGACCAGCATGCGCCAGCCGGTGCCGGCATGCTCGATGCCGCCGAGCAGGTAGTCGAGCGGAATGAACACGTCCTTGCCGCGGATCGGACCGTTGGGGAAGGGCACGTTGAGCGGCATGTGGCGCCGGCCAATGTCGACGCCTTTTGTATCAGCGGGCAGCAAGGCCACTGAGATGCCGATGTCCTCACGATCGCCGATCAGGCCGTCGGGGTCGTAGAGGCGAAAGGCCAGGCCAACGACGGTAGCCACCGGAGCGAGCGTGATGTAGCGCTTTTCGAAGTTGAGCTTGATGCCCAGGACTTCCTTGCCCTTGTAGGTGCCCTTGCAGACCACGCCGTAGTCGGCAATGGAGGTGGCATCCGAGCCGGCGACGGTACTGGTCAGGCCAAAGCAGGGAATCTCCTCGCCCGAGGCCAGTCGCGGCAGATAGTGATTCTTCTGCTCGTCGGTGCCGTAGTGCAGCAGCAGCTCGGCCGGGCCCAGGGAGTTGGGTACGGCCACGATCGAGCCGACCATCGGCGAGACGGCGGCCACTTTCTGCAGCACCGCGCGGTGAGCAGTGGCCGAAAAGCCAAGGCCGCCATATTCCTTCGGAATGATCATGCCGAAAAAGCCGTGCTTGCGCATGTGATCCCAGGCCTGATCGGAAACGCCGGCGCGGTAGTGGGTGTTTTCCCACTCGTCGAGCATGTCGCAAAGCTCCTCGACCGGGCCGTCGATAAAGGCCTGTTCTTCGGTGCTCAGCTCATGCAGCGGCTTTCTTATGAAGCGGCTCCAGCGCGGGTTGCCGGTAAACAGCTCCCCCTCGAACCCGACCGTGCCGGCGTCCAGGGCGGCCTGCTCGGTTTCGGAAATCTGCGGGGTCATGGTGGCAAAGGCATCCATGGCCGGGCGAGTGAGGAACTCGCGGCGCCAGCCGCGGTTGACGAGTACGGCCGCGACGGGAATGAACAGCAGCCAGAAGATCGTGAGCGAAATCCAGCCCGGCTCCCCGGCAATGGTGAAGCCCAGACCGACCAGGCCGGTCACGATGGCCCAGGTGTTGATCGAGGCGCGGAAATAGGCACAGGCCAGCCCGGCGACGAGCAGGGCCAGCAGAAACAGAAACAGGGTCATATCAGCTTGCTCCCTGGGCGGTCTGCCGTTTGAGGAACGGTGTGACAGCACCCATGAAATGGTCGTTGCGGTCGCCGGCCACCATGTGGGCGGCGTCTTCGACGGTGGCCTGCTCGGCGTGCGGGGCCAGCTTGAGAAACTCTTCGATATGTTCCTGGCCGATCAGCTCGCTCTGGCCACCGGCCACCAGCAGGGTCGGAATCTTGAGCCGACGCGAGGCCGATTTCAGCCGCGACTGCAGGTTGCTGCTCTTTTCAGCCAGCGCCAGCATGGCCGGATCCCAGTGCCAGTACCAGCGTCCGTCACTGCCCTGACGCAGGTTGCGCGTGAGCCCCTTGTCGGAGCCGTTGCGCCGGCGGTGCGGCAGAAAACCCGCCACGGCCTCGATGGCGTCATCGAGCGTTTCGAAACCCTTGGGGTTCTGGCGCATGAAGGCGAGCATCGCCTCCACGCCGCTATCGTCCCAGCGCGGGGCGATGTCGACGAGCACCAGCGAGGCCAGATCCACCTTGGGCTTCTCCGAATGCGCCAGCAGGGCCGTGAGCCCGCCCATCGAGGCGCCGATGACGGCCGGGCGATTGGGCAGTGACGCACATACCCGGCGAAAGTCTTCGATGAACTGCTCGAAGTCGTACTCGCCGCTGGGCGCGCGGTCGGACTCACCGTGGCCGCGGGCGTCGTAGCTGACCGCCTGCCAGCCGCTGGCAGCGAGCCGCCGCCCGGTTCCTTCCCAGGCATACTGGGTCTGGCCGAAGCCGTGAGCCATGAGCACGCACGGCGCGCGGTCGTCGCCGTAATAGCGCAGGCTCAGGCGGATGCCATCATCGGTCCAGATCTGGCGCCGGCGAATATCGTCGTTGAGTTTGCGTACAGCTTCCATACGGTAGAGTATGGGGTTACCCTGTTTATTAGTCAATGCAATTTCATATTGGTTCGGTAAGGCCCGTACACAAGGGTTGGATGGACCCTGCCGACACTCATCAGGAGTAACATCGCGGATCATCATGACCAAATCAAGTACTGAACGTGGCAGCAGCGGTGAAAAATCCTCGCTGACCCGGGCCGACTGGGAGCAGGCGGCGCTGGCGCTGATCTCCGAGCAGGGAATCAGCGCACTGCGGGTCGAGCCGCTGGCGCGGCGCCTGGGCATTACCAAGGGCAGTTTCTACTGGCATTTTCCGGGCCGCGACGAGCTGCTGACCTGCTCGCTGGCGCGCTGGGAGCAGCAAGATCGCCAGCACCTGAAGCTGTCGCTCAGGGCCGCCAGCGCGCCGGCCGAGCGTCTGGCCGACTTTGTCTGGCGCACCAGCCGGCAGACGCTGACCCATCGCGTCTACGTGGCCTTGTGCGCCAGCCCCGAACATCCCTGCATCAGGCCGGTTCTGCGGCGGGTGACCGAGCGCCGGATCAAGTACCTGGCCGCGGCCCTGAAGGAACTGGGCCTGACCGAGCGCGCGGCCTGCCATCGGGCCAACCTGATGTATTCCTCGTATGTGGGCTACCTGCAGCTCCAGGCGCAGGGTCTAGTGCCCGACAAGGATGAGCCCGAGTTCGATAGTTATGTGCAGCATGTCATTGAGGCCTTGATCGAAGACTGATGGGTTTGCTGGTTTGCTGGTTGGCTGGTTGGCTAGTTGGCTGGTTCGACGTCTGATGTGGTCGCGGGGCGGCTTCGCCGCGCGAGGATGGTATTGGCGGATATGCTTGCTGAACCAGCCAACCAGCCAACCAGCCAACCAGCCAACCAGCTAACCAGCCAACCAGCCAACCAGCCAACCAGCCAACCAGCCAACCAGCCAACCAGCCAACCATCACGGTCGGTGTTCGCGTTCGAGGTAGTCGTGGCTTTGCATTTCGATCAGGCGCGAGCTGGTGCGCTCGAAGGGGGCAGCGAGCAGCTCGCCGGTGTAGAGGTCCTGCGGAGCAGCTTCGGCGGAGACGATGAGTTTGACCGAGCGGTCGTAGCACTCATCGACCAGGTGGATGAAACGCCGGGCGGCATCGTTGTCGCGCTCGACCATCACCGGCACGTCGCTGATGAACAGGGTGTCGAAGCGCCGGGCCAGGTCGATGTAATCGCCGCTGGAGCGCGCGCCTTCGCACAGGGTCCTGAAGTCGAACCAGACCACCGGACCGGCGCGGCGCAGCGGTTCGATCGAACGGCCGCGCAGCGTCAGTGCCCCGGTCCGGACGCGCTCCCCGCGGGTCATGGCGGCGAAGCGTTCGCGCATGGTCGATCGGGCGCCCTCGTCGATCGGGTGGTAGTAGATCTCTCGCCGTACAAGTTCGCGCAGTCGGTAATCGGTGGCCGCTTCCAGATGCACGACTTCGCAATGCGTCTCGATGGCTTCGATGGCTGGAATGAAACGCCGGCGCTGCAGGCCTTCGGCGTACAGGTCACGCGGGGCGGTGTTGCTGGTGGCCGCCAGGCACAGGCCGCGCTCGAACAGGGTGGCCAGCAGGCCGCCGAGCAGCATGGCATCGGCGATGTCGCTGACGTGGAGTTCGTCGAAACAAAGCACGCGGCAGCGTTTTGCAATCTCGCCGGCGATTGCCGGCAGCGGATCGCGCTGACGGCCACGCTCCCTGAGCTGGTCGTGGACATGGTCCATGAAGCGGTGGAAATGAATGCGCCAGACCGGGATCTCAGACGCCTTGAGGCTGTCGGCAAAAAGGTCCATCAGCAGCGTCTTGCCGCGACCGACCCGGCCGTGCAGATAAAGCCCGCGCACCGGGCGATGGCGCTGGCGGCGCCGGTCGATCCAGCGCGCCGGCCGCGCGAGCAGTTCAGCATGGCGCTGCTGCAGCCTGCGCGCGATGGCTTCCTGGGCGGCGTCGGGCTTGAGCTCGCCGCCTGCGACGAGTGCCCGGTAGCGGGCCAGCGGACCGTGTTCCGTCATTGGCTGTTCAACGCGCCTTGCCTGTCACGCTTTCTGCTGGGCAATCGCCGGTTTCAGGGCAGGTTGGGCTGGACGTGATTCTTGATCAGGCCGCGCAGATCCATAAGGCGGCGGTGGAAGAAATGTCCGGTGCCTTCCATGACCACCAGATCGGCGTCCTGTCCGAGTCTTTCGGCCCAGTCGTAGACCGCCTCGGGCGAGACGACCTCGTCTTCGTCGCCCTGCACGACCAGCCAGGGGCAGTTGGGCGGCTGCAGCTCGGAAAAACCGTAGCGCTCCACCGGTGGGGCAATCGAGATCAACTGGCGCACCGGCAGATCCTGTGCGGCCTGCAGCGCGATGTAGGAGCCGAAGGAGAAACCACCCAGCCACAGGTCATCGTCGGGCCGGACGGTGCGCAGCCAGTCGACGACGGCCAGAAGGTCGTTGACTTCACCCTCGCCGTCGTCGAATTCGCCCTCGCTGTCGCCGACGCCGCGAAAGTTGAAGCGTACGGTACGCAGCCCCAGCTCGCGCAGGCTGCGCTCCATGATGGTGACGACCTTGTTGCGCAGGGTGCCGCCGTGCTGGGGGTGCGGATGGCAGAGTACCGCGACGGCCGGACGCTCTTCTCCGGCCTCGGGTACGTCGGCCAGGCACTCGATTCTTCCGGCCGGGCCGGTGATGAAAAAGTCAGTGGATTCGGTCGGAAACTTGGCCGGGTCGGTGTCCATGAAACGTCCTTGACAGTTGCCAGCGCCGCTTGCGCGGGGCATCATCATAACCCACCCGATTCCGAAGCTGCAGGCATGAATCATCTGGCGCACGTGGTACTCGCCGGTCCGGACGAGGGCTTTCGTCTGGGTGCCTTTCTGGGTGACCATGTCAAGGGGCGGCAGGCGCTGGGGGAGCTGCCGGCCGACTGGGCGGCCGGGGTCGAGCTGCACCGCCGGATCGATTCATTCAGCGACAGCCATCCCGCCGTGCTGGGTCTTCTGGAGCGTCTCGAATCACCCTGGCGGCGCTACGGCGGCGTGATCTTCGACGTACTGTTCGACTACATGCTGATTCGGCACTGGTCGCGCTTCGGGCCGACCGATCTCGAGCTTTTGTCCGATCAGATCGATCAACTGCTTACTCGCCATCAGGCACGGTTGCCGGCGCGGCTGGTGCGCTTCAGCCAGTGGGCGCGCAGCCGGCGGCTCTGGCACCGCTATGGCGAGCGCGCCATGCTGGACGAAATCTTCTCGCTGCTGGCTTATCGCCACGGACGGCGCTGGCCGCTGGCCGAAGGCACGCGCCTGCTCGATGCCCACGAGGCAGCCATCGAGCGGGCGTTTCTGGAGTTGTTTCCGGACCTGCAGGCCCGGGCAATGAAAGACCGTGAGCGGTTCTACTTGACCTGGTCGAGCATGTAATCGACCGAAGCGGTCACCTGCTCGTCGCTGAGATCCGAGCGCCCGCCGCGTGCCGGCATGGCGTTGAAGCCGTCAATGGCGTGCGTCACGAGGGTCTCGCGTCCTTTCTCAAGCCGATCGCTCCAGTCGCCGGCCTCGAGCCTGGGTGCACCGGCCGCGCCGGTATCGTGGCAGGCTGCGCAGACTTGGCTGTAAATCATCTGGCCGTCGGTCGAGCCGTCGAAGGCCACCTGGGGCTCGGCGCTTGCTGCAGCCTGTTCGGCCGCGGCCTGAGCGGCTGCACGGCCGGTTTCTCCGGCATAGACGCCAGCGACCGGCTGCAGGCGTTCGTCTACCGCGGCCTGGCGCGCTGGGCTCTGTTCGGGCTCGAACGCGTAGTTGTGGATGATCAGGGCCAGAGCGATGATGACCACGATAAAGGCGGTCAGCCCGACCAGCACTGCGCTGAAAGTGTGGATGAATTGACGATCATGTTGCTCGGACACGCCGGACAGACCTCACCATTGACTGAAAACGAAACACGACCCGCCAAAGGGATCGCAAAGGCGCAGATTATACCGCCTGGTCGCTTGTGGATACAGCCTCATGGCGAAGTCGGGCTACCAGGGCCGTTGCGGCGGCCGAGCCGGCCAGGGGCAGCGCGGCCGCGAGCAGCGCGGCAGGATTGCCCGGCGTGGCCAGGCCCACGATGATGAAGGGCGGCAGAGCCAGCAGTGCACCCGCAGCCAGGCCCAGGGCCGGATGCGGGCCGGCAGCCGCGGCCATGCAGCCGCCGGCCAGCCCGCCGAGCAGCCACACCAGCGCCGGCGTCGGTAGCAGCGGCCAGACCAGAGCGCCGCCATAGCCGTCGGCGGCTTCCACCCGCATCAGGGTTTCGGGCAGAAGCACCATCAGGCCGCTCGATATCGCCTCAATCAGTATGACGCCGATGGCCAGGCCCGCGGCCAGGGCTCCCAGAGCACGCATGCGTTTGAAACTCCCGTGGCTTGACCCCGCAGTCTACCAGTCGGCCGAGGAGCCGCTGCTGCTGGGCTATACTGCGGCCAGAACAACAATCCATCAATCAGCAGGCACCGGGCGGTCAAAGGACCGGACAGCACATGACTTTCCCGCAAGTACACCCGGGCCGGGCAGCGGTGCCATCGCCGTGAACCCGGCCCGATCGCACGCTGACTCCGGACACCAATCGGCCAGGGGCTGGAGCCCGTGGCTGGCCGGACTGCTGCTGGTTGCCGGGGTGGCCGGCACGCTTCTCATCCATCGTGCGCTGCAGTCGGCCGAAGATGAATCGCTGGTCCGTTACGTCGACAACCTGGCCGGGTATATCGAGGCCGACATGCTCACCGACCTGCGCGAGCAGACCAATGCCCATCGGCGAATGTCGGCGCGCCTGGCGCACTATGGCCTGAGCGATCGCGATGGCTGGGAACTCAGCGCCAGGCTCTTTCTCGCTCACTACGATTACTATCGGGCCCTTGCCGTGCTCGGGCCCGATCTGAAGGTCGTGTGGGTTCGCGGCAATGGTCTGCGAACTCCGGTTCCGGGTGAGGCTTTTCCGATCGACGAGCAGTTCCTTCCTGCGCTGGTGCGGGCCCGGACCAGCGGCGAGCTGGTCGTCACTCAACCTCGCTTTCTGGCCGATGGCCGCCCCGGCATCAGCCTGATCACGCCGATTGGCGCCGGCGACGAGCACGTCGGCTATCTGGCGAGTACCATGGATGTGCCAGCCGCCATCAACGCGATGATCCCGAGCCTTTTTCGTGAATCGCTCGATCTCCACGCCGTCAACCGCGGGCGCAGCGTCTATCCGTTTCCGCCCGTCGCCGAGCCCGATCACTGGGATGCGGGATTCACTGTCGACCTAGATGACGACGAGGCCGGTTTTCTGTTCGAGTTTGCCGTCAGCGACGAGATTCGCGACCAGCTCAGCACGCCGATGCCGGAAGTCGTGTTGCTCAGCGGTATTCTGCTGTCGCTGCTGTTGTCGGCCGTCGTCTATCTGGGGCTCAACGCCAGCGACCAGGCCCGGGTCATGTCGCGGGCCAATCGACGCCTGGAAGAAGAAATCGACGAGCGCGAGGCCGCCGAGCAAGAGCTGGCCTTCCTGGTCCAGCACGATGGTTTGACGGCGCTGCCCAACCGTCTGGGTATCGCGGAACGCCTGGCCGACCTGATCGAAAACCACGGTGACGATGAGTCACAACTGGCGGTGCTGTTCCTCGACCTCGACCAGTTCAAGGACGTCAACGATTCGCTCGGACATCAGCTCGGCGATCAGCTTCTGTGCGAGGTGCCGCGCCGGCTAAGCGGCGTGCTGCGCAATAGCGATTTCATCGGCCGTCACGGCGGCGACGAGTTCCTGATCGCCGCCGTGCGCGCCGACCGCGAAGAAGTCGAGCAGCTTGCCGCCAGCATTCTGCGGGCTCTCGATGGCGGCTTTGCGATCGAGGATCACCGCTTGTTCATCTCCGGCAGCATCGGTATTGCCTATTACCCGGATTCGGGCAGTTCGGTCGGCGATCTGATCCAGAACGCCGATACGGCCCTGTTCAAGGCCAAGAATGCCGGGCGCAACCAGTTTGCCGTGTTCACCCGCGAGATGTTCGCGCAGGCCCAGTACCGCCTCAACCTCAGCCGCGACATACGCCACGCCCTGGAAGACGAAGCGTTTCGCGTGGTCTACCAGCCGATCGTCGACATTCGCAATCTGTCGATGGTGGGCGTCGAAGCGCTGCTTCGCTGGGAACGCGACGATGGCCATGCCGTGCCGCCGCAGGAATTCATTCGTATTGCCGAAGAGACCGGCGTGATCGGTCGCCTGGGGCATTTCGCGCTCGACCGCGCGCTCTCGGATATGGCGCGCTGGAAGTCCCTGTCCGACAATCTGCCCTGGCTGGCGGTCAATGTCTCCGGCGCGCAGATTCACGAATCGGGCTTTGCCGAGCAGCTCAGCGTGCTGCTGCACCGCTATCGTATCGAGCCCGAGCGGCTGCACCTGGAGATCACCGAGGAAGTGCTGATCGAGAATCTGGCGCGCAACCGCCGGATGCTGCAAAGGCTTGATGAAATCGGCATGCGTATCGTGGTCGACGATTTCGGCGTCGGTTATTCCTCGCTGAGCTACCTCAAGAACTTCCCGATTTCGGTGGTCAAGATCGACCGCGGCTTCGTGCGCGATATCGTTACCGACCCCGAAGACCAGGCCATCACGCGCACCATTTGCAGTCTCGCCCGCGACCTGCGCATGCAGACCGTGGCCGAGGGCGTCGAAACCGATGAGCAACTGGCCCTGCTGGCCAGCTATCGCTGCCATTTCGCCCAGGGCTTCCTGTTCGCCCGCCCGACCAGTGCCGACGACATTGCCGACATGATCAGGGGCAATCAGCCCTGGTGCCAGACGCCGCCCGAAGGCCGGTAATTTTCGCGCGCGTGGAGCCGGAACGCCGATTTCGGTTACAATGCCCGCCCGTTGCGCCCGTAGCTCAGCTAGATAGAGTACCGCGCTTGCGAATGCGGGGTCGCAGGTTCGAACGGAGCGCCTTTCAAGGCGCGACCTCGCTGAATCGCGCAGCGATTCAGGCCGAAGGCCAAGCCCGCGCAAGCGGGCGCAGCCATCCTGCCGGGGTCATCCGTCAGGATGACCGCGCGGCACGCGCGGCTTACAATCAGTTTTCCAGCGCCCGTAGCTCAGCTGGATAGAGTACCGCCCTCCGAAGGTTTTCGCGTTACAATTCATCCCCCAGTGCGCCCGTAGCTCAGCTGGATAGAGTACCGCCCTCCGAAGACTGAGGTCAGGGCTGAAAACCGTTACAATCAGTTCCCCAGTGCGCCCGTAGCTCAGCTGGATAGAGTACCGCCCTCCGAAGGCGGGGGTCGCAGGTTCGAATCCTGCCGGGCGCGCCACATTTCCTTTACCTTTCAATCATTTATCACCAATTGACTCGGTTGACCCCGACGAATCCTGGTGACAATCTGCCTGTCACCGGCGTCTTGGGCTGGATTATTGAGTTCTTCAGCTGGTGCGATTCGGCTCTGTCGCAGTCCGGCTGGGTCGGCCCTGGTGACAAAATAGTGACATTCTGGTGACGTCACCAAAGTCAACTTTCCCTGAAAGTGACCCCAGCCCTGAACGGCGCGGTATTGACTGATTTCGAGTGAGATTTGGGCGCAGCAGGTGCCAGCTAATCGAGCGTTCAAGTCCTGCAGGGCCCACCATCGCATCAGAAATGTTGGCTCTTTTAGGTCCGAAACCATAACTTGTCCGTTTCGGACAAGTTATGTTGAAAATATCGCATAACCTGTCCGGCTCCGCCCGAGGCGGGCCTGTTCAGGTCCGACCGCCGCGAACATCGGCTTGTGGCGGCGCTCCGAAGGCGTGTCCTCTACGGAGCACGGTCTTCGGGACTAATGTAGGCATTGGGATCGCGCGGATCGCTTCATGGGCCACCCTGCGAGCCGGCTGCCCCAGTCCCCTGTGGATCACTAGGTCGTGGCTTAGAACCCGACCCGGGAAGCCAAGAAACTCAAAACCTTACACGGTTTTACCTGCAGGGCCGCTTTTCTTTGTCTCACCACTAGGTCAGCATTTCCAAGCCTCACGCTGCTCTCCTACGACACCAGTCCGCGCACTTCTCCTACCGCCTGACGTACCGATCTTCGACTGACTCCCTGGCCGTTTTCTGGCACTCTCTCCCCTGAGGTCGGGACTGCCTTGGGCCCGAGACCACCGCACCGCCGGGGCCAATGCTAGCCGCCGGCCCTGGGCGGGTTCAAAGTGATCATGGCGGTTGCAAGAGGAGCGGAGCTAGATTCGTGGAAATCGATGGACCGACAGCCCATACACGCCCGAATCCCCATGACTACTTGGAGCATGCCAGCCAATTTCATGTGGCAGGAAAAATTCTTCTCGAACATGCTATGTCAGAAGGGAAGCGGGCCCAATTGCAAATTTCGATCGGACTTTTTCTACAGTCAATTGAACTCTCTGGAAAATCAATATTGACGTCAATTGGGATGACACAAAGGGCCATTAGGAAAGGCTATGGCCAGCATGACATTTACCAACTTATGCTGGATGCGGAATACGCTATCACCGCCCTACCTATCCCCGGGCTCGATAGGCTTGCTAACTTCCTCGATCGAGAGGTATCAGTCGTCAGTTATGGTTTCTCTGACACTCTCCGGAATTTGCTCAAATCGCTCAAACAAAATGACCAGGCAGGCAAGGCGAGGAATTACTTCTATCCTGATTTCCCCAAGTTTGCAGCCTTAGAACCAGTTGGCCTTAACGTGGCGATCGAGCAATCGGCCATGTCGCTAATCGAGGATAGCTTAGCCATTGCAATTGCATTAGGATGGGAAATTGATAAAGCAAATGGTGACTTACAGTTGACTGATCCAAACCCAGATGAATGATTTAGCGTACCGCCGAGCTGTTTCTGCCTAACATGTTCTGCATTGACTGCATCAGCACATCTGACGTTGTTGTCGGCGCCGGCGTCATTGCAACGCTCGCTGGCGTAGGGGTCGCGCTGGTCTTGGGTGTAGGAGGGTGGCGCCGAGATGCCCGTATTCGACACATTCAGCGACAACAAAGCGCACGAACCTTCTCGATATTGCTTGCCCACGACATCCGCCGTTTGCAGAACCAAGCGCGGGACGTAAGAACGTTTCTGGAGGAGGCGCGCTTCGGTCCAGCTGAGGACGAAAGCGGACAGCCGATAAATGTGTTCCTCAATCCGTTTTCTGCCCAGCATGGGGCTCTGATGCTCTTGTCGCCGATATCTCTCATGACCCAGTCATCAGAGTGGGCAAAGCATCTCCCGCCGAAAGAGGTCAAAATCGCTTGCGCGCTCAGTAGTTGCGAGAGAGGCTGGAACGAAAAAGCGCGAGCACTTCAAGGTCTCCCAGAGGACGCAACATTACCGGCCGATCTCTCCGATGACCTGGTATTTACTCTTGATCGTATTGAGCAAAAGGCGTCTGAATTGCTTCCCCGTCTGAATGTGCTGGCTGGCCACGGCGAGCAATGAGAAAGCCCAGAGCTTGGTCAGTAGTTTCGGATGGGGGCTATCCCGAATGTCAGCAGTGCAGGCCACTATGGGCGCGCGCCAGCAATGCAGGTCAGGCGGCTTAGTCAGCCAAAATCGAGTCAGTTGAACTCAAACTCCCCAATCAAGCCCGCAGCATGCAGCGCGCTGATTTTATGATTGACCGGGCGCCCCTCTCCTACGAAAAGAGTCAAGTCAAATCTGGCCCGTGAAAGCATGGTGTAGACCGCCTGATCAGTGGAATTTGTCAGGAGCGGCGCCAGGACAATCGGAAAACTTCTCCCGGCAATCGCTGATAAAGATACGAGCATAACTGATTGCGATTCATTCCCATCACCCTCATGCCCGATGCCCGACTGGCCAAGCACTCCTGCGACTCGGTCCCGACTTGCTTCATTTTCGTAAAAAATCACTACCGATGGCGGGTCTGAGAACGCCTCTTTGGCAAATTGGACTTTTTGAGCTACCAAATCCGCAAAATCTGATTGCTGTCTGATTGTAGCGATTTTTGGTTTGGGAAATCCCTTCTGGTTCTCGAAGTACTCGTCACTGATATCAACCACCCGCCGACCCAACATCAATTGGCGGAAATTGTGGCTGCATGACCCAAGCTCAAAGGTCTGGCGAAAGTTATTTCTTAGCGTGTAGATATTGAGCTCTCCACGCTTTCTGAAGGAATTATCAATCAACTCAATGTTTCGCCATCCATCGATGACACCTTTATCTCCCGACTGCATCTCGTCGCCCGTAAGAATAAGATTATTCGAAATCAGCCATAGAAAATGGATGTCTGATTGAGAAGCGTTTTGTGCCTCATCCAAAACAATAGTATGGAAAGGAGCCGGAGCATTCAGAAGCTTCCTCACTTGAAGGTTAAATAATACTGCTTTGTTTGGCGCCTCAAAATTCAACGAGGCAAATGCTTCCTTAACTACGCGATCGCGCAGCATTTCATAGATCCTTTCAAGCTGACCCCTTCTTTCGGAAAGCTTTCTGGACACTGCTGCACGCCACTTCTCAAAATCTTTTTCGAGCAATGCTTTTCGTCGATCAACCTTTATCTTCAGCTCATTCTCATCGTTAAACGTGAGCCCGTTCCGACCCTCATCACCGGATGGAACCTTCTCAATTGGCTCCCATGACTTACGCGCCCGTCGTTTAAGCATGCGCTCACGCTCCTCGCTTCGGAACTTGGCAAGCTGCGTTGCGATCTCTTCAGACCTAGATTTTCTCTCAGCTTTCTTTTGTCGATAGAACTCAAGCAGGCCGTCTCTTTCTGAGCGGTACTCATTCAGGAGAGAAACAGAGTATTGGTCTTGGCTGAGCCGAACCATCGCCTCTGACACATTCAATCTAGACTGCTCAAATACTCCCCTTGAAAGCCGTGCGATATCCTCTTCAACTTTCGCAAGTAGGGCGTGAATGGATTGGGCTAACTTCCAGGTCTCTCTGACCGCAGATATTGGCGCAGGCCCTTCGTAACTCGATTTTTCTGCTATAAAGGTGTTGATAGATGAAACACGAACATTCGCTAAATCGAGCGATTTCAACAACTGCTCGAATTCAAACATAAGCTCTTTAGTTCGAACCAAAACAAGAAGACGTGCAGGCTCGACGCCTGAGTTCTTGGTGAGCAGCTTGAGCTTTTGAATCGCTGTTGTCGATTTGCCGGTGCCGGCCGGCCCGTCAATTATGTAATCGCCCTCGCCGTAAATCGCTTTTCCCTGGATCCCCGTGGGAATGATCTCCTCCATTCTGAAATCAGACCATTCGTCACCGCGCCTAATGAGTCCAGGTTGTTGCCGGTGCTCCTCACCCTCCACAAAAGCTCGAGCGCTTCGATAGAAAGCACGACCGCTTATCGAGTGGTACTGAACATTTTTGAGATCCTCTTCTGAGGGTGTAAAGCGGCCAATAAGCTCAACAGGCCCATGCTTTGGATTGGCCTCGCCCAACTCTAGGCCTAGAAGCGCCTTTGATCGCCAATCGTCCCAAGAGAAGATTCGGTAGTAGCCGTGACTGTTTCTACCTGTCACGACGTCGTCATGGAAACAGCTCTTCGTCAAATAGAAGCTGATGCCACCAAATTTGAGCCTGTGAAAAATCGGCTTGTCGGGATTGTTCTGAAAAGTCCGAAAATCATCATTGACATCGGTTTCTGTACTCATGAAAGCTGCCCCGCTAGTTCTAGCTTCAGCTCCATTTCACTTCAGCCCGTGCTTCTGCTCGACAATATGTGGTCGATATCACCGGAGAACCCTTGATGTCATAGAGTCTCCTACTAGATCACGAGACCCACAGATCTGCCATTCTTTCAGCTTGCTTGAGCACATATTGCACTGCCTCTTCTTGGCCTTCAGGCGGGTATTTGTAGCGCCTCAGTAGCACCTTCACCTTCCGCATGATTTTGGCCCTGGCGCTCTTGCGCCGGGTCCAGTCGATCGTGACGCTCTCGCGGATCTGGCGGGTCAACTCGATCGCCAGCTCTCGCAGCGCATCGTCTGCCATGCCTTCGCGGATTTCTTCCTCGTTCCACAGCAGGGCGCCGTAAAAAGCGAATTCCTCGTCGGTCATACCCTCCGGCGGGCCGTCTTCGCGCATCTGGCGGGCAATTTCTATCAGCTCCTCGATGACCTGGGCAGTCTCGATCGAGCGATTGCGGTATTTGGTCAGGGCATTGTCGAGCAGCTCGCTGTATTTCTTCTCCTGCTGGATGTGCGTCTTGCCCCTCAGGCGGATCTTGTCTTTGAGCAGGCGCTCGAGTAGCTCGGCGGCCAGATTGCGCTGGGGCATCTTCCGCACATCCTCGAGAAACTCGTCCGACAGGATACTGATGTCCGGTCGGTCGATGCCGGCCAGCTTCTGGACGTCCACCACCTCTCCGGCGACCACAGCGTCGCTGAGAAGCTGCCTGAGAGCCAACTCGCGGTCTTCCCTGCTCTGGCTGGCCTTGGCGCCCGTGTGCTTGACGAGAAGCGCTCTCACGCCCAGCAGGAAACCGATCTCCTCAGCCAGCTCGGCCACGCGATCGTCCGCGCCGGCCATGGCCTGGGCTTTCGCCAGGACGGTCGCGTGGGTCACGAAGTCCTTGATGGCGGCGTTGTGCTTGAGGTCGTTCCGATCGGCGCCCTGGCGCTGGCCCAGCTCGGCGATGTGCTCCATCGCCTCTCGCATCCGCGGCAGCGGATTTTCGCGGAAATCCGAGTAGTCGATGCCATGCAGCATCTTGCGCAGGATCTCGAGCTTTTCGGTGACGAGCAGCACCGCTTGCTCCACGTCGATGACGGGCTGACCCTTACCGGCCGAGCGCGTGTACTCGCCGATGGCGTTCTTCAGCTCCGGCGCGATGCCGATGTAGTCGACCACCAGCCCCGAGGGCTTGTCGCGGAATACGCGATTGACCCGGGCGATGGCCTGCATCAGATTGGCGCCCTTCATGGGCTTGTCGATGTAGAGGGTGTGCAGCGGCGGGGCGTCGAAGCCGGTCAGCCACATGTCCCGCACCAAGACCAGCCTTAGTCCGTCGTCGGGATCGCGCAGGCGATTGCCGATCTGGTCTTTCTGCGGTTTGCTGGTGTGGTGGGCGCGCAGCTCGGGCGGATCGGATGCACTGGCGGTCATGATGACCTTGACTGCGCCCTCTCCCGGCTCCTCGCCATGCCACTCGGGCCGCCGCTCGATGATCTTGTCGTACAGGGCAACGCAGGCATTTCGGCTCATGCAGACCACCATGGCCTTGCCCTCGAGCGTCTGGAGGCGCTTGTCGAAGTGCGCGAGCAGATCATCGGCCAGGCGATCGAGGCGCTGGTCTGTCGTCGCCAGAGCCTCGAGCTGCGCCCATTTCGAGCGCTCCCGATTGGCGCGCTCGAGCTCCAGGCCTTCAGTGGCCTCGTCGACCTCCTCGTCGAGCTCCTTCGGATCGAACTCACCCTCCAACGGGATCATGCGCGATTCATAGTAGATCGGGACGGTCGCGCCGTCGGCCTGGGCATCCTCGATGTCATAGATCGAGACCTCGTCGCCGAATACCGCCCGGGTGTCGCGCTCCTCGGTGCTGATCGGCGTGCCGGTCAGTCCGAGCATGGTGGCGTTGGGCAGCGCGTCGCGAAGGTACTTGGCATAGCCCCACACGACCTTGCCGCGCGCATCGCCTTTGCTCTCCACGAAACGGGCCTTGAGTCCGTACTGCGAGCGGTGAGCCTCGTCGGAAATCACCACGACGTTGTGCCGATCGGTCAGCGCTGGGTACTCGCCGCCTCGCTCGTCCGGGCTGAATTTCTGGATAGTGGTGAAAATGATCCCGCCCGAAGCACGCTGATCCAGCAATCGTTTTAGATCCTCACGTGATTCAGCCTGCTCCGGCTCCTCGCCCAGAAGATCGGATGCCTGGCCAAATGTCCGGAATAGCTGCCCATCCAGGTCGTTGCGATCGGTGACCACCACGATGGTCGGATTCTTCATCTGCGGGTGCTCCATCAGGATGCCCGCGTAGAAGGTCGCCGAGAGCGACTTGCCAGAGCCCTGCGTGTGCCAGAACACCCCGCCCTTCTTGTCGCCCGCCGGCTGCGCGGCCTCGAGCGTCCGCGTTACCGCCGCGCGCACGCCGTGGAACTGGTGGTATTGCGCGATGATCTTGGAGGTGTGCTTCTCGGCCTGGAACAGCACGAAATCCCGGAAATACTCGATCAGGTAGTCCTGCCGGCACAGGCCGCGAATCAGGATCTCCAGCGGCAGCATGCCCTTCGGGCGGTCCTGCTCGTTCTCGATCACGCGCCAGCGCAAATACCACTCTCGCGGCGCCGTCAGAGAGCCTAGGCGCGCTTCCTCGCCGTCAGAGATCACACAGGCCAGGTTGGTCTCGAAAAGTTGCGGAATCTCTTCTTTGTAGGTCTGAATCTGCCGCCAAGCTGCCCAGACGTCAGCGTTCACGTCGACCGGGTTCTTGAGCTCAAAAACCAACAGCGGAATGCCGTTGACGAACAGTACGATATCTGGCCGCCTGGGCTGCTTGCTGCCGCGCAGGGTGAACTGATTGACAGCGTGGAATCGATTGGCGCCGGGCTCGTGCACGTCGATCAAGCGCACAAATTCCGTGCGTTCCTCTCCGCCCACCTGGAACGTGACCTTCAGGCCATCCCGCAACCACTTGTAGACTTTGCGGTTGCGTGAGACCGGGTCGATGGCATCGGCCTGTTTCAAGGCACCGATAGCCTGATCGACAGCCTGCCGGGGCAAATCATGATTGAGTCGCGCTACCTGATCGAGCAGTACCGAATCCAGGTACGCTTCGTCCCAGCTCTCGCGGAGCGGCGTATCGGAGTCCGGCGCGATATCCGGGCCGTGCAGAATCTCGTACCCGAGCTCCGCCAGCGTGGATAGTGCATGCTGCTCATAGGTGTCTTCTGTGACGATCGGCATCTAGCCCCTCAAACCCTCAACCCGACAATATTCCAATCTTGCCAAGGCAAGCAACCCACAGCAACTTAGAAAAGAACACCTCAATGCTGTCCTGCAGCACTTCGAAGTGCGATCTTCCCGACTGTGCTCTCTTTCGATGGCGGCTCAAGCTCGATTCCAACAGCCCGATATCGTGACAGCAGATCTCCATGAAGTGGGCTGCCCGGATCATAAAAGCCGGCCGGCATGCGATGATTCATCCCGGCGTCGCGGAGGTTTTGATTCTCCTCCTCGGTAATCGCCCCAAAGTGGGTAAGTCGAACAAGAACGTCGGAGATTGCCGACAAACTTGGAGTCCCATCAGCCGCCAACTCAACAAGTTCTTTTTGGATTACTCGGAGGGGAACTACGTGGTCCTTGACCACCTTCTTCTCGTTCGCTGCCGCTACTCGAGCGGACTTAGATACGAAGCCGTGCCAGTGGAGCACGCTCCATTTTGCGCCGCCATTTCGGTTGACGAAATCGTTCGTAAAACAATAAAACTGATCAATGAAGTGGCGAAAATGATCCGCACGTCCATGTTGGAGCTCCAATTGAATATGTTGGAGTTCCAATTGAGCCTGGGCGTCTACTGGTGGACGATTACTCGACATTCATGCTCACCCGTGTCGTTGAAGAAGTCGGAGGGTCCTCGAATTTCGGAACCCGGATTTCTCCACTAATCAACTTGGGGAGAAGGCGATCGCGGAGCTGGGCGAGCGTCTCGCATTCCTGCTCAAGTAGCAGCGCTCGTTTCCACAGCGGCGACGCAATTTCGGAAAATGCAGCAACCAGTTGAGGCTCTGACGGGATATGGAGACCGTGCTCCTTCAAGTCACTGCGCTTAATGTGCCCCATGGTTACCGCCTTGGCCGCGGCAATCTGCCGAAATTCCTCTATCAGGTGCTGGACTGCCTGAAAGCAGAACGCCTTAGAGATCCCATCGTGGGGGATCACTTTGAAAATGTGCTGATTTATAAGTGCCGAATCTCGATACCAACGGTAGACACCCAGAGATCCGGACCAAGCAAAAAGGATACTACCGGGCTCCGCAATATATTTTTCATCCGCGTCAGCGTCGTTCCAGACAGTTCGAGCGCCAGGGCCAGAGTTCAATTCGGCGATACGGACTACCATCCGTCCGTCACCGCTAGCGTTCTTCGTGAAGTTCTTGCCATTGACGAAGTCCGCAAAGTCTGCCAATGGGCGGAATTCCCATCCCTCCGGAATCGGGCCGAGGGGCGAGTCGACGAGGCGCTCGGGGAAGAGGTCGGCGATTTCGGGGGGTGTGTGGGCGGGCTTACGGCCGGCCATTTTGGCGCGGACGGGGTCGAAGTCCACGAACCAGCTCTTGAACAGGCGCTGGGCCAGTTCCTCCAGTGTGCGGGCGGTTTGGCGGTTGAGTTCAATTTTGTCGTCTAGCGCACCGAGCAGGCTAGAAATTTGACGCTGTGTTTCCAATGGAGGCAACGGAACATCAACGGTCTTTAAATCTCTGAGATTAATAACTTTCTGAACACTTCCAAGTGTTCTTGCAAAAAGCTGGCCTCTACCCATTGAGGATCGGAAAAAGTAATAGATAAACCTGCAATCTACTCCTGGATCAAGATCGACAAGAGCCACTTGGCGCGCAATATTTCCACCACTCAATGAATCAGGAACAATTGCGACCTCACCTGGATTCCCAACTAAACCGACTAGTAGCTCGCCGCCAATCAGCTTTGTTCTTTTGTATTGAGTGGAGACTTCGTTTGAAATGGTCCGCAATCCTTCAAGTTTGACCTTTCCGTCAACTAAATCTCCCGATCGGACAAATCGAACTCCAGTCGACGGACTCTCACCAGGCTTCACTACTCCATACGTGATCGGACGGCCCTGCTTCGTCAGTGAATCCAATTTTTTAGTTGGCCAAGTCATATGCGCAAGGATTGCAGCCGGGTCAAGATCCTACCCTCTAAAGAACGACCTTCTTTAAATTGCGTATCGAGCTCCTCAAGCAACCTAGGAAACGCCTCCTCAAACGGCTCTGCATCCGGATCGTCATCCAGCGAGGCGCCAACATACCGGCCCGGCGTCAGCGCGTAGCCGTGCTCAGCGATCTCCTCCAGCGTGACGGATTTACAAAAACCTTCCTCGTCTCCATAGTCGCTATTGGTCCAAGGGCTGCCGCGCCAATTATGGTAGGTGCCGGCGATCTGTTCGAGTTCTTCCTCGGTGAAGGCGATCTGGGTTCTTGAGAGTTGCTTACCGCCCATCTTGCGGCAATCGATGAATAGCACCTTGCCCGTAACGTCGCCGGTAAATTCGCCATCCTGGCCGCTGTGCGGGGCCTTGTTGCGGGCCAGGAACCACAGGCAGGCGGGGATCTGAGTGTTGGTGAACAACTGGCCCGGAAGGGCGACCATGCATTCGACCAGGTCGTTGTCGACCAGGGCTTTTCGGATATCGCCCTCGCCACCGGTGGTCGAAGTCATCGAGCCGTTGGCCAGCACGGTGCCCATGCGGCCGTTGGCGTTGAGCTTGGAGAGCATGTGCTGCAGCCAGGCGTAGTTGGCGTTGTTGGCCGGCGGCAGGCCGTACTGCCAGCGCGGGTCGTCGGCAAGCACGTCTGCGCCCCAGGCTTTCACGTTGAACGGCGGATTGGTGATGATGTAGTCGACCTTCAGGTGCGGGTGCTGGTCGTTGCGGAAGGTGTCGGCGGCCTTTCCGAAGCTGTAGTCGATGCCGCGGATCGCCAGGTTCATGCAGGCCAGGCGCCAGGTGGCCGGGTTGGATTCCTGGCCGTAAACCGAGAGATTGTCGATCTGCCCCTCGTGGGCGCCGACGAACTTCTCCGAGTAGACGAACATGCCGCCCGACCCCATGCAGGGGTCATAGATGCGGCCCTTCCAGGGCGCGAGGATTTCGACCATCAGGCGCACGACCGAGCGCGGGGTGTAGAACTGGCCGGCCTTCTGGCCTTCCTTCAGCGCAAACTGGCCGAGGAAATATTCATAGACCTCGCCGAAGACGTCCTGAGCGTGGTGCTCGTCGGCGTCGAAGCTCAGCCCGGAAAAAATGTCGATGAGCTTGCCGAAGACGTGCGGCTCGACCTCGAGCTTGGCGAAATCCTTGTAGAGCACGCCCTTGAGCGAGTCATTTTCGCGCTCGATGGCCCGCATGGCCTCATCCAACAGCTTGGCGATCTGCGGCGACTTGGCGCTGTCGCGGATATGCTGCCAGCGCGCCTCCTGCGGCACCCAAAAGACATTGGCCTCGTCGTAGGCGTCACGGTCCTCGACGATGTACTCGGCCTGGTCCTCGCCGACGAAATACTCGCTCTCGGGGTCGCGCGCCCAGCGATCGAGGTTGCTGCGTCGCAGCTCGAAACGGTCAGAAACGTACTTGAGAAAGATCAGCCCCAGTACCGGGTGCTTGTAGGTGGCCGCATCCAGGTGGATGCGCAGGTTGTCGGCCGCTTCCCACAGCAGCTTTCTGATGTCGTCCTGGGTCATCGGTTGCCCCTCTTGTGCCCGCGTCAGTTTAACTCAGATGCCGGCCCAAATTCTCGCCCTACTCACCGGCCTAGAACTCCGCCACACGCTCTGCGAGGCGTTTCACGGCCGAATTCTCGGCACCCCAATGAGCGTAGGGCAGGGCCCCAGTTGCCCCATTCCTGCCCCGCAGCAAACCCGCAGAGAGCACTTCCCAGAGGGGCTCGATGAAATTTGGCTCGATTCGCTCACTCAGCCAGTCCCGGCCCACGATTCAGCGCTCTCCGCATCGAGAATGGGCTCATCGGGCGCGGTCATTCGGCAATTCCTGAAAACGCACACTCGGCCCAAGAAGCTCCCCGGTTAGGCGGAAGCTGCTGCCAGCTCGCCCTAAATCTACCGATCCACCGACGGCGCCACTCCGACCAACCGCACAGTCACATGGAGCTGAAATCCCCATCAATCGGCCCCCAGAGTCCGCAAGCCGGCTGTATCGAGTTTGCTCCACCGACTAGGCCCTGGCAATCTGGCCTTGATTACTGCAAGCGGATGGCCTGTAATGAGCTCCAAGGCGCCTACCCCTCATCAATCCAAAGACGAATCCCCGTCAATCTCGGAAGAGCCGGTCGTGGCCCGGGAACTGCCCGGCATGCCCAGCGTGCCCCAACTGGCCAAGCGTCTGGGAATCTCACCAGGTTAAACCTCGACGCGGAAGTAGAGAAAGCTAACTCTAAAGGAGGAGGCTGGTGAGATAGCTCTTTGCATGTCTGAGAGTGTAAATCGGCCCTAATCGCGCCAGTTTCTTTTCCCCGCTGGAAGGGACTACGAAATAGATTTCATGGCGGTGATGCTTTAAGACTATTCCAAGGAGCCCACCGTGTTCGGACTTAAATAAACCCTCCACGATTACATAGGGGTTGTCGGAATCCGGTGCATCTCCACGGCACCTTCTCCAAATAGGGTTAGTCATCTTGGCGTTCTTCCTAGATCTTGTTGGGAAGAGTATACGCTGCGATTTTTTGTGACATGTTTTTGTGACAGATGCGCAATGGCTTGAGTTCGGTTACTGCGCGAGCGTGATTTATTGCACGCCGTCCGATCGGATGTTTCGGCGGAAGCGGCGAAGTGGAGGTTTCTTGATCTCGCCGGAGACGGATCAACACCGAAGCTAGCGTCCTGAAAAGGGCTTTATGTTTCCAGATTCCCTACCGTGTAGAAATCCTCCTCTCTCGTCCCAGTATTCGCCAGTACTTGAATTCATATAGCTACCGGGGCCTGCCGGGTTGTACCAGTCGCCCGTTTCTGGATCCATCCAAGGGGTTCTCGGTGGGCTGGGGGGCGGAGCGTGAGTCGGTGCAGGGGTTCGGCTAGATGTCGGATTTTGAAACCCGTGTCGGTCGTACACGCGGCGATCATACTCAGGCATACCTGCAACGTCTGCTGATGTGTTGCCCAGCGCGCGATCGGCGTCTCGGAGCTGCCTCAAGTACTTGCTCCTTTTCCCAAGTCCTAACTGGCTCTTTCTTAGGTTAGACAAGGCCTGCAGTCTGTCATTTTCGAGCGCCGTTCGCTCCATCCTGCTAAGGGTGGGCCGTGATTCGCCACCGTACATTTGTTGAGTTCGCGCATTTCGAGACGTTGATCGGTGCTGACTGGGCATCGTATAGGCTGGCGTCCCGGGTGGTGGGCCAACTCTATGTCCCTGGTGGGGTGTTGCGTCCACGACCTCTTCTTCGCCTATGTCGGATTCACAGGGCAGCTGGGAATAGGTTGTGGAACCATCGTCATTCGTGCATTTGTAAACCTGTTGGGCAGAAACCAGAGTGCTGGTAAGGAATAGGCATACGAGGAGTGAGACGCGAGCGGCGAGGGTGAAGTGCATGGAATTGCCCCCTGTGTAGTGCAGTTTTCGGATTTCAGTGTAGCAGACGCCTTGAAGGGCGCTCGATGAAGATGGGCAAATGCACTCGGAAGCGCCCTAAGGTTCTCTCCGAAACTGCCAGAGCTTGAATCGGCGACTGGGTGCCATTAAGGCTGTAGGTTCCGGGGACAGTGTTCTGGTCAGAGTCCTTGAGATCGAGATGGGCTTATACAGTGAATTTGCTGTTGACCGGGGAAATGCCAGCCCCATATATCGTTGATTTTTAATGGTGCCGGGCGCGGGAATCGAACCCGCACTGCCTGTCAGAAATCGGGTTTTGAGTCCTTCTAGCCGGGCATCCGGCCTTCCGCTGGATTTAGCCGTGGGGGCATTTTGTTGCGCTGCGGTTAGCGGTCCAACTTCTCTTCTTCGACGAATTCCGCCAAGTCCCCCACTTGGCAACCGAAGTATTCACACAGCCGATCAAGGACGTCCGTCCGAATGATGGCCCCGTGCTGATTGAGCATTTTCGACAGTGTCATCCGGTTCACACCGGTGGCATCGGCGATCTCCTGGATAGTCACGCGTCGCCTTTCCCGGAACTCCAGATCGGCAATCTGCTGTTTTAATTTGAATCGAATCACTATCGTTTGATTAAAAAAGTTATCAAATGCTATTGACATTGATCGTTTGATGATTATTATAGGTATCGAATGATGACGAAAATAATCATTCGACGGCCACAATCATCAAAGGACAATGCCAATGAGCACGTATCTTACCACTGAGCAGCTCGCTGAGCGCATTCACTACGAGCCCCGGACCATTCTGACCCGGCTGAAGGATACCGTCCTCGTCGAGGGGGTCCACTACATCCGCCCATTCGGCCGCCGCAAGATTCTCTATATCTGGGAGGCCATCGAGCGCGATATGGCCGATTTCTCGGAGAGTAGGGCGCCCTTCGTACCCATGGCCAACGGCGGAGTGGCCAGCCGTGGGTAAGGTCAGGGTGAAAAAGGAAACCGGCCGGCTGTACCTGGACTTCATGTACCAGGGCGTGCGCTGCCGGGAGTTCACCTCTCTGACCGATACGGCCGCCAATCGCCGGCGCGTCCAGGCTCTGATGGACAAGGTCGACCGGGAAATTGCCCTCGGCAAGTTCAATTTCCGGGAGACTTTCCCGGGCAGCCCGCGGGCAGACCGATTCGATGCCATCGACGGTCCTGCTACTGGTGGCGGGCTGGGCTCGGCGAAGGGGCAGGTTGACCACACCCCCCGCTTCCGCGCCTTCGCCGAAACCTGGATCGACGAGAACCGTCCCGCCTGGCGCCGCTCCTACGAGGAGACGGTGATCGGTACCCTGAACCAGTACCTGTTGCCGAGGTTCGGCAACCGGACGGTCGGCTCGATCACGCGCGCTGAGTTGCTGGCGTTCCGGGCGGACTTGAGCAAGACGGTCAGTGTGCGCGGCAAGCCGCTGAGCAACACCCGGATCAACAAGATCATGGGTTTTGCCCGGCAGGTCCTGAACGAGGCGGCCGATCGCTACGAGTTCCGGCGCCCGTTCCAGGGCATCAAGCCGCTCAAGCAGAAAAAGCCCGATATCCACCCCTTCACGCTCGAGGAGGTCAACCGCATCCTCCAGACCGTGCGGTCGGACTATCGCAACTACCTGGCCGTGCGCTTTTGGACCGGGCTCAGGACCGGTGAAGCCAATGCCCTGTGCTGGGACCGGATCGATTTCGACAACAACGTGATCCTGGTCCGCGACACCCTGGTTCGGGGGCGGGTGCAGAGCGACACGAAGACCTACGACTCCTCGCGCGACGTCCCGATGCTCCCGCCCGTGCGCGATGCGCTGCTCGACCAGCGCCGCCGCGTGCCCAAGGGCGTGGACTGGGTGTTCTGCACGCGCCGCGGCTCGCCGATCGACAACCAGAACTTCACCAAGCGCGTCTGGGCGCCATTGCTGGCTGAACTCGGCCTCAAGTACCGCCGGCCCTACCAGACCCGCCACACGGCCGCGACGCTGATGCTCGGCGCTGGTGAGGCGCCGGAGTGGATTGCCCGGGTACTGGGCCACACCACCACCGAAATGCTCTTTCGGGTCTACAGCCGCTATGTGCCCAACCTGACCCGTCAGGACGGCTCGGCGATGGCGCGCCTGCTGGCCTCCCAGGCCGGCGCACTCAACTACAACGACAACAACCAGGAGGACGACTGATGAACGAGTCCATTCCCCGTCTCCGTCCGCAGGCGCTTGCGGACTACCTCTGGCACCGCTTCCAGATTCGGCCCGGCCAGGCCATGTGTCTGGCCCTGGGCCAGCCCGACGCCCGCGACAACTACGAGGCGCTGGTCGCCTGGGCGCGCGAGGCTATCGAGCGCTACCGCATCGAAGGCCCGGAAGATCTGGTCAACCTGATCGAGGGCGACCTGTTCGAGCAGATGTTCGACGCCGGCCTGACGAGCGGCATGGTCGAAATGCAGCCGGTCCCGGAGTCTGTTGGCACGCGCTTGTTCGGCGCGCTGGACCGCCGGCAGGCCGAGCGCGTCGGCATCCGTGCCAGAAAGCCGGCCTCGCACAACCCTGCCAACAACATCATCGACTTTGCCGGGAGGACGCGCCATGAGTGAGTTCCGCGAGATCGATTTCCGCTCCAAGGCCTTTAGGGGCGGCAACCTCAAACGCACCTTCGACTTCGCTGTCCGCGGCCTCCCGCGCCATATTCTGCGCGGCGAGCAGTTCGTCGACTCCGACTGGGCGTTCGGTATCTACGAGGCCGAGATCCGGCAGCTCGACGAGTTCAATATTCATCCCAAGTGGTTTTCCTCCGGGGTGCTGGGCGCAGCCCTGATCAGCTTGAAGCTGTGCCCCCAGACGCTGGAGCTGTGGCGCCGATTCGCGCAGCACGAGGTCTACCGCGACGAAATTGGCTCGGATGCACCGGGATTCCTGCGGGACTTGGTTGAGCGCCACCAGAACGACCGGCGCCTGACGCGTAGCCAGTACTACCAGCTGTTCCTGTTTCAAGCCACGCTGGCGATGGCGCGAGCCTGGACGCATCACGGCAAACCCGATCTGCGCTATCAGTTCCTGCCGCCCGTGCCGGATGCGGCCGAACTGATTGCCGAAGTCCGCACACTCTGCAACGAGCGCCACTCGCTGATGGGCTTTCGCCCGCCCCGGGCCACCCGCGACCACTGGGTCGAGCTGAAAATGCCCCAGGTCGTCCACGAACCCGACTACGAGCAGGTCTTGCAGCTGGCCCAGCGGGCAGCAACCCTGGAAGATACCCCGCCGAGCGCAGATGCCCTTGAGGAAGCGCTGGCCTGGGTGGCTCAGCCCCACCCACCGCTGGAATTTCGCCATCCGGCCTTGCTTGCTGCCACGGTGGTCACAATCGCCCAGGCACCCGAGAGCCGGGATCTGTGGATTCGGGTGTTCGGGTTTCTGGGGTGCCGCAAACCCAACAATGGCCGCAAGCCGTATTCGGACATCTCAGCCTGCCTGATCGACTGCATTCGGCTGGCCAACCGCAGCAACGAGCCGGAGCGGGCCGCGACCGCGCTCTACGACCGGGCGCGGGTTCTCGTCGATTTGTGGCTGGAGGAGCCGGAACAGTGGCGCGTGGCGCTGCCCCGCGCCCCAAAGGAACGGCCGCTGGACGATCTCTGGGCCGATCTCAACGTCAACTTCCCCCCACAGGTCATCTTCGAGTGCGAGCGCCCTGCGCTGGCGCTGAATCCCGATGACGATGAATCCGGCGGGGAGGGTGGCAACGGAGCAGCCAGCCGGAAGAAGCCCGACCCGGATACGGCTCGAAAGCGCTTGGAAACCGGAGAAACGGCCGAGCAGTGGTTTCTGAACAACTACCAGTCCGTGTGCCCGGAGTTTCGTGGGATTCCGTTGGTGGACTGCCGAGAGCGCCGGTCCGGATATGACTTCAAGCTCAAGCCGAAACAGGAGGGGCCCTGGCGCGTTGAGCTAAAGAGTCTCTCCAAAGGCGGGGCGGTCAGCCTGACCAACCGTCAGTGGGAGCGGGCCCAGCTCGAGGGCGAGAACTACTTCCTGATCATCGTCCGAGGCATCCAGACCGACCGCCCGGACGCGTTGGTCATCCGCAATCCCTTTGCGAAGCTCAAGCCCAAGCGGCAAAAGCCCGTGCAGAGCGTTAGCTGGCGCGTCGAAAGCGATGATCTGGAAGAGGCCGCTGACGACTCAGAGGAGGAATGAGTTGCGCATTGCCGGCCCCGGATGAATCTGAAACGGCAAGCCCGGGGCCGAGCCTCCCGGTGCGACTTCTGACCACTAACCACAACACCTACGGAGACTGTCATGCACCCGAATCGAAGGTTTGAGATTTCTGAGGGTATCTTTGCCGCCCGGCTGGCCCATGGCCCGCTGACTCGGCGGGAGACCCGCTACCGGGCATTTCTGAGCTGCGAGTTCTGGGAATTGCTCGATGTTGACCCGTGGCTGGCCACGGCCCGGCCCACTGCGCAGGGGCGACGGATTCTGGTTCCGCTGATCCGCCAGGTGCTGGGGCACTCCGGAGAACTTCCGGCCAGGATGGTGGACTGGGTTCGCCTCTATCGCCGGCTCGTTCAGCGCATTCTGGAATACTTTGACGGCTGGCGTCGGCCTGCTCGCATCCATCGCAAGCAAACGCTGGCGCGACGGGCTTCAGGTTCTCGTTCCCGCGTTACGTCCAGTATCAGGCGTTCGGCCGACGTTGTCCCGATCCACGCGATGCGAAGCCCTTGCGGAGTGACCAGCCCGTAGGAGGCTGGGGCTAGTTCCGCAAAGTTCGCGCGCCATGAACAAGAACACCACTCCCAGAAGCCTCAGCCAGCGCAAGGTCGACCGCATCCAGCCGGGCCGGTGGCTGTCCGAGAACCTCGGCTACGGTCATGGATCGCTGCAGGTGCGGGGGACACCGACCGGAGGCCGCTATTACCTGAGAATTGGCGGAGGCAGTGCACGCATACCCCTCGGCGTCGCGAAGGGCCAGGGGCGCCTCACACTCGATGAGGCAAGACAGCGGGCCTGGGAGACTTCCGCCGATAGGCGCCATGGGCCCGCCCATCCAAAGTCGCTGGGCGGGTTGCTGTCGGCTTACTGCGAAACCCTCTTTCAGGAAGGCAAAAGTAGCCATGGGAGTACCCGGGCACTCCTGCACAGGCATGTGCGCGACCCCCACCCGCAGTTGTGGGAGCAACGTGCCGGAACCATCTCCGCTCAGCAGATCGTCAGTGTCCTGGATCCGTTAGTCGCTGAGCAAAAGCTCGGGACAGCTGCGAAGCTCCGATTTAGCCTGAGCGCAGCGTTCAATCGGGCTCTTAGGGCCGACCTATGCGCGCAGTCCCCATTGATGCGGGGGTTTAACCTGACCCACAATCCCGTAATGCTGATCGCGCCGATATCGCCAGGTCGACAGACGACGGGGCGAGTATTGACGATCAGCGAGCTCCGTCAGCTTTGGAAGGCCTTAGAGGGTCTGCGGACCCCGGCAGGTGCCATACTGCGCTTCTACATGCTGACGGGCGGACAGCGGATAGCTCAACTGCTCCGCACCCGGCGCGAGGACCTGGTCGATGGCGGCGTGATGCTCTACGACCGAAAGGGCCGTCGGGCCGTCCCTCGTCCGCACCTGGTGCCAATCATTGACCCTGCCCGCCGCGCTCTGGAGGAAATCCCAGACGGCGGGCTCTACCTGCTTAAGCTCAGCAGTGGCGCAGCAGCACCGCACCACGCCACCTTGTATCGTCACCTCCAGTCCGTTGCCAAGGGCCTTGATAATGAGGACGGGGAGCAAGGAACAATCAACTTCGCGGCAATTCGCCGTACCATTGAAACCAAGCTGGCCGCGGCTGGTGTGCCCGCACTCGTCCGAGCCCATCTACAGAGCCACGGCCTAGACGGAATCCAGACCCGGCACTACGACCGCCACTCCTATTCTGAGGAAAAGCGAGCCGCGCTCAAGGCCCTGCATAGGATTGTGTCCGGATATTGAAAAATTGCCTGATTCCCGCAAAATTCCCATGAATCGGTATGTGCGAGCTCTTCCGCTCCCTGCAACCGACTTACGATTTAGAAGTGCGGCATTGCTGGCAGCGGCACGATGGATTACTTTAACCACCGATTTCCATGCGTTTTGCGGTGCACGTATTTAGTGGAACCCTTATATGAGTGGCAAGTCGAACAAACCCCTTAGATTTGCGCCGATAGAGAATCCCTTCCAAGCGCTTTCCGAATCGGAAAGGCAAGAGTTCGCAGCAACGTTCGCCGAGGAAGCAAGCCGCCGCGCTGACGAAATATTTGAGGATCTGAAAGCCGCTCTAAAACACTTCCATCCATTTCAGATAATCGCTCAGGTCACGGCCTACGGCCTGACAGTGAAAGCTAGCAAAGATGGAATTAAGAGGCCGGAGGATGGGCTCGACAACTACCAGCCCGTCATAGAGCTGCTGCAGGCGCATGCGCTTTCCGTGCCTCCAGAAAGCTTGGGCCGAGACCCAATACCACCGCAAGACTTTTCCACGCTCTTTGAGAAGTTGAAAGAGTTAACGCAGCTACTTCAGATTAGATCAATATACGGCGAGCACCCCACGAGCGGATCGAAGGACTTTTACCAGGAAAGCTTGCAGAAACTCACAAAAGGGTATCGTAGTCATGTTCGTAATTGGGGCTACTACGGACAGGTGAGAGAAATCTGTAGCGAGCTTTACACAGTCTTCGATAATAAAGTCCAGGAGCAACGCGGTTACACAGTGAGTGAGTTGCTGGCGCTCTTTTCAGAGCTAGCCAGACGAAACGATCAATTCCTCTCTGAGCGAATGGCAAAAATGGCAGAGGTCGCCAAGGCTTCCAGCAACGAAGAATTAGTGCGCGCCTACTATTCTGAATTTGACTTGGACCGAGAGGGTATGGAGGAATTCGTCGATTCAGCGCGCTCGGAATCAATTGAGCGAGACCACCTGCTAGCTATGCTGCTCAGCCATAGCGATCTCTTTCTATTTGGGGGATTCACGCACGACATCGATAGCTTGGCGAGTGATTTGGGAATGAGTGCCGATTCTGTTACCGCAATCTCTAGGGATTTTGGCTATGGGCTGGGTGAGCTCGCCGATCGTGACAGCAGCCACTTCCTTTTGGAAAACCCAGTTTGGCGGCGACCATTGATTAATCTGGGCGACTCCTTATTTTGCGCCCTGCCGCAAATGTTTTTTGCTTTTGCAATTCCCGCGATAGAGGGTGTAATCAAGCAGTGCGATACACCCAGCCTTTCAAAACAGCGCTCACAGTACCTCGAATCGAAAATTGAGGCCTTGGTGAAGAGGTCGTTTGCTGATTCAGGGGCGATTGTCATACCCAACTTCGAGTGGGCAGAAGGCGACAGAACTTATGAAACCGACCTTGTGCTACAACTCGATTCAGTCGCTCTCATCATTGAGGCTAAATCGCACAGAATATCCGCCCCTGCTCTACGAGGCGCGCCAGACCGTATGAAGCGCCATGTCCGCGAAATTGTCGTGGAGCCGAGTAAGCAATCTCGCAGGCTTGAGCTCGCGATCCAAGAGGAAATAGCGAAACCAACAGGGGACGCAAAATTCGCTAGTCAGGGTCTGGATCTAAGCGTAGTCCGGAAGGTGATTCGTATATCAGTCACTTTGGAGGACTTTGCCGTTGTCCATGGGTGCCTATATATGCTCGAGGATGCGGGCTGGGTTCCCGACGATTATGCGTCATGTCCGACCATGACGCTGGCGGACTTCGTAACTGTCCTAGACTTGCTGGGTAAGCCGCTTGAGATTCTCAACTATTTCCGCCGTAGAGCCGATTTGCTGACTAAGGTGAGGTTGCAAGGGGACGAATTGGACTTTCTAGGCCTGTACTTGAAGACCTTGTTAAACATAGAAGGCCAGATTGCTTCCGATCATCACTTCGTGGCTCTTCCTGAAATGTCGAGCGAGATCGACATTTTCTACGAATCAGCCGATCACGGCATTCATATCGAGAAGCCCAGGCCGGAAATGGCGCCATGTTACAGGCGAATCCTAGTACAAGTGGAAGAGCGAAAGAGCGCGGGCTGGATGGAGCTCGCGTCGGTTTTGCTCAGGCTTGCGCCTGAGGAGCAAAGGGAGTTTTGTAGGCAGATTGGCATATTCTCCCGGATTGTCGAAAAGAATTGGCGTCGACCTAACCACAAAAATATAGTGATATGCAGACCTGCCAACGCAGGAAGTATCGTGCTGGCAATGGTGCTTTATAAGGACAAGAACGCCGACAAGCGTGATGAATTCATTGACACGGCTCTTGGCCATGCATTCGCAGAGCAAGGCTCCGAAGTGTGCGTAGTCATGGCACGCAATATCGACGATAAGGATCGGCCGTTTCACTTTATTGCGCTCGCGCGCCCCTCGAGCGAAGGGCAGTAGCGGCCCAAGCTAACCCGGGCCCGGGTTAATCGAGAGCGATTGTCATATTGTGCCGATGACCAAGGATTGTCCATGATCAGCCTCATAGAATAGGGGAACATTTTGGTGAATCGCATGTCTCAGTCCAGGGTGTTAAAAGGTGCTGGCCTGCTGGTCAGTCAGGCTTTAAAGGAGGCGTTACGGTATGGGCAAGAAGAAGGATGTGCACGTTGTCCCTCACAAAGGAAAGTGGGCGACCAGGGCAGAAGGATCGAGTCGAGTGGGTTCGGTTCACGATACGCAACGTGATGCGATCGACAAGGGTCGAGGGCAGGCGAAACGGAATCAATCTGAATTAGTGATCCATGGCAGGGACGGTCGGATTCGAGATAGCGACAGCTACGGGAACGACCCACATCCTCCGAAAGATAAGAAGCACTGACTCGCTCAGACTCCTGTTGCCTGCCAGGTCCGAAATCGGATGTGGGAGCAAGGGCCTGTGGGGTTTCTTGGCCTTTAATTAGGTTGGGATTGAAAGGCCGGCTAAGCGGCTCGAAATCGGGCCTCGACCTGGCAAGCGACGGGAGAAACGCCGTTGCGCCGCCACAGAACTAATTGGCGAGTTGCAAGGGTTGTTGTTAAACCCTTGCCGGGAGCGCGCCCCAGGCGCTCCAATGCATCGTGGGCTGCACGTGCCCCGTTGCAACGGGTGCGGTGCCGAGCTGTTGGGAAGGGGACAGGGCCGCATCTGTGCCGACGAGGGTTGTTTGATTATCATTCGGCCTGTGTAGGACGTCCAATGACGATCTCGTGGAGGGCAGTGTCATCGCTGGTCAAACCGAATACGAACAGCTCCCCATCTGTGCCCGGGATTTTCGGTTCTACGCCTTTGAAGCCCTTGGCGGCAGCCACTCGATCACCGACATGCTCCAGATGATTGGCCGCGGCTTTCCCTCGGGCAAGGTGATCGAGCTGGCCGCGGAGTACGGGATTCCGGAGGCCGTGCTGCAAGATGCGCTCCATATCTCACCAAGCACCCTTCAGCGGCGAAAACTGGGCGGGCGATTCAGTGCTGACGAATCGGACCGGTTTGTCCGGCTCGCGGGTTTGTACGGTATGGCCGCAGACGTCCTCGGCAGCAAACATGACGCGAGCGAATGGATGAGTACGCCCAACCGAAGTCTCGGCGGCGTCTCGCCGGCGGGATTCGCGGTCATGGAAACTGGCGGACGCGAAGTCGAAGATCTGCTCGGCCGGATCGCCCACGGGGTTGCCGTCTGATTTCGTGAGCCTGGCGCGGGCGATCTAAGCCCGTGCCAGTGGAATAGGAAAAAGTCATACCGAAAGCGTCCGTGCTGTCGGGGTAAAACCGAGCCCCTGCCTACTGTCATCGAATCCGCGCATATGCTAGTCTGCGACTAGGCTAGGTGGGGAGATGCGCCAATGGGTCCCCGTGGTTACGAGGGGGTGTGGCCTAGGCGAGAGCTCCTCGCATATATGGACACAGGCGTTGCCCCATGCCACAAGAACTACATTTTCCCGTTCTGTTTATGGCTGATCTGGACTGCCAGACCAATGAGAGATGCTCCCCCGGCGATGCGCAGGTGGGTACTTAAACTGTGTTGGTGTCCCTGTGTGACAGGAGCGGCGGATAACAATGTCGAACGTGTTTACGCAAAGACATTTCAGTTGCCAGTCTTTCAATGATGTCGTCTAGTTAACTAGGCAATAAGGGCTTACAAGAGGAGAGAGCATTGGCTAAAGTTATAAGTTTTTTTAATAACAAAGGGGGTGTCGGAAAAACAACGACGTCCTGCAATGTAGCCGCAGGACTGTCACAGCATCTTGGTAAGAAGGTTCTCTACTTAGATTTGGACCCCCAGTGCAATGCGACGCTGTTGATATTAGGCGAAGAAAAGGTCTCAGACGTCTATTGGAACCATCCAGGGAAGACCCAGACTATATTGGAAGTTGTAAATCCTATTTTAGATGATGAAGTATCTATTGGATTCAACGAAAACATTGTTTTCCAGGAGGAGAACAGATTTAGCACCGACCTTGTTATGGGGCATCCGAGACTATCAAGCATAGAGGATCGCTTAGGCGAGGCTTGGGGAAAGATTCAAGGTGGAGAAATTGGCGCGGTTCGAAGAACAAATTGGTGTAACGATCTGATCTCGAGGCTTCGGAGTAGTTACGACTACATTATTATTGATCTTGGACCTAGCTTGGGTGCATTGAATCGAAGTGCGCTAATTGCCTCAGACTATTTTGTTAGCCCAATGTCGATTGATATTTTCAGCATTATAGGGCTTAAAAATATCAGAAACTGGATCGATGACTGGTCGACAAAGTATCAGCGTGGAATCAATAATCTTCAGGAAACAAGGGGATGCGAGGTTTTTGATGAGTATCCGATAGAGGCGGAGGTTCGAATCTTAAGCGGCTGCCTTGGTTATACCACTCAAACGTATGCATCTAGGAGGAAGAAGGGCGGCGAGAAGCGGCCAACGAAGGCATACGAGAAAATACTGAATACTTTTGATGACGAGTTTGTATCGAATCTTGGAGCGTTTTTGGCTACCCCGTCTAAGGAAGGGAACCACATTTTGGGGCAGATCCCGAACATGTTTAGTTTGGCGCCGCTCGCTCAAAGCAACTCTGCGCCGATAAGAGACCTTAAATCAAGCGACGGGATTTTCGGTGCACATTACTCTCAATCGAAGGAATATGCAGCCATATTTGACCGGGTTTCCGAGAATATCGATGAGCGATGCGGGGGAAGAGGATGATTGATTGGCCGGAATCTCTCGTTGAGGAGATCGCGTTTAAGCGGACCATAATATTTATGGGTGCCGGGTTATCAGCATCGTGCGTAAACGATGAGGGGGTTTCACCGCCAACATGGAAGACGCTATTAACGCAGGCGGCCGAACAGTTTTTGCGGGAAGAGGCGGATATAGATCTGGTAGAAGACCTGATCGAGAAAGATCTTTTATTGGATGCTGCTGAGGTAGTTTTCGATGAAGTTGCGCAGCCTGAAAGGCGCCGTTTCTTTACAACAACCTTTGCCGAGCCGCGATTTGCTCCTTCTGACTATCACGCTACTATACAGGAAATAGACCCTAAGGTCACAATAACAACAAATTACGATCAGTTGTATGAGCAGCAATGTGGAGCTTTGGTGGCTGGTCAAGGGTATGCGGTTAGGAAGTATACAGATAAGAAATTGCTAAACGATGTTAGATCAAAGGACAATTTAATAGTAAAGGCACATGGGTGTATTACTGACACGGAGGGTTTGATTCTAACAAGGTCGGACTACTTCAGAATGAAGCGAGACCACTTTCAGTTTTACAACGTTTTGGATAGTCTTCTTACCGTAAACACCGTGCTTTTCTTGGGGTGCAGCATGCAAGACCCCGACATTCAGCTCGTCTTGGAAAACACAAATATCGCTGCTCAGTCTGACCATCCGCACTATGCCGTTTTGCCGGATGGTAAGCACAGAGCTTTAAAGCGCGCGATGGAGAATGCTTATAACATTAGAGTGTTGGAGTATGACCTGGATGAAGACGGGGGGCACTCTTTGCTTTTGGAAAGCCTGCAAGGGCTTAAGGAGCAAGTTGATGGATTGCTCCTGCAGCTGCGATGACTGCTAAAAAGTAATTGCCCAGGCAGTCTGTCAGGCCCATGGAGGCCAAATGTGCACGCTCAGTGCCGTCATTATGTGTCATTGCGACCGCAAGGGTTTAGGTTGTTCCCTTGCACAGCGCTCGAGCCTCGGCACACCGGAAATCCCGCGCAGCGGGTGCCCGGTTGATCGTCTCTGGTGCCCGTTTGCACCCGTTGAATCTGGACTGCAGCACTAGCCCGAGGGCTGATCAACAGCCGGGGGCGACTTGTCCGTGCAGTTCGCCGTGGAAAGCTGTCAGTGGCCGTGGCAAGCGGGCCAACTGCATGAAATCGCGAAATTCGAAAGACTCAAGGCGTTCCAACTGACCTCATCGTGAAAGTCTGAGGTGTCTAAGAAGTAGGGGAAGTCCAATCCTCGGTCTCATCCCGGCAAGGTTCCTGAGACATTTCGATTTCAATTGTCGTATGTGTCAGCTCAAATGGTAGAAGCGCCTCACCTATTGATTCCTTGACGGTGCCGTACTGCTCTGCGTTGAAATCGATATCCACCACAATGTGGGCCGTCAGCACATGATGCTCGCCATCGAGGGACCACAGGTGTTGGTGATGAACTCCGCAGACGCCATCCGTTTCGAGAAGTGTTTGCCGGATTCGCTCATGAAGTGCACGGTCGGGAGCCGCCTGGAGAAATAGCTTGCCGGTAGCCCATAGATTGCGGATCACGTTGACAAGAATGAAAAGGGTGAAGCCAATCGACAGCAATGGGTCGAGGATGGGCCAGTCGGCGAACTGCAGTACGACGGAAACCACCAGTACGGCCACCCATCCCAGAACGTCCTCGAGCAAATGCCAGTTTAGAACTTTCTCGTTCAGGGTGCTGCCTTTGCTCATTCGATAAGCCGCGACCCCGTTGACTGTAACCCCAAGGATGGCCAGTGCAAACATACCCTCCGTGACTGGCATGACCGGGTCGGTGAGTCGAGGGATGGCTTCGCTCAGGACCCACAGCGAACCACCGATTAACACCACACTATTGACGAATGCGCCGAAAAGCGTCAACCGGCGGTAACCGTAAGTGAACTCACTATTGGCGGACTTTCGTCCTTGCCGATCCAGCAACCAGGCGCTGCCGAGGGACAAACTGTCCCCCAGGTCGTGCACTGCATCGGCCATGATGGCGGTGCTGTTGGTCAGCAGACCGCCCACAAATTCGATGACGGTAAAGCCCAGGTTGAGGAAAAAGACCAGTCCAATCCGTCTGGAGCTGGCGCCGTGATCGTGACTGTGGTCGTGCATCGATGCATCTCCTGTGTTTCAGGTCATCCGGTTCGATGGACACCAGCGCACCCAGCTCGAAGTTCGAGCCGGGGGTGCTGGACATTTCACGGGTCAATCAATCGCTCGGCCGTCCTCGATTCGTCGGGCCGTCGACAGATCGCTTACCGTCACGATCCCGTCGCCGGGGTGCCCCTCGCCGCTTCTGGCGCTGGACAGAATGCGATCCACGATGTCGTCGACGCGATCGGCTTCAGCGTTGATTTCGAGCTTGACCATTTCGGTTCTCACGAGACCGTTACCGTCGTCAGTAGCGTGGCCGTACTCCTGGACGGGCACCACGGCGATACCGTGGTGCCCGCCAACCCTGCCCAGCGCATCGATGACGTGATCGACTAATGCGGGGCGGATATAGGCTTTTATTTCGAGCATGAGTTCACTCCTCCGTTAACTAAAATCAACTTCTCGGCGAGGTTCGGCAAACCAGCGATAAACCGCCGGCAGCACCAATAGCGTCAGCGCTGTCGATGTAACCAGACCGCCGACAACCACGGTTGCCAGGGGGCGCTGGACATTGGCACCGATGCCGTTCGCCAGCAGCAGGGGCACCAGGCCCAGAATGGCCACTGATGCGGTCATGAGTACGGGCCTGAGGCGGCGTTCGGCACCCAGACGCACGGCTTCTTCCAGCGAGCGACCGCGTTCGCGTAGTTCATTGATGTAGGACACCATGACCACACCGTTGAGTACGGCCACACCGAACACAGCGATGAACCCCACCGCGCCGGGCACCGACAGGTACTGTCCGGAGATCCACAGCGAAAAGATGCCGCCGGTGACCGCGAAGGGCACGTTGAGGAAAATCAGCGCGGCATAGCGCATGCTCGAAAAGGCCATGAACAGTAGCAGGAAGATAAGTCCAAGCGTGATGGGCACGACGAGGTAGAGCCGGGCCATGGCGCGCTCCTGGTTCTCAAACTGGCCGCCGTACTCGACGAAGTAGCCGGCCGGCATCTCCACTTCCTCGGAAATACGCTGCCGGATGTCGTTGACCACGCTACCCATGTCGCGGCCGCGCACGTTGAGCTGCACGAACAGTCGGCGACTGGCCTTCGAGCGCGAGATCTTCTTGGGCCCGCGGTAGACCTCGATATCGGCAATCTGCGACAGCGGGATGAGGGCCCCGGCCGAGGTGCGGAAATTGAGGCTTCGGATATCATCCACGCTGGCGCGCGCCGGCTCCTCCATGCGCACGAAAATATCGAACCGGCGAATGCCTTCGAAGACCTGGCCGGCCTTTGCGCCGCCGATACCGGTCTCGACCACGCCGAGCACTTCGTCGAGTGAGATGCCGTGGCGCGCCAACGCTTGCCGGTCGGGCCGCACGACAATCTGCGGTTTGCCGCCTTGCTGCTGCATCCGCACGTCGGCCGAGCCCTGTACCTCCCGGGCAATGGCGGTTACTTCTTCGCCGATTCGGGCCAGCTCGTCGAGATCCTCGCCGTAGATGCTGATGACCACTTCGGCCATGATCCCGGACAGCAACTCGTCCGTGCGAAGCTGGATCGGCTGCGAGAAGTTGTTGGCCAGGCCCGGCACCTCTTCGGACAGGCGCTCGGCCATGGCCGTCTGTAACTCCTCGTAGTCGCGCCCGCTTTTCCATTCGTCGAGCGATTTGAGCGCAACCAGCGAGGCGACCACGTTGACGGGTTCGGGATCGCCGCCGACCTCTGCACGGCCGACGCGTGCATACACGCCGGTAACTTCCGGATATTCACGTATGACGTTGGCGACCCGGCCGGCATACTCGTTTGCGGTGTCGAGATTGGCGCCGGGCGGAAGGGTCGATCGCACCAGGAAGGTGCCTTCCCTCAGGGTCGGGACGAATTCCGTACCCAGCATCGGGAACAGCGCCAGCCCGCCGGCGAACAGCACCAGGGCTACTGCCACGGTGCGCTTGGGATACGCCAGTACGCCATTCAGCAGCGGCCGATAGCCTTTGCGTAGCCAGCCGACCAGGCGAGGCTCGCCGTGCACGCTGCCCTTCTTGAACAACAGCGTCGTCAGGACCGGGACCAGTACCAGGGCGATTAGCAGGGAGCCGGCCAGCGCGAAGCTGATGGTATAGGCCATCGGCGAGAACATCTTGCCTTCCACGCCCTCGAGCGTGAACAGCGGAAGGAAGACGATGATGATGATGGCGATGGCGAAAGCGATTGGTTTGGCAACCTCCCGTGCAGCCTCACCGACCAGACGTGGAAGTGAGATGTCCTCTTCCTGTCGCTCTTCCATGTGCCGGAAGATGTTTTCGATCATTACGACTGAACCGTCGACCATGATGCCGATGCCGATGGCCAGCCCTCCCAGACTCATCAGGTTGGCCGACATGCCGACGTATCTCATGGCGATAAAGGCCACCAGCGCCGACAAGGGCAGGCTGACGATCACGATCAGGGTCGATCGTATGTTGCCCAGGAACAGCCATAGCAGGGCGAGCACCAGCACGGCCGCCTCGAGCAAGGCCTTCTCGACCGTGCCCACGGCTTTGCCGACCAGCTCAGCCTGCGAGTAATACGGCTCCATGCGCATGCCCTCGGGCAGGGCGTCGTTGATGGTCGCAACCTTGGTTTCGATGGCCGTGAGCAGATCCTGGGTATTGGTTCCGATCAGCTTGAGAACGAAGCCGCCGACGGCTTCTTCGCCATTCTTCATCAAGGTCCCGCGACGGATGGCCGGCCCGAATTCCACATCGGCAATGTCGCCGAGATAGACGGGGGTGCCTCCTTGTTCGCTGATCATGATGCTGCGCAGATCCTCGAGCCCCTTCTCGCCGGAATCGATCCAGCCGTAGCCGCGGACGATGTACTCCTCGCCGCTGCGCTGGATGAAGGAAGCCCCCACGTTCCGGTTGTTAGCGGCCAGGGCGGCACGGATATCCCCCACGGTCAGGTTGCGGGCCGCCAGTGCCTGCGGGTCGAGGTTGACCTGGTACTGCTTCTCGAAGCCGCCGATCGACAGGACGCCGGTGACACCGGGAACGGTGCGGAGCTGCGGCTTCACGATCCAGTCCTGGGCCTCGCGCAGTTCGGTCGGCGTATAGTCGGCGCCTTCTGCATTCTCGACCGTGTACATGAATACGCGGCCCAGGCCGGTCGTCAGCGGGCCGAGTTGCGGATTGCCCATGCCCTCGGGAATTTCCTGGCGCGCCTGGGCCAGGCGCTCGTTGACCAGGCGGCGGGCAAAGTAGATATCCGTGCCGTCCTTGAAATAGATATTGACGCGCGACAGCCCGAAGATGGACGTGCTCTGAACGCGCTCGAGGCCCGGCAGGCCGTACATGGCAATCGAGATCGGATAGCTGATCTGGGTTTCCACATCCTCCGGTGACAACCCGGGGCTGGCGGTAAAGACCTGCACCATGGTGGGGGTGACGTCCGGGAAGGAATCGATCGGGACGCTGCGGAAGGCGAATATCCCGGCAATCAACAACGCCGCGGCGAAGACCAACACCAGCAGCCGATTGGAGAGCGCCGTTCGAATCATTGCATCGATCATGAATCTCTCCTAGTGCGAGTGGGCCGCGCTGCGGGTGGCGGCGGTCAGCGCCGACTTCAGGTCGAAGGCACCGGAGACCACCACGGAGTCCCCGGGCGCGAGACCCGCGAGAATTTCGACGACGCGGTCGTTTTCCGCTCCCAAGGTGACGGGAACAGCCCGGAAATGACCGGTTTCTTCACCCGGTACGAACACGATGTCCTGGCCTTCGAGCTCCTGTACCGCGTCGAGCGGCACCAGCGTGCGATTGGCGGCCTCGCCGATCTGGACTCGGGCCGTGCCGAACATGCCGTCGCGCAGCACCCCGTCCGGATTGTTGATGCCGGCGCGTGCGGTCAGCGTGCGCGATTCGCGGTCCAGGCTGCTGGAAATCCAGTCCAGTTCGCCGGAAAAGCGCGTAGTCGGCAGGCTGCGCACCACCAGATCGACCGACTGCCCAGCTTGGAGAAGCCCGGCGTCCGACTCGCTCGCTTCAATCATCAGCCACAGGGTCGAGGTGTCGACGATCGTCACGGGCGTTTCGTTGGCGCCGACGGTTTGCCCCGGCACCACGTCGCGGTGCTGGACGGTCCCGTTGATGGGGCTGGTCAGGATGTAGCGGGAAAAGGGCACGTCGGCGTCGGGCTCGACTGAGTCGATCTCCTGCGGCGACAGGCCGTAGAGGCGCAGTTCCTCGTCAGCGGAGTCGTGCTCGGCCCGAGCCTCGGCCAGCAGCGCGCGCGCCTCCTGGAGCTCAGCGTCGCTGGTGATCTCCTTCTCGTTGAGTTCGTGCTCTCGCTCGTACTGCGCGCGAACCGTATCGAGTCGAGCCTTTGTAGTAAGGTGCCGCGCCTTGGCCTTGCCCAGCGCTACGCTGTCGAGTTCAACCAGCGGGTCGCCGGCCTCGACACGATCTCCGAGGTCGGCAATGACGCGCACGACTTTGGCCTCCAAGCGGGGGCCGACCCGTGCAATTCGGTCCTTGTCGTAGGTTAAGGTCGCCGGTGCAGAGACTGTGTCGCTTGCAGAGCCCGAAGTGGCGTCCTCGATCTGGATCGACAGGCGTCGCTCCTGGGCAGCAGTGAGCTCCAGGGTACGAGTTTGCTCACTCTCGTCGTGTGCGTCTTCGCCCTCGTGTCCTGCTTCCTCACCCTCATGGCCGGCTTCTTCCCCGCCGTGATCGTCGTGGTTGTCGGCGGATTGGGCGGTCGATGAGTTGTCGGCGTTGTGGTTGGTTTCGTGGCTCGCTTCGTCCGTGCCGCAGCCGACCAGGACTGCGACGAGAACGAGGCCCAACAGAATATTCAATCGGTTCATGATCAGGATTCCTTCTGATTGGTTTCGGGTTCCGAACTCGGCGCCGGCTCAGCAGGACGGCCGTGAACAACCAGCAGGCCTCCACTGGTGCGTTCGAGATCGGAAGCTGCCTGAATGAAGGCCCGTCGGGCCTCGAGGTAGGCGCGGCGAGCCTGCAGCAGGGATTCCTGCGCCGATGAAACGGCCGTGATGCCGACCTCGCCGGCGCGAAAGGCCTCATACGTCAGGCGAACGTTGTCCTCGGCCGAGGCCAGTACCTGCCCCGACACGGCCTCGATCCGGGTCTTGGCGACCCGGTAGTCGGCGATGGCGCGCTCGAGTCCGACTCGGACTTCCAGCAGTAGGGCATCGCGCTCGATCTGGGCCTTCCTGAGATTGGCCTGCGCCTCCTTGCGCTCGCCGCCGTAGCGATGCAGTACCGGCAGCGGCATCGATACACCCACCCCCGTGATGTCCTCCTGTTCTTCCTGCTCGTAGAAACCGAAGACGGTCAGGTTGGGGATCAACTGGCGACGAGACAGGGCCAAATCACTCTCGGCAGCAGCAATATCGGCAGCGGCCGCCGCCAGATCGCCGCGATGGGCCACGACGCGATTGAGCAGCTGACTTCGGGGCGGCAGGTCCAGTGCCCGCAGGTTGAAGTTGCCCGAGACCTCTACTTCTTCCGGCACCTCGTCGGCCATCAGCTCGCGCAAGCGCGCGCGAGCGGCGTTCTCGTTCGCCCGCGCTTCGGCCAGGGCTGACTTTGCGCGGCCGACGCCGATCGAGGCGGAATTGACCTCGATGCGATTGGCCTCTCCCGCTTCCTTTCGCGACTGAGTGGCCTGCTGGATTTCCTCGGTGACGGCCACCGCGCGCTGCGCGGTTTCCACGGATTCGCGCGCCACGAGCAGGTCGAGAAAGGCTCGGCGGGTTCGCGCGGCGACGGTGAGTTCCAAAAACTGGATCATTGCCCGCGCGCTCTCGACTTCCGATTGGCGGGCACTGCGATTGAGACCTCGCTGGCCGCCGATCCACAATTCCTGGGAGATCTCGACCCCGAAATCCGTGCTGGTTCTGCCCGGACCGGGCGGGTTGCGCCGGCGTTGCTGGACCGAGATTTCGGGGTTGGAAGGCACCCATCGACTGGCGTGCTCAAGCCGGGCCCGTGCGGACAGGATTTCCTGCCGAGCGGCATGCAGCTCGAGATTGCGTTGCACGGCCGTGGAAACGGCCTCGTCGAGGGTCAGTGTCTTTGCAGAAGGCGGCTGTTCAGATTGGGCCGCGACCCACAGCGGCGCCACGAGAGCGACGGCCGCGACTATTGCGGCTATCACTCCACGCCCGCTCGAGCGGGCACGGTTTGCAGATTGCATTGATTCGATTCCCTGTTGTTCAGCGTACAGTTGCGATCAATGACGGCCCTGGGCAGGCGGTCATCGCAAGAGGTTTGACGCGGAACTCAGGAAATAGGGGGTCTGAAGGGGGAGTCTCGACCGCTGGAGGTCGGTAATTGAATGATGCCTTCAAGCGAGGCAGTGCGCTTTCTCGGGGGCAGCAAGTTGGGTAGAACAGGTACGGCCACCAGGTGAGAGCTGGCGTGGCAGTGGTGGTCACAGAACTCACCGCCCTGTTGACCGCCCTGCTGATCGCCGTGCTCGATCAGGCTCGAACCTTCCTCATGCGGCTCGGCGGACACGGCATGGCCGTCCATGCTCCAGCCGAGTCCGGCGAGGAGCACGCTCAAGGCCAATAATTTGCAGATCGCTTGCTGCATCGCGTAGAGCTTAACATGCGGAAAACAGATGCCGATTGCCGGCCTATTTTTGGAGCACCGATAGCGTGTCAAAGTTCCTTCCGAATGTCAGGTTCTGGGAAGGGAGAGTCGCCGATACGGCTTTATTATGGTTGCGTCCGCACGATCCCCGCTGACCGTTCGCGTAACGACACGATCAGTGGGCAATGAATGCTACCTTCCTGCTGTTGGCATTCACTAACCAGTTCAGTCAGAACACGCTCTATGCTTCCCAGCACGACGATTTTTTTCCGCACGTCAGCGAGCTTTTTCTCGGCTAGCCCACGTGCCTCGTCACAGTCCGTGCCGTCATCGAGTCGCAACAATTCTGCGACCTCATCCAGACTGAATCCCAGTTCCTTTGCTGTCCGTATGAAGTGGAGCCGCGCTACGTCGGTCGGCCCATAACGGCGGATACGGCCATATGGGCGTTCAGGTTCGCGAAGCAGACCGCGGCGCTGGTAATAGCGAACGGTTTCGACGCCGACCCCGGTTTCCTGAGCAAGCGCGCCGATCGTGAGTTGCTTGGTCTTATCGCCCATAGGAGCTCCAAACCCCGTAGTTCGGTACGGATATACATTACCACTGGCACCCAAGCTGCTGCCGAACACGATCCCGATTACGCTGAGGAAAGGTCTTGATTCTGTACCAAGGTACGGGTCTATGCTCGTCACTAACATTGACCTAAAGGAGTTTTAAGAAAATGAGAGACTCCATTGACACTTCCATTGAGTCCGATTCGGCTGAATCCGGTTCCAGCGGCGGCGACAAGGGACTTCTAGCCTTGGGTGGGCTGGGCGCGGCGGTCGCCTCGGCCTGCTGCATCCTCCCCTTTGTCCTCGTCACCCTGGGCCTGGGTGGGGCCTGGCTGGCCAACCTGCACGCGCTCTATCCCTATCGCTGGCTATTTATCGGTGCAGCGGCAGTCGCCCTGTTTTTTGCCTGGCGACGGTTATATCGGCCGCAGACCGAGTGCGCCGATGGCGAGGCCTGTGCCGTGCCCACGGTAAAGCGAGTCTATCGGGTGCTGTTCTGGGTCATTGCCGGCCTGCTCGCGCTGTCGGCGGTTGCCCCCTACTTGCTTGGCGCCATCCTCAACTAAACGCATTCAAACCGTATCGAAGGAGATATGAAGCCATGTTCATGACATTTAATCCAATTGGCGATCGCCTGGCGATCGTGGCCACGCTAGTTCTTGGCTTGTTTCTGCTTGCCGGCTGCAGTGACGAGCCGGATGCGCATGCATCCGCTGCCGAAGACGCGACTGAGCGGCGCGAAGTGGTGCTGTCGGTGCCGGACATGACCTGCCCGACGTGCCCGATCACGGTCCGGCGCTCGCTGCGCGGCGTCGACGGCGTATACGAGGCTGAAGTGGATTTCGAAACCAAACAGGCACGCGCGGTGTTCGACCCGGCGCGCACCGATGTCGACATGCTGATCGCTGCGGTCGAGAATTCGGGGTTCAGTGCCACGCTCAAGAGCAAAAGCAATGAATGACACGAACAAGACGGAGTGTTGCGATAGCGATACCCCATCCCCGTCGGACGACAGGCTGCATGTCGCCATTGTGGGCAGTGGCAGCGGCGCGTTTGCCGCAGCCATTCGGGCCGCGGAGGAGGGCGCCCGGGTGACCATGATCGAGCGCGGCACCCTCGGCGGGACCTGCGTCAACGTAGGCTGCGTGCCGTCCAAAATCATGATCCAGGCCGCGCATGTAGCCCACGTACGATCAAGCAGTCCCTTCGATGACGGCATCTCCGCCACTCCACCACAATTCAATCGCAAGACGCTTGTCGCCCAGCAGCAGGCACGGGTGGAAGAGCTGCGCCAATCCAAGTACCAGTCCATTCTGGACGCCCACGAGGCGGTCACCCTGATCCGTGGCCAGGCGCGCTTTGTCGACGGAGACACACTGGATATTGAAACTGAATCCGGCGCCCATCAGCGCCTGACGTTTGATCGTTGCCTGATTGCGACCGGCGCCCGCCCCGCAATCCCGCCCATTCAGGGCCTGGCGGACACGCCTTACTGGACCTCCACCGAGGCCCTGGAGAGCGATACGATCCCGAAGCGCCTGGCCGTGATCGGTTCGTCGGTTGTAGCCGTCGAGTTGGCCCAGGCTTTTGCGCGTCTGGGCAGCGAGGTGACGATTCTGGCCCGCAACACACCGCTTTTTAGAGAAGACCCGGCCATCGGGGAACACCTGACCAAAGTCTTTCGGGAGGAAGGCATCGAGGTGCTGGAATACACCGAGGCCAGCCAAGTCGATCATATCGGCGATGAATTTCATCTTGCGACCAAGCGGGGCACGCTCAAGACCGACCGCCTGTTGGTTGCCACTGGCCGGGCGCCCAATACAAACGCGCTCGGGCTCGACACCATCGGCGTGGAGACCGGAAGGAACGGCGCAGTGATTGTCGATGACTACATGCGAACCAGCGCCCCTGGCATCTATGCCGTTGGTGACTGCACCAACCAGCCGCAGTTTGTCTACGTGGCCGCGGCGGCGGGGACCCGGGCAGCCGTCAACATGACCGGCGGAGCGGCGACGCTCGATTTGCGCGCCATGCCGGCGGTAGTGTTCACCGAGCCCCAGGTGGCCACAGCCGGCTTGTCCGAGGCCCAAGCAAAACTCAAGGGCATTGAGGTCGACACCCGAACACTGGATCTTCAGAACGTGCCCCGGGCCCTGGTCAACTTTGATACCCGTGGATTCATCAAAATGGTGGCCGAGGTCGGCTCGAGCCGTCTGATCGGTGTGCAAGCCGTGGCAACCAATGCAGGAGAGCTGATTCAGTCCGCCTCGCTTGCCATACACCAGAAAATGACGGTCAAGGAGCTTGCCGATCAGCTGTTTCCGTACCTCACGATGGTCGAGGGGTTGAAGCTAACGGCACAGACATTTACCAGGGACGTCAAAGAGCTTTCCTGTTGTGCCGGATGAAATAACTTCGGGGAGATCTGCGGGCAACGCAAGTGAGGAGAAAACAGATGGCCGATAAAACGTATGACCTGATCGTAATTGGCACCGGCACTGCCGCCAGCGTCACCGCCTTTGGCTGTCGCAAGGCCGGCTGGTCGGTCGCGATTGCTGACCATCGCCCGTTTGGCGGCACCTGCGCGTTGCGCGGCTGCGACCCGAAGAAGATGCTGATCGCGGCCACCGAGGTGATCGACAGCTACGAGCGAATGAGCGGTATCGAGACGGTGAAGGGCAAGCTTTCCATCGACTGGCCCGGACTTCAGCGCCACAGGCGCTCCTTCACCGATTCGGTGCCGGACAAGCGCGAGCAGGCGTATGCCAAAAAAGGCATCGATACTTATCACGGCCGCGCCCGGTTCACTGGCGCGAACTCGATCGAGGTGGACGGCAAAACGCTCAAGGCCGAACACATCGTCATCGCCGCCGGCGCCGAACCGGCCCGGCTGCCCATCGAAGGCTTCGCGCACCTTGCCCTGAGCGACGACTTCCTGGAGCTAAAAACCCTGCCGCGCCGCATCGTGCTGGTCGGCGGCGGCTATATCGGCTTCGAGTTCGCCCATATCGCGGCACGCGCCGGCGCTGAGGTCACGATTCTCAATCGAGGGAAGCAGCTGCTGGCCGGTTTCGATCCGGATCTGGTGGAGATGCTGGTCGAGCGTACACGCGCGCTCGGCGTGGATGTGCGTCCGGGGCACGAAGTCAAGACCGTGCGCAAGCTTGGCGACAGCTTTGAGGTGGAAGCTGAAGGGCCCGAGGGTCAAGTCACCATCGAAACCGACCTGGCCATTCATAGCGGCGGCCGCGGACCGGCCTTGGAGGCGCTTGACCTGGATGCCGCCAACATCGCCTGCGACAAAGGCAAGCTGAGCCTCGACGAGCATTTTCGCAGCACGTCCAATCCCGCGATTTATGCCGCCGGCGATGCTGCCGGCGGGCCGCTGCCGCTGACCCCCGTGGCTACATTGGAAGCCCACGCGGTGGTCGATAACCTGCTGGAGAACAAAGACGCGACGGTCGACTACACCGGCATCCCCAGCGTCGTGTTTACGCTGCCGTCGCTGGCCCGCGTGGGCCTGCTCGAGGCCGAGGCCAAGGAGCAAGGCCTGCACTTCAAAGTTAAGCACGAAAGCGTGCCCGGCTGGTTCACCGCGCGACGCGTCAACGAGCCGTGCTATGCGTACAAGATTCTGGTCGAAGAGACCAGCGGGAAGATTCTCGGCGCCCACCTGGTCGGCCCGGAAGCCAGTGAGGTGATCAATCTGTTCGGCTTTGCGATGCGCAGCAGCATGACGGCTGACGACCTCAAGTACGCGACCTTCGCTTATCCTACGGCGGCTTCCGACATCGAGTCCATGCTCCCCTGACGTCTGCCAGTCGGATGTGACCTTTTCGAGGGCGGTTGTTTCTGACCCCAACAGGGGGGGGGTCTACCCCGCCATAACGGACGTATCCATATAGCCCTTGGAGTTCCCATGTGCTGGTGGACCGCGATAGACAATTCCATGAAACCGGTGAAGGGCCAAATGAGGTTGGGGCGGCTGCAAGGGTTTCGCCTGAACCCTTGCACGGTCTTCAACCCCGGCACACGCAGGACACCCACTCAGTGGGTGCCCGGTTACTGCGAATCAGTGCCCGGTTGGTGAGGTTCGTGAGGAAAGCTGGCCGCGAGGAGACAGGCCGCCCGGCCGAGGGTTTTGCTGCCGGGCGAGTAGGCGAATGGCCGGGCGGCCCGTGGAAAAGACTAGCAGGGTCGCGTAGTGGCTGCCAGAGCCAATGAGGGCCCAGTCCGAGCGCGGTGGGCCCCTCAATAAAGGGGGCTCGCCATGCGCAGCCCATGCCCCCAACCAGAAAAGGTACGGCCGCCCGGCCGGAGGGCTTGCATTGGCGTTGGCAGTAGGGGGATGGCCGGGCGACCGGGATTTGTGACGGTAGCACAGGCGCGTAATTGTGACTACAGGGTCCGGTGGTCTATCGATCTCCTGGATCGCGATCCAAGGCGGGTTTGTTCAACGGGGTAGGTGCGAAAAGGCAGCTTTTCTGCAGTTCGGCGGCTATTCCCGCCAATAGGCTACGGGCTGCATGGAGGGGCCGTACGACGAGAGGAGTCCCATTACTCGATTCATCCCCTCCTGGCTCCTGAGGGTCAAGTCGAGCGGGATCTCGTCAAAGAGAAGCGGATTAGGAGAGTGCAAGAAGCTTTGGGCCATTTCCTGGTCCTGAAGCCCGCGAAGCGCCATGAGCCAGATGGAAGCCAGCCGATAGACCAGGTGGCTCTCTCGGGTGCCCAGCCGTTCATTCTCCTTTTCGGAGCTGATCGGTGCAGCTCCTGTGATCGATGCGAGGAGTTCCGGATTCGCCGGGACAATGGCATGTGCAACGCGATCCAGCGCCTCAACTGGGAACCCCCTCGAGAAGAGCTCGGTCATTTCCTCCTTTGGGAGTGGGTGCGATCCTGGGAGGCCCAGGAACTTCGCGACTTCCCCATACGTGGGGCGCGGGTTCTCGGCCTTTCGCGGCCTTTCCTTGTTCCTCGCCTTCACTTCATTGCTCCTTGGTCGGGACTGAGGATTGCGGCTCAGGGATGCGCGGGCTCCTGCGCGTAGATCCCGGCTGCAGACTCCTGATGCCGAGCTGCCGTAATTGGCACGAGCAGACATTTCAGGGTACGGTCAGTTCTGCAGTTTGGGGCTATTTGCGACGCCTAGTGTCGCAAGAGCAATTAGCCTGTGATGAATTTATTGCCTGAATTCAGCTTTGTCTGGATTGCGGGCTTGGGTCGATGAAACAAGATTCTTCGGATTGAGAGGGGTAGAGATGACAGATCAGGGACTAACCTACGCCAGAGTGAATCGCGAGGAGCGCTTCTTTTGCATGCTCTTGGCACATTGCCTTCTTGCGAATGAAGGTGCCCGCCGGGGCTTCGCCAAGGTCGTCGACGATAACCAAGAGATTCCCAGCCTATTCTCGGCCTCGCCCGATCTCGCCGTATACATTGAAGTGGCAGCATTACGCGACTTCTGGCGCCACTTGGGCAACCCTAACTCCAAAAAGCCAGACCTTAACGAGAAGAGGCTCAGCTTCCTACGCAAAGCCGTGGATTGGGCAAACACTCTGGATATGGATGGCGGAAAGGGTTGTGCGCTCATTCCCATTGAGTTGCTGGAGAAATCCCCGGGCAGTCCGTTATGGACCGAAGGAGGAAAGAGTAGCCACGAGCCAAAGCTTTGGAGTCCAGCTCGCTGGTCAATGAAGCGGCTAGAAGAGTTTCAGTCGTCGAAGCCGTGCGCCAAACGCCTTATGCGCCTGCGGTGGGCCTTTAACGCGAAGCCGGACATTCTGGTGCTCGAGGGCCGGAGTGGGTTGCTCATCGAGGCCAAAGTCGAATCTGGCGGCGGATCGAATCGAGATGGTTACGATCAGGTCCAGACCCAGCGAGACATCCTGAGCCTTTGGAAGCACCTCGAGTTGCCAGGATTGGATGGAACTATCCATCTCGTAACTCTAGGCAAGGGTCGTCCGTTAAATAAAGAAGCGCCGCATCTGACATGGCAGAGCGTTCTGACCAGCATCGGGAAGGAGAACATGGACCAGTTTACTTGGGAGTGCTTCAGCGATTCCAAGGCTCTCGGCGTTGCTATTTGACCTTCTTGACGCAAGGATCTATGTCGCTGCGAGGGTTCGGAGCTCTTGCAACAGGTCAACCATCGCCCGCGTATCCAGCGCACAGTATTCTCGTAGGTCGGCGAATACCTGTTCACGTCGGTCGTCGCTAGACTCGGAGAAAAGGGCGCTTTCATAGGCGATTGCCGCGGCCATGCCGTCCGAAATGGACAGGCTGGCCCAGTGCTCCCCGTCTACGAGCGCTGGCAGGACGTTTTTGATGGAGAATGATCCCCTGAAGTCGGGGTGATAATAGTGATCCCGGATGACCGGAAGTAGGTCCCAGAGACGGGAATTCAGAGCGAGCAGGGGTTCGCGTAGGTCCGGCAGATGCTCGGCCAGATCCCCGATCATCCTGCGCTCATAACCCGAGTAGACAACGATGCTGCCGCTGGTTTCGAGGGTTTCGAGCAATTTCTCGGCCAAGTCCCGTCGCGGATCGGTTGCCTCCTGATGTAGATATTCCCGATGGGTCAGCTCGCCGTCGGCGGCTTCGATGTGAGCAGAGAATTGAAAGGGAATGGCCTGGAAGGGTCGCATACCGGGAAACGGAGGCAGGGCTGGTTGCCAGGCTTCGAAGTCAAGATAGAAGAGGGGCCAATCAGGTTCGGCCAGGACTTCATGGAGTCTGGGGGATACCCAGGGCTCTCCTGAACTAACGGCCTGGCGCGTTCTCTGTTGCAGTGGTGTGAGGTCAAAATCGTCCGGAATCTCAGTAATTGCTTCGATTCCGGCCGCTTCAAGCCGCTCGCGGCGTGCGCCGTTTAGCCGGTACAGCTCCGAAATCGGATGTTCTGGGGTCGAAATGCCCTCTGAGCAGGCGCCATAGTACGGGCACTCGTAGGGCGTGAAGCAGTGCTCTCCTACCGGAATGTCAGGCGGACTCTCGGACGCTAGCAGTCGGTGGAACTCTTCGACAGTGCTGCCGGTGGTTTCGAGCTGCTCCCGGCAGAAATCGCTTGCCTCTCCGAAGCGAAACAGCTGGTCGAGGTCGTACGCGCCTCCGGGATAGACATAATCCCGGTTGAGCACCAGAATGCCCGCTCGGTGGATGGTCAAGCCTGCACCCGTGGCGACCCAGTGTTGAATCGCCGCGTCGCGTTGGAAGACCTCTTTGTCTGGACGCGTGGAGGCTTTCACCTCCACCAGATCCCAGCCCTCCCCATTCCTGGCAAGCACATCGACCCGAACGAATACGCCTTCATGCTCGAGGGCGGCCTCGTAGATTGCCGGAACCCCGGGGTCGGACAATAGGCGGTTGGTCTCAGCGATGGCTTCCTCCCGCTCCCAGGGCTTGAAACCGACCAGCACCCCGCCTGGGTAGCGCTCCTGCGCAAGTTCACCGATGGCCGCGCCCCGGTCGAAAATCGCTTGCTGGGTATCCGAGAATGGTGTTGCCAGTTCGCGGCGATAGATGTCGTTCCACAGGCGAAGGGGGCACTGCATGCCCGCGATAAATCGCGACTTGCTGAGTTGCGGCGCGTTTCGGGTGAAAGTTCTATTCATTTCTCGTATCTCGCCTGGTGCTCCTGTAGCAACGACTCGATCAGCTCAAGATCACCAAGCAGCAATGTCGTCTTTTCAACCAGAGTGTTGGCCAGATTGTCGAGAGTAAAGTCTTTGCCTGTAATGTCGGAGAGTGGCCTATATCGATATTGAAACGGCGCACCAAATCGGCATTGCGACTTGTGTCGACGCTTCTTGGAGCCCTCCTCAGTCGATTCATCTTCAGGGCCGGATTTTCGCCCGGGAGGCCAGAACGAAACGGGGCAGCGCTCATCGCAAAATAGATCCCATGCGATCGCAGCAGTCTTGCTCGGGCGAGTTCCTTCATCCGGTTTTGTCGCCAAGTAACCTGGCTTTGGCCATTCTGCATAGCTTCTGAACTGCTCACCCTGGACCTGAAAGCCGACTCCTACAGGTACGCCGTCGACTGGGCAGCGGAGCTTGCTCAGCGCGAGGAATATGCCTACCAGAGGCTGTGAGTTGGAGAATCCGCTGTAGACGCTGATCCTCGAGTGTTCAAGGTGTCTGGGCGGACATTGCCATTCCACTTGGCTACCAATCAGCCCGGCGAGCGCGTCATGGACTTTGGCTGCGACCTTCTGGCCCTGCCGCTTGCCGAAGAGGTCGTTCAGTTTGTGCGATCTCAGCCACTCTCCATCCATCTCTCCTTTGAGACTGCTACCGGTACTGTTCCAGGTGTGTCTGGACTCGTCATTGGCTACACGAATCAGCCCCCTGACAAATGTTTCGTAGTCGCCAACGATTGCGAGGTGATACGGATCGGCATCGCCCGGCATTCTCTCCAACAGTGCTTTACTCAATGTGCCGTAATCAATACACCTCCAAGGATCGAGCGGCTTGCGAACTCGTTCGCAGTCGTCGCGTGTCAGGGATAGCAGAACGAACTCGCGAGATTCCCAGCTCGGTTCGACTTTTTTGGCGATTGTTTCGTATCGATCCAGCTGCTCTTTGTACGGGAGCGACTTGAGTTTGTTCTCGATGATCAGCAGGCGTTTGCCTCCGATTCGCGCGACGAGGTCGAGATTCCTTTCCTCGCGCGTTACCTCGACGGATTGGCCGCTCAGACTTTCTTCAAGGCCTGCGCTGGATAGAACGGCATTGATCGTCGTCGGATAGGTGTTGAACACCCAGGCTAGAAAGTTGCTGTGAAAAAGCTCCTTGGACGCCAGTGAAATGTTGGCGATGGGTGAGTGTTTCAGGTCGTCGAATTCAGTCATGAGTCCCCCAGTTTATTAGAACGTTTCAGCAATGCTCTCATCGCCTTGCAGTGTGAGCTCGCCCCGATCCAAACCGCTTGTTGTGAATTCCTTTCCCGACTAGCGTAGCGCATCTCGATCCGGCAGCAAGATCAGGATCTTCCGCCTGGCAGCAGGTTTCGGGCGTTGGTTGACGGAAGCTTGCCCGCAAGATGCGACATTCGGTGTCGCAATACGGGCTTATCCTTCGCCTTGAAGGATCCAGGGAAGGAGCGCCATGGCCAGGACAATACAAGGTCGGCAGTCCAGCGGGCCCAACTCGGAAAGGGTCAACGCAGCGCGGAATAGACTGACCTCCATGAGCGGACGGCCGCCGGAATGGGCCCGGTTGCGCTGTTGGGAGGCGGAGCAGCACATGCGGGTTGAAGTGCTGGAGCGCCTAGTGCTCATACTTGACCTCAAAAGCCGCGAGTGCGCCTGGTTCTGGCAGCCTGCCCGGGGTGAGGAACTCAGAATTCGGAACCAACCGGGGCTGTTGCGCCCGTTTGATGACCCCAATGCTCTCGCACTGCTGGGGCAGTCTTACGTGAGATTAGGCGCACGCTGTAAAAGCCGTCGAATGCCCACGCTTTTTGAATGCCAGGAGGCGATGCGCCTGGAGCTTGCCCGCAATCCTATGTTTCGCAACTGGATTCCGGAGTGGCGGCAGCTCATCCATTCTCTTCTAGGGCCCGTTCTTGAGCTTTCTGAGCGCTCCAGAGCAGTTGCAGGTAGCGATCTGGAGCTCAGCGATCTCAACCGGGTGTGGCGGCACAAGAGTGCTTTCTTTGACTTGGCGAACAATTCGCCCGCGCTTCTACCTTTGTTGAACCTCTGGTTCGCCTCAGGGCAGGAGCAAGAATGCCGCGGCCCCGTCCTGGGCGCGCTCAGGGAAGTGATATGCGCCTTGCCCTATTGCGGGCCCGCCACCTGGCGATGGTTGTTGCGCTGGGGCGTGAGCTCGCCTTTGAGTTTCGTGCAGGAGATGACGCCCGATAGTGCGCCAGCTCGGCGTTGGCAGGTTTTGGGAGACTTGCTTGGCCTGTGGACGCGTGCTGGTCTCCCGCCTCCGTTGCCCACGTCGTTGGCGCGGGCCTGGGCTCGGCGGGAAGCCCCAATGTCATCGCTCAGCAATTACTGCCCCGACCGATTGGCGATCTTTGCGCGCGAGATTGGCAAGAACCTGCCATCGCGGCGTCTTGATGAGCTCGCGGACCAGCTGATAACACTCCGAGGCCTCCCCAATCGTCCGGACCCCAATCAAAAGCGCTCCGGCTGGAAATGGCTGGATCGCGAGCTTCGGCAACGCTGTCCTGTCATTCCCTGTAGTCCGGCGGCTCTAGACTCCCTTCGGCAAGGGTTACCTGAGGAAGTCGTGGCCTCAGGTGTGAGATTTGTACATCTTTCCACGCCAGCGGAGTTGTTCGAGGAGGGCAGGAACCTGGGCCACTGCATGGCTGATCACCCGCTTGAGATTGCACGATCCGGAGACCTCCACTATTCCCTGCGTGAGATCGAAACCGATGATCGGATTGGGACGCTTTCCGTCAAACCATGTCGCGAATCGCTTGTTCTCAAGGAGCTGGCTGGCCCCGGCAACAGCGCCCCGACGCGGAGGTTGCTTAGCGCCGCCTTGGCGCTGGGCCGAGTGCTAGCAACACCAAGGCAGCTTCCCTGAGGGGGATGTTGATCGCGCATCGGTCCCCCACAGGAGTGAGCTTGACTGCCCCGTGAGGTGAAGCCCCCACAAGCACCCCACACGGCGGGGCAGCCAAGCTCAACAAATCGGAATAGGAGCGTGCCTTAAGGCGGTGCTCAAGCATTCGGCTCGCCCCGACAGGGATTGCATCCGTTTGCAGGATATGAGAGTTTTGCGACAACTAATGTCGCTAGGGAGGTGTCGTGCGCGATACGAGTTTGCGCCTGCTGGCCATGCTGAGGGCGATCCCGAGACGACCCCCGGGAATCACTTCCAAAGAGCTCAGGGCGAGGCTGGCTGCAAGAGGGTACGAAGTCAGCAAGCGAACGGTTGAGCGCGACCTGGTAAAGCTCTGTGACCAATTTCCGCTTGTTACAGAGGGCTCGCACCCCGAATTCTGGTCCTGGATGCCGGGGGCGCCGGAGCAGACGCTGCCGGGCCACGATCCAATCTCCGCGTTGACTTGGCAGCTGGTCGATGAATACCTTCAACCGCTCCTGCCCATCGGCGTCAGGAAAGAGTTGGAGCCCCAGTTCCAATCGGCGAGGGACTTTCTGAAGGAGGCTGGCAGCGGCAAGCTGCGGCGATGGAAGCAGCGTGTCCGCTATCTGCCTCGTGCAATGCCACTGCCTCCGCCTAAGATCGAACCCGAAGTGCTCGAGGCGGTCTACACGGCCCTGCTGGAAGGCCGAAAGCTCGAGGTTCACTATCGTTCGCGTGGACGAGAGAGATCCAGGCCGCTGACTCTGAATCCCCTGGGGCTTGTCGTGCAAGAGACGGTCTACTATCTCGTGACAGTCGTGGAACCATTCGAGGACACCGTGCACACGGCTTTGCATCGCATGAGCCGTCCAGTGGTCCTCGAATCCGCTGTCAGAGAGCCGAAAGGTTTCGATCTCGGTGCCCACATTCAGGCGGGGCGCTTCCAGTATGCATCCGGTCGAATGATCCGTTTGGTTGCCCGATTCGATCCGTTTGCCGCCCAATCCCTGCTGGAGGCGCCGATATCCGATGATCAGGAAGCCGAGACATTAAGTGACGAGCGCGTTGAAATAGCCGCCACGGTTATGGAGTCGAACCAGCTGCTCTGGTGGTTGCTAGGGTTTGGCTCCAATGTGGAAGTGGTGGCGCCCCGGGAGCTTAGAGCCACGCTGTCTCAGGAGGTTCGATGCCTTTGGGAGCGATACTCTGGCGCGACAGGAGCATGACCTATCCGTACAAGTTGACCGTCCTTAATCTCTTGCGCATCGCGGAGCCAAGCTTGTTTAGAGCGAGACAGGCTTTCCCAGCGAGATCTGTGCAAAGGTTTTTAGTGACCTCTTGCAGGGAGGCCGCCTCCCGGCGCTCCAATGCATCGCGGGCCGCACGTGCCCAGTTGCATCGGGTGCCGTGCCCGATTGATGGGGAAGGGGAATGGGACGCGTTTGTGTCGTCCGGAGCTGTTTGGCTATCATCGAGTTGTGCAACGTCTAAGAACCATCTCGAGGAGGGCCGTGTCATGGCGGGTCAAAGAGAATACCAACAGCGCCCGATCTCCGCCCGGGATTTCCGGTTCTACGCCTTTCAAGCTCTTGGCGGCAGCCAATCGATCACCGAAATGATACAGATGATTCGCCGCGGCTTTGCGTCCGACAAGGTAATCCGGCTGGCCGCGGAGTACGAGATTCCGGAACCCCTGCTGCCGAGAACGCTCCATATCTCCTGCAGTACCTTTCTGAGGCGAAAACGTGGCGGCCGCTTCACCGCCGATGAGTCAGACCGGTTTGTCAGGCTAGTGGGTTTGTATGCCATGGCTGCAGACGTCCTCGGTAGTAAACATCACGCGAGCGAATGGATGAGCACGCCCAACCGGAGTCTGGGCGGCGTTTCGCCGGCGGAGTTTGCGATCACGGGAATTGGCGGTCGGGAAGTTGAGGAACTGTTGGGTCGGATCGCTCACGGTGTGGCCGCCTGACGTATCGAGCCTGACGATTACAATAGAGAAATCACTCCGCTCCCCTGTGTGCAGGGCGGACTCCACTAGTCAGACCTGTGCAAGGGGCTGGGTAAACCCTTGCATTCTGGCTACACTGGCCACCGCTAGCGTCTCGGGGTAGGATACGACTCGTGGCTCCGTATGGCTCCGAATTGTCCAGGATATCTGGAGCGATTCATTGTACCGAGGCAAGACACTTCCAAGGTCGGAGCGCTTACAACTCCAGCGCCACCGTCGCCAGCCATGAGTGAGCTAGGTCCGGCTGACGTTAAAATTCCGGCTGGCTCGCTCGTCTTTGCTTTTTCTGCGTTCCCTCAATAACAGGGCGCCTCGTGCTAGTGGTGCGGCTAGGAACAGCACGGGACGGACCAACAGTGCTAGAGCGCTGAATACGACTGAAATCGCGATTAACCAGGCAAGGAGCTTTCCTAGCCAGATTGGCCAACCTAGCCATCTTGCGACGTTGGCACCTAACCCGCCAATGACGCTCGGATGCTGTATCACGACATATCCGGTAGCCACAACAACCATTAACCTAGCTGACGGCGCCAGAGACGAGAATGATCGGGTGCCGACCGTCGCGCCAGTAGCTGAAATGCGACCAGGCCGTGATGCGCGAGCTGCTTTTCCAAAGCGCAGCACTTTGGCTGCACTCGCCATAACCAACAAATCCAAACCCGCCCAAGCAAAATCTGAAGCGCCAGCCTCGCCTTGGCGCCACTCCCGTTCTAGATCGCGGAGCCCGCTGGTAAAGAATCCGCTCACTGCCGAAACGGTCGATTCGCCGAAAAAACGAATCAACTCTCCCTCCTCGTTTCGATCGAACTGGTTCAGGAGTTCGTAGCGTTTCTCTTTAAGGATTGCGATGCCGATTAGGCCGCGAGTGTGGGCATCTAGCTCGGCAGCTTCGGCAGACTCCTCCTCCCGCCACCACCTGCCGATCTGGCTAGCCTGTTCACTAATCCAATGGCGGATCTTGAGGGATGCAAGATCGTTTGAGTAGAAATATGCGATGGGTAGGATCGAATCGGCGCCAAAGTTGACCAAGACTTTCTGAAACTCACTTAATAACCCATACTCAAGCAACATTTGTCGCGCTAGATCGCCGTGCTTCTCCATTGCCAAGTAAGCACTCATCCATAGTGCCGGCCTATCGGCGTAACTGAGGAATAGTGCATTGATCTCAGCTGATTCCTCACGCAGCGCCGGCGCAATGGATGGAAGCTGCTCTTGGGCTTCGATCCGCACTAACTGAACTTCGAAGGGATCACTGGAAGACAGAGTTGTCGCCAGTCCCGCCAATACGAGAATGGCCACCAGGCAGAGAAGGCGGTTCGTTATATGAGGGCTCTTTCGAGGTCCCTGATCAAGGCTGGCTCCATTCATTGCAGAGACAAAATTCCCCCACGGCCCAAAAAGTAATTCGCACGACTGGTCTCAACCGCCTTCGCGCCCAGTTTATGCGCTGGTTGGCGCCAAATCCAGTTAGATTTTGACGCGAGGAGAGACCCCCTGCAAGGGTCTGGGGTGAACCCTTGCATTCTGGCTACACTGGCCACCGCTAGCGTCTCGGGGCCGCTGGTGCCAAGTTGAGATACGACTCGTGGCACCGTATGGCTCCGAGTTGTCCAGGAAATGTGGGGCGATTCACGGCGGATCTCCGGTCAACCGAGGCATGATCACCCAGGTGAGTGCTCAATAGGGAATTTGTGTTTGAACAGGAAGCAATTTTTTTGACCGATTGTCCGGCGTGAGTAGTCATTCCAGACCGTTATTGACTGCTCCTCTGCAGGGCTTATAGCAGTTGGTCGAAGGCGAAAGTCTCCTTGCAGACCCGTGGTAGCAACTCGTCGACGCTGCTGGCTGGATGTTCGTTGATGCGCTGCAGTCCCTCAACCAGGTAAGTATTGGGACTGGCGATTCAGTGACAAAAATGTCAGTGTAGCGCTCAGGGCCGCGATTTCCCTGGCCAAGAGGCAGCGCCGGAGGACCTACGAATCGGACCCTT
>CAYUPK010000006.1:97807-161813 GCA_964446675.1 uncultured Wenzhouxiangella sp.
GAGACTGACGATTCTGTCAGTGACAAAAATGTCAGTGTAGCGCTCACGGCCGCGAATTCCCTGGCCAAGAGGCAGCGCCGGAGGAGCTACGAATCGGACCCTTTTGGCACTCGCGAGCCAAACACTGACAATTTTGTCAGTGTAGCGATCACGGTGAACCGCTACGGTTCAAGAATTAGCAGGACTGGACTTCGATGGTAAGCTGTCTAATAATCTGGAGGTGCTATGTTGGTTCCGTCTCAGGCTCACATCTCCCGAATGCTGGATCTGCCCTTGGAGGGAGACCGGCTACCGAATCGTTCTTCTGTGCAATCTGCGTGCCGACTGTTCAGTGTGTTAGCGGTGAAAGAGGGCGATGTTCGGCGTTGGGGGTTGGTGCTGCCTGACTCAGGACGGCGTTCTGGGAAGCTGGGGTCAGCGAAGTCACAATCGGTGTACCGCATGGCGGATGCCTGGCTGATGGCCCAACAGGTATTCAAGGATCCTGAGAAATCGAGGCGGTTTCTTACTCGAGCGCATCCGCTCCTTCGCGGCCGGATTCCCATCGAACTTGCAATTGCGGGGGATGACGGTCTGCTGGCCGTAAGGGGACTTCTGGGCCGACTCTATTTCGGAGCAGCCGCCTGAGGTGCCATTACTATCCCGCTATTGGCGTGGCCGGAGCAGCCTTGGCTGAACCAACGAACCACCAATCCCGGCAGCAAGAGGCATGAGGAGCGTTATGACCATACTGGCGGAACGGCTGCGAAAACTCGTCTCGGAAAAGCCTGGATTGTCGGATCGCGAGCTCACTGACCATCTCCTGGGACGTTCCGAGCCTCAACAGGGCGTGAATCAGGCCGCTAGGCGGCTGGCCTCGAAAGGCGTTATCGAGCGGGTAAAGCGACCAGACGGAATCCTTGGTAATTTCCCCGGATCAGACGCGCCCGCTAACATCGAATCCAAGGCGATCTCCAGGAACAATCATGATGTCGATGCGCTTTCCGAGGATGAGATCAAGGAAGTCCTCGAATCGTACCTAGCAACTGATGGGTGGGAGCCTAGAGTTGCTTGGGGGAAGGCGAGAGGCATCGATATCGAGGCCTGGAAGAATGGGTGTCGGTGGGTGATCGAAGTGAAAGGCCCTGGTTCTCGACAGCCGATGCGGGTCAACTATTTTCTGGCGATCCTGGGCGAAACTCTTCAGAGGATGAATGATCCGGAAGCGAGCTATTCGATAGCGTTGCCAGATCTTCAGCAGTACCGGAACCTATGGGATCGACTCCCGCGCCTCGCGAAAGACCGGACCACGATCTCCCTGTTGCTTGTAGACAGGAACAGGCAAGTTACTGAGCTGACTTGAACATCCGTGCTGTGCCGCCTCGTCGGTTTGGACGGAGTACATTTTTGGGGGCATTCGATGCAAAATGATTGTTTGAACGACGAGGCAGTCCCGGAAGGCGTCCCATGAAAGAGCGTGAGGAAAGACTCTATTTTGCAGTGCACGGACTGGAGCCGATTACCGCCGAGCAGCTCAATGCGGAACTGGAGGAAGCATTGGCACGACATCGCAGGCTTCTCGAGGGTCTCGACCCCATTATCGAAGATGGCGATTCCCGTCGGGGTCGCTGCGACGGTGACATCGAACCTGATGATCAAGGATCTTAGTTCCCGATCTGTGGATGAGCTCGGCGCGCGCTCTGTGATTTGGACCAGGTAACCAGTCAGGATGTAATTCGGCTGTTTGATGAGCAGCTTCCGCAGGCATCTCTTGGGATTTGAATCTTGGGGTGCGACAGTCTTCTTGCTCAGCCCTCGAAGAGGTCAATTGGGAGTAACCATGAATCGGCAGTCCGTGTCTCTCAGCGAAGCCTGGAAAGCCGATGGATCCATCGACCATCGGATGCTCGCTTATGCTCTCAGGATCAGCGAGATCGAACTGCTGGTGTCCGTTGGCGCTATTAATGGCACCGGCGTCCGTGACGCCGATATGGCGCCGGCTGTACAGGGGGCACGCATGAAGGCGTTTCTGAGAATTCTGGAGCAGGTAGAATCTTGGGCCGGTGGCCCGCAAGCTGCGTACAAATGGTACTGCTCCGAACCCATCGCAAGCCTTGGCGGAAAGACTGCGGGGAAACTTGTCAGAGAGGGCAGGGCGGATGCCGTCGAGCACTGGCTCAAGCGCATCGGTGACGGTGGTTACGCCTGAACGAAACCAGCCCCGCTGGTGCGTATGGGCCTGCAAGTGACTAGTATAGCCAGAGAATCCTCAACCCTGAAAGGAAGTGGGCGATCGACAGTGGATGAGGTGCCGGCACGCCTCCGTCGGTTTGTGCGCCGCGAACCCTGGCCCGGTATGGCCACGGTTCCGGAGCTCGCAGAGCGACTGGGCATCAGTCCTTCAACGGCTTATCGGTGGATACGCCGAGGCAAGCTGCTTGGCTGGAGGCAAGGCCGACAACTGAAGGGGCCGACGGAACAGATAATGGCTCCGGCGCGGCCTGTGCCAGCGCTCGAAGAAATTTCGGCTATCATGGACATGGCGCCAGTGCTTGTCTGGGATTTCCTGCATAGACGTTGGACTTGGGAACATGGCCCACCCATCCCGCCTTTGGAAAAGCTGCGTCGAGGCCAGGTGCAGGAGGTCCTGGATTCGGCACCGTCATACGGATACACAATGGGCTAGAACGCCGTCCTAGGGCGCTCGCAGCGCCCGTGCTTTACTTGCTCATGTTTTGCGAATTCTGACTGCCGCTGCTCAAGCGCTCTAGCTGAATCTGGGCTGGATTCAGCCTTGCCCCCTGTGGGGGGGGCACGAGTGCGATTCGCATTTCGCGCAGCAAAACGTGGCTCGGGTTCTACTGCCGCAACTTTTGGAGTAGTCTTCTAAAAGACCGTAGGTTCGGGGGATGGCAGAGTGTCCAACGCGTATGGAAGAGAGTCCATGGAGCGCTTTCTGGAGTTCATGGCGGCCGACATCGAAGGCGATAGGCCGCTCGCCGATGAGATTGCGCTGGAAATGGTCGACCGAAAGGAAGTGCCTCCCCATTTCATCGAGTTGAGGCAGCGGCTCCGGAACTGCCGGGGCGCGCAGGAGATGCAGGAGGTCTATCTTTCGTTGTCCTGTTCTGGCGACCCAGAAGCGACTGACGCCCGTCCATAGATTGGTTAGCGCAGTGGATTGAAGCGGCTCGCGTCCGGCACCGCTCATTGCGAAGGCGCAACTGGCTGGTGCCCCCATCACGAGCAAGCCGAGCGAGCGGCCCGACATCACTCAATCGCGCCCCGCTGGGCCCTTTTACCTCTGGCTGGCAATGCTTGCCGATGCACACGCACCGGCCGACAGCCGGTGCGTGTTGAAGCATCACTACTGCGCGCGCAAGCGCCTATTTCCTGGGGCTGAATTCCAACAGTTCGGGCACAATAATCCGAATGGCTGATGCAGCGGTGTCGACCAAAATCGTGCACCACTGGCCAATTCGCTCATAACACATGAGGAGAATTGCGGGATCCTGAATTTGCAGCACCCCCATGCTGGAGAGCGCGATCCCGCGATCCAAGTCCACGTCAAAGATCTGTGCCTCGTACTCCATCTCGGACGCCTCATGCGGCATCTTGAGCGCGCCCTGTACGGTCTGCAAACGCCCCTGATTGACGTGCAATTCTATTTTTTCAGATGCGCCGCTTTCCGCGCTACGTACAGTGACGATCATCTCGCCAGCGAAATGGCGGATCAGGTGCAGTCCAATTTCAATGTAGCTCCGACAGGTGGTCACGCGGTTCGAGTTATGCGGCCCCTCGCCCAGCCACTCCTGGGGCGTAGACAGTGCATGACTCAGGTCGCGAAAGAACTTGACCAGAACACCCATTTCGTCGGCAGGGTCCAGGTGGCGCGTGAAGTCGGCAACGCCAAATCCCCAGATACCGTGTTCGGGGCACCGCTGATAGTGTCCGGAAAGCGGAGCCTTGGCAGAACGGAGCTTGTCGACAAGGACCAGCAGCTGCGTTGACAGCTCTGCATCTTCGTGCGGGCCGGGGTGGAGTATTGAACGACAATTACTTTGGCCGGTCGGCGACAACTATTTTGGCCGGTTGCCACTAAGCTTAGCCGCTTGTTCACTTGACCCGGAAAGGGGTTCTGGATGGCGGCCACCAAGCAACAGGTCAAAGTATTCATGGATGAGAGAGCATCAGGCAAGAGCCAAGTCGCAGCAGCGGCCAAGGCTGATATTTCCGAGCGCACCGGCCGTCGGATCGAGCGGGGGGGTGGGCGCCGGGGGCGCAAGCCACGCCATTGGCGAACGCGCCAGGACCCATTTGAGGCGGTCTGGGATGAGGTCGCCGAACGGTTGGCAACGGCGCCTTCGCTGGACGCCCTGACCCTGCTGGAGGGGCTTCAGGAGCGTTATCCGGAAGCCTATCCGGACCATCTGCTGCGGACCCTGCAGCGCCGGGTCAAGGCCTGGCGGGCCCAGCATGGGCCGGACAAGGAGGTCATGTTCCCGCAGGTGCACCAGCCCGGACAGCGCGCCCTGTCGGATTTCACCCAGCTCAAGGATACGGTGGTCACCATCGGCGGGGTGGTGCTGGTGCATTTGCTCTACCACTTCCGGTTGGCCTTCAGCGGCTGGTGTCATGCCCGCGTGGTGCTTGGCGGCGAGAGCTTCACGGCGCTGGCCGAAGGGCTGACCGAGTCTTTGGAACAGCTTGGCGGCGTGCCGGCCGAGCACCGTACCGACAGCCTGTCGGCGGCCTATCGCAACCTGGGCCCGGCGGCTCAGGAGGATGTGACCGAGCGCTATCAAGCGCTGTGCCGCCACTACGGGATCGAGGCCTCGCGCAATAACCGGGGGCGTGGTCATGAGAATGGCGCCATCGAGTCCCCGCACGGCCATCTCAAGCGCCGGATCCGGCAACGGCTGGCGCTGCGCGGTTCGTCAGACTTCGACAGCATCGAAGCCTACCAGGCCTTTATCGACTCGGTGACCGCCGGCATCAACAAGCGCAACGCCAAGCGCATCCGGGCCGAACGCGAGCATCTGGCCCCCTTGCCCTTCCGGCCCGGCGTCAACTATACCGAAGTGGTCGTGCGGGTCACCACCTCGAGCACCTTCACCCTGCGCCGGGTGCTCTATTCGGTCCCGGCCCGGCTGATCAATGAGCGCCTGCGTATCCACCTCTATGATGACCGTCTCATCGTCCACCACGGGGCCGTCCAGCTGATGACGCTCAAGCGCCTGCGCCCCGGCCCCGACGGCGCTCGGGTTCGCAGTATCGACTATCGCCATGTGATCGGCTGGCTGGTGCGCAAGCCTCGCGCCCTGGCCGGGCTGGCGTTCCGGGATGAGCTACTGCCCGACGCCAACTGGCGGGCCATCTATCAGCAACTGCGGCGTGATCAGACCCTCGATGAGGCTTGCAAGCGGGTGGTCGGCGCGCTGAAGCTGGCCTGTGACCAGGATCGGTCCGGTCTGATCGGAACCTGGTGGTTGGCGGCTCTGGAGGCCGGCGACAACCCCACGTTGATCGAACTGCAGGATCGCTTCCGCGTGACGCCCCTGGCCGTGCCGGTCAGGCAGACTGTGGTCCAGCATACCCTGGCCTCCTACGACGGTCTGATCCGGGAGGCCTGTCATGGCTGATGCCGCCACCCTGCCCATGCTGTTGCGTCAACTGCGCCTGCCCACCATGGTGGCTTGCTGTGATGAGGTCATCGACCGTGCCGTGCAGCACGGCTGGCCACTCCAGCAGACCCTGGCCACGTTGTGCGAATACGAGCTGGCCGAACGCGAACAACGCCGCCTGCAACGCCATCTCAAAGAAGCCCGGCTGCCGGTCGGCAAAACGCTGGCCACCTTCGATATGGCAACCCTCGACTCATCCCAGCGCCAGCGCCTGGGCACCCTGGCCGGCGACCGCAGCTGGATCAATCAGGCCGCCAACCTGCTGCTGTTCGGCGCCTCCGGCCTGGGCAAAAGCCATATCGCCGCGGCCGTCGGCCATGCCCTGATCGAACAGGGACTGCGGGTCCGCTACTATCCGGCATCCAGCCTGGTCCAGGAACTGCAGGCGGCCAAGCAGGCGCTGGCGCTATCAGATGCCCTGACCAAGCTCGACAAGTACCGGCTGCTGATCATCGACGATATCGGCTACGTCCAGCGCAGCGAGGCCGAGACCTCCGTGCTGTTCGAGCTGATCGCCCACCGCTACGAGTCCGGCAGCCTGTTGATCACCTCCAACCACCCCTTCAGCGCCTGGGACAGCATCTTCCCGGACAACATGATGGCCGTGGCCGCCGTCGATCGGCTGATCCACCACGCCGACATTATCGAGTTAACCGGCGAAAGTTACCGGAAACGCGCTCAGGCAGATCGAAAAAAGGAGAAATAAACCCAGAAATCAAGGTAAGTCAGAAGCACTCACCGACCGGCCATTTTAATTGTCGCCAATCGGACAAAGTAATTGACGTCAGACAGTGGAGGTAGGGCAGCTCGGCCCATGCAGAAAAATCGAGAATAGGAACAGGAACTTTCACCATAAACTCCTCATGTAGTCCAAAAAGCAATCAACAGAGGAGTCTCAACTCGAGATGAGTCACGGCAAGGTGTTCTAGCTCAGGGCCAAAGGCCTCTAAGGAGCTTTAAAAGAAGCCCCGAGTCCACGCGCGCAGTCCATGCGCTGCCCTGTTTCATGCAGCGCATAGACGCTACATGATTACTTTCATTTTCCGCATGCGGGCGCCGTGAATGAGACCCCTGTACCCGTATGCGGTTGCTTTAAGGACGGGAGTTTGTTCCCGGTCCGTTTCCGCCCAAGATCCAGCAGAAGCGAGATCTAAGGCTTTCATTGGCTGCTAGTGCAGCATTGCAAATATGTGTATCAAAGTAGGCTGGGTCTGTCAAGCCCGTGTTTTCTCGCGCATGATCGCTGCAAACAGAAGGATCTGATCGTGTCCAGATGGCTGGCACGACGAATGCTAGAAAGATCAGGTATTGCATAGTTGGCGAAGGGAACCATGCATCTAGTCCGGACTGCCCATCCCGTTGGCGGTCTGCTGGACCAAGTGGCAGATCGCCAGAGCCCATACAGTCTCACTGGTCACGTTGCGCTCAGCAGAGTCCTGCAGCTGCACTGCCGCCATCGTGCTCGACGATTCGAGTATGCGGACCTGCAGTGCGTAGGCATGCATTTCATCTTCCAGCAGCTGAATTCGATCAATGGGCCAGAATATCCGGGATCGAGGATCCCGACGGCAGGCGAGGCCGTGGCGCAGTCCTCGGTGGGCATTCGTCTGCCAGATCGACAGCACCTCCCTGAGGTGCGGGTCATGGCGCAACTCGAGTCGTACCCACAACTCCTGCAGTTGACGCGATGATGCGGGCCACTTTGGTGGTCTGCTGTATCGCACGGCTGCGTGCGGGTTGTCGCGGGCTATGCCTATGCCGGTCTGCATAGCCAGATTCAGGTCCGCTGCGCGCAATTGGTCGATCTCTCCTCGAGTCAACCCAGGGTTATAGAGGATCTTCTCCTCCTCTGCACCCTGCCCCAGGGCATGAAGTGCCAGGCATAGCCTCGGAACTCGTTGAGGCGACGATATGTAGACATGCGGGCTCGATTCCACCCGGTTTGTCGGCGGCTTGCTGGTGCCGAGGACTCTGGCGATTTCCTCGGCTGCGATGTCGGCGAGTCGCTTGCCGCAGTTAGCGATCCGGCCGTAGGCAGCAGACTGGTTGATTCCGAGCACACTGGCCAGTTCACCCGCTCTGACTTGCGGGACAGCATACTCGGACAGTTGAAGCATCCAGGGCAAGTGAAAGTAAGACTCGAGAGTAGTGCGCAGGCGGGCATGCCCTACCTGTGCTCTGATTGCCGCAGCCTCTCTCGGGGTTCGGAGCGCTGGCTGTAGGAGTTTCGACTGAGGGGCAGACAGCTTATCGAGATCCAGCCCCAGCAGGAATAGGCAAAGCTGCACGCAAACATATCGATGGCGAAGCGCATGCCAGCGCAGAGGCCGCCCGATGACTTCCAAAGCCACCTGGTCAATGATATTTCGGTGCTCCTCGGTCGGAATAGGGCGACCGTCGTAATCTGCGAACAACCAGGCCTGGTCTTGTGCCCTCTTTGATCGCCCTGATCGTTCGGCCTTGACGTGCTCTATTAGGAATTCACGGATCTCGCTTCGTAATTGATCTGAGATGTCAACTAATCGCCGCGAGGCTCTCGTTTTCAGTGCTCTGCGTCGGTTCGGCCTGATGATCAAGCCGGTTCTGTCGCCAAATAGAATGGTATCGACAGTTCGAAGGCCCGCAATCTCCGCGATCCTCGCTCCCGAATCCCTTGTCAGACGGAAGGCGATGAGTGCTTCGCGGATCCTGCGCCGATCGATATTTCCGAGCTCGTCCAAAGGGCTATCAGTCTCAGCGTAGCGAACGAGCGCGGCCTCGATGGCATCAAGTTCCTCGGTGTAGGGTATTCGGGTGCGGACCATGCCGCGCTCTTGTCGGCTTGGCCGCCAGAATTCCCAATAGTTGCTGGGATCGATATCATCGATACCCGTCTCTTCGGCGACGTAGTGGTGAAAAGACAGCAAGGTCTTGCAGATGCGCCTCTGCGTTGAAACCGGTGAGTCGTCGAGGATCAGCTGATACAGATGCTCGAGGAGCTCTGTGGTTGGCGGGTTCTCCAGGTTCTGGCTGCTGCGCCTCATGAGAAGGTCACGCATGCGCCGGGCAGCCTCAGAATAGGGCCCGAATACCGAGCTGTAGGCTAGCAACTCCTTAGGATTGGTCAACTTTGGACGGGTCAACTCCCGTTCAATCCACCGTGCCCAGTATCGGCCGAACCAGGACCAGCCCGGATTGTTTGAGGCTAGTCTCGCCTCCTCTACGATCTTGCTGCGTTCAGGTCCAGTGTTTGAATGGTCGTAACGCCAGGTTAAACCGGTTAGCGGTAAAACAACGTCTTTGGATGGATGGTGCAGATGAAGTAGTTGGTTGTACTCCTCCGTAAGAGTCCTGCTGGTGTCATTGTCACTCGGCACTTCGGGGCCATTTTTTTGAGATGCCTGCGAATCTAGTGCAGAATCAGTGCGAGGTATCTGGCAGTCGGCACCGACTAGCCTTGCTAATTGGTCTTCGTCCAGAGATGTGCACCCGCTCTCTAGATCCAGTGCAAAGTTCGACATGCCGGAGCGATGAATGCGATTGTGCATGGAGACGGTGCTACAGAGTGCGCGTGCGAGGTTCGTCCTGGCAGTACGTGATTCCTTGGGCAGGATCCGCTCGAGACTCTGCTCCAGAGAGGGAATCTCCTCAAGATTTCTAGCTATTTTGTGCCAGTTCAGGTACGCAATTGCAGCAATACCGCGCAGGCCACAGGCATGAGAGAATTTGCGACAGTGCACCAGGATGGCATCTGGCACTGCCGGGACAGGGTAGATGACACAGTCTCCTGCTAGCAGTTCTTCCAGTAGCTCAGGATCATCGACGCCCCCATCGATGGCTAGTGCGAGAGCTGTAATTCCGGCTGAAACCGTCTTTGCCGGCCCTCTTTCTGACGGCTTCTTTCGCCCAATTTGATCAAGGCGCTTTCGCAGAAGACGAACCTGGCTGCAGGCACGAAAAAGTCCAGGTGTGAATGGGCTAAGATCCACTGGGCGCAGGGGTAGCCAAGGCGTGTGAAGGGGCCCTCGATATAGGTCCTGCCGGTGCGCCCAGATGAGCGCGCTAGCCACCGTGTTGTGCGCGAGCATTGCAGCCTCTCGATCAGGAAACTGCTCGCCCAACTCGGCAAAAAGGCTTTCCACGCTCTGGTCTGCCTGTGCAAGCGGTTCTGGCGGCCGGTCCAGATGACGAATGCCGACCCCTGGCAGCGTGACAAACTGCGCATCTTGCTTTCTTCGAGTCTTTTCGCGGTCATTGATCCAGTAAGCGATCAGGTCCGCCAGCCGGCTGTCGAGGGAGTTGGCAATCGTAACAACGGTCTGCTGGGTCTCATGCCGAATCTGGTGTTGCCTGAACCAGCGGTTGCGACGGACCACCAGGTTTCTTTTTTTTGCCTCGCGCGCGAACGCCAAATTGGCCTGATGCCAGTCTACAAGCGGTCCCGTTCTGGTCCAGGACTCCTCCTGATCAGCGGGCGATCGAGTTCTGATTTCGGGACGCGTGCTCGCCAGGCCTGACTGCAATCTCCAGCCGCGGCGCTCGGCGGCCCTCTCGTGCTGCTGGTTCCGGCTCTCGCGCTCCCCACGTCCTTGTTCCAAGAAGATCGTATCCAGGACAGGATTGATCGATTGGATGAACTGGCTCGGGATCATGGGGCTGTCGGGCGTCCAGGGGTATCCAACCGATTCGTAATGCCCAAGCTGAATGGCGACCAGGCTAGGGTTCTCAGTCCATTCTCGAGCGTTGCTCCCCAAGTAGTGCCGGCCGGCGTTGGTTGGGATTTCTGGAAGATTGCCCAGTTGATCCTTGAGCCAGACCAGGTCGGCGTCCAGCGGCTCTGCTTGCTTCTCATCGAGCCGAAAGAAGAGGTCGTCCTTGCCCTTCAGCGCGGCTTCTGCGCGGCGCCTGAAGGTCTCCATGCCGGGCAGTTGACGGGCTTCGTCGAGATGCAGCAGGTAAATCGCGATCTGGCGTGATACCTGCTCTCCGAGCCCTACCAGTCGCCGCATGTGAGCTGGGTCGCTGACTTTGTCGGCGATATTGGCCGCGCCTAGCTCCAAATCGAAGTCCCACCGACGAAGCCGGAAAAGGGCGTTACTGTGCCGGTGACCAACAACGGACATCAGCATGCTAGCAATGTGAGCGCTCAGTGCATTGTGTGTTTTCGCGATCGATGTCGGATCGTGACAGTCAATGCCTGCATGAAGGGGTCTTGATGCTATCCGCGACGCAGTTCTTAGGGCTTCGGGTTTTGGCAGGGCTCTTGTGCCGATTCGAGTGGGCCGTTCGGTGACTGCCGGATCTGGAGAGTCCCCGAAGATTGGCCAAATCGCCTGCCTGTACAGGTTTGCGAGCACATCGGACTGGACAGAGTAATAGTGCAGCGGTGCTGGAGAAAGTCCGAACCGGTCCTGTGCAAGGGTCGCGGTCGCGCAATAGTCCTGCTGCTTGTCGTGGATCAGTGCCGCGTAGGCTCGTCGAATTCTGCCTTTGCTGACATGGTGAATTCCAGTCCTCTCCCTGATCGTGCGGATGCTCTCCGAAAGATTCTCCTGGAGATCCAGGTCTCGGGCCTGGCAAACGACCCAGGATCGGATCGTTCGCAAAATCTTGGCCAATGAAGGCGGGAGGTCGACGGAGAACGAGGAGCCCACCGGCACCAAGGGTTGTGCGCTGGATTGGGGCTGGAAGGCCGACTCAGGGAGCATAGATTGGAGGAGCAATCGATCGCCGTCAAGATATGGGGGTTCGCTGCCCTGGTCACGCCGCAGGAGCGCGGCCACGCGATCGGCTGTAAGCCCGGTGGAAAGCATGAGCGCCAGTAGGCTGTAGCGCACGGCATTACCTTGCTGATTGTTCTTCAAGCTCTCTGTGGCTTCTTCCAGTATTGTCTTGGCGACCAATCCGCATTCGTCGGGCGACAGCACGTCAACGTGCCTGGTGAGAAACGATTCGCCTGCACTTGAGATGTTCTGGGCGCGCATCTGCCCCCTGATAAGCGCACGATAGCCCACGAAACCGAGCGGCTTCCGAGTAGGCCGCTTCCGCCTGACCAACTGGAGGGTCTGCCGCGCTTCATCTTGAGCCTCGGGGGAGCCGTCATCGGGATCCTTGATGGGGATCGCTATGTCGCATACCTCCACGCGGTCGGGGAGGGGGTCTTCCTCGTCTGTCTCCGGCTCGCTAGGAGGAGACGGCGGGAGAGGTGCTTTTGGGCCTGGAGTGATTGGCCGTTTTTCCCTAAGCGGAGGAAGTGTGGGAAGTCCGAAAGCCCGCATTGCGCTGATTGCGAGCGCGTCGTGCAGCTCCACGTCGGGATCGGCCGCGCTGCGGCAGGCCTCGGTCAGAGCGAGAAGATATTCTTGTGCTGAGTCGGCTGCCTGAGCGGCATCGTCAAACCATGGGCCCCTGCGAGTGCGGCTGTCTTCCCGGTTGAGTCCCCGGATGCGACGACTCAAGACGGTGATGCAGGGGTATTTGGCCTGCCTGTTGGATGCTTCCTGAACACTGTCAGCCTGCTCAGTCGGGAGCCGAATGGCCAATGAAATCAGTAGAGCACGGGCGTGATCGTCGTACCGCGGCGCTCGTAAAGAATGCCGGCGTAGCGCTGCGAGGACCGGGTAATCACGCATTCCCTGGCCGGGGATGGGAATGCGGGAATGACTGCGGAGCAGCCGGGCCGCGTCAGAGAGGCGGTCCAAGGCGGGATGGTAGCTAGTCCAGTCGCTCAGAGCCCACGGTACGGCTTTGCCGACCAGGTTGAGGTGGACTGTCGCCGCCTCCAGTAGGGGTGAAAGATTGGTTGGCGCGATTTCCAGTACCGCCCGCAGGCAGTCTCGATACTCCCCTATGCCAGTAGTAGAGTGGGGAGAGTCGATCAGCTCGCTGAGCACAGCGTCAGCTGAGTTTAGGGCAGAGGATGCGGGGACCGCGGCCATGGGGCCCTAGTATGGGCGGGGGTCATCCTCCTAGCAAGAGTTAATACACAAAAATTCCACTTTCTTGCTCTTCTTTGCACGCTTCAAAGGAGAGAGCCTGTTTCGGTTTGATGCCAGATTGTCCCCGATAAGTGCTTATTTGTGGGCGTTTTATTAGGTTAATGCAGATTAATTACACCGTACAATTGCGCATTTTGCGCAACTTAGACGCCTTTCCTCCGAAGGCGGGGGTCGCAGGTTCGAATCCTGCCGGGCGCGCCAGATTTACCAATAGAATCAATCATTTGATGGTCTATGGTAATTGTTTAGGCTTTTGTCCCATTGGTGTCCCACTCCGAAATCGGGTGGGTCTCGATGGTCTTGCCCGGGCCCGTTTCTGTACGGCTGAGAATAGGTCAAACAACGACTGGGACGAAATAGGGACACTATTGGGCGTCCCAGAAACCTTGGCTACGAACTTCTGACCCTAACCCTCCGCCTGTCTCTGACGAGTTGCTGTACGTACAGTATCGTCATTGAGTGTCTTCTGGTTCAGGATCTAAGGAGTGTATGTTTCCGTGCCGCGAGGTGTCCGAGATGACCGAAGGTGATGGCGGGGGCCTCAAGCAATGGCTGTCCCGGAATTCCCACACCCGTTTGCCCTCAGCCAGCCGGGGGCGCGGGGGCGAGCCTCAAACGAATGTGAGGATCAAGTCTTTCTGTTCTGGGAAAGGAATCACCTGAGTACCACCAGTTATACGCAGGGAAATCTGATCGCATTCCTCAACCAGCTGAAGAGCCTGTTCTAGAGCGCTCTGAACCTGTGCCTAATCGCCTGGATACGGGAGAGACTCTTCCCGAAGTCGGCAGGCTCTCCGGAGATCTGCCGACAGAGTACTGGCGCCTCTCAAGAGGGGCCCGTGCAGAATTGACCGGCTTCAGGCGGCTTCACTCCTGACCATCTTGACATTCGGCCCGATAGGTGTCATATTTTTATTAACCTATTAGGTAACTACTTTTGCTTTCAATTGGGTTCAAGAGCAAAAAGCTCGCGCGCCAGTTCAACAGTGAGAAAGAGCTGCTCAAGGCATTTGGTGCCAAACGCGCGAAGCGACTGGCCATCGTCATGAGCAGCCTGAGAGCGGCCCCGAATCTGGGTGTTTTCGCTCCGCCCTACAGCCCACCACATCGCTGTCATGAGCTGACGGGAAATCGCAAAGGCAAACTGAGCCTGGACCTGGATGGACCCTACCGCCTGATTTTCGAGCCCACTAATGACCCCGTCCCAAGGAAGGATGACGGCGGTCTGGATTGGTACGCAGTGACCGCCATTCGCATATTAGGCATCGAGGACACACATGGATAAGGCGCTCCAAAACGAGTACATCCCGGATTATGCGGTTACCCCTGGCGAGGTCCTGGCGCACGAGCTTGAGCTGCGCCGAATGAGCCGGACCGAGCTGGCCAAGCGTACCGGCCTAAGCGAAAAGCATGTCATTTCCATCCTCAAGGGAAAAGGCAGCACCATTATCACCCCCGAAACGGCCATCAAGCTGGAGCGGGCCCTGGGCATGCCCGTGGATTACTGGCTGAACCTCGAGGCGAACTATCAGGAAACGCGTGCCCGCTTGGCCGAACAGGTTGAGCTGGAAAAGGAACTGGACTGGCTGAATCGGATTCCGCTAAGAGAAATGGTCAAGCGCGGCTGGCTGAAAAGGCACCGGGACAAGCGTGACCAGCTTAAGGAAGTGCTGCGCTTCTTCGGTATTGCCAGCGTGGCGCAGTGGCAGGAGATCTGGCCAGAAGTCGCTGTTGCCTACAGGCAACACGCCAAACAGCAAATCTTCCCAGAGGCCATTTCCGCCTGGCTGCGTCAGGGTGAAATCGAAGCGGCGGCCATCAAATGTCAGCCATATGAGAAGGCGCGCTTTCGTGCCGCGCTGGACGAAGCACGCGGCCTCGCCAGCGAGCCCGACCCAAGCGAGTTTGTTCCTGCGCTGCGCGCGCTCTGCGCACGTGCCGGCGTGGCAGTCGTGCTGGTGCCAGGATTGCCCAAGACGGGCCTGAGTGGCGCGACCCGTTGGCTAAACCCGGACAAGGCGCTTATCCAGCTCAGTCTGCGCTACAAGAGCAACGACCATCTCTGGTTCACCTTCTTCCACGAAGCCGCTCATATTCTGCTGCATGGCAAGAAAGAGCTATTTCTCGAAGGGCTCGATGGCGTCGACGATACCAAAGAGCACGAAGCGAATGTTTTCGCCCGCGATCGCCTGATTCCGCCGCGGGAGTTTGCAAGTTTTGTGCGCCAGACAGACTTTTCGCAAGAGGCAATACGCCAATTTGCCGAATCCATTGGCATCGCGCCTGGTATTGTTGTCGGCCGGCTGCAGTATGAGCGCCAAATACCTCATTCGCATTGCAACTCGCTGAAAATCTTCTACGAATGGAAGTAGGCTTAGGCCGAGAAGTATGGATCAAGACGCGGTCTCTAACCGCGCTATGGGTCCGCTCAAAGTCAATGGGAGCAAACCGAGTTCCAAGCAGTACCCGAATTCACCCTCAGGCAGCCCATAGGCGGCGCAATCCACTCGTTCGTCACTAGGAGCACCAAATGCGTTCTGATGCGAAGCTCGCGTTGGCCGCGCTCATACGCCCTGAGTAATAGTGGATGCGCTGGTTTCTGATCGATCCCGACAAACCTAACGCTCTAAATCAAACGTAAGCGCCTAGGAACCAGCGTCCTTGACCGCCTGCGGCAGTAATGCGTCAATATCGCCCACGGTTTCGGCCAGTGGCAGTTCTTTGAAAACACGACGCAGGTAAGTATAAGGCTCGATGCCATGGCCTTTGGCGGTTTCGATCAGGCTGTAGAGGTTGGCGCTGGCGCGAGCGCCGGCCTGGCTTTTTGAGAACATCCAGTTCTTGCGGCCGATGGCGAACGGTCGAATGGCGTTTTCGATGGCGTTGTTGTCGATCGGGTAGCGACCGTCGTCAAGGTAGCGAACCAGCGCCGACCATTGGTTGTGCAGGTACTGCAGCGCTTCGCCCAGTTTGGTCTTTGGCGCGACACGGGGCAGCGTCTTGGTCAACCAGGCTTGTAGTTTGTCGATGACGGGCTGTGACTTGTCCTGGCGCAACCGATGGCGTTCGTCCGGGTCCAGGTCCTGGGCTTGACGTTCGATCTGGTAGAGCTTGCCGATCAGCGCCAGGGCCTGATCCGGACGCCCGGTCTTGCCCTTGGGCTGGAGCTTGGCGGTATCGAAGAACTTGCGCCGGGCATGCGCCCAGCAGCCCAGTCGGGTGATGCCATGGTCTCGACAGGCCGTGCCATAGCCGGAATAGCCGTCGGCCATCAGGGCACCCTTGAAGCCTTCCAGGCGCGCCACGGGCACATCGCCGGAACGGCTGGCCTCGTAGTGGTAGACCCGCCGCCGCTGCCCCGGCGGGCCGGATCCCATGACCCACATGTAGCTGGTACTTCGTGCCGGCTTGTCGGGTTCGTCGAGGACCTGGACGGTCGTCTCGTCCATGCCGATGACGGGGGCCTCGAGGATCTGTTCGGTCAGACGATTGATCAGTGGCTGAACCAGCTTGCCGCACCGGACCATCCAGTTGGCCAGGGTGGTGCGGTCCAGTTCAACGCCCAGCCGATGGAACTGTTTTATCTGGCGGTACAGCGGCAGGGCATCGACATACTTGGCCGTGGCGATGTAGGCCAGCAGGCCCGGTGCGGCCATCGACTTGCCCAGCGGCTGGGCCGGCTTGGCAGCGGTAGCCACATGCCCTTCGCAACACGGGCAGGCGTACTTCAGGCGGACATGGCGGATAACCTTGACCCGGGCCGGAATGATATCGAGCTGCTCGGAGGCCTCCTCGCCGATGGGCTCGAGGGTGGCACCATCGTGCGGGCAGACCTTGTCGGCCTCGGGCAGGTCGTAGACGACCTCTTCGCGCGGCAGTTCCGGCGGCAGGGCTGGCCGGCCACGGCGCTGGCGGGAATGCGGCTTGACGGCGACTTCGGGGGCGTCGTCCGCCGCCATCTCCTCGGCTTCGTTGAACAGGCCCAGCTGATCTGCACCGGCTTGCTCGCTGGTGCCGGCAAAGGTCTTGCGCTGGAAAGTGCGGATGATCTCTTCGAGCTGATGGATGCGCGCTTCGCGCGCCTCGAGGGTTGCCTACTGGCTGCTGAGTTGCGCCTGCAAAACGGCGATCTGATCGGCCGTTGAGGGATGGGCAACAGAGGCTTTTTGTTCGGCCGACGACATGCCGAAAGTATAGCAGAATCAATAGCATGAAGCACCACCAATCACCGAATTACTGGCCGAAAAATGCAGTTGTTGATGGCCCTGCATGCGCATCACATCAAAGCCCTCGAGCAGCCAGTTGAACTCACGCTCGCCCCAGCGGATCACGCCATCGGCATGCTTGCGCGGCCACTGGAACTTCGCCTTCTCCAGGCGCTTGTACCAGAGACAGAACCCGGTCTGATCCCAGTAGAGCACCTTGAGTCGATCCCGGTGGCGGTTGCAGAACACGTACAGCACATCAGCGAACGGATCCAGGTCCATCTGCTGCTCGACAATGGCGGCCAAGCCGTCGATGGACTTGCGAAAGTCCACCACGTTGCGGTGCAGGTAGACCGTGGGCAGGTCACGAAACAGGCGCATCGGCCAGCTCCCGCATCAGTTGAGCGACCCAGGCCGGTGAGGCAGAGCCTGGCAGCGTCAACGCGACGCCGCGCCAGGCTACCGCTATCTGGCCGGTGGGTTGAGACGGCATCGGCGGCGCGACCGCGACCAGGCCCTTATGCGCATCCGCCTCGCGTAGCGCCTTGCGGCGTCGGTAGAACGACTTCGTCGTCAAACCATGATGCTGGCAGAACTCGGTCACCGACTCCGTACCGGCGGCCTGCTGTGCAATCAGCTGACGCCACTGGTCAGCCTTGAGGTAACGTCTGCTCACATCCTTGCTCCATCCTGAATATCGATGGAATCAGCATAGTGATCTATGCATCGTTGAGAAGAGTGTCGGTTCGTAGGCACTTACACCGGATACGGAAGGCTGCAGAAGAACCGTTTTGGCTTGCGAGTGCACTGTGGCGGGAATACAATGTACGGCAGGTTTCTGTACACAGGTGCAGCGATGGCCTCCGCATTGAACACCGAATCGTCCGCACGCGACGCTCGGCTCGACTTTCGGCTCCAGAGTGAGCACAAACGCCTGATCGAGCAGGCGGCGGTGGCCAGCGGTCAGTCGCTGTCGGAGTTCGCGCTGTCGCACTTGATTGAGGCGGCGCGCGAGGCGGTTGATCGGGCCACCACGACGCAGCTCAATCGGCGCGATCGCGACGCTTTTCTGGCGCTGATTTCGGCGGATGCCGAACCCAACGAGGCGCTCAAGGCCGCTGCCGACCGCTTCCGCCGTCGAGGTGCCTGATCGCCTCTGGTCAATCGAGAAACTGAGCAAGGGGCATGATCGCAAGTCCTTTGACTGCGGCGTCTCCGAGCTCGATGAGTATCTTCAGCGCTTCGCACGCCAGAACGAGGCGGCGGGGATCAGCCAGCACTTCGTGGCCCTGGATGCGCCGGGCGATCGAGTGATTTATGGCTACTATGCGCTGTCTGCCGGTGCCGTTGCGTTCAAGCATGTGCCCCGGGAGTTACGCAAGCGCCTGCCGCGATACCCCGTTCCGGTTGCCCACATGGGCCGGCTTGCTGTTGATCGCTCTGCAGCCGGTCAACGCTTGGGAGAGTTCTTGTTGGTGGATGCGCTCGCCAGGACACTGCGCGCGGCTGATCAGATCGGGATCCATGCCGTAGAAGTGGTCGCTATTAACGAATTGGCGCGTTCGTTTTATCGAAAGTACGGTTTCCACCCATTAAAGGACGATCGGCATCACCTGTACCTTCCGATTGCCTCGGTCAAGAAGCTTGGTCTTGTTTGACCGGGAAGAACGCCCGGTAACCCGTTGGACGCAGCCCGGCCGGCCTGGTGCCGATTGGCCGATCGCGACTTGACACGGGGTTTCCGAGCAACGAGGCTATACGCGCCGGAAAATGCCAGGAGATTCGTGCACGGCTCACTCGAAGCCGCTCTTCCCTGGCTTCCGGCGCATCGCCACCAGCAGTCTGCCGCTTTGTCCGGCGACATCGGCTACGAGCTCGAGGGAGCCTCCCGCTTTCGGTCAGGCCTGTCGGCGGCATTTTGTCTTTTTGAGTGGAGAAAAGCTGGATGATTTCCAACTGCATACGCGCTGCCGCGGCCGCCGCGGTTTTTTGTGCGCCCGTCTTTTTCGCATCGATGGTTCACGGCGCAGGGGAGGCGCCGCCGGGTGTTTCGCCGCAGCATGCGGCCGCCGTGGCGACGGCGCGCAACCATATCGACGACCGCCTCGACCGCCTGGGCCTGACTTCGGCTGATCTGCAGGATCTGATCGTCAGCGATGTCTACACCAGCGACCATAACGGCGTCACGCACGTCTATTTCCAGCAGCGCCGCGGCGGTATCGATATCTACGCTGCGCTGATCAACGTCAACGTAATGGCCGACGGGCAGGTGCTCAGCTCCGGTAACCGGGCCTGGGGCCGGCTCGAGACGCGCGGCCTGGCTACCGAGCCTTCCGTGCCGGCGCGCTCGGCGGTCGACGTGGCATTGGCGGCCTCCAACCTGGTTGCCGACGAGCCGATCGAGGTGCTTGCCACGCCTGCCGGCGCCGAGCGCATGACGCTATTCTCCCGCGGCGGCGTCGCCATCGAGCCGATTTCGGCAAAGCTGACTTATGCCCCGGACGAAAACGGCCGCCTGCATCTGGCCTGGCAGGTCGAGATCTACGAGCGCGGCGCCGAGCACTACTGGGTGACCTTCATCGAGGCCCGGGATGGGCGGGTCATCGGCCAGGAGGATCGGGTGGTGCACGACGACTGGTCGCGGCCCGGTGCAGGCGGGCCGCCCGCTTCGCTGCAGCGCGCCCCGGGCGCACCGCAGGCCGCCCCGGCTTCGGCTTCGCTTCAGTCGGTGGCCGACGGCTCGAGCTATCGCGTTTTCGCCCTGCCGACCGGCAATCCCGACGAGGGCGCGCGCAGCCTGGTCAGCGAGCCGGCGCATGCCCCGGCCTCGCCGTTTGGCTGGCACGACACCAACGGCGCCGACGGCGCGGAATACACGATCACCCGCGGCAACAACGTCCACGCCTATCAGGACCGCAACGACAGCGACTATTCATCCGGCGACGAGCCCGACGGCGGCTCGGGCCTGAGCTTCGACTTTCCGCTCAACCTCACGCAGGAACCCGATGCCTACATCGATGCGGCGGTGGCCAACCTGTTCTACTGGAACAATCTTCATCATGACTTGAGCTATGTGCGCGGTTTTGATGAGGAAGCCGGCAATTTCCAGCAAAACAATTACGGCAAAGGCGGCGTGGGCGGTGATGCGGTCCGGGCCGAAGCCCAGGACGGCGCCGATGTGGGCAAGGCCAACAACGCCAATTTCATGACCCCGTCGGACGGCACCGCGCCGCGCATGCAGATGTTCGTCTGGGACTTGACCAGCCCCTGGCGCGACGGCGATCTGGATGCCGGCATCGTTCTGCACGAATACGGCCACGGTATCTCGCTGCGCCTGACCGGCGGGGCGTCGACGACCTGGTGTCTGGGTGGCGACGAGCAGGCCGGCGAAGGCTGGAGCGACTGGCAGAGCCTGATCTATACCGCCAAGGCGAGTCATACCCGCACCACCAACCGCGGGGTCGGCACCTATGTCTTCGGCCAGCCGCTCGACGGTGTCGGTATTCGCACTCATCCCTACAACACCGACATGAACGTCGATCCGCGTACCTACGCAGATACGCAAAGCGCCCGCATACCGCACGGTGTCGGCTCGATCTGGGCGGCCATCCTGTGGGAGGTTTACTGGAACCTGGTCGACGAATACGGCTTCAATCCGGACTTCTATGCCCATTGGCAGGAAGGCGGCAACCTGCTGGCGATGCAGCTGGTCATGGACGGGCTCAAGCTCCAGCCCTGCAACCCCGGCTTCGTCGAGGCCCGCGACGCCATTCTTGACGCCGATGAGGTCCTGACCGGCGGCGCCAACCAGTGCCTGCTGTGGGAGGGCTTTGCCAAGCGCGGCCTGGGTTTCAGCGCCGATCAGGGAAGTTCGTCTTACAACTGGGACAACGAAGAGGCCTTCGACACCCCGCTGGCCTGCGATGCCTTCACGATCGATTCCCCCGCCGAACGGGTCTGCGTCGGCGACGACGCAGACTTCGAGCTCGATCTGGGCCAGGCCTGGAGCGGCTCGGTCCATCTTTCGGCCAGCGGCCAGCCGGGTACGGCGGCGTTCAGCCCCAATCCGGCCAGCGCGCCGGGCAGCTCGGTGCTGACCATCTCCGACACCGTCGGCCAGGCACCGGGCGTTTATCCGATCACCGTCATCGGCGATGACGGGAGCTTCGATAGCTCGGTCGAGCTCGAGCTGACGCTCGACGAGCAGCCGCCGGGTGCACCGGCGCTCGGCCAGCCGCTCGATGACGCCACCCAGGTCAGCTTCCGTCCGGAATTTACCTGGAGCGCGGTGCCCGGCGCGGCCACCTACCAGGTGGAAGTCGCCACCGATCCGGCCTTTGTCGATACCGTCGCCACGGGCGAAGCATCGACCACAAGCTGGCGGCCAGCGTCGCCGCTGGCGCCGAATGCCCGCTACTACTGGCGCGTGACCGCCCTCAACGGCTGCGGCGCCGGCATAGAGTCGATCAGCCGCAAATTCACCGTGCGCGCCACCTCGCTGGCCTGCGGCACTGTCATCGATTTCGAAGGGGGCCTTCCCGGCGACTGGACGGTCAGCAATGATTCGGGTGGTGGCGGCATCGTGTGGCACACGACCGTGGACGCCGCATGCAGCGCTGCCAACCGCACCAACGGCTCGGGGGTTGCCGCCTGCGCCGACAGCGGCCCGCCCGGCGGCAGCACCCCGGCCTACGACACCTCGCTTGTGACACCGGCGATCGATTTCTCCCACGTCCAGTCGGCCAGCCTGGATGCGAGAACCTATTTCAAGTTCCGCAACTACTCCGAGCTTGCCATCGATATCAACGGCGGCAACGGCTGGGAGCCGCTTTGGTCGACGCTCAATACCGGCGCCCACGATGTGGCGCTCGATCTCAACGACTGGGCTGGTGCCAGCGCGGTCCAGATTCGTTTTCGTTACGCCGGCGACGGCGGCGGCTACCAGGCGCAGGTTGACGATCTTGCCCTCAACTGCACGGTCGAGCTTCCTGCCAGCATTGCTGCCGACCGCTATCAGATCGATGCGACACTCGTCGCCGACGGCCAGGCCACTCAGACCCTGGAGCTGCGCAACACGGGTGATCTGCCGCTGAACTGGAGCGCGGTCGAGGGCCAGTCCTGCCAGACGCCGGGCAATCTTGCCTGGCTGACGGTGGCGCCGCAGTCGGGCACCGTCAACGGCGGTCACATGCAGCGCATCGAACTGGACTTCGATACCGGCGCCATGAGCCCGGGCAGCGTCAGCGGCGCACTGTGCCTGCAAAGCAACGACCCGGCCGAGCCGGAGCTGAACCTGCCGGTGAATCTGCGGGTAATCGAAGACGCCATTTTTGGTGACTGCTTCGCTAGCGGAGGTGCGCCCTGCCGCGCGCCCTGAAGCTATGCTCGGGCCGGCTGCGAGATCAGGGCTATACTCGCAGCATGCCTCGCAGATTGATATTTGCGGCCGTGCTCGTGCTCGGCTCGATACAGGCGGCCAGCGCCAATGCCTTGAGCTGTGCCCAGGTTCTGGAACAGGCCGAATCGATCCGCGCCATGCGCGATCGTGACGCGGCCGCCGGCGTCGAGCTGGGGCGTGAGCTGCTGGGCCAGATTGATCAGGCCGGGCTGCAATGCCCTGCCGAGCGCATGCTGGTTCACGCGGCCGTGGCGTCCAACCTGCATATCCAGGGCCGCATCGATGCGGCTGTCGAGGAAGTGGAGGCCGCGCTGGCCCTGAGCGCTCTGATTGATGATCCGGCCCGGACCGCCACCGTGCGCCGCACCGCTGGCGTCATTTACTGGGAAGCCGACGCCCACGACCGGGCACTGGATCATTACCTTGTCGCTCTGGAACAGAGCCGGGCGGCCGGCGATGTCGGGGGCGCGGCCCGGGCGGCCGGCAACATCGGCAATCTGCACAATTCCATGGGCGACTGGGAGGAGGCGCGCCGGTATCACCAGCAGGCGCTGGCGGGATTCAAGGAAATTGGCTGGCAGGAGGGCGTGGCCGGCACCCTGGTCAACCTTGGCGCCCTGTCGGCGCGGATCGCAGAGGATCACTCCCGGGCCGGTGAAATGACCCTGGCGCGGGAAGCGCACCAGGCCAACCTGGACTACAACCGCCGCGCACTGCAGTTGTTCGAGCAGCTCGACAACCCGCGCGGGATCGCGTATGCCGAGGACAACGTCGCCCGGGCCCTGATCCATCTCGGTCGTGTCGAAGAAGCCCTGGACCACCACCGTCGATCGCTGAGCCTGCGCCGAGAGGTAGGCGACACCAACGGCGTGGTTCAGTCGCTGCTGACCGGCGCCGAAGCCATGATTGCGCTGGATCGCACGGAAGCGGCGCTGGAGATGCTCGAGGCAGCCGAAGCAGCCCTCCCCGAGGCCAGCCTGGCCGTGCTTCAATCGATTGTCCGCAAGCGCATCGACGTCTATCAGCGGCAGGGCGACTTCGAGTCGGCCTTTCGCGCCCAGCAGCGCCTGATGTCGCTCAGCGACGCCCAGGCAAATGAAGATCTGGCCGCCCGCGTGGAGCAACTGCAGCAGACCTTTCGCGCCGAGCAGCTCGAGCAGGAGCTGGCGCTCGAGCGCGCGCGCACGGAAGTGTCCGAGCAAAGCGCCCGGCGACAGCAACTGATCAGTACCGCCTCGATCGTTCTGGTGGTGCTGTTGCTGCTGATACTGGCGCTGCTGTACAACCGCTATCGTCTCGGCCGACGGGTGTCCCACGCGCTCGACCGAGCCGCCCGGACCGATCCGCTGACCGGTCTTTCCAACCGCCGCGACATGACCGAGCACATCGACCGGGCCATCTATCGACGCAACGAAGAGAACGAGCCGGCATCACTGATCATGGCCGACATCGACAGCTTCAAGCGCATCAATGACACGCTGGGACACCAGGTGGGCGATCAGGTGCTCATTCACGTCGCCGATGTGATTCGCCGGCAGGTGCGCGGCGTCGATGTGGCCGCTCGCTGGGGCGGAGAGGAGTTTCTGATTCTGCTGGCCGGTACACGGCAGGAGGGCGCGCGCTGCGTGTCCGAAAAGCTGCGCCGGGTGCTGCGCGAGTCGCCGCCGCACATCAGTGGTCGGCCGCTGTCGCTGACCCTGACCTTCGGCGTGACCGAAATCGAGCCGGGAGCCAGCTTCAACGATCTCATCAAGCGGGCCGACGACGCGATGTACGCCGGCAAGGCGCACGGCAAGAACCGCGTGGTTTTGGCCGGAGAAGTCATGGGATGAGTGGCCTGGCGCGCAAGGCCGTTGTGCTGCTCTCGGGCGGGCTTGATTCGGCAACCGTTCTGGCCGAGGCCGTGGCCGCCGGTTATCAATGTCACTCCCTGGCGGTCGACTACGGCCAGCGCAGCCGCGCCGAACTGGTCGCGGCCGAGGCTGTCAGCCGTCGCCTCGAGGCCGCCTCGCACCGGGTCGTTGCCGTTGATCTTGGCGCCATCGGCGGCTCGGCGCTGACCGCCGATATCGAGGTGCCAGAGGCCGGAGGCGAGGGCATTCCAATCACCTATGTGCCGGCACGCAATACCGTGCTGCTGTCGCTGGCGCTGGCGCATGCCGAGGTGCTGGGTGCCCGCGATCTGTTCATTGGCGTCAATGCCGTCGACTATTCGGGCTATCCCGACTGTCGCCCGCAGTTCGTTGCCGCCTTCGAAGCGCTGTGTCAGGTGGCCACCAAGGCCGGGGTCGAGGGCGGACGTTTTCGCATTCACGCCCCGCTGATGGACCTGTCCAAGGCCGGGATCATTCGGCGCGGCAGCGAGCTTGCCGTGCCTTATTCCCTGACTGTCTCCTGCTACCAGGCCGATTCCGAAGGCCGCGCCTGCGGCCGCTGCGACTCGTGCCAGCTGCGGCGAACGGGATTCCAGGCCGCCGGGGTGGCCGATCCGACACGCTATGCCTGAGGCCTGGCCGATGCCCGACATCCGCGTCGGCGCATGACACCGCGCCCATGGCTTGCCCATGAAGTCGACCCTGACATGCGGTGTAGACCATCGTAAGATGACGCACCAACTGTCTTTACAAAGGGGCCGTACCGATGAGCGAGCAAACACCGCCAGAGGATGATCGGACCGTTGTCGAGGGTCAGGGGGATGCTGCCGGCCCCGGCGACATGCCCGAACGCATCGGCCCGTATCTTCTGATCCGCGAGCTCGGGCGTGGCGGCATGGGGACGGTTTATCTGGCCGAGCAGCTCGAGCCGGTGCAGCGCAAGGTGGCGCTCAAGCTGATCGGCAAGCGCAGAGCGGGCGGATCGGCCGGCGCGATGTTCGAGGTCGAGCGCCAGATGCTTGCGCGCATGCATCATCCGGCGATCGCCCAGGTCTTCGATGCCGGCACCGCCGAGGATGGCCGCCCCTGGTTCGCGATGGAGTGGGTTCGGGGCGAACCGATTGTCGAGCATGTAGACCGCCACGGGCTGTCCACGAAAGAGCGGCTGGAATTGTTCATCCGGGTCTGCGGCGGCATCCAGCATGCGCACCAGCAGGGCGTGATTCATCGCGACATCAAGCCCGGCAACGTGCTTGTCACCCGCGTCGACGGCGTTTCCATGCCCGGGATCATCGACTTTGGCGTTGCCACGGGCATCGTCGAGCAGGCCGGCCGGGCGCGCTCGGATACGACGGATCGCGCCGGCACGCGTGGCTACATGAGCCCCGAGATGCTCGCCGGGCCGGCCGCGGAAGTCGACACCCGCACTGACGTCTACTCGCTCGGTGTCCTGCTGTTCGAGCTTCTGACCCGGCAGCGCCCGCCGCCGGCCGATAACACCTCGGCGCTTGTCGCTATTCGCAAGGGCCTGGTCGGTTCGACTGGCGACGGCGATTCGGCCGGCGCGCCCGCGCTGCCCAAGGCCGGCCATCTGCCGCGCGAGCTGCGCTGGATTCTTGCCCGCGCGCTGGCGCCCGACCGCAATGATCGCTACGATTCGGCGGCCGCGCTGGCGGCCGACCTGCGCCGCTATCTGGCCAATGAGGTGGTCGAGGCGGTGCCGGCCACGCGGCGCTATCGCTGGCGCAAGTTTCTGGCGCGCAATGCGCTGGCGGCTTCGGCTACCTCGCTGGTTGCACTGGCTGTGGTGGCCGGTCTGGTGGTTGCGATCTGGGGCCTGCTCGAGGCGCGCGCCCAGGCCGATCGGGCCGAGCAGATCGCGGTCTTTACCACGCGCATGCTCTCCTCGATCGAGCCGCAGATTGCCGAGGGCCAGCCGACGCCGGTGCTCGACCGCGTGCTGGCCGACGCGGCCGAGCGCGTGCGTAGTGAACTGACCGACCAGCCCGAGATCCGCGCCGAAATCGAGCTGACCATCGGCAAGGTCTACGCCAGCATCGGGCAGAACGAGCCTGCCCGCGCGCATCTCGAGCGCGTGCTCGCCCTTGTCGATCGCCGCCAGATGCCCGCGATCTATCTCGATGCCGCCGCCGAGCTGGGCGTGATGGAAATCGACGAGGCCCGTTTCGATCAGGCAGAAGCGCGCCTTCAGGAGGCTGAGTCGTTTGCCCGCCGGCACGGCAGCGAGGCCGATCGGCTCAATCTGCAGACCATCCTGGGCAGTCTGTTGTACGAACGGGCACGCTACCACGAGGCGATCGGGATCTATGATGGACTGCTCGTGCAGATCGGTCCCGAGCCGGCGCCGGAACTGCGGGCCACCCACATCGCCATCTTGAGTCAGATGGCCCAGGCCTGGTCGGAACTGCACCAGCTTGATGAAGCCAACCAATGGCTGGAGGCCGCGCTGGCCGCTGCCCGGGCCTGGGACGACCCCGTGGGCCGGGCAAAGCTTGCCGGGCTGCTCAACGACCGCGGCGTGTTGTTGCTCCGGCAGGCGCGCTACGCCGAGGCTGAAACCGTGCTGCGCGAGGCCCTCGACCGGGCCCGGCGCCTGTACGGTGATGACCACCCGCGAGTCATTGTCATCTACGGCAATCTTGCCGGCGCCATCCGCCAGCAGGGGGGTGAGGACAAGCTGGCAGCTTCGCTGCCGTTCTACGAGCAGGCGCGGGAACTCGCGATCGAGCGCTACGGGCCCGACCACTCGCAATCGGTGGCCATGACCTACAACCTCGGCAACGCCTACCGCGAGTCCGGGCGCATCGATGAAGCGCTGGCAATGCACCACCAGGCGCTCGCCGGCCGTGATGCCTTTCCGGAAAACCACCTCTTCCAGGGCCTGGTTCATTTCGGCCTGGGTCAGAGCGAGCTGGCGGCGGGCAACCTGCAGGCCGCGCGCGATCATCTGCAGCTGGCCATCGACCGTCTGGGCGAACTGGTTGGCGAGGACTTCCTCAGGCGAGTCCAGGCCATGGACGCCCTGGCCGACACCTACCAGGCGCTGGGCAAGCCCGAGCGCGCGAGCGCCCTGCGCGAACAAGCGGCTGCGCTGCGCAGCGACAGCCACTGAAACGCGAATTGATATCGTTCAATTGCCCCGGCACGCGCGCAATCTGCACGGCCATCGGGTATGGTAATCACTCGCAATCCCCATGACGCAACCCGGACCCGAAGCGCATACGGAATGAATGGCGGCCTGACTCTCAGCGGCGACATGATACTGGTGCTGATGCTGCTGGGGCTGACCGTCACCCTGTTCGTCACCGAGCTCGTCCGTCTCGACGTTGCTGCCATCTGCGTGATGGTGCTCGTCGGCCTGCTGGGGCTGGTTCCGGGTGACCGGATTTTCTCTGGCTTTGCCTCCAATGCCGTGATTGCGATCATTGCCGTGATGATTCTCGGCGCCGGGCTCGATCGTACCGGCGTGATGAATCTGGTGTCCTCGTTCATCGTCAAGGTGGGTGGTCCGTCGGAGTCGCGCATTCGCTCGATGCTGTCGGCAAGCGTTGGTCTGACTTCCGGCTTCATGCAGAACGTAGGCGCTACGGCGCTGTTCATGCCCGTGGTCAGCCGCATCTCCGCGCGCCTGGATATGCCGCTCTCGCGCCTGCTCATGCCGGTGGGGTTTTGCGCCATCGTCGGCGGCACGCTCACCATGGTCGGCTCCTCGCCGCTGATTCTGCTCAACGATCTCATCGAGACGTCCAACCGTTCCCTGCCGCCGGGAGCTGAAGCCATGCAGCCCTTCGGGTTGCTTGACGTCACCCTTGTGGGTATGGGGCTGCTGGTGGCCACGCTGATCTACTTTCTGGTCGCAGGGCCGGCGCTGCTGCCGAAGACCGAAGACAGGAAACCGGCCTCGCCGGGGCGCACCAAGAGCTATTTCAAGGAAATCTACGGCATCGAGGGCGATGTCTACGAGATGCTGGTCACGGTCGATTCGCCCATGGTGGGCATGCGTGTTGCCGAAGCCGAGAATCTCGAGGGTGCGCCACTGCTGCTGGCTATTCAGAATACAGACCAGCCGCGTCTGGCCCCGCCCTCGGACGAAATGATCTGGGTCGGCACCGTGCTCGGGGTGATGGGCACCCGACAGCAGGTCGGCGAGTTTGCGCTGGCCAACAATCTGCGCCTGCAGCCTCGGCTGAGAACCTTCGGCAGCCTGTTCAATCCGACCCGCGCCGGTATTTCGGAGGTGGTCGTGCCGCCGGGCGCGCGTCTGGTCGGGCAGACCATCGGCGAGGCGCGGCTGCGCTCGCGCTTCGGCATTTCCGTGCTGGCCATCAACCGGCGCAACGAGATCATCACCCGCGATCTGCGTGAAGAAGTGCTCCAGGTCGGGGATTGTCTGGTCAGCCACTCGACCTGGCGCGACCTGGCAAAGCTGGCGCGCGAGAAGGACTTCATCGTCGCCACCGACATTCCCAAGGAGGAGCAGCGGCCGCAGAAGGTGGTGCACGCGGTCGGGTTTTTCGCGCTGAGCCTGCTGCTGATCATGTTTACCGAGTTCGAGCTGTCGGTGGCCCTGATGGCCGGCGCCATCGGCATGGTGCTCACCGGCGTGCTGAGCATGGACGAGGCCTATCGGGCGGTGAGCTGGAAAAGTGTCTTTCTGATGGCCGGGCTTATTCCACTTGGCATGGCCATGGAGGTGACCGGCACCGCGGCCTGGCTGGCTCAGCAGGTGCTCGATCTGCTCGGAGGCATGCCGCAGTTGGTGGTTCAACTGGTGCTGGCGATCCTTGCCACGCTGTTTACCCTGGTGATGTCCAACGTCGGCGCGACCGTGCTGCTGGTGCCGATTGCCATCAACATCGCGCTGGCCACCGGCGGCAACCCGGCCGTCTATGCGCTGTTGATCGCGCTGGCGGCATCGAACGCATTCATTCTGCCCACGCACCCGGTCAACGCGCTCATCATGGGCCCGGGCGGCTACAAGGTGATGGACTTCGTCCGCGTAGGCGGCGTCATGAGCATCATCTTCGTGGTCGTGATGCTGGTCGGCCTCAACCTGGTGTTCTGAATCGCCCGGCGGTGGCCGCCGCAGCGGTCAGTCCGTTTGCAGATAGCGCTCGAGTATGCGCTGGTGTTCGCCGCTTTCGCGCAGCTCCTCGAGCGCCTGGTCGAAGTGTTCGACCATTGCGGCATCGACGCTGGCCTTGCTGAACATCAGGTGCACTTCGCCGCTGTGGAGGTCGAGCGGGAGCGCTTCGAAGTCCATGCCCCAGTCGCGCCGGTTCGCGATGCTGGCGGCCACGAAGGGATCTTCCAGAAAGCCGTCGATGTTGAAATCCATCAGGTTGAGAAAATTGAGTTCGCCGACGGGCACCTCGACCAGTTGATCCTGCCAGTGCGGGTCTTGCAGCACCTGCGTGACCTTGTCGCCGTAGATGTAGCCGTGGGTCAGGCCGAGCCGGAAGCCGTCTTCGAGCAGCTCGGTCAGGGCCGTACCTGACCATTTGTCGAGTTCATCGGCGCGCACGAAGATGCGGAACGATTCCTGGCGGTAGGGTTCGGAAAAGCGCGCGAACTCCTCTCTTTCCGGCGTGCGGGTGGCGCCGGCGAGCAGGTCGAGGTCGCCGGAGTGAACGAGCTGGAGCATGCTGGCCCAGCTCCCCTGCTGCCAATCGAGTTCACAGCCGGCGCGCTCGGCCATCGCCTCGATCAGGTCGACGTCGAGGCCCTGGACACGATCGCCTACGGGCTTGTAGTGGTAGGGTTCCCAAGGATCCCAGCCCATGCTGAGCTGACAGGGCTCGGACTCGGGCCCGGCTTCGGCCGGGGCGTCCGGCTGCGCTGTGGCGGAATCGTCTTCCATGACCGCCGCCGTTTCGTGCCTGGTGGCGGGGGGCTCGGCGTCCTGACAGGCAGACAGCAGCAGCGTCAGGGCGAGTAGAAAGGGCAGTCCACGCATTGGCGGCCTCCGGCAATGACCTGCCTTCACCTTAGCCGAATCGGCCGGATGCGGCAATTACTTGCGGTGGGTTATGCTGGCGCGGATGCGAGGATGCGCCCGTCCTGCTCGTCGACAATGACTTCGCGCAGGGCGGCGTTCTTGCACGGGCCAGCCACGCACACGCCGCCGGCCGGCTCGAAGACCGCGCCGTGATGGGCGCAGACGAGGCGGTTTTCCTCGTCGGTCAAAAAGCGGTCAGGGGCGAAGTTCAGCGGCCGGCCCTGGTGCGGACAGACGTTGAGCCAGGCGCGCGCAGCGCCCTCGCGCCGGGTGACGATCAGCCAGGTGGGTTCACCGTCCAGCTCGAGCTGGAATTCGCGGTACTGCCCCTCGGCCAGATCGTCGGCGGGGCACAGGAACACTGGTTCATTCACGGGGTCAGACACTGTATGCAAGATCCATGGCAAAGATTCTATCAGCCGCCGGCAAGCCCGCTGGCGCGCTTCGGGCTGGTTCTACTGGGAATCGGCATTCTCGCCCTGAGCTTTCTGCTCGGGCTGGTCTTTCTGGCCGTGGCCGTCGGCATGGCGGTCATCGGTTTTGTCGTTCTGACCGTGCGCCGCTGGCTGGGCCGGTCGGGCTCGCAAAAGCGCGACGACGGCCTGATCGACGTGGAGTATCGCGTCATCGACCGCCAGCGCGATCGCCGATAAGCGCGCCGATTGGCCTGCCGACCACCGAGATGATCAGTAACCGGTCAGCAATGATCGGTCGGCGGCAATAGTCGAGCGTCAGTAACGAATCCCCACCAGCAGCAGCGCGGCCAGCAGGATGGCGACCCACAGCGCCATGCCCCCGACCGGCCAGGCGCGGCCCAGGCCGCGCTCGATGCTGCGCGTGATCATCGTCGAACCCATCCGCCAGCCGATGTCGGCAAACCAGGTCGACAGCGCGCTCAGCCGCGCGTGGACGCGGCTGGCCAGCGTCGGGACCAGGCGCCGGGTCACCCAGTCGGTGTCGAGGTTGGTCGAGGGAATCTCGGCCGGGTAGCGGCCGGAACGGTGCATCCAAACGATTGCCAGCGTGGCGAACAGCAGCAGCTGAAGCTGGGTGAACACGTGGGCGGTGTCGTAGGGCCAGTAGGCATGTTCATGCGGCAGGATGGCGTAGAGCGCCTGCGGATAGACTCCGATGCCGATGCACAGCGCGGCGGCCGCGCCCATGGCCAGAAGCATGTTGAGCGGCGCTTCCTGCGCCCGCGCCTGGCCGAGCGACGAGAAGAAGCCAAAGTAGGGAATCTTGATGCCGGCATGCTCGAGCACGCCGGCCGAGGCGAACAGCATGACCAGCCAGACGACCAGATGATCGGTCTCGATGAGCGCGCTCATGATCATCGCCTTCGACACGAAGCCCGACAGCAGCGGAAAGGCCGAAATCGAGGCCCCGCCAATGATGCAGAACGTTGCCGTCCACGGCATCTGGCGGTAGAGTCCGCCGAGCTTCGCGGCGCTGACCGTGCCGGCCTGCTGGAGGAGGGCGCCCATCGACATGAACAGCAGCGACTTGTAGATGATGTGGGCAAAGGCGTGGGCGGCGGTCCCGTTGAGGGAAAGTTCCGTGCCGATGCCCACGCCCACCAGCATGAAGCCGAGCTGGTTGATGATCGAGTACGACAGCACCCGGCGCAGGTTGTTTTCGATGATGGCGTAGAAGATGGGGAAGAACGCCATGACCGCGCCGATGTAGATCAGAAGTTCGGTGCCGGGAAAGCCACGCGCCAGGGTGTAGATGGCGGCCTTGGTGGTGAAGATGCACAGAAACACCGAGCCGGTCGGGGTGCCGGCCGGGTAGCTGTCGGGAATCCAGTTGTGCAGCAGCGGGAAGCCCGCCTTGATCCCGAAGGCCAGAAAGATCAGCCAGGTCGCCGTGCTGTCGAGCGCCATCGACTCGAAGGCGAGGCTGCCGGTATCGAGCCAGAGCATGAGCGCGCCGGCCATCAGCAGCACGCCCGAGAGCACCTGGTAGACGAGATAGCGCAGCCCCGCGGCCACCGCCTGGCGGGTGCGAACGGCAAAGATCAGGCCGGCCGAGCTCAGGCCCAGCAGCTCCCACTGGATGAACAGGGTCAGCAGGTCGCCGGCAAACAGCACGCCCATGCCGGCGGCCACGTAGAGCAGGGCGCAGACCTGCTGGAGGGTGTCGCGAATCTTGAGCGCGAACAGGATCGACAGCAGGGCGCCGATGTGGAAAGCGATGCCGAAGACATAGCTCAAGGCATCAGCGCGGTAGGGCACCAGCTCGAGCCCCAGCAGGCTCATCTGCCGGGTGACGTCGAGCTCCATGCCGAAGAACTGCAGGCCGCCGACCACCGGCGCGGCCAGCAGGACGGCGGCGCGCAGCCAGCCACGGGTGACCGGCATCAGCGCCGCGGCGATGAGAAACGGCCAGACCGGGTGGAACTCAGGAATCATGGTAGTCCTCGTCGCGCCCGACGATGGCGCGCAGACCCTTGGCGAGAAAGACCGCAAACACCAGGGAGGCGAAGCCGTAGAGCGCGTAGAAGAACGGGATCGACTCGATCAGGTTGTGGCTGCCGCGCACGATCAGCAGCTCCGCGCCCAGCAAGGCGGCGCACACGATGTACAGCGCGGCGCGGATGCGCCGCTTGACGGTCGGGTTGTCGGCCCAGCCGGAATGCTGACGGCCGCGGTCGGGCTCATTCATGGCTGGACTCCTTCGAGTGCCATCGTGGCCAGCTGCCACAGCGGTTCGGGAAAGAAGAACAGGACAATGCAGCCGGTGGCCGTCACGACCATGGCCGCCACCATCGGCCAGGGCGCCTCGCGCACGCGGCTGGTGTCGACGCCTTCGGCGGGCTGGCCGAAGAAGGCGCGCATCGGGATGGCCAGCAGGTAGAGGATGTTGAGCAGCGAGCTGACCAGCAGCGTCGCCACCAGGGCCCAGTGTCCGGCCTGCAGGCTGCCGGCAATCAGGTACCACTTCGCCCAGGTGCCGGCGAAGACCGGCACGCCGATGATGCTCAGGCTCGCCACCGTGAAGGCGGCAAAGGTCCACGGCATCACCCGGCCGAGCCCGCCGAGCTGCGAAATCTTCTTGCGCTGGTGGGCGACCTGGATGGCCCCGGCGCCGAAGAACAGCGTGATCTTGGCGACTGCGTGCACGGCCAGCTGGATAGTCGCCCCGATGATCGCCAGCGGCGTGGCTACCATCGCGCCGAGCACGACGTAGCCGAGCTGGCTGATGGTCGAGTAGGCCAGGCGGGCCTTGAGGTCGTCGAGCGTGAGCGCGATCGCCGAGGCGGCCAGGATGGTGAAGGCCGCCACCCAGGCGATCCACAGGCTGGCATGGGTGGTGGCCAGCAGGTCGATGCCGAAGGTGTAGACGGTGACCTTGAGCACGGTGAACACGCCGGCCTTGACCACGGCCACGGCGTGCAGGAGCGCGCTGACCGGTGCCGGGGCGACCATCGCTGCAGGCAGCCAGCGATGGATCGGCATCAGGGCCGCCTTGCCGATGCCGAACATGAACAGGCCGGCGAGCAGGGGCAGCCACGAGGCATCCATGTTGCCGTCGAGAATGCCGCCGGCGCGAAACTCCAGCGTGCTCGCCACCGCCCAGGTCCACAGGATGCCGACCAGCAGCAGGCCGATCGACGAGAACAGCAGGTAGCCCAGGTAGGTGCGCCCGCCGCGGCGCGCCTCGTCGCTGCCCGAATGGGTGACCAGCGGATAGGTCGCGATGGTCAGTATCTCGTAGAAGATGAACAGCGTCAGCAGGTTGTCGGCAAAGGCAACGCCCGCCGCCGCGCCCAGCGACAGTGCGTAGAGAGCGAAGAAGCGGCCCAGATGGGGGTAGTCGAGGGCCTTCATGTAGCTGTGCGCATACAAGGTGGCGACCAGCCACAGGCCGCCGGCCACCAGCGCGAAGATCAGGCCCAGCGGCTCGACCCGAAAGGCGATCTCGAGCCCGGGCAGGATCGACCACAGCATCTGGCTGCGGCCCTCGCCGGCGAGTACCGGTCCGGCCTGGTCGATGATGCCGATGAAAAACGCGATCGCGGTCAGCCAGCCCAGCAGCTCGCGCAGGCGCGGCGCGCGCCCGGCCGCGGCAATCGCCACGGCGCCGACGAAGGGAATGGCGATGACGGCCAGCGGGCTCACGGCACTACCCCGGTCGGCAGGCCGAACAGCGCCTCGGCCGCGGCACTCGAGGCGCCGACACTCAAACGAGTGTCAAGCCCGAACCAGAAGTTGAGCGCGACCATCAGCCACAGCGGCACGAGCAGCGACAGCGGTGCCTCGGCCACCGGCGCGGCTCCGGCCGGGCGCTCATGGAACCAGGCGGCCTCGACCACGCGCCAGACGTAGACGACGGCCATCAGCGAGGTCACCACGATGAGGATGACCAGCCACCAGTCCTGCGTTTCGATGGCGGCCAGGATGAGATACCACTTGCTGATGAACCCGGCGGTAGTGGGGATGCCGATGATCGAAAGCCCGGCCAGGGCGAAGGCGCTCAGGGTCCAGGGCATCTGCGACCCGAGGCCGCGAAACGCCTCCAGGCGCACCGAGCCGACCCGGTAGAAGACGGTGCCCACGGCCATGAACAGCGCTGCCTTCATCAGGGCGTGATTGAACAGGTGCAGAAAGGTCGCTGTCAGCCCGGCGACCGTGCCCAGGGCCAGCCCGAGCACCATGTAGGCGACCTGGGCGATCGACGACCAGGCGAGCATGCGCTTCTGGTTGACCTGGAACATCGCGATCCACGAGCCGGCGACCATTCCGGCCACCGCCAGGACCGTCAGCACCAGGCCCAGCGGCAGGGCGCTGAAGCTGTATTCGAATCCGAAGACGGTGAAGATCATGCGGATCATCACGTACAGCGCGACCTTGGTGGCGGTTCCGGCAATGAACACGCTGATGAAGTTGGGCGCGTAGGTGTAGGCGTTGGGCAGCCACAGGTGGAGCGGCAGCATGGCGAGTTTCAGGCCCATGCCGACGACGATGAACGCCAGCGCCACCTGGATGGCGCGGGTGTCGGCGACCGCCGGCAGGCGCTCGGCCAGATCGGCCATGTTGAGTGTGCCGGTCATGATGTAGAGAAAGCCCACGCCGATGAGAAAGAAGGTGGCGCCGACAGTGCCCATGACCAGGTAGCGGAAGGAGGCGACCAGCGCGCGGCGGTCGCGGCCGTGGGCGATGAGCGCATACGACGACAGCGACGAGATCTCGAGGAAGACGAAGACGTTGAAGGCGTCTCCGGTCAGGGTGATGCCCATCAGGCCGGTGAGCGTGAGCAGGAAGAGAGCATAGAACACGCCCTGGCGCTCGCCCAGCTCGGCGTTGACGCTCGCCCGCCCCCAGGGCAGGGCCAGCGCGGCCAGACCGCTGACCAGCAGCGCGACCAGGCCGTTGGCGGCATCGACGCGGTATTCGATGCCGATCGGCGGCTGCCAGTTGCCGAACGCGTACGACAGGCTGCCGGCCATGGCCTGCGGCAGCACCAGCGCGGCAATCACGGCGCTGACGGTGGCGGCCAGCATCGCCAGGGTCCAGGGCAGCGTTCTCCCCGGCAGCAGTGCGCACAGCGGTGCTGCGATCAGCGGCACGAGCACGCTGAACGGCATCAGCTCGGTAATGGTCACGAGGTCACGTCCCCCTGGTCGCTGGCCTCATCGTCGCGGATGGCGTCGTCCTCCATCGTGCCGTAGGCTTCGTTGATGCGCATCGCCAAAGCCAGGGCCACGGCGGTGGTCGCCACGCCGACGACGATGGCAGTCAGGATGAGTACGTGCGGCAGCGGATTGGAGTAGAGCTCCACGCCTTCGCGCAGGATCGGCGTCGAGCCGCCGATGATCTTGCCCGCTGAGATGAACAGGATGAAGACCGAGGTCTGGAACAGGTTGAGGCCCATGACCTTCTTGACCATGTTGCCGCGCGCGATGACGGCATAGAAGCCGATCATCATCAGGCTGACCACGATCCAGTAGTTGAAGTGACCGAGCGCTGCCATCAGTCGTCCTCCACGGCTTGGGTCAGCTGCTGGCGACGGCGGGCGAACAGAGTGAACAGCAGCATCATGACCGACGCGACGGTGATGCCCACGCCCAGCTCGACGGTGATGATGCCCAGCTGCTGGGCGGCGTGCTCGCCGTCGAGCAGAGGATAGAAGGACAGGAAGTGACCGCCGAGCACGACCCCGGCCAGGCCGGTGGCGGCATAGATGAGCACGCCGGTGAGCGCGAGCACGAACATGGCGCGCTCGGGAATGACCGCCAGCGCCGACTCGAGGCCGTAGATGAGCACGAACAGGATCCAGGCAGCGGCGATGATCACTCCGGCCTGGAAGCCGCCGCCCGGCGAGTAGTCGCCGTGGAACTGGACGTAGAGGCCGAAGAGCATGATCAGGGGAATGAGAAAGCGCGCGACCACGCGCAGGATGCCGTAGCCCGTCATTGCTCTTCCTCCTCGCTGCCGTCGGCGTGCTCATGCCGCCGCCGGCGACGCAGAGGTGCGACCGTGAGCAGCGACCACACCGCCAGGCCGGCGGTCAGGATCACGAACGCCTCGCCGATGGTATCGAACGAACGGTAGCTGGCGAGCACCGCAGCCACCATGTTGGGCACGCCGGTGTCAGCGTAGGCCTGTTCGATGTAATAGGGGGCAACGTGGGTGTGGACGGGGTTGTCGGCCGCGCCGAAGGGCGGCAGATCCCAGGTTGCCGACACCAGGGCCGCGCCGGTGATGACGACAACGACGAGCGCCGGCAGGTTGTGGCTCGGCGAGGGCTGCTCGTCGTGCCGGGCGACCGCGAGCACCCCGAGCATCAGCAGCGTGCTGATGCCCGCCCCGACCGCCGCTTCGGTCAGGGCCACGTCGCCGGCGTCGAGCACCGTGAACAGGCCGGCGCACAATAGCGAGTAGATGGCGAACAGCATCGCCGAGGCAAACAGGTTGCGCAGGCGCACGATCGTGATCGCCACGATCACCAGCAGGGCCAGAAGCGCGATGTCGATCAGGAATTCGATGATGAGTCTCCTGATCTCGAGCCGACGACCGGGGCGATGCCGTGAACGTGGGCCGCACGCGCCAGGGCATGGCCGGCGGTCGGTGCGGTGAACAGCATGAACAGCAGGATCACGATCAGCTTGACGGCAAGAATGCTCAGCCCGGCCTGCAGGATCAAACCGCCGATGATCATGAGCGTGCACAGGGTGTCGGTCATGCCGGCCGCGTGCAGGCGGGTGTAGACATCGGGAAAGCGCAGCAGCCCCAGGCCGCCGAGAATGCCGACCAGGCCGCCGGTCAGGAGCATGAACCACGACACGATGTCGACGAGCAAGTCAGCCATCCTGCTCGTCTCCCGGGCCGGCCGCGGCCAGGTCGCGCATTTCGCTGAGCTTGAGCACGGCCACGACGGTGATGAAGTTGATCAGGGCGTAGACCAGGGCCACGTCGATGAGATCGGCATGGCCGGTGATGAACACGATCAGCGCCACGCCGAGCACCGTCTTGGTACCAAAGACGTTGACGGCAACGATGCGATCGTAGACGGTCGGCCCCTTGATCGCGCGCACGAGCGCCAGCGCCATGGTCACGAAGATGGCCAGCACGGTGACCAGCAGGACGGTGCTCATCCCGATGCCTCCCGGCGGCCTTCGAGCCAGCGGACCCTCTCGGCCATCTCGCCGTCCTCGACGCCGGCGGCAGAGGCCTCGTCGATGGCGTGGACATCGACGTGGTCATCGGCGAGCTGAAGCGTGATCGTGCCGGGCGTGAGCGTGATCGAGTTGGCGTAGGTGACCCGGGCGACGTCGCTGCCGTGCCCCACCGGCGCGCGCAGAATGCGCGGTGCGACCCGGTCGGGCCGCAGCACAAGGCCGGCGACGTGAACGTTGGCGAGAACCACCTGCCAGAACAGCCACAGCCAGTAGAACGGCAAGCGCCAGGAGAACAGTGTCGGGTTGTGTTCGCTGCCGACGACCTGCATGCGCGCCGACAGCCACAGCACCAGCACCACCGAGGCGGCGCCCAGGCCCAGCACGACCGGCGTGTAGACGCCGGAGATGCCCAGCCACAGCACGACCAGAATGGCGGCAAGAGAGAGGAAGTAGCGCATAAGGCGCAAGATTCTACCAAGTTCCGCCCGCCGGGCAAGCCTTTCGATTCACAGATAGGGGCTGAACAGCCAGCAGGCGGCGTCTCTCAGGCGCGCCGGGAGCCGGCGTGCGTCGACCTCCTCGAGGCTCAGCTCCCGGCCGGCGGCGGCCAGGGCGTCGATGTGTCCCGACAGGGTGGCCGCCAGCGCCGCGTCATAGGCTTCGACCTGGAGCTCGAAGTTGAGCCGCAGGCTGCGCGGATCCCAGTTGGCCGAACCGATCAGGCTGTAGAAGTCGTCGACGACGAACAGCTTGCCGTGATTGAACGGCGGCGGCTGCAGGCTCACGCGTACGCCGCGGAACAGAAACTCCCAGAGCATGTTGCGGGTGGCCCAGTCGATGTAGCGCAGATTGCTTTTCTCCGGCAGTACCACGTGGACGTCGATTCCGCGCACCGCCGCGGCCTGCAGGGCCCCGATGAGTTCGCGCGGCGGCAGGAAATAGGGCGTCATGACGCGAACCGAGTGGCGGGCGCTTGAAATGGCTGCCGACAGCAGCATGGTCATGCGATCGAGGTCTTCATCGGGGCCGTCGGTCAGCGTTCGGCAGATCACATCGTCACCGCTGGTTTCGATTTTCGGACACCGGTGCACGATTTCGCCGGTGGCGAACTCCCAGCTGCGGTAGAACTCGAGAGTGAGCTGGCCGACCACCGGGCCGGTCAGCCGGAAGTGCACGTCTGCCGTTGGATTGGTGTTGGCAGCATCGTCGACGCGGTGCCGGTCGCTGATGTTCATGCCGCCGGTGAATGCCACCCGGTCGTCGACCACCAGGATCTTGTGGTGGATGCGCAGATTGATCGACAGCGAAGGCGGGAGCAGGCGTGGGGGGAGAAAACGCGCGGTGCGGATGCCGGCGCGGCGCAGGCGATGGCTGATCCGCGGCAGCGAATACCATTCGCCTATGCCGTCGATGAGTACGTGCACGTTCACGCCGCGCTCGACGGCGTCGGCCAGTGCGCGGCAGAAGGCCTGGCCGGTTTCGTCCCGGCTGAGGATGTAGGTCGTCAGGCAGACATGTTCGCGAGCGCTCTCGATAGCCTCGAGCATGGCCGGATACGCCTGTTCGCCGTTGAGCAGCGGCTCGACCCGATTGCCGCCTACCAGCGCGTGTCGACTCAGCGCGCGGCCGCTGCGCGCCAGCTCGGTAAAGCTTGCCGGCAGGTCGTCGGGCAGCGGACAGGGCCGGGTGACCGCCTCGCCCCGCTCGCCCGCGCGCAGCGGCGGCATGGTGAAGCGTCGGGCGCGATTGCGCGTCCGATTGACGCCGAAGAACAGGTACAGCACCGGCCCGGCAATCGGGGTGACCACGCACACCGCGATCCAGCCGAATGCGCCGCGCGGCTCGCGCTTGAACAGCAGGGCGTGGACTGCCGTGGCCGGCGCCAGCACGGCGTGAAAGAGCAGCAGGGTGAGTGCCTCCCAGGACATGTCTCGTATTCCGCTTCGGATCTCGTCCGTATCAGTGTTTCGCGTGCGCGGCGATGATGCAAGCGGTGCCGGGCTGCGTTAAACTGATATCTTTCTATCCCGATCAAGAGATAAGCCTTCGTCATGAGATCCTACCTGTTCACTTCCGAATCGGTGTCCGAGGGCCACCCGGACAAGATGGCCGACCAGATTTCCGACGCGATTCTCGACGCCATTCTGGCCCGGGACGAGCGCGCGCGGGTGGCCTGCGAGACCTTCCTGAAGACCGGCGCGGTGATCGTCGGCGGTGAAATCACCACCACCGCCTGGGTGGATCTCGAAGAGCTGATCCGCCAGGTGGTTGTCGATATCGGTTACGACTCCTCGGACGTGGGCTTCGACGGCAACACCTGCTCGGTGATCAATATGATCGGCAAGCAGTCGGTCGACATCGCCCAGGGCGTGGATCGGGAGATGCCCGAAGACCAGGGCGCCGGCGACCAGGGCCTGATGTTCGGCTACGCATCCAACGAGACCGAGGAGCTGATGCCCGCGCCGATCCACTACGCCCATCGCCTGGTCGAACAGCACACGCGGCTGCGCAAGCGCGCCGACAACCCGCTGCCCTGGCTGCGCCCCGACGCCAAGAGCCAGGTCACGCTGCGCTACGAAGACGGCCGGCCGGTGGCGATCGACGCCGTGGTGCTGTCGACGCAGCACGACGAGGCCGTGGGCCTGAAAGAGCTTCGCGAAGGGGTGAAAGAACACATCATCGGGCCGGTGCTGCCGGCCGACTGGCTGCATGACGACACCCGTTTTCACATCAATCCGACCGGCAAGTTCGTCATCGGCGGCCCGGTGGGCGATGCCGGCCTGACCGGGCGCAAGATCATCGTCGACACCTATGGCGGCATGGCGCGCCACGGCGGTGGCGCCTTTTCCGGAAAGGACCCGTCGAAGGTCGATCGTTCGGCCACCTATGCCGGCCGCTACGTGGCCAAGAACGTGGTCGCCGCCGGCCTGGCCGACAAATGCGAGGTGCAGGTCAGCTACGCCATCGGCGTGGCCGAGCCGACCTCGGTTTCGGTGACCACCTTCGGCACCAATCGCATCCCCGAAGAGCGGATCGAGGAGCTGATCCGTACACATTTCGATCTCAGGCCCTACGGCATCCTGAAGTCGCTGGATCTGCTCCATCCGATGTATCGCCGCACCGCCACCAACGGCCACTTCGGCCGCAGGCCCGAGGAAGACTCGGCAACGGTCATCCGCGACAATCGCGAGACGATCGATCATTTCACGGCCTTCAGCTGGGAGAAGACCGACAAGGCCGACGCCCTGCGCGACGATGCGGGCTTGTGACAGACAAATTCGAGATTCGAATGAGCGAATGATCGAAACGGCAATATCGCGGGCCGCGCAAGCCTGATGTGCAACATGCGCCGCCCGACCAATTCACTGATTGAAAGTAGCAAGAGGTAAAAGACCATGAGCGCCAATCCCGAAGACGTGACCAAGGGCGTGCTCTTTGACGAGCAGCTTGCCCCGACCGACAAGGATTTCTGTATCGCCGATCCGGGCCAGGCTGATTTCGGCCGCAAGGAAATCCGGATCGCCGAGACCGAAATGCCGGGCCTGATGCAGACCCGCGCCGAATACGCCGACGATCAGCCGCTCGCCGGCGCGCGCATCGCCGGCTCGCTGCACATGACCATCCAGACGGCCGTGCTCATCGAGACCCTGATCGATCTGGGTGCGGAGGTGCGCTGGGCTTCGTGCAACATCTATTCGACCCAGGATCACGCCGCCGCGGCGATGGCCGAGCGCGGCGTTCCGGTGTTTGCCTTCAAGGGCGAGACGCTCGACGAGTACTGGGAGTTCACCCACCGCATCTTCCAGTGGCCCGACGGCCGGACCGCCAACATGATTCTCGACGACGGCGGCGATGCCACCATGCTGCTCAACCTCGGCGCCCGCGCCGAGCAGGATCCGAGCGTGCTCGACAACCCCGGCAGCGAGGAAGAGACGGCGCTTTTCGCCGCCATCAGAAAGCGCCTGGCCTCGAATCCGGGCTGGTACAGCGCAGCGCTCGACAACATCCAGGGCGTGACCGAGGAAACCACCACGGGAGTCAATCGCCTCTACCGGATGGAAAAGGAAGGCACGCTGAAATTCCCGGCCATCAACGTCAACGATTCGGTCACCAAGTCGAAGTTCGACAACCTCTACGGCTGCCGCGAATCGCTGGTCGACGCCATCAAGCGCGCCACCGACGTGATGGTGGCCGGCAAGACCGCCATCGTGTGCGGCTACGGCGATGTCGGCAAGGGTTCCGCGCAGTCTCTCAGGGCGCTGTCGGCCAACGTCTGGATTACCGAAGTCGACCCGATTTGCGCCCTGCAGGCGGCAATGGAAGGCTACAAGGTGGTCAATCTCGAAGACGAGGGCGTGGTCGAGGCCGCTGATATCTTCGTGACCGCCACCGGCAACTACAACGTGATCAATCACGACCACATGCGCCGCATGAAGGATCAGGCCATCGTGTGCAATATCGGCCACTTCGACAACGAGATCGACGTTGCCAGCCTCGAGCCCTACGAGTGGGACGAGATCAAGCCGCAGGTCGACCACATCACCTTCCCAGACGGCAACAAGATCATCCTGCTTGCCCGCGGTCGCCTGGTTAACCTGGGTTGCGCCACCGGTCACCCGAGCTTCGTGATGTCGAACTCGTTCACCAACCAGACCCTGGCCCAGATCGAGCTGTTCGCCCACGGCGACCGCTATGACAACCAGGTCTACGTGCTGCCCAAACATCTCGATGAAAAGGTCGCACGCCTGCATCTGGAGCGCGTCGGCGTGCGCCTGACCGAGCTCAAGCCCGAGCAGGCAGACTACATTGGCGTGGCCGTCGAAGGTCCGTACAAGCCGGAGCACTATCGGTATTAGGAAACAAGGTTTCAGGGTTCAGGGTTCAGGGTTCAGGAAAACCTGGGCCGGAGCCCGCCCTGGAACCTGAGGCGTGGAGCTGCATGAACAAACCCCAGGTTTCATTCGAGTTTTTTCCGCCGAAGAACGACAAGCAGCGCGAGACCTTCGAGCGCTCGCGCGATCGACTTGCCGCGCTCGGTCCGGACTACATGTCGGTGACTTTCGGGGCGGGCGGATCGACGCGGACGCGCACCTTCGAGACGGTGCGCAGCATTGCCGAGGCCACCGGCGTGCCGGCGGTGCCCCATATCTCGTGCATGTCCGAGGATATCGACAGCATTCGCGCGCTGCTCGACGACTACCGCGATAGTGGTATTGACCGTCTGGTCGTGCTGCGCGGTGACCGGCCATCGGGCGGCGGGTCGGGCGTATTCGACTACGCTGCCGATCTGGTGCGTTTCATTCGCGAGCACTACGGCGGGCATTTCCACATCAAAGTGGCCTGCTATCCCGAGCACCATCCTGAATCGGCCTGCCCGACGCTCGATATCGAGCACTTCCGCGCCAAGGTCGCCGCCGGGGCCGACAGTGCGATCACGCAGTATTTCTTCAGCGCCGAGAGCTATTTTCGCTTCGTCGAGGAGGCGCGCTCGGCCGGCGTGGACATTCCGATCGTGCCCGGCATCATGCCGATCACCAACTATTCCGGCCTGGCGCGTTTTTCGCGCATGTGCGGCGCCGAGATTCCGCTGTGGATTGCCAAGCGCATCAAGGCCTGGGAAGAGGCGGGCGATTCGGATTCGCTGCGCGGCTTCGGCGAAGAGGTGATCACCGATCTGTGCCGGCGCCTGCTCGAGGGCGGGGCCCCGGGCATTCACTTCTACACTCTCAATCGCTCCAGAACTCCGCTGGCGCTGTGCCGCAATCTGCGGCTGGGAGCCGGCGACGCCACCAGCAAGCGCGGCATCGTCTGAGCCGCTGGCGGGCGGATTCGCCCGGGTTCACTGATCTTCGGTGCGCACCTGCGGCGCGTCAGCCGGGTCGATCGGCAGCGCGATCTCCACCGGGCGGCAGCATGCCCGGCAGTCGGTGACCACGACCTGCCCGCGTTCGTCGGGATCGATGAACAGCTCGTTGGCTTCGTTGCACCAGGGGCAGGCAAAGCCGAAATCCTGGCCGCTGTCCTCGTCGCCGGCGATCATTCCGCCTCGCGATAGATGCCGATCTCGAAGCGGCCGTCCGGGTGGATGGCGGCGCGGTACATGCCCGGCGTGTTGAATGGCATGCTGATGCGGCCGTGCGGGTCGATGGCGATCACGCCGCCGTCGGCACCGGCTTCCTTCAGCGTTTCATTGATGACCTGGTCGGCGGCCTCTTCCAGATTCATCCCGGCCAGCCTCACCAGACTGCAGATGCTGTAGGCGGCAGCGTGGCGGATGAAGAATTCGCCGTGGCCGGTGGCCGAAACCGCGCAGGCACGATTGTCGGCATAGGTGCCCGCGCCGATGATGGGCGAATCACCGACCCGCCCCCAGCGCTTGTTGGCCATGCCTCCGGTGGAGGTGGCCGCAGCCAGGTTGCCGTCGGCGTCCAGGGCGACGGCGCCCACCGTCGAGTGCCAGCTCTCCGAGAGCTGCAGCCCGGCCTGTTCGTCGGACTGGATGGCCTCGAGCTGGCGGCGCCGGAAGTCGGTGATGAACCAGTCCTCGTTCATGAACTCGAGCCCGTGATCGGCGGCGAAGCTCATCGCCCCTTCGCTGATCATCATGACGTGGGGCGAGTTGCGCATCACCCGCACGGCGGCCTCGATCGGATGGCGAATGCGCTTGACCGCCGCGACCGCGCCGGCGTCGAGATTCGAGCCGTCCATGATCGAGGCGTCCATCTCCACCGTTCCGGTATTGGTCAGAACCGCGCCGCGACCGGCGTTGAATTCGGGCGAGTCCTCGAGGATGCGAATCGCGGCCACGACCGCCTCGAGCGCCGGCTTGCCGGCTTTGAGCGCATCATGCCCGGCGCGCACTGATTGTTCGAGCGCGGCGCGGATGGCGCGCTCGCGCTCGGGCGTCATCTTTTCGGGCAGGATGGTGCCGGCACCGCCGTGAATCGCGATGGCGACCGGGGTTTCAGCCATGACGGGATGGGCCGTCAGCACGACGGTGGCAAGCAGGAAGGCTCTCAGCATGATCGTCCGATTCGTGGCTCATGTCGGCCGTGAGTCTAGCACCGGCCGTGGGTGCGGCGCCGCTTTATACTGCGCTGAACCGTTGATCAGGAATGAAAACCAATGCCTGTAATCATCACGATGTTCTATGGCGGCCTGCTGGGTCTGGTCTTTCTGGCCCTGTCGCTGCAGGTGGTACGCCTGCGCCGCAGCCTCGGCGTCGGCCTGGGCAGCGGCGGCCACGATGTGCTCGGCCGCGCCATACGCGCACACGCAAATTTTGCCGAGTACGTGCCGCTGGCCCTGGTGCTTGTGATGCTGGTCGAAGCGGGGACAGCCGCCCCCGCCTGGGTCGTGCACCTGCTGGGCCTGGCCCTGCTTGTCGGGCGCCTGCTGCACGGATTGGTCGGCGTCAACCGTCGCCCGGGCGTGTCCTTCGGCCGCTTCTGGGGCACCGCGCTGACCTGGCTGGTCATTGCGGTGGCTGCGTTGCTTGTCGTTGCCACGGCCGTGGGCCGCTGGATGGTCTGACCGGCTCAGCGCCTCAGCGACCAGTACAGCGCGGTATAGATCTTGGAGTCGATGGCCAGGCCCTGCTCGTGCTGCCCGGAAAGCCAGCCATCGATCGCGTCGCGGCCGACGGCGTGGACCCGGATGTCCTCGCTTTCGTCACCGCCGCCGTCACCGACGCGGACCAGTTCGGTGGCGCGAACGAACATGACCATCTCGTCGCTCATTCCGGCCGAGGTGGGGCAGGGCATGATTTCGGCCACGCCGCCGGCGCGCCAGCCGGTTTCTTCCTCGAGCTCGCGGCGGGCGGCGTCGAGCAGGGGTTCGTCTTCGCGGCCGGCCTCGTCGCCGACCAGGCCGGCCGGCAGTTCGATGGTTCGTCGGCCGACCGGAACCCGAAACTGCTCGACCAGCAGCAGCTCGTCGGCGGGCGTCCAGGCTACGATCACCGCAACCCGGTGTCGACGCGAAACCAGCTCCCAGCCGCCACGATCGACCAGCCTGAGGTAGCGACCCGCGTACAATAGTGTGTCGTCATTCGTCGTATGGTTCATGCTTTCGGGCTCTATCAAGATGTGGATCGGGCCTGAACGATTCCGGCCGGCGACAGTCCCATCTCCAGCGAATATTCAAACCAACAGGAAAACGGATTATGCGTATTCTCGCACCAGTCTTCAGCCTGGCTGTGGCTTTACTGCTTGCCACGGCCACGGCAGCACAGCCGGCCCCCGAAGGGGAGCGCGCGGCCGAATCCACTGCCGGCGAGGAAAACGCCACGGTCCAGTCGGAGTCTTCGCAACAGCCGGTGCGCGGCCAGCAGTTCAACCACTGGTTCGACCAGGCCGCCAGCGCCTACCAGCGGCAGGATATCGGGGCCTGGGTGAAAGCGACCGAAGAGCTGCACAAGCTGCGCCCCTACAACCAGGACTTCATGCGCCACCTGGTCGAGGGCCACGCCCGACTGGGTAATCTGAGCAAGGCCTATGACGTCATGCTCAAGATGCAGCGACAGGGCCTGTCGGTGGATTGGGACGCGATCGACGCCGTCGAGCCGATGCGCAACCACGAACTCTACCGCCACCTCAGCGGCCTGATGGCCGAGGCCGGCGAGCCCTTCGGCGACGTCGAGGTGTGGGCACGGCTCGATTCTGAATATGCGATGCCCGAGGCCATGGCCTATGACGAGGGCAGCGATCGGGTTATCGTCGGCACCATTCGCGACGGTCTGATTCTGGCCAGCAGCGACGGCGAGCGCTGGGAGACCCTGGCGTCGGCCAAAGATCTGCCGGAACTGCAGGGCGTGTTCGACCTGGCCGTGGATGCCGAACGCGGCCATCTGTGGGCAGCCTCCGGCAACGTGCTGTATTTCGAGGGCGAGGCCCGCGAGGACGGGGTAACCAGCTCGCTGCTGCGACTGAACCTGAAAACCGGCGAGCTCGAGCGCGAATACACCATCGGCGGCGGCGGTGGCCGCAATCTGCTCGGCTCGCTTGCGCTGGCCGAAGACGGCACGGTGTTCGCAGCCGACACCCGTTCGCCGGTCATTTTCCGGCTCGAGCCCGGCGGCGAGACGCTCGAGCCCTATTTCGGTCACCCGGGATTCACCAGCCTTCGCGGCATGGCGCTCAACGAAGACGGCAGCCTTCTCTACGTTGCCGACTATGGCCTGGGTATCTTCGTGATCGACGCCACCGGTGGCCAGCAGGCCTGGCAACTGGCGGTTCCCGAAACCTTCAATGCCGGCGGCATCGACGGGCTGTTCTGGTGGGACGATCATCTCGTTGCAATCCAGAATGCCATTACGCCGCAGCGCGTGGTTCGACTGGCGCTGGGAGGGGACGGACTCGGCGTCACCGCGGTGGCTCCGCTGGCCGCCGCCGTCGAGGAGTTCGAGACGCCGACCTTCGGCGCGATGGACGGCCAGAACCTGTACTTCTTCGCCGTCAGTCACTGGCAGTACGCCAACGCCGCCCGCAGCGGGGCCGAACAACTGCCCGAAGTGCCGATCATGAAGATCGACGTCGACAATGCCTCGGTGCAGGTCGTTGGCAAGGAAGTGCTCGAGCAGCTCAAGCGTCAGCAGCAACAGCAACAGCAGGAGGACAAGCCAGGCGGCTCGGGCTCCGACGGCTGACTGCGCGCAAGCTTCAGAGCTCGCCGAGGCCGTGCAGCCGCTCGCGCAGCGGGCGGCCGAATCCCAGGCTGTCGAGCAGGGCGTCGAGTGCGTCGCCGTCGCCGCCGCGGCGATCGAGCGAATCGATGTCTGCAAGCATCGGCACCTGGGCATGCAGCCCCGTGAGGCGGCGCGCCAGGCGCGCCGCCGCTTCGTGTTGCCTGAGCTTGCCGGCCAGGGTTCGGGCGCCGCGGATTTTCAGCCAGGCGATTTCATCGAGCCGCTCGTAGATTGCGTCCAGATTGCCGAAATGCGCCAGCAGCGCGCTGGCGGTCTTGGGGCCCACGCCAGGCACGCCGGCAATATTGTCGACGGCATCGCCGGTGAGCGCGAGAAAGTCGGCGATCTGATGGGGATATACCCCGAAGTGCTCGAACACGCCGTGGCGATCGAGCCGCCGCCGGCGTGCAAAATCCCACCACTGGTCCTTGTCGACCAGTAGCTGCGCAAGGTCCTTGTCGCCGGTCACGACGCAGACCGACTGACCCCGTGAGCGGCACTGGCCGGCGAGCGTGGCGATCAGGTCGTCGGCCTCGTAGTAGCTGTCGGCGCAGGTGACGATACCCAATGCGCGGCTGAGATCCCGGCACCAGGCGAACTGGCGCTTGAGTTCTTCGGGCGCGGGCTCGCGGTTGGCCTTGTAGTCGGGGTGGATTTCGTTGCGAAACGATGTGGTCAGCGATTCGTCGAAGGCCACCGCCATGTGCCTGGCGCGCGTTTGCTCGAGCAGCTCGCACAAGAAGCGGGCAAATCCGTAGACCGCGTTGGTCGGGCGGCCGGCCGGATCGGCAAAGCGGTCGGGCATGCTGTGCCAGGCGCGAAAGATGTAGAGGCTGGCGTCGACCAGATATGTCGGCTGGTCGTTGTCTGAGTCCGGATCGTGAGCCATCAGGATGCGGTGGTCAGGCGCCTGCGAAGCACGCTGTTGCGCGGAAAGTGGGCGAGCAGGAATTCCATCTGGTCGGCCAGGATGCGACGACCCTGCAGGTAGACGTATTCGGCGTGCGTGGGCGTGAACGGGATGGCCAGAAGCTGCATGCCGGCTTCCTCGGGTGTGCGCGAGCCCTTGTGGTTGTTGCAGCGCTTGCAGGCAGTGACCACGTTGGCCCAGGTATCGATGCCGCCCTGGGAAATCGGCTGAACGTGATCTCGCGACAGCTCGCGGGTGCGAAACTGTTCGCCGCAGTACAGGCAGAGATTCTCGTCGCGCCGGAACAGGGCCCGATTGGACAGCGGCGGCGTGTAGCGATCATAGAATCGGTGGGCGTCGGGGTGCGAGCCGTGCGTGGCGATGATGGCGTTGACCGGAATCCTGGTGCGCTGCCCGCTGAGCGCGTTGATGCCGCCGTGCAGCGAGTAGAGCACGCTGCCCAGGGCATAGCAGACCTGATCGAGTACGATAAACCGCGCTGCAGCCTGGTAGCCGATCCACTCGAGCGGCATGCCGGTCACGTCGGTTCGCAGTACTTGCTGGTCCAGCTTCAACATAGTGTGGTCTCCGGGTTCATCGGGCCCAATATGTTGGGTCAGTAAACCCTTGCCGCGATTACATCATCCGGATTTTTCGGCCCAATGCAACCCCCGATCGACGCGCCGGGCGGGTTGCAATACCGGCCAGAGAATCGAGTGAACCTGCCGCCGGGCGAATCAGTCCAACGCGGCATCGTTGCATGAAACCCTGTCAACATACACCAAGACATGCATAAGGGCGCATGATGAAAAACATTTTCCGGATTTCTCTGATCTTCGTACTCTTGCTTGCCCTGCGCACGGCAGCAGCAGCGCTGCCGGCATCGCTCGCGGGTGAGCCGCTGCCTTCGCTGGCCCCGGTGCTCGAGGAAGTCATGCCGGCGGTCGTCAACGTGCACACCAGAACGCGGGTGCAGGTGCGCGCCAGTCCCTTCTTCGACGACCCCTTCTTTCGCCGTTTCTTCGATTTTCCCGGTACGCCGCGCGAACGCGTGCAGCAAAGCCTGGGATCGGGTGTGATCGTCGACGCCGAGCGCGGCTACGTGCTGACCAACAACCACGTCATCGAGGGGGCCGACGACATCGCTGTCAGGCTCAGGGACGGGCGCGAGTTCGCCGCGGAATTCGTCGGCTCGGATCGCGACACCGACCTGGCGGTCATCCGCATCGAGGCCGGCAACCTGGACGAACTGCCCCTCGACGAGTCCGACCACCTGCGCGTGGGTGATTTCGTGGTTGCCGTTGGCAACCCTTTCGGGCTGGGTCAGACGGTTACCTCGGGCATCGTCTCTGCGCTGGGCCGAAGAGGTCTGCGCGGGCTTGAATACCAGAATTTCATTCAGACCGACGCCTCGATCAACCCCGGCAATTCCGGCGGCGCGCTGATCAACCTGCGCGGCGAGCTGGTCGGAATCAATACCGCGATCTTTACGCCTTCGGGCGGCAATGTGGGCATCGGTTTCGCCATTCCCGTGCGCACGGCGGCCCACGTCATGAGCCAGCTTGTCGAATACGGAGAAGTCCGGCGCGGCACCTTCGGCGTCGAAGTCCAGGATCTTGACGAGGAACTGCGCGAGGCGCTGGCGCTCGCATCGACGAACGGCGCCGTCATTACCCGCCTGAACGAGGGTTCGGCACTACTGGCAGCCGGACTCAAGGCCGGCGATGTCATCGTCTCGATCGATGGCCGGGCGGTGACCGACGCCCAGGAGCTGCGCAACATCGAGGGTCTGCTTGCGGTCGGCAGCCAGGTCAAGGTTGAATATCTGCGCGGCGGCGAGCGCGGCTCGGTGCTCACCCGCATCGAGGAGAATCTGGATGAGAGAATTTCCGGCCAGCGCCTCGACCAGCGCCTCGAGGGCGCGGCCCTGGTTCGGGTTCCCGAGCGTTCTCATGCACGCGGCGCGCTGGTTGAAAACGTGCGCCGCAACTCGCCGGCCTGGAAAGCCGGACTGCGCCGCGGTGACCTGATCGTTGCCGTCAACCGGCTGCGAATCGACGATCTGGCCGCGTTCAGACGCGCCTTTCCCCTGGACGAGGGCGAGACGCTGGCGGTCGAGATTCTCCGCCGCGGACGCGTCTACCGGGTGACTTTCGACTGACCCGGGCGGGGACCGGGCATGATGGTCATGTGTTCCGGCTCGCTCCGGAAAGCGCGCCGTGCGCACGGTTGCCGTCCTGATGCTGAAAAGACAAGCCCGTGCTCCCGGCACCGCAAATGGAAAACGTGATGCTGCGGCGCGCCAACGTCGATGCGCCGGCCTGTCCGAGTGGAGATCCTCGAGAACCGCAGCCGGAACCGACCGGATGCAGGACGGGCCGGCCGTGCCATAATTGGCTCGAGGTTTTATTTCAGCCGTCATTCACCGAGTCGGAACGCTGCGCTCATGGCCGAGTCCACCGAGTTCGTCATCGATGCTGCCGATCGCGAGCGCTGGCTGGCCTGCGGCGACTGGCGCCTGGGCCAGGCTGACCGGCTGGAGCGAATCCTGGCCGGCGTGAGCGGCAGCGCGCAGGTCATCGACGCAACCGCCGTCGATCGCCTCGACGCTGCCGGCGCCTTTCTTCTCGTGCGCGCGGCGCGCACTCTGTCGGTGGCGCCCGACGCCATCGAACTGCGCGCCGAGCATCGCCCGCTGCTTGAGGTGATTGTCAGTACGCTGCAGGCCGACGGCGAGAAGGAAACCGTGCCGGCGGCCTTCTGGCGCGAGTGGCTGGCCGGCATTGGCCGGGTTGTGGCCGGCGCCGGAAATAACCTGCGGCTGCTGGTCGGTTTTCTCGGCCTGTCGATGTCCCGACTGCTGAGCACGCTGTTTCGTCCCGGGCAGTGGCGCGTGACGGCCACCGTCTTCCACATGCAGCAGACCGGCCTCAACGCCCTGCCGCTGACCGCGCTGCTGGCATTCCTTGTCGGCGCCGTGGTGGCCTATCTGGGGGCCACGGTGCTGCGCGATTTCGGCGCAGAGCTATTTGTCGTCGATCTGATCACCTACGCCTATCTGCGCGAATTTGGCGTGCTGCTGACGGCCATTCTGCTTGCCGGTCGAACCGCGAGCGCCTTCACGGCTCAGATCGGCACCATGAAATCGCGCGAGGAAATCGATGCCATGCGCGCCCTGGGGCTCGATCCGATCGTCCTGCTGGTGCTGCCAAGGCTGCTGGCCCTGCTGATCATGCTGCCGATTCTGGCGCTGCTGGCGACCGTGGCCGGCTTTGCCGGCGGCCTGATGGTGTCGACCCTGTCGCTGGGAATCGAGCCGGACATGTTCTTCACGCGCATGCACGAGGCAGTCACGCTTCGCCACTACCTGGTCGGGCTGTTCAAGGCGCCGCTGTTTGCCGCCACCATTGCGCTCATCGGCTGCCTCGAAGGCTTCAAGGTGACCGGCACCGCCCAGTCGGTGGGCGAGCGCACGACCTCGGCGGTGGTACAGAGCATTACTCTGGTGATCGTCATCGATGCGCTCGCCGCCGTGTTTTTCATGGAGGTGGGCTGGTGAGCAACGAGACGCTCGCGCCCGAGATTGCGGTGCGGGTACGCGGCCTGGTCAATCGCTTTGGCAGCCAGACGGTCCACCAGGGGCTGGATCTGGACATGCAGCGCGGAGAAATTCTGGGTGTGGTCGGTGGATCGGGCAGCGGCAAGTCGGTGCTGATGCGATCGATACTCGGCCTGCGCGAACCGCAGGCCGGTGTCATCGACGTGCTGGGCCGGCGCACGAGCGGCAGCGATGAGGCACTGCAGTCGCTGAGAAGACGAACCGGCGTGCTGTTCCAGGACGGCGCCCTGTTCTCTTCGCTTACCGTTCGTGAAAACGTCGAGGTGCCGATTCGCACACACTACCGCGAGATTCCGGAGGAACTGAGGTGCGAGTTTGCCCGCCTGAAGATCAGGCTGACCGGCCTGCCCCTGTCTGCCGCCGGCAAGTATCCGTCGGAGTTGTCCGGCGGCATGCGCAAGCGGGCCGGGCTGGCGCGGGCGCTTGCGCTGGATCCGGAGCTGCTGTTTCTCGACGAACCCACGGCCGGCCTCGACCCCATTGGTGCGGCGGCTTTCGACGAGTTGCTGCGCACCCTGACCGATGCGCTGGGCCTGACCGTTTTCCTGATCACCCACGATCTTGATACGCTCTACGGCATCTGCGACCGGGTTGCCGTGATCGGTGACCGGCGGGTGCTGGCCATCGGCCGGCTCGACGAGGTCGAGGCGTTCGACCATCCATGGGTTCGGGACTACTTTCACGGCCCGCGGGCACGCCAGGCACGACAGGCACAGGCTGGAGGAGGGAACTGACATGGAACCGCGGGCCAATCACGTATTGATCGGTGCTTTCACGCTGGCCGGGCTGATCCTGCTGGTGCTCGGCGGGCTGTGGTCCGCGCAGTGGGCGAGTGACGAGACCTGGCAGGAACTGGAAGTGCACTTTCTGCAGCCGGTCAGCGGCCTGAGCGTGGGCTCGGGCGTTCAGTACAACGGCATCAACATGGGCAGTGTGCGTGATCTGCGGCTGTCGCCCGATCACCCGGGCCGGGTGGTTGCGGTCATTCGGATCGACGATCAGGCCCCGCTGCGCGAAGACACCACCGCCCGCCTGTCGGTCTCGGGCCTGACCGGCGTGTCCACCATCCAGTTGCGCGGCGGCAGCCCGGACAGCCCGCCGCTGAAGCCGGCGGCCGGGCGTACGCGACCGGTGATCATTGCCGAGGAATCCGGGCTGCAGCGTCTGATCGAAACCTCCGAGGACATCGCCAGTACCGCCAGCGAGGTCATGCTGCGCCTGCTGGAGTTCCTCAGCGAGGACAACGCCGATCGCGTGGCCGCAACGCTTGATAACATCGACACCTTCACCCAGGCGCTGACCGGCGAGAGCGACCGGCTGGGCGAGATCGTGCGCAACCTCCATCGCGGCAGCGAGGAGCTGGTGCCGCTCATCGAAGAGCTCCGGGCCGCCGTGGCTGCCGCCTCGTCTACGCTGGAGCGGCTCGAGCCGGCGCTGGTGGATACATTCCCCCGGGCTGCCGAAGAGTTGCGCGAGGCGATGGCAAAGCTGGCGCGCTCGGCCGAGCGCATCGACCGAATGATCGCGCGCAACGAGGCTGCGGTGGCCAGTTTCGGCGATCAGGTCATCACGCCGCTTGGGCCGGCCGTGCAGGATCTTCGGCGCCTGATCGATGAGCTCTCGGCCCTGAGCGAGAAATTCGAGCGCAATCCGGCCGGCTTCCTGCTCGGCGACGAGCGCCCCGAGGAGTACCAACCAAAATGATGCAGACCTTCTGGAGGATGTCGATCCTGCTGGCTGTCGCGGCGCTGCTTTCGGCATGCCTGCTCGGCGGCGCGGAAAAGCGCTACCGGCTGATCGCCCCGCAAGTCGAAGCCGGTGAAGCGCTTTCTGACGAAACTTCCGCCCTGACCCTGGCCATTGCCCGGCCACAGGCCGATCGCACGCGCGACTCGACGCGCATCCTGGTGCGGCGCGACCGCGTGCTCCTGCCCTGGCCGGAGGCGGCCTGGATCGACCGGGCGCCGGATCTGGTGCAGGATCTGCTGGTGGCCTACCTCGACGGGCGCGTGGCCACCGTCGGTCGCTACGGCAGCCTGCCGGCCGATTATCGCCTCGAGCTTGTCGTCACAAGGTTCGAGCTGGCAGACCGGGCCGACGGCCTGCAGGCGGATGTGGCCATCGTCGCCCGCCTGTTCGAAGCGAGCGGTCGGCTATTGGCGACGACCCGCGCGGAGGGTCGGACGCCGGCTTCCGGGACCTCGCTCGAGGACGCGGTCGCGGCCATGGAGGCGGGCATGGGGCAGGTGTTCGGCGAGCTGGCCGGCTGGCTGCACGATCGTCTTGACGGCCGCGACGCCGGCTAGCGGGCTCAGCGGCGGTTGCGTTTGGGCGCGGGGGCGGTCTGGTCGAGTAACTCCAGCAATGGTTCCAGCCGCCTGGCCAGCGGCTGAAGATGCGGTTCGACGCGGTCAGCGCGGCCCTGCTCGAGCAGGCGCAGCGCCTGTTCGAGGTTGGGCACTGAATCGGAAGCGACCAACTGCGGCGAGGGAACCGGCGTGGGCCGGCCCGACAGACCCTCGTCGAGAATCCAGGCGGCGTCGTGGCCGTTCATCGGCGGCGGGGTCTGGATGATGAAACCGGCCCGGACGGAGAGCGCTTCGTCGCGCGGGCACAGGCCCAGATCGTCAAGGTCGGGCATGAAGCGGCGCTGCAGCTTCGCGGCGCCTTCGGCGTCGGTGGCTGCCAGCAGGAAGGTGAAGGATTCCGGTTCGGTTCGGAATACGGTGTCTTCGCGCCGAATCCGGCGCCGGAGCGTCTCGCCGATGCGTCCGAGCGCGCGCGCTGCGTGCGGCTCGCCAAGCTCTTCGAGCAGAGCGCCGAGGCCATCGAGGCGCAGATGCATCATCACCAGCGGCTGCTGATGGCGATGCGCAAAACTCATTGCCTGCATCAGGCGCTCCTCGCAGTAGCGGCGATTGCCCAGGCCGGTTTCCGGGTCGAGGTGATGTTCCTGCTCGAGCAGCCGCAGCCGCCTGGCTGAACAGCCGGTGCGGGCATAGGCGCTGGCTCGCGCCAGCAGCTCGCTGGCCTTGAACGGTTTGGCGATGAAGTCGGTGGCACCCAGCATCAGGGCGTGCCTGCGGCGGGCCTCGCCGTCTTCGTCGCCGGTGATCAGCACCACCGGCAGGTCGACCAGGTGTGCATGCCCGGCCTGCCGAACCTGCTGGAGCAGGTCGAAGCCGCTGCTGCCGTCCATGTGCAGATCGGTGAACAAGGCGGCGATATCCGGGTTGCCCTGCAGCAGTTCCCAGGCCTGCTCCGCCGAACTGGCCAGCAGCAGATCGAATTCCTGCCCCAGGACGCGGGTGGCGCAAGCTCGCATCAGGCGGCTGTCGTCGACGAACAGGATGCGGGGGCGTGACAAATTGATATGGGTCATGGTGTCCACGGCGCTGTTGTTGCGACGAATATTGCTGCAATTACCGCGCCATGTTGGTGCGCGACTTGTTCCAGTTCATTTCTGCGGCGGTTTTGTCGGCCTCGTCGGCCTCTTCCGGACGACCGGTCGGGCCGGACAGTGACAATCACGGTCAGTTGGCGGCAGGTTGCGGCATGCCTTTCGGCTTGACTCCCCGGCGGCCGCGCCAGAAACTGAAGTCATGAGCTGGGTTGGCCGCAAATTCGACAATCTGGGCAGCGCGGTGGCCGGCGCCGGCGGCGGTATGGGCCTGTCGCAGGCGCCCGCCTTTACCCAGGCCTACCTGCAGCGCCTCGGCGGCCATCTCGACGAAGCGCGACGGACGCTCGAGCTGGTCGAGCGCGGCGTGCTTGTCCCGGAGCTGACCGCCAGCGAGCGTGCCCAGGCGGTCACCGGCTTTGCCGAGCGCGTGGCCGAGCTCGAGGCAACCTATGCCTCGATTGCCGAGGCCTCGCCCCTGATGCAGCCGCTGCTGATGCTGCGCAACGGTGATTCGGAGATCGCCCGCCGCGCCTGGGAGGCATTCACGCCCGCCGTTCCGATCGATGCCCCTTCGCTGATCTGGACCGGCATCGGCGTGATTATCGCGCTTGTGGTCTACGAGCTGTTCAAGTCGCCGGTGGCCGTGGTTCGGCGCCGGCGCAAGCTGCGCTCGCGCTGATCGCCGCCAATCGCTACCGGCGGCTGCGATATCCTAGAAGGCCCTTTTCTGCCTTTACCCGGAGCCCTCATGTTCTGTGTTTCTCCCGAGCAGTCCATTCCCGTTCACTCCCTCGATACCGAAGACCTCGAAGTCTGGAAGGCGTCGGCCGAGCCGGGCGAGCGTGCCTGGGTCGAGGCCAGCGGCTTCGAGGCAAAGCCCGGCAGCTTCCTGCTGATGCCCGACGGGAGCGGCGGCATTGTCGGTGTTCTGGCAGGACGCGAGCCGGCCGACCGCCTGTGGGCGCTGGCGCATCTGCCCGGCGTGCTGCCGGCCGGCGACTACCGGCTCGAATGCGACTGGCCGGATGCTCAAAGAGAGCGCGCCGCCATCGGCTGGGGCCTGGGCTGCTATCGTTTTGACCGCTACAAGACGATGGACGCGGCGGCAGCCCGCCTCGCCCTGGGTGCCGGCGACGAACACAGAATCCGCACCCTGGTCGAGTCGGCAAACTTCGTGCGCGACCTGGTCAATACGCCCGCCATCGACCTTGGCCCGGCCGAACTGGCTGAGACCGCCCGTGATCTGGCGCGCGAGCACGCCGCCGATTGCAAAGTCTTTGAAGGCGAGGAACTCGAGCGCGAGTTTCCGGCCATCCACGTCGTCGGCCAGGCGGCCAGCCGGGGCCCGCGACTGATCCGCATGCAGTGGGGCCGCAAGGACGCGCCGCCCCTGGCGCTGGTCGGCAAGGGCGTGATCTTCGATTCCGGCGGGCTCAACATCAAGCCGGGCGCTGGCATGGTGCTGATGAAAAAGGACATGGGCGGCGCCGCTCACGCTCTGGGCCTGGCGAAAGTCATCATGTCGCTGGGGCTCGACGTCAACCTGCGCGTCTACATCCCGGCGGTGGAAAACGCCATTGCGGGCAACGCCTACCGGCCGTCGGACATCGTCCGCACCCGCAAGGGCACGACCGTGGAGATCGGTAACACCGACGCCGAGGGGCGCGTCGTTCTCTCCGACGCTCTCACCCTGGCTTCCGAAGAGGGCGCCGAGCGGATCATCGATTTTGCCACCCTCACCGGCGCGGCCCGGGTCGCACTCGGGGAGGACCTGCCGCCTCTCTACGCGCGAGACATGAAGGCGGCGCGCGCCATACAGGATCTCGGTTTCGAGACCGAGGATCCGCTCTGGCACATGCCGCTGTTCGAGCCGTATCGACAGCACATCCAGCCGGCGATTGCCGACATCTCCAATACCGGCACGTCAAAGTTCGCCGGCAGCGTCACCGCCGCGCTGTTCCTCGATCACTTCGTCGGCGAGGGCATCGACTGGTTCCACCTCGACATCTACGCCTGGAATCTGTCTGATCGGCCCGGTCGCCCGGCCGGCGGCGAGGCGCAGGGGCTGCGCAGTGTCTGGCTGTGGCTGGAAAAGGTTTACGCGTGATGCTGCAGATGCTCGACAAGGGTGCGGCTTTGCCGCGGGGCGCCAAAAACAGGTGCCGAGCACCGGGAATGGCGTTAGGATAAGCACTGGTGGACAAAAGCGCAGATCATGCGCATTTCAGGAGGATAACGATGCGTTACCCGTTTATTTTGATGTTGATCCTGGCTCTGGCGGCCTGCCAGTCCGAAGAGGCCAGCGAGATCGAAGAGGCCGGCGACAAGGCGGCCGAGAAGGTCGAGGAGGCCGGCGAGAAGGTTGCCGAGGCCTACGACGAGATCAAGGAAGAAGGCGAGCAGGCCAGCGAGGAGATCGAGGACTTCGTCGAGGGCGGGCCCGATATGGACGAAGAGGCCATGCACGAGCGGGTCTGGAATCGCGCGAAGGAACTGGCTGAAGAGGCTCGGGAGAAAACCGAGGAAGCGCTTGAAGCGGCCCAGGATGGAAGTGAAGAGGCCTGGGAAAACGCCCGTGAAGCGGCGCAACAAGCGCAGGAGCGTGCCGAGGCCGCCTGGGAAGAGGCCAGCGAATTTGCCGACGAATCCTGGGACGGCGCAAGCGCCGAGGCGCGGGATGCCTGGCAGGAAGCCAAAGACGCCTGGAGCCGCCTGGTCGAGCGAATCGACGAGGAAACCGACGGCGACGACGAGCAGTAGGCTTTGCTCACAGCCCCTTGCGCGCCGCCCCGGCCCGGGGCGGCGCCTGTTTTGAAATCAACCAGCAGGGTCGTTTACCACGGTGTCTGACAGCTACCGCCCCGGCGAACTCGAGCCGGCCATTCGTCGCTTCTGGGAAGAACACAATGCCGACCGGGCCGAATCCGGCAGCGGCGAGCGCTTCTACTGCCTGAGCATGTTCCCCTATCCCTCGGGCCGGTTGCACATGGGGCACATGCGCAACTACACAATCAGCGACGTCATCTCGCGCTATCAGCGCATGCAGGGCCGGCGCGTGCTCCAGCCCATGGGCTGGGATGCCTTCGGCCTGCCGGCCGAGAACGCGGCCATGGCCAACGGCGTGCCGCCGGCAAAGTGGACACGCGACAACATCGCCCACATGCGCGATCAGCTCAGGCAGCTCGGCTTCGCCATCGACTGGGAGCGCGAGCTGGCGACATGCGACCCCGACTATTACCGCTGGAACCAGTGGTTCTTCCTGCGCCTGCTCGAGCGCGGCATCGCCTACAAGAAGACCGGCACGGTCAACTGGGATCCGGTCGACCAGACCGTACTGGCCAACGAGCAGGTCATCGACGGCAAGGGCTGGCGCACGGGCGCGGCCGTCGAAAAGCGCGAAATCCCGATGTACTACCTGCGCATCACCGACTACGCCGACGAGCTGCTGGCCGGCCTCGACGACCTCGACGGCTGGCCCGAGCGAGTGCGGGCCATGCAGGCCAACTGGATCGGCAAGAGCGAAGGCGCCGAGATCGCCTTTGCCTGCGGCCAGGAGACGATCAAGGTCTTCACGACCCGCCCCGACACGCTCATGGGCGCGACCTTCATGGCGGTGGCGGCCGAGCACCCCCTGGCCAGGCGTGCGGCCGGGAATGACCCTGAGCTCGCCGCTTTCATTGCCGAGTGCCAGAAAGGCGGCGTGTCGGAAGCCGATATTGCCGTGCAGGAAAAGAAGGGTATGGACACCGGCTTGAAGGCCATTCACCCGCTGACAGGCGACGAGTTGCCGGTGTGGGTGGCCAACTACGTGCTCATGGCCTACGGCGAGGGCGCCATCATGGCCGTGCCCGCGCACGACGAGCGCGATTTTGCCTTTGCCCTGAAGTACGGCCTGCCCATTCGCCAGGTCATCAGCCTGCCGGGCGACCGGGAGTACGATGATTGTCAGTGGCACGATGACTATGCCGAAAGCGACGGTAATCTGGTCAATTCCGGCCCCTTCGACGGCCTTGAGTGGTCGCAGGGCTTCGACGCTATCGTGACTGAGCTCGAGCGGCGTGGCGCCGGCCGCGCGCGCACCCAGTTTCGCCTGCGCGACTGGGGGATTTCGCGTCAGCGCTACTGGGGCTGCCCGATTCCGATCATCCACTGTCCTGACTGCGGCGATGTGCCGGTACCCGATGAAGACCTGCCGGTGGTGCTGCCCGAAGCCCTGGTGCCGGACGGTTCGGGCAACCCGCTCAACCGTCACTCCGATTTCCTCGATACCGCCTGCCCGAAGTGCGGCGCGGCGGCAAAGCGTGAAACCGACACCATGGACACCTTCGTCGACTCGTCCTGGTATTTTTTGCGCTACACCTCGCCGGACAACCACGAGGCCATGGTTGACGAGCGCGCTGATCAGTGGATGCCGGTCGACCAGTACATCGGCGGAATCGAACACGCCATCCTGCACCTCCTCTACGCGCGCTTCTGGACCAGGCTGATGCGCGATGCCGGCCTGATCGGCATCGATGAACCGTTCAAGCGCCTGCTCACCCAGGGCATGGTGCTGGCCGAAACCTACTACCGCGAGGATGACTCGGGCCGCAAGATCTGGTTCAACCCGGATGACGTGGAGGTTCAGCGCGACGGCAAGGGCGGCATTGCCAGCGCCGTCCTCGAAGCCGACGGCAAGCCGGTCACGCCCGGCGGCATCGAGAAGATGGCCAAGTCGAAGAACAACGGCGTCGACCCACAAGCCCTGGTCGATCGCTACGGCGCCGACACGGTTCGCCTGTTCTCGATGTTCGCCGCCCCGCCTGAGCATTCGCTTGAATGGTCCGAGGCGGGCGTGGAAGGCGCCTGGCGCTTTCTCAAGCGCCTGTTTGCCGGCGTCCAGGCCCATGTCGCCGAAGGGGCGCTGCCCGGCCGCAGGCCCGAGGAGCTCAAAGGTGCGGCCCGTGAATTGCGCGCGCGCCTGCACGAGACCATCGCCAAGGTCGGCGACGACATGGGCCGCCGCCAGACCTTCAACACGGCGATCGCCGCCATCATGGCCTTCTGCAACGAGCTGCAGCGTTTTCAGGCCACGGATGCATCCGGCCGAGCGCTTGCGCAGGAAGCCTGGGAGACGGTGGTGCGCCTGATCGCGCCGGTCACGCCGCATATCTCCGAGGCGCTGTGGCGTGACCTGGGCCACGATGAGTCGGTGTTTGCAGCCGGCTGGCCGGCGGTCGACGAGGTGGCGCTCGAGCGCGCCGCCGTGACGATCGTGGTGCAGGTCAACGGCAAGGTGCGCGGCCGCGTGGACGTGGCGCCGGGTTCGGATCGGGACACCGTCGAAGCCGCGGCGATGGCCGACGACAACGTCGCCCGGCACATGCAGGGCAAGACGGTGCGCAAGGTCATCCTGGTGCCCGACAAACTGCTCAACGTCGTGGTTGGCTGATGCGCCGCACCGCCACCCTCATTCTGGCCTCGCTGATGCTGACCGCCTGCGGTTTCCAGTTGCGCGGCGAAGCCCGCCTGCCCGACTACATGGATCGCACCTTTGTGGCCGTGGCCGACGACAGCACGGTGCTGGTGCGCGAACTCCGGCTGCTGCTGGAAGCCAACGGCGTGAGCATCGTCGACCGGCCCGACCCCGACTCCGCCACCCTGCATATCGACTCGCAAACCATGGCGCGCCAGGCGCTGTCGGTGACCGGCCAGGCGAGGGTGCGCGAGTTCCTGATCGTCTTCGAGGTCGTCTGGCGGCTCGAGGATGCGGCCGGCGAGGTCGCGCTTGAGCCCGTCACCACGCGGCTGACGCGCGATTACAGTTTTGATGAAGGCGAGATCCTTGCCGCCCAGCGCGAGGAGGAATTCCTGCGCGATGACCTCGGCCGGGCCATGGCCAACCGGTTGATCCGCCGCCTGGAGGCGCTCGCCGGTGCAGATTCATGAAGCTGTTTCCCGAAAAGCTGCTGCAGCGTCTTCAGCAGGGCCTGGACAGGGTCTACCTGGTTGCCGGGCAGGAACCGCTGCTGATCGAAGAAGCCTGTGACGCCATTCGCACGGCCGTCCGCAACGCCGGCGTAGCCGAGCGCCTGGTGCTCGAGGTCGACAGCCGGTTCGACTGGAGCCAGCTTGGCAGCGCCACCGAGAGCCACTCCCTTTTTGCCAGCCAGCGCCTGGTCGAAGTCCGCCTGCCCTCGGGCAAGCCAGGCCGCGAGGGCGGGGCGGCCCTGCGCGAGTGGGTGAAGGGCGACGGCGACGACATCCTGCTGGTCAAGTGCGACGCCTGGGACATGGCCAGCGAAAAGACCGCCTGGGCCCGGGCCCTTGACAATGCCGGAGTCTACGTGCCCTGCTGGAAGGTCAAGCCGCAGCGCCTGGTGCAGTGGATTGGCCAGCGCATTTCCAGCCGCGGCATGCGGGCCGATCCGCCGGCCTGCCGCTTCCTGGCCGAGCGTCTGGAGGGTAACCTGCTGGCCGCAGCGCAGGAAATCGAGCGCCTGGTGCTGCTCTACCCCGGCGGGCAGATTGGCCTGCAAGAAGTGCGAGCCGCCGTGGCCGACAGCGCCCGTTTCGACAGCTTTCGCCTCATCGAGCTGGTATTTGCCGGCCAGGCGGGTGGCGCGGTGCGCTGCATTCGCGGTCTGCGCGAGGCCGACACGCCAATGCCCCTTGTGGTTGGTGCCCTGGCGCGCGAGCTGCAAACCATCGGCAACTACCAGATGCTGGTGCGCAACCAATCGCCCGCCCAGGCCTTCAAGGCCCTGGGTATCTGGAAAAGCCGCCAGCAGCCGGTGGCCGACGCCGCCCGACGCCTGTCGCCCGAAGTCGTACGCCGGACCATGGCCCAGCTTTCCGAACTCGATCAGTTGTCGAAGTCCAGCGGCCGCGAGATGTTCTGGCTCAGGCTCGAGCGCCTGTGTGTGGCCCTGGCGACCAACCGGCCGGAGTTCTGCGCGGCATGAATCGCGCCACGGTCATCTTCGGCGGCACCTTCGACCCGATCCACTACGGCCATCTGCGCGCGGCCTCCGAGGTTTGCGAGAAGCTGTCCGCCGACGATTTCCGCCTGCTGCCCGCCGGAGAGCCGCCGCACCGCGACTACACCGGGGCGGCGGCCTGCCACCGCCTGGCCATGCTCGAGCTCGCCGTGGCGCCGTACCCCGACCTGAGCGTCGACGAGCGCGAGGTACGACGCGCCGGGCCGTCCTACATGGTCGAAACCCTGGCATCGATCCGCCAGGAAGTGGCTTCACGCCCGGTCATTCTCTGCCTGGGCCAGGACGCGGCCAACCAGCTCAGCGGCTGGCATCGCTGGCGTGAGCTGGTGGAGCTGGCCCACCTGGTCATCATGAAGCGTCCGCGCAGCCGACTGAAGTACACCGGCGAGGTTGCCGATCTGCTTGGTACACGGCGCGTGAGCCGGCTGGAGCAGTTGATGGAAACCGAAGCCGGCCGGGTGTGCTACCTGGGCGTGACCCAACTGGCGATTTCATCCACCGATATCCGCCGGCAACTTGCCGAAGGGCGCAATCCGCGCTTCCTGCTGCCCTCGACCGTGCTGGCCTACATCCGCAAGCACGGGCTCTACCAGTGAGGCCGATGCCCCGGCATGGCGTGTACTTGCCGCCGACAAGGCGTAAAATAGGGCTTCAGTGTTCAACATGGATGACTCTTTGAACGAAAAGGAAATGCTTGACCCGCAGGAATTGCGGGACCTCACCGTCGCCGTCCTGGAAGACGCCAAGGCTCAGGACATCCAGGTCATCGATCTGTCCGAGCGCAGCAGCTTTGCCGATTACATGGTGATCGCCTCGGGCACCTCGTCGCGTCAGGTCAAGGCCATGGCCGACCGCCTGGTTCAGCGTGCCAAGGCGCAGGGTATCCAGCCGCTGGGCGTGGAGGGCGCTGCAGATGCCCAGTGGGTGCTCGTCGATCTGGCCGATATCATCGTTCACCTCATGCAGCCGCAGACCCGCGCCTTCTACAATCTCGAGAAACTCTGGTCGGCGCCGCCGGCCACGCGCGCTCAGGCCTGAGCGCCGGTCGGTCGCCATGGATCTGGTGGTTGCCGGTGTGGGTACGCGCATGCCCGCCTGGGTGGCCGAGGGCTGGCGGGAATATTCCCGGCGAATGCCGCCGCACCTGCCGCTACGTCTCGTCGAGGTGGCAGCGGCTGGCAAGGCCGGAGCGGGCCGCGAGTCGTCCGTGGAAGGCGAGCGTCTGCTCGACAGGCTGCCCGAGCGCGCCCGCATCGTCGCGCTGGAGATTTCCGCCCCTGCCTGGTCGACCGACAAGCTTTCTTCGCGCCTGGAACAGTGGCGGCTTGAAGGTGAGCCGGTCTGGTTCTTGATCGGGGGTGCTGGAGGGCTTGATGCCGCGCTCCTCAAGCGCGCTCACGAGCGCTGGTCCCTGGGCCCGGCAACCCTGCCGCACATGCTGGTACGGGTTCTGGTCGCAGAACAGCTCTACCGGGCCTCGACGATCTTGAGCGGGCATCCTTATCATCGGGCCTGACGGCCGATGCTGGCGGGTTGGCCAGTTGCGCTCGGGCCAGTTCGCCTTCTGTTGCATTCTTTCAGCCTCACCCCATAATCTTTGCTAACCAGCTAACCAGCTAACCAGCTAACCAGCTAACCAGCTAACCAGCTAA
>CAYUPK010000007.1:0-158878 GCA_964446675.1 uncultured Wenzhouxiangella sp.
ACTCCAACTGGTGCGCTTCTTCGTTTACAGGGAGATCCTTATCCGGGGATCAAGGAATGGCTATCAACCCAAGCCACTGGTGCTTTCGGTCGGTTAGGGTGGTTGGCATTCAATAGCCTAAGACGCGCGATCGGGCCGGCCGAGGATGCTGCCTTTGGATCATTGATTCCGCCGCCATACCTGAAGAAGATGTGCCAGCTGGAAGCGGTTCTGCCGCGGTTGCACCTAAGCGAGTCGTCCTGATTTGCCGAGTCGATCATCGCCAGGGCGGCATCTCGAATCGCCGCCTCGGTCACAACGCGAACTTCGGCGGTGGTCGCATCACTTTTCCCGAACGCCAGCGGCGGCCAGTCGGGTTCATTGCCGGAAGAAAAGCGCACCACGGCGCGCTCGCTTTTCAGCAGGTCGCCAACGGCCGGGCCGTCGAAGGCGAAGGCGATGTTGTCGTGCCGGCTGCTGGCATCGTGCGGGTTGGCGGAGGTGACCAGCGCTTCAGGCCCGTTCTCGCCGTCGACGATCAGCGTCTTGCGGTGGTTGGCCTTGAAATTGAGCAGGGCAAGATAGGTGCGCAGGGTGACGGTACCGTCACCGACCGGGTTGGGCAGCCAGCCGCCGTCGGAATCGTTGCCGAACCATTGGCAGCAGAGGCGCCAGGCCGCCGACCAGGCCGGGTTGGAATCGCGCAGCGCTGTGAGATCGGTTTCCACCACTTGAACGCCCGCGCCCTCGAGCCTGGTGAATAGCGGTTGCTGCACGCCGCCGTAGAGATCGTTGAAGGGGTCGGTGATCAGCGCTGCCTCCAGTGCCGGCCGGGCCCGCTGTTGGCTGATGAGGGCATCGCCAAGCTGGCTGGAAATGGGCCGATAACCTTTGCCGGCCTGACCGGCGAAGTCATTGACCAGAAAGAAATCGGCGACAACCAGCGCTTCGGCGCGCTCGATCATTGCAAGCGCCGCATCGAAGATCTGTCGTTCGACATGCTGTTCACCCCCGGAATCCAGCCAGGTCGAGTCGGCATAAAAGCGCAGCGACGATACCGGTCGCCAGGGTCCGTTAAAGTTCAGCCCGTCGGGTAGCGGCTTGAATACATGCCATGTCGCCGTCGCCAGATAAACGAGGGCCAGCGCAGCAAAAACGGCGCGAGGCCATCTCCGCCGGGTTCGGGTCTTGTCGGGTTTTCCCATGGGCGAGGATTATGGCCGATCTCGCTGCGCCCGGCGAGGAAGGCTGTCGTCCCCTGCGCGGCCGGGCTTCACGGCAGGGCGACGATCCCGGTGCTCTGGGCCAGGAACGGGCCGCTGATCAGACCCAGGCCAATCAGGGCGGACGCGCAGAAAACCGCTGCCGCGCCGGTTGCCGGGCCCAGCGTCGCCGGCCTGCCGTTGCCGGGCTGGGCGAAATACATCGGTGCGATGACGCGCACGTAGTAGAACAGCGACGCTACCGTGTTGAGTACGGCCGCCAGCGCCAGCCACGTGTATCCGCCGTCGATGGTGACGATAAACAGCCCCAGCTTGCCGACGAAACCGATCAGCGGCGGAATGCCGACCAGCGACAGGAAGGCGACGATCAGCGCGGCGGCCATCAGGGGTTGCGTGCGCGCCAGCCCGGCGTAGTCGGGCAACGTGGTGCGCCCGCGCAGGTGGGCGACGACGGCAAAGGCGGTCAGGTTGGCCAGCGCATAGGCGGCGAGAAACCAGACCAGCGAGGGCAGGGCGCGGGTGCTGAGATCCGCCACGGCAATGGCCATCAGCGCATAGCCCGACTGCGAGACCGACGACCAGCCGATCAGGCGGCGCACGTCGTCCTGCCACAGTGCTGTGAGGTTGCCCAGCGTCATCGTTGCCACTGACAGGGCCGCAATCAGCGGGCGCAGCATGTCGTTATCGGGGAAAAGCTGCACCAGGCGATAGAGCGCCAGCGCCGCGCCGATCTTGGGCACCACGGTCAAAAAGGCGGCCGCCGGCACCGGCGCGCCTTCGGCCACGTCGGGCACCCAGGCGTGGCCCGGCAGCGCGCCGAGCTTGAAGGCCAGCCCGGTGACAATGAGGGCAAGGCCGGTCAGCCCCAGCGGCGAGGTGATCTCCAGCTGCCGCAACGCAGCGTAATCGCTGGTGCCGGCCATGCCCATGACAAGGATCACGCCGATGGCCAGCAGCGCGTTGGCTAGGGCGCCGATCAAAAAGTATTTCATGCCCGCCTCGACCGAAGGCGCCCAGTCGCGATGCCAGGCGGCCAGGACATAGCCGGTGATCGAGGACAGCAGTACCGCCATGACCAACTGCATCAGGTCCGCCGCCGCGGCCATTGCAATCGCGCCGAGCGCGGAGAACAGGATCATGGTGTAGAACTCGCCGTGGCGCCGGTCGGTTTCGAACCAGCGCGGGGCGAGGATCAGGCACAGCGCCGTTGCGATCACGATCATCAGGCGTGCCCACAGGGTCATGCCGTCGAGCGCCCACACGCCCGAGAAGGTCAGCCGCGCCTCATTGATGTGCGCAAACGCCCAGACTCCGGCCACCGCCAGCGCCGCCAGCGCGGGGGCGAGGCACAAGCCCTGCCGGCGCTGCGGCAGCACCATCGCCAGCAGCAGCGCCGCGATGGCCCCCGCGATCAGCGCGATCTCGGGGCCGAGATCGGAAACGGGCATTTCAGCCGCCTCCAAAGGTCAGCGCATTGCCGGCCCCGATCAGGTCCAGCAGCCAGGCCGGCCAGACTCCGATCAGCACCACCAGCACCAGCACCGCGGCGAGGATGCCCAGCTCGGGCCAGGTCAGATCCGTGAACTTGTCCAGCGCGCGTGGTCTTTCCCCGAAGAACAGGCGCTGCAGCATGCCCAGAAACAGCGCCGCGGAGACGATCAGGCCCAGCAGGCCGATGGCCGCGATCCACGGCCAGACGGCAAAAGCGCCGATGAAGATCTGCACCTCGGCGACAAAACCCGCCAGCCCCGGCAGACCCAGCGAGGCAAAACTCGCCAGCCAGGTCACCGCCATCAGCCGCGGCGCGTTGCTGGCCAGGCCGCCGTAATTGGCCAGGTCATAATCCTGCGCGCGCGCCCAGAATGCGCCGGCAATCAAAAACAGCGCCCCGGTAATGAGACCGTGCGCGACCATCTCGACCACGGCGCCGGTCAGCGCCAGCTCGCGCGCCGCCTCGTGGCCGGTCAGCGCCGAGCCGGCAACGGCAATCCCCAGTACCGCGTAGCCCATGTGGTTGACCGACGTATAGGCGATGCGCCGCTTCAGGTTCTCCTGCGCGAAGGCCACGATCGAGCCCCACAGAATCGAGATCAGCGCAACGATGGCCAGAGCCAGCGCCCAGGTGGCGAAGGCTTCGCGCAGCATCTGCATCGGGATGCGCACCAGGCCGTAGGTGCCCATCTTCAGCAGCACCCCGGCGAGGATGGCCGAGGCCGGACCCGGCGCATCCACATGCGCCGGCGGCAGCCAGGTATGCACGGGGAAAAGCGGCGTCTTGATCGCGAAACCGATCACGAAGCCCAGCAGGATGAGCCCGGCACGCAGATCCATTCCGGCCACAGGCTGCAGCGCGATCAGCGCGCGCATATCAAAGGTGAGCGGATCGGTCATGAGCACCAGAGCGATGATCGCCAGGAGAATCAGCAGCGATCCCGCCAGGGTATAGATAAAGAACTTGAGCGCCGAGCGCTGCGCCTGCCCATGCCCCCAGCGGCCGATCAGGAAATACATGCCCACCAGGCTGAGATCGAAGAAGACATAGAAGACCAGCAGGTCGAGCGTCAAAAACAGACCCAGTGACGCGCCTTCGAGAAACAGAAACCAGGCGTAGTACTGGCGTGCGTTGACCTTGCGCTCCATCGGCCAGGCAATGGCGGCGACGAAAAGCAGCCCGCTCATCAGCGCCAGCGACAGCGAGATGCCGTCCACGCCCACCCGCCAGGCGACGCCGAGTGCCGGAATCCACGGAATCTCCGTCATCGCCTGAAACCCCTGACCCGGACTGAATCCGATCCAGACGACGACCAGGGCCAGCAGCGACAGCGCGGCCGTGACGATGGCGATGGCGCGCGAGGTTTTGGGCGATACCGGCGCGAAGGCCAGCAGGGCGGCGGCCGCGAAGGGCAGGACAATGGCGAGTGTCAGCATGTCAGAACCTAGCGAAAATCAGAAACAGGATGGCCAGCGCCGTGCCGACCGCAAAGATGGCGTAGTAATGGTGCGACAGCCCGGTTTGCAGCCGCCGCGCATCCGCGCCGCTGCGCCCGGTGATGCGCGCGACACCTTCGGGCAGACCGTCGCTCAGCGTCTCGCCGGGGCCGCCGCCCAGTCGGGCCAGGGCGCGGGTTGCGGCAGCCACCCGCCAGACCGCCGCGTCGAACAGTTCCAGGTCGGCCTGCATCAGCCCCGGCAGCCGGCGCCCGCCGCGCGCGATATACCGCGCAGCTTTCGCAGCGCCGCGCGGGATGGCGTCGAGCGCGACATCGTCCAGCCACGCGGCACCGGCGGCAAGCCGCTCGAAAGGCCGCACGATGCCAGCGTCGATCAGCGCGGGCAGCCCCAGCCAGTCGGCGGCCCGCGTTTGCGGGGCGTCGGCTCGCCGCGCCAGCGTCAGCCCGGCCAGCAGGCCGAGGGCAAGCAAGGCGAGCGAGACGGCGAGTTCCAGCGCGCCCCCTTCGGGCAGGCGTAACGGCAGCAAGGCCTGCACCGGCGGCAGCCACAGCAGGGCCAGCGCGACGCCGGCCAGCGCCAGCGCGCCAAGCGCGGCGGTCTCGAGCCAGTGCGGTCTCGCCCCGGGCGCGGCCTCGCCCGGCCCGTAGGCCAGCCACCAGAAGCGCACGGCATAGGCTGCGCTGAGCGCGCCGGCGACCATGACGGCAATGCCCAGCCAGAGGTTTTGCCCGGTGGCGGCGGCGACGATCTGCTCCTTGCTCCAGGCGGCACCCATGGGCGGTATGGCCGCCAGCGCAAGGGCCGCCAGCGCCGTCAGCCCGGCAACCCCGGGCAGGGAGCGCATGAAACCCATCTGGTCCAGGCGAAAGCTGCCCCCCGCCTTGCCGGCAATCCCGGCGGCCATGAAAAGTGACGCCTTGAACCCGGCATGAGCAATCAGATAGACAAGCGCGATACCGGGATAACCTGTACCGACCGCCACAAACATCAGCCCCAGTTGTGCGGAAGTCGAGGCGGCCAGCAGCTTTTTCGCCTGGCCCTGTATCACCGCCACGGCGCCGCCGGCCAGCGCGGTGAAAAGACCGAGTGCAGTTACTATTGCGCTCCAGCCCGGCACAGGCGCAAACCAGGAATGCAGCCGGGCGAGCAGATAAGCCCCCGCGGCTACCATGGTGGCGGCATGCAGCAGAGCCGAGACTGACGACGGGCCGTCCATCGCGCGAAACAGCCACGGCGCGAACGGCCCCTGGCCGGCCTTGGCGCCGGCGGCGGCGAGCACGCCGAAGGCGGCCAGCGCCAGGGGCGCGCCCTCGAGCTGCCCCAGCGCGGCATAGTCGAGCGTACCCGTTCCGCTCCAGGTCGCCATGAGCGCAAGGTACAGCCCCAGATCGCCCAGCCTTGTCGTCACGAAGGCGTAGCGGCCCGAGGCCGGGTTGGCGCCGTCGCGCCAGTGATGTCCGATCAGCGCCCAGGAACAAAAGCCCATGATCTCCCAGCCGATCAGCAGCGACAGCAGATCACCGGCCGTAATCGCCAGCTCCATCGCGCCGCAGAAGACCAGCATCAGGCCCAGAAGCCGGGCCAGCCCGCGTTTGTCCTCATGCGCGGCGGCGAAAACCAGAACGGCCAGCGTGATTGCCGCAACGGTGATCGCGACCGCGGCGGAAAGCGGGGCGAGCGCAAGGCGCAGTTCCAACCCTGAGCCCCAGGCAAATGCGCCGTGCCAGCCCTGTGCGGCGGCCAGCACCGCCAGCGCGAGCGTCACCGCTGCCGCCCCACCTGCCGCCAGCCCGAGGCGCACACGGCCGCTGTCGCCCATGGCCAGGATCGTCAGCCCGGCCAGTATGGGAAAGAGAGGAAGCGTCCAGAGCATCAGTGTTTCAGGGTCGTCAAGCCTTCAGTTACATCAGCCTGGCGCTTGCGATAGACCGCGACCACCAGGGCGAAGCCCACGGCCATCTCGACGGCCATCACGGCCATGACAATAATCGCCAGAAGCTGCCCCTCGGGCATGCCGCCCAGAGAGAACGACCAGAAGCCGATGATCGCCAGGATCGCGCCGTTGAGCATCAGCTCCAGCCCCATCATCAGCATGACGAAGCTTTGCTGCGACAGCGCGCCATAAAAGCCGATGCCGATCAGAGCGGCGGCTACAATCAGGACCGAAGTCAGCGTCATCTCAATGCCCTCAGTGATGTCCGTGGTGGTGATGGTGATCGCCGTGCTTGTCCGGCTTGCGCCCCGCCGGTTCGCCGCCGGGATGCAGGCCGGGCGGCCGGGATCCGGCGTCGGAGCCGCCATACCGGCCCGAGTGTGCCGACAGCACGACCGCGCCGATCATGGCGGAAAGCAGCGTGACGCCGGCGGTTTCGAAGATCAGCATCGACGGCCCCAGCAGCTCGTGCCCCAGCGCGCGCACCACCTCGGCATCGGCCGGAACAGGCTGCGCGGGCAAATCCGACAGCAGCACCGCCAGCACCAGCCCGGCAAAGGCGGCGATCCCTGCGGCCACGGCAAAGCGGTGCTGATGCACCATCGACATCGGATTGAGCCCGGCCGGATTCATCATGAACATGACCATGAACAGCGCCATGACCATCATCTCGACGGCCATCATGAAGATCGTGGCAATGCCGATATAGGGCGCGGCCAGCAGCACCGCGATCAGCCCGACGGCGATGAACGACACCATGAGCTGGAACGATGCGCGCACCATCGAGTCGACCCGAAACACCCGCCAGCCGGACCAGATCGCCAGCGCGGAAAACAAAAGAAACAGCGCGTCGGTCACGGCAACACCTCCAGACCCACCAGAGCCAGGTTGGCAAACGACAGCGGCAGCAGCACCACCCACAGAAAGGTCAGCATCCGCGCCGGCGGCATGCGCGCAAACCAGCGCCCGGCGGCCACGGTGGCGGCCATTACCGCCACCGTCTTGAGCAGCAGCCAGATTGGTCCCGGCAGCCCCGGACCCAGATAGCCGCCCAGGAATGCCGTTGCCGCCATTGCCGAAAATGCCACCAGCATCGCCAGGCGTGCGATTTGCCACAGTGCCAATGCCGGCCCGCTTTCCTCAGCCGTTGTGCCGCCGGCAAGCTCGGCCCCGTCGGCGTAGTCGAACGGCCCGCGCAGCGTGATCGCCAGGCCCAGGGCCATGAACAGCGGCAGGCCCAGCGGCTGGCGGACCACGTTCCACAAGCCGCGCTGCGCCTCGACCACCTCGACCACCGACAGCGACTGGGCGGGCAGCGCCGCGGCGATCAGCACGAACATCGACAGCAGCATGGCCGGCAGGCCGATGGCGACATAGCGATAGGCCCCAATCAAGGGCAGCGGCGAATTGGGCGACCAGCCGTGCAGAAACACGACCACGATGGTGAGGGCCTCGCAGGCGCCCCACAGGACCAGGCCGGTGGACAGCTCGCTGGCCACTACGCCCTCGGCCAGCGGCACCACCGACAGCCCGACCAGCGCCAGCGCCAGATACCAGCCCGGCGCCAGCAGACGATTGAGGGCATCGGGCGCTTCGGTCGGCGTATTCGGGCGCAGCATCAGCGCCGCGCCGTTGCGCAGCGGGCCGATGACCGTCGCACCGCGCCCGCTGCCGACGCGGTCGAAGATCGCTGCCGCCCAGATCAGCGGGGGCAGGGCGATGAATAGCGACAGGGCTGCGAGGATCATGTGGTCGCCTCTCCCATGCAGATCGCGCGCAGACGCGAGGGCTGGAAGCTGGCCAGCCACAGCATCGCCTCGGTCCATTCCAGGCCTGGCAGCACTTCGGACGGTGAAGCAGGATCCTCTGCAACTCTTTCGCCGCGTAGCCATGCGGCCAGCCGTCGGTGCGTGCCTGATCCCGCAGGCAGGGCCAGCAGCGCGCCGCGCGAACGCGCCCGCTTCAATTCGATGCCCATCAGCCGCAGCATTCGCGCGGCACACAAGTCAGGCGCGTCGTCTGCCGATTCCTGCTCGAAGGGCGGCGAGGCAACGTGAGCCGAGACGATCACGTCGCCCTGCAGGCTCAGGTCCAATGTCAGCCCCGGCGGCAGCATCGGCAGAAACGGGCCGAAGCGCGCGTCGTAGATATCGAGCGCCAGCCCGTCGCGAATATCGTCGACGGTCATCGCCATCGGCCGGCCGTACGGGCTGCCGCCCATCATGCCCTGACCGCCCTGGCCGTGCGGCCCGATACCCTGCCAGGGATGCGGCGGCAGGTTCGGGCGCAGAACGGGTTCGTCGGCCTGTGCCGCCTGGCGGATGGCGGCCAGCGGATCCTCATCGCTCACGCTGCGGCCGCGCGAGAACAGGGGCGAGGCCTGCCACCACACCGTGCCGCGCGGGGCGGGAAGCTGGGTGTGCAGCCGCTCCAGTGCGCGCCGATGACGCGGGTCGAGTTCACCTGCGACCAAAAGCACGCGGGCGTGGCGCGGCGACTCGACCAGCCGGATACCCGGTCTGTTTCGTAGCGACTCGACCCGGGCGAGGCCCTGCGTGCCGATGGCCGGGAAAACCGGAATCTCGGCGCCGCGCGCCAGTGCCGAAAGCAGGCTCATTGCCACCGGAACACCCCCTCGCGCCAGCCGTAAAGAATACCGACCGAAAGGATTGCGAGAAACATGCCCATCTCGGCCAGGGCCAGAAAACCGGTTTCCACATAGACCACCGCCCACGGATACATGAACATCATCTCCATCTCGAAGGCGATGAATAGCAGGGTCATCGGGTAGTAGCGAACGTGAAAGCGCTGCCAGGCGTGGGTCCGCGCCGTGCCGCCGCCAAGAAACGGCGCGCGCGCAGGCCAGCTTGCATCGGCCCGCGGGCCGACCCGCTGCAGCGCGACGGCCAGGCCGACGGCAAACAGCGCAAGAATGATCGGCATGGCGATCTGAATCATCGGTCCTTGCCTCGCGATTTTCGCGGTCTGGACAGGCTCATTCAGGCATCTTCCAGAACTTGGCCGGCTTTACGCGGTCAAGACGCCTGCGACAACGCGGCCTGCAGCGAGCCTGCATGACCGTCCTTTTTTGCAAGATAGCGAGGTGTCTCATGACGAGTCAACAATTCAGTTTTGGCAAGACGGTCGAAATGGGCTTTGAAGACGCGATCGAGGCGGTAACCGTAGCGCTCGAGGATCAGGGCTTTGGCGTACTGACCGAGATCGACGTGCAGGCGACGCTGAAAAAGAAGCTGGATGAGGACACCCGTCCCTACAGCATTCTCGGCGCCTGCAATCCTTCGCTGGCGCACCGGGCACTGACAGCCGAACCGCGGATCGGGGTATTGCTGCCCTGCAACGTCGTCGTCCGACAGCAGGAAGACCAGACCATGCGCGTGGACTTCATGGATCCGCAATCGGTACTCGAGCTGGTGGACAATCCCGCCGTCCATGAACTTGCGGCCGAGGTGCGCGAGCGAATGGTTCAGGCATGTGAGGCCATCTGAACGCTTTTCCGGCGGCGTGTCTATCAAGTCGCGCCGCCGGGAATATGAACCGGCATTCACGCCTGGCGTGCTGCCTTTTTACTGTTCGAGATCATCCCGCTTCTGTCGATACTCTTCGCGATCGATTTCGCCTTTTGCGTAGCGATCCTTCAGCGTTTCGAGCGCGCTCTTTCCGGACTCGCGTCGGTTCTGATCACTTGTCGACAGCCAGCGGATGATTGCAATAATGCCGATGATGATCAGCGCCCAGAAAAGTAGCATGAAAATCCAGCCGATCCCCATCCATCCATGTGATCCCATCCATTCTATTGATTCGTTCTCCTGTTGGTAAGCGCCAGGGTTTCGTAAGGCATCGAGAGAGAAAGCGCACAGGCTGCGCGTCCGTTCGTGCGTGATGCGCGGCCTGTGCGCGCCGATCGATCACTCAGTTCTTGCCGCCGGGTTTGCCTTGCTGCATCGGCATGCGGGCATCCATCTGCTCCATCATGCCTTGCATCATTTCCGAGTGCATCTTCATCATTTGCTGGCAGCGCTGGCCATCCATATTCTGGCGCATGCCGCCATGACGCATTCCCATGCCACTCATTTGACCCATGGCATCGCGCATCTGGTGCATGTGCTTCTGCATCAGGCGTTGCCGTTCGGCGGGGTCTTGCGTGCCCTGGATTTTCTTCATGGTCTGGCGCATGGCCTGCATGCGTTTCTGCATGGCGTCGTGGTTCATCATGTCACCTTCACCCATCATGCCTTCCTGCATGCCCATTTTTTGCGCTTTTTGGCTCTTCCCTTCGTGGTGTTGTTGATTGGCCATGGCGAGCGGCACAGGGAGAGTCATCGCGAGGATCGTGATCGTAATAAGCTTTTTCATGGTTGCTCTCCTATTGATCGAGCGTGAGTTGACGGATGCTGTCCTGTGGATTTCAGCATTTGTTCGCACCCTCTTGGATATGACAAGGGTGGACGGGTGCGTGTTCCTTGCCCTTGCTCATCTTCCGTGTCAGCCAGAAACCTGCGGCAAGCAGTAAAGCGCCGCCGTAGATCGTGCGATCTCCAGGCACCTCGGAGAAGATCAGCCAGCCGAAGGTCGCGGCGACCACGGGGGAGACGATGATGTCGACCAGCGAATAAACGTTTGCGTTGATTGACTTGAGAACAATGGAAATTCCGAAATAGGCGAAGCCGGTGGAGATCACGCCCAGGCCCAGGGCCCAGGTGAGGACGGGCAGGGCGACACCGCCGAGATCCGGGTAGTGAATGGTTTCGAACGGCGCGCCCGGCCCGGAAAGTAGTAGTGATGGTGAGAGCACAAGCGCTGAAGCCAGCAGGGACCATGCGATATCGTTGCCGGTTTCGGTCATGCCCTCGTGGCGCATGTAGGTGATCATCGCGGCATAGATGGCGCCTGTCGACAAGGCCACCAGGTTGCCCAGAAGATAGCCGCCTCCCAGCGGATTGGCGAGCACGATGCCGATCATGGCCAGGCCGAAAATAAGGATGTAGGACGGTTTGGCTTTTTCGCCCAGAAAGGCCCACGAGAAGATGAAAACGAAGAACGGGGCGATGCTCCAGAAGATGACGGCGTTGGCGATGGGTACCAGCGACATGGCGAAATTGAAGAAGCCGCCCTGGGCCGCAATCAGCATTCCGATGATGACCGTGTCCTTGACGTTGCCGGCCGGGAAGCGTGGCCGTTTTCTGGCTGCTAGCCAGCGTGCGCCGAACAGGAAGATCGCTGCAAAGCTCATGGCATAAAAAGTCAGCGTGTGGATCGGTATTCGCCCGTCGGTAAGCTTGACGAACACGCCGATGGTGGCTTCGGAGACCGTGATGAGCGCCAGCAGTAAAAGGGTCTTCATCAGCTTGCTCCGGGATCTTCGGTCCGGGTGATGTCGATGTCTTCGGCGCCGGATTCATCCAGGCACTGCCGCTCGATCTGCAGCGTCGAGAAGAAGAAGCCGTAATCCGACTTGAGTGTGCGATAAGCGGCTTTCAGGATCGAATCCGGATCGGCTGTTTCCCGAACCCGGAGATGGCCCGAGAATATATGGCGGCCGCTGGTCAATGCCCAGGCGTGAACGTGATGCACGTCCTCGACGCCTTCGAGATTCTCCAGGGCGTCGGTGATATCGGCCAGGTCCACATCGGCGGGCGTGCCTTCCATCAGCAGGTGCATCGAATCCCTGAGAATGCCCCAGCTTGCCCACAGCAACACGAAACCGAATGCCATGCCCAGCAGCGGGTCGATCAGGAGAAAGCCGGTGAAATGGATGACCAGTGCGGTGACGATGATCAGCAGGCTGCCGACAAAGGTCTGGATGATGTGCCATAGCGCGCCCTTGACGTTGAGATCGCTCTGGCTCTGCTTCCAGATCAGGGCAAGCGAAATGATCTCGGTGACCAGGCCACCGGCTGCGGCCCACAGCATCGGTCCCGGAGGCAGCTCGATGGGATCGGCCAGGCGCATGGCGGCCATACCAACCACGAACACGGCCATGGCCAGCAGGAAGCCGCCGTTGACCAGCGCGCCGAGCAGCTCCGCCCGATACCAGCCAAAGCTGCGGCTCTCGTCGGCCGGCCGGCGGGCCAGACGGGCCGCCACGATGGCGACCAGCACGCCGCCAACGGCCGAAAAGGTGTGAAAGGCATCGGAGATGACGGCAATCGAGCCGGTCCACAGTCCGATAGCCATTTCGATGACGAAGTAGATGCCGGTCAGCCAGGCGGAGATTGCCAGTCCTCGCCCGCTTTGAGGCATGTGGTCGGCGTGTCCGTGTGCGCTGTGATTCGACATTTCCATGTGCTCCTGTATGCGAATTACATGCGGTGCATTGCTGTCAATTGCCGTGGCTCGTTTACTGCGACCAGCGAAGCGACAGCATCGATCAGGCTTCAGTTGTCAGCTCTCACCATTGGTAATGACTTTCCGGCTTCTGATCCGGATGGCCTTGTCCACCGGTTCGATGGCCACGATGCCGTCGCCCGATTGGCCGGTGTGCGCCGAATCGACGATCAGGTCGGCAATCTCCGCAGCGCGCGAGGTGAAGATTTCCAGGCGCGCGTAGCGGTGCGTCCAGTCGTCACGGAAGTAATTGCGGTAGGCGCCGAAGCCGCGTACGCGGCTGATGGTTAGTCCGCTGACGCCGGCGTTTCTGAGCGCTTCTTCTACCGGCTCCAGAGCGCTGACGCGAATGATGGCTTCGATCTTTCGCATGGGCATCGGTCAGTCCCGCTCGATGGCTTCGTAGTGATTGAACACCGAGGTGGCGCCGTCGTCATCGAAGCGGATCACATCAAAGGCCATGCGCCGGCCGTCGTATTCCATGCCGGGCGAGCCCATCGGCATGCCGGGTACGCTCAGGCCCCGGGCGTCGGGCTGTTCGGCGAGCAGGCGCTTGACGTCTTCGGCCGGCACATGGCCTTCGATGACGTAGTCACCGATCACGGCTGTGTGGCAGGAGGGTAGATCGCGCGGCACGCCAAGCTCGCGCTTGACGCTGCTCATGTCCTGCGTCGGTACCTCTTCGACCGTGAAGCCGTTGGCGCGCATGTGCTCGGTCCACTTGCCGCAGCAGCCGCAGTTGGGGTCGTGGTAGACCGTCATCTCCTTTGTCATCGATGCCGAATCGGCCGATGCATCGCTGCCCGGTGTTTGGGCCTGGCAGGCGGAGATCAGAAAGGCGCCGGCAATCAGCGCGCCGGTGAAAAGAATGCGATTAATGGTCATGGTCGTTGTCTCCTTGGGTATGTGACTTGGGGGTTTCGTTCTCGTCGTCTGAAAATGGCTGCGAGCTCCAGGCAATCTGGCTGATTCGCCAGCCGTCTTCGGTCTCGATCAGAGTGGCGAATTCGGTGCTTTCCAGGTCGATGGTTCGGTCGCTGACCTGTCCGCTGAAGCGCGAGCGGGTCTCGACCGTGGCCTGGCCGTCGGCGAGCTGGATATCGCGCGAGAGCGGCTCGATCTCGATCTGCGCGAGAAAGGCCATGTCCTTTTCGAGATGGCCCGCAGCGTACTGATCGATTGACTCGACATGCCCGCCTTCGACAATCGTGGCCTGCGGATGGAGCCAGGCCAGTGCGGCTTCGCCGCGACCTTCGATCAGCGCCTGGGTGAAGCCCTCGATGGCCTGCTGCGGCGTCTCGGCCGTCACGTCGTGATCGGGGCCGGACTTGCTGGTGGACGCGGTCTGGTCATGAGAATGACCGTCATCGCCATCGTGTTTATGAACGGCGTCTTTGGTCAGGTCCAGATATTCCTCGCTGTTCATGTCCGGCAGCGCCTGGACGAAGGCGACCGTGTCCCAGTTTTCTTCATCACTGTGGTCGAGATGACTGGGCATGGCGGTCATCTTCAGGCCGTGCTTGATGGTCCAGAACGCGGCCCGCGGTTCGAGCCGCTTGCGGTACAGTGCCGGTGGGGCGGGCTCGAAGGCATCGGCCGGCTCCTGGCCGGGCTTGCCGTGACAGCCGGCGCACATCGAATCGTAGTGAGCTGCGCCGGCGGCGATGCGCTCGCTCGAGTCGAGGTCGGCCGGCACGATCAGGTCCGAAGAGCGCACCGCTACCGAACGCTCGCGGGTGGTCTTGAGCAGCCAGGCGACCGGCGCGCTGTGGCCGGTGCCGGCGGCAACCGGGTAGCGGCCGCTCCAGACGAAGGCGAACAGGCTCAGGGCCGCCAGGATCATGACGGCAAGAAGGGTCTTGATAACGGTTGCGATTGTTTTCATGGTTATCTCCTGACAAGTCCATCCGATATTACGCTGATCGAACGGCGATCGATTTCCACAGGTAATAGATTACCGGCACCACCAGCAAGGTCAGTACAGTGACGCTGACCATGCCGCCGACCATGGGCGCGGCAATGCGACGCGTGATTGCCGAGCCGGTGCCGTGGCCGAGCATGATCGGAAGCAGACCGGCGATGATCACGGCCACCGTCATCATGATGGGCCGCACGCGCAGCAGGGCGCCGTCGGTGACCGCCTGCATTACATCTTCCTTGCTGATCGATTGCCCTTCGTCGGTCATCTCACCGCGCTTTTGTGCCAGAGACTGGTCCAGATAGACGATCATCAGCACGCCGATTTCGACGGCGACCCCGGCCAGGGCAATCATTCCCGCGCCAACAGCCACCGACATGTTGTAACCGAGAAGATAAAGCAGCCAGTAGCTGCCGACCAGCGACAGCGGCAGGGTGCCCAGGATGATCAGTACCGAGATTGGATTGCGGAAGTTCATGAACAGCAGCAGGATGATGATGCCAACCGCTGCGGGAACGACCAGCTTGAGTCGGTTGGCCGCGCGCTCCATGAACTCGTACTGGCCCGACCAGCCCAGGGAGTAGCCCGGCGGCAGCTCGATTTGTTCGGCCACGGCCTGTTTGGCGCGCTCGACGTAGCCGCCGAGATCCGGATCATTCACGTCAACGTAGATCCAGCCGTTGAGTCGCGCATTCTCCGTGCGGATCACCCCGGGCCCGGTCTCGACCCGAAGATCGGCCACGGCCGACAAGGGGATCTGCTCGCCGCGCGGCGTGACGATGGTCAGGTCGCGCAACTCCTGCACCGACTCGCGTTTGTGGCGCGGATAGCGAATGTTGATCGGATAGCGTTCCAGCCCCTCGATGCTCTGGCTGATGGTCATGCCGCCCACGGCCGAGCGCACGATCTCGTGCACGTCGCGGATGTTGAGCCCGAAGCGGGCCGCCTGCTCGCGCTGGACGTCGACCGTGACGTAGCGCCCGCCGGTGACCCGGTCGGCGTAGACGGACGTGGTGCCTGGAACATCTTCGACAACGCGTTCGATTTCCGAGCCAATCCGGTTGATGACCTCCAGATCGGGCCCGGCAACCTTGACGCCGACTGGGGTCTTGATGCCGGTGGCCAGCATGTCGATGCGGTTCTTGATCGGCATGATCCAGGTGTTGGTCAGGCTGGGAACCTGCACCAGCGCATCCAGCTCGGCCTTGAGCTTGTCCATGGTCATGCCGTCGCGCCATTCGGATCGGGGCTTGAGCCGGATGGTGGTTTCGACCATGGTCAGGGGCGCCGGGTCGGTGGCGGTGTCGGCACGGCCAGCCTTGGCGTAGGCGGTTTCGACTTCGGGTACCGACATGATCAACCGGTTGGTCTGGCCCAGGATTTCGGTCATCTTGCCTGCCGATGCCGCCGGCCAGGCGCTGGGCATGTAGAGCAGGTCGCCTTCGTCGAGCTCGGGCATGAACTCGCTCCCCAGGCGACTGTAGGGAACCCAGGCGCTGGCCAGGATGGCGAGCGTGATCACCACGGTCAGGATCGGGAAGCGAAGCGCTGCGGCAAGAACCGGTCGATAGATCCAGGTCAGAAAGCGGTTGATCGGGTTCTTGTGTTCCGGCGTGATGCGGCCGCGAATCAGATAGCCCATCAGCACCGGCACCAGGGTGATCGCCAGGCCGGCCGCCGCTGCCATGGCGTAGGTCTTGGTGAAGGCCAGCGGCTTGAACATGCGCCCTTCCTGGGCCTCGAGCGCGAAGATCGGCACGAAGCTCAGGGCGATGATCAATAGCGCGAAGAACAGCGCCGGGCCGACCTCCACAGCCGCGTCGGTCAGCGCGTTCCAGCGGGCTTCGCCTTCCAGCGAGTCGCCGTGCCTTTCCAGATGCTTGTGATAGTTCTCGATCATGACGATGGCGGCGTCCACCATCGCACCGATGGCAATCGCGATGCCGCCCAGGGACATGATGTTGGCGTTGATGCCCTGGATATTCATGATGATGAAGGCCGTGAGAATGCCCAGCGGCAGGCTGAGCACGATCACCAGCGACGAGCGAAAGTGGAACAGGAACAGCAGGCACACCAGGGCGACGACGATGAACTCCTCGATCAGCTTTTCGGTAAGCGTATCCACGGCCCGGTTGATGAGCGAAGATCGATCGTAGGTCTCGACGATTTCGACGCCTTCGGGTAACCCCTTCTTGAGCTCTTCGAGCTTGTTCTTGACCCGCTCGATGGTGGCCATGGCGTTCTCTCCAAAGCGCATGACGATCACGCCGCCGACCGCCTCGCCCTCGCCGTTTAGCTCGCCAATGCCGCGCCTCAGATCCGGTCCGAACTGGACGCGGGCAATATCGCGGATGCGGATCGGCACCCCGTCTTCGGTGGTGCGAACCGGGATGGCCTCAAGATCCTCGAGTGAATCGATATAGCCGGTCGCGCGAATCATGTATTCGGCCTCGGCCATCTCGATGACGCGCCCGCCGGTTTCCATATTGCCGCTGCGGATCGCTTCGCTGACCTTCGACAGGGGAATGTTGTAGGCCCGAAGCTTGTCCGGATCGACCACCACCTGGTACTGGCGCACCATGCCGCCGATGGCGGCGACCTCCGAGACGCCTTCGACGGTCTGCAGCTCATACCTGAGGAACCAGTCCTGCAGCGAGCGCAGCTCGGCCAGGTCGTGCTTGCCGGTGCGGTCGATGAGCGCGTACTGATAGACCCAGCCGACGCCGGTGGCATCCGGCCCCAGCGCCGGCCGGGCCTCGGGCGGCAGGGTGGGCGCGACCTGGCTCAAGTACTCGAGCACGCGCGAGCGCGCCCAGTACAGATCGGTATCGTCCTCGAAGATGACGTAGACGAAGGAGTCGTTGAAAAAGGAATAGCCGCGCACCGTCTTCGCGCCCGGCACCGACAGCATCGCCGTGGTCAGCCGGTAGGTGACCTGATCCTCGACCACCTGTGGCGCCTGACCCGGATAGGTGGTCTTGACGATGACCTGCACGTCCGACAGATCGGGAATGGCGTCCAGCGGCGTGCGCAGCATGGCGATGGTGCCCCAGGCGGCGAGCAGGGCGGCGAGCATCAGCACCAGGAAGCGGTTGTGAATCGACCAGCGGATGATGGCTCCGATCATTGCTGGCCTCCGGCGTTTCTGTCTTCAGAAGCCGTATCGGCGTGGTCGGTATGGTCCATGGCGCCGTGATCCACGTGTTCCATGGCTTCATGGTCCATGGCGCCGTGATCCATGTCCTCCATGGTTTCATGGTCCATGGTTTCATGATCCATGGCATCGTGATCCATATCATCGTGACCCATATCACCATGATCATGGCGCTCGCCGATCATGCGCAGCAGGCTGGCATCGACGCTGGCTTCGGAATCGATGAGGAACTGCCCGGAGACGACAATCTGCTCGCCTTCATCGAGCCCGGCGACAATCTCGGTCATGCCGTCGACCTCCAGGCCGGTTTCGACCCTGGCCGGACGAAAGCGGCCGTCGCCCAGCGCAAGCATGACGCGCTTGCCGTCGCCGGTGCGGATGATCGACTGGGTAGGCACGGCCAGGGCGTGGCGGTGCGGCGAGGCCGCGATTTCGACGCTGGCGTACATATTGGGCTTGAGCGCCAGATCGGGATTGTCGAAAGCCAGGCGCACGCGGCCGGTGCGGGTCTCGGCGCGCATGGTCGGATAGACGTAGTCGACCTCGCCGTCCCATTCGCGATCGGTAGCGGAAAACGGCAGGGTCATGGCCGCTGCCTGCCCGGTGTCTACCCAGGCGATCTGACCCTCGAACAGGTCGACTTCCACCCACACCCGGGTCAGATCGGCAACGCTGATGATGGTGTTGCCCGGCTGTACGTACATCCCCTGGCGAACGTTGAGTTCGATTACGTAGCCATCTCTGGGCGCCTGCACAGTGAACCGCCGCGTCGAGCTGCCGCGCTGACCAAGCGCTTCGACCTGGTCGTCGCTCATCCCCAGGGCGACGAGCCGGATGCGCGCGGCGCGCAGCAGCGACTGGTTGCCGGTGCGGCTGGCCTGCAGGTATTCCTCCTGGGCGCTGACCAGCGCGGGCGAATAGATTTCGAACAGGGGGTCGCCGGCGCTGACGCGATCGCCCTGGGTCTTGATATGAAGCTCTTCGATCCAGCCTTCGGTACGCACATGCACGTGCGAAATGCGCCCGCCGTCGGCTGTTACCACGCCAACGGCATCGATCTGGCGGTTCATGTCACGGCGCTCGACCGGCGCGGTTTTCACGCCGATGTTGTTGATCACCGCCGGATTGATCCGGATCGACGGCCCGCGCTCGGCGGCCTGTCCGGCCTCGTCGGCGTAGACCGGCACCAGGTCCATGCCCATCGGCGACTTGCCGGGTTCGTCGCGCCGGTAGTTGGGGTCCATGGGCGCAACCCAGTAGAGGATTTCGCGCTCGGCTTCGCCCGTCTGCCCGGATTCGCCGCCGGTTTGTCCGGCCAGGAACCAGGCGCCCAGAAACCCGGCCGCGGCAGCCAGCGCGGCAATGATGATGACTTGTACCTTGTTCACGATGACTCTCCCACCAGATAAGTGACGCGTGCCCAGGCCTTGCCGGCCAGAGCGGTCAGTTCCACTTGTTTGATCTGCGTATCCAAAGCGGCGAGCTGGCTGCGGATCAGCTCGGCGAAATCGGTCTGGCCATTGGCGTAGGTGGTGACTGAGGCCTCGACGGTTTCTTCGGCGCGCTGCCCGACGACCTGCTCGTAGAGCGTCTGGCGTTCGCGGTAGCGGCGCCAGTCGGCCAGGGCCTGGTCAAGCTGCTCTCGCAGGTTGCGCAATACGGTGTCGCGTTCGAACTGCGCCGCGCGGCTGCGCTGGATGGCCGCCTGATGCTGTTTGTCCTGGCGCTTGTCGGTAAACAGCGGTACCGACAGGCTCACGCCGATGCTGGCCAGGTCCGGGTCCTCCAACCTGAGGCCATAGCCGGCCTCGATGGCCCATTTCGGCTTGTAGGCCTGCCGGGCCAGCTCGATGCCTTCATCGGCGGCCTCGATCATGGCCTGGCGGGCGCGCACGGCAGGGTGGTCGACCAGACGCTGCTCCAGCACCCGGAGTTTCGTTGAATCGAGCGCAAATTCGGGCAGGGATTCAGGCAGGCGGCGGAAGGCTTCGCTGCCGATATAGCGTGTCAGGGCGGCCCGGGCCTGGTCGGCCATGCGGCGGTGCTCAGCAATGCGATCGTCGAGCAACGACAGCTCGAGCTCCGAGCGCAGCAGGCTCTGTGCATTCAGTCGGCCGGTGGCAAAGCGCGACTGCAGGGACTCGATCTGCTGCTTGATGCGCGTGCGGCTTTCTTCAAGAATGCCGACGGCACGCTGCTGCCAGGCCAGTTCCAGCCAGGCCTGTCGCGTGTCCAGGGCAATGCGCCGCACCGCTTCGTCGCTGCGGGCCCGCTGGGCTTGGGCTTCCGCGCGGCGCTGGCGGCCGCGAACGGCCAGCGTCCGGCCGGCGGGAAATTCCTGGCGCAGCCCCAGGCGCAGGGGCTGGGTCATGCCGTCACGATCCAGGCTGAAACTGTCGGTCGGGACGCCGGCCACCTGGGCGGTGATCATCGGATCGGGCAGTTGGGCGTCAGCTACGGCCTGGTTGTCGAGCGCCCGGGCGCGAGCGGCGAACCGCACCGCCTCGGGGTCGGATGCTGCTGTGGCCATGGCAACGGCTTGCGCCATGGTCAGCGGGGCTGTGGTCGGGGCCGTTTCCGGCGGTTGCTGGTTTGCAGAATCGTCGGCCAAGGCCGCTGTTGTGGGCAGCAGCAGTACGGCGAGCAGGCACAGCCACGGCCATGGACGACGGCCGGCGCTTCGCGCGCGGCGGGATATGCCATCGGGCATGATGAACCTCGTTGTGTCGTTTACGGAACTTCACGGGAAAGCGCGGCCGGCGACAGTCTGGTCGCAGGCGATCAGCTTTCCAGAAAACGGACGAGCTTGAGGTTCAGGCCCGGGGCGGGCGCTTCGGCGGGCTGGAGAGGTTGTGCGGGGACGGTGTGGTGAATGCGACCGGCGGGCAGGTGGCTGACGGCCAGACGCTTGAGTGGGCGCGCACGGGTACGGCCAGGCCGGCCGCCAGGCACAGATGATTGCAGGAGGCGTTGTCGCAGTCGTCGCTGTCGGCGCAGTGATCGCTGCCGGCTGCGAGAGTGAGCGCATTGGTGACGTCCTGGCTCGGCGTGTGGTGGCATGGGCCGACTTCGCCGTCATGCGCTTGCGTCGCGACATTCATCGACATCGCTGTTTCACTCATCGCCCAACCCGACAGCCCGCCGCCAACAAGAGCGAGAGCCAGCAGCGAGCGCAGGGCGATGGCGAGGAAAAATTTCACGGCAGCGATTCTAGCAGCAAATCAATGGCGACGCATTCATGCACATGGATGTGAGACCCTGGCTACCGCTTCGAGGTTCCCGCAGATGGCCTTCGATCGACCTCAGTGCCCGACAAGCTGGCGGTAGATGGCCGGCAGGGCGCGGCTCAGCGCGGCGGCGCGCGGCACGATGGCGTAGCCGCTGCGGCCGAAGATCAGCGGGAAATACTGACGCGCGCGGGTGTCGATGGTCACGCCGAAGACGACCAGGCCCTTCTGGCGCCCTGCGCGCACGGCCATGCGCGTGTCCTCGATCGCCCAGCGGGCTTCGTAATGGTCGGTGTCGTTGGGCTTGCCGTCGGTGAGTACCAGCAGCAGGCGATGGCTATTGTCGCGTTCGGCCAGCTCGTCGGTGACATGCCGAATGGCCGCGCCCATGCGGGTGTAGCGGCCGGGTTCGAGGGCGGCGATGCGGCGCTCGACTGTGGGACCCATTTCTTCGGAAAAGTCCTTCAGCGGCGTGATTTCCACGCGCTTGCGCCGATGCGAGCTGAAGGCGTGAATGGCCTGCTCGTCGCCGCTGGCGTCGATGCCGTGGGCGAGCACCAGCAGCGCTTCCTTTTCGATGTCGAGCACGCGCCGGTCGTCCATCCAGGCGTCGGTCGACAGCGAGATATCGACCAGGATGCTGACGGCCAGATCGCGCGATAGATCGCGCCAGGCGGTGTAGACGCGGTCGCTGCCGGAGTGGCCGGCGGCGATCTCGGCCTGGCGACGCACCAGCGCATCGGTGTCGAACTCGTCGCCGTCAAGCTGGCCGCGCAGCATTTCGCGTTTAGGGCGAAGCGCCTCGAACTGGCGGCGAACGCGATGGATTCGCCTGCGCATATCGGCGTCGGGGCACCAGTCGGGGTCTTTTGTTTTCGGCGTAATCACCTGGACGGCGCAGTAGTCGGGCATCAGACTGCGGCGGCGGTAGTGCCATTCCGGTAGGGTCCGCTCGGCCAGAAGGCGCCCTTCGGCGACCGATTCCGGGGCGATTTCCAGCTTCATCTTCAGCCGGGTGGCCGCCTTGCGACGGTGTTTGCTGATGGTGAGCTCTTCGAGCTCATGGGCGGCCTTGCGCGCATCTTCCTCGTCATCGTCGTCAACCGCGCGGTTGACGTTGACCATCTCCGCCCAGGAGATCAGCTTTTCGAAGGGATTGAGCATCAGCGGATCGTCGCGCTCGCTCTGGTCGAGCTGGCGCCGCCGGGCGCGGAACTTCTTCTCCCCGACTTCCTTGCCGTCGCCGCCGGGTTCCTCTTCGGCCTCTTGTGTCTGATCGCTGTCGGCGGCGGTTGCGGCACTGGCATGCTCCACTTGCGGCCATAGCGGCACTGGCAGGGGCGGGCGGTAGCCCGACGGTGCGCTGAATTTTGCGATCGACGCCGGCTGTGCGGTCACGGTGCGATGCATGCGCGCGGCCAGCGCGTCGAGCGCGCCGACTTCGCCGAGCAAGTGGCGGATGAGCTGCTCGACGGCGTGCTCGTGTTCGGGCAGGCGACGCACGGGTCGAAGTGCCAGCAGTTCGTTGGTCAGGCGAGCGTAGGAGGCGCGCCAGCCGGGCAGCTCTTCGAGCAGCGCTCGGGTGGTGGCCGAGGCTTCGGCCAGACGAATCAAGTCGCGCTGGAGTGGATCGTTTGCCTCGGCAATGGGTCGGCTGCGGGCCAGGAAAGCCGTCTGCCAGAAATAGAGTCGGCGGTTGTCCTCGCGTTGGGGATACAGCGCCTGCTCGGCCGGCAGAATCACATGTTCGCCGTCGAAGCGGGCCAGTTCCATCGGCTCGCGCGCCAGGCCCAGGCGCTGCCGCCAGCTCAGGCGGTGGTCCTGCTCGGCGCTGCGTGCGGTGGTCAGCTCGATGCCGGCCCCGCCGCCCAGCGCCCGGAAATAGATTGCCAGCACGTCGCGCAAAGCGTCGAAAGCCACGGCGGCATCATCGTGGCGCGGATAGCTGACCGCGCCCGCTGCCCAGCCGTGCCACCAGCGGCCGGCGATTTCCTCGAATTCATACCAGGCGGTCATGGCGGCCGCATCAGAAGCTGTGGGCGAGCAGTTCCTCGAGCGCGGCGATCACGTCCTCGTCGTCGCTGAGCGGCTGGATGAGCGTGGCGCGCGCGGCGGTTTCCAGGGCCATGCCGCCGGCGATCAGGCTGGCGCAGTAAACCAGCAGTCGGGTCGAGACGCCTTCTTCCAGATCCTGGCCCTTGAGCTCGCGGATCTGGCGGGCGAGATTGATCAGGCCGGCGCACAGGTCCTTCGACAGGCCGCTTTCGTTGGCCACAATCTCGATTTCGACCTCCGGCGGCGGGAAATCGAAGTTGAGCGCCGCAAAGCGCTGGCGCGTGCTCGGCTTGAGGCTTTTCAGCAGATGCTGATAGCCCGGGTTGTAGGAAGCCACGAGCATGAATTCCGGCGGCGCGTGCAGCTCTTCGCCGGTGCGCTCCAGCGGCAGGATGCGGCGGTCGTCTGTCAGCGGGTGCAGCACGACCGTGACGTCCTTGCGCGCCTCGACCACTTCGTCGAGATAGCAGATGCCGCCTTCGCGCACCGCGCGGGTGAGCGGACCGTCGACCCACTTGGTCTCGCCGCCGGAGAGCAGATAGCGGCCGGTCAGGTCGGCGGCGGTCAGGTCATCGTGGCAGGCGATGGTGTACAGCGGCCGCCCCAGGCGGGCGGCCATGTGAGCGACGAAGCGGGTCTTGCCGCAGCCCGTTGGCCCCTTGAGCAGAAGCGGCAGGCGGTGCTCGAAGGCGGCCTCGAAAAAGGCGCACTCACCGGCCGTCTCACGGTACCACGGGATCTGTTCCGCGCTCTGCCTGGCCGTGGCGGCATCACTCATTGGCAACGTCGACGTCGGCGGCAATATGCGGCGCGCCGCGCGGCACCTGCTCGCGCGCCGGCCCCAGGATGGCCCACAGATAGAGCAGGGCGCCGATGACCACGACCACGCCGGACGCAAAGCGCATGATGTAGAAGATCGTGATCTGATCCTGGGTGGTCATGTAGTTCTCGCCCATGACGCGCTGCAGATGCGTCTGCACCACGCCGGCAAAGGTCAGCGTGAAAGTCATGAAGGCCATGCCGGCGGTCATCAGCCAGAAGCTCCACATGTTGCGGATCTGGTTGTAGGGCCGCTTGCCGCGCAGGTGCGGCATGGCGTAGGCGATGATCGCCAGGTTGACCATGACGTAGGCACCGTAGAAGGCCAGGTGACCGTGTGCGGCGGTGATCTGTGTGCCGTGGCTGTAGTAGTTGACCCACGACATGTTGTGCATCAGGCCCCAGACGCCGGCGCCGAAGAAGGCCATCACGGCACAGCCAAGCGTCCACAGGATGGCCGACTTGTTGGGATGGTTGCGGCTGCCGCGCCAGAACATGTAGAAGGCGAAGGCCACCATGGCGAACAGCGGCACCACTTCGAGCGCCCCGAAGATGTTGCCGATGGGCTGCCAGTAGCCGGGCGTGCCGATCCAGAAATAGTGGTGCCCGGTGCCCAACAGGCCGGCGAACAGCACCAGGCCGACGATGACGTAGAGCCATTTCTCGATGATCTCGCGGTCCACGCCGGTCATCTTGATGAGCAGATAGGCCAGCAGCGAGGCCAGGATCAGGCCCCACACGCCCTCGACCCAGATATGGACGATGTACCACCAGTAGAGCTTGTCGAGCGACAGGTTGGCCGGGTTGTAGAAGGCAAACAGCCAGAAGATCGCCGCCAGCGACAGGCCGGCGAGCAGGATGGTGGAAATGGCGGTGCGCCGGCCGGGCAGCAGGGTGCGCCAGCAGTTGTAGAGGAACATCAGAAAGGCGATGGTGATCAGCACCTTGATCCAGGTCGGCTGCTCAAGAAATTCGCGTCCTTCGTGGATTCCGAACTGGTAGCCGATCAGCGCGGCGGCGCCGGCGAAAACGAATAGCGCGAGCTGGAGATAGGCAATCATTGGGCTGTGCAGTTCGCTTTCAGCCTCTTCTGGCAGCAGATAGTAGGTTGCGCCGAAGAAGCCGATCAGCAGCCATACAATCAGCAGGCTGGTGTGGCTCATGCGGATGATATGGAAGGGCATGGCTTCGGCCATGAACTCCGGCCACACGTAAACTGCCCCGGCCATGAGCCCGAAGGTCACCTGGGCGGCAAACAGAATCAGCGCGGTGATAAAGAAAGGGTAGGCGACTTTTTGCGTCTGAAATTTCATTCTTGCTTGTCTCCCTGGTTATCCCGAAATCGTCGGTGGCCAGCCCTGGGTGTCGATCTCGCTGGTCCAGCGGAAGAAATCGACCAGCGCATCGAGCTCGTCATCACTGAGGTGGTCGTAGGAGGGCATCTGGCGACGCCCCGGCACGCCCAGCGGCTGCAGGCGAATCCAGGACTTGATGCCCTGGCGTGCTGCCTCGGGATCCTCGGCACCGCCGTAGCGCAGCCACACGTTGCCAAGCTCGGGCGCAAAATAGGCGCCTTCGCCGAGCAGACTGTGACAGTTGATGCACGATTGCTTCTCCCACACGTGCTTGCCCAGTTTGACGGATTCGGTCAGGCCTTCGTGATTGGTGGACTCGTTGACGATATAGCTGTGGCTGTGCATCGTCAGGCCGACAAATATGATGAAAAAGATGATGGAACCGCCCAGAAAGATATTGCGGGCGGCGTTGCGGCTTAGACCCTCGATCATCGAACCCTCCTCGAGCCAGGGGATAATGGCGTTGCTTGACGGAAGTCAAGATTTCAGAGGCGAGGATACCAGCTACGCGAAAAACCGCAAGATTTCGCGCGCTCGATTCGGGCTCAGGCGAGCAGTTTTTGGTATTCGGGATGGCGCTTGATCCAGCTGGCCACGTAGGGGCAGTGCGCCTGAACTTTCAGGCCCTGCTCGCCGGCCCAGTCGAGCGCGTGCCGGGTCAGTTTGCCGGCGATGCCGCGCCCGCCCACTGCCTTGGGCACGTTGACGTGATCCATGCCGATAATCTCGCCGTCGAGCGTGAAGTCAAGGTAGCAGGAATGGCCCTCGACGACGGTTTCGAAGCGTCCGGCGTCGCGGTCGAGCTGGATATCCAGGTTGCTCATGGTTGGCTCCTTTGCTGGTCGATTTGATTGTTGCTCCGGGTCAATACAGGAATCGGGTTCGGATGGTCTCCGGAATGGCTTCCAGCGCGCGGATGATGCCGGTCGCGTCGCGTGTTTCGGCGTCCATTACGACGTAGCCGACATCCGGCAGCGTCTGCAGGTACTGGGCGGCGATATTGACGCCCGCCTCGGAAAAAACGGCGTTGACAGCCTGCAGTACCCCGGGCTCGTTGCGGTGAATGTGCAGGATGCGCCGGGCGGTGGCGTGATCGGGCAGGGCGACCTGGGGAAAATTGACCGCGCCCATGGTCGAGCCGTTGTCGGAATAGCGCACCAGTTTGCCGGCCACATCGCGGGCGATGTTTTCCTGAGCCTCGCGGGTCGAGCCGCCGATGTGCGGGGTCAGCAGTACATTGTCCATACCACGCAGCTCGCTGACAAAGGTCTCGTCTTGGCCGGACGGCTCGATCGGAAATACGTCGATGGCGGCACCGGCCAGGCGGCGCGATTTCAGCGCCTCGGCCAGGGCCGGGATATCGACCACCTTGCCGCGCGAGGCGTTGATCAGGCGGCTGCCGGCGCGCATTGTGGCCAGCTCGCGCTCGCCGATCATGCCGCGGGTCTGCTCGGTGTCGGGCACGTGCAGGCTGACGATATCGGAGCGCTCGAGCACCTCATGCAGCCCGGCCGCCTGGCAGGCATTGCCCAGCGGCAGCTTGTCGACGATGTCGTGAAAGATCACGTTCATGCCCAGTCCCTCAGCCAGAATACCGAGCTGGGAACCGATATGCCCGAAACCGACGATGCCTAGGGTCTTGCCGCGCACCTCGTGCGAGCCGCGGGCGGTCTTGAGCCATTCGCCGCGGTGGGCCGCCATGTTCTTTTCGGGCACGCCGCGCATGAGCATGATGATCTCGGCAAGCACCAGCTCGGCCACCGAGCGGGTGTTGGCATACGGTGCGTTGAACACCGGGATGCCGCGCCGGCGGGCGGCGGCGAGATCGACCTGATCGGTGCCGATGCAGAAGCAGCCGATGGCCGTGAGCTTGTCGGCCGATGCCAGCAGATCCTGACTGATCTGGCTGCGCGAGCGGATGCCGAGAAAATGCACGCCGGCCAGCGCCTCGCGCAGGGCCTCGGGTTCGAGCGCGGTCGACTCGACCCGCAGATTTTCGTATCCGGCCTTGCGGATACTCTCGACGGCACGGTCGTGCACGCCTTCGAGCAGCAGAAAGTTGATTTTGCTCTTGGGCAGGGAGTGTCTGGGCGGCATAGGGCAATCGGGCCTGCGCGGATGGGGTTCAAAGGGTGATAATACCGCCCATGAGCCGCTTTGATCCGATCGAATCGCTGACCGACGAAGAGTCTCTGGCCCACTACGGCCGCGACTGGACGCGCTTCTGGCCCGCCCGGCCGAGTGCGGTGGTCTTTCCACGCAGCACCGAAGAGGTTGCGGCGCTGGTTCGCCAGGCCCGCCGCGACGGGCTAAAGCTGGTGCCCAGCGGCGGCCGCACCGGGCTTTCCGGCGGGGCAGTGGCCAGCTCCGGCGAGGTGGTCGTCTCGCTCGAGAAGATGCGCGAGGTGATCGAGCTCGACGCCGAGGAGCCGAGCCTGCGCGCCCAGGCCGGCCTGCCGGTCGGCGAGCTGCAGCGTCGGGCGACCGACGCCGGGCTGTATTATCCGGTTGACTGGGCCGCGGCCGACTCTGCCCAGCTCGGCGGCTCGATTGCCACCAACGCCGGCGGTATCCGAGTGCTGCGCTACGGCATGACGCGCGAATGGGTGCGGGGCCTGACACTGGTCACCGGGACCGGCGAGGTGCTGGAACTCAACCGTGGCCTGGTCAAGAACAACACCGGCTTTGATCTGCGCCACCTGATGATCGGCTCCGAAGGCGTGCTCGGAATCATCACCGAGGCAACCATGGCCCTGACCGGTCCGCCGCCGGAGCAGTCCGTGCTCTTGCTGGCCTTCGCCGAGCTGTCCTCGATCATGCCGGTCTTTGCCGAACTGCGCGCCGGGCTGGATCTGTCGGCCTTCGAGTTCTTCGACCAGCGCTCGATGGAGTATGTGGCCGCGGCGACCGGCGAGACGTTTCCCCTTCACGGCGAGTGCCCATACTACGCCGTGGTCGAGTTCGACGACCCGGAGCAGGCCAGTCAGGAGCGCGCGCTCGAACTGTTCGAACGCCTGGCCGAGGCCGGGCATGTCGCCGATGGCACCGTCAGCCAGTCGCTGGCTCAGGCCGGGGAGCTGTGGCGCTGGCGCGAGGCAATCAGCGAGGCGATCGCTTCGCACACGCCCTACAAGAACGACCTGTCGGTGCGCGTTCCGCGGGTGCCGGAATTCCTCGCATCGCTCGACGAGCTGGTGGCTGAACACTATCCCGAGTTCGAGATCGTCTGGTTCGGCCATATCGGCGACGGCAATCTGCACATGAACGTGCTCAAGCCGCCCGACTGGTCGATCGAGGACTTCCACGCCGCCGGTCGCAGGCTGAGCCCCGAGGTCTTCGAACTGGTTCGAAAGTTCGAGGGCAGCGTCTCGGCCGAGCACGGCGTGGGCCTGCTCAAGCGCGATGACCTGCACTACAGCCGCTCGAAGGCCGAGATCGCGCTGATGCGTCAAATCAAGGCGACTTTCGACCCCGACGGCATCCTCAACCCCGGCAAGGTCTTGTGAAAGCCGAAACCCCGTAACCGCAAAGTCGCGAAGAGCGCGAAGGAACGGCGAAAGCCGAAAGAAAAAGCTGAGTAATCACGGAAATCGCGGAAGTCACAAAAAGAACTCACGAGCTCATTTTCTTCCGCGGTCTTGGTGTTTCGAGCCGTACTGGCTTTCCTTCCGTTGTTCGCGTCCTCGCGGTTGATCGCTTCTATTCTCGCGGTGATTCTCCCCGGCCGGTCGATGCCGGGCCAAGTGCTTTGTCGGTCAGGTCCGGGCCGACTGCCTTCCAGGCTCGCGGAACTCGCCCCCGTTTCTGGTCGGCAGGCTGACGAGATAAATGGCCAGCAGGGAGACGATAAAGCCCGGGATGATTTCATAGACGCCGCCGAGCCCGAAGAAGTCCTGGTTCCAGCCCGCCGCGATCCAGATGATGACGGTCGCGGCGCCGGCGGCCAGGCCGGCGACTGCGCCGGTGCCCGACATGTGACGCCAGGTGAGCGAGAGCAGGATCATCGGCCCGAAGGCGGCGCCGAAGCCGGCCCAGGCGTGGCTGACCAGCCCGAGAACCTGCGAGTCGGGGTCGCGGGCGATGAACGCGGCCACCAGCCCGACGAGCACCACGCACACCCGGTTGACCGTCACCGTTTCGCGCTCTGTGGCTTCCTTGCGCAGGAACAGGCGGTAGAAGTCCTCGGTCAGCGACGAGGACGACACCAGCAGCTGGCTGGATATGGTGCTCATCACCGCGGCCAACAGAGCGGCATAGAGAAAGCCGGTGATCAAAGGATGAAACAGCAGGTCGGCCAGCACGATGAAGATCGTTTCCGGGTCGCCGATATCCAGGCCGTTGCGGATGGCATAGGCGCGCCCGAAAATGGCCATGGCAATGGCGCCGGCCAGGGAGACGAACATCCATGACATGCCGATGTTGCGGGCTGTCGCGACGCCCTTGACCGAGCGCACCGCCATGAAACGCACGATGATGTGCGGCTGGCCAAAATAGCCCAGCCCCCAGGCCACCGCCGACAGCCAGGCGATGAAGCCCAGGCCGTGCGTCCAGGTGAGATAGCCGTCTGCGACCGAGGCGTGCGACAGCGTTTCGGTGGCTTGCGAAAGCCCGCCACCGCCTTCGCCGTAGAGCACGACCAGCGGCATGACGATCAGCGCCAGCATCATGATGCAGCCCTGAATGAAGTCGGTCATGCTCACGGCGAGAAAACCGCCCACCGAGGTGTAGGCGAGCACGATGATGAGCGTCAGCCAAACGCCGATCTGGTAATCACTGAGCCCGCTGAATGAAAAGACGTCGCTGAACGCCATGTCGAACAGCTTGCCGCCAGCGACCAGGCCCGAGGCGGTGTAAACGGCGAAAAAGATCACGATCACGACGGCCGACAGCGTGCGCAGCGATTGGGCCCGGGTTGGAAAGCGGCTGGAGAGAAAAGCCGGAATGGTCAGCGCGTTGTCATAGCGTTCGGTCTGTTCTCGCAGGCGTGGGGCGACCACGATCCAGTTGATCAGCGCACCGCACCACAGGCCGACGCCGATCCACGCCTCATGCAGGCCGGAGATGAAGATCGCGCCGGGCAGGCCCAGCAGCAGCCAGCCGCTCATGTCCGACGCGCCGGCCGACAGCGCGGCCACCGCCGGATTCAGGTTGCGGCCGGCAAGCAGATACTCTTCCGACGACGAAGTCGCCTGGCGCATGGCGTAAAAGCCGATGCCGAGCATCAGGATGAAGTAAAGCCCCAGGCTGATCCAGACACCGATATCCATGATGCTCCCTCGTTATTGGCGTTCCCTGGCGCCCGATTGTGCAACAGGTATCGAAGTGAAAGCAATTCTGGTTCCGGCGCGACTGGCTGGCACGTATTGGCTGCCGGGTTTCAATAAGCATGAAGACAAAACCCTGGAACCACGGAAGACACGGAGGTACACGGAATAAATTGAATTAAAGTGCGATTAGCGAGGGTCGGGGCTATTTCTCTTTATTTCTTTTTCCGTGTATTCCGTGCCTTCCGTGGTAACTGCTTTTGACTTTTACTGCTCCCAACCTCAAGCCGCCGCACGCGCCTCCGGCGCCAGGCGCTCGAGCAGTTCTTCGGCCAGGTGGAAACGGTCTTCGGCCTCCTCGAATTCGCCCTTGATGCGCAGCCGGTCGTTGGCGGGCAGCTCGAAGGTGTGGGACTCCTTCTGAATCATCTTCAACAGCTCGCCCATGTCGATATCGGGCCTGGCCTGGAATTCGACGCGGCCGCCGGCGGGCCCGACCTCGAGTCGTTTCATGCCCAGCTTCTTCGCGCGCAGCCGCAGCTCGGCGGTGGCGAAAAGATTCTTCACCTCGGCCGGAAGCAAGCCGAAGCGGTCGATCATTTCCACCTGCAGGTCGTTGAGCTTCTTCTCGCTGTCAGCCTGGCTGATGCGCTTGTAGAGCACCAGGCGTTGGTGGACGTCGGGCAGATAGCCTTCGGGGATCATGGCCGTGATGTGCATGTCGACCTCGCTGGTGATCGACATCGGCTCGTCGAGATCCGGCTCTTCGCCGTTCTTGAGCGCCTCGACGGCGCGATTGAGCAGGTCGGAGTAGAGCGAGAAGCCGATCGCCTCGATCTGGCCGGACTGGTCTTCGCCCAGCAGTTCGCCGGCGCCGCGGATTTCCAGGTCGTGGCTGGCCAGGGTGAAGCCTGCGCCCAGCTCTTCGAGCGACTGGATCGCTTCCAGGCGCTTTTTGGCGTCACGCGTGAGGGTCTTCCACGGCGGGGTGATCAGGTACGCGTAGGCGAGGTGGTGCGATCTCCCGACCCGCCCTCTGAGCTGATGGAGCTGGGCCAGGCCGAACTTGTCGGCGCGGTTGATGATGATGGTGTTGGCCGTGGGTACGTCGATGCCGTTTTCGATGATGGTCGAGCACACCAGCAGGTTGATGCGGCGCGAGTAGAAGTCGCGCATGGTCTTCTCCAGCTCGCCGGGCGGCATCTGCCCGTGCGCCATGCCGACGTGCGCAGCGGGAAACATCTCTTCGAGCTCAGCGACCTGGCGCGCCATGGTGCGCACTTCGTTGTGCAGGAAGTAGACTTGTCCGCCGCGCTGGAACTCGCGCGTTACGGCGTCGCGAATCGTGGTCGAGTCCCACTCGGAAACAAAGGTACGAACCGCCAGGCGCCGGGCCGGCGGGGTGGCGATGATCGACATCTCGCGCAGGCCGGCCATCGACATGTTGAGCGTGCGCGGAATGGGCGTGGCGGTCAGCGTCAGCAGGTCGACCTCGGCGCGCAGCGCCTTGAGCCGTTCTTTCTGGCGCACACCGAAACGCTGCTCCTCGTCGACTACCACCAGGCCCAGATCCTTGAAGCGGATGTCTTTCTGCAGCAGGCGGTGGGTGCCGATGACGATGTCGACGGTGCCGTCGCCCAGGCCTTCCAGCGTCTTGCCGGCGGCCGCGCCGGTGCGCGAGAGCAGGCGCACGTTGATCGGCCAGTCGGCAAAGCGGTCGGCGAAATTGCGGTAGTGCTGCTCGGCCAGCAGGGTGGTGGGTGCCAGCATCGCGACCTGGCGGCCGGAGTTGGCGACCACAAAAGCCGCGCGCAGGGCGACTTCAGTCTTGCCGAAGCCGACGTCGCCGCAGACCACGCGGTCCATCGGCTCGCTCGAAGCCAGGTCATCGAGCACCGCGTCGATGGCTTCCTGCTGGTCGTCGGTTTCCTCGTATTCGAAGCCGGCGGCAAAGCGCGCATACAGCCCGCGCTCGATCTCGAAGCTCTGGCCCTGGCGGGCGGCGCGGCGGGCCTGCAGGTTGAGCAGCTCGGCGGCGGCGTCGCGCACCTTTTCGGCGGCCTTGCGGCGGGTGCGCTGCCAGCGCTCGGAGCCGAGCTTGTGCAGGGCCACCAGCTCCGGGGCGACTCCGGTATAGCGGCTGACCAGGTGCAGATCGGTGACCGGCACGTAGAGCTTGTCGCCGCCGGCATACTCCAGGCACAGGTATTCGGCGGTGGTGTCGCCGGCGTCGAGTACTTCCAGCCCCAGGTAGCGGCCGATGCCGTGCTCCAGGTGCACGATCAGCGCGCCGGGCTGCAGGTCAGCCAGGCTCTTGATCATCGATTCGGGGTCCTGGCCGCTGCGGCGCTCGCGCTGAATGGTGCGGGCGTGCCCGGGGAACAGTTCGCTTTCGGTCAGCACGGTGATGCCGCGCTCGCCCAGGCGACAACCGCCCGAGACCGGCATGACGGTCACCGCCAGCGCATCATCGCCGCTGACGAACGCCGACCAGGAATCGAGCGGTCTGGGCGGCAGGCCGCCGGCGCGCAGGGCGTCGTGAATCAACTCGCGGCGGCCGGCTGTGTCGGCAGCAATCAGCACCCGGTCGCGCATGTCGCGAAGCTTGCCCGTGGCCGCTTCGGTGTCGGCATCCAGATCGAGGGTCGGCGCCGGGGCGATCACTTCGGCGGCCGGCTTGCGGCGCGTGACGCGCACAGTGGCATCGGCCTCCATGGTGCGCGCCAGGTCGCCGGCCGGGATGAAAAGCTCACCGGGGTCGAGTATCGGCCGCTCGATATCGCCGCGGCGCTGCTCGTGCCGATGCTCGATTTCGCGCCAATACTCCTGCGCTGCCTCCACGACGCCGGGCAGAAGCACCAGGCGGTGAGGGCTCGGCAGGTAATCGGTCAGGCTCGCGGTCGAGTCGTAGAACAGCGGCAGGTATTGCTCCAGGCCCTGGCTGTGGTAGCCCTCCCCGACCTCTTGATAGGGCAGGGCGCGCCTCAGGTCGACATCGAAGCGGTTGCGGAAGGCGCGCCGGAAGATCTGGCGGCTGTCCTCGTCGAAAGGGTATTCGCGCGCCGGCAGCATGTCGATGCGATCGATCTTGCCGGTCGAGCGCTGACTTTCGGCGTCGAAGGTGCGAATCGACTCGATTTCGTCGTCGAACAGCTCCAGGCGGTAGGGCTCCGGGCGCCCCATCGGCCACAGGTCCATGACCGCGCCGCGCACGGCGAACTGGCCGGGCTGCCAGACCTGTTCGGTCGCCTGGTAGCCGGCCGCGTGCAGCTGGCCGCGAAAAGCGTTGCTGTCGACGCGTTGACCCAGCGCCAGATCCAGGCTCTGGCCCTGCACCCAGGCGACCGGCGGCAGGCGCTGCATCAGCGCGGTGATCGGCGCGATGACCACGCCCGAGTCCATCCCCGGCAGCCGCGCGAGCAGCTCCAGGCGCCGCGAGATCAGGTCGGGGTGGGGCGAGTAGAGGTCATAGGGCAGAATCTCCCAGTCCGGAAACAGCTCGGCGGTCACCGATCCGAGCTGGTTGATGTCGTCGCGCAGGCTGCGCGCGGCATAACCGTCGGCCACCGCAACCAGCACCGGCCCGCCTTTGCGCCCGGCATAGTTCGAGACGGCGAGCGCCAGCGGCAGGCTTTCGAGCAGCGGCCAGTCGATGCGACCGTCGCCGTCGCGGGGCGGATTGAATACGGAAAAGCGTTCGGACATGAGCGGCCAGGATCTGGAAAACGGCCTATTTTACCAAGCCGGAGCGTCGCCGCCCGGTGAAGCGCTGCAGGCGCGATCGTTTGAGCGGAGCAGAGAAGATGCCGGCTTTGAGCTGACAAATGAACCGCGATTCCTGTCAATCCAAAGTAAACATGGCCCCTTTATCGTCATGTGACGCGGTCCTGGGACCCGCGCCTCGAGGGGTGGTCGGGTGGCGGTTTGTGAAAGAACCTAATCTCCCAGAGATCCTGCACACTCTGGCCGAACAGTTGCCGGAGGATGCGAGTATCGAGGACGTCATCGAGCGTCTGCGCTTCCTGTACGCGGTCGGGCAAGGCAAGCGTGCGGCCGATCGTGGCGAGTTCGCCAGCTGTAGCGGACGCCGGAAAATGAGCCACCGGCTTCTTGCCACGGCTCGCAGTCCGGGGCAGGCTTGGTTGCAAGCCCCCTTGAATGGCAAAAGGGCCAAAAGGACCATACCGCTTGCCGGAATCCGGGAAGTCGGGTAAAATTGTCGGCTTTGATCGCCGGGGCGATTAGCTCAGTTGGTTAGAGCGCTGTCTTGACATGGCAGAGGTCGCTGGTTCGAATCCAGCATCGCCCACCACCAAATCACTAGCAGAATCAAGCATTTAGGGTCGCCATCGAGCGGCCTTTTTCGTGTCTGAAATAGGGGTTTTGGGGCGCGTGTGACCAGAATGTTACCGCTGGGGCAGGGCGGGGTTTTCTGACCCGGCAACGGGTCGATTTCCTACAGCGGGCGGGGAATGCTGCAATGGATATTATTCTATCCAGCGCCCTGCAAAGTGTGATAATATTTTATCCGCACTGACAGCAGGGCCAGGCCATGAATCAAATTCGATTGCATATCAAACTAGGCGAACAGCGCACCACGATCAGCGCGGACAACATGCTGTGCGCCATGCTCGCCATCAAGCTCGGGCGGGATCCCGACGAAGCGGCCACGGCGGCGCGTGAATGGCTACAGGCGCGATTGCCGGACAAGGTAGGGACTGACAAGGGGAAGGGCAAGCGCACCAGTCAGGCAGCGCGGGAACTCATGATTGAAGCCATAGCGGATAAAAAGTTATCCACGGCCTATGATGATTGGGTTATTGGATAGTATTTTATCGCCACGCGCGGTGCAGCGAACCCTTATCTGTTCACGGTGAACAGGTATCAGTCGCCTCCGCGCGCGTGCGGGCGTGTAGCGGTCACTACGCACGAAACGCAGTGAGGATCACGCGGCCAGGTCGATCAGGTTGATCGGCAACCGCCCGGCCATCGGTTGCACTCGGCTTGGCGGGATCGGCGGATGCTCGTAGCGTTCGGGTTTGGTTTGGTCAGGCAGTAGCGCCATAAGATCATCGTGGTTATCGGTTTTCCAGCGTTGCAGCCAAGTGCCGGAAGTGTGCAGGCCGGTAATCGTGATGTTAGTGCCGTAGCGCGTGAACGTCACACCTTGCGCGGTCATATCCTCGATAAGCCGCTTTAATCGTCGCCTTTCAGTCGTCATGCTGCCCCCATGTAAAAAGCCCGCCCCGGATGAACCAGGGCGGGAAGGTGCGGCCCGTTCGCCGTTAAGCCGCACTAACCTTGCTCGCGCTTTTTGCGGCGCATCCTTCGACGTTTTTGCAGGTAGAGAATTACCCACTTGCGCCATTGCTCGAACGTCATGCCTCACCCTTAACGGCAGCATCAACTTGTGACTTGATGGCCTCGAAGTCGTCAAGCTCACTATCAATGAACTTGGCCGTTTGCGCGTGATAGGTCTGGCACGCTGCCTCTAGCTGTTCTTGCGCCTTCGTCAGCTTTGCGCGGCGTGCAACTTCACGCGGGAACCATGCCCGCGTCGTCTTGTCTCGAAGCGCTTCGGCCTCGGCAGGCTTCAAGCCGCTCAGGAATGGCTTTGAGGCCAGCACGGATGCCAGCACCTCTTCGTCAGCTTCGGCCAACAATTCGCGCCGCTGCTTATCGGTCAGGCTGCGAACGTGCGCCCGGATCTCTGCCGCGTCGTCACGCTGTAGCTTGTGCTGGAATGCTTTGTTGATCTCGCGATCAATGCCGCTAATCTCATTGGTGATGCCATGGTGCGCCGTGTTGATGCGGTCAAGCCCTTTTTCCGATTCGTCGCGAACCATTCGAGCTACTGTCATTCGCTTTTTATCAGGCAGCTCATACGGGTCTGACCAGATCGTTTCCTCACGCCTGCGCCAATCGCTCAAGCGTTCATTGAAGAATGAGAAAGCCTCCCGCGCTCGACTTAGCACCTGGTCGGCGCTGTCCTCATCTTCATCGAAGCTTACTTTGTGATCGAACGTGCGCGGGTCTAGCGTTGTCGGAATGCTGCGCTCAGGCGGCGTCGTCCATTCCGTCAGCCTCGCTTGTTCCGCTGCGACTTCAGCGGGAGACTTGCCGCCGATGGCTCTATTCATTCGTCGGCTGTGTGCGTTTGCGGTTGCTTTGCTCATGTATTACCTCATTGGTTTAAGTGAAAGTGTGTGCGGGCACCGCCCGCCATGTTGGGGCACCGCCCCGAATTAAAGGCCGATTGTTCGGCGTCTTACTGTTCGATGAACCGGCTTGCTCACAATGGAAGCTAAACCGGCGATAGCGTTTGCGCGGTCATCATGGCCGCCGGGTGCGTGGTCGATTGAATCCTTACCGGCTCGCGTCGTTCGACGTTCAAGCCCGACCAACTGACTAAGCAAACGATCATCAGGTGGTAGCTCGATACGCTGACTATTCAACGTGGCGAGCATGTCCGTGTATAGCTCGCTCTTGGGCTTGCCTGCGGGTTGATACTTGATCCCGTGCCGTGCAAATTCTTGCTCGGGCCAGGTGCCGCCGTACTTGTCGCCCGTAACCTCTCGAACGCCATAGGATCGGAGCAACTCGGCATATTCGGTCACGATGGCACCGGGCGGGCCTTTGCGCTCGCGTAGAACGTCCGTGACGATCTTTCCATCCTCAAGGTGCCCAACTGCCAGCGTGAAGCCGTCAGGGCCGCCGCCGCTGGGATCGGTAAATGCCTGGTAACTGTGATGGCGATCAAAGGGAAGCTCTAGGGGGCTTGCCCTCATGACAGATTCGACCGCCTCGCGTTGAACGAATGCCTCTAGGTCGCTTCGGAACTCTGCGAAATACTCGGCTTGTGCGGCTTGTGCATCGCGCTCCACGGCTTCATCAATGATGCGCTGGGGTAAGCTCGGATTCATGACGCGGCTTGCTGCCTGCGCTACCAGAATCGGGCCGGGCTTGCCGTAGTAACGGCGGTAAGTGTCCCAGAGTGCGCCGCGCTTGCTGTATGGGCTCGATATGGCAATGATTCGGCCATCCAATGTGGCAAGGGCGGGCCGAAGTGCGTTTAGAATCTCATGGTCAGGGTTGGCGCTTTCATCGCTTCTAAAGAATGCGATCTCATCAAGAATGACGGCGGCCAGCGTATAGCCGCGAACACTCCGAAAGGATGCCGTGCCCACCTCTATGACCGTGCGGTTCGATAGCTCGATTGATTCCTTGTCCTCGCGAACAATCATCGCCTCTAGCATTGGATTGCTATGCAACAGGCCGGAGACATAGCGCATAAATGTACGGCTCTGCTTTCTGTCAGGGCAGATACAAAACACGGTCGCCACTTCGCCGGGCGATAGCCTGTCTGTGTAGTCCTTAAAGGCGGCCTCATAGATCGCCACCAGCGCCGCCACATACGTTTTACCGGCTCGCCTGCCCATGACCAGCCAAAGCTCTACACAAGCGGCTTGCTGCGGCTCTGACAGCGCCGTGATGCGCGTTATCAGGTCGCGTTCGTCATCGTCTAAGGGCTCGCCATAAAACTCGGCTAGCAGGGCTCTCCAGGGCCTCCAGGTATCGCCCCCGAATTGGTGGCCGAATAGGGATTCGTCGGTCATCAAGTCTCGAATAGTGACGCTCATTCGCTGCCCCCTTCTTTAGCCGCTTCTTTCTTGGCTAGGTATTCGCTCAGGCTCGGCACTTCGCGGGCTTGGCGCTGTAGTCCCAGCTTGGAATAAATCCCTTGCAGGGCATTGCAGGCTTGCGTCCATTGCCCAACGGCGAAGTCATTGCCGTTGGCTAACTCGCGTTCCTGCGACGCCAGCCAGTATTCGAGCCATAGGGCACGCTCGGCTAGACTTCGCTGTGCGTAGCTCAAGCGATCAGCGCCCCCAAGATCGTCGGTCATGGTCTGGTACCTGTCCCGCATCTCTCGGGCTAGTGCTGTGCGACTGTCCAGCGCGCCTAGCCATCCGCTCGAATATCGGTCGGGAACCTGCCTCAACTTGGCAGCATTGCCCGCCTTTCCCCCTTGTGAATCATTCTCATTAGTGGTCATTTTTGGGCCTCAAAATCGGTTTATCGGTAACATATCGGTCACACGCGCAAGCCCTGAAAGCCCCAAGCCATGCGGCACAGGGCTTACAGGGGCGCGTCGTCTGTCTTAACTAGGCAGAGGTCGGTTGTTCAACGGCCTGTAGGGGCCGCTTCGGGGCGGGGATTTTTGACCGTGCCCCAGCCCCTTTGCCCGATGATTTCCGCCCATCGTCTAGCGGCCTTCGGAGTACACCAACCCGGGTCATCTTGAGCTAGCAGCCAGGCGGCCAGATCGTCGGTATCGACGCCAGTACCAGTTACGGCAGGGCGGCATATTCGGATTAGCTCGGCATGGCTGGGCATGGTGTCTGCCACCAGTGCGACCAGTGCCCATTTCTCGCGTCGTATGGATTCGCGAAGCTCGGGCGTCATCTTGTCGCTAGGGCCGTCGATGAACAGCTTTAGGCCGTCGGTGGTGATGGTGAAGCCTGCCCCCTTGAGATTGCCTAGAAGGTGCTTTGCATCCATGGCTACACCTCCCATTTGTCATAGTCCGCCACGGAATGAGTCGCGGAATATTGGCGGTGTTGGCGTTCTATGGATAACGACGGGCTTTCTGGCTGTAAACTAAGGACGCCATTGGCGTTCTTGGATTCGCCCTCCAAACCCCCTGATTGCTCATAGGACGCCAAGGACGCCATATTTTGGTTAGGCGTACTATGGCGCTCTATGGGTAAATGCCATCGCCACTTTCCCCCGAAGCCGTCACGCTCGGACTTGATGCGAAGCCGGGATTTTGCGCGGTCAAGGGTGCGACTAGCTATGCCTGCGGCCTTCGCGGCAGAGACGATCTTTTTAGCCTCATCTTCGCCATTGTTGAGCATAGAGATAATGAACTCTTCGGCTTCCTCTCTGGCCGTGCGTTCCTCTTCGGTGTCCATCGCGTCCAGCGCTGAAACGTCTACGCGCTCCGGCTCCCAATCCACAACGGGCACCTCGCCCACGTTTGTCTGTTCGGTGGTGACGCGGTAGGCGAAGCCCCCGGCATCGTCGGGCGCAAGATTATTTTTCGCGGGCAGCACAAGGCGGCGTGATTCGTCTGACTGGTCTTTAACGACAATCCACCCCGCTCGGGCAGCGGCGACGAATGCCAGACTTCCGGCGATGCGATACAGCACGTTTCCACCCTGGGCCTTGTTCAAGTGAGACACGGCGACCACGGCGACACGGTGACGGGCGGCAAGATCGGACAGCGGCGCGAGCAACTCGCGAAGCTCTGCATTCTTGTGTGAGTCCACGCCACCCAAGTAAGCCGATACGGGATCAATCACGATTAGCTTGCAATCGCCTATGCGCTCGACTTCCAGTGACAGGCGATGAATGTCACGCTTCAATGAAAAGCCGCGCTCTCTTATCTCGCCTTCGTCGTCGATCTCTGTGATGGTCGATAGGATATGGACGCGGCTAACATCTGCTCCGGCTGCTTCCATTCGGGGCCGGATGGTGTCGGAGGGGTCATCTTCGGCACTTGCGAAAATCACGCTTCCCGTTTCCGGCGTACCGCATCCATCGGGCCACGGTATGCCGCCGGTCGTGCGGGCGGTCATGTCGGCGGTTATAAGTGATTTCCCTAATCCCGGATCACCGGCAATCAGTGTCACCTTGCCCAGCGCCACAACTCCGGGCCAATGCCAGCGGATCGCTTCGGCGTCGATAGTAGAAAGCGGCGTCGTGATGCTCGCCATGCCATCGGCTACGGTGCGGGCTTCATCTTCGATACTCATCGGCCACCCCCTGCCAGCCGTGCGGCGATCTCGATTCGGTCGCGGGCTTGAATCAGGCGGGCTAGGTCATCGCCTTCGATAGCATGTCCATCGGCTGCCCTTTGGGCGGCGATCAGCACAATCACGCTTTCTTGCTGTAGCGCTCGAAGTGCGTCTAGTGCCTGCCCATATCTTCGGCGCTGGGCGGGCCGTAGAGGCTTACCGTGATGGGTTAGGGGCTTGTCGAATAGGTCGGACAGGCGAAGCCCAACAGCGGCCACAACATCGGACGCGGGGCACCCGCTAAAACAATTCAAAAGTATCCGATCATCAACACGCTTGATCGACAATGACGGGGATCGGTCATCATGTGCGGGGCAGCAGGCCAGCCATTGATCCGGCGCGGTTTCTCGCACCTTTTCCAATCGTGGCAGTAGACAGTCGGCAGGGTTGGTGCTATAATTAGCGGTACAGTTTGAATAAGCCTGTTCTCTCAGGTTTGAGCCCCGACCGCCATCGGGGCTTTTTATTTGTGGGGTCATGTAAATCCCTCGTTCTCGTTTTTCGGGCACAAAAAAACCGGCGCTAGGCCGGTCATCACTTCGATTGAATTTGTAGGGCCGTTTACGCGGCTTGGCGCTCCTTCATCTCCAGCCACTTGTCCACGGCTTCCCGCCTAAAGCCTACGCATCGCGGCGAAAACATCACCTTGCGCGGAAAGGTCGGGTCGGTTTCTTCGAGTCGATACACAGACCGAAGGCTCATGCCCAGGTATTCAGCCAACTGGGGCGGGCGAAGGATTGCTTGCATTTTGATTACCTCACTTTTGACGGACGAAAAAAAAGCGCACCCTTTCGGAATGCGCTTGATCGGAACAGCAGAGAAAGCGGGCGGACCTAGAACCTTTGCATCATGATGCAGAAGTTAAATTGCCGCCACGCACCGCCGCCAACTACCGCGCCATAGCCGAAAACCGTAACCCATGAGTTACAGTTAAGCGGGCAGGCGGACGGACCTGGAACCTCTCAAGCATGATAGAGAGGTCAAGGCAGGCGGACGGATTTGGAACATCGGAAGCATGATGCCGAAGTACCGGTTTCTGACAGGGCTGCAAGGAACTACCGCGCCAAACTGGGGCACGAAGGCCGGAACGAAAAAAGCCCCGTCAATGCGGGGCCTCTCTCGGATTCTGAATTTTGGATGCAGTTTGGCTACATCGGCTTGTCAAGTATATGACCAAACCGGGCACAATGTCAAGGATTATTTCAGGCTAGGGCATCAAAAAGCCGGGGTTGCCCCGGCTGCTTGGTATTCTCGACACTTTAGCAGATTCTACCCCCAAATTGGTCCACTTGTCAAGAAAAAAATTAACCTAGCATCACCAGACGCGAAAAACCCGGCTCGGTGGCCGGGCTTCGTGTGACCGCTTTGGGTGCTTTTTCCCAGAATCGGTAACGGTACCTTAACCCCAAAGGGCATAACTTGTCAAGAACTTTCTACCATAAGGCTAGGCATACTCTCCGACAGGGATTGCAGGGCAGTGTCCGCCGCTTCCGGGCTGTGCTTGTAGTAAAACTCCTCGATCATGCTGGCGCTCTTGTGCCCGACGATTCGCGCAATCTGTAGCATAGGCTTCCCGCTCTCTACCATGCGACTAATCACGTTGTGTCGGAAACAGTAGAACGTGAGGTCATCGGGCAAGCCGCCCAGCCGCTTAATGTGGTCCCAGGGCTTCCGATAGGCTTGCCGATCCATTTTGCGACCAGTCACCGGCGACGGGAACACAAACCCGGTCTGTGGCTTTCCTTGCTGTTCGTGCCATGCCTTCAAAACCCTGTGCAGGTTGTCCGGTATCGCGAACATGACCGTTATGGGGTTTTCGTGATGGCTCGTTTTCGCGGGCATCTTGGTAATGCGCCCGGATTCTAGGTTTACTTCCGTTCCCCACTTCAAGGAAAGCGCATCGCCGGGCCTCAGCCCGGTATGCTTCGAGACTTCAATCAGGGGCAGTATCCAATGCGGGAATGTCGTTTCGTCAAGGTCGGGCAGGTCGGGCTTGCCGTGCGCTCGGGATCGGCGGCGCTGGCCTCGCAGTTGCTCCGCGTATAGCCGCATACCCTTATAGATGCGCTCTAGCTCATCGTCGGTCAGGGGTCGGCGTGATGCTTCCCGCCGTTCCTTTAATTCCGCTTCGGCTTCATCTCGATTTGCGTTTTTTGGCACGCTCACCCCCGCGATGGGATTTGATTCGAGTAAGTCATCCTCGACAGCTTGATTCAGGCAGGTTTGCAGGGCACCTAATCCGCGCTTCAACGTTGACCGCGCAATGCCCTGATTTTCGCGCTTGCGCCGCCACTCTGTAATGTGCTGCTTCGTGATCTTCGCCATGTCCGTATCGAGAATGTCCACGAACTCGTGGCGAATCCTCGCGATAGTCTCCGCCCCCGTCGCCTTGTCGCTCTGGTGGGCCGCGTAGTCGCCGGATAGGTACTTGCCCAGCTTGCGGGCCTCAGCTTGGACGCTGGCGGCCTGTGCGGCCTCTCTGGCGGCTTCACGCTCCGCCATGGGGTCACTATCCCCAGCGGCCCACGATGCGGCTTTCTCGGCGGCCTGTGACGGCTTGAAGTTGTCCGGGTCGAATTGCCCGATGGTGACGGTTCGACGTTTTCCGGCTTCGTCGCGATAGCGGTAGCGGAATGACACGCCACGCGCCAGCCGGATGGCATAGAATCCCTGAATCCGGTTACAGAAGATTGTGGAGCGCTCCGGCTTTTTCAGAAGATTTCGCGCCCGCGTGATGGTGATGCTTGTTGCGACTTTGTTTCCCATGATGTCCTTCCGTGTGACCAACGTGTGACCAGCGTGTGACCACATTCTAGCATCATTGGGCATAAACTGACCAGCGGTGTAAACTGTAAACCCCTGATTTTGGAGCAAATAGGCATATTATGGCAGGTGAATATTCAGTTTTGACATGGCAGAGGTCGCTGGTTCGAATCCAGCATCGCCCACCACCGAATGCTTTCCAGCCCTCCCTGAATCCGCCGCTTTTGGCGCCGTTCGGTGCTCGCAATCCTCATGTGCCATAAAGGCACACTGCGGTTGCTGCGCTCCGCGCGTCACCGACACAGGCGCTCTCGGCGGCGCTGAGAAGAACCCTTCGGCTTGGAGAAAAAGTGCCGCCGCTTTCGGCGTCGGGCAGTGCAGACGGAAGGCGGGGGCGGTTTTCGCGGAGCATGAAGAAGCGCTCGCCTGGAGTCGTCGCACGTGCTCGGAATCCTCATGTACCATCAAGGTACATTCCGGTTCCTGCGCGGAGGCTGGTCCGCCTTAGATTGGCGGTGGGTCTGAAATCCAGCTCCATGAGCAGGCCCGATTGGGGAGGGCCTGCTGAAGGCCTCGCCACTGCGTCGAACTGAAGCAGGCCCTCCCCAATCGGGCCGGGATCGAAGCCCGGGTAAAAAGGGGTTGGGGGCTTAGAATCGGGGCGATTTGCCCCAACTTGATGGGCTGAGTGACGGTAGAATTCGCAACCATGGTTCAGATTACGCTTCCAGACGGTAGCCGGAAGGATTTCGATCATCCGGTGACGGTACATGATGTGGCCGAGTCCATTGGTCCAGGCCTTGCCAAGGCGGCCTTGGCCGGTGAGGTCGAGGGTCGACTGGTGGATACCAGCTTCCGCATCGATGGCGACGCGAATCTGCGCATCATCACGGCGCGTGACGAGGAGGGCCTGGACGTGATTCGGCACTCCACCGCGCACCTGATGGCGCAGGCGGTCAAGCGCCTGTTTCCCGAAACGCAGGTCACCATCGGTCCGGTCATCGACGACGGTTTCTACTACGACTTTGCGCGCGAAGAGCCTTTCCACCCCGAGGATCTCGAGAAGATCGAGAACGAAATGGCGAAGATCGTCGCCGAGGACCTGGCGGTCGAGCGCTCGGTGATGGCGCGCGACGAGGCGATCGAGTTCTTCCGCAAGCAGGGCGAGGAGTACAAGGCGCAGATCATCGAAGACATTCCTGCCGACGAGACGCTGTCGCTGTATCGCCAGGGCGACTTCATCGATCTGTGCCGCGGCCCGCACGTGCCCTCGACCGGCAAGCTGGGCGTGTTCAAGCTGACCAAGCTGGCCGGTGCCTACTGGCGCGGCGACTCCGACAACGAGATGCTGCAGCGCATTTACGGCACGGCCTGGCCGGACAAGAAGCAGCTCAAGGCCTATCTCAAGCGCCTGGAAGAGGCCGAAAAGCGCGACCACCGCAAGCTGGGTACGCGTCTGGGTCTCTACCATGTCCAGCCCGAGGCGCCCGGCATGGTGTTCTGGCACGATCGCGGCTGGCGCATTTATCTTGCGCTTCAGGACTACATCCGCGAGCGGCTGCGGCAGGCCGGCTACGAGGAAATCCACACGCCCTCGATCATCGATCGCGGCCTGTGGGAGAAATCCGGCCACTGGGAAAACTTTGGCGATGACATGTTCATCACCTCGTCGGAAAACCGCGTCTACGCGATCAAGCCGATGAACTGCCCGGCCCACGTGCAGGTGTTCAACCAGGGCCTGAAAAGCTATCGTGACCTGCCGCTGCGCATGGCCGAGTTCGGCTCCTGCCACCGCAACGAGCCCTCGGGCGCACTGCACGGCCTGATGAGGGTGCGCGCGTTCGTTCAGGACGACGCCCACATCTTCTGTACCGAAGATCAGATTCACGCCGAAGTGCTGGCCTTCAACAAGCTGGTTTTCGAGGTCTATAACGATTTCGGCTTTACCGACGTGGCGGTCAAGCTCTCGACCCGCCCGGAAAAGCGGGTTGGCTCAGACGAGGTCTGGGACAAGGCCGAAAAGGCGCTGGCCGAAGCCCTCGAGGCGGCCGATATCGAATACGAACTGCAGCCGGGCGAGGGCGCGTTCTACGGCCCCAAGATCGAGTTCTCGCTGACCGACTGCATTGGCCGCGTCTGGCAGTGCGGCACCATGCAGGTCGATTTTTCCATGCCCGGACGCCTGGGCGCGGAATACGTTGCCGAAGATGGCGAGCGGCGGGTGCCGGTGATGCTGCACCGCGCAATCCTCGGATCGATCGAGCGCTTTATCGGTGTTCTCATCGAACACTACGCCGGCGATCTGCCGCTTTGGCTGGCGCCGGTGCAGGCGGTGGTGATGAACATTACCGACGCCCAGGCTGATTACGTGCACGAGCTGACCAACACCCTGAATCAGCGGGGTTTTCGGGTGGAATCGGACTTGCGCAACGAGAAGATCGGCTATAAAATTCGCGCCCGCACGCTCGAAAAGATCCCGTATCTGCTGGTCGTGGGTGATCGCGAGGTCGACAATCGCCAGGTGGCGGTGCGACTGCGCGACGGCACCGACCTGGGCGCGATGTCAATCGATGATCTGGTCGCACGCTTGTCCGAAGAGGTGGCACGGCGCGGCCCCATCGTCGATAATCGCCGATAATTGACAACTCACATACTGACTTCACGAAGGAGCAGCACACATCGCAACAGATAAGAAGACCCGACGCAACGAGGACATCACGGCGCGCGAAGTGCGCGTGGTGGGGTCTGAAGGTGATCAGATCGGGGTGATGGAGGTCAGGGATGCGCTGGCCCGTGCCCGGGAAGAAGGCATGGACCTCGTCGAGATTGCACCACAGGCAGATCCGCCCGTCTGCCGCATCATGGACTGGGGCAAGTACCGCTTCGAACAGTCCAAGAAGGCGCAGGCGGCGCGCAAGAAGCAGAAACAGACTCAGGTCAAGGAAGTGAAATTCCGGCCTGGAACCGACGACCACGACTACGATGTGAAGATGCGCAATCTGCGCCGGTTCATCGAGGAGGGCGACAAGGTCAAGGTGACCCTGCGCTTTCGGGGTCGCGAAATGGCCCACCAGGAACTGGGCCGTGACCTGCTCGAGCGGGTCGAAAAGGACATGATCGAAGAAACGGTCGTGGAACAGCGTCCGCGCATGGAAGGTCGACAGATGGTCATGATGCTGTCGCCCCGAAAGGCTTCCTGACAGGAAGGCTTTGCCAGAGCGGACGGTGTACGAAGCGGCAGCCTGGCTGCCGTATACAACTCGCCGGAATGCAGCTTGACAAGTGTTGTCCGGACGGCCCGGGCGCCGCTGCACGAAGGTAAAACAAAACGGAGACAAGACAATGCCGAAGATCAAGAGCAATCGGGGCGCGGCCAAGCGCTTCCGGGCTACGGGTAGCGGGCGCATCAAGCGCAAGCGCGCCAACCACAGCCATATCCTCACCAAGAAGAACACCAAGCGCAAGCGTCGTCTGCGTTCAACCACGCTGGTCTCGCGCGCAGACGAAAAGTCTGTGCGTCAGATGCTGCCCAAGCTGTAAGGAGAGAGGATCATGGCAAGAGTCAAGCGTTCAGTAGTTGCCCGTCGTCGTCACCGCAAGGTGCTCAGCCGGGCCAAGGGCTATTACGGCGCCCGCCGCAAGGTCTATCGCGTCGCCAAGCAGGCGGTCATCAAGGCCGGCCAGTACAGCTATCGCGACCGCCGCCAGCGCAAGCGCGATTTCCGCAGCCTGTGGATTCAGCGCATCAATGCCGCCGCACGTGAGCATGGCCTGTCTTACAGCCGTTTCATCAACGGCCTCAAGCGTGCCGAGATCGCCATCGACCGCAAGGTCCTTGCTGATCTGGCCGTTCACGACAAGGTCGCCTTCAAGGTGCTGGCCGAGAAAGCTCAGTCCAGCCTGGGCTGAGCATGGAAACCAGGGCACTGGAAGACCTGCTCGAGGACGCCCTCGAGCAGGTTGCAAGCGCTGGCGACGAGCGCAGCCTGGACGAGGTTCGGGTGCGCTTTCTTGGCAAGAAAGGGGCGCTCACTGCACAACTGAAAGAGCTGGGCCGGCTGCCGCCGGAACAGCGGCGTGAGGCTGGTCAGCAGATCAACCGGGCCAAGCAGACGCTCGAGCAGACGATTGCAGAACGCGACAAAGTGCTTGCGCGCGCGCGCCTCGATGCTCGCCTGAACAAGGAGACCATCGACGTCACCCTGCCGGGGCGTTCGGTCGATCCTGGTGCCGTCCATCCGGTCAACCGCGCGCTCGATCGTCTGCTCGACATCTTCCAGCGGCTTGGTTTCGAGGTTGCTACGGGCCCGGAAGTCGAGAATGATTACTATAATTTCGAGGCGCTGAATTTTCCGCCGCACCATCCGGCGCGCGCCATGCACGACACCTTTTACCTGCCCGATGGCCGCCTGCTGCGCACGCACACCTCGCCGGTTCAGATCCGGGTGATGAAAGAGCGCGGCGCCCCGGTGCGCATTGTCGCGCCCGGCCGCGTATTCCGCGCCGACTCGGACCAGACGCATACGCCGCAGTTTCATCAGGTCGAGGGTCTGCTGGTCGATCGCGGCGTGACCTTCGCCGATCTCAAGGGCATGCTGTCGGATTTCGTCAACGCCTTCTTCGAAGACGATCTCGAAATGCGCCTGCGCCCGTCCTACTTTCCCTTTACCGAGCCTTCGGCCGAAGTCGACGTGCGCTGGCGCAACGCCGACGGCACCACCGGCGACTGGCTGGAGGTGCTTGGCTGCGGCATGGTGCATCCCAACGTGCTGGTCAACTGCGGCGTCGATCCGGAGGAATACACCGGCTATGCCTTCGGCCTGGGCGTGGAGCGCTTTGCCATGCTGCGCTACCGCGTCGACGACCTGCGCCTGTTTTTCGACAACGACTTGCGCTTCTTGCGCCAGTTTCGCTAAGGGATTTGATGAAGGGCTTAGCATGAAAATCAGTCATCGCTGGCTTGGCGAGTGGGTAGATTCCGGCCTCAGCGCCGCCGAAATCGCCGAACGCTTCACCCTTGCCGGGCTGGAAGTCGACTCCATCGAACCGGTTGCCCCGCCGCTTGACGGCGTGGTGGTAGCCGAGATCCTGTCGGTAGAGCCTCACCCGGACGCCGATCGGCTGCGCGTTTGCCGGGTCGCCGGCGACAGCGAGGAGCGCACTATCGTCTGTGGCGCGGCCAATGCACGCGAGGGCCTCAAGGCGCCGCTGGCCACGCTCGGCACCCGCCTGCCCGGTGGCCTGAAGATCAAGCCCGCGAAGCTGCGCGGCGTGGGCTCGGAAGGCATGCTGTGCTCCGAGCCGGAGCTGGGTCTGGGCGAGGATGCGGGCGGCCTGATGGAGCTGCCGGCCGACGCCCCCACGGGCGAGCCGCTGACGGCGTACCTGGGCCTGGACGACTCGATCATGGAGATCGACCTGACGCCCAATCGCGCCGACTGTCTTTCGATTCGTGGCCTGGCGCGCGAACTCTCCGCAATCACGGGCAAGCCGCTGAAGGCACCGCAAATCGACGAAGTGATGGCGCAAACCAAACGAGACATCAGAATCTCGCTCGACAGCGCTCAAGACTGCCCGCGCTACGTCGGCCGCGTGATCGAGGGCATTGATGCAAAGGCCGACACGCCGCTGTGGATGGTCGAGCGTCTGCGCCGCTGCGGCATCCGCAGCCTCGGCCCGATTGTCGATGTAACCAATTACGTCTTGCTGGAGCTCGGCCAGCCGATGCACGCTTTCGATCTCGACCGGATCGAGGGCGGTATCCGCGTTCGCCGCTCGCACCGGAACGAGAAGATCACGCTGCTAGACGGTCAGGAGGTCGAGCTCGACGAAGACATGCTGGTGATTGCCGACAACGAACGGGCGCTGGCGATCGCCGGCGTCATGGGCGGCGCAGACTCGGCCGTGGGCGATAACACCCGCGACATTCTGCTGGAATCGGCCTGGTTCAATCCGGCGACAATCAGCGGCAAGGCGCGCCGCCTGGGCCTGGCTACCGAATCGGCGCATCGCTTCGAGCGCGGCGTCGACCCGGCGCTGCAGCGCATCGCCATCGAGCACGCCACCAGGCTGGTCGTCGAGATTGCCGGTGGCCGACCCGGCCCGGTTGTCGAGGCTCTGGAGTCCCGGGATCTGCCTGGCGCCTCCCGTGTCTCGCTTCGTCTCGAGCGCCTCAACCGGGTGCTGGGCGCGAATCTCGACGCCGATTCCGTCGAGGCCATTCTCCAGCGGCTGGGCATGGAAGTCAGCCGCAGTAATGGCCGCTTCGATGTGGTAGCCCCGAGCGCTCGCCGCGATATCGAGATCGAGGCCGATCTGATCGAGGAGGTGGCGCGAATCCACGGCTACGATCACCTGCCGACCCGCCACCCCGGCGGCGAGATCATTGTCAAGGCACCGCGCGAGACGCGCACCAGCGAGAAGGTCCTGCGTGAGCAGCTCGCCGCACGCGGCTTCCAGGAGATCATTGCCTGGAGTTTTGTCAGCCAGCAGCAACTCGACCGCCTGTCGATGGGCGAGGGCGCCCAGCCGCTGGCCAACCCGCTCAGCCGCGAGATGGCCGTGCTGCGAACCAGCCTGCTGCCGGGGCTGCTGGATGTCGCCGGTCGCAATCTGCGGCGCCAGATCCCGTCGTTGCGCCTGTTCGAAACCGGTCACTGCTTTCGCAACGGCCCCGAGGCGTTTGACGAGACCTGGCGCCTGGGCCTGCTGATAACCGGCAATCATCGCCCCGAGCACTTCAGCGGCAAGCCGCGGCCGGTGGACTACTTCGACCTCAAGGGCGAGGTGGAGCAGCTTCTCGAGTTCAATGCCATTGACGGCAGGCTCAGCTTCGAGCGCGTCGATGTGCCGTGGCTGCATCCTGGTCAGGGAGCCCGTCTGTTGATCGATGACGTTCAGGCTGGCTGGCTTGGCCAGCTCCATCCCGCGCTGGCCGACGAGCTGGAGCTCGATCAAGCCGTATTCGTGGCCGAGCTCGACGGCGACAGCATCAGTGCCCGCCGAGTGCCGGAGCATCGCGACAGCGGTCGTTTCCCGGCCGTTCGGCGCGACGTCGCTATCGTGGTTTCCGATGAGCACCCGGCCGCAGACCTGATCGAGGCGGTGCAGAAATCGGCCGGCGAACTGCTTGAAAAATGTGTGATATTCGATCAGTATCGGGGCGAAGGGATCGAAACCGGGTTTAGAAGCCTGGCTATTGGCTTGATTTTGCGCGATGTTTCGCGCACCCTTAAGGATCGGGAGATCGATGCACTACTCGAGAGAGTACTGGCTGATCTCGAGAGTCGCTTCGATGCCAAACTGAGAGGTTAAACAAGGGGATGTCGTTGACCAAAGCTGACCTGGCCTCCGCGCTGTTCGATGAGGTCGGGCTGAACAAGCGCGAAGCCAAGGAATTTGTGGATGCCTGGTTCGAGACGATTCGTCAGGCGCTCGAAAGTGGCGATCATGTCAAGCTGTCGGGATTCGGCAACTTCCAGCTACGCGACAAGAACCAGCGCCCGGGAAGAAATCCCAAGACGGGAGAGGAAATTCCCATCTCGGCCCGGCGCGTGGTGACCTTCAAGCCGGGACAGAAGCTCAGAGCGAGAGTGGAAGCTTATGCTGGATCCGCGGAGTAACCAGGAGCTGCCGCCGATACCGGCGAAGCGCTACTTCACCATCGGTGAGGTCAGTGAGCTGTGCGCGGTCAAGCCGCACGTCCTGCGCTACTGGGAACAGGAATTCCCTCAGCTCAAGCCGGTCAAGCGCCGCGGCAACCGCCGCTATTACCAGCGCCACGATGTGCTCATGGTTCGCCAGATTCGCAGTCTTTTGCACGAGCAGGGCTTTACCATTCAGGGCGCGCGCCAGCGCCTGGAAGGTGACAGCGCGCAGAACGACGTCTCGCGCAGCCAGCAGCTTGTGCGCCAGATCCGCGTCGAGCTCGAGGAGATCCTCCACGTTCTGCGCCGCTAAGAGTCGCCGATAAACGCACCGAGCGCGCGCCTGCCAGATTGATTTTTGTTCCGTGTCTTCCGTGGTTCCATACTTTTGCCCGCAAACCCGTCGCATTTTCGTGTCGGTTGCAGGTAAAATGGGTGCTTTAGCCCCAAGCAGGTTTCGGTCGGAGCGTAGCGCAGCCTGGTAGCGCACCACAATGGGGTTGTGGGGGTCGCGAGTTCGAATCTCGCCGCTCCGACCAATTAAATCAGTAACTTGAAAGCCCGGCACTTGCCCGGGCTTTTTTGTCTCTCCAGATTGTCACTCCTCGAACACGATTCAGTCCGTAGCTTTTGAATGGGCACGATGACGACCACCGATCGCAAATTATTGATGCATTCGTGATCGACTTTTTCCCGCAATGTCGCTTCTGTCAGTAGAAACCGTGAATTCGTGGCGGGGCCAACATCAGACCGCCACTCGCTGACAGGAGGAATCTCGATGCAGGCGATCAATCAGGCAAGCGGCGGGTGCTGGTGGCTGCTGGGTCTTTTCTGGGTGGCGCTGGCGCTGGCGCTGCCGGCACAGGCGCAGATCCAGCGGATCAGCGTCGATTCCAGCGGTGCCCAGGCAAATCGGGACTCCTACGAGGCCTCCATCAGTGGCGATGGCAGCGTAGTGGCGTTTCGATCCAACGCCGGCAATCTTGTCGCTGACGATACCAATGGCACCAGCGACATCTTCGTCAACGATCTCAACAGCGGCGTGGTCGAGCGGGTCAGCCTGGCCGACGATGGCACGGAACTGACCAGTCCTCGCTACAACAACCACATCCGAACCTCCATTTCCGCTGACGGCAACCGCATCGCTTTTCAGAATTACGGCCTGGCCGGTTTCTCGTACGTGCTGGTGCGTGATCGGGCGGCGGCAACCACGACGATCGTTCTGCCGATTGATCAAGGGCAAGGGGACAAAGAGGCCCGCCAGGAACCCGCCCTGTCCGACAACGGCCAGATTGTCGCCTTCCACAGCCAGCTCAACTTTCAGAACGCTCTGCCCGTAAGCGCTCGGCCGATCGATGATGACTATAACGCGTCGCACGATATCTTCGTCTACGATCTTGACACCCAGCCAACGCCGCCCACAGAGCGGATCAGCCGAGATTCGGCCGGCGTGGAAGGCCGCGGCGGCAGCTATTCGGCCAGCCTTTCGAACGATGGTCGCTGGGTGGCCTTTCAGTCGGCGGCCGATTCGTTCGCCAGCAGCGACAACAATCTGGTTCCGGATGTGTTCGTCAAGGATCGCCAAACCGGCGCCATCGAGCGGGTCAGCGTCTCTTCGGCAGGGTTGGAGGGCGACGGCGAGAGCCAGCAGGCGATGATTTCCGGCAATGGCCAGTATGTGGTCTTTCGCTCGCGCGCCAGCAACCTGGTGGCGGGTGATGACAACGGGCACTGGGATATTTTCGTTCATGATCGCAGCACTGGCACCACCGAGAGAGTCAGCGTATCGAGCCTGGGCGAGCAGGCCAACCACGGCAGCTTTTCGCCGGACATCTCCGACGATGGCCGCTACGCTGTCTTTCGCTCCAACGCCTCCAACCTGGTGCCTGACGACAGCAACCAGCGCTTCGATATCTTCGTGCACGACCGCAGCAGCGGGGCGACCGCGCGCGTGAGCACAGGCGCCGGCGGCGAGCAGGCAAACGGTCACAGCTACCGGCCGGCCATCTCCGGCGACGGTAACTGGATCGTTTTTGAATCCGACGCCACCAACCTGGTGGCCGGCGATACCAATCGGGCGCGCGACATCTTCCGTGTCGCCAACCCCCTGTGAGGGCTCGCAGCATGCATATCAGCATCCGTTATCTTCCTGGTCTGGCCCTGTGCTTTTGCCTCGGCAGCGCCGTGGCCCAGCCGCAGGCGCCGGTTTTCACCGTTGGACAGATCGCCGGCGACCCGGCCGACATGCTCGAGCTGCCGATCGATGTCGGCGGTGAATTTGCCGCCGCCCAGTTCGATCTGGTGCTCTCCGAGCCGCGCTTGAGCCTCAATGGCTTCACTCCGGCAGCGCTGCCGGCTGGCCTGGCGCTGGATTATGCGATCGTCGCTCCCGATCATCTGCGCCTGGTCCTGTATCAGACCGCCTGTCCGGTGCCGACCGCTGGAGCGGGTGGCCAGGCAGCGGGTATGCACGGTGTTGCTGTCGGCCAGCGCCTGGGCAGCGCTGTCGTCACGATTGCCTCTGATGCGACGCCTGGCAGCGTTGCCGTTGCCCTGACCGGGCTCAAGGTCGTTGACGAGGCGGCCGCGCCGCTTGTGGCGCAGCAGGTTGAAGGTCAGATCGCCATTCGTGGCGGCGGCGTGCCGCCGGTCGCGGCGATACCGGTCCCCACGCTGCCGCTATCGGGGCTGCTGGCCATGTTTGCGCTGCTGCTGGTCGCCGGGCTGGTGGTGCTGCATCGCCGCGGCGTCAACGTGCTGCTGGTGCTGATCACCGCCGGCCTGGTGCTGGCCACGCAGCCACAGCCGGCGGCGGCCGGGCAAGGGGGAGGGGGCGCCGATGCCGCAAGCATTGTCGACGTGATTCTGGAGCGCCAGAGCCCGGACGGCAGCGAGGACTGCAACGGGGATGGCCTGATCGATGTGGGCGATGTGATCTGTGCGCGCAACATGGCCTGTGAGGCCGGCCAAAACCAGCCGCCGGTGATCGCCGCCATTGCTGATCAGTCGCTTACCGTCGGTGAGAGCTTCGGCTTGCAGGTGCAGGCCAGCGACCCCGACCCCGGCGACACGCTCAGCTTTACGCTTGCCACCGCACCGGCGGGCATGGGCATCGATGGCAATGGTCTGATTAGCTGGACGCCGTCTTCTGGCGATCTCGGCGCCCATCCGGTCACCATCGAGGTGGCTGATCCACTTGGCCTGAGCGCCAGCGAGTCGTTCACGCTCACGGTCATGCTGCCGGTACAGGATAATGGCCGGCCGGTGCTGGAAGGCATTGCCGATCGCCGCGTGCCGGCGGGCACGCTGGTGGTCATCAACCCGACAGCGAGCGATCCCGACGCCGGAGATACGCTCAGCTTTGTCCTTACCGATGCGCCTGCGGGTATGACGATCAACGCGGCCAGCGGGCAGATCCGCTGGACGCCCGATAACAACCAGATCGGGGCTTCCCTGATTGGCGTGGAGGTCAGCGACGCAGACGGCCTTGCCGACAGGCGCCTGTTCCGGATTACGGTCATCGACGGCGGCCCGCCCGTTCTCGACGCCATTGCCGACCAGGGCGCGCGGGCCGATGTGCCTTTCAGTCTGACTGTTACAGCCACCGACCCGGATGCGGGCGACCGCCTGGCTTTCTCGCTTGACCACTCACCTGTGGGCATGAGCCTGAACCCCGGCAGCGGCAATCTGGACTGGACCCCGGCGCCGGCCCAGTTGGGCAACCACAGCGTTGGTGTCACGGTGACCGACAGCACCGGGCTGAGCGATTCGGCCACGTTTTCAATATCCGTCGGCCAGGCCCGGCCGCCGGTGGCCGTCGACGATGCCTATCAGGCCGTCAAGGGCGATACCCTGACCATCGCCGCCCCCGGCGTGCTGGCCAACGACAGTGATCCCAACAACGATCCGCTCACCGCGGTGCTGGAAACCGGACCTTCAAAAGGCAGCCTGGCCCTCAATGCCGACGGCAGCTTCGAATACACTCCGGACAGCCCGGCGGGCACGCTTTCAGCAGTAGAAAAATTCCGCCAGACGGGTGTGGGCGGTTTGATTGCGCAACCCTTGATCATGGATATGGACGGCGATGGCGTTCCGGAGATCATCTATCAGAGTCACAGCAAGCTTGGCGCACTTCGCGGCGATACGATGTCAAAGGTTTTTGAGGTCTCGATTGCCCGTTCGCTCTGGGGTGAAAAAGCCATTGCGGATATCGATCTGGATGGCCACCCGGACATTATTGTGATTGGTAGGGAGGACGGCCATACCAGTACCGAGGGCGGCAAAAAGCTGATCGCCCTGGAGCACGACGGCCAGGTCAAGTGGATCAGCGAATCGCTGCCGGATCGCTTCCGGGGCGCTCACCGCATTGGCGTCGATGGTTTTTTAAACTCCAAGGTCTCCATTGCCGATCTTGACCAGGACGGCACGCCTGAAATCGTGGTGGGCTGGGGACACGGCAGTCCTGTTCCCAGCGTCGGTTACAGCGTATTCGACAATCAGGGCATGCTGCTCGATACGGTGATGGTCGAAGGCATCCCTTCGACACAAAGCTGGGGCAGAACCGAAATCGTCGATCTCGATCTCGACGGCAAGCCTGAAATCGTCACCGGGTCGGTAGCTTTCCGCCATGACGGCGAGCTGCTGTGGGCCCGAAATGACGTCACACAAAACAACAAGAGCGTCTATACCCCGATCGCCGCCAACCTGGATGATGATCCCTATCCCGAGCTGGTGCGGCGCGTTTACATCAGCCATGGCGCAGACAACATCGTTGCCTGGAACCACGACGGCACGGATCTGTGGCAGGCCACGATGCCTTTTACGGTCGGCAACGAGCCACTGGTTCTTGCCGACCTGAACAACAATGGTCTGGCCGACGTTCTTGCCACCTCGCATGCAGACCGCAGCGTGACGGCGCTCAACGGCGCCGATGGCACGCTGCTTTGGCGGTATCAACTGGACCCGTCTTCCGTGCCGGGTTTCTCCGCGGCAACGGTCATCGACCTCGACGGCGACGGTTTTAACGAGGTGGTCTATCCCTACGGGCGCGGCCCGGTCAGGCTGCTGATACTGGACGGGCGCGACGGGTCGCTCAAACTCGACCAGGAGCTTTGCAATTGCCCCTACGGCCCCGGTGTCAGCATACCGATATTCGCCGACATCGACGGCGATGGCGCCTCCGAGCTGATTGTGAAAGGGTTTTCACTGTCACCGTCACTGTTTGTTTTTGAAAGCGAAAACGATGACTGGCCGCCCACGCGCGGCGTCTGGAACCAGTGGGATTATCACGTCACCAATATCAATGCCGACGGCTCGGTGCCGCAGTTCGAGCAGCCCCACTGGCTGCTGCCGGGCCTGAACCGCAACCGGGTCAACGAGCTCATGCCCGAAGAGCGCCATGTCGACACCGACAGCTTTACCTATCGGGCCGATGACGGCGACCTGCAGTCCAACCTCGCCACCGTCAGCATCGAGATACTGCCGCCGGTCAACCCGCCTCGGATTCTGTCGCAGCCGCGGCTGTTTGCCTCGCCCGGATTCGAATATGTCTATCCATTGCTGGCCGTCGATCCCGATCCCGGCGAAACTCTCACCTACGCCCTGACCGAGGCGCCGGCGGGAATGAGCATCGATGCCAACGGCATCATTCGCTGGATGCCCGCCAGCGCCGACCTTGGCGAGCGCCTGGTGGCGGTTCGAGTCAGCGATTCACTGGGTCTGGCCGCGGATCAGACCTGGACGCTGGCCGTGCAGGCGCCGGTGACGGTGCCCGCCATCGTCAATCAGCCCCGGGCCGAGGCGGAAAGCGCCATCACCGACGCTCGTCTGAGCGTCGGCAACGTGGCGCGAGTCTTCGACGATGCGGTACCGATCGGCCGGGTGATTTCCCAGACGCCCGCTGCCGGTACCACCGCAGCCGCCGGCAGTCCGGTCGACTTCCACGTCTCGCTGGGGCCGCCGCCGGTTCGGGTGCCCAATGTGGTGGGCCTGTCACAGGACAGCGCCGAGGATCTCATCCTCGCCACCGGCCTGGTGGTTGGCACGGTCACGCCCGGGCACTCCGATACCATTCCGGCCGGGGTGGTGATCGCCCAGGGCCAGGCGCCGGGCAGCGACACCAATGCCGGGGCCAGCCTCGATATCACGGTCTCGGTAGGCGCGCGCATTCGCCTGTCGCTGGAGTCCGGCGTTGTTCTGGCCGGCGAGTCCACCGCTTTCAGCGTTGCCGTATTCGACAGCAATGGTGCGCAGGTTAGCCCCACGCCGGCTTATCTGGTTGAAATCAACGCCGAGCCGGATGCTGCCGCGGGGCTGCCGCCGCAGGTTGTCGCCGGCACCATCACCACAGGCGGCGATACGCTGGGCGCCTACACGGTGACGGCGACCCTGGTCGCATCCAGCGAGGCGGTCAGCGAGGCGTTTGCGGTCGTCTCACCGGCCGGCGAGAACTCGCCCCAGTCGATCTTCGTCGACCTGGCCGCGCGCATTGAAGAGCTCGATGTTTTGACTCGCGAACTGTCGGCCGCCATCGAGGCCGGCGACCAGGGCGCGATTGGAATCATTCACACCGATCTGCTGGCGCTGCAGGCCGCGATCGAGCTTGAAGACCTGCGCGTGACCTCGCCATTTGCCCCCGATGGCGGCTTTCCGCCGCCGTTGAGCGAGCTGCCGCCGGCAGGCTTTGACCAGAGTGCTGCCGACATTGCCTATGTGGGCGCCGTGCAAACGCTGGTCGATGATCTCAAGCCCCTGGAGCTGCTGCTGGCAGATCTGAGCCCGACGACCCCGGGCGATGACGACGCCAGGCTGCGGGACATGAACCAGCAGGTGGCCGAGAGCATCGATCGGATGAGCAGTCTCGAGCCCACGCTCTACGGCCAGCTTGCCGGCGCCGACTGGCTGAGCCATATCCTGTCGGTGCGTATTCCGCGCCTGGTTCATGCCCAGGTCACGGCGATTGATGCTGCCCTGACCGATGCGGGCCTGGTCAGCCAGCAGCAGCTCAGCCGGGCTGGCAAAACGCCTGGCCTGCAGCGCGCTGCCACGCCGCCGCCGCCGGCGCAGCCCCAGTTCTTCTCGCTGGGCGGCCTGATGACCGGCTCTGCTCTACGGACCCGTCTGATCAAGAAAATCTACGTGCCGCTGATTCAGCAACTGTTGAAGTCCGGGCTGATCCTGGCCGGCGAAGACCTGCTCAAGCAGTACGCGAACGCCGGTGAGCTGGTTGGCGTCATCAGCGCAGGGAGCGTTTCCATCCACATATTTGACGCGCCCAACAGCGTGATCGAGGGCCTGGGGCTCAACGGCACGCTGCCGGAAGCCAGTCAGGTATTGATGGTGGGCCCCGACGCCATCAATGCGGTGCAGGATGCGATTACCAACCTCGGCGGAATCGAGATCAAAAACCTCAACGACCTGCAGGGCGCATTCAAGACCATTGCCGACGCGGCCCGCTCGGTGGAAGATGCCTTCAACAAGGCCAATTCGACGCCGAAAGCCACCTATCGCGGCTGCCTGTTCGACCCGTCACCGGACTGCCTGCAACTGATCTATCCAGACGGATTTGCATCGGTTTACAAGAGCACCGGCCTGCCGATACCCGCGCCCGTACTGATCGTGGTGCGCAACGTCAGTACAGGCAATTTCGATGTGACCCTGGCGAATTTCGTCCCGACCCAGCCTGGCGACTAGCGCGCCACGGCGCCACAAGGCAAGTTCGGTCGCTGGACTGTCACGGAAGCCCTGACACCCTCAGGGCTTCCTTCATTTCATCCCCGAGCACAGCCTGTGCGGGCGCGTCCGGATTCACGGGCCGTTGATCGTCAATGGCGTTCAATGTTGCTTCGCAATACAATCGCCCCCAGATCATTCAGGGTGCCCCTCTACGCATGCAGCAGAGAAATTCATGAAAAATCAATCCAGACTCGCGAATATGCCGGACGTCGCCAGCCACGCTCAGGCCCAGGTTGGCGGACGGCTCGACTGGGTGGGCATGAACACCATCGAGATGCCCGTTCTGCTCGATGCCACCGACGGCCGGCACGTGCAGACCACGGCCCGGATCAGTGCTTTTGTCGACCTGGAGCGGCCGGAAAAACGCGGCATTCACATGTCGCGGCTGTATCTGCATCTCGATCAGGCGCTGGCCGGGCACACGGTCACGCCGGCGCTGCTGCGTCATCTGCTGCGCGACTTTCTGGCCTCGCACGAAGACCTGAGCTCGAAGGCCATGCTGCGCCTGGACTTCGACTACATGCTGCGGCGCAAGTCGCTGGTCAGCGACAACAGCGGCTGGAAGCGCTATCCGATCAGCATCATCGCCAGCCTCAACGAGCGCGAATTCGGCATCGAGATGGCCTTTCAGATTGCCTATTCGAGCACCTGTCCGTGCTCGGCGGCGCTGGCGCGCCAGCTTATCCAGGATCAGTTCAAAAGCGACTTCGGCGATCAGGGTCCGGTCGATGCACAGGCCGTAATCGACTGGCTGGGCAGCGAGGAGGGCATTGTGGCCACGCCGCACAGCCAGCGCAGCTCGGCCGATATACGCCTGCAGCTTGCGCCGAGCTTCGAGGCGTTTCCCTTCGTCGAGATGATCGACGCCGTCGAGGACGCGCTCAAAACGCCGGTTCAGGCCGCCGTCAAGCGCGAGGACGAACAGGCCTTCGCGCTGCTTAACGGACAGAACCTGATGTTCTGCGAGGATGCAGCCCGGCGCGTTCAGAGCGCCCTGGTGGCTCAGGAGCGGGTGATCGACTTCTGGGCCCGCTGCCGCCACTTCGAGAGCCTGCATCCGCACAACGCAGTCGCCATCGTGACCAGGGGCGTGGAAGGCGGTTACAAGCCGATCGATGGCCAGCCGTCAGGCTGGCGTCACGACTGAACCTACCTTATTTCGTAAGTCTCAAACCGACCTGCAGATCGGGCAGGGCGACGCCGATCGTGGCGGAGCCTGGCGCGGCCCAGGACTCGGCCAGTACCTTGCCGGTGCGAAGTTCCGTGACGGTCAGCCGCATCAGAGTTTCGTCGCTGCCGCGTTCCATGCGGTAGTAGTTGAGAGCAATCGAGAGCCCCAGGCTCATGTCCGCGGCGTCCAGCGGCTCGATATCCGTGCCCGTTTGCAGGCTGAAATCACGCGCGACGCGCCACTCCTCACCCTCGCGAACACCCAGCCAGCCGGAGAAAGTGCGCGACGGCAGAAAACGGATGATCTGATCCGGCCCCAGCGGCTCGCTCGTTTCAGGATCGACCAGCCGGTCGCCAATGCGCAGCAAGCTGCCGTCGAAGGCGATCTCCTTGAGCAGACCGACGGCCTCCGATTCCTCGCCGAAGCGGCATGATGCCGGATCGGTCTCGCCGACCAACCCCTGTTCGCTGAGGTGAAAATCCATTGGGCAACTGCGCCGCACCTGCCCGCGGGAGCCGAGCAGGGCGAATTCGCCGTCGAGCCGGTTTGCCATCGGGCCGCGATCGAGCCTGAGGCCATAGTGATGTACGTTGCCGCCGCCGGACTGGACCATGGAAAAGGCCAGGCCCGTGGCATCAGCGCTGTTTCGACGCTCGATGCTCAGCGCGCGGGAGTCGAGCCCGTCTTCGCGTACGCTGAGATAGTCTCCGGGCAGCCGGGCAGCGATCTGCTGCAGCACCGGTGAGGGGCGTTCGGGTGTTTCGGCGCCTGGCGTGATCGCGCAGCCGCCCAACAACAGGACGAGGGCTGCGACCGAAAGCCATGACGCGCGCGGCCGGCGCGTCCGGGCAGGCGCGCTGGCAGGCTCAGGGCGCTTCGGCATCCGGATTCTCGCTCCAATCGAGCAGCAGGGCGGGGTCGATTCTTGTATCACCAAGATTCATGCGCCAGTCCAGATGCGGGCCGGTGGCTCGTCCGGTTGCGCCGACCTCGGCAATTACTTTCCCGCGCTCGACCACATCGCCGACCTCGGCGTGGAGCGCGCTGAGGTGGAGAAAGGCCGAGACCAGCCCGTGGCCGTGGTCGATGAACAGGGTGCCGCCGGAGAAGTACATATCCGGATGCGCCAGAGTCACGATACCCGGGGCGGGAGCGCGAACCGGCGTTCCCGTGGGCGCGGCGATGTCGATGCCCCAGTGTGGATTGCGCGGCTGGCCGTTGAGAATGCGCTGGCTGCCGTAGACGCCGGTGATCGGCCCGGTCAGGGGCCAGTCGAAACCACCGGCCCAGTCGCTGCGTTCATCCCGGCGCTCGCGGGCCTGACGGGCCTGGCGAGCATCCTCGCGGATGCGCTTCAGCACTGATTCGGGTGGTGTGACCTTGTCTTGTGGCAGGCCGTCGATGCGCTGGATGTCGAATTTCCGGGGCTTCGGGGTCAGCCTTTCGCTCAGGCGCATGCCCGAGGGCAGGGTCGCTTCGATATGCGCTGGCTCGCTCTGCTCGCGCGCAAAGGCCACCAGAAAGCGTCCATCCTCGCTGATCATGACCGGTTTGCCGTCGACGCTGACCGAACTGCCGGCAGGCGCCCGACCGATGACCAGCCCGCCCTGGACGATTTCGCCCTCGAAGCTGACCAGGTCGTTGTCGGCCGTGCCGGCCGGGGCGGCCAGCGGCGCGGTGATCATCAGCACGATTACAATAAGGTTACGCACTGCCGCCTCCGCGAATGGTCAGGGTCTGTCCGGGGCGCAGGATGGCGCCTTCGCTCAGTCCGTTCCAGCGCATCAGCTCGCGAACCGACACATCATGGCGCCGCGCGATGGTCCACAGCGAATCGCCTCGTCTGACCGTGTATTCACGCGCCTGCGAGCCGCCGGGCTGGCTCATGTTGACCAGAATGTGATCGCCGGGGCGGATCAGGCTGTTGCTGCCCAGCCCGTTCCAGCGCTGGAGTTCGTCGACGCTCACGCCGTAGCGCCGCGCGATGATCCACAGGCTTTCGCCGGGCCGGACCTGATGCTGAAAGCGTTTGGTCGGCAGCAGACGCTGCTGCAGGCGTTCGAGCTGCGCGTAGCGCCTGGCGTAAGGCGAGTTGGCAGGCGTGCGGCCGTTGTCGGCCAGGCGCAGCTTTTGTCCGACCCTCAGAAAATCGCTGCGGAGATTGTTGGCCTCGCGCAGTTCGCGCACCGTCGTGTTGTGCCGGCGCGCGAGATGGGAGAGCGTGTCGCCCCGTCGCACGCGCACTTCGCGCCACACGATCATGTCTTCGGCATCGAGTTCGTCGAGCAGGCTGCGAACCTGATCCGCGCGTGCGGCCGGCACCATCAGGTGGTGCGGTCCGCCAGGCGGCGTCAGGTGGCCGTTGAGACCAGGATTGATGGCGACCAGCTCGGCAATGTCGATATCGGCGCGCGCCGACAGGGCGACGATATCGACCGGGCCTTCGAGCTCGATGCGCGCGACCTGCGGGCGGTTGTCCCACACCGGCAGCTCGAAGCCGAAGCGCGCCGGGTCGGCGAACAGGCAGCCCAGGCCGTTGAGCTTGGGCACGTAGCTCAGCGTCTCGCGCGGCAGGGGAAGGGCATGCCAGTCGGTCGCGCGGCCGGCCCGGCGATTGCGGGCGATGGCACGCTGCACGCGGCCCTGACCGCCGTTGTAGGCGGCCAGCGCAAGGTTCCAGTCGCCGAACTTGTTGTTCAGATATTCCAGGTAGTCCAGCGCGCCGCGGGTCGCAGCCCAGACGTCGCGCCGGCCGTCGTAGAAATCGTTGATTTCGATGCCGCGCTCGCGCGCGGTCGCACTGACGAATTGCCAGGTACCGGCCGCCCGACCGTGGGAGTAGGCGAAGGGATCGTAGGCCGACTCGACGATCGGCAGCAGGGCCAGCTCGCCGGGCAGCTCGCGCCGCTCGAGTTCGCCGGCAATGTCGTAGAGCCAGGGGCGGGCCCGGTCAAGCACGCGCTGCATATACTCGTCGCGTTCGCCGTACCAGCGGGCCCACTGCTCGGCGCGGCTGTCGGCCGGGCACTGGGTAAACTCGAAGCGCTCGATCACGCGCGCCCAAAGATGCGGCGGGCGCGGCGGCTGTGGACGCGACGGGGGAACTTCACCGAGCTGGCGCGTCGCTTCCTCGACCACGGCAAATGGATCGGGCAGGTCGGCGGGGTTGCGCAGGTCCACGGGATCGGGCGCCGTGTCGGCGGTTTCGACCATGGCGCAGCCGGAACCGAGCAGAATCATGAGGGCAATGCCGATTCGGCTGGTTCGCCGGACGGCGCGGAAATCGGAAGCGCGGGGAGTCGATGGTGGTGTTATTGGCATGAATGGTTTCTGGCTAGTGCAAGGGCTGATTGGGCCGGTATGCAAGGTCAGATCAGATCCGTGACAGGCGGCATTCGGGCTGTGGGTGTACGGGTACAATAATCAGCATGAGCAAACAATCTTCGCATATCTCGCGCGAGCGCATTCGTGCCGCGCTTGACGAGGCCGGCCGGCCCGTCACTCGCCGCCAGCTCTCCCATCTGTTCGGGCTGGACAAACCGCAGTCCGACGAAGTGCTCAGACCCGTGCTGATGGAGATGGTTGCATCCGGCGAGCTGTTCAAGAATCGTCGCGCAGCCTACGGTCTGCCTTCGCGGGTGGACATGATCCCCGGGCGCATCAGCGCCCATCCCGACGGTTTCGGTTTTGTCATTCCCGATGCCGGGGGTGATGATCTTTACCTGCCGCCCAGACAGATGCGCCAGGTGTTCAACGGCGACCGGGTCATGGCTGCCGTGGTCGGCGTCGATCGGCGCGGCCGCAAGGAAGGCGAGGTCACCCGGGTGCTCGAGCGGGCCCACAGCCAGGTCGCCGGGCGGCTTTTGATCGATTCGGGCGTCGCCATGGTCGTGCCCGACGATCCGCGGCTGACCCAGGACATCCTGGTGCCGACCGAGCGCGTCGGCAAGGCAAAGCCGGGGCAGGTGGTGGTGGTGCGCATCGACAGGCCGCCGACGATCACACGCAGCGCAGTCGGCGAGATCATTGCCGTGCTCGGCCACGCCGACGAGCCGGGCATTGCCACCGATATCGCCATCTACAGCTACCAGTTGCCGCTGGAGTTTCCAGATGAAACGCTTGCCGAAGCGACCGCCTTTGGCGAGGAAATCAACCCCGGCTCGATCGCCGGGCGTCTCGACCTGCGCGATCTGCCGCTGGTGACCATCGACGGTGCCGATGCCCGTGATCTTGACGATGCCATCTTCGCCGAGAAGCGTGGCGAGGGATTTCGCCTGCTCGTTGCCATCGCCGACGTGGCCGAGTATGTGCAGCCCGGCCGGCCGCTGGACGAGGAGGCCATGGCCCGCGGCACTTCAGTGTATTTCCCCGACCGCGTGATACCGATGCTGCCCGAGGCGCTGTCCAACGGCCTGTGCTCGCTCAATCCCGACGTCGATCGCCTGTGCCTGGTCTGCGAAATGCGCATCGACGCCAGGGGCAAGGTCACCTCCAGCCGTTTTCACGAGGCAGTCATGCGCTCGCGGGCGCGGCTGACCTATGACCAGGTCCGGCGCATCAAGGAGGCAGGTGATCCGGCCCTGATCGAGCGTTTTGAACACGTCCGCAGCACGCTGGATGCGCTGTACGACGTCTACCGCCTGCTTTTCCGTCGCCGCCAGCGCCGCGGCGCGCTCGACTTCGACTCGCAGCAGCCCTTTTTCGAGTTCGATACCGAGGGCAGGGTGGCCAACATCCGGCTGCAGCAGCGCCACGACGCCCATCGTCTGATCGAAGAGTTCATGATTGCCGCCAACATCGAGGCGGCAAAATTCGTGGCCCGCGGCAAACTGCCGATGCTCTATCGCGTGCACGAACCGCCGCCGCCGCACAAGCGCGAGTCGCTGGAAGAGTTCTTGCGCACCAGCGGCATCGAGGTGCGCTGGTCGGACGAGCCTGACCCGCAGCAGTTTGCCGCCATCCTGCGCCAGGCGGTGGGCCGTCCAGATGAAGCGCTGATCAATGCCCAGTTGCTCAGGAGCCTGAGCCTGGCTGTCTACCAGCCCGAGAACAAGGGCCATTTCGGCCTGGCCCTGGACAGCTATGCGCATTTCACTGCGCCGATCCGGCGCTATCCCGACCTGCTCGTACATCGCGCGATCAAGCACCTGTGCCGCGGCCGCAAACGCGGCGACTTTCAGTATGGCGACGGGCGCATGGAAGAGCTTGGGCGACACTGCTCGTGGCTGGAGCGCCGTGCCGAGGAGGCTTCTCGCGACGTCGAAGAGCGCCTCAAGTGTCAGTTCATGCTGCGCCACATCGGCAAGGCCTTCGACGGCATCATCTCGGGCGTGACCGGGTTCGGTCTGTTTGTCGAAATCGATGGCATGGCAGTCAGCGGCCTGGTTCACGTTACTGCGCTGGCCAACGACTACTACAACTTCGATCCGGTCACCTCCAGCCTGATCGGCAAGCGGCGTGGTGTCCGCTACCGGCTGGCCGATCGGGTGCGCGTGGAAGTTACCGCCGTAAGCCTTGAAGAACGCAAGATCGACTTTCGCCTGATCGAGCGTCGGGACGACTGAAGGCTGCCGACTGAATGAAACGCGAACTGGCGATGGGAATCAACGCGGTCGAGGGGCTGGTCGGCAACGCGCCCGAGCGTATCGTGCGCGCCTGGCTCAAGCCGGGCGGCCGTCGGATCGACGCGCTGGCCGACGCGCTGCGCGCCGCCGGTGTCGCCGTCGAGCACGCCGACGAACGCGCACTCGATCGCATGGCGGGCAAAGTGCGCCACCAGGGCGTCATCGCCGAGTTCCAGCCGCGCCAGCCGGGCGACGACCGGCGCCTGCAGGAGCTGGTCGAATCGCTGGATGAACAAGCCCTGTTCCTGGTGCTCGACGGCGTGCAGGATCCCGGCAACCTGGGCGCTTGCCTGCGCACCGCCGCGGCCGCCGCCGTGACGGCCGTCATCATTCCGCGCAACCGGGCCGTGGGCCTCACGCCTGCGGCGCGCCGGGCGGCTGCCGGTGCCGCCGAGCGGGTCGAGCTGGTGATCGTCACCAACCTGGCGCGCAGCCTGCGGCTGCTGGCCGAGCACGGCGTCTGGCGGGTCGGCCTGGCGGCAGGTCACGGCGACAGCATCTTTCGTTCGCGTCTTGACGGCGCCCTCGCGCTGGTGCTCGGTGGCGAGGAGGGCGGCATGCGGCGCCTCACGCGCGAACATTGCGACGAGCTGGTTGAAATTCCCATGCCTGGGGCAATCGAAAGCCTGAACGTGTCGGTCGCGGCTGGAATTGCCCTGTTCGCGGCCGTCGACCGGAGGACGAGATGAACGATAACAACGGGTTTCGCGTGGAGCTGCCGGACTGGATGGCCGCGTTTTCAGCAAAGCTCCCGCGCCACCTGCCCACCGCACGGGAAAGGATGGCAGTGGCCGTCAGCCTGGCTGACCAGAACATGCGCCACGGCACCGGCGGCCCGTTCGGCGCCCTGGTTGTTGGCGCGCAAAGCGGTGAGGTGGTGGCCCTGGGCGTCAATCGGGTCGAGTCCCAGCAGTGCTCGGCCGCCCACGCCGAGATTGTGGCGCTGAGCCTGGCCCAGCGCCTGATGGGCTCCTGGAGCCTTGCCGATACCCGGCTCGGTGCTCTGCAGTTGATCACCTCCTGCGAGCCCTGCGCGATGTGCTTTGGCGCCATTCCCTGGTCGGGGGTCAGCTCGCTGCTGTGCGGGGCGACAACGGCCGACGCCGAGGCTTCGGGCTTCGATGAAGGCGCGAAACCCGGCAACTGGATCGCGGCCCTGGAGCAGCGTGGCATCGAGGTTCGAACGAGTGTACTGCGCGACGAGGCGGCGAAGGTGCTGGCACGCTATGCCGCCGGCGGGCACACGATCTACAATCCTTGAGGCTTGGGGGCGAACATGAAAAAGCCGGGGTCGACCCCGGCTTTTTCGTTCCGGGCCTTTTGGGGGCCCCGGCCGGTTCGCCTTGGCGAATTATTGCTGCTGCAGCAGTTCGGTCAGGTCCTGCTGCAGTTCGGGATCGCTCTGGATCGCCATGGCGATCTGATTGAACGATTCCACGTCCAGGCCAACTTCCTCGACCGCGGTGGTCATTTCCTCGTTGGCTTCCCGCTGCAGCTCCTGGGCCTTTTGCGGGTCTTCGACATTCTGAAGACGCGAGCGAAAGTCCTTCCGGATGCTGACGATTTCCATCTGTGCGTCGGCAAACTGTTGAAGCTGCTGGTCGCTGACCTCGATGGTCTGGGGCGCGGACTGCGGCGCCTGCTGCGCGGCATCCTGTGCCACCGCAGCGCTTGCAAACAGCAGGATGACGGCCACGGCGAACAGCTTGAGTGTCAGACGAAGTTGCATGGATAAGCTCCTTGTGATGTGCGTATGAATTGTCTATCGCGGGGACTACAAAGCAAGGGCCGTGCCAACGGGCATTCCCGGTGCGTGACGGGCTCTGCGGGGCACGAACAGAGGGCAGGCGCGTATTTCAATGTGTCATAATGGCGCATGTGACGGTATGGAAGCCACTTCGCAGCCTTCGCCTGCAGCTTGTTCTGCTCGTCATTCTGCCGCTGGCCGTTTTCGGCACCCTGGCGGTGTGGCTGACCTACGAGGGCGTCGAGAAACTGATCGAGCGCCGTCTCCAGACCGAGATCGAGCTCGTTGCACGCACGCTGCGCGTGCCGGTGGAACGAGCGATGCAGGACAACGACCGCGAAGACATTGAGCGAACGCTCGACGCCGCTTTCGAAATCGGCCGGGTCTACGGTGCCTATGTCTACGATGCTGCCGGCCGGCGCATCGCCGTGGCTGGTGAAGTCCGGCCCGGCCCCCGCGAGCAGATCGAGGCAGTCGAGCTCGTTGAGATCGGCAAAGAAACGGGTCGCTATGCGCAGCTTGCCGGCGAGCCGGTTTTCTCCTACTTTGTTCCGCTCACTGGTGCTACCGGTCGTATTGCGGGTCTGCTGCAGGTCGTTCGCCTGGAAAGCGAGATTGCGCACCGCCTCGATGAAATCCAGATCAGGAGCTGGCTGGCCTGGGCAGTCGTCATGGCCGTGATGCTGCTGATCGTGCTTTTCGGGCATCGTCTCGCCGTGGGCCGGCACGTCGAGCGCCTGGTCGACTCGATGTCGCTGATCGAGTCCGGCGACCGCATGCATCGCGCGCGCGTTGACGGGCCGACCGAGATTGCAAAGGTCGCGGCGGCGCTCAACCGCATGCTCGACGGGCTCGATCGCATGGCCGGCGAGTTGTCGAAACAGCGCCGCGCGAGTCGGCACATGGAACGGCGCATGTTTGAGCAGCAAAACCTTGCCCGGCTGGGCCGGTTTTCCTCCGGCGTTGCGCACGAGCTCGGGTCGCCGCTGACCGTCATCGATGGCGATGCCCGCCGGCTGCAGCGCGAAACAGGCTTGTCCGACGATGCCGCGCGCCGACTCGAACGCATCCGCCGACAGGTGGCGCGCACCCGCGAGCTGATCAATCAGCTCATGGAATTTGCCCGCAGCGACCGCCGCGAACCCGAGAAGGTCAACCTGCAGCGTCTGCTGCGTCGCGTGCTGGCCGGCGTTCGTCCCGAATGCGAGAGTCGCGGCATCGAACTGCGGGTGGTCAATACCGACGAGCCGGTGGAAGTGACCGGCTGGCCGGCCAGGCTGGAGCATGCGCTGCTCAATCTGGTGCGTAATGCGGTGCAGGCGGCCAATGCCAGTGTTCGGGTGACGCTCGGCCATGATGCCGAAGGGCAGGTCGTGGCAAGGGTAGAAGACGACGGCCCCGGCGTGCCGCCGGATCAACGCGAGCGTATCTTCGAGCCCTTCCATACCGCCGGCAAGGGTCCGGGCGGAACGGGCCTGGGATTGGCCATCGTGCATGGTGTGGCCGAGGAGCACGGCGCCTCGATCGAGGTCGGTGCGAGTGAGGCGCTTGGCGGCAGCCGAATGGAACTGACCCTTCGCGCGGGGCCTGCATGAGCAAGGGCGCACGAATTCTGGTGGTCGAGGACGATCTCAGCCTTGCCGAGCTGCTGGTCGAGGAACTGGAGGCCGAGGGCTGGACGGTCGACGCCCAGCCGTCGGCCGAAACCGCGCTGGAGATTGTCGACGAGTTCGAGCCGGATCTGGTGGTCAGCGATTTGCAGTTGCCGGGAATGGACGGCCTGGGACTGCTCGAGCACTTGCGGCGTCTGCATGCGCCGCCGGCGGTGCTCATGATCAGCGCTTACGGAACGGTCGAACGCGCGGTCGCCGCGCTCAAGGCCGGCGCGGAGAATTTTCTGACCAAGCCGCTGGACATGGATCACTTCGTGCTCAGCGTTCAGCGTCTGGTCGACAACCGGCGATTGCATGAAGAGGTGCAGCGCTTTCGCGAGCTGCTCGCCAGACCGTCTTTTCATGGCATGCAGGGGTCGAGTCGGGTCATGCGCGTGCTCTTCGATCGCGTCTGCCAGGTCGCGCGCGCCGACGGGCCGGTGCTGATCGGCGGCGAGTCGGGAACCGGCAAGGATCTGGTGGCCCGGGCGATTCATGCCGAGAGTACGCGTGTCGACAAGCCCTTTCTGGCGGTCAACTGCGCGGGCATACCCGCCGACCTGATGGAGTCGGAGTTCTTCGGCCATGCCGACGGCGCCTTTTCCGGCGCCGATCGCGCCCGCAAGGGGCTGTTCCGCGAAGCGCAGGGCGGCACGCTGTTTCTCGACGAGATCGGCGAGATGCCGATGTCGCTTCAGGCCAAGCTGCTGCGGGCCCTGCAGGACGGTCAGGTTCGCCCGGTTGGCGCCGAACGCGAGCATCATGTCGATGTGCGCCTGGTGGCCGCCACCAACCAGAATCTGCACGAGCGCGTGCGCGCCGGGCTGTTCCGCGAAGACCTCTACTACCGGCTCGAGGCGTTTCAGCTCGAAGTGCCGCCATTGCGTGATCGCGGCGAGGACCTGGAAATGCTGGCCATGCAGTTCGTGGGACGTTTTGCTGCGGCCCGGCAGCGCCCGGCCCGGTCCCTGAGCAACGAGGCCCTGATGGCGATCCGCGCATATCCCTGGCCGGGCAACGTACGCGAGTTGAGCAACGCCATGGAGCGCGCGGTGACCTTCTGCGAGGGCCGGCGGGTTGAAGTGACCCATCTGCCCGAGCGCGTCCGGCAGGCCGAAGACCGGGGCGGGCAGGCTGACCCGCTGGCGGCGATGCTTGAAGAAGGCGAGATGCTGCCAACGATGGAGGAGCTGCGGCGGCGCTACGTCGGCCACGTGCTCGACAAGGTCGACGGCAACAAGCGCCGCGCGGCCGCGCTGCTGGGCGTGGGGCGGCGCACGCTTTATCGCTGGCTCGGTGATGATTGAATCGAAAAGCGCTGTTCAGCCGGGGTTGAACGGCTGCGTGCTCATCATGAGATCCTGATACGGCGTTCTTACAATCAACACTACCGGAGGAAAAGCCATGAACATGCCGATGCATCGTGTTGCCGGATCGCTCGCCGCCTGCCTGCTGCTGGCGGCGTGTGCGACCACGACCGACCCCTACACCGGACAGGAACGGGCCACTCAGACCTCCCGGGGTGCTGCCATAGGCGCGGGCGTGGGCGCGGTGCTCGGGGCGGTGACGGGCCGCGACCGGCTCGAGCGCGCAGCCATCGGTGCCGGCATCGGCGCGCTCAGCGGTGCGGCGATCGGCAGCTACATGGATCGCCAGGAAGCCGAACTGCGCCGTCAGCTCGAAGGGACGGGTGTGAGCGTGACCCGCCGCGACAACGAGATCATTCTCAATCTGCCCGGCAACGTGACCTTCGATCTCGACAGCGCCAGCCTGCGGTCGCAGTTCTTCGAGGTGCTCAATTCCGTCGCCCTGGTTGTGGACAAGTACGAACAGACGGTGCTGGTCATCGATGGTCATACCGACTCGACCGGTTCGCGCAGCTACAACATGGAGCTGTCGAAGCGCCGGGCAGAGTCAGTTGGTGATTACCTGATCGCACAGGGCGTCGACCCGGTTCGCCTGGCCACCTATGGCTATGGTCCCGATCATCCGGTGGCGAGCAACGCAACGAAATCGGGCCGGCAGGCCAACCGGCGCGTGGAACTGACGCTGCTGCCGGTTACCGAGGATTGATCTGTTCGACCACAAGCTCGACGCTGGCCGACGGCAGGCCAACGTCCTCGCGCAGGACGCGGTGATCGGCCGGCGTCAGCTCTTCGTACCGGCCGCTTCTCAGGCGCGCGGGCAGAAAGACGGGCCCGAAGCGCACCCGCTTGAGGCGCGCCACCTGAGCGCCGATGGCTTCCCAGAGGCGCCGGACTTCGCGATTGCGACCTTCCATGAGCGCCACCGTGAACCAGCTGTGGCCGCCGGTGACTTCGCCAGGCACGATGTCGGTAAAGCGCGCCGGGCCGTCATCGAGCCTCACACCACTCTTGAGCCGCTCGATCTGATCGTCGCTGACCATGCCCCGGATTCGGCACAGGTATTCACGATCGACCTGGCCGGAGGGATGCATCATCCGGTTGGCCAGCTCGCCGTCGGTGGTCAGAATCAGCAGTCCGGCGGTATTGATGTCGAGTCGGCCGACCGCGATCCAGCGTCCCTGCTCGAGCCGTGGCAGGCGGTCGAATACCGTTCGCCTGCCTTCCGGGTCGCTGCGCGTGGTCACCTCGCCTTCGGGCTTGTGATAGATCAGGGTGCGGGGCTTGGCCGATAGCGTGCTGACTTGCCAGCGCTTGCCGTCCATTTCTACCTGGCTGCCCTGACTGACCGTCGTGCCAAGCCTGGCGACTCGTCCGTCGACGCGAATTTCGCCGGCTTCGATGCGGGCCTCGATTCCGCGTCGTGATCCCAGCCCGGCCCGGGCGAGGACCTTTTGCAGGCGCTCTTCGATCTTCGACTCAGCGGGGCGCTCGCTGCGCGTCCGGGCCGTCTTCCTGTGCAGTTTCTTCCCCCGGGTCTTCTTGTGCTGATGCGACTTCGTCTTCGCCGGCTGCACGTTCGACGTGGTGCTCGTTTCGGTCCGGTCGCGACGAGTCTTGCGCTTCGCCGGCCGGGTCTTCTTCGGCCCGTCGGTCGTCGGCTTGTTTCCGCTCGACTGGTGCCTGGCTGCCTTTTTCTTCGCCAGGCGTTTCTTCGCTGTGTGCTTCTTCGGTGATTGCTTCTTCGGTGATTGTTTCATGGCTGCCCACCTCTGCCTGGGGCGAGTCGGGTTCGATTTCGGGGCTGGACAGTTCCAGCTCGAGCTCCGGCTCGAGGTTGTCGATGTCCTTGATTTCGGCCAGGGTCGGCAACTCGTCGAGGGATTTCAGGTTGAAGTAGTCGAGGAAGGCCCGGGTGGTGCCGAGCAGCTCGGGCCGGCCGGGAACGTCGCGGTGACCGATGACGCGCACCCAGTCGCGCTCCTGCAGCGTGCGCAGGATGTTGGAGCTGACCGAAACACCGCGGATCTGCTCGATCTCTCCGCGGGTGATCGGCTGGCGGTAAGCGATGATTGCCAGGGTTTCGAGCAGCGCGCGCGAGTAACGCGGCGGCTTCTCGGTCCACAGCTTCGAGATGACGGGCATGATCGCGCTGCGAATCTGCAGTCTGTATCCGCTGCCGACCTCGCGCAGCTCGACCGCACGTCCTTCCATTTCGGCATCGAGCGCGGCCAGCGCCTCGCGCAACGGGCCGTGACCCGGCTGTTCGCCGTCGGGGAACAGGCTGTTGAGCTGGTTGAGGCTCAGAGGGTGGCCGGCCGCCAGCAGCGCGCCTTCGACAATGCGTTTGAGGGAGTCGATATCCATCGGCTTTAGCGTCAGCTTTTTCGTCAATTCATGCTTGTGTGGGGGTGCGCACGTAAATGCTGCCGAACAGTTTCTGCTGCACCAGATCGATCAGGTGCTCGCGCAGAAGTTCGAGCATGGCCAGAAGGGTCACGATTGCACCTGCCCGGCCTTCCTCGAGGTCGAAGCAGGCTTCGAACTCGACATACTGCGTGCTCGAGACGAGATCGATGATGCGCGACATGCGCTCGCGCACCGACAGCGGTTCGGCCTGGACATGATGGTGCGCCAGTATCTCGGCGCGCGCCATGACGTCCTTGAGCGCCAGCAGGATCTCGCGCAGATCGACCTCCGGCGGCAACTTGACCTCGCCCGGGTCTTCCACCTCCGCAGCCGCCATGGCCACGTCGCGTTCCATGCGAGGCAGCTCGTCAAGATCCTCGGCCGCCTGCTTGAAGCGCTCGTATTCCTGCAGGCGCCGGATCAGTTCCGCGCGCGGATCTTCTTCCTCGTCTTCCTCGGCCTGCGGGCGGGGCAGGAGCATGCGCGACTTGATCTCGGCCAGGATGGCGGCCATCACCAGGTATTCCGCGGCCAGTTCGAGGCGCATGTCGGTCATCATCTCGATGTAGCCGGTGTACTGCCGGGTAATCTCGGCAATCGGGATATCGAGGATGTCAAGATTCTGGCGGCGGATCAGGTACAGCAAAAGGTCGAGCGGACCCTCGAAAGCCTCAAGAAAGACTTCCAGCGCATCGGGCGGAATGTAGAGGTCGTCGGGCAGTTTCAGCACCGGAGCGCCCTGCACGATGGCAAAGGGCATCTCCTCCTGTCGCACCCGGTTTTCCGGAATCTCGCTCATGGAATGCAAGTGTAGCGGTTTAGACGGGGACAGGTGGCCCGGATGTGACGGCCAGTTCGGGGGCTTGCACAAGCCGATACAATGCCTGGTATGCACGTTTCGGAGGATACGATGCTCTACATGATTGTCGGCCGTGACGCCGAAGACAGCCTGGCGCGGCGCTCCGCCACACGCGAGGCCCATATTGCGCGCATCGGCGCGCTGCTCGATGAGGGGCGGCTGGTGCTGGCCGGGCCGCTGCCGGCCATCGACGCAGAGGATCCGGGCCCGGCTGGTTTCAGCGGTTCGCTGATCGTGGCGGAGTTCGACAGCCTGGAGCTGGCCCGTGAGTGGGCCTCGCAGGATCCGTACCTCAACAGCGGCGCCTGGACCGGTACCGAAGTACATCCCTTCAGGCAGGTGCTGCCGTGAGTGACCGAGTGGCCATGATCCGGGAGCGGCTGGAGTCGAAGTTCGATCCCGATGAGCTCGAGATTGTCGACGAGTCGCACCTGCACGTGGGCCACCCCGGCGCGAAGGATGGCCGCGGACATTTTCGTGTGCGCATCGTCAGCGACGTGTTCGCCGGCCTGCCGCGCCTGGCTCGCCATCGGCGCGTCTATGCGGCCGTCGGTGAGCTGATGGAAACTGACATTCACGCACTCAACATTGAGGCTGTTTCGAGAAATGAAATATAATTATTTGATTCTCCTGCTTTCCTTGTTTCTCATTGCCTGCGGAAATCAGGGAAGCGAGTCCGTGGATACGGATACCGAGACGGTCGTTCTGGTCGAGGTCGATGGTACGCCGGTGACCCTGAGCATGCTCGAGGTGGCCATGGAAGCGCGCGGCGTGTCCGAAAACGACCACGAGGCGATGCGTGAACTGCTCGACGAACTGATCCGGATGCAGGTCGTTGCCAACGCGGCACGAGGCCAAGGGCTCGACCGGAATCCGAAAGTCCGCGCGCAACTGCGCCTCGCCGAACTGCAGACTCTTTATCGGCACTATCTCGAGCGGGCACAGCGGGGCAAGAGCATTTCCGAACAGGATATTCGCGATGTCTACGCCGCCCAGCTGCAGCGCTCGGGCGATACGCAGTACCGCATCGAGATCATCGGCTACGACAATCAGACCCGCGCTCTGAAGGCCATCGAACGAGTGCAGGAAGGGGCCGTCGACTATGCCGCCCTGCGCACCGAGGCCCAGGCCGCCGGGCTGATGGTCGACGAGCCGGGCTGGATCGACCGCAGCCAGGTGCCGGAAGACTTTGCCGCCCTGCTGGTGGAAGCAGGGACTGGCGAGATCGTGCCGCAGCCGCTCGAGAATCCCCGGGGCTGGCTTGTCGTGCGCGTCAGCGACAAACGCGATCTGCAGGTGCCGCCATTCGAGCAGGTGCGCGACGGCATCGCGCGCTCGCTTGCGCAGCAGCAAGGCCAGACGCTGGTGGAATCGCTCTACGACCAGGCAGAAATCACGCCGATGCTGCCGCTTGAACAGGCCGATAGCGATACGGATACTGCTGCGGGGCCGCAGCAGTGAGCAAAACTCAGGGCAGGTGAACCTGCTGCGGGGCCTGCCAGCCCTCGGCGCGATGCTCGGCCACCACGGCGGTGTAGATGCCGCCGCGCACGTTGAAGTCGGCCGTCAGCCGCATGAAGCGCGGCTGGACGGCTTCGACCAGGTCGGCGAGAATGCGGTTGACAACCGCCTCGTGGAAGGCGCCTTCATCGCGGAAGCTCCAGACGTAGCCCTTGAGCGCCTTGAGCTCGACACACTCGGCTTCGGGGACATACTCGATCAGCAGTTCGGCGAAGTCCGGCTGGCCCGTCTTGGGGCACAGGCAGGTAAACTCGGGAATCCGGATGCGAATGGTATAATCCCGCGCCGGCTGCGGGTTGGGGAAGGTTTCCAGGTTCTTGCTCGGTTCGATGGCCATTTCGGTCGCTCTTCTGGCGTCAACAACGCGTACATTACAACAACTTCTGAAAAGAATAATTTGTCTCGATGCGACTGACCGCAATGAAACTGTCCGGCTTCAAGTCCTTTGTGGAGCCGACCACGATCAAGTTTCCATCAAACCTGATGGGCATTGTCGGGCCGAACGGCTGCGGCAAGTCCAACATCATCGATGCCGCGCGCTGGGTCATGGGTGAGACCTCGGCCCGCCAGTTGCGCGGCGAATCAATGAGCGACGTGATCTTCTCCGGCTCGAGCACGCGCAAGCCGGTGGCCACCGCCACGGTGGAGCTGTTGTTCGACAACAGCGAGGGGCGCGCCGGCGGGGAGTACGCCGACTACAACGAAATCTCGGTCAAGCGCCAGGTTACCCGCGACGGCCAGTCCAGCTACTGGCTCAACGGCACCCGCTGCCGCAAGAAGGACATCGTCAACCTGTTTCTCGGCACCGGCCTGGGGCCGCGCAGCTACGCCATCATCGAGCAGGGCATGATCTCGCAGATCGTCGAGGCCCGCCCCGAAGAGCTGCGCGGCTTTCTCGAAGAGGCGGCCGGTATCTCACGCTACAAGGAGCGCCGCCGCGAGACCGAGAACCGCATTCGTCACACCCGCGAAAACCTCGAGCGCCTGGGTGACTTGCGCGATGAGGTCGGCAAGCACATCGACAAGCTCAAGCGCCAGGCCAACGCCGCCGAACGCTACCGGAAACTCAAGGCCCGCTATCGCGGCGACGAGGCGCGCCTGCTGGCGCTTCGCTGGCGCGAGATGCGGGCCCGCTCCGAGGGCGAGGAAAAAGCGCTGCGGGCGGTCGAGAATCAGCTGCAGTCGGCGCTGTCGACCCAGCGCTCGGCGGAAAAGGAGCTCGAGGAACTTCGCCAGGGCCAGCACGAGGCACGCGACGCGGTATCGAGGGTGCAGGGCGAGCTCTACGAGGTAGCCGGCGAGATTGCGCGCATCGAGCAGGCCATCGAGCACCAGCGCGAAATCCGCAAGCGTCAGCAGTCCGAACACGGCGAAACCGAATCCCAGCTCAACGAGCTCAAACAGCACCTGGTGCTCGACAAGGCCCAGGTTCAGGAGACCTCTGAACTGCTGGCCCGGCTCAACCCCGAGCTCGAGACCGCCCGCGAGGCCGAGCGGCAGGCGCAGTCGGATGTCGAGCGCAACGACCAGGGTCTGGAGTCCTGGCAACAGCGCTGGCAGGCTCACCAGGCGGGCGCGGGCGCTGCATCCAGCGAGGCCGAGCTGCTGCGCCAGCGCATCGAGCATCTCGACGACCGCATGAGCCGGGCCGCCGAACGGCTCAAGGCCCTGGACGAACAAAGCGGCGATTCCGCGCTCGAGCGCCTGGGCGAGGAAAAGGAGGCGCTGGCCGGTCGAATCGCCGCCAGCGAAAGCCGCCTGACCGAAATGCGCGAGGCCCTGGAGGGCAACCGTGCTCGCATGGGCGAACTGCGCCAGCGCATTGAGCAGTTGCGCAACGACCTGGAATCGGCGCGGGCCCAACGCCACGAACGCCAGGCGCGGGTGGACTCGCTGCGCCTGCTCAATCGCGGCGAAGACAGCGGCGACGATATCGCCCGCTGGCTGGAAGCGCAGGGCCTGGATGCCGAGGCTCGCGTGCTGCACCAGATTGACGTGACTGAACCGCAGTGGAACCGCGCCGTCGAGACGGTGCTCGAAGACTGGCTGCAGGCGGTGCGCGTCGACGGTATCGACGCCCGTCTGGGCGATGAACTGCCACAAGCCGGCCTGCGCATGGCCGACGGTCGAGTCACGCCGTCGCGTCCGGGCACCCTGGCCGAAAAGGTCGAGGGTGCGGGCGCGCTGAGTGCCGTGCTTGCGCGCGTGCACTGCGTGCCGGATCTGGAGGCGGCCCGAAGCAGGCTGGCGGCGCTCGACGAGCACGAATCGGTGATCACGCCCGAGGGCGTCTGGCTGGGCGCCGGCTGGCTGCGTCAGCCGGCCGGTGCGGCCGACGAGGCCGGTGTGCTGCAGCGCGAGCAGGAGATCCGCGAGCTCGTCGAGCGTATCGATGCCGATGGCGAGCACGTGGCCGCAATCGAGTCGAAGCTGACCGAAGCGCGCGACGAGCGCGAACGCGTGGAAGCCGAAATCTCGCAGCAGGGCTCCGAGCTCGAAGCCGGCCAGCGCGAACATGCCCGCCTGCAGGGACAGCTCAGCAGCCTGGAGTCACGGCTGGAGAACATCGAGCGGCAGCAAAAGGCGGCGCTCGAAGAAGTCGAGACGCTCAAGGCGCGTCAGGCCGAAGATGCCCAGGCCGTCAGCGCCGCACGAGGCGAAATGGAGGCCGCACTCCAGCGCATGCAAGAGGCCGAAGCCGGTCGCGAGCCGCTCGAGCGCGAGCGTCGCCAGCTCGACGAGGCGCGTCAGCAGGCCAGATCCCGCCTGGCCGAGGCGCGCCGGCTGCGCGAGGAGCTGTCACTCAGGGCCGAGTCCAGCCGCGCCGGGCTGGAGTCCCTGCGCCAGTCGATCGAGCGCATGGACACCCAGGTCGGTCAGCTTCAATCGCGCTATCTGGAACTCAGCGAGGTTCTGGCGCAGGGCGACGCACCGGTGGCCGCCCAGCAGAAAAAGCGCGACGAGTTGCTCGATCAACGGCTGAAAATCGAGGAGCGACTGCGAGAGGCCCGCTTGCGGCTGGAGTCGCTCGAGGCGAAGTGGCGCGAGCATGACGAAATCCGCCAGAAGGCAGCCGGCCAGGCCGAACAGATCCGGACCGATCAGTCCAGCCGCCAGCTTGCGCTGAAGGAAACCCAGCTCAAGGCCGAGCAGATCGCCGGGCGCATCGCCGAGCTCGACGCCAATCTGGACGAGCTGCTCGACGAGCTTCCCGAGGGCGCCGAAACCGAGAAATACCAGCACGAGCTTGAAACCCTGGAGCAGAAGATTCGCCGCCTCGAGCCGGTCAATCTGGCCGCCATCGACGAGTATGAGGCCGAGTCGGAGCGCAAGGAATACCTCGACCGGCAGCATAACGACCTTGTCGAGGCCCTGGAGACGCTCGAGAAGGCCATCAGCCGCATCGATCGCGACACGCGCACGCGCTTTCGCGAGACCTTCGAGCAGGTCAACAAGAACATGGAAACGCTGTTTCCACGCCTGTTCGGCGGTGGCCACGGCCATCTGGAAATGGTCGGCGACGACTGGCTCTCGGCCGGGGTCGCCATTCTGGCGCGCCCGCCAGGCAAGCGTATCGCCCGTATCCATCTGCTCTCGGGCGGGGAAAAGGCGCTCACGGCCGTGGCTTTCGTGTTTTCGATCTTCAACCTCAATCCGGCGCCGTTCTGCCTGCTCGACGAGGTCGACGCACCGCTCGACGACGCCAACGTGGGGCGCTTCTCCGACATGCTGCGCGAGATGTCCGAGCAGGTGCAGTTTCTGGTCGTGACCCACAACAAGGTCACCATGGAAGTCGCCCACCAGATGCTGGGTGTAACCATGCGCGAGCCGGGCGTGTCGCGACTGGTATCGGTCGACCTCGATCGCGCCGTCGCCCTGGCCGAAGCCTGAGAAGGCTTCGCAAAACTACTGCGCCTGCGCCTGACGGCGCCCGGCGGCACTCGGAATTCTCGTGTGCCTGGAACGTACAATACGGTTCCTGCGTTCCGGCGGCCACCGTCAGCCACGCGCGCCGAGAGGCAAGCTGAATGTGGCAATACTCATGCATGTCCTGGCAAGACTCCGGTATTGGTGCCGGCAGGCCAGACGGTTCGGTTACACTTTGCACACTGCAACGCTCAAGGTCGAACAACCGTGGACAATCTGCGCCTGATCCTGATTATGGTCGGACTGGTGGTGCTGGCCCTGATCGTGCTCTTGCACAAGCCGGCAGGAGAGTCGAAGCGCAACCACGCGCGCTGGCGCGCGGCCCGGCGTGAACCGACCCTGGGCGGCCCGGATACTGACTCCGACGCCGGCGAGAGCCGGGCAGCCGGCACGGCCGCGGGTGAATCCTCCGCTGAAAACACCTCCCTGTGGCCGGCGGCCGAAGAGGCCTCTGCCGCTGTCGGCGAAGGCCACCTGGCCGGTGAGCGATCCACCATTCACGAGTCGCCCGACAAGATCGTTTATCTCTATATCTGCCGGCGCGGCGACAAGCGCATCAGCGGCTCGGAGCTGCTGGATGCCGCGATCAAGGCCGGTCTGAATTTCGGCGAAATGAACATTTTTCATCGCCGCCACGAAGGCGCCACAAAGCCGGTTTTCTCGATGGCCAACCTGACGGCACCAGGCCACTTCGATCCCTCGCACTGGAATGTCTTCGATACGCCGGGCGTGACGCTGTTTCTGACCCTGCCTGCGCCAGTCAGCGCGCTGGATGCCTGGGACGCCATGCTGGCCACCGCCGAGCGCATCAGCAAGCTGCTGGGGGCTGATCTGCTCGACGACGCCAGGTGCCTGCTCACGCGCCAGCGCATCGCCCAGATCCGCGAGGAGATGCGCGAATACGATCGCCAGTCGGGCACCATCAAGCCACAATAGGGCGCCGCAGGTGGCAAAACGGCATTCCGGCACGATCGCAGAACGTATCGAGTCCTTGCGCGAGCAGCTCCACGAGCACAACTACCGCTATTACGTGCTCGACGATCCCGTTGTCTCCGATGCCGAATACGACCGCCTGTTGCGCGAGCTGCAGGAGCTTGAATCCGACCACCCTGACCTGATTACCGAGAACTCGCCCACCCGGCGCGTCGGCGCCGAACCGGCCGAGGGCTTCGAGACGGTCGCACACCGCATTCCGATGCTGTCGCTGGGCAACGCCTTCAGCGAGGATGAAGTGGCCGAGTTCGATCGACGCGTGCGCGAGCAGCTCGATATCGAAGAAGTCGCCTACAGCGTCGAGCCCAAGCTCGACGGCGTGGCCATTGCGCTGCGCTACGAGCGCGGCCGCCTCGCTCTGGCGGCAACCCGGGGTGATGGCCGCAGCGGCGAAAACGTCACTGCCAACGTGCGCACGATTCGCGCCGTGCCCCTGAAATTGCGGGGTGAGGACATTCCTGACGACCTGGAAGTGCGCGGCGAGATCTTCATGACCCGCTCGGGCTTTTCCGAGCTCAACGAAGGCCTGGCCGACGCCGGCGAGAAAACCTTCGTCAACCCGCGCAATGCCGCTTCGGGCAGCCTGCGCCAGCTCGATCCGGCGGTGACCGCGCGGCGGCCGCTGCATTTTTTCTGTTACCAGGCGGCCACCACCGACGGCTTTCCGGGGCGCCACTCCGAAACCCTGGCCCGGCTGCGTGAAATGGGTCTGCCGGTCAGCCCCGAAGCGCAAACTGCACAGGGGCTGAAGGGCCTGATCGACTACTATCGGTATATCGGAGAACGTCGCGATGCGCTCGACTATGACATCGACGGCGTGGTCTACAAGGTCGACGACTTCGATCAGCAGCAGGAACTCGGCTTCGTCTCGCGTGCACCGCGCTGGGCCCTGGCGCACAAGTTTCCCGCCCAGGAAGAGATCACGCGGCTTGTCAGTATCGAAGTGCAGGTCGGCCGCACTGGCGCACTGACGCCGGTTGCCCGGCTCGAGCCGGTCTTCGTCGGCGGCGTGACGGTGACCAACGCCACGCTGCACAATGCCGACGAAGTTCGCCGCAAGGACGTGCGCCCGGGCGACTGTGTCGTCGTGCGCCGGGCGGGCGACGTGATCCCTGAAATCGTGCGCTCGATTCCCGAGCGGCGCGAGGGCGAGCTGGAACAATGGCAGATGCCGAAGCGCTGCCCCGAGTGTGACTCGGCTGTCGAACAGGTCGAAGGCGAAGCCGTGGCGCGCTGTACCGGCGGACTGGTCTGCCCGGCCCAGCGCAAGCGCGCGCTCGAACATTTCGCCAGCCGAACGGCGATGGATATCGACGGCCTGGGTGAGAAAGTGATCGCACAACTGGTGGAGCGGGAACTGGTGCGCAGCCCGGCCGATCTCTACCGCCTGGACCGCGAAACCCTGGCTGGCCTGGAGCGCATGGGCGAAAAGTCGGCCGACAACCTGCTCGAAGCGCTGGAGAACAGCAAACAGGTTGCGCTCGGACGTCTGTTGTTCGCGCTTGGCATTCGTGAGGTCGGCGCGGTGACCGCACAGGCGCTGGCGCGGCATTTCGGCAGCCTCGACAAGCTGGCAGAAGCGACGGTGGAGGATCTCGAAGCCGTACGTGATATCGGCCCCATCGTGGCCCGTCACGTGCACGCATTCTTCGCCGAGGCGCACAATCGTGAAATCATCGAGGAACTGCTCGCTGTCGGCGTCAGCTACGAACCGGAAGCCCCGGCAGCCGACGCCGGGGAGCTGCCGCTGGCGGGATGCACCTACGTTCTGACCGGCGCGCTATCGCGCCTGACCCGGCCACAGGCAAAAGAACGGCTTGAAGCACTGGGCGCGCGGGTGACCGGCAGTGTTTCGAAAAACACCACGGCGGTCATCGTCGGCGACAGCCCCGGCTCGAAGCTCGGCCGGGCCGAAGAGCTCGGGATCGAAGTGCTGAACGAAGCGGCGCTGGAGCGATTGCTGGCCGGGCATGAGAGCTGAGAAAATTCTGGAATTTGCTTACAGTCAAGTCGGCCGGCATCCTGTCGTTCATAATCAGGATGGAAGACTGTCCAAGGCCATTGATTCAGGAGGAAGGAAATGAGTCACCCCGTCAAGGAAATTCTGGTGCCGGTCGACGGCTCCGACAACGCCAATCGCGCCGCACAGTTCGCTGCGAGCATGGCATCGGCGCTGGACGTGCCGATGCGCCTGTTCTATGTTTTTCCAGCCGCCTCGGTGGAGGTCATCGGCATGGCCGGCATGTCGCGCAACGACATCGACCGGGTTGCCCAGGCGGCTGCCCAGCGCGCCTTCGACAGCACGCGTGAGGCGCTGGGAGATGCAGCTCCGAAAAACATCGAGGAAGAAACCTCCATCGGTGATCCGGCCGAGGAAGTGGTGCGCTATACCGAGGACGATCCCGGCATGATGGTCATCATGGGCCGCCGCGGCCTGTCACGCATGAGAAGCCTGGTGCTCGGCAGCGTCAGCGACAAGGTCAGCCGCCACGCAAAAAGCCCGGTGACCATTATTACCTGAGCGGGCTTGCGTTCTGGTTTTGGTGCCTCCGCCGGGGGGAGTGCCCCTGGCGGAGGGCATGAAATTCCAAATTCCAAGCACCAAATCGCAAACAAATTCGAATGACCGAAATTCGAATGATCAAAACAAAGCCTGCGTAGGTCGGCGTTACATCGCCGACGGACAACCTGCTCCCCGATGGTCATCAACAAAAATCCCGCGAGCGGCTGTCGAGTTCGGCCAGCCATGAGTCGAGGCTGTCGATGCGTTCGGCCACCAGGTGGCACACGCGCTCGGCGTTCTGCAGCCGGCCGTACACGCGCAGAATACGCCCGCTGAGTACTTCGCGACGATAGCGCTCGAGCAGCTTTGGCCAGACGATGACGTTGATGGTGCCGGTCTCGTCTTCCAGCGACAGGAAAACCACGCCCGAGGCCGTGCCCGGGCGCTGGCGGTGCGTGACCACGCCAGCGGCCGCAATGCGGTGACCGTCGTTTTGTCGGGGCAGGGCGCTTGCGCACAGCACCTGCCGGCCCAGTCGGCGCCGCAGCAGCTTCAGCGGATGGTGCTGCAGGCTCAGGCCCAGGCTGGCGTAATCGTCGATCAGTTCTTCCCGGGCAGCGGGCACGGACAGTTGCACCGGCTGTTCGCGGATTTCGCTGCCCGCCAGCAGGTCGCCCTGGCGCTGCGCGCCGAGCGCGGCCCAGCGCGCCCGATGGCGATGCCCGGCCAGCCCCTTGAGCGCCCCGGCATCGGCCAGCTTGCGCAAGGCGCTTTGATCGAGCCCGGCCCGCTCGGCCAGATCATCCACGTCGCGAAACGGCTGCTGCGAACGCGCATGAACAATCCGCCCGGCCACGTCCTCGCGAAAGCCCTTGATCATGCGAAGGCCCAGGTGGATTGCAGGTTGGCTGGTTCGCTGGTTGGCTAGTTTGCTGGTTGGCTTGTTGTTTGCTTTTTTGTTTTGATCATTCGAATTTCGGTCATTCGAATTTGTTTGCGATTTGGTATTTGAGATTTGGTGCTTGCTTTCAGGTTGTCCGTCGGCGATGTAGCGCCGACCTGCGCGTCCATTGGCAAGGTCTGAATGCCATCCGCTGTAGCGCACATCCACCGGCAGCACCTGCACCCCATGCCGTTTGGCGTCGTTGATGATCTGGGCCGGGGCGTAGAAGCCCATCGGCTGGCTGTTGAGCAGCGCGCAGGCGAAGGCGGTCGGGTGGTGGCATTTCAGCCAGGCCGAAACATAGGTCAGCAGGGCGAAGCTGGCCGCGTGTGATTCGGGAAAGCCGTATTCGCCGAAGCCGCAGATCTGCTGGTAGATGCGCTCGGCAAAGTTTCTGGGATAACCGCGCTCGCGCATGCCCTCGAGCAGCCGCTGGCGAAACGGCTCCAGGCCGCCGCGCCGGCGCCAGGCCGCCATCGCCCGGCGCAACTGATCGGCCTCGCCTGCGCTGAAGCCGGCGGCGACCATGGCGATCTGCATGACCTGTTCCTGAAAGATGGGCACGCCCAGGGTGCGCTCGAGCACGCGCTTGAGCTCCGGGCTCGGATAGTTCACCGCAGCGGGATTGCGGCGCCGCTCGAGATAGGGGTGCACCATATCGCCCTGGATCGGCCCGGGCCGCACGATTGCCACCTCGATGACCAGATCGTAGAAGCAGCGCGGCTTGAGCCTGGGCAGCATCGCCATCTGCGCACGCGACTCGACCTGAAAGACCCCCACCGCATCGCCGCGGCAGAGCATGTCGTAGGTGGCGGAGTCTTCTCGGGGAATCGTTGCCAGCGTCAGCTTGTGTGGCCTGGTTGGCTCGTTGACTGGTTGGCTGGTTGGTTGATTGTTTGCTTCTTTGTTTCGATCATTCGGGCTTTGGTCATTCGAATTTGTTTGCGATTTGGTATTTGCGATTTGGTGCTTGCAGTTCACAAGATCCATCGCTTTCCGTATCACCGTCAGCATCCCCAGCGCCAGGCAGTCGACCTTGAGCAGACCCAGAGTTTCCAGGTCGTCCTTGTCCCACTGGATGATGGTGCGATCTTCCATGGCGGCGTTTTCCACCGGCACCAGTTCGTACAGGGGCTGATCGGAGATGACCATGCCGCCGACGTGCTGCGACAGATGCCGCGGAAAACCGATCAGGCGGGTGCTCAGCGCCAGAAAATGCCTCGTCAATGGCGCCTCCGGGTCAAGGCCGCACTCGCGCAGGCGTTCGGGCCAGACCTCGGGCTTGTCCCACCAGGCCAGCGAGGCGGTCAGGTGGTTGATGCGTTCGGGCTCCAGGCCCAGCGCGCGGCCGACGTCCTGCATGGCGCTGCGCGGCCGGTAGCAGATCACGGTGGCCGCCAGCGCGGCGCGCTGGCGGCCGTATTTCTCGTAGACGTATTGCAGGACTTCTTCGCGACGCTCGTGTTCGAAGTCGACGTCGATGTCGGGCGGCTCGTTGCGCTCTTTCGATAGAAAACGCTCGAACAGCATTTGCTGTTTCGACGGGTCGACCTCGGTTATCCCCAGACAATAACAGACCGCAGAGTTGGCTGCCGAGCCGCGGCCCTGGCAGAGAATGCCGCGACCGCGGGCGAACTTGACCAGATCGTGCACGGTCAGGAAAAAGGCCTCCACGCCCATGTCCTCGATCAGGGCCAGCTCGCGCGCGAGCAGGGCCTGGACCCGGTCGGGAATCGAATCGCCGTAGCGCTCGCGCGCGCCAGCCAGGGTGAGCTGACGCAGATGCTGGATGGGGCGCAGCGGCTCGGGTACCAGCTCGCGCGGATAACGATAGTCGAGCTCATCGAGCGAGAAGCGGCAGCGCGCGGCCACCCGCCCGGTTTCGGCCAGCCATGCGGCCGGGTAGAGCTTCGCCAGCACCTCGCGCGGGCGCAGATGCCGCTCGCCGCTGGCGGCCAGCGCCAGGCCGCAGTCGGCGACGGGCCGACCCAGCTCGAGCGCAGTCAGCACGTCGAGCAGCGGCTTGTCGTCGCGGGTCGTCAGACGCACGTCGCCGCAGGCCAGGCGGGGGATGCCGTGGCGCCGGCCCAGCTCGTCGAGCTCATCGAACCAGTCGCGTTCGCCGGGTACCAGCAGGCGGGTGGCGCCCAGCCACAGCCGGCCGCCGAAAAGGGTTCTTAGCCGGGCGGCATGAATATCGTTTGCTGGTTGGCTGGTTGGCTGGTTTGCTGGGGCATGGTTCTGATGCGTGCCTGATCGTCGGCGCGCTTTCCAGATGGCCAGCACGCCGTCGAGCCCGGCTTCCAGGTCTTCGGGCTCGAGCCGGTATGAACCCTTGCCGGCGCGCCGGCGGGTGATGGTGATCAGGCGACAAATCTGTGCGTAGGCAGCCCGGGTCGGGGCGAGCAGCACCAGACGGCTGTCGTCTTCGAGGCGGAACTCGCTGCCGACGATCAGCCGCAGGCCGTGCTCGCGGGCGGCCTCGTGGGCGCGGACCACGCCGGCCATGGAACACTCGTCAGTGATCGCCAGCGCCGAGTAGCCGCACTCGGCGGCGCGCTCGACCAGCGCCTCCGGCCGCGCGGCCGAGCGCCGGAAGCTGAAAGCGCTCAGGGCGTGGAGTTCGGCGTATTCGGGTGTTGATGCGGCTGGAGTGGTCAAAACGGGCTCCGGAAAATCCGTCGATTCGCGGGTTTTGAGAAACTGTAAACTTATACAGTATTCTGATTCGTCCATCCGGAGTCTGCAATGTCGGCCAAAGCGCGCATTGAACAACTGCTCAACCGCCGTTCCGATCTGTGGCGCGGGCGTGCGCGCCGGTCTTTGCCGGTGGCCGCTACCGGCCTGGGCTGGCTCGACCACGGCCTGCCCGGCGGCGGCTGGCCGCTGGGTCGCCTGACCGAGTTTTTGCCGCGCCTGAGCGGCTGCGGCGAACTCGGCCTGCTGCTGCCGTTTTTCGCGCGCTGCACCCAGCGCGGCCAGCCGGTGGTGCTGGCCGGGCCGACCCTGGTGCCGGGGCCGCAGGCGCTGGCCGGGGCCGGGGTGGTGCTCGAACATCTGATCGTGGTGCGCGCGGCCGACGAGGCGCTGTGGGCGGCCGAGCAGTGCCTGAAAAGCGGGCTGTGCGGCAGCGTTGCGGTGTGGCCTCCGACCGGCCGCGTCGGAGAAAAAGCCGTGCGCCGCCTGCAGCTTGCCGCCGAATGCAGCCCGGGGCCGACTTTCGTGGTCTATCGCCCCAATCAGATACCGCCACCTTCCATATCGGCCCTGCGCCTGGGCATTGTGCCCGGTCCCGAAATCGAAATTCTGCGCAGCCCGGCCGGTCTGGTCGAGTCGAAGCATCTGAGCCCGAAAGCCGAGCCCCCTGTTGATCTGGCGCACTACCGCCGTCATGCCCGGTCAAGGTAGCGGTCAGCGCAGCGAGCTGTGGCTCGGGTTGTACTGCCCGCAGCTGCCGCTGCTGGCGGCCTGGCAGTGTGATTTGCGTCTGCCGGAGCTGCATGCCGTGCACGGTTTTCGTCATGGCCGCCACCTTGTCCTGCAGGCCAGCGCAGCCGCCCGCCGGGCCGGCGTAGCCTCGGGCCAGCCTCTGGCCACGGCCCTGGCCGTCGCGCCGGCCTTGCACAGCCGGCCGCGCAATTTGCGGGCTGAAGCGTCCCTGCTCGAGCAGCTGGCACTGGGCGCCTGGCAGGGCAGCAGCCGCGTGGTGCAGGCGCCGCCCGACAGTGTGCTGCTGGAAATCGCCGGCAGCCGGCGTCTCTATGGCGGGCTGCGGCCGCTGGTCGAGGCTTTGCGGGCAGATCTCGAGCACCGGGGGCTGCCGGTACAGCTCGGCTCGGCACCGGTTCCGGCCGCGGCCCGATTGTTCGCCCGTCACGGCCTGCATGCCGCCAATATCAACAATATGCGTGAGAGGCTGCACGGGCTTTCGCTGACCGCGCTGGCCGTTGACGACAGACAGGTGCAGGCGCTGGCCGGCTGCGGGCTGAAAACGGTGGCCGAGCTTTTGCGCCTGCCAGCGCCCGAGCGGGCGCGGCGCTTCGGGCAAGAGTTCAATCGCCGCCTGCTGTGCCTGGAAGGGCGCCAGGCCACGCCGCTGGCCGCCTGGCAGCCGCCGGAGGAGTTCCGGCTGCGCCTGGAACTGCCGGCGGCCAGCAGCGACAGCTCGGCCCTGCTGTTCGTGTTCCGCCGCGCGCTCGAGCGCATGGCGCACTGGCTCGACGTTCGCGATCAGGCCCTCATGCGCCTGCGCATCTGGCTGCATCGCGAGAATAGCGGCGGTAGCACTGCGCTGAAGCTTGGGCTGTCACGCCCTGATGCGGACGCCGTGCGGCTGCTGGAGCTGCTTGCGCTCAAGCTCGAAAGGCTTGAACTGTCGGCGGCCGTGGAGGCCGTGGAACTGAGGGCCGAAAGCACCGCCGAGCATCGTCCGCCCCAGGCCGATCTGTGGAGCGGCCATGGCAATCGCGGCGATGCCTGGCCGGCGCTGCTGGACCGGCTCAGGGCGCGGCTGGGTGACGACGGGCTGTCCGGGCTGGCACCGCGGCCCGATCATCGCCCTGAAAAGGCCTGGCGCTGGGTCGAGCCGGGAACGCCAACGCACTGTGAGGACACGCGACCGCGACCGACCTGGCTGTTGCCTGCTCCAAGACCCTGCCGACGCGAAAATCTGCGCCTGGAAGAAGGGCCCGAGCGCATCGAGGCCGGCTGGTGGGATGAGGATGAGTGCCGGCGCGATTACTTCATCGCCCGCGACCGACACGGCCGCAGGCTATGGGTTTTTCACGAGCATCGGCCGCGGGCGGGGTGGTTCATTCACGGATTGTTCGATTGATGATGTCGGGAAGGGATGCCCGGAATTCTCAAATCCCAAGCACCAAATCACAAACAAATTCGAATGCTCAAAACAAAACCCGCACATTCTCTGGAAAACCCGGGGCGATTCAGGGTGCTGGTGGTGACATTGTGTTGACACAAAGAAAAAGGCCCTGCGGGGCAACCCTCGCAAGGCCTTGATTTGTTTGGCTCCCCGGGTCGGATTCGAACCAACGACCTAGTGATTAACAGTCACCCGCTCTAACCAGCTGAGCTACCGGGGAATTGTGGAGCCGCGTATTGTCGCCATTGCCGGCGCTTCCGTCAAGTCGATTTGCCGATCAATCAAACCTGAACTGGGCGAACACGCCGATCGTGCTGGCGGTCCAGTCGTCGGGGTCGATTCCCATATAAAGCGCGTTGCGGCCGGGGGTGACTTCCTGAAGGCCGTCGAACTGGAAGTCGTCGATCTGGCCCTTTTCGAAGCGGTAGTAGAAGCGCAGGTCGATATCGGGCCGCAGCGGCACGGCCAGGTTCGCCTCGAGGATGTGGCGCGTGTAGTTGATTGCCGGCAGGCCGGTGCCGGCCACGGCAGCGAAGTCGGGCGAGGTCAGGACGCCGGGACTGGCGAAACCATAGCCGGTTTCAGTCGAGGTGTCCGACCAGGAATAGTCGACCGACAGCTTAGCCTGGCCAATCAGGCGCGAATGGCCAAGGCCGACGAGCGTCGAGGACTCATCGTGATTTGCCCACCAGGTGTTGGCCAGTGGATAGGTGGCGCTGCCCGGAAACGGGTCGGAGCCCAGATCGGCGCCGGCGTCGTTGATATTGGCCTGCGAGTGGTCGCGCTGCTGCCACGAGGCGAAAATGTACCAACTGCCGTCGCTGCCGGGCATGTAGCTGAGCTCGGTGTTGACGATCCAGGTGCGCTCGTCGAGCAGCCCGTGCCGGGAGGCATAGTCGGTGTCGTGGTGCTGCACGGATACAAAGCCGTCGATGGTCTCGCTCAGCAGCAGGTTCAATCTTGCTTCAAGCACCGACTCGTCGCGCTCGGCGATGTCGTGTTTGACCAAAGAGCCCAGGGTGTGGGGCGCCGTGGCCACGCCGCCGGGCAGATTGGAAACATAGCCGGGCAGGGCGCTGGTGTAGAACGGCGCGTAGGGGTTGACGGTGTAGTCGCCGTCGAAACGCTGTTCGGCGTATTCCCCAAGCAGCCTGAGGGTGGCCTTGTCCCAGCTTCGGATAACGCCAATCAGACGAATCCGGTCGTCGACAGTAGTCGGAATCTCGCGGAACTTGCGGTCAATTTCGATGCGTTCGTATTCGCCGCTTAGCGTAGTGTTGCCAAGCCGGTAGTCGGCGCCGATGGAAGCTGTGGTCTTGTCGTATTCGAACGGAATGCTCTTGTAGTGGAATGGCGCGCTGGGAAAGCCGGGCTGGTAGATGTAGTTTTCAAACGGCACCGTCGACCCAAGCCCGCCGTCGGTGACGATGTACCCGTATTGGCCGGTCAGCGGGTTGTAGGTTTCGAACGGCTCGGTATCGTTGTCTTCCTGGTAGAAGCGGACCTTGGCGCGCAGCCTGAGCTTCCTTGTCGGTGTGAAGCTGGCCTTCGATTGCAGCAGGTGGGTATTGATCTCGGCCCTGGCCGAGCTCCGGATCAGCGAGCCGCTGGTATTCCAATTGTCGTAATTGACCGGCGCCGGCGCCGTGCCGCCGATACCGCTGCTGACGGTGTAGGGGATGAGATCGTCGTCCTGCTCCATCCGTCCGGCCGAGACGGTTGTCACCCAGCTTCCGGTCTTGCCGAACCGATAGCTGAAGTCGGCGCTGATGTTATGAAATTCGTTGTCGGGCCACAAGTCAATGCGCCCGCGCGGCGGTGAATACGTGCCGCTGGGTGGTGGTGCCAGCGAAGGCATGAAAAAGGGATTGTCCCAGGTCAGCGTACTGGTGTCGTTTTTGAAAAAAGAACCGGTATAAGCAACGTTCAGCGCCCAGCGCTCGCCCCTGAGGTAGGTTCCCAGGTCGAAGTTGTGGGTACCGTGGTCGATTGGTTCGATCAGTTCGTTGACGCTGCCGAAGCCCGGAATGGCATAGGCGAAGAAGAACGCGCCCCCGAACGGTCGGCCGCCCTCACGTTTCTCATAGTCGTAATTTGCGAACAACTTCATTTGCGGAGTAATCCGGATTTCGGCGCCGATGCCCGCGCGCTTGCGATCGACTCTCAAGTCGGTGCTCGGTGCGTTGGCAATCAGCCCCATCAGGCTTTCCGGGCTGCCGGTGCCGGGCGCGATGCCCGCTGGCAGGGTCAGTACGCCGCTGCCGGCGCCCTCGAAGATGGTTCTGGCGCCGGTGGCCGTCATGTGCGGAATCTCGTTGTAGCGGATGTTGACGGCGAACTTCCCGTAACGACCGGCTTCCAGCGACAGGTACTGATCGTTGCGGCCCAGGCTGCCGCCGTAGAGCTCGACGTAGTTGGCGGTCTCGGGGTTTTCGGCACGAACGTCGAGATAGCTGATCGTCAGCCCATCGCTCAAGTCGATGTACTCGTTGAGGTAATAGGCATCGTCGTCATCAAAAGTGTAGAGACCGCCGGCCTCGACGACGATGCTGGTGCGCCACTCTGATTTATCGTCGGTCTTTTCGTCCGGCGCCTTGCCAAGCAGTCGACAGGGATTGTCGTAGAGCCAGCCGGTAGGGGTGCGGCTGGGCGTGCGAGCGAGCGGATTGAGGCCGTCCTCATCCGGGTAGCACACCGGATTGTTGCCGCCGGGGGTGAATGCATTGCCCAGCTCGTTATCGGTTCCGATGGCGGTCGAGGCTTGTACCCCGATAGTGGCCACAATCAGCACCGAGACGCAAACAGACTGCAAGAGACGGTTTTTCATGGCGACACCTTATCTGTGCATGCGAACCCCGGCGGGATGATTGGAGCCGTGAATCTGGGAATGGCAGTTCTGGCAACTGCGATTGACCAGCCGCTCGTCAGGCGCAAATTGCCCGCCCGGCAGGCTGGCGCGAGTCTGCAAGTCATTGGGATGGCGCAGGTTCGAATGGCACTGCTGGCACAGGAAGGGCCGGGCCGTGGTCAGCAGAAATTCGTGGTTGGAACCGTGCGGCTGGTGGCAGTTTATGCAGTTCTCGCGCACCGGCGCGTGCTCCCAGATGAACGGGCCGCGCTTTTCGGCATGGCATTCGTAGCAGACCTGATTGACCGAATCGGCTTTGAGCAGCGGATCGGTGCTCGAGCCGTGCGGGTTGTGGCAGTCCACGCAGGAAATCTTGCCCTCCGGCAGGGGCATGTGCGAGCGCTTGCGAAATTCGAGGCGCTGTTGCTGATGGCAGTCGAAACATACTTCCGAGGTCACGGCCTTTCTCAGCAGGCCGTTTCTGGAATAAGCAGCCATCGGGTCGTGACAGTCCGAACAGGCCAGCTCCTGGTTGTCGTGCATGGATCCGAACCAGTGAATGCGTTCGCCGCCGCTGTGGCACTGCAGGCAGGTGTCATTTTTCATTGCCACCGGCGCGACCGAATTGTAGCGGTAGCCGATCAGGGCCGCCGGATCTTGCGGGTTGGCCAGATGAGCCGAGCCGGGGCCGTGGCAGGTCTCGCAGTTTCGCGACTCGGCCTCACTTTGCGGGTTGTACTCGAAGGTCTTTGAGTGCAGGGTGTGGATATAGTGTTCGTTGGTGGGCGCGTGGCAGCCTCGGCAGGTGACATCGCCGATATAGGCAGCACTCTCCAGGGTTTTCTCGAGGCTGGCGATTTGTTCCAGACTGGCGTTGCGCGCCGAAAAGCCCGATTCGGCGGCCTGGGCAGTAGCCCATGGTGGCTGTACAGCGGCCAGCCAGATAATGCTTGCTGTCGTGACTACAGCGGCGAAGGCAAAGGCGGCAAGGACCCGGTGAACGCGCATAACACCTCCCACAAGGCCCCGAAGTCGGCGGACTTTCCGGTTGTATGCGGAATTCCGGCGGCGGTTTTTTTGTGTCCCCGTCGCTGTGCTTCGACCCTTGTTTGTTCTCCCTGTAGAAGAATTCCGCAGGCCGCACGATCAGCCTGGCTGAGAATTCACCTTTATTCCACATCTCAACCCTACGCCTGTTGAAAGCGATCGTCAAGCAGTGCTTTCCGTTTGCTTTTGAAGCGCGCCTTTACCCGCACTGATCTACGCTGCAGGGGGGGCGGCGAGGATGTGGTTGCGGTCATTCGGGCGCTGCGCCCCCGGCTTGTTCGCCAACATGCACGACAACGCAATTGCGGCCCTGAGCCTTGGCCTGGAAAAGGGCCTGGTCGGCCTGCCGGAGCAGGTCCTCGTAGCTGTGCGCCTGGGTGCTGTCGCTGATGCCGAAGCTTGCGGTAATGCTCAGGTCGGGGCCCAGCTGCCCGAAGTCGGTCGCTTCGATTGACTTGCGGATTCGTTCGCTGATGCTCGCTGCCTGCTGGCTGTCGATATCGTGGAAGGTCAGGGTGAATTCCTCGCCGCCCCAGCGGGCCGCCTGGTCGCCGGCACGAACATGCTTGCGCAGCACGTCGGCGACCACGCGCATGACCTCGTCGCCGATCAGGTGGGAGTATTCATCGTTGATTCGCTTGAAGTGATCGAGATCCATGACGACAAGACTCAGTGGACGGCCCTCCAGGCGGCTGCGCCGGAATTCTTCGGCCAGCCACTCGTCGAAGGCGCGGCGATTCGCCAGGCCGGTAAGCTGATCGATGCGGGCCTGGCGTTCATAGGCTTCGGCCTGGCGCTTGAGTTCGCGCGTTTTTTCGGCTACCTGGGCGCTCAACTCTTTCGCACGCTGCTCCAGGCGGCGCATTCTCCACTTCGTGGCCAGAGCCACAAGCCCGACCAGGGCAAGGAGGGCGCTCACCCAGAACCAGGGCCGCTGCCAGGGCAGGGGCGCGATGGAAAACCGCAGGCTGGCTTCCGAGCCGGTCCAGTTGCCATAGGGGTAGGCGGCCGATACGTGGAATACATAGTCACCGGGGCCAAGATTGGTGAACTCGGCCACGTTCTGCCCGTCGCGCTCAACCCAGTCGTCATCGAAACCGCTGAGCCTGGTGCGGTAGCGAATCCGCTGCGGCATGATGAAGCCCAGACCGGCGTACTGGATCACGAGACGGTTTGTGCCGGCGGGCAGGCTGATCGGACCTGCCAGCGGCATTGTGCGACCGTCGGCGGCGATATGTTCAATACTCACCGGCAGCGCTGTGTCCTTGTAGCGGGTCAGGTGCTGTGGATCGACGCTGGCCAGGCCGACCGCCGTCGCGACCCAGACCCGGCCCTTGTGCCAGGCGGCGGGCGGCCCGGCGCCCCCGTTGGCCTGGGCGCTCAGGAGGCCGTCGCCTTCCGTGTAGAGTTCGAAGTCGATGCTTTCGCGCTGCCCGTCGGCTACGGCATTCGCTTGTTTCTTGGGAATACGGACAATGCCGCGGTTGCTGGTCAACCAGAAGGCGCCGCGCCGGTCGTCAACGGTGTGGAACAGCTTGTCGACCGGCATGCCTGCGCCGCGACCGACCAGATCAGCATCACCCGTTTCCGGGTCGTAGCGCACCAGGCCACGATCGGTCGCCAGCCAGAGCTGGTAGCGATCGCGATCCTCGTGAATGCCATAGACGTACATTGCCTCGTCGAGGTGGTAGAGGGAGATCGGCTCGAATCGTTCACCGAGGTATCGCGCCAGCCCGAAGCCTGTACCCACCCAGATCTCGCCCTGGCTGTCCTCTTCGACGGCAATCACGAAGTCGCCCGGAAGCCCGTCTTCTGGCCGGAAGACCGCCATGCTGTCGCCTTCGATCCGGGCCAGGCCGCTCGCCGTTGCCACCCAGGTGCGGCCCCGACGGTCGACGAGCATGTAGCGAATGTCGTTGGAGGGCAGGCCGCTGGCGCGATTGCGCTGCCCGACGATTTCACCGTCGCGCCAGTGCAGGAGGCCGTCGGAATGGGTGCCGATGAGCACGTCTCCGGTCGGCAACTGGGCCAGGCTGAGCGTCGAGAGCGCGATTGGATCCTGACCGTCGCGAATCGGCTCCACCCGATCGCCCCGGATACGGCTGACGCCTTCGCTGGTTCCCACCCACAGGCTGCCGTCGGCATGCGGCATGACCGCCCGGACATAGTTGCCGGCCAGGCCCTGAGCGCGCGTCGTCGTCACGAACGGTGCCGAGCGCAGGTGCAAAAGCCCGCCGTTGGTACCCACCCACAAGCTGTGTTCAAAATCCTGGTAAAGAGACAATACGCGGTTGTTGGGCAGGCCGGCGTGCGTGTCCAGATGCTGAATGCCGTTGCCGCTGAGCCGATAGAGGCCGGAATTGATGGTGCCGATCCACAGCGCACCGCTGTTGTCTTCGAGCAGGGCGCTCACGGCCAGCTCATCAAACGCCGGATGCAGGGAACGAAACGACCCGTGGTCGCTGCCGGCACGGACGTACAGACCCTTCTCGGTGCCGACCAGCAGACGGCCGTCATCTGTGACAAGCAGGCTGAGCACGGGTGCCGCTGGCAAGGCCGCTGCGCTGGTCAGGCGCGGTTCGCCGGTCTGCGGCACCCGCAGCAGGCCTTTCGAGGTGGCCGCCCAGGCGCCCTGGTTGTCGACAACAACCTGATATGCCGATGCGCCGGGAAGAAAACTTTCCTGGGCCACCACCTGGCCGGCGTCATCGAGCTGCTGACGAATCAGGCCCGCGCCCTGGCTGGCGATCCAGAGCTGCTGGCCAGCGTCAATCACGGCATGGGTGATCATCATTGGCGCCGTCGACAGCGGCTGCCATTGGCGTCCGTCCCTCAGCGACAGCCCGCCGCGGGCGCCGGCGGCGAGTAGTCGTCCCTTCTCATCGACCGACAGGGATAGAACGCCGGCATCGGGCAGGCCGGTCTCGGACCCGCGCTCGAATATCCGGAAACGATGACCGTTGAATCGCGCAATACCTTCCCAGGTAGCCAGCCACAGATAGCCGTCCGGGGTCTGGGCAATGGCGTTGATGGTGTTGTGCGGAATGCCGTCGCGGGTGGTCCAGACCTGTTGATGAAGGTCGCCCAGCGCCAGACGGCCGACCTGGGCATGAGCCACGCCGGACAAGACTACATACAGCAGCGCGCAAGCCGCCGGCACCGTGATCAGATCGCGCATTTTCCTTCCCGAAGAATGCGGCCCAACGCTTCCGGAGTTCTGCGGTGGCAGGGTTGTGCCCCCATTGCGCAGTCCCCGGACCCCGAGCTTGCATTATGTGCGCTTGATCACGTTCAGCACAAGTAGTCTTTCTGAAATTGCAGCGGCCGCGAGGGGGTCTGGTATACAATTCCCCGCTGGCCCGGCGGCGTTCGACAAGGCTTTCGGGCTGTCAACCAATTCAGCGTCTCATCTCAGACGACCCGACCCAGCAATCAGTTCGAAGGAGCAGGAATGGAGCGCACTCTATCCATCATCAAGCCCGATGCCGTGGCAAAAAACGTCATTGGCGAAATCTATACCCGTTTTGAACGCGCCGGCCTGAAGATTGCCGCTGCCCGGATGAAGCATCTGTCCCGCGAGGAAGCCGAGGGCTTCTACGCCGTGCATCGTGAACGCCCTTTTTTCAAGGATCTGGTCGAGTTCATGACCTCCGGCCCGGTGATGATTCAGGTGCTTGAAGGCGAAAACGCCATTGCCCGCAACCGTGACCTGATGGGCGCCACCGATCCGAAGCAGGCCGCCCCGGGCACGATTCGCGCCGACTTTGCCACCAGCATCGACGCCAATGCCGTGCACGGCTCCGATGGCGAAGATACTGCGAAGGAGGAAATCGCCTTCTTTTTCGGCGCCGATGAGATATACTCACGGTAATTAGTAGAGATAGCGCGCAAATGCCCGCAGGGCCTGAAGAAATCACCAATCTGCTCGGTCTGGACCGGGCGGGACTCGAGCGGTTTTTCGTCGGTCTCGGCGAAAAACCGTTTCGCGCGCGCCAGTTGCTGCAGTGGATTCATCAGCGCGGCGTGACCGATTTCGGACAGATGACCGATTTGTCCAGGCCCCTGCGCGCGCGCCTCGAGCGTGCGGCCGGCGTGGCGGCACCTTTGATCATGCGCGAACAGCGCTCGGCCGACGGCACGATCAAGTGGTTGATGTCGATCGTCGGCGGCAATGCCGTCGAAACGGTCTACATTCCCGAGACCAGCCGCGGCACGCTGTGCATCTCCTCGCAGGTGGGCTGCATGCTCAACTGCACGTTCTGCTCGACGGCTACCCAGGGTTTCAGCCGCAATCTCGAGGCCGCCGAAATCATTGGCCAGGTCTGGCAGGCGGTGCAGCGACTGCGTGAGCTTTACGGCGACGAGCAGCGCGTGACCAACGTGGTGTTCATGGGCATGGGCGAGCCCATGCTCAATCTCGAAGCAGTACGTCCGACCCTCTCACTGCTGCGCGACGATCTGGCCTACGGTCTGGCGTCGCGCCGGGTGACCGTCTCCACCTCCGGCGTGATACCGGGCATTGACGGCCTGGCAAATGGTGACGAGTTCGCCCTTGCGGTCTCTCTGCACGCCGCCGACAACGAGCTGCGCAGCCGGCTGGTGCCGCTCAACCGAAAGTATCCGGTCGAGGAATTGATCGCCGCCTGCAAGCGTTTCGTCAAGGCGCGTCCGCGCCGCTCGGTGACGTTCGAATATACAATGATTGATGGCGTCAATGACCGCCCCGAACACGCCCGCGCGGTGGTCCGTCTGCTCAGCGTTCTGCCGTCGAAGATCAACCTGATTCCTTTCAATCCGTTTCCCGGCACGCCGTTTCGCTGTTCTTCCGACGAGGCCATCCACGAGTTCCAGAAAATCACCCGTGCAGCCGGCTTGATCACCACCGTGCGCAAGACGCGCGGCGAAGATATCGACGCTGCCTGCGGGCAGCTCGTGGGCAAACTGCTCAGTCCGAGCCAGCGCCGTCAGATGGTTCAGCAGCAGCTTGCCCGACAGGCGGTGGCATCGTGAGCGCGCTGTGGAACGATCCGCGCGGGCTCGTTTTGCTTCTTGTAATTGCTCTGGCCAGTGGCTGCGCCACTTCCCGGCCCGAGCCCGGGCATACCGGTCGAAGCGGCATGGATCGTATCAGCCCGGTACGATCAGCCGACGTCAACACCCGTCTGGGTGTGGGATATTTCGAGCGCGGCGATTACCAGGTGGCTCTGGAAAAGCTCGAGCGTGCGGTCGAGCTCGACCCTGCCCATGTGCCTGCCTACGTGACGCTGGCGCTGATTGAAGAGCAGCTCGGCCGCGACACCCGGGCGCGGCGCTACTATCGCGAAGCCGTCAGCCTGGCACCGGACGACGGCGCAACGCTCAACAGCTACGCCGCCTTTCTCTGCCGCCAGGGCGAGTACCCGGAGGCCGACGAGATGTTTCGCCGGTCGGTCGAGGACCCCTTCTACGCGACTCTGGAAGTGGCCTATACCAACGCCGGATCCTGCGCCATTCGCGCCGGCCGGCTCGATCGGGCAGAAGAATACCTGCGCGAGGCGCTCGAGCGCGCCCCCCACTATGCTGACGCGCTTTTCAATCTGGCGCGCCTGTTCCTGCAGCGTGACGACGCCTTTCGCGCGCGCGCTTTTCTGCAGCGCTACGAGGCGGCCAGGGGGGATGATCCGAGGGCACTGCTTCTCGGGTACCGGATTGAACAACGGCTTGGCAACGAGCGGGAAGCCGCCCGCTACTTCAGCCGACTCGAGACACGTTTTCCCGATTCGGCCGAGGCTCGAAACATAAGACAACAGACCAGCCAGCATGACTGAAAAAACCAGCACCGAGCCTGCACAAAAGCAGGACAGAAAGAAAAAATTTGAACGCATCGGAAAGGAACTGAGGCTTCGCCGCGAAGCGCTGGACCTCGATCAGAGCGATGTCGCTCGACAGATTCATCTGCCGGGCATGGTCGTCAATGACATCGAGACAGGGCGGGTCGACAAGCTCTCCAGCCTCTACCGCCGCGGCTATATCCGCAACTATGCCCGCCTGCTTGGCCTGGATCCGGATGAGTTGCTTGCCGATGAAGGCGAGTGCGATTTGCCGCAGCTCCGGCAGGTGTTGCCGGTCTCAAGCGGCGGATGGCGACTTGAGAGATACCTTAAGATTGCGACGTATGCCATTGTAACTGTTGCTATTGTTCCTCCTCTGGTCTACTTTTTTGTGGCCGGCGGAACGAGCATGCTCGAGCGCGAGCCGGCGGAAGCTGAAACCACCGCCGAGCTTCGGTCGGCGCAGAACGATCGGCCGGCGGCATTGGCAGGCCGCTCGGGTGCTGATGACGCTCCGGCCACTCGCCACGTGTCGGCATCGGCCCTGCCACTCAACCCGATTCGACCCGGCAAGGAGGCGCCGGCCGAGGCCTCCCTGTCTGCGGCCGGCCAGCCCGAAAGCTGGGCCGAAGCAGCCTTGCCGGAGACGGGTCCCCAGCTCAGCGCTTTGCAGCTCGAGCTGCTCGAGGATAGCTGGATCGAAATTCATGACGCCGAAGGTGCGCGCCTGGAGTACGATCTGCTGCGCGGCGGCCAGACACTCAGCTACGAGGGCCAGGCACCGTTCAGGCTTCTGGTCGGGCGCTCCAGCGCGGTCGAGCTCCAGGTCAATGGTCAACCGGTCACCTGGGAAGGGCACGACAGCGGTGACGTCGCCGAGATTGCCATTGCAGCCGACGGCCAGGTGAAGTACTGAGTTCTGCGCGGGTTGACCAGGCCAGCGAGGATTCGTTTCGGAGCCCGCCGCCGGCGGGCTCTTCGTTTGTGACGGAAGCAATTCGATGAACAAGATCCAGTCAATCCGCGGCATGCACGACATTCTGCCGGGCCAGACCCCGATCTGGCGGTGGCTGGAAGACCGTCTTTCCCGGGTCTTCGCGGCCTATGACTTTCACGAAATCCGGCTGCCGATAGTGGAAAAGGCCGAGGTGTTCACGCGCGCGATCGGCCAGTCCACCGACGTTGTCGAAAAGGAAATGTATGCCTTCGAGGATCGCAACGGTGACATGCTCTGCCTGCGGCCGGAAGGCACTGCCGGGGTGGTGCGTTCGGCCATTCAGCACGGGCTGCTCCACACTCCGGGCCTGAAAGTCTGGTATCAGGGGCCGATGTTTCGGCACGAGCGCCCGCAAAAGGGGCGTCAGCGCCAGTTCCACCAGTTTGGCGCCGAGGTGTTCGGCCTGGAACAGGCGAGTGCCGACGTCGAACTGATCGCGCTGGGCGAACGCCTGTGGCGAGAGCTGGGCCTGGCCGGCCGTATCCGCCTGGAAATCAATTCGCTCGGCGATCGCGAGGATCGTCAGCGCTACCGCCAGCAGCTCGTCGACTATCTGACCCCGTATCGGGATCGCCTCGACGCTGACAGCCAGCGCCGCATGGAAACCAACCCGCTGCGGATCTTCGACAGCAAGAACGAGCAGACCCGGGCCATCATGGCCGATGCGCCGAGGCTGGCCGACGAACTGGGTGAAGATGCGCGTGCGCACTTCGCGCAAGTTCGCTCGATGCTCGATCGTCTGGGTATCGAGTACACGGTCAATACTGGCCTGGTTCGGGGCCTGGATTACTATTGCCGCACGGTTTTCGAATGGGTCACCGATGAGCTCGGCGCCCAGGGCACGGTTTGTGCCGGCGGCCGCTACAATGATCTGGTGGCCGTGCAAGGCGGCAAGGACACGCCCGGCATCGGCTTTGCGCTGGGGGTGGAGCGGCTTGTGGCCATGCTCGAAGCCGCCGGTGTCGAGCAGCGCCAGCAGGCCGATGTTTTCCTGGTCAGCCAGGTGGATGCAGCCGATATGCTGGCAGTGGCCGAGCGCATTCGCGACGGCGCGCCCGCCCTGTCGCTGGCCACGGCGCTGGGCGGCGGAAGCATGAGGTCCCAGTTCAAGCGAGCCGACCGCAGCGGCGCGCGCTGGTGCGTGATTCTGGGCGAGGAGGAATTTGCCCGGGGCGAGGCGGCAATCAAGGATCTGCGCGGCAGCGCCGGGCAGACAATGGTGGCGCTGGAACAACTGCCCGAACGGCTGCAGGCTTTGCTTGCCGCCGCGGCGGACGACTGATTTATCGACCAAGACATGCACAAGTATTGCCACATTCAGAGCTTTGGGCGCGCTCGCTCGCTGCGTTCCGCCGGCTCGACGTAGCGCAACTATGCCTTCGCCGACGCGCCTTGCGAGCGAGCGCGTCCAAAGCTCTGAATGAGGTAATACTTTTGCATGTCTTGGTATCATAGGCGATCGATTTTCAACCATGCCTGACGCAAGGATCAATTCGACATGGCCGTAGAGCTTTACGACGAACACGAGCAGGGCGAACGCGTCCGAAAATGGATCAGGGAATACAGCCCGGCGATCATTATCGGCCTGATACTGGCATTCGGCGGGATCTTCGGATTTCGCCAGTGGCAGGACTATCGGGTCCAACAGCAGCTCACGGGATCGGACTATTACCAGGTGGTGAGCCAGCAAGTGGCCAACGGCGATCTGGAATCGGCCGAATCCGACTACCGGGCCATGCTCGAGGCGGTGGGAGGTACAGCCTACGCTGGCCTTGCGGGCATGCAACTGGCTGCTGCCTGGGTCGACGATGGCCGGCTGGCACCGGCCGCTGAAGTCTATCGCAACATCATCGACAACCGGCGCCTGAAGTCTCTCTGGCCCGTGGCCACGCTGCGCCTGGCGCGGGTGCTCGAGGCGCAGGGTGAGATCGAGCAGGCGCTCACGCTTCTGGAGGGAACTGCCCCGACCGGGTTCGCGGCCTCCTGGGCGGAGACCCGTGGCGACCTGTTGTTCGAGCGCGGGCGCGTCGAAGAGGCCCGGGCCGCGTGGCAGGATGCGCTGGCCAGGCGCGAGGCCGACGGCGGCAACTCCCGCCTGCTCCAGATCAAGATCGACGCCGCCCGTACCGAAGGCGGCACTTCGTGATTCGGCAGGGGCGACTGTTTCTGCTGGTTGCCGCGCTGCTGGCGCTTTCGGGATGTCAGACCATCGGCGGCTGGTTTGGCGGCGGCAGCGATAAACTGGAGCCGGCGGAACTGGCCGAGATCAGCCAACCCGTGCCGATCAGGCGCGTCTGGTCAGTCAATACCGGAAAGGGCATCAATCGAAGCCAGCCGCACATCCGGCCGGTGCACGCCGACGGCTGGATCTGGACTGCCGACCACGAAGGCCTCATCACGGCGGTAGACGCCGGCAGCGGACGCATTCAGCGGCAGATCGACATTGCCCTGCCGATTTCGGCTGGCCCGACGGTGACCGATGAGCGAATCATTGTCGGAACCTTTGACGGCGAACTTGTGGTCATCGACCGCGAGTCGGGCCGGATCAGATGGCGGGCGCAGCTTTCCTCCGAAATTCTTTCCATGCCGGTGCTGCACGACGGCATTATCGTGGCGCGCTGCATCGACGGGCGGGTTTTCGGCCTCGACCCCAGCGACGGCGCGCGCATCTGGGTGCACGACCGCAGCGTGCCGCTGTTGACTCTCAGAGGCAACGGCGATCCGCTGCCCCGCGCCGGGCAGGTCTATATCGGCTATGACGATGGCCAGGTCACCGCGCTGCGCGTCGCGGATGGTTCCATCCTGTGGGAGCAGCAGGTCAGCGCCCCGGAAGGCCGCACCGAACTCGACCGCCTCGCCGACATCGATGGGCCGATGCTGGTCGTCGGTACGGAACTCTACGTCGTGACTTATCACGGGCGGCTCGCTGGCCTGGCGCTGGAGTCGGGGCGCACGCTGTGGGTCAAGGACATCCCGTCCTCCAGCGGGCTGAGCCTGCGCCGCACGCAGCTGGCCGTGACCGATCGCAATGACAACGTCTGGCTGGTTGACCGCCGCAATGGCGCCACCCTCTGGCGTGACGAGCAACTGCTGCGGCGCGAGCTGACTCGCCCGGTGTTTCTGGGCGGTCTTGTTGCGGTGGGAGATTTTGCCGGCTATCTGCACTTCTTCGATGCCGAAAGCGGCCGGATCGCAGGGCGAGTGAAGGCAAGCAAGGTTGCGCCGGCTGCCGCACCGCTGGTGGTCGGCGACACGCTCTACCTGCTCGACGAGGATGGAGGGTTGAGCGCCTGGCGCGTTGACCGTTCCGGCTGAGGATGAGCGGCGTGTCTGCGTTGCCGGTGGTTGCCATCGTCGGGCGGCCCAATGTCGGAAAGTCCACGCTGTTCAACGCGCTGACCCAAACCCGTGACGCGCTGGTGGCCGACACGCCGGGTGTCACGCGCGACCGGATCTATGGCCGTGCCGAAGTGGCCGGCCGGCCAGTGGTGCTCGTCGATACCGGCGGCCTCGACACGGCTGGCGACGTAATCGAGCTCGGAGCCCAGGCACAGACGCATCTGGCCATCGATGAGGCCGATGTCGTGCTGTTTCTGATCGACGCCCGGGCCGGAATCATCCCGGTCGAACACGAAATAGCTGCAGATCTGCGTAGTCGCGGCAAGACGGTGATTGCGGTCGTCAACAAGACCGATGGGCTTGACCCGGACATGGCGCTTGCCGACGCTGCAGAGCTTGGCCTGGGTGAACTTGTCCCCATTGCCGCCAGCCATCGCCGCGGTCTCGAGCGGCTCGGTCGGGCCGTGGCCGAGCGGCTTCCCGAAGCGGAAGACTTTGGCATACCCGATGACGATGGCCTGCGCCTGGCCCTGATTGGCCGCCCCAATGCGGGCAAGTCGACGCTGCTCAATCGCTTGCTGGGCGAGGAACGGGCGCTGGCCACACCAGTGGCCGGCACCACCCGTGATCCGGTGCACGCAACCGTCGAGCGCGATGGCGTTCGCTACCACCTGATCGACACCGCCGGCATCCGGCGCCGACGCGGCAGCCACGAGGGGGTAGAGCGCTTCAGCACCATCAAGGCCTTGCAGTCGGTGGAGCAGGCCCGGATCGTCTGCCTGGTCTGCGATGCGGTCGAGGGCATCACCGAACAGGACGCTCGCCTGGTCGGCCACGTCATCGAAGCCGGCCGCGGGCTGGTCATTGCCGTCAACAAGTGGGATGCCGTCGACCCAGATCGCCGCCGCGCCGTGCTGGTAGAGGTTGCCGAGCGCCTCGACTTCGCCCGCTTCGCCCCGGTGGTGACCATTTCTGCGCTGCACGGCAGCGGGCTGGGCGAGTTGACCGACGCCATCGAGCACGTGCAGGCGGCCGGCGAGCAAGAGATTTCGACCGCTGCGCTCACTCGCGTTCTGCGGGATGCGGTCGAGGCTCATCCGCCGCCCGCGGTCCAGCGCAAGACCCCCAAGCTGCGCTATGCACACGGCGGTGGCCATTTTCCGACCCGCATCGTCATCCACGGCAATCGGGTCAAAGGCATGCCCGATCAGTACCAGCGCTACCTGATCAATACTTTCAGAAAGCATTTTCGCCTCACCGGTATTCCGGTCAGGCTGGAATTTCGGGAAGGCGACAACCCCTATGCCGGCCGCCGCAATCCGCTCACGCCCCGGCAGATCCAGAAGCGCCGGCGACTGAAACAGTTTGCCCGCAAGAAGGATCGCAAGCGCTGATTGTCGCGGCGAGGCGCGTTTTTCAAAGCCCCCCGAGTTGCTGACTGACCTTGCGCACGAACATTGGATCGTCGGGCAGGGTTTCGGGCCGGAATCGTTCCACCAGCTCACCGCGCCGGTCGAACAGATATTTGCAAAAGCTCCCGCGCGGCAGTATCGCTGCTCCTTTTTCCTGCAGCATTTCGTGAAACAGGGGATGGGCTTCTGGGCCGGTCAGCGAACAGCGTTGGGTCACGATGAAGCTGACGGGGTAGTTCTGGCTCAGGAACTGGTTGATTTCTGCCTCGTCGCGGGGCTCCTCGTCGAAATCGTTGCTTGGAATGGCGATCACGATCAGGCCGTGCCGGTTGAATTGCGTGTGCAGTTGTTGCAGCCGCGAAATCTGCGGCAAGAAACGGCTTTCGGTTGCGATGTTGACAAAAAGCAGGGGCTGGTGGCGGTATTGCTCGAGATAGACGCGCGCGCCTGACAGATCCATGAAGTGATGATTGAAAAGGTTCACGGCGAGTGTGGCTCCGAGTCGGTTTCCTCCTGAATCCTATCTTACAATGTGCCGATGATGAACTCTCCAGCCCGCATTCTCGACGGCCGAGCGGTCGCTGATCGACTGATCGTCAACGTGGCCGATGCCGTGTCTCACCATGTCGGAGAAGGCGGCAGGCCGCCGGGTCTTGCCGTGATTCTGGTCGGTGACGACCCCGCCTCCGAGGTGTACGTCAACAACAAGGTCCGCGCCTGCGAGCGCGCCGGCATGGTTTCGACCACGCATCGTCTGACCCATGGCGTGGGGCGGGGCGAGCTGCTTGCGCTCATCGACGCGCTCAACCGCGACAAGGCGGTCGACGGCATCCTGGTGCAGCTTCCCCTGCCGGCGCATCTGGATGAGCACGCCGTGACCCGTCGCATCTGCCCGGAAAAGGATGTTGACGGCTTCCATCCGGTCAACATGGGACGCCTGGCCTTGCGTGATCCGGGGCTGCGTCCGTGCACTCCGCGTGGTGTCATGACCCTGCTGGCCGCCCATGACATCGACACCAAGGGCATGAACGCGCTGGTCGTGGGGGCTTCCAATATCGTTGGCCGACCGCTGGCGCTCGAGCTGCTGCTGGCCGGGGCGACAGTCACCGTGGCGCATCGATTCACGCGTGATCTCCGCACCCACGTGGAGCGTGCTGAAGTGCTCTGCGTTGCCGTCGGTAAACCGGGCCTGGTGCGGCCGGAATGGATTGCCGACCAGGCCATCGTCGTCGATATCGGTATCAACCGGAAGGAAGACGGCAAGTTGCGCGGCGATATCGATTTCGAGGCCGCCTCACGGCGGGCCGAGTGGATCACGCCCGTGCCCGGCGGGGTCGGCCCGATGACGGTGGCCACCCTGATGCAGAATACCGCCGAGGCGGCGGGGCTTGTGGTGCGCGGGCCGTGAACCTTCGCGGCCTGCTCGTATTGCCAGCGCTCGTCTTGGTGGCGGGCTGTTCGGCGATCGTCGAGCGCCAGACCGCTCACCTGGCCGAAAACCTGGAAACAGCGATTCGCCAGTATGACGATCCGGCCACCGTCAGCGAGGCGCTGCCGGCCTACCTGCTTCTACTCGAGGCGCGCCTGCAGTCCCGCCCCGACGATCCCGGCCTGCACCTGACAACCGCGAAACTGACTGCCACCTACGCCACCTTGCTCGGGGGCGATACGGCATCCACCGACCGCCTGACCACCCGCGCGCTGGCCCATGCCCGATCCGGCGCCTGTCTTCGCTCGCGGCTGCTGTGCGACCTGCACCGCATCGATTTCGCGCGCTTTGACGAGCGTATTGCCAAACTCGAATCCGACGAACTCCCGGCCGCCTACCTGCTGGCGACAACGTGGGTAGGGTGGATCGACAGCCATTCACACGACTACGCTGCGCTGGCTGATCTTCCGCGTGCCCAGGCGCTGCTCGACTGGGTAGTCGAGGCCTCACCCGGCCACGATGACGGCGCCGCCTGGCTTTACCTGGCCGTGCTTCACTCCCAGCGCCCGCCGGCGGCCGGCGGGCGTCCCGGACTGGCAAGAGAATACTTCGATCGGGCGCGCAGCGTTTCGCAGGGAAACAACCTGCTCATTGACGTGATGCTGGCCGATCACTATGCGCGCCTGCTTTTCGATCGCGAGCTGTTCGTGTCATCGCTCAGGCGCGTGATTGAAAGCGAAGTCGACCCGCCGGACTATCGGCTGATCAACGCCATAGCGCGGCAGCGGGCCACACAATTGCTGGACCAGACCGAAAGGATCTTTGATTAGATGAAGCAGATGACACTGGCCGGAATGGCTCTTATCGCGCTGTGCTTCGGCACGGCCCTGTGTGCCGCCGAGCTCAAGCTGGCGACCATCGCGCCGGACGGATCGAGCTGGATGAAGCAGATGCGGGCAGCGGCCGAACGCATCGATGATCGCACCGATGGCGCGGTTCGCCTGCGTTTCTACCCTGGCGGCGTCATGGGCGACGCCCGGGCGGTACTCAGGCGAATGCGGCTGGGGCAGTTGCACGGCGGCGTCTTTACCGTGGGCGAGCTGGCCACAGTGGCGCCGGCCGCCAGCCTCTATTCCATGCCCTTTCTCTTTCGCGATGTTGAAGAAGTGCAGACGCTTCGCGACACCTTCGACCCGCTGGTGCTCGAAGCCCTGGCCGAAGGCGGCATCATCGCACCGGGGATCAGCCTGGGCGGCTTTGCCTATCTGTTCAGCAAGCAGGCAATACCCACCGCCGACCCTGCGGAGATGAACAGCAGATACCGCATCTGGGTACCGGCCGGTGACCGTCTGTCGCAGCGCACGCTCGAGGAGGCTGGCGCCACGCCGGTACCGCTTCCGCTGGCCGATGTCTACACGGCCCTTCAGACCGGCGCGGTCAACACCTTTGCCAGCACACCGTCGGCGACGATCATCCTGCAGTGGCATACGCGTGCGGAGACGATGCTCGACATGCCGCTCTTGATGACCGCCGGCACCATCGGTTTGGACCAGCGCGCGGTGGCCCGGCTGAGCGACGTCGAGCGCAGCGTTTTGCTCGAAGAGCTGGCGGCAATGCTCGAGCACATCGAAAAGCGCAATTTCGAGGACAATGCCGAGGCGCTTGCAGCCCTGCGCGAGGGTGGCGTGCAGATACTGCAGCCGGAGGAAACTCTGGTCGACTTCTGGCACGCGCTGGCGCACCGTATTCGCAGCGATGCGGTCGAGGAGGGCTGGTTCGAGCTGCCGTATCTCGAGCGTCTGGAATCCTCGCTGGAGCGCATGCGTGGCGAGGACTGAGCGCGCAACGGGCAACGACTCCGCGGCACGCACGATCCGCTACCTCGAGGCAGGCACGCTCACCATTCTTTTCCTGGCGCTGGTCATTCTCGGCCTGGCGCAGATCGGGTTCCGCAACCTTGCCGGCACCGCGCTGCCCTGGGCCGACGGCGCCATGCGTGCCATCGTCTTGTGGCTGGCGATGCTCGGCAGCGTGGTGGCGACCGGCCGCCTGCGCCATATCCGGATCGACCTGATCGAGCACTGGCTGCCGGTCGCCGCTGTTGTCTGGCTGCGCCGCGCAATCTTCGCTGCAACCGCCCTGATCTGCCTGACATTGACCTGGACCAGCCTTGATATTGTCGTGCTGGAATACGAATTCCAGGCCCGCGCTTTTCTGAATGTGCCCAACTGGGTTGTCCAGCTCATCGTTCCCGTCGGTTTCGGCATGATGACGGCACGCTTCTTGGCCTGGATGCTCTTTCCGCCCGCCCGGGCCGCGCTGCCGCTGCCGGGCGAGGATGCGGAATGATGGTTTTCATTCTGATCCTGCTGGCCCTTGTGGGCATGCCGTTGTTTGCGGTCATTGCGCTGGCCGCGCTGGGTGGCTACTGGCAGGCCGGACTCGATCCCGTACTGGTCAGCATGGAATTCGTTCGCATCGGCGAGCTGCCGGTGCTGGTGGCACTGCCGCTGTTTACCTTTGCCGGGGTGCTGCTGGCCCACAGCCGCGCGCCTGGCCGCCTGGTCGAGCTGACCCGCTCCGCGCTGGGCTGGATGCCCGGCGGCCTGGCCATTCTGGCGCTGGTCCTGTGCTCTTTGATGACGGCCTTTACCGGCGCCTCGGGCATCACGGTGGTCGCTTTGGGCAGCCTGCTGCTGCCGGCGCTGGTGCAGGGCGGCTATCCCGAGCGCTTCAGCCTTGGCATGGTCACGGCCGGTTCCAGTCTGGGGGTGCTGTTCGCGCCCTCGCTGCCGCTGATTCTCTATGCGGTTGTGGCCCAGCAGGTGGCGCCACGCGCTGGAATCAGCGTCGATGATCTGTTCCTGGCCGGCCTGCTGCCGGGATTGCTCATGCTGGTGCTGATGGGCGGCTACGCGGCCTGGGTCCACCGCGGCCTGCCGCGCGACGAGCGCCCGCGCGCGCCGCTGGGGCGGATTGTGCTGGCAAACGCCTGGGAGCTGCCGCTGCCCATTGTCGTGCTCGGCGGAATCTATTCGGGCTGGCTGCTGGTGGTCGAAGCGGCGGTGGTGACCGCTGCATGGGTGCTGATCACCCTGGTCGTGATCCGTCGCGAAATCTCCCTGTCGAAGCTGCCGGAGGTCATCACCGAGGCGATGGTGCTGGTTGCCGCGATTCTCGTCGTTCTCGGCATGTCGCTTGCCTCGACCAACGTGATGATCGACGCCGGCGTGCCCCAGCGCCTGTTCGATTGGGTCGAGCCGCTCATCGACAGCCGGCTGATCTTTCTGCTGGCAGTCAACGTGCTGCTGCTGGTGGCCGGCATGCTGCTCGATATCTTCGCGGCTTTGGTGATTCTGGCGCCCCTGATCATTCCGGTGGCCATGAATTTTGGCGTCGATCCGGTTCATCTGGGAATCGTCTTTCTGGCCAACCTCCAGATCGGCTACTGCACGCCGCCTGTGGGCATCAACCTGTTTCTGGCCAGCCACCGCTTCGAGCGCGATATTCTTAGCATCTACCGCGCCACGCTCCCGTTTCTCGGGATATTGCTGATTGCGCTGCTGATCATTACCTGGTGGCCGGACCTGAGTCTGGCGCTGCCCGCCTGGCTGGGCGGATGACCAACCGGTTCGCGACTAAGCTACACTGCCGAGTGATCGATCAACGAGACATTCTGATGCTCATCTCCCCGAAGGTGCTCATTCGGCTGTTGCTGATCGTGCTGGCTTGCCTGGTGGTGGCGGGCTGTCAGTCGTGGCCGTTCAAGCGTGCCGACCCCGGGCAGGAGCAGCTCGGGCCAGCGGAGGAAACCGTGCCCGCCGCCGGCTCGGTCGGGCAGGCGATCGCTCTCTTGCAGGACGGTGAGGAAGCGCGTGCCCGCATCCTGCTGGCGGAAATTCTCGAGCGCAACCCCGACAGTTCCACGGCAAAGCTGCTGATCGCCCAGATCCGCCAGCCCCCGGAGGAACTGCTGGGTGACTCCTTCGTGGAAATCGAGATCCGACCCGGCGACAGCCTGTCGGCGATTGCCGGACGAACCATCGACAACGAGCTGCTGTTCTATGCGCTGGCCCGACTCAACCAGATCGAGGTGCCGCGTCTGCTGCGGCCGGGCCAGCGGATCCGGGTGCCGGCCGCCAGGACGATGGCCACAGAGATGACCGGGGACGCCGCTGAGGATGCTTCCGCCCCTGATCAGCCGGACCAGCCGCTTCGGGATCAGGGCGAGCTGACGGCGACGGCAGGTGAGCTGATGCAGCGTGAACGACACCGCCAGGCCTATGCCCTGCTGCTCAGTTCCGCTCGCGCCGGCAAGCTGGACGCCGACGGCGATGTCCTTCTGGCAAGCGCGGCAGTGGCGCTGGCGCAGGCAGCCTGCCGCCGTGACGATCCCGAACAGGCGCTCAAGGTGCTCAATCAGGCGTCGCCGTGGCTGAGTACCGGCGCCGAAGAGGGCCGTTTTGCCGATCAGCGCAAACACGCCGAGGCGCGCCTGGATCTGGGCCGGGCCGAAAAGGCCCTTGCACAGGGCGAGCATGCGGCGGCATTCGAGCTGCTCCTGCATGCCCGTGAGCTCACCGCCGATCTGCGCCAGACGCATCGCGCCAGGCTCGAGCGCCTGGAAGGCGCCCTGGTCGAGTACTACCACGACGGCGCCGTATCTGCCTGGCGCGATCAGAAAGTCGGGCTTTCGATCGATTTGTGGGAGCGCGTTGTCAAGATCGATCCGGGCTTCGAGCCGGCCCTGCGCTACCTCGAGCGCGCCCGGCGCGCGAGCAAGGAGCTACAGACCCTGGTGCCTGATCAGGGCGGCTGATCCATCAGCGTGGCGGCAGTGGCACCCTCAGTCGCTGCTCCCGCTTTCGCTGTTCTTGCGCTCGGCAAGCGGCAGCACGTTGGAGTCGCCGGGGGCGCGCTCCATTTCCACGGTTTCCTCGATGTCGGCGTCGATGTCGCCGTCCACTCGCGGCAGCGGACGACGGGCGGGCTTGTGCTGCAGATAACCGTAGCGCTCCTCGAGGCGAATGGCCATGTCGTTGAAGCGCTCGAACAGCGGGGCGAAGACATCGCGTCCGTCCGCTTCCAGGCGGGTTTCGTACTGGCCACGCGCGATACGCTGCAGGCCGCGGCTGATCCGTTGAATGGAGCGCTGTTGCCGTCTCATCAGCAGGCTCAAGCCCGCGGCGACCATGATCAGGGTGACGGCAAACACCAGCGCAAGCATACTCATCGTCGTCCGGGCCGCCGTTTGCAGTTGATTGCCGTCGATTCCCAGTTGAACCGTGCCGATGCGCTGGGCGTCGAAACGAATCGGCGTCTGGAACTCGAGGTTGCCATTTTCGCGCGAGAGCAGGCGTACGGCACCCTGTTCACGCTTGATGGTCGCGTGCAATGGCTCCGGCCGCGGCTCACCCTGAAGAAACGGGTCGGTGCTGGCCTGCACGCGACCGTCGCGATCGCTGATATGCAGATACGTGATCCGCGGATTGACGGAAAAGTCATCGACCATGTTGGCCAGCGCCGTATTGTCCTTGAGCAGCAGCGCCTCGGCGGTTTCCCGGGCGACTACGCTGGTCAGTGCGTCGCCAAAGCCATAGGTGGATTCGGTCATGGCACGGGTCTGACTGTGATAGACCCAGGTCAGACCGCCGCCGAGCACGACCAGCAGCGCCAGCGAAAGCGCGGCCAGCCAGCGCCAGGCGCCGGGGCGGCCGCGTACCGTGTTGAGCAGCCCCCGCTCCAGATCGGCACGGATTTCCTGCAGTTCTTCGAGCACCAGCGAACCGCTGGCCGGCCGGGCTTCGGGATCCTTCGCGATCAGGCGGTGAACCAGGTCGATCAGGTCAAGGGGCGTGCGATCATCGAGCGGCTTGAGTCGTTCGGGTTGCCGGTGAACAATCTGATGGATCAGGGCACCGATCGATTCGGCCCTGAACGGCATCGAGCCCGACAGCAGGCGGTAGAGCACGACGCCAAGCCCGTAGAGGTCGGCTCTGCCGTCGAGGGCGCTGCCCTGTAGCTGTTCTGGCGCCATGTACTTGGGCGTGCCGGCAATGGTTTCCAGACCCTCGCGGCCAGCGTGGTTGCCGATGGCGGCAATTCCGAAATCCACCAGCTTGACCAGGCCTGATTCCGGATCGAAGTAGATATTGGAAGGCTTCACGTCGCGGTGGATGACGCCGCGCCCGTGGGCATAGTCAAGCGCGCCGCCAAGCTGGATGCCGATGGCGAGAATCTCGCGAATGCTCAGGCGCCCGCCCTCGTCGAGGTATTCCTCAAGACTCTGACCCTTGAGCCGCTCCATGACCAGGTATGGCAGGCCCTCGTGCTGACCGACGTCGAACACTGTGACGATATTGGCGTGGCTGAGCCCGCCGGCAGAACGGGCTTCGCGCAGGAAGCGCTGACGACTCTTGAGGTCGCGCGCATAGCGCTCGCGAAGCACCTTGACGGCCAGGTGCCGATTGATGTGCGGATCGAAGGCCTCGTAGACGATCGACATCGAGCCGCGCCCGAGTTCACGTTCGATTCTGTATCGCCCGATGCGCTCCATGAGTATCCTCTCTTCTACCCCTGGGTCGTCATTTTAGCCCATCGCCTGAGCAGCTCAGGCGCGGCGTAGATAGAAGTGGATAGCGATCCAGTCATACAGCGCATGGACGACCATCGGCAGCAGCAGGTTGCCGCTGAAGTGATAGAGCAGGCCCAGGTAGAGGCCCATCAGCGTGGCCAGCACAAGATAGGCCGCAGACACGGCGTGGGCCGCGCCGAACAACAGCGAGGCAGCGACTATTCCGGTCGCCGGCGTCCACCAGGCCACCAGGCTGTCCTGGATGACGCCGCGGAAAAGCAGCTCCTCGCCGATTCCTGCCAGCAGGGAGACAATCACCACGGCGCCGGGAAAGGCGTTGCGAAAGAGTGTCTGGAGAAAACGGCGGACAAGTCCGGTCAACTCGTCGGCCCAGCGCCACCGCCCGCGGGGCAGGGCCAGGAGGCTTGCCAGTGGCAGGGTGGCCACCAGGCCGAGGCCCAGTGCCGACCAGTTCAACTCGATGTGCTGCCAGAGGCGAAGGCCGAACAGCCACGCCAGCCCAACGGCCAGCACGATCAGACCGCCCTGGAAGAGCAGGGCGGTGGTCAGCGGGCGCACGCGCGGTTTCAGTCGTCTTCGCCGCCGGCCGGCGCGCTGCTGTCAGGTGCCGGTTGCGACTTGCGCGCAGCCTTTTTCTTGCCCGTTTTGCTCGCGGCCCTCTTCTTGCCGGTGGTTTTTGCGGTCGCCTTCTTGCGTGCGGTCTTCTTCGAGCCGCCAGAGCTGCCCGAGCCGTTGTTGTCGCGCTCCAGGATGGCGGCCACGCCCATGCCGCCGGCGGTGCAGATGGAGATCAGTCCGCGCCCGGAACCGGCCTTTTCCAGAATATGGGCCAGCGTGGCGACAATGCGCGCACCGGTGGCAGCGAACGGATGGCCGATGGCCACCGAACCGCCGTGGACGTTCATGCGGCTGCGGTCGATGCTGCCCAGCGCGCCCTCCAGGCCAAGGCGCCGGGTGCAGTAGCTTTCACTCTCCCAGGCCTTGAGCGTGCACAGAACCTGGGCAGCGAAGGCTTCGTGAATTTCATAGAAATCAAAATCCTGAAGCGCCAGACCGGCGCGCTGCAGCATCTCGGCCACCGCCACGGTCGGGGCCATCAGCAGGCCTTCGTCGCCGCCGACATAGTCGACCGCGGCCGTGCGCGAGTGGGTCAGCCAGGCCAGCACGGGCAGGTCGTGCTTGCGCACCCAGTCTTCCGATGCCAGCAGAACCGCGGCGGCGCCGTCGCTGAGCGTCGTCGAGTTGCCGGCCGTCAGGCTGCCTTTGCGGGAGCGGTCGAAGGCCGGCTTGAGGCTCGCCAGCTTCTCCAGGGTCGAGTCGGGGCGCACGATGTTGTCCCGGATGACACCATTGTGCGGGCGGACCAGGTCATCGAAAAAGCCGGCGTCCCAGGCTTCGGCGGCCTTGCGGTGGCTCTCGAGCGCCAATTCGTCCTGTTCCTTGCGCGTGATGTTCCACTCGCGCGCCATACGCTCGCAGTGCTGGCCCATCGACTGGCCGGTTCGCGGCTCGGCGTTGCGCGGCGGCTGGGGCGCCAGCTCGGACAAGCCGAAGCCCTTGAAGGCCTTGAGGCGTTGACCAATGGTTTTCGCCTTGTTGAGCTTCATCAGACGCTGAGCGAAGCGGCGCTTGAAGACGATCGGCACATCGGATGTCGTGTCGCTGCCGCCTACCAGCGCGCACTCGATCTCGCCCGCGGCGATCTGGCTGCCGGCCAGCAGGGCCGCCTGCAAGCTGGTGCCGCAGGCCTGCTGCATGGTCACCGCCGGGGTCAGCGGCGACAGGTCGGTCGACAGCACGGCCTCCCGGGCCAGGTTCCAGTCCTTCGAGTGGGTGGTCACCGCCCCGGCAATGACCTGGTCGAGCTTCCGGCCGGCCAGATTGTAGCGATCGACGACCCCCTGGAAGGCGGCGGTGAGCATGTCCAGATTGGTCTGGTCGGCATACAGGCTGGCGGAGCGGCAGAAGGGAATGCGGTTACCGCCGACAATGGCAATTCGGCGCAGGTTCTTGTCGGGCATCAGGACGCTTCCTTGTCGGCCAGGGTGGATTCCAGATAGTGCATCGGGCCGCCGCGGAAGGGCGCGAACCCGGTGCCGAAGATCATGCCGGCGTCGAGCAGGTCGGCATCCTCGACCACCTTGTCGCCGAGGCATGATCGGCATTCGTCGAAATAGGGCAGCATGAGCTGCCCCGCGAGCTTGTCGAGATCGTGGCCCTTGTGGGCGTCGCCGTCACGCTGAGGCTTGCCGTCCTTCCAGCGGTAGAAGCCTTCGCCGGACTTCTTGCCGAGCTTGCCGGCGTTGACCATTTCCTCGAGCACCTTGCGCTCCTCGCCGGCGTCGTCGCCCACCAGCGTCTTGATCACGCCAAGGCCAACGTCCAGGCCGACGGTATCGGCCAGCTCCACCGGCCCCATGGGCATGCCGAAGCGTTCCGCGGCACGATCAAGCGCCTCCTTGGGCGTGCCTTCGCGGTGCATCTTCATGGCGTTGCGCATGTAGGGCGCGAGCACGCGATTGACCAGAAAGCCGGGTGTGGAAGTCACCGGCAGGGCAAATTTGCCGATCTGCGTCGCGAAGCTGGAGCCGTCGTCGACCTGCCTGCCCCCGGTCACGGCGGTGTCGTGCACGACTTCCACCAGCGGCATCTTCGCCACCGGGTTGAAGAAGTGCAGTCCGATCAGCCGGGACGGGTCGTCGAGCACGTCGGACAGCTCCGACAGCGGGATGGCCGAAGTGTTGGTGGCGATGATGGCATCGCGCGAGGCGGCCTTGTTGACCCGCGCGAACAGCTCGCGCTTGGCGTCGCGATCCTCGAAGATCGCCTCGATGATGACGTCGGCCCGGGCGATGCCCGCACCTTCGACATCGGCGATCAGCCGCGTTTTGGCAGCGGCAATGGCCGTGGGCGTCTTCAGTCTCCTGGCGAACAGCCGGTGCGCGCGCTTGAGCGCCGGCTCGATGTACTTCATCTCGCGATCCTGGAGCGTGACTTCCAGCCCGCGGAAGGCACACCAGGCGGCAATATCGCCACCCATCACGCCGGCGCCGATGACGTGCACGCGGCGCGCCTTGAAATCGCTGCGCTTGCCCTGGGCCTTGAGGGTTTCCATCAGGCGGAACACGCGGCGCAGGTTGCGCGAGGTCTCGCCGGCGAGCAGCTTCGGCACCTCGTCGGCTTCGATGGCGATCATGCGTGCGCATGAGTCGCCGGCTTCCTCGAAGGCGTCGATCAGCGCGTAGGGGGCCGGGTAGTGTTCCGGCCGCGCCTTGGCTTTGGTCTGCTTGCGCATCTGGCCGGCCAAGAACTTGCGCACCGGACCCCAGGTCGTGGCGCGCGCGCTCAGGCCGGGGCGGCGCGATTTGCGCTTCTTCAGGATGGCGTTGCGGGCCGCCCAGCGCAGCGAACCGTGAGGGCCAACGGTTTCATCGATCAGGCCGGCGCCCTTGGCCGCGCGCGCCCGAAGCTGCTTGCCGGTGAGCATGATCTGCATGGCCTTGAGCCCGCCCATCGCCCGTATGCTTCGCCCGGAACCACCGAAGCCTGGATAGATACCGAGATTGACCTCGGGAAAGCCGATACGGGTGTGTCCGGCATCCAGCGCGATGCGATAATCGAAACACAGGGCCAGCTCCAGACCACCGCCGAGGCAGTAGCCTTCGAAAGCGACAGCGGTAGGAAAGGGCAGGCTGTCGATACGTTGAAACAACTGGTGAACTTCGCGCACGTTGCTGCGCAACTCGTCGACATCGTCGGTGGCATCGAACTCGCGCACGTCAGCGCCGACAATGAACGATCCGGGCTTGCCCGACATCAGCACCAACCCCTCGGGATGGTCAGCTTCGAGCTTGTCGATGACCGATTCAAGCTCCGCGAGAACCTGCGAGCTCAGGCTGTTGACCTTTTCGTCGGCGCGGTCGAGGTAGAGCCAGGCAATGCCGTCAAGGTCGAATTCCAGCCGCCAGTGCCTGGTGGCACTGGTTTGCGAGGCAGATGATGCCATCCGGAAATACTCCATTCTGGTGCGTATGGTTAGCTTATCATCCCGTTCCCGGATTTGTCTGTCGAAGCGACGTCAGCGGGCTCAGGGCAGTTCCAGGCCAAAGCGGGTGAGCAGGCGCACCACGGCGATCAGGGGCAGGCCGACCAGCGCGGTGGGATCGTCGCTGCGGATGTGTTCGGTCAGACAGATCCCCAGTGCTTCGCTCTTCATGGCGCCGGCGCAGTCGAAAGGAAGGTCGGTGTCGACATAGCGCTCGATCTGCCCGCGCTCGAGCTTGCGCATCAACACCGAAGTGGCAACGAGATCGCTGTGCTCATCCTCGTCGCGGCGCATGGCGATGGCCGTGTGAAAAACGATCTCGGCGCCGCTGCAGTAGAGCAACTGCTCGATGGCAGCTTCGCGTTCGCCGGGCTTGCCCAGCAGGCGTTCGCGGCACTCGGCTACCTGATCGGAGCCGATCACGATGGCGCCCGGGTGCCTGGCGGCAACCGCGGCGGCCTTCGTGCTGGCCAGGCGGCGGGCGAGCGCCGCTCCGGATTCCCCGTCAAGCGGGGTCTCGTCAATGTCGGGAGAAAATGTCTCGAAAGCGAGTCCCAGCCTTGCCAGAAGTTGGGCGCGGTAAGGCGAGCTCGAGGCGAGCACGATCTCTTGACGGCGGGGCGATTCGGGCATCGGCAACAGTGTTGCGAAGGTTATTTGGGTGGTATAATACTCGGCTTATGTCGCGTGACTTTCCAGACTGGATCGACCCGGACAAGGCAGCAGCAGCCGGGCGCGAATTCGGCGGAACGGTTCCGCTGGCGCGCTTGACTCGCCTGGAAGGCATGATAGCCGATGTCGAAGGTGGCGGCGATGCCGAGATCGAGTTCCGGATCGTCTTCGGGCACGACGAGCAGCGCCAGGTTCGGGCCGAAGTCTCGGTCAGCGGACGGGTTCCGTTGCGCTGCGAGAGAACGCTGAAGGTCTTCGAGCAGCCGATAGAGAGCCAATCGATCGTGGGTATCGTGCCCGACGACCGCGCGGCCGAGTCGCTGCCCGAGGATTATGAGCCGCTGTTGTGCCCGGACAGCAAGATCGAGCTGGTGCGGCTGATCGGCGAGGAGGTTCTGCTGGGTCTGCCACTGGTGGCGATTGATCCGGCCTCGTCGAGTGTGACTGATCAGGCGCCGGCTGCCGACACGCACCGGCCGTTTGCACAGCTTGGCGACAAACTGCGCAAGAATCGCGACAAGGACAAATGACACAGGAGTATTGAGTAATGGCTGTTCAGAAAAGCCGCAAGACCCCGTCGAAGCGCGGTATGCGTCGTTCACACGATCATCTCAGTGGTCCGACGCTGTCGGAAGAACCGACCACTGGTGAAATTCATCGCCGCCACCACGTGTCGGCCGAGGGCTTCTACCGCGGCCGCCAGGTCGTCGAGGTGGCCCCCGAGATCGACGAAGAAGACCTCGAAGAAACGGGCTGACAGTCGGCCTGAATCATGGTCGCGGAAGAACGCACCGGCGTTGCCGTCGATGTGATGAGCGGCGATGCCGGGCTCGATACGGCGCTGGCCGCCGTTCGCCGGGCCCTCGAAGCCGACAGCGAATTGCGGGTCGATCTGGTTGGCGACGAGCGCCGCTTGCGTTCGTCACTGCCCGCGGCCGGTCTTGCGCAAAGCAACCGAGTGGCGCTGGTGGCAGCCGATCAGGTGCTGCCAATGGATGCCGGAGCGGCCCGCGCCCTGCGTCGCGGCCGCGGCAGCAGCATGCAGGTGGCGCTCGAGCGCGTTGCCGAGGGCAGCAGTTGCGCGGTGGTCAGCGCGGGCAATACCGGCGCCCTGATGGCGCTCTCGCGCCAGGTGCTGGGCATGCTGCCGGGTATCGAGCGGCCTGTCCTGATGGCCGCGTTGCCCACCGCGTCGGGCTCGGTGTGGGCGCTTGACCTGGGGGCCAATGTCGGTGTCGACGCGCATCGCCTGTGCGAATTCGCCCGCCTGGGCAGCACGACCGTGCGGGTATTGCGCGGCCGCGCTCCGCGTATCGGCTTGCTCAATATCGGCCACGAGCCCACCAAGGGTCCCGATGTCGTGCGCGAGGCCGCGCGACTGATCGAATCCGAATCCGGCCTGGAGTTTCACGGCTTTGTCGAGGCCGACCAGGTGTTCGCCGGAGAGGTCGACCTGGTGGTCTGCGACGGGTTTGCCGGCAACGTGCTGCTCAAAAGCGCCGAAGGCATGGTGCGCCTGATATTCGGCCGCTTGCGCGAGCACACGCACGGCTGGCGCGGCGCGCTGGTTCGCGGCAGAGTTCAGCGCATGTATGACAAGCTCGACCCATCCCGGCATAATGGTGCCCCACTTCTGGGCGCAAGCGGTATCGTGATCAAGAGTCACGGTGGCGCCTGCGAACACGGTTTTGCATCCGCGATCGGCCTGGCCGCGCTGGAAGCCCGACGAAACCTGATACCAGAGCTCGAAGAAGCGCTCTGGGCCAGCTATTGACCGACAGGCAGGAACGATAACCACACCATGTACGCTCGCATCATCGGAACCGGTCACTATCTGCCCGAAAAGGTTCTGACCAACAGGGACCTGGAGGAAATGGTCGATACCAGCGATCAGTGGATTGCCGATCGCACGGGTATCCGCCAGCGCCACATCGCTGCCGAGGGCCAGACAACCTGTGACCTGGCCGAGCAGGCCGCTCGCCGGGCCATGGACGACGCCGGGCTGAAACCGGGCGATATCGACCTGCTGCTGGTGGGTACCACCACGCCGGATCTGGTCTTTCCCTCGACGGCCTGCCTGCTGCAGCACCGACTGGGCATGGCCGAATGCGGCGCGTTCGATATCAATGCGGCCTGTTCGGGCTTCATCTACGCGCTGTCGGTGGCCGATCAGTACATCCGCAACGGCAATGCGCGCAACGTGCTGGTGATCGGTGCCGAAACGCTCACGCGCATGCTCGACTGGAACGACCGTTCTACCTGTGTGCTGTTCGGCGACGGCGCCGGCGCTGCCGTGCTGACCGCTGATGAAAATCCCGGCATCCTGTCGACACACATTCATGCCAACGGTGGCTACAGCGATCTGCTCAAGGTCGATGTTGGCGTCTCGCGCGGTTTCCGCGCCGAGGAGCGCGGCGGGGTGACGGTATCGATGAAGGGCAACGAGGTCTTCAAGGTGGCGGTCAACACGCTGGGCCGTATTGTCGACGAGACGCTGGCAGCCAATCAGTTGAACAAGGAAGACCTCGACTGGCTGATTCCCCACCAGGCCAACCTGCGCATCATCAAGGCCACCGCCCGCAAGCTCAGGATGTCCATGGACCAGGTTATCGTGACCGTCGATCGTCACGGCAACACATCGGCGGCCTCGGTTCCCATGGCGCTCGACGAGGCGCTCAAGAGCGGGCGCATCCAGCGCGGCGACAAGCTGCTGCTCGAAGCCTTCGGCGGTGGTTTCACCTGGGGCGCGGCGCTGATCGCCTACTGAACGCCCGTCGGCAAGCCGATTTCACTTCTTCATCAAGCAATTCATCGCCAGGGGAGGACGCATGACGGATTTTGCATTGCTGTTTCCGGGGCAGGGTTCGCAGTCGGTCGGGATGCTGGCTGCGCTGGCCCAAAGGCACGCCACTGTTCGCCGCACTTTCGAGGAGGCCGGCGAGGCGCTCGGCTTCGATCTGTGGCAGCTCGTGGAGAACGGCCCCGAAGAAGATCTCAACCGCACCGAGATCACGCAGCCGGCAGTGCTGGCCGGAGCCGTTGCTGTCTGGCGGGTCTGGCAGGAGCTGGGCGGCCCCCGGCCGGCCATGCTCGCCGGCCACAGCCTGGGCGAGTATTCGGCCCTGGTGGTGGCCGGCGCGCTGGATTTTCGCACCGCTGTCGAACTGGTGGCTGAACGCGGCCGTCAGATGCAGGCGGCCGTGCCCGAGGGTGTGGGCGCCATGGCCGCCATCCTGGGCCTGGATGATGAGGTCGTCGCCGCCATCTGCCGCGAGGTGGCCGAAGACCAGATCGTGGTGCCGGCCAATCACAACTCGCCGGGTCAGATCGTGATTGCCGGGCATGCCGCCGCCGTGGAGCGGGCCCTGCACAAATGCAGCGAAGCCGGCGCGCGACGTGCGGTCAAGCTGCCGGTCAGCGTGCCTTCGCACAGCCCGCTGATGCAGCCCGCCGCCGAGGCCATGCGTGAAATCCTGGCCGCTACCGAACTCCGGAGTCCGGCTATACCGGTGATTCATAACTGCGACGTCGACACGCACGCCGATGGTGATGCGATTCGCGAAGCGCTGGTCCAGCAGCTCACCAGCCCGGTGCGCTGGACGGAGTCGGTGCGGGCCATCTGCCAGACGGGTATCATGGACCTGGCCGAATGCGGGCCCGGAAGAGTGTTGTGCGGGCTGGGCCGCCGCATCGAACGCCAGGCGCGCTGGAGTGCCCTGGAAGATCCCGAATCTCTCGAAAAAACGATCAGCAGTATCAAGGAGTCGCAGGAATGACGCCCGACACGGCAAACCGCATCGACGGCCGCGTGGTTCTGGTCACAGGCGCCAGCCGCGGCATCGGCCGGGCAACGGCCGAATGGCTCGCCGCAATGGGCGGCACGGTGTTCGGTACGGCCACTTCCGGGCCCGGCGCCGAGAAGATTTCCGAGCGGCTTGGCGAGGGGCGCGGCCTGGTGCTGGACGTGACCGACCCTGATGCCATCAACGAGACGGTGGCGACCATCACCGAGCGCGCCGGCGCCGTGACCGTGCTGGTCAACAACGCCGCCATCACGCGCGATCAACTGCTCATGCGTCTGAACGACGAGGACTGGGAGGCGGTGCTCGACACCAATCTGCGCGGCGTGATGCGCATGACCCGGGCCTGCCTGCGCGGCATGCTCAAGCAAAGATTCGGTCGTATCATCGGAGTCTCCTCGGTGGTGGGCTACAGCGGCAATCCTGGCCAGAGCAACTACGCCGCCGCCAAGGCCGGTCTGGCCGGCTTCTCGCGCTCGATTGCGCACGAGCTGGGCAGCCGGGGCATCACCGCCAATGTGGTTGCACCGGGCTTCATCGAGACCGACATGACCGCCGAGCTCGACGACGGGCAACGCGAACGCCTGACCGGTTCGATTCCGCTCAAGCGGATGGGCAGCGTCGAGGACGTGGCCGCGGCCGTGGGCTTCCTGGCGTCCGGCGCCAGCGGCTACATAACCGGACAGACGCTGCACGTCAACGGCGGCATGTACATGACATGAAACTTTAATTAGTTGCTACAAATTGTTGATTAACAACGGAATTGGATTTCGCCAGGGCCGAGACGGCTTGACCGGGGACTCGGCGCCTGGAAACTGGCAGTGAGCGAGATTGTTCACTACAATGTGCCCGCTTTGGGCAACCCTTATCAACGAGGACAACACCAATGAGCAGCATTGAAGAACGCGTCAAGAAAATCGTGATCGAACAACTGGGCGTCAAGGAAGAAGAAGTCACCCCCAGCGCCTCTTTTGTCGATGACCTGGGTGCCGATTCGCTCGACACCGTGGAACTGGTCATGGCGCTCGAAGAAGAGTTCGAGTGCGAGATTCCCGACGAAGAAGCCGAGAAGATCACCAGCGTTCAGCAGGCGATCGACTACGTCAAGGCCAACGTCGACAAGTAAGGGCCGACAACAATCGAGGTTCGAGCGTCTATTTGAACAGTCACTGGCAATCGGATTACGGAGTCGCACATGCGTGGTGACCGCCGCATCGTGATAACTGGTATGGGCTGTATCTCGCCCGTTGGCAACGACGTGGCCAGCGCCTGGGATGCCGTCTGCAACGGTCGCAGCGGCATCGGTCCGCTGCAGGCATTTGATCCGGAGCGCTTCTCGGCCAGAATTGCCGGCGAGGTTCGTGATTTCGACATCTCCGAATACCTCCCGCCCAAGGAAGCCCGCAAGTGCGACACCTTCATCCACTACGGCATGGCCGCGGCGATGCAGGCCATTGCCGATGCGGGCTTGAGCCATGACGAGGCCGATGCCGAGCGCATCGGGCTGGCTATCGGCGCGGGTATCGGCGGCATTGCCACCATCGAACAGACCTACAAGACCTACCTCGACAGCGGCCCGCGCCGCATCTCGCCGTTCTTCGTGCCCGCCGTGATCATCAACATGATTGCCGGCAATCTGTCGATCAAGTACGGCTACAAGGGGCCCAACCTGTCTATCGTGACCGCCTGCACCACGGCCACCCACAACATCGGGGATGCCGCGCGCATCATCGCCTACGGTGATGCTGACGTGATGATTGCCGGCGGCGGCGAGTTCGCCACCACGCCCACCGCCTACGGTGGCTTCATCTCGGCCAGGGCGCTGTCGACGCGCAATGACGAACCCGAAAAAGCCAGCCGACCCTGGGATGTCGAGCGCGACGGCTTCGTGCTCAGCAACGGGGCAGGTATCGTCGTGCTCGAAGAGCTCGAGCACGCCAGAAAACGCGGCGCGACCATTTACGCCGAGCTTGCAGGCTATGGCATGAGCGGCGATGCCTACCACATGACTTCCCCGTCTGAAGGCGGTGAGGGGGCGGCTCGCTGCATGGCCAATGCGGTACACGACGCCGGTCTCGACCCGTCCGGGGTGGACTACATCAATGCCCACGGCACGTCCACGCAACTGGGCGACCGGGCCGAATGTGCCGCGGTGCGCACCTGCTTCGGCGCCCATGCCGGCGAGCTGGTGATGAGCTCGACCAAGTCGATGACCGGCCATTTGCTGGGCGCGGCCGGGGGGGTGGAGGCGATCTTCACCGCTCTGGCGCTCAAGAACGGCATCATCCCGCCAACCATCAACCTCGACGAAGTCGATCCTGACTGCCGCGACATCGATCTCGTGCCCAACCAGGCGCGCGAGAAGCCGATTCGGGTGGCAATCAGCAATTCATTCGGTTTTGGCGGCACCAACGGCACCCTGCTGCTGAAACGCTTTGAATGATCGGCCTGGCGCGTGAGCTGACGGCCACCGCGTCGCTGCTTGCCCTTCACCGCCGCTTCCCCGATCGCTGGGCCTTCCTGCTGGCCAGTTCAGCCGCGGCCGGCAGGCTCGGCCGCTGGTCGCTGCTGCTGCGCGCGGCCGACGAGCAGGCCCTGGTGCTCGATGGGGCCGACTGCAACGGGGGCAACGGCCAAACCGGGTTTCTCGACGAGCTGGCCGAGCAGCAGCGTCTGGCGCCAATCGGACACAGCGATTCGCGCTTCCCGTTCTGCGGTGGCTGGTTCGTGTATCTGGGGTATGAACTGGCCGGCGAGATCGAGCCGCAGCTCGAGCTGCCGCCGGCCCGCGACGGGCTGCCCGTGGCGCTGGCCAGGCGCTGCCGCTCGGCGCTGTTGCACGACCATGTCGAAGAGCGCTACTGGCTGGTGGCCGAAGATCAGGCGGAGCTGAGCGAAGCGCTGGCCGAAGTGGGCTCGGTCGGCGAGGGCCCGAGGCTTCCGATTACGCCCTTGCCCGAGCTCGCACTCAGCGCCGACCCCGGCGAGCGCTTCCTCTCCGGGGTCGAACGCATCCGCGAGTACATCTGCGCCGGCGACGTCTTCCAGGTCAATCTCTCCCGTGGCTGGGAGGCCGCCAGCAACTTGCCCATCGACCCGGCGACCATCTACCAGGCCCTGGCCGGGGCCAATCCGGCTCCCTTCGCCGCGCTGGCGCGACTGCCTGGCGGTACCGTCGTTTCGTCCTCGCCAGAGCGCCTGGTGAGCATCGATGGAGACGTTGTCCAGACCCGGCCGATTGCCGGCACCCGACCGCGTGGTCGATCGCGGGAGGCCGATTCCCGGCTCTCCAGCGAACTTGCTTCTCATCCCAAGGAGCGCGCCGAGCACATCATGCTGATCGATCTCGAGCGCAACGATCTGGGGCGTGTGTGCCGTATCGGCAGCGTGACGGTCGACGAGCTGATGGTCATCGAGTCCTATGCTCATGTTCACCACATCGTCTCCAACGTGCGCGGCCTGCTGCGCGACGACGCCGGCGCCACCGAGGTCATCCGCGCGGTGTTCCCGGGTGGCACCATTACCGGCTGCCCCAAGCTTCGCTGCATGGAGATCATCGCCGAGCTCGAACAGCGCGGCCGCGGCTGCTATACCGGCGCGCTGGGTTATCTGGGCCTTGACGGCCGCATGGATCTCAATATCCTGATCCGCTCGATGGTAGTGGGCGACAAGCGCATCAGCTTCAGGACCGGCGCGGGCATCGTCGCCGATTCCGACCCCGCGGCCGAGCTGGACGAAACCGAAGACAAGGCGCGCGGGCTGCTGGCGGCCATCGGACATGGTTGAGGCACTGGTCAACGGCCGGGCTGCCGACAAGGTGGCGCTGGACGATCGCGGGCTGCTCTATGGCGATCACCTGTTCGAGACGATCGCCTTTGTCGGCCCGCACGCGCCGCTGTGGGATCTGCACATGGCCCGCCTGCTGCGCAGCGCCCGGCGCCTGCTGCTGCCCGACCCCGAGCCGCCGCTGCTGGCAGCCGAGTGTGCGCGGCTGCTGCACAACGCAGAGCGCTGCGTGCTGCGCATCACGATCACGCGCGGCAGCGGCGGCCGCGCCTATCAACCGCCTGCAGAATCCAAACCGCGCCGCATCCTGCTGCGTCGGGCCTGGCCTGAAGGCCTGGCGTTGGCCCGCCAGGACGGCCTTGTCGTGCATACCAGTCCGATACGATTGGCCGTCGGCGGCGAGCTGGCCGGCATCAAGCACGGCAACCGCCTCGAGCAGGTGCTGGCAGCCGAGCACGCGCGCCGGGCCGGCGTCGACGAGGCCGTGATGTTCGACATCGAAGGGCGTCTTGTCGAGGCCATTGCCGGCAATCTGGTTGTTTTCATCGACGGGCAGGCGGTTGCGCCACCAGTTTCTGCCTGCGGCGTGGCCGGTGTCGGTATGCAGGCGCTGCGGCAGCGCCTCGACATCGAACTGCCCGAACGCGAGCTCGATGTCGACTGCCTGCGGCGAGCCGACGCGGTCATGGTGATAAACTCGGTCGCCGGCATCCGCCCGGTGCGACGCCTCGACGATCGCCCGCTGACGATTCCCGCCGAGGTTCGTCGCTGGCAGCGACTCTGGAACGGTTTGTTCGAATGCGAAGATTGATCATTGCCATGCTGATCGTCACGCTGGCCGTCATTCTTGGCGCTGGCGCGACGGGCTGGCTGCTGCTCGACCTGCAGCAGTTTCGCCATCGCCCGCTAACCCGGGCCGATTCAGTCAACCTCTGGCTCGACAGCGGCACCAGTTTTCAGGGCATGGTCCGGCAGCTCGAAGTGCTCGGCCTGACCCGTTTCGACTGGCGCTGGCGCCTGATCGGGCGCCTCGACTCGCCCGTTCTGCAGGCCGGTGAATACCGCATCGAGCCGGGCGCGAGTGTCAGCACGCTGATTGACGACATCGTCGCCGGACGGGTGCGCAAGCATCGCTTCACGATCGTCGAGGGCTGGACCGCGAATCAATTGCGTGCCGAACTCACCGGCGATGCCCGCCTGCGCAAGATCGCGGCCGATTTCAGCGACGAGGAACTCATGCAGCAGCTGGGCTGCGTGGCCTGCAAGCCCGAAGGGCGATTCCTGCCCGAGACCTATTTCTTCGTGCGCGGCTCCAGTGATCTGGATTTGCTCGAGCGCTCGTACGAGGCCATGGAAGCCGCGCTGGAGCAGGCCTGGACACAACGCGAAGATGGCCTGCCGCTCAACGATCCATACGAACTGCTTGTGCTGGCCTCGCTGATCGAGCGCGAAACCGGCCGGGCCGGGGAACGGGCGCGCATTGCCGGAGTATTCGTGCGCCGACTCGAGCGCGGCATGCGCCTGCAGACCGATCCCGCGGTGATGTACGGCCTGGGCGATGATTTCGATGGCCGGCTGCGCCGGGTTCACCTGCGCACCGACCATCCATGGAACACCTATACCCGACACGGCCTGCCGCCGACGCCAATCGCGCTGCCCGGGCGCGCCGCCCTGCAGGCGGCATCCCGGCCGGCCGAGGGCAGCGCGCTGTATTTTGTCTCGCGCGGTGACGGCAGCCACAAGTTCTCCGATACGCTGGCCGAGCACAACGCCGCCGTCGACCAATATATCCGGGGGCGGCCGTGAAGCGCGGATGGTTCATTACGCTCGAAGGCGGGGAGGGTGCCGGCAAGACAACGGCCCTGCGCACCATCCGGGAGTGGCTTGCCGCTCGCGATCGCGTGTCCATCACCACCCGTGAACCCGGCGGCACGGAGGTGGCCGAACGGATCCGTGAGCTGCTGCTCGACCCCGGCACGGGGGAGCTGACGCCCATGAGCGAACTCCTGCTGATGTTCGCCGCCCGCCACGAGAATCTGGATCGCGTCATCCGGCCCGCGCTGTCGGCCGGCAGCGACGTCATCTGTGATCGCTTTACCGACGCCAGCCGCGCCTATCAGGGCGCCGGCCGAAAGCTGGGTGAGGCCGTCGTCGAGACCCTCGCCGGGCTGGTGCATCCCGACCTCGAACCCGACCTGACGCTGCTGCTCGACGTGCCGGTGGCCGTGGGCATGCAGCGCATTGGCCACCGCGACGACGGGCCGGACCGAATGGAACAGAACCAGCCGGAGTTTCTGGAGCGGGTGCGCTCGGCCTACCTGCTCCAGGCCGAGCGGGAACCCGAACGTTTCGCGGTCATCGATGCCTCCCGCCCGCTGGATGAGGTGACTCGCGCCATTGAAAATGCACTCGAGGAGAGGCTGAGCTGATGCTGCCCTGGCTGGAAAGCGACTGTCGCAGTCTTGGCGCAAGAATCGAAGGCCAACGCCTGGGCCATGCGCCTCTGATCCACGGGCCATACGGCATCGGCAAGCGGGCGCTCGGCGACTGGCTGGCCCGGCTGCTGCTGTGTGGCCAGCCGGGCGAGGGCAACGCCTGCGGTACCTGTCAGAGCTGCCGCCTTTTTGCCAGCGGCGCGCATCCTGATCTGTTCGTGACCGAAATCCCGGAGGACAAGCAGGGCATTGGTGTCGATCAGGTGCGCGACCTGATCGAGCGACTGCAGTTGACCGCAGCACTTGGCAGCAACCGCGTCGGCATGATCGTGCAGGCTGATGCCATGAACCGCAACGCCGCCAACGCCTTGCTCAAGACGCTGGAGGAACCACCGCCCGGGGCCTGGCTGATCCTGCTCAGCGAACAGCCGGCGCAGTTACCGGCCACCATCCGATCACGTTGTCAGCAGTATCCGCTGCGGGCGCCGGCGCCCGAAACGATCGTGCCGTGGCTGGCCGAGGTCTGCCCCGAGGCGAGCGCCGCGGATCGCGAGGCGGCTCTGCAGCTCAGTGCCGGAGCGCCGCTGGCGGCAAGAGAGATGCTCGAGTCGGGTGGCCTCGATAGCGGGCTTGCCGTGCTCGACGATCTCACCGAAGGTCGCCCCCACGGCGAAATCCTCGAGCGCTGGCAGCGTGAACCAGCCACAACCTGGCAGTGGCTGGCGCGCTGGCTGGCGGTGGTGATGGCGCAGGCCAGCAGCGCCGGCGGCTGGCAGCCGACCGGACAGCGCCTGCCCGAGGGCGTTGATCGGCGTGCTCTGGCCAGGCTCTGGCAGATGGCCCTGGACGGCCGCCGCGAAGCGCAGCGTGGCGTTGTCCGCCAGGACCTGCTTCTGGGTCGTTGGCTGCTAGAATGGGAAGCGTCTCAACCGGCGCGGAAATGAAGTCATGGCCCAGAAAGGCATTCTGTCCTACAGCATCGAGAACAAACAGGAACTCTACGGCGCCTACATGCCGTTCCTGATCAATGGCGGGCTGTTCGTGCCCACGCGCAAGCAGTTCCGGCTTGGTGACGAGGTGCTTATCCTGCTCGGCCTGATGGGCGAGGAACGCATTGCCATTCCCGGCAAGGTGGCGTGGCTGACGCCCGCCGGCGGCAGCCACACCGGCAATAGCGGCGTCGGCATCCAGTTCTCCGACAGCGCCGAGGGGCAGCAGGCGCAGAGCACGATCGTTTCGCTGCTGGCGGGCATGCTCGACAGCGACCGGCCGACCAGGACAATCTGACTTTCAATTTCCAACCATCAGTTTCCAGACAAGGGCCAATGATCGAATGATCAAGATTCGGCCTGATCATGAACGTGAGTCAGCCACGCCCTGACTTGCAGTCGAGGAAACCGCAGATTGCACAGATTTCCGCAGATTGGATCCGATTTGTAAGAACACAGATCGCATATCCAGTGGCAGACCAGGCCCTCCGAAGGCTGGAAACCACGGAAAATGAACTCTGGAGATCTGTCGAAAAGGCTTCTGTTCCGTGTCACTCCGTGTTTTTCCGTGGTTACAAGGGTTTGTTTTTCCTGAATCTGCGTCAACCTGTGCAATCTGTGGATTCAAGAACAACGGGCTCTGAGATGGCTGAGTGAAGTGCATAATCAGGGCACTCGGCTTCCAGCAATCGAGGTGCCCGACTTCTTTCGGTCATTGATGTGAGTAACCGCGCCATCATCCATGTCGACATGGATGCCTTCTACGCCAGCGTCGAACAGCGCGACCATCCTGAACTGCGCGGCCGTCCCGTCATGGTCGGCGGCGGCAGCAGCCGCGGCGTGGTGGCAGCCGCCAGCTACGAGGCGCGACAGTTCGGGGTGCGCTCGGCCATGCCGGGCGCCCGGGCGCGGCGCCTGTGTCCGTCAGGTGTGTTCGTGGCGGCGCGATTCGATCGCTACCGTGAAGTCTCCGGCGAGGTCTTCGAAATATTCCGGGAGCTCGGCGACCGGGTCGAGCGGCTCAGCCTCGACGAGGCCTTCATTGACGTGAGCGATCGCGTCCACGGCCAGGGTGAATCCCTTATCACCATCGGCCGCCTGCTCAAGCAGCGCGTTGCCGGGCAAACCGGCCTGACGGCGTCTGTGGGCATGGCCCACAACAAGCTGCTGGCCAAGATCGCTTCCGACTACGACAAGCCCGATGGCCTGGTGCACGTTCCGGTCGATGGCGTGCAGCGCTTTCTCGACCCGCTGCCAATCCGGCGCCTTTGGGGAATCGGACCGCGCACCGCCGAGCGTCTTCACGACATCGGCGTGTTTACCGTCGGCCAGCTTCGGCGCACCAGCCTGGACGTGCTTTCCGGCCTGTTCGGCGACCAGGCGCTGGAGCTGATCGAACGCGCGGCCGGGATTGACGAGCGCGAAGTCACCACCGAACGGGTGCGTCGTTCGATCAGCCAGGAAACCACGTTTTCCGAGGACATCCATGAAATCAAGGCGCTTGTGACGGTCATGGCAGGGCAGGCCGACAAGGTGGCCAGGCGGTTGGCCGATCGGGGGCTGTATGCGCGCACGGTCACGATCAAGCTGCGCTCGAGCGGCTTTTCGACCATCACGCGCAGCCAGTCGCTGGGTGGCTACACGCAATGCGCCAGCACCATCCTGACCGGCGCCCGCGAGCTGCTTCAGGACTGGGCCGGATGGCGCAGACAGTTTGCCGTTCGCCTCATTGGCGTGGGCGTGTCGGGCCTGTCCGGGCGTCCGGACGAGGCCGAGCTTGCGCAGTGATGCGGTTTCATCGGTTTCAGTCTGAAGAACTGCGCGCCTCTCCGAAGAGGTCGCGCAGTTCGCGGCGCAGAATCTTGCCCACATTGGTCTTGGGCAGCTCGTCGACGAACTCCACGTACTTCGGCACCTTGTAGCCGGTGAGCTGTTCGCGGCAGAATTCGCGCAGCTCCTTGACCGTCAGCGAGTCATCCCTGCGCACAATGACCACCTTGACCACTTCACCGGACTTCTCGTCGGGCGCGCCGATTGCACCGACCTCGAGCACCTTCGGGTGGCCGGCCACGACGTCCTCGATCTCGTTGGGATAGACGTTGAATCCCGATACGAGGATCATGTCCTTCTTGCGGTCGACGATGTAGAAATAGCCCCTTTCATCCATTCTGGCCATGTCGCCGGTGCGCAGCCAGCCGTCTTCGTCGAGCACCTTGGCGGTTTCTTCGGGCCGGTTCCAGTAGCATTTCATGACCTGTGGACCGCGCACGCACAGCTCGCCGGTTTCGCCTGTCGGCAGCGGATTGCCTTCCTCGTCGATGACTCGACACTCGGTCGAGGGGATGGGCAGACCGATGGAGCCGTTGTATTCCTCGAGATCCATGGGGTTGATGCACGCCGCCGGCGCCGTCTCGGTCAGTCCGTAGGCCTCTACCAGGGTCACGCCGGTCGTCTTCTTCCAGCGCTCGGCCACCGAGCGCTGCACCGCCATGCCGCCGCCAAGCGTCATTTGCAGGCTGGAGAAGTCGAGATCCTCGAAGCCCGGGGTGTTGAGCAGGCCGTTGAACAGCGTATTGACGCCGGTGATGGCGGTGAATTTCACCTTGCCCAGTTCCTTCACGAAACCGCTCATGTCGCGCGGGTTGGTGATCAGCACGTTGCGCCCGCCGAGTTTGATGAAGACCAGGCAGTTGGCCGTCAGCGCGAAGATATGGTAGAGGGGCAGGGCCGTGATGATGGTTTCGTGGCCAACTTCCATATCGCCCAGCCAGGCCGAGGCCTGCTGCATGTTCGCCACCATGTTGCCATGCGTGAGCACCGCACCCTTGGATACGCCGGTAGTGCCGCCGGTGTACTGCAGAAAGGCGGTGTCGTCATGCTCCAGTTCAACCGGCACAAGCTGCTCGTCCGCGCCCTCGCGCAGCACCTGGTTGAACGAGCGTGCGCTGGGCAGGCTGTAGGCCGGCACCATCTTCTTGACATGGCGCACCACAAAATTGGTCAGCGCGCCCTTGATGCCACCGAGCATGTCGCCCATGCGGGTAAGAATCACGTGCTCGAGTGGCACGTCGTCGATCACCGCCTCGAGCACGCTGGCGAAGTTGTCCATGATGACAATGGCTTTTGCGCTCGAGTCGTTGAGCTGATGCTTGAGTTCCCTGGCCGTATAGAGGGGATTGGTGTTGACCACCACCAGGCCGGCCCGCAAGGCACCGAACACGGCGATTGGATACTGCAGAACGTTGGGCATCATGATCGCAATCCGGTCGCCCTTTTCCAGGCCCATGGCCTGCAGCCGGGCAGCGAAAGCGGCGCTGTGCCGATCGATCTGACCAAAAGTGAGTTGGGCGCCAAAATTGACGTAGGCGACCTTGTCCCGGAATTCGTTGCAGCTCTTGTTGACGACATCGACGACCGAATCGAACTCGTCCATGTCTATTTCAGCCGGCACCCCCTTCGGATACTCTTCGAGCCAGGGCTTGTCGCTCATCGGTTCTCCCTTCGAATCCATTGCGTTGAAAAAATCGTCCAGATCAAAGCTTGGCACAGCTCGCACCGGGAGACAAGGCTGGCACAGCGCTTCGGCGGCCGTCATTTGCCCCTTTCACCCGGGACGTTTATGATCGCCGGAAAGGCAGCCGGAGCGATTTTTCAGCATGGGTGAAGAAAACGTCGAACGATCCGCCGACGAGCAGACTCGCCGCGCCTTCATGAAGGCGCTGCTCGACGAAGTCCGCGCGCTCGAGGACATGCTCGATGCCGGCATGATCGAATCGGGCATCCGGCGTATCGGCGCCGAGCAGGAAATGTTTCTGGTCGACCGGGCAGCCCGGCCGGCCCTGACCGCCATGCAGGTTCTCGAATCGATCGATGATCCGCGTTTCACCCACGAACTGGGCCTGTTCAATCTGGAAGCCAATCTGTCGCCCCTGGAGCTGGGCGGAGACTGTCTGCGGCAGCTGGAGCGCGAAACCGACGAGGTTGTGGGTATCGCCCGCGAGCACGCGGCCGGCGTCGGCAGCCGCATCGCGCTGGTGGGTATCCTGCCCACCCTGACGCGCGAACACATGACGCTTGAATCCATGGTGCCAACAGCGCGTTATTTCGCGTTGAACGAGGCGCTGATGCGGCTGAAGGGGAGTAACTTCAGTTTCGCCATCAAGGGCATCGACCAGCTCAACATCAATCACGACAACCTGATGCTCGAGGCCTGCAATACCAGCTTTCAGGTGCATTTCCAGGTGGGGGCAGACGAGTTTGCTCACCTCTACAACATTGCCCAGGCGGTGACCGGCCCGCTGCTGGCAAGCTGCGTGAACTCGCCCATCCTGCTGGGCAAGCGGCTGTGGCACGAGACGCGCATCGCGGTGTTCGAGCACTCCGTCGACGCCCGCTCCGAGGCCCATGCGGCGCGCGGGCACAAGCCCAGGGTGCACTTCGGCGATCACTGGATCGAAGAGTCGGTCATCGAGATCTTCAAGGAGGACATCGCGCGTTTTCGCGTTGTCCTGACCACGGAGGTCGAAAAGGATCCCATCGGCATCGTGGCACGCGGCGAGGCGCCAAGGCTGCGGGCGCTGTGCCTGCACAATGGCACGGTCTATCGCTGGAACCGCGCCTGCTACGGTGTTTCCAGCGATGGAATCCCGCATCTGCGCATCGAAAACCGGGTGATCCCGTCCGGGCCCACCGTGCTGGACGAGGTGGCCAACGCCGCTTTTTTCTTCGGCATGATGTCGCATTTATCGCACACCATCGACGACATTCGCGAGCATCTCAATTTCAGCGACGTCAAGAGCAACTTTCTGGCGGCTGCTCGCGAGGGCTTGCGTGCCCAGCAGGTCTGGTTCAACGGCCGCCAGGTGACCGCCCAGGAGCTGATCCTTGACGAGCTGCTGCCGATGGCGCGCGAAGGGCTGTTCGAGGCGGGTATCAACGAGCAGGATATCGACCGCTATCTCGGCGTGATCCGAAGCCGGGTCGAAGAGCGCCGCACCGGCGCGCGCTGGCAGCTCGAATCGCTGGAGAACATGCGCGATGAAGGCAACGCACACGAGCGCCTGCGCGCGCTGGTCTCCTCAATGGTCGAACAGTCGGAAGGCGGCAGGCCGGTCGCCGAATGGGAGCTGGCCGATTTCTGCAGTCAGCAGGACTGGCGCGACAGTTACCGCCACGTTGGCCAGTTCATGGCCACCGATCTATTCACCGTCAGGCCCGACGATATCGTGGATTTCGCCGCCAGCCTGATGGAGTGGCGCCACGTCAGGCATGTGCCGGTCGAGGATGATTCCGGCCGGCTACTCGGCCTGGTCTCGCATCGCCAGCTTCTGCGGCTGATCGCCCGCGGCAAGCGGAGTGACGAGGCGGTGACCGTTCGCGACATCATGCGGCCCGATCCGATCACGGTCACGCCGGATACAACCACCGTGGAGGCGATTCGCATGATGCGCGACAAGCGCCTGGGCAGCCTTCCGGTAGTGGAAAACGGCAATCTGGTCGGCTTGATCACCGAGTACGACCTGATCGTGGTCGCCAGCCGCCTGCTCGAGTCCTATCTCAGCGAGGATCAGGCAGCGTGAGGGCCGGTCTGGCCCTACTGTGCATCATATTGCTGGTTGCCTGCGCGGAGCGTCCGCCGGCCGAGCAGCAGATCCGCAACCGCATCCAGGCGATGCAGGCCGACCTGGCCGAGGGCAGGGCACGATCCTTCATGGCGCCGATTGCCGAAGATTTCACCGCCGCCACGCGCGGCCTCGACCGCCGAGCGGCCGGCTTGCTGCTGCGCCGGGAAATGCTGACCCACGACCGCCTACGGGCACGCCTGGCGGACCTGGAAGTGACGCTTCAGGGAGAAAACCGCGCAACCGCCACCATGCAGGCCGTTGTGACCGGAGGCAGCGGTCTGATTCCCGATACCGGCGGCTGGTACCGGCTGACCACAGGCTGGCGGCTGGATGGCGACGACTGGATGCTCATCTCGGCCCGCTGGGAGAGGGTTGCGGGAAAGAGGTGATGTGTTCAATCACCAGACACCAATCTTCAAACAAGTAGCAATTCTCGATGACCCGATGATCAAGACAAATCCGGTGCCGGGATCAGGTCGTTCCGGTCATTGATCATTGAACATTCGGTGCTTGTCTGAAAATTGGCGCTTGATCATTGGCCATTATCGCCGTTTCGTCACAGGACGTAGACGAAGATGAACAGGCCCAGCCAGACCACGTCGACGAAGTGCCAGTACCAGGCTACGGCTTCGAAACCGAAATGGTGCTTTTTGGTGAAATGCCCGGCCATGCAGCGCAGGGTGATGACGATGAGCATGATGGTGCCCGCGGTGACATGTACGCCGTGCAGGCCGGTCAGCATGAAAAATGTCGAGCCGTAGATTCCCGAACCCAGCGTCAGGCCAAGGTCCTGATAGGCATGTACGTACTCGGTGGCCTGGAAGTACAGGAAGGTCGAGCCCAGCGCCACGGTGGCGATCATCCAGCCGACCAGCGGGCCGCGCTTGGCTTTCTTGAGCGCCCAGTGTGCCAGGGTAATGGTCAGGCCCGAGCTGAGCAGAAGTAGCGTGTTGACCAGGGGCAGGCCGAAGGCCGGGATGATCTCGAACCCGCCGCCAAGATTGGCTGGACCGGCCGTTGGCCAGGTGGCATCGTAGCCGGGGTAGAGCAGTTGGTTGGTCATTGCGCCGGTGCCCTCGCCGCCAACCCACGGTACCGAGAATATCCGGGTATAGAACAGGGTTCCGAAAAAGGCACCGAAAAGCATGATCTCGGTGAAAATGAACCAGATCATCCCCTGGCGAAAGGATCCGTCGACGGCCTTGTTGTAGATGCCTTTCTCGGATTCACCAATCACCTCTGAAAACCAGCCGAAAAACATCAGCGCCACGATTGCAGCACCTGTCAGCAGAACCCAGGGGCCGAGAGCCGGCTGGTTGAACCAGGCGGCCGTGCCCATAACCATCACGAACAGGCCGAACGAGCCAACGATTGACCAGCGGGCCCTGGAGGGTACGAAGTAGTGTTCTTGTGCCATTGTCGATTCCTGATCCAGTTTGTTCTCTGGCTGAACTGTCGGTCAGCTCCCTAGTAACTTGCAGCCGCCTGATGATGATCTCGCTGCGGCCTCGTATGGCTCATGCGGCGTTGGTCACGCCCATCATGATGAAGCCAAGGTAGATGAGCGCCGCGACCCCGGCAAGAGCCAGCGCCGTGCGGACTGCCCGGCGTCGTCTGGCCGTCTGTCGATCGTTGCTCTCGCCCAACACTCGCTCCTTCAGTCGATGTGGCCAGGATGGGCGGTCACGCTGTCGTCCACTTTGGGCGGCGTTTCGAAGGTGTGCAGCGGAGCGGGCGATGGCACGGTCCATTCCAGACCGCGGGCGCCGTTCCAGACCTGATTGTCTACGCGCTCGCCGCCGCGAATGGTCTGCCATACGATGTAGACGAACAACAGCTGGGCGAGACCGAAGGCGAAACCGCCGATCGACGAGATCATGTTGAACTCTGCGAATTGAATGGCATAGTCGGGGATACGCCGCGGCATGCCCGCCAGGCCCAGATAATGCTGCGGAAAGAACAGCACGTTGACCGAGATGGTCGACCACCAGAAATGGATCTTGCCGAGCCTTTCGTTGTACATGTGGCCGGTCCATTTCGGTATCCAGTAGTAGACGGCCGCCATCAGGGCGAAAACCGAGCCGGTCACCAGGACATAGTGGAAGTGAGCCACCACGAAGTAGGTGTCGTGATACTGGAAGTCCGCCGGCACGATGGCGAGCATGAGCCCGGAGAAGCCGCCGATGGTGAACAAGACGATGAAGCTCAGAGAAAAGAGCATGGGTGTTTCGAACGTCATCGAGCCGCGCCACATCGTCGCGATCCAGTTGAAGACCTTGATGCCGGTCGGTATCGCAATGACCATGGTGGCGTACATGAAGAAGATGTTGCCACCCAGAGGCATGCCCACGGCAAACATGTGGTGCGCCCAGACAATGAACGAAAGAAAGGCGATCGACGCCGTCGCATACACCATCGAGGTATAGCCGAACAGCGGCTTGCGGCAGAAGGTCGGAAGAATCTCGGAGACGATCCCGAAGGCGGGCAGGATCATGATGTAGACCTCAGGGTGCCCGAAGAACCAGAAAATGTGCTGGTACAACACCGGATCGCCGCCGCCGGCGGCATTGAAGAAACTGGTGCCGAAGAAGCGGTCGGTCAGAAGCATCGTCACCGCGCCGGCCAGAACCGGCATGACGGCGATCAGCAGAAAGCCGGTAATCAGCCAGGTCCAGGCGAACATCGGCATGCGCAGCAGGCTCATGCCCGGGGCACGCATGTTGAGGATGGTGACGATGATGTTGATCGCACCCATGATGGACGACATGCCCATCAGGTGAATGGAGAAGATCCCGAAGGCGACGTTGGTGCCGCCCTGCAGGGAAAGCGGCGGATAGAGCGTCCAGCCCGTAGCCGGAGCGCCGCTGCCGATGCCGAACAGGCCCAGCACCAGCGGCGTGAACAGAACGACGAAGGCAAACGGCAGGATCCAGAATGACAGGTTGTTCAGGCGCGGCAGGGCCATGTCCGGCGCTCCGATCATCAGCGGCACCATCCAGTTGGCCAGGCCCACGAATGCCGGCATCACCGCGCCGAAGATCATCACCAGGCCGTGCATGGTCGTCATCTGGTTGAAGAACTCGGGATCGACCAGTTGCAGGCCGGGCACGAACAACTCGGCGCGGATGAGCATGGCCATGGAGCCGCCGATGATGAACATGGTCAGCGAGAAGACCAGGTAGAGGGTGCCGATTTCCTTGTGGTTGGTAGTGAACAGCCAGCGTGCCAGGCCGGTGGGATGTTCAGCGTGGTGTGCGTCCTGCTGCAGTGTGGTTTCGTGGCTCATGACTTGGATTCCTCGTTCCTGTTCACTCTTCAACCCTGATCGTCGTTGTCGACCGGCTCGCTGTCGACCGGCTCATTGGCCGCAGTCAGCCGCTTCGGGGTGGCGTCCAGCTTACTGGCCGCCTGTTCCGACTTGCGGCTTTCGATCCACTGGCGATACTCATCCGGCGAAACGGCTTCGACCACGATGGGCATGAAGCCATGATCCTTGCCGCACAGCTCGGCGCACTGTCCGCGGTAGACGCCTTCTTCCTCGATCTGCACCCAGGCCTCGTTGACCATGCCCGGGATCGCGTCTCTCTTCCAGCCGAGCTCCGGCACCCACCAGGAATGGATCACGTCACCGGAAGTCAGAAGGAAGCGTACTTTGGTATCGGTGGGAACGATCAGCCGGTTGTCGACCTCGAGCAGATAGTTGTCGATGGTGCGCACGTCGATATTCGATCCGGTCTGGCGTGCCCGGTTGCTTTCGCGATCGAGCATGGAATAGAACTCGACGCCGTCTTCGAGATACTCGTATTGCCACAGCCACTGAAAGCCGGTGACCTTGATATTGATATCGGCCCCGCCGGTGTCTTCCATATCGATCAGGACGATGGTGGAGGGAATGGCCAGGATCACCAGAATCACAACCGGTATGGCTGTCCAGGTGATTTCGGCCGCAGTGGAGTGGCTGAAACTGGCCGCCTTGTAACCTCTGGATTTCCGGTGCACGAAAATCGACGTGAACATGGCCGTAAAGACCAGAATGCCGATGACAGTGACGACGGCCAGAACAATGTTGTGCAGCTGATACACATTCTGGCTGTAAGCGGTGACGCCGGCGGGCATGTTGTCGCCTACGGCGAACAGGCCCCAGGTGACCACCGTGATGACGGCCAGTACTGCCAGGGCCACGATCAGTTCGTTCGTTCTCTTCATCCTCGACTCACCTGTGATTGCTTGCTCAACCCCGGATACCAAAGGGCCGGAGATTCTCTTTGAGGGCGCCAGCCAGCGCCAGCTTCTCATCGACGGGCAAAAAGTCGCCGATCACCTGGCGTCGGCCGTGACAGGCTACCAGGATCCGGTGCTCGCCCATTCGCTGCTCCTCGACTTCCACTCGCACCCACGCGGTCGGCCATTCGGACCGCGTCCTGCACCGGGCGTCGAAATGATCGATCCTGAGCTTGTCCCGATCGATCACCAACGTTTCGCGCGCCCAGTTGCCGCGCCAGGCCAGCCGCATGCACCAGCCGACCATGGCCAGATGCAGCACTGCGGCCACCATGATTGGCCACAAGCCCAGCAGAAGCGGGCCGAGCGCAACGAGAAGCGTGACTGCACTCAAACCGAGAAATACGGCGGCCAGACGATCAAGCGATATGGACAGATTCGAGCGCACCTCGATCACGCGAGTCTGGTGCGGTTCCGAACTGTGCCGGGTATCGATCACGAGCCGATCACCGTGTTCCCTCGATTTACGCGCCACATTCTAGCCCATGCCAGATCGACGTGACAGGGGAATTGCGCTTGATCAAGAATTTCCCTGCTGCGCCGGACTGGCCGTGAGGCCATTGGCGCCAGCGGCGGGCCACCTTCGGTTACACTTGCAAAATGCCCTCAAACCTTGACACAGAGGCTCCGATGAACCCAGTTTCCCACCCCTTCGTGACCACCGGGGCACCGGCTGCAGATGACCGCCGTCGGGCGCTTGACGATGCCTGGCAGATTGACGAGGCGGAGCATGTCCGCTTCCTTCTCGAGCAGATGCCGCTGAGCACCGGACAGCGCCAGAGCATACGCGACACCGCGCTTGATCTGGTCAGGCGCGTGCGCGAGCGCAGCAGCGATGCCGGCGTGATGGAAGCGTTCATGCGCCAGTACGACCTGTCCTCGGAGGAAGGCGTGATCCTGATGTGTCTGGCCGAGGCGCTTCTGCGCATTCCCGACAACGACACTGCCGAGATGCTGATTTCCGACAAGCTCGCCGACGCCGACTGGGAGTCGCACCTGGGCAAGAGCTCGTCGGTGCTCGTCAACGCCGGCACCTGGGGTCTGATGCTGACCGGCCGCCTGGTCGGGGTCAAGGATTCGGAGAAGCGCAGCATTGGCACCCTGCTGTCAAAAATGGCCAGCAAGTCCGGCGAGCCGGTGGTGCGCACGGCCATCCGCCAGGCCATGCGCATCATGGGTCATCAGTATGTGATGGGACGCACGATCGAAGAGGCGATGCAGCGCGCGGCCCGGAAAGACAGCCGTCGTTTTCGCTATTCCTTCGACATGCTCGGGGAGGCGGCGCTGACGGCCGCCGACGCCCGCCGTTATTTCGAGTCCTACGCCGATGCCATCGTTGCCATCGGCCGCAGCACTGACGGCGGCGACGTGTTCGCGCTGCCGAGCATTTCGGTCAAGCTCTCGGCGCTTCATCCTCGCTACGAGCACGCCCAGCACCAGCGCCTGATGGAAGAACTTGTTCCGCGCCTGCTGGAGCTGGCGCGGCGTGCGCGCAAGGCCGGCATTGCCCTGACCGTGGACGCCGAAGAGGCCGATCGTCTCATGCCCTCGCTCGATGTTTTCGCAGCCGTGCTCGCCGATCCGGCGCTGGAAGGCTGGGACGGTTTCGGCCTGGCCTTGCAGGCCTATCAGAAGCGCGCCTGGGTGGCCATCGACTGGCTGGCCGGGAAGGCGCGCGAGAGCGGCCACCGCATTCCCGTTCGTCTGGTCAAGGGCGCTTACTGGGACACCGAAATCAAGATTGCCCAGGTCGACGGCGTCGAGGGCTATCCGGTGTTCACGCGCAAGGCCAACACCGATCTGTCCTACATTGCCTGCGCCCACAAGCTGCTGTCGATGCCGGATTGCTTCTACCCGCAGTTCGCCACCCACAATGCGCACACCATCGCCACCATCGCCGAGCTGGCCGGCGACAGCATCGATCACGAGTTCCAGCGCCTGCACGGCATGGGCCAGCAGCTCTACGAGGAAGTGCTCGACGGCGACGAATTCAACGCTCAGTGCCGCGTCTACGCGCCGGTGGGCAACCACAAGGATCTGCTGCCCTACCTGGTGCGCCGCCTGCTTGAGAACGGCGCCAACACCTCGTTTGTCAACCGCATCGTCGACGAGGAACTGCCGGTCGAGAAGGTCGTTGACGACCCGATTGCCGAGGTTCAGTCACACGAGCACATTTCCCACCCGCGCATCCCCTTGCCCGCCGACATCTACGGCCCTGAGCGACGCAACAGCCGCGGCATCAACATGGCACGCGACTCCGAGCTTTCCGAACTCAAGCGGGGCATGGAGCGCGCGCTCGAAATCGACTGGCGCGCCGCACCCACGGGCAAGGCGGCCCGCGGCGGCGAGCACAGCAACGTCATCGCGCCGCAGGATACGCGCATGTCGGTCGGCCAGGTGACCTGGACCGATCCCGAGTCGATTTCCGACGCCGTCACGGCGGCCATGGCCGCGCACAACAACTGGGACGGGCGCGGCGCTGCCGAACGGGCCGACATTCTCGATCGCATCGGCGACCTGTATGAAACCCACTGCGCCGAACTGATGGCCATCTGCGCCCGCGAGGGCGGCAAGACCCTGCTTGACGGCATTGCCGAGGTGCGCGAGGCGGTCGATTTCTGTCGCTACTACGCCATGCAGGCCAGAAAGGAACTGGCCGAGCCGGTCGAGCTGCCCGGCCCGACGGGCGAGTCCAACACGCTGCGCATGCACGGCAAGGGCGTGTTCGTGTGCATCAGCCCGTGGAATTTCCCGCTGGCCATCTTCACCGGCCAGATCGTGGCCGCGCTGGTGGCCGGCAATGCCGTGCTTGCCAAGCCGGCCGAGCAAACACCTCTGATCGCCGCGCGTGCGGTATCCCTGATGCACGAGGCAGGTGTACCCGACGACGTGATCCAGTGCCTGCCCGGCGACGGCAAGGTGGGCGCGGCACTGACCGGCGATGAACGCATTGCCGGCGTTGCGTTTACCGGCTCGACCGAGACCGCGCGCATCATCAATCGCGGCCTGGCCAGTCGCGAGGGCTCGATTGCCACCCTGATCGCCGAGACCGGGGGCCAGAACGCCATGATCATCGACTCCTCGGCGCTGCCCGAACAGGTCGTCGCCGACGTGATCAACTCGGCCTTCCTCAGCGCGGGTCAGCGCTGCTCGGCGCTGCGCGTGCTCTACCTGCAAGCTGACGTGGCCGATCGCATGCTCGAAATGCTGGCCGGCGCGATGGAAGAAATTGCCGTGGGCGACCCGGGGCTGCTCGAGACCGATATCGGCCCGGTCATCGACGAGACGCAGCTTGACATGCTCAACGAGCACGTCGAGCGCATGGACCGCGAGGCGAAGCTGATCGCCAGGACTCCGCTGCGCGAAGACCTGCCGCCCGGCCACTGGTTTGCGCCCCGGGCCTACGAAATCGACGGCATCAGCCGGCTCGAGCGCGAGATCTTCGGACCAATCCTGCACGTGGTGCGCTACAAGTCCGGCGAACTGGATCAGGTCATCGACAACATCAATGCGACCGGCTATGGTCTGACCCTGGGCGTGCACAGCCGCATCGATCGCGTCTATCGCCACATCGCCCGCCGCGCCTGCGTCGGCAACGCCTACGTCAACCGCAACATGACCGGTGCGGTCGTGGGCGTGCAGCCCTTCGGCGGCGAGGGCCTGTCGGGCACCGGTCCGAAGGCCGGCGGCCCGCACTACCTTTACCGCTTCGTGACCGAGCGCGTGCTGACCAACAACACGGCAGCCATCGGCGGCAACGCAACGCTGATGGCGTTGTCGGATTGATCATGATGTTGCCAGATTGACAATGAACGATTCTGGGGACGTAACGCCGGAGCCACGTCAAAACGGTAAAGCTGATCGTATGAATGCCGGAACCTGCCGCTGATGTATCAATCCTTCTACGGTCTCTCCGAGCGCCCGTTCTCGATCACGCCCAATCCGCGTTTCGTTTATCTGAGCCAGCGCCATCGTGACGCGCTGGCCCACCTGCTCTACGGGGTGGGGCAGGGCGGCAGCGGGGGGTTCGTGCAGCTCACCGGCGAGGTCGGCACCGGCAAGACCACGCTGTGCCGCGTGGTGCTCGAGCAGGTGCCCGAGAACACCCGCATCGCCCTGATCCTCAATCCGATGCTCTCGCCGGCCGAACTTCTGCGAGCGGTCTGTCGCGAGCTGGAAATCTCCATCGAGGGTACCGACGGCAGCCTGCAGCAGCTTCAGGAACGCCTCAACAGCTACCTCCTGGAGCGTCATGCCGAAGGCGAGCGGGTGGTGCTGATCATCGACGAGGCCCAGAACATGAGCCGCGAAGGGCTCGAGCAGATCCGTCTTCTGACCAACCTGGAAACGGCCACCGACAAGCTGCTGCAGATCATCCTCATCGGCCAGCCGGAGCTGCGCGAGCTGCTCTCCAGGCCCGAGCTGCGCCAGCTTGCCCAGCGCATTACCGCACGCTACCACCTTGACCCGCTCAACGAAGAAGAAACCGAAGCCTACATCCGCCACCGCCTGCAGATTGCCGGCGCCGAGCGCTGTCCCTTTACCGACGACGGCCTGCGCGCCATCTATCGGAATTCCGAGGGCGTGCCCCGCCTGGTCAACATCATCGCCGACCGGGCGCTGATGGCCGGCTACGCGCGCGAGGAGGACCGGATCGGCGCGGGCCTGGTGCGCGCGGCCGCCCGGGAGGTGGCCGGTGACGAGCAAGAGAGCGGCGGCGGCTGGCTGCGCGGCACGATTGCGGCCATGGCGCTGATACTGGTGCTCGCCGGCGGCGGCGCGCTGTCGTGGCTGATTTTGCAGCCGCAGGCGCCCACCTCGCAGGCCGGCAGTCCGGCCTGGAAGACGATGCTCGAGGAAGCGGGCGCGCATTCTGCCTGGGTGGAAATGGCCGCGCTGTGGCCCGGCATGAACGCCTCAGAGGTGGCCCGGGCCTGCGGCGGCGAGATCGTCGAGGGGCTGGTCTGCCTCCGGTTGCGTGGAAACTGGGCCTTTGTCGAGGATATCAATCTGCCGGTGATTCTGCGCCTGTCCAGGCCGGCTGATGCCCATGTGCTGCTGGCCGGGATGAGCTCGGGCAACCTTGTGCTGCGCCACGGCGGACAGGACTGGCGCGTGCCCCGCTCACGGATCGACCGCCGCTGGCGGGGTGATCTGCTGGTGGCCTGGCCGGATCCGGGCGTGGCACTCAAGCGCGGCGACTCCGGTGCCCTGGTCGAGCGCATGAAGTATCTGGCAACGCAGTCGCAGCCCGAGCCTTGGACGGGCGCGGTCAATGCCACTTATGATGAACCGTTCCGCGACTGGGTGATGGCCTTCCAGCGCCGGCACGGGCTCAACGAGGACGGGGTCATCGGGCCGGCCACGCGCCTGTTTCTGCGCGCACCGCATGACAATGCCCCCATTCTGCTGACCGATCAAAACGGAGCCTGAACGTGTCTTTCATCCTTGACGCCCTGCGCAAGTCCGACGCACGCCGCCAGCAATCCGGCACCCCGGGATTGAATTCACCGGAGCCGTCGCAGCCACCGCGCCGGCGCCGCCGGCGAATCCTGCCCTGGCTGGGTGCGGCGCTGCTTGTCGTGGCCGTGGCGGCTGCAGGTATCCACTTCCTGCAGCCGAAGTGGCTGACCGACCGGCAGCAGGCCGTCAACGACCAACCACAGCCTGCGTCACCACAAGAGAGCGAAGCAAGTGGCGCCTCGAAGGCCGACCCCGGGGGCAGCGAGCAGCTCGCGCGAACAGAGCCAGTGCCGCCGAGCGCGTCTGACAAGAGCCGCGAACAAAGCGATGACCAGACCACGGAAAGCCCGGCTCCGGCGACGCGACGCGACCGCCGCCAGCCAATCCCCGCCGATCCCGACCGTGTTGTTCGACGGGAGCCGTCCGAGCGGGAATCCCGGCCCGTGCCCGCCGGGCAGGCGACCGAAGAGCTGGAAAGGCGCATCGCCGCCGAGGAGGCGCTGCGCCGCCGCGCGCAAGCGGCCGAAACGCGTGAGCAGGCGCGCCGGCCCGAGCAGCGCGAGACCGGGGTCTCGCGGCGGGCGGACACGGCGGGCAGCTCCGATGCCGGGACGAAAAAGGAACCGAAACCACTCAACGAAGGCGTGTCGGAATACCTCCGGGTCTGGGAACTGCCGCTGTCGGTGCGGCGCAACCTGCCGGAGCTGAGCCTGACGATTCACGTGTTCTCGCCCGACCCGGCCAAACGCTTTGTCTTGATCAACGGCGAACGCTATAGGCCGGGTGACACCATCGGCGAAGTGGATATCGTCGATATCAGCCGCGACGGCGCCATCGTCGATTTCCGCTCGCACCGGTTCCTGCTCGAGCCAAGATGATCGATCCGGGCCGAATGCACCGGCGGCAACTGGCCTGGCCGTGGGTGCTCAGCGGCTTTACCCTGATCATGCTCGTCAGCTTCGCCTATGCACAGTGGGGTCTGGGCGCGATCTCACAGGAGTGGATCAGGCGCTGGGGCTTCGTGCCCGGCCAGGTACTGGCCGCGCTGGAACAGCTGCCGGCAAGCTGGAACAGCGCCGATCTGCTGACCCTCCTGACCTCGCTGTTCGTGCACGGCGACTGGCTGCATCTGGCCGGCAACCTGGCCTACCTGTGGGTTTTCGGCATTACCGTCGAGCGCGCCCTTGGGCATCTGGGCATCGCTTTGAGCTTTCTGCTTCTCGGGGCCGTGGCCAACCTGATTCTTGCCTGGCAGATGGGCGATGTTCACACTCCCGTTATCGGCGCCAGCGGCGGTGTGTCGGCCCTGATCGGCATCTATCTGGGCCTGTTTCCGGTCAGCCGCATGGGTCTGTGGCTGCCGCTCGGGCTGTATCTGCAGTTTGCGCGCGTCCCGGCCATACTGGTCATCGGCTCCTGGTTTACACTGCAGTTGATCTACACGGTATTCGGCAGTGCGGACGGCGCCGTCGCCTGGTGGGCGCATATCGCCGGGTTTGTCGCCGGCATGGTCGTCGCACTTGTTCTGCGCCCGTTCCCCGGCCTGGTCGACCTGAGCCTTCAGGATGATTAGAGGACTTTCGAACCATCATGCCCAAACTCTACAAAGTCAGTTTCTTCAACCAGGGACAAGTCTACGAGCTCTACTGCCGCAAGATCGCCGACAGCAGCCTGTCCTATGGCTTCATCCAGATTTCCGAGCTGGTGTTCGAGGCTGACGATGGCGTGGTCATCGACCCCACCGAGGAGCGCCTGCGCGAAGAGTTCGGTGATGTCGAAGTGCTGCACCTGCCGATGTCGGCGGTCATTCGCGTCGAAGAGACCAAAAAGCGGGGCACGGCCGTCATTCGCGACAGCAAGAGCGGAGAAAAAGTCACGCCCCTGCCCGTAGGTGGACCGCGCCGCAAGCGGTGAGTGGCCGGGGCAGGGCGCTTGTGGTAGGGTTTTCGGCGCTCTTGTTTTCAGCGCTCCCGGAGCCGCCAGACCAGCGCCGGTCGACCGCATGAATCAACCTTGAAAACTATTCGACGGGGATTTTCCTGAACATGAACAGCACCGAGCAACAACCCGCCGGCGGCGCCGGCAGCGAGCGCGGCTGGCTCAATCGCGCGCTGAATTTCATCGAGGTGGTCGGCAACAAGCTGCCCGACCCGGCCATGCTTTTCCTGCTGCTGATGGTCGTGGTCTGGATTCTGTCCTGGCTGATGTCGGGGATCCAGTTCGCCGCCCAGCACCCGTCGACCGGTGAGGCCATCACCATCACCAACCTGCTCACAGGCGATCAACTGGTCAGCTTTCTGACCACCATGGTCAACACCTTCACCAGCTTCGCGCCGCTGGGCGTGGTGCTGGTCGCCATGCTGGGCGTAGGCGTGGCTGAGCAGAGCGGCTACATCAACGCGCTGTTGAAAAAGCTGCTGGCGTTCACGCCGAAAATGCTGCTCACGCCGATGCTGATCCTGATTGCCATCATCAGCCACACCGCCGTCGACGCCGGCTATGTGGTCGTGATTCCACTCGGCGGCATTATCTTCTACGCCGCCGGTCGCCATCCGCTGGCCGGCATTGCCGCCGCCTTTGCCGGTGTCTCCGGAGGGTTTTCGGCCAACTTCGTGCCCTCGGCGCTCGACCCGCTGCTGATGGGCTTCACCCTGCCGGCGGCCCAGCTCGTCGACGACAGCGTCAACCTTCACCCGCTGATCAACTGGTACTTCACTTCGGCATCCTGCCTGGTCATCGTGCTGTTGGGCTGGTGGCTTACCGATCGCATCATCGAGCCGCGCCTGGCCGACACGCCGCTCGACGGCGACGATGATGACATGCCCGAAATGCGTGCCATCGAGACGAATGAAAGCCGCGCGATGTGGGTAGCCACCGTAGTCATGGGCCTGGGTTTCGTGCTGTTGATCCTGTCGCTGCTTCCGGAAACCTCGCCCTTCCGCGATGCCGAGTCAGGCAAGCTCACCGATTTCTCGGCGCCGATCATGCAGTCGATCGTGCCGCTGATCTTCATCTTCTTTGTTCTGCCTGGCGTGATCTACGGTTTCATGACCGGCGCCTTCAAGAAGAGCAAGGACGTGGTTGACGCCATGTCCGAGACCATGGGGTCGATGGCCTACTACATCGTCATGGCCTTCTTCTGCGCGCTGTTCGTCGCCGAGTTCGGTCGCTCCGGGCTGGGCGTTCTGCTGGCCGTGGAGGGCGGCAACCTGCTGCGTGAAATGGCGCTGCCCGGCGGCGCGACCCTGTTCGGCATCATTCTTCTGGTTGGTTTCGTCAACCTTTTCGTTGGCTCGGCCTCGGCCAAGTGGGCGCTGCTGGCGCCGATCTTCGTGCCCATGCTCATGCAGGTCGGCTTCTCGCCGGAGCTGACCCAGGCCGCCTACCGCGTGGGTGATTCCTCGACCAACATCATCACGCCACTGATGCCGTATTTCCCGCTGGTGGTGGTCTACTGCCAGCGCTACGTCAAGGGCACCGGCATCGGCACCCTGGTGTCGATGATGCTGCCTTATTCGGTGGTGTTCCTGCTGGTGTGGTCGATCTTTCTGGTCGGCTACTGGATGCTCGGCTTCCCGCTGGGCCCGGGTACCAGCTATGTCTATCCGGTGCCCTGACGATTGACCCAGCCGGCCGGGTCTACCGGCCGGCCGGCCTTGCGAATTTCGAAATACAGCGCCGGGTTGCTCACTCCGCCCGAGCGACCGGCCAGGGCCACCACTTCTCCGGGTGCGACCCAGTCGCCGACGTCGCGCATCAGCGCCTCATTGTGGGCGTAGAGGCTCATGTAGTCGTCGCCGTGGTCGATGATCAGCAGCAGGCCGTAGCCGCGCAGCCAGTCGGCGTAAGCCACCCGGCCGTGGGCGATCGAGCGCACCTCATCGCCGGTGTCGGCGTCGATCAGCCAGCCTGTCCACAGCAGTTCCCCGCTGCGCTGATTGCCGAACGCCTCCAGTACGCGGCCAGCCAGCGGCATGTCCAGCCTGCCGCGCAGCTCCGGAAAGTGCGGAATCTCGACGTCCACGGGCACGTCGGCCAGTACGTCGGCCAGTTGCTCGAGCAACTGCGTCAGTTCGGTCGCATCGCGCTCGAGGTCGGCCAGTTGCTCACGGTCGCTGGCCAGGCGCCGATCGAGCGCGGCAAGCGCTTGTTCGCGCTGGACCGAGGCTGACTCCAGGCGCTGCGTTTCGCGCTTGCGTTCGGCCAGCAGCGCGTCCAGGCGTTCGGCCTCGCCGGCCAGTTGCGCCCGCGTGCCCTCCAGCGTCGAGACCGTCGTGCGCAGTTCCTCGATTGCCGCCAGGCGCGCTCTCGACAGGTAGCCGTGATAGGCCAGGCGGCGCGACAGGCGGCGCGGATCGTCCTGGTTAAGCAGCATTTTCAGGCGTGACTCACTGCCCTGGCGGTAGGCAGTTGCAAGTTGTACGGCCAGCTGTGAAGCGCGCTCTCCGACCTGCTCTTCCAGCCTGGCCTGGCGTGACTCGAGTCCGGAGATTTCGGACCGCACCACCGACAGGGCCTGGTCGGTTTCGGCCTGGGCGCGACGCGCGCTGCCGACCGCGCGCTCGGCATCGGCCAGGGCTTCGAGCAGGCGGTCGCGGTTGCCCAGATTTTCGTCGATGCGCGACTGGATCGCGGCGATCTCGGCGCGCACCTGTTCCAGCTCGGCCTCTACGGCCTGGCGATCTTCCTGTGCCCGTACGGGCCCGGTTGTCGACGCGGCCAGCGTCAGGCAGGACGCGATCAGAAGGAACGGGAGCGATCGGGCAGGGCGCACTCGTATTCAGTCAGTCGAGATCAGCGAACGGCCGGTCATCGCCTCGGGCCGGGGCAGATCGAGCATCGCCAGCATGGTCGGCGCAATGTCACGCAAACTGCCGCCGGGGCGCAGGTTCAGCGGGCGTGGCCCGAAATAGACCAGCGGCACCGGATTGGTCGTGTGCGAGGTATGCGCCTGGCCGCTGACCGGATCGCTCATCTGCTCGACGTTGCCGTGGTCGGCCGTGATCAGGGCCCCGCCGCCGGCGCGCTCGAGCGCCGGCAGTACTTCGCCGAGCACGCGGTCTACGGCTTCGACCGCGGCGACGGCGGCATCGAAGCGGCCGCTGTGGCCGACCATATCGGGGTTAGCGATATTGCACACGATCACATCGTAGTCGCCGCTTTCAATGGCGGTTGTCAGCTCCCGCGACAGCGCCGGTGCGCTCATCTGTGGCTGCAGATCGTAGGTGGCAACCTTCGGCGAGGGGATCAGCACGCGTTCTTCGCCCTCGAAGAGCTTTTCCTCGCCGCCGTTGAAAAAGTAGGTGACGTGGGCGTACTTCTCGGTTTCGGCGATGCGTAGCTGCTTGAGACCCGCCGCCGCCAGTTCGGCGCCGAACAGCCGCTCAAGGCGCTGTTTGTCGAAAGCTACTTCGGTCGGAAGGTCGTCCTGGTAGCGCGTCATGGTCACCATTGCCGACAGGCGCGGGCGGCGGCACTCGAAGCCGTCAAAGCCGGGTTCGACCAGGGCACGGGTCAACTGGCGCGCCCGATCGGCGCGAAAGTTGATGAACAGCACAGCGTCGCCGTCGGCCATCTTGCGGCCACCATCGACGAGCGTGGGCTGGACGAACTCGTCGTCTTCGCCACGGGCATAGGCAGCGTCCAGAGCGCCCGAGGCAGTGCCGGTCGCGAATTCGGCCTGTGCCTCGACGATGGCATCGAAGGTCCGCTTCGTGCGTTCCCAGCGCAGGTCGCGGTCCATGGCAAAGTAGCGACCGCTCACGCTGGCGATGCGGGCGCGATTGTCGGTGGCCACGGCCGCCTCCAGGCGCGCGATCGACGCGGCCGCGCTTCGCGGCGGCACGTCGCGGCCGTCCAGAAAGACGTGCACGGCGACCTCGGGAGCGCCGTTTTTCAGGGCCAGCGCCAGGGTGGCGAGCAGGTGGCTTTCGTGGCTGTGCACGCCGCCTGGCGAGAGCAGGCCCATGATGTGCACGCAGCCGCCAGCGGCTCTTGCCTTTTCGATGCCGCCGAGCAGGGCCGGGTTGTCATCAAAACTTCCGTCTTCGATGGCCTTGCCGATTCGAGTGAGCTCCTGATAGACGATCCTGCCGGCGCCGAGGTTCATGTGGCCGACTTCCGAATTGCCCATCTGGCCGGCCGGCAGGCCCACCGATTCGCCGGACGTATCCAGCAAGGTACGCGGATGATTCGCCCACAAGGCATCCCAGTGGGGCGTGTGGCCGGTGGTGATGGCATTGTCGTGGGCCGCCTCGCGGTGCCCCCAGCCATCGAGAATCAGGAGTAACAGCGGTCGGGGTGGTTGCATCGTTCCTTCGCTCTGGCTGTCCATCAATCGAAGGATTATCACACAGCAGACACGCGCAATGCTGGCAAGCAAGCGTCAGATCAACGATAATGGGCGGCTTTGACGCAATCCGATTCATTTCATGGAACAACTCCTCGAGTTCACGGGCAATCATTCCCTGCTGACCGGCGCGCTGGGCCTGGCCATTGTCGCGCTCATCGCCTACGAGATCAGCCGCCTGTTCCGCAAGTGGAAGGAGTTGGGTACCACCGAGGCGGTCCAGTTGATCAACCGCGAGGATCCGGTGGTGCTCGACGTGTCCAACAGCACGGACTACGCCCGTGGCCATATTCGCGGCGCGCTGCACATGACGCCCTCGCGCATCGAGGCCGGCAACCAGCAGTTGCTTGCGCAGCGCGAGCGTCCGGTACTTGTCTATTGCCGAAACAATCAGGTCGCGCCCCAGATGGCCGGCCGCCTGGTCAAGCTGGGATTCACCAACGTCAACGTCCTTGCCGGCGGCCTGACGCAGTGGATCAGCGATCAGCAGCCCGTATCCCGCCCCGGGACCGCGGGCAAGGCCGGAGACAAGAAAGGTAAACGGCGCCGGAAAGGCAAGAGCGGAAAAGAATCCCAGGCGAAGGAGTCGGGCCGGTAATCGTCGATCCGACCAGCTTCTTTTTTCAATTAAATCAAATAACTGCAAAGGAAAGTTCAACTCATGGCAGAAGAGAATCAACAGGCCGCAGCCGGAAACGAACAAGAGGCCCAGATGGCCGTCCAGCACGTCTACCTCAAGGATGCCTCGTTCGAGGCCCCCAACGTGCTGGAGCTCAATCAGGGCGGCGCTGAACCCGAAGTCAACCTGAGCCTGTCGCAACGCAGCGAGAATCTGGGCGAAGGCCGCAATCACGTTGTGCTGTCGGTGACCGTCACCTCCAAGCAGGGCGACAAGACCGCCTTCTTGTGCGAAGTCCAGTTCGGCGGCTTCTTCCAGCTATCGGGCTTCAGCGAGCAGCAGATCCCCTATGTCCTCAACGTGCTGTGCCCGAACGTGCTGTTCCCCTACTGCCGCTCACAGATCGGCGCACTGGTCAGTGCCGGTGGCTTCTTCATGCCGCCGCTGCAGCCGGTCAATTTCGAAGCCGTTTTCCGCCAGCGCCTGGAAGAAGCCAGCCAGAAACAGCAGGCCGAAGGCGGCTCTGCAAACGGCGAAGCCGAGTAAGCGACGCCAGGCATGGCAACGACGGTCGCGGTTCTGGGCGCCGGCTCCTGGGGCACGGCGCTGGGCATGCAACTGGCCCGCATGGGCCATGATGCCCGTTTATGGGCGCGCGACGTAGAGCGCGCCGAAGCCATGGAACGCGACCGGGTCAACCAGCGCTATCTGCCGGACTGCCCGTTTCCTAAATCTCTGCACGTGACCAGCGACTTCGAGGCGGCCTGTCGCGGCGCGGATCGCCTGCTGGTGGCCACGCCCAGCCATGCCTTCGGTGAAACGCTGGATCGGCTGACTCCTTTCGTGACGGCCGAAACCGGCCTGGCCTGGGCCAGCAAGGGCTTCGAGCCGGGCACAGGGCGCCTGCTGCATGAGGTGGCGGGCGAGCGCTTCGGCGATGAGATTGCGCTGGCCCTGATCACCGGGCCTTCCTTCGCGCGCGAGGTGGCTCAGGCGCTGCCCACCGCGGTCACGGTGGCCGCCACCGACGCGGATTTCGGCCAGGCCTGGGCGGCCTTGCTGCACGGCAAGAACTTTCGCGCCTACTACACCGCCGATCTGGTCGGGGCCGAACTGGGCGGGGCCATCAAGAACGTGCTGGCCGTGGCCTGCGGCCTGGCCGACGGACTGGGGCTGGGCCACAATGCGCGCGCGGCGCTGATTACCCGCGGCCTGGCCGAAATGCGTCGCCTCGGGCGGGCTCTGGGCGCTGACGACCACACTCTGATGGGTCTTGCCGGCATCGGCGATCTGGTGCTGACCTGCACCGGCGATCTGTCGCGCAACAGGCGCCTGGGCCTGGCCCTGGGGCAGGGCGACTCGATTGATCAGGCTGTGGCCGAAATCGGCCAGGTCGTGGAAGGCATCAAGACCGCTGAAGAAGTCATGCGCCTGGCCCAACGGGCGGGCGTGGAAATGCCCATAGCCGAGCAGGTTCACGGCATTCTCTACCGCGGCTGGAGTCCGCGCAAGGGCGTTCAGGTGTTGATGGAGCGCGAGCTCAAACCGGAAACCGAATAGCGGCTCAGCGCCGCGCACGGTCTCGAACACATCCCCATCAAGCAAGCGAAAGCCCACGACGGCAGGTCCTCGGGCGATCCCGTTCCATTGCCCGGACAGTGCGCTTCAACAAGACTTGAATCGTGTCCGGGTTGGGCGTAAGGTATCAACGCGTCGGCACAATATCTTGTGTACCGACGCCGGTTTTGGCACAACGGGTTGTGGGCAGGGCGGTGGACAGCCTGTGCATAACCGGTACTGGCACACAATAATCAAGAGGTTGCGGCATGAGCGTTTCGGCAGAAGCTTTGACGGCTGCGCTTCCGGATATTGCCTTCCAGGAAGCGTCGCTGGATATCTGGGACAAGAAGTACCGTCTCAAGTCGAAATCGGGGGAAATCATCGACCGGGAAATCGACGACACCTACAAGCGTGTCGCTCGCGCCCTGGCCGAAGTGGAAGAGGGCGGCGACAAGCAGGCCTACTGGTATCGCGAGTTCCTGTGGGCGCTCAGGCGCGGGGCGATTCCCGCCGGGCGCATCACGTCCAACGCGGGCGCGCTGGCGCACAAGCCGGCCACCTCGACCATCAACTGCACGGTCTCGGGCACCATCCGGGACTCGATGAACGACATTCTGGGCAAGGTCCACGAAGCGGGACTGACGCTCAAGGCCGGCTGCGGCATCGGCTACGAATTTTCCACACTCAGGCCCAGGGGCGCCTACGTCTCCGGGGCGGGTGCCTATACCTCGGGGCCGATGTCGTTCATGGATATCTACGACAAGATGTGCTTTACCGTCTCGTCGGCCGGCGGCCGCCGCGGAGCGCAGATGGCCACCTTCGACGTCTCGCACCCCGACGTCATGGACTTCATTCGCGCCAAGCGCGAGGACGGCGTGCTGCGCCAGTTCAACTGCTCGCTTCTGATCACCGACGATTTCGTCCGCGCCGTGATCGACGATGCCGACTGGCCGCTGGTCTTCCCGGTGCTCGACAGCGAAGCCGGAGAAATCGACCTGGCCGATCCCGACAAGGTGATCTGGCGCGAGTGGCCGATTACCGAAGAATACGTCAGCAACGAAGAAGGCCTGGTGGCCTGCAAGATCTACCGCAAGGTACCCGCCAGGCGCCTGTGGAACATGATCATGGCCTCCACCTACGACTACGCCGAGCCGGGCTTCGTGCTGGTCGACCGCATCAACGAAGACAACAACAACTGGTGGTGCGAAACCATCCGCGCGACCAATCCCTGCGGCGAACAACCACTTCCGCCCTACGGCGCCTGCCTGCTCGGCTCGGTCAATCTGACGCGCTTTGTCGAGGAGCCGTTCACGGAAAACGCGCGCTTCAACTGGGACGAGTACCGTCGCACCGTCAATATCTTCACGCGCATGCTCGACAACGTGGTCGAAATCAACGGCCTGCCGCTGGAAGAGCAGCGCAACGAGATCCTGTACAAGCGCCGCCACGGCATGGGTTTTCTTGGCCTGGGATCGGCCCTGACCATGCTGCAGATGCAGTATGGTCGGCCCGAATCGCTGGAGTTCACCGAGCGCGTCTCGCGCGAGATGGCCGTGGCCGGCTGGGAAACGGCGGCCGAACTGGCCGAGGAAAAGGGCGCGGCGCCGATCATGGATGACGAGTTCGAGGTCACGCCCGAGATGCTGCGCAAGCGCCCGGAGATGAAGCGCGACGGCTACAAACCCGGCGACCGGCTGCCGGGCCGCATCCTGCACGCGCGCTACAGCCGCTACATGCAAAAGATTGCCGAGGTGGCGCCTGAAGTGGTCGATCGCCTCGCCGAGTCGGGTGCCCGCTTTACCCACCACAGTTCGATCGCGCCGACCGGCACCATTTCGCTGTCGCTGGCCAACAACGCTTCCAACGGCATCGAGCCCAGCTTCGCCCACCACTACAACCGCAACGTGATTCGCGAAGGCCGCAAGAGCAAGGAGAAGGTCAGCGTCTATTCCTATGAGCTGTTGGCCTACCGCACTCTGGTCAATCCGGGCGCCATGCCGCATTCGGACAATCCCGACGAGCAGCTGCCCGACTATTTCGTGACCGCAGAATCGATCACGCCCAAAGAGCACGTCGCCATCCAGGCGGCGGCCCAGAAATGGATCGACTCGTCGATTTCAAAAACCGCCAACGTGCCCACCGATTATCCCTACGAGGATTTCAAGGACATCTACCTGTATGCATGGGAGCAGGGCCTGAAGGGCTGCACGACCTTCCGCTTCAACCCGCAGGCCTTCCAGGGCGTGCTGGTTACCGACAAGGATCTGGAGTCGACCACTTATGTATTCGAGCTCGAGGACGGCTCAAAGGTCGAGGTCAAGGGCCACGAGGAAATCGAGTACGACGGCGAAGTGCACACGGCGGCCAACCTGTTCGATGCCCTGAAGGAAGGCTACTACGGAAAGTTCTAGAGAATCAAAGCAATGCGGGAACATTGAAATGACCATCAGGATCGACAAGAAAATCGTGGACTACGCGGTCCGCAACAAGGCAGATGAACAAAAGGCGGCGGGCAAGAAGGAAGCCCGCAAGGGCAAGGCCGAGATCATCCGGATGCACGAAAAGCTCGAGCGTCCGGAAGGCATGGAGTGCCTGGAAGGCGCTACCTACAAGATTCGCACGCCGCTCGACGACCACGCCCTGTATGTCACCATCAACGACATCATCCTCAACCAGGGCACCGAGCACGAGCAGCGCCGTCCCTTCGAGATCTTCATCAACTCGAAGAACATGGACCACTTCCAGTGGATCGTTGCCCTCACGCGCGTGATGTCAGCCGTTTTCCGCAAGGGCGGCGACGTCACCTTTCTGTCCGAGGAGCTGCAGGCCGTATTCGACCCGAAGGGCGGCTACTTCAAGCCCGGCGGCCGCTTCGTGCCGTCCATCGTGGCCGACATCGGCGCGGTGGTCGAGCATCACTTCAAGCGCATCGGCATGATCGAGCCCGACGAACTGTCCGAACAGCAGCAGCTCATTCTCGAGCAAAAGCGGGCCGAAGCCGAAGCCCGCGAGCAAAATCAGGCCGGAGTCGAAGCGCCGGCTGTGTCCGAGGCCGCTAACAGCGACGCAGGGCAGGGCGCCGAGACCTCCTACCCGGCCTCGTCCATGCTGTGTTACAAGTGCAACACCAAGGCCATGGTTCTGCTCGACGGCTGCCAGACCTGCCTGGCCTGCGGCTATTCCAAGTGCGGCTGATTTTTGTCCCGCCCAGCCGCTGAAGGCCCGAAAGGCCGGCAAGATCGGGGACGCCTGGAGGTCGAATGCGGTCTCAATGAAGGCCGATTCTGGCCGCTGGCGCTGGCGGGTTCAGCGTGGGCGGCGATCATCATGATCCTGTGGACGGATTTCGATGTCGAAACCTCGCTTGCCGCAAGCCTGGCCATGTTCGTGTCCGGCCTGCTGCTAAAACTGACTCCGAACACCCAGGTCACCCGGATCACGGTCGACGCCGAGTCGGTCGAGCGCCGGAATGTGGGCGCGTCTTTCGACCCGGGCTTTGGCCAGCGCCAGAATGTGTTCCGACTGCGAAGCATCGAGCCGGCGTCGCTGGCAATGCGCTACTGGTCCTTTTTCGGCCTTGTCATGATCGATTTTCGGCTGGCCGGTCAAGACAAGACATTCACGCTGAGCGTCCCGAGCCGGGAAAAGGGCGAGCGCGTCTACAGGACAATTCGCCAGCGGCTCGCCGCTATCCACGGCACGGCCGCGGGTCACACACCACGGTGACCAGACCGGGGGCGAGAGCCAGTACTTTCTGGCTGACGCTGCCCATGAGCAGCGCCTTGATCCGCGACATTCCGCGCCTTCCCATCACCAGATGCGTGCCCGGATTGTCTTCCATGAAGGCGATGATTTCCTGGGCTGGATCACCGATGAGCACGTGCCGCTGCGCAAACTCCGATCCCGCTCGCGATTCGGCCTCGTCGAAGATCCGCTGCGACTCGCTTTTGCTCGCGCGCTCCAGCTCTTCGGGCGACACCTGTTCGCCAAGCCCGGCCGGTGTGGCCGACACATGAGGCTGGTGGGCAAAGACATAGATGGCCGACAGCTCGCGGCCCATGGCCGTGGCCAGATCACGCGCCTCGCTGAGGGCCGCCAGGGCCGGCTCGGATCCGTCCAGGGCGACAACGAGAGTTTTCGATTTGGTCATGGTGAACCTCCTTGGGAATCAAGTCAGTGATATTGCTTCAGCTCAGCCCCGATCATGCCAGAACCAAGGCTGAGGCATTTGATCTGGGTCAGCCAAGGCGCCCTGAACCTGATTTTATTTATAAGAATGCGCGTTAATTAGTTGAAAAACAACGGCAAAGCATTACGTGCGCGACCTTCAACCAACCAACCTCATGTCAGCCAGCAGGATCCCGGTTAACTTTACATAATATACATTATGCGAACTATTGTGCTTGCGTCGTCAAGCTCAAGAACACCCTGTTTTCTCTGCCGGAGCAATGCCCCGGAGATCAATTCTGCGACTTATTCCAGACAAACCCGGCCGGCATCGCCAGTTTTTGGGTGGCTGACATCTTCAGATCATTGGGCCTGGACTTCGAGCCCATGAGGTGTGCCTGAGTCTTTTTCCGGCGAGCCTCCGACTGCCGAAACCAGTCTAGCTACACGGAGTGGGATTCGGGAATCAGCCGCCCCTTTCCTGCTCCTCGATCATTTTGTTCTGTTTTTCGGCGGCTTCGAGCACCTGATCCTCGACGGCGCGGGCCTTGTCGAGCGAACGTTGATAGCCGCTGGTCAGCGCTGGCTCGGATTCTTCATCTGCCTGCCTCGGCCCAGGATCGCTGCAGGCGCACAGGATGGTCAGCAGGCCGGTGATCATGATCAGCTTGAGCATGGCTCGTCTCCCGGCGGGATGACCCGCCTTTCTGGTAGCCCGGTTTCGTAGCCTCTCGCCCGGCGTCTACATCGAGCATGCCTGTAAAAAATGCGGGTCGATTGTGGCCGAGGAGCGCCGTCTGTGATATTGATATTATCGCAAGATCGGAGTCTAGCTCCGAAAACCTACCATGCTCACTGCCCGCAAGGAGAAAACCATGACTGTTGCCAAAGTCGTTGAAATCACATCCGAATCCAGCGAAAGCTTCGAAGATGCCATCAAACGCGGCATTGCGCGGGCAGAAAAATCGCTCAAGAACGTGCGCGGTGCCTGGGTGGCCGAACAGAAGGTGGTGGTCGAAAACGGCCAGGTCGCCAGCTATCGCGTCAACCTGCGCGTAAGCTTCGTGCTCGACTGATTGCCCGCGCCGGAAGTCGATTCAGGACTCCGGGGTGACGCGCTCGATTTCTCCAGCAACGTCGCCTTCGACAATCAGTTCAACGCGGCTGTCGATCCGCAGATTGCCGCCAACTGACGAGCGGGCCGAGATTTCGACAACGGGCAGCTCTTCATCGTAGTCGCCGGGCAGGATCAGGACGATATCCCCGTCGACCCTGCTGTCTCGCAGCACCCGGATATTGCCGGCTTCGGGCCAGGACGACTTGGTGATGAGCCCGAAAATACCGCCATCACCATCGGCGCTGACTTCGGTGAGATCGATGATCAGATCTGCCCCGGAGCAGCCGCCGTTATCGAGAGTGATGTCGCCGGCCAGCGTCTGGATGCCCTGCTCTGCCGTGGCACCGTCGAGCAGGACGCCGCCGTTGCGGGTGTTGATCCTGCCCGTAACCCGGCTGCCGGAGGCCAGCGAAATGTCCCCGTTGCGCGTCCGGATGGTCCCGTCGATGATGGTTTCGGCGCCAACGTCAACACCGCCATTGCGTGAATCCACAGAGCCCGTCTGGCTCGACGAGCCGATGTGGATGGCGCCGTTGCGTGTTTCGATCTCGCCTGCGGTGGTGCCGTCGCCGAGCATGATCCGCCCGTTGCGGGAGTCGACGCGGCCATAGTGACCACCATCGCCCAGCTCGATGGCACCGTTGCGCGTACTGACATTGCCCGCCGTCACGCCAGAGCCGGTTTCGATATGGCCATTACGACTGGTCAGGGAGCCATCGATGCTGGCGCCATCAGCGATACGAATGGAGCCGTTTCGGGTAGCGAGATCGCCGTCGTGGTTGACATCGGCGCCGATCGAGATCTGATCGTCAGCGAGTGCGCCGGTAGCGCAGGCCAGCAGCAGGATCGCTGCCGCTTTGAAAGTAGTGCGTGCACGATTGAACATGGAACGAGCCTCTCGTTTGTGCAGAATCCCTATTCCACCACACTGGATCAGTTCAGCGCACGTGCCAGAGGTCACAGCAGAAACAACCAACTTTCCGAGCCGGCAGGAATGCCGGTTCAACCTGCGCCGTTGGGTGGGCCGACGCCCTGATTGAAGAACTCAGTCGTGGTCATGCGCGCGATAACACTCGCAGGCCGCGGCTTGCAGCCCGGCCCGGTCAAGAATGCGAATCTCACCGCGGCGGTACTGGATCAGGCCGCCAAGCTGAAGATGCGTAGCTGCGTTGGTTACACCGCTGCCGCGGACTCCGAGCAAGTGCGACAGCGTCTTTTGCGTGAGCAGGATCGGGGAGTCGTCATGGCGGTCTTCGATCTCAAGCAGACAGCGCGCCAGACGCGCCTCCAGCAGGTGGAATCGGGCACAAAGAGATGAGCGAGCGATCGCCTGGAACAGGTCTCTTATGTAAGCGTACAGGCTGCGGCGCCAACCTTTTGTTCTCACAACGCGCTGGAGAAACAGGCCGACATCAACCGCCAGCACATCGAATGATTCGAGGGCGGAGGCATGGAACAGGAATTCATTTGCGCCCAGCAGGCATTCCCAGCCAAGCATGCCCTCGGTGCCCGCCAGGGCAATCTGTACACTGGAGTCTTCGCTGCCCGACACCATCACGGAAGCATAGCCTGATACCGGAAAATAAACCTGTCGGATGCGATCCCCGCTGCGCACGATCACTTCCTCAGCCGAGAATCTTGACGGCTGGCCGGCGGCGATGACTCTTGCCAGGTCTTGCGTTGACAGGCAGTCGAGCAGGTCATTGCAGCGAACGGCACCTGAGGAGGCATGGCCGGGGCCGACAGGAAATGCGCCGGCAGCGGGGTCCATCACTCGGGCAGGAGACGCTGGGTCTCGCACTTGACGGTTCGGTAACACTCGCAGCAAACCTGCTCGAGCCCGGCATGATCGAGCACCTGAATTCGCCCGCGTCGATATTCGATCAGGCCGGCCTTCTGAAGCCTTCCTGCAGCCTCGGTGACGCCTTCACGTCTGACGCCCAGGCTGTGCGCAATCTGCTCCTGAGTCAGCTCCAGGCAATTATGCGGCAGGTGGTCGCAGGCAAACAGCAGCCAGCGAGCAAGCTGCTGATGAATGGTGTGATACCGGTTGCAGGTGGCCGACTGGCTGCTTTGTGTCATCAGCACCTGCGCGTAGCGGAGCAGAATTGCACGAAAATTCTCGCTACGATTGGCCTCTTCGCGCAACACTGACGCCTTGAGGCAAAAGGCCTTGCCGGCGATCTGAACCGCTGCGTGGGCCGGCATGGAGTCTGTCCGGGTGAAAATCGACATGCCCAGGAGGCCATCGTTGCCCACGACCGCGGTCTCACAGCTATGGCCGTCCTCGAGGAACATCAGACACGATCGAGTCGATCGGAAAATAGGCACAGCGCTGAATGGCGCAGGTGTCATAGACGATTTGCCCGCGCTGCCATTCAACCAGCGTCAGGTGGGGCCAGATGCGTGAGCGATCGTTCGGGCTGAGATTCTTGAGAATGCGATTCGCCGCCGGGTCAGGTTCCCCGGCCGCTCGCGGTTGCGGCGGCGCACTGTGCGCCTGAAGTTCTGCGATGGATATTCTCATGCTGCCAACTCCCCTGTTGAGTGCGTTTGATTGTCAACGGCACCGTCGGCATGAACCAGTCGGCAGCGCACGATGCTGGATCCGAATTCTCTCAACCCAGCTTATTCATCAGACTGCCTCTTTCACGCTGAGTCAAGCCGGCTTTGAT
>CAYUPK010000008.1:0-157043 GCA_964446675.1 uncultured Wenzhouxiangella sp.
AACCAGCGACCCCTGCCGTGTGAAGGCAGTGCTCTCCCGCTGAGCTAATCGCCCGAAGACTGCGTATTCTAGGGTGCTTTGGCTTTTACGGCAAGCTGGCGGCGCGCTGCGTCGACATTGGGTTGGCAGGTTTGGCCGGCGAATTTCGTAAGATAACCCGTCACAAGCAAAAATTCAGCGCTCAGGAGGGAAACATGACCATGCGAACGATTCCAGTTCTTCTTGCTGCCGCCCTGTGGCTGGCAGCCTGTGCAACGACCGCGCCCGTGCTCGACAGCCCGCGCGCGATTGATGTGCCGCCCAACACCACCATGGACGAGGTCGAGGATGCGATTATCGACGCCATGCGCACCCGTGGCTGGGCGGTGCATGAGCGCAATCGCGGCGAGATCATCGCCGATCTTCATCTGCGCAGCCACTTTGCCCGTGTCGGCATCAGCTACAACACCGGCGCCATTGCCATCGAGTACATGGAGTCGCGCAACCTCGACTACGAGGTAGTCGATGGGCAGGAGCGCATCCATCCCAATTTCAATAGCTGGTTGACCAACCTGGCCGGCGATATCCGGCGCAATCTCAGCTACCTCGACTGAGCTTATCGGGCCGCGGGATTGATCAGGCGGTAAGCCGCCGGAATCACCATCAGGGTCAGCAACGTTGCCGCCAGCAGGCCGGAGATGATGGCCCAGGCCAGCGGCGGCCACAGGGTCGACTGGGTGAAGGTCAGCGGCAGCAGGCCGACGATGGTGGTCGCCGTGGTCAGCAGGATGGGCCGGATGCGGCGCCCGACCGCGCTCGATACGGCCCGTTCGACGGTCAGTCCCTGCGCCCGGTTGGCCTCGATGACGTCGATCAGTACGATGGCGTTGTTGACCACGATGCCGATCAGGGCAACCACTCCCAGGGTGGCGGTGAAACTGAATGGCTGGCCCGCCAGAATCAGGCCCGGGACCACGCCGACGGCCGCCAGCGGTACGGTCAGCAGCACCAGACCGACCAGGCGGAAGGAATTGAACTGCCACAGCAGAAAACCGAACAGCAGGACGACGCCGATGGGCAGCGAGCCCAGCAGCGCGCTGTTGGCCGTATCGGCTTCTGCGGCCGAGCCGCCCTGTTCCATGCGAATGCTCGGCGGCAGTTCGAGTTTTTCCAGGCGCGGCTGCAGCGCTGCGATCACCTCGTTGTAGGTCGTCCCGTCCGTGGTTTCGGCCAGTACTGATGTCATGCGCTGAAGGTCGCGGTGGTGGATCACGGCTGGTTCCAGCGCAAGCTCTATTTGCACGAACTGATCCAGCGCCACCGGCCCGGCGGCCGTGGGCACCTGTAGCCCGGCCAGGGCGCGCTCGGGCAGATTCTCGCCCTCGGGGCTTCGCAAACGGATCGGCACCGGCTCGCGGCCGGCGCGCCAGGTCGAGATCTGGCGGCCGAAGCTGGCCTGAGCGAGTATGCTGGTGATATCGGAGCGGTTGAGGCCGTGGCGGGCTGCTTCGGCATCGTCGATGGTGAAGGTCAGCGTCGGAATGCCGTCGCCGAGCCTGTGGCGGACATCACGCGTGCCCGGTGTGGCGCGCAGCGTCGTCATGACCTGCCGGCTCGCGCGCGCCAGTTCGGCGGAATCGCGCCCGAACAGCCGCAGCTCGACGGGCGCGTCCACGGGTGGCCCCTGGCCCAGGCGGTGCGCTACCACTTGGGCGCCGGGAACGTGCTCGGGCACGTGGCGATCGATCCAGTCCATCACTGCCGGAAGTTGCGAATCGTGATCGGTGATCACGACCAGGCGCGCCAGGTGAGGTGATTGCGGAATCTCGACGAGGTTGTAGTAAAAGCGCGGCCCGCTGAAACCGGCGAAGTGATGCACGGCCCGAACCCGGGGCAGTGTCTCCAGCGATGCCGCCAGGGCGCTGGCCTTCAGCGCGGTGTGTTCCAGGCGGGTGCCCTCGGAGAAGTACAGGTCGACGATGAGCTGGTCGCGGTCGGTACTCGGGAAGAAGTCGCGCTGCATGAAGCCGCTCAGGCCCGCAGCGGCCACGACAAGCAGTGCAGTGATTGCCATCACCGGCCAGGGGCGCGCAACCGCCAGGCCGCCGATGCGGCGCCCGAAGCGCTCGAGCCCGGCCGATCGCTCGCCTTCGCCGGGCTTGAGTATCGCGGCGGCGATCGCGGGTGTGACCAGCACGGCATAGATGTAGCTGACCACCAGGATGAGCATCACCATGGTCGGAACAGCGCGGGTGAAATCGGCCGTGTCCCCGCTCGACAGCAGTAGCGGAGTAAAAGCCGCCAGGGTGGTGCCCGTGGCCGCTGCCAGCGGGCCGGCCAGCTCGGCCACGGCGGTTGCGGCGGCCTGCGTGCGGGCCTTGCCGCGGTCGAGATGCCACTGCAGGTTCTCGACCATCACGATGGCGTTGTCCACCAGCATCCCCAGGGCAATGACCATGCCGGCGACCGCCATCTGATGCAGAACCCCGCCGGCCATGGCGTAGATGGCCAGGCCGCTGAGCGTGACCACCGGCAGCAGGGTTGCCACGACCAGACCCAGCCGTGGCCCCATCGCCAGCAGCAGCACGACAGCGACCACGCCGACGCCGATCAGCAGGGAGCGGCCAAGCTCCGCCAGACGCTTTTCTACCCAGCGCGGCTGGTAGAACATCTCGCGGATCTCCAGCGGCGCGTAGTCGGCGCGCAGCTCGTCGATCAGGGCCCGGGCCTGCCGACCGAAGCGCACCGCGTTGAGCCGGTTTTCCGGAATGACGATCCCCAGCCCGATCGCTGCCTCGCCGTTGAACCACATGCGCTCGACCGCCGGTTCACGGGGCGCCAGCTCGATGCTTGCCATTTCGGACAGCGGCAGCATCTGCCCGGTCTGCGTGCGGATCGGTGTGGCCGCCAGTGCCTCGAGGTTCTCGAAGTCGCTCAGGGGGCGCACGACCAGACTGCGCCCGCCGCTGGCCAGGCTGCCGCCAGGCACGATCCGGTTGCGCTCGGCGATCTGGGTGGCCAGTGACTGCCTGTCGATGCCGGCGGCCATGACGCTGGCGTCGTCGATGCGAATGACGAGCTGCTCGCCCGGATCGGCCAGCAGGTCGATGCGTCCGATGCCGGGTATGCGGAACAGATCGCGGCGCAGCTCGCGTGCTGCATCCAGCAGCTCGATCAGGTCGTCCGAGCCGGTCACGGCCAGAACGATGCCGTGCGTCTCCATGGAGCGGTCTTCAACCACCGCCGGACCCGCTCCGTCGGGAAAGCGTTCTTCAGCGCGCGAGACGGCAACGCGGATCCGGTCCCAGGCCGTATCGGTGTCGTAGACGTGCTGTTTGAGGCCGACGATGATGTGCGCGAAGCCCAGCCGGGCGGTGCCGCGAATCTCGTTGACTTCCTCCACGCCCGCGATCTCTTCCTCGAGCGGATCGAGTACCAGGCGCTCGATTTCGGAGGGCTCGGCGCCCGGCCAGGCGACCTGGATGTTGCCGTAGCGATACGGAAAGAAGGGGTCTTCCTGGCGGTTCATGCCGAACCAGGCAGCCAGGCCGATGAGCGAGAGCATGACCACGCCAGTCAGGATCAGGCGCCGGCGAGCCAGCGCGGCCCGCATCGGTTTCATCTGAGTACCCGAACGGGCTCGCCGTCAAGCAGCTGGCTGTGACCGGCGATGATCACCTCATCGCCGGACTCGAGCTGGCCGTCGACGCGCACCCGGCCGCCGTCGAGCTCGCCGGGCGTCACGCGCACCAGTTCCGCGTGGCCTTCACGCAGGCGAAAAACATGCGGCCGGCCGTCGCCGGTGTCGATCAGGGCATCCAGAGGGATGCTGAGCTTCTCGTCAACGCTCCAGGAAAACTCGACGTGTACGGCCTGCCCGGGCAACCACTCGGGCCAGGCCGCGCCGGGCACGTCGACCACGGCCGTGGCCGCCCGCCCGGGCGCGGGCAAACCGATTTCACGGATCTTGCCGGCGGCCTCCGGCCCGCCTTTGATGCGGCGCAGCGTGGCCGGCTGGCCCGGCGCCAGTGATCGAGCCTGGCGAGCCGACAGGTCGACGGCCACCTCCAGGTGTTCGGGCGCGCTCATCGAGATGACCACCTGGCCGGGGACGACGAACTGGCCTGGTTCGACAGGCAGGGCGACGACGCGCCCGGCAAATGGCGCGCGGATGGTGGCCTCGGCCAACTGCTCGCGGGCCTCTTCAAGGCCGGCCTGCGCCTGGCTGCGGGCCTGGCGCGTTGCGTTGCGCCGGGCGCGCACACCCTCGAGTTCGTCGGTGGCGACCAGGCTGCGTTGATGCAGGTCGGTCAGGCGCTGTGTTTCGCGCTCGAGCTGCTGCAGTTGTTCGCCAAGTTCACGAACCCGCGCCTCGGCGGCCGACACGCCCGGCATCAGGGCCGGATTGTGCAGAATGGCCAAGGCCTGCCCGGCCGCGACTGGCTCGCCGCGCCTGACCAGGCGCTCGGCCAGCCGGCCGCTGTGCAGAAAGGCCAGATCGGCGCGCTCGGTCGCGCGCGTCACCCCGGGCAGGCGCAGCCGGGCCAGCGGCGGGCTGGCGCTGACGGCGGCCACGCGAACCGGCTGTCCGGGTTCGGGGCCGGGGGGCGTCGCATCGGGCTGGCCCGAGCAGGCGACTGCGCCCGCCGCCACGACGAGCAGGCCAAAGAGCCTTCTGGCGGCGCTCCTTGTCAAACGCAATCCGGCCGGCCGGTCAGTTTTTCGCGCGCGCAGAATCGGGCTGTTTGCCATGGTAAAAGCGCCTCAATTGCCGTCGATGTTCGGTCCGGTGTTATCCAGGCCTTCAGGCGTCAGGCCGTCAATGAAGATCTTGAGGAAATCGTCAAGATATTCGTCGTCGGTGCCGACACCCGTCCAGTGCTTGTGCTGGGGACGCAGCTCGAACCACTGGGAACAGGCGTGAATGAAGACGGTGACCACGTGGCTCGGATTGACGTCGGAACGCAGCAGGCCGGCTGCCTGGGCTTCGCGTACGCGCCGCGCCCCGAGGTCGACCAGCTCGGCGTCCATCTCGCTGCAGGTGGTGTCGCCCTCCAGGTGCATCCAGGCAAACAGCCGCACGACCTGCGGATTTTCCTGCAGAAAGCGGAAATAGCGGATTACCCCGTTTTTCAGCAGCTCCGGATCGGGCGAGTCGGCGTGTTCGAGCTCATCCTTCTGGACTTCGTAGTAGCGCGAGAACGCGGCTTCCTTGACCGCGCTCCACAGTGCTTCCTTGGTGCCGAAGTGGTGGTGAATCAGGCTTTTGGTCACACCCGAGCGATCGGCGAGCTGGCGCATGCTCACCGCCGCGAAGCCCTTGTCGACGAACAGCTCGAAGCCCGCCTCGAGAATGCGCTCGCGGGTCAGTTCAGGGTCGCGTGTCGTCGCCTCGCTCATGGTTTTGCAATCTAGCACTGACTGGCCGGCCGGTCAATTACCGGCTGCCTGCTTTGCATTTGGAAAATATTTTTCACATCGGGTGTCACGATTGCAGGCTCATTGTCGTATAGAGGGTGTTGAATCCAGACATTTCCTGATCGCGAGGGAGAAAAAAGCGTGTCCAAATATCAGTCGACGAGCAAGTACGAGTTCCGACAGAACATTCAGCCGAAGATCGCGCCGCTGACGGCGGCGGTCAGCGGTGCGCTGGTGGCCGGTTCGCTGCAGGCAGCGACGATCACGGTCGACAGCCTCAACGATGGCCACGTCACCGGAGAGTGCACGCTGCGCTCGGCGCTGTATTCGGCGACAACCAACAGCGTCTGGGGAGATTGCATCGCCGGTGACACTGGCGCCGATACCATCCGCTTCGCCTCGGGCCTGAGCGGCACCATCACCCTGGGCACCGGCGGCTTCTACTACGACGGCTCGACCCTGGCTGTTGGCGAGTCGGTCACTATCGACGGCGACAACAACATCACCATCCAGGGCACGGGCGATGCGCCGGTCTTCTACGCCAAGTACAACGCTGGCTACCAAACCGACTCCCTGCAGCTCGCCCAAGTCACCATTACCGGCGGCGGCGGTGCCCGCGGCGGCGGTGTGCTGTCTCGTGCCAACTCCCTGGAGCTCGCCGACGCCACCATCAGCGGCAATGTGGCGCAAGAGGCCGGCGGCGGGGTCTGGCACGAACCCTACTCTGGTGAAGGCCAACTGATGATGCTTGGCTCCGATATCTCGGGCAACTCGGTGGTCGGGGCCGGCGGCTACGCCGGCGGGATCGGCATGCGCGCGCCCGATGGCGGCAATGTCCAGATTTCCGGCGCCAACTTCCGTGACAATACCGTATTCAACGGCGGCGGCGGTGGCCTGCATCTGGATATTGCCGACTATGCCCAGGTCGATATCAAGTACAGCACGTTCGAAAACAACCAGGCCAAGTACGGCGACGGCGGCGGCATCCAGGCGAAACTGGGCTATGCGGTGGTCGGCCTGCAGGACAGTACCTTCACCAACAACGAGGCCTATTACTCCGGCGGCGGGCTGTCTCTGATTGAAGACAAGGCCTCCTTCCAGCAGGCCGAGATCACTCTCGACGGCAACGAGTTCACCGACAACGAGGCCGGCGACACAGGCGGTGGCGCGTCGCTGAGCATTCGTTATGGCGACTATGGAACGCTCGGCAACCCGGTCAAGTTCCTGGATGTGACCGGCGACAACGTTTTCTTCAACAACCAGGCGCAAAACGGCGGGGGCGGCGCCCATCTGTTTCTGGAGGACACGGTTGTGGCCACTATCGACGGCGCCAGTATTAACGGAAACAAGAGCGCAACGGGCGGCGGTGGCGGCCTGATGGCAGTGGTCCAGGCCTCGGAGATCAGTATCGGCAACAGCGAGTTTTGGGGCAACCAGACCGGCGGCGGTGAGGGTGGCGCGGTGAATGTTGCCGTTACCAACGGTGCTTTCTACGGCTCCTACCTCTACGCTGCGGGCAACGCCAATACCAACGGCGCGGCCGGCGCCGTTCAGGTGACCGCCAGCGCCTCCGATTTCGGTCTCGAGTATTCTGGGTTCTTTGACAACTCGGCGACTACCTGCGGCGGTGGCCTGCGCCTGACCGGCAGCCCCAACCAGGCCAGCGTCGGGCACTCCACTTTTTACTACAACTCCGCCAGTTGTGGCGGCGGCATGAGCATGTTCTCGCCGTCTTCGAGCGCCATCATGGTAGAGGTGAAATACTCGGAGTTCAGCCGGAATCAGGCCACTTCGGCCAGCTCGGTCACGGGCGGCGGCGCCATCTTCGCGGAGTTCTCTTCCAGCAGCTCCATGTTCCTGAAAAACTCGACCATCTCGGGCAACGAATCGGCCGGCGTGGCCGGCGGAGTGCGCCTGAAAGGCGACATGAATGCCGACCTCAAGTACTCGACCATTGCCAACAACTACACTTACAATCATGGCGGCGGCATCTACAACACCAGCACGAACTGCAGCATCAACAACTCGATTCTGGCCGGCAACACGAATCAGACCGGGCTCTACCAGGATCTCAAAGGCAGCCAGGACTGCAGCGTCTCCAACTCCCTGCTGGCCGGCGCCAAGTATTCGGATTACAGCGACGGCGGGGGCAACATCGTCGACACCGCCCCCAAACTGGAGCCGCTTGCCTTCAACGGCGGCAATGCCGGCTGGACGCATGCCCTGATGGCCGACAGTCCGGCCATCGATGCCGGCAGCGCTGGTAGTGGTGCGCCCAACAACGACCAGCGCGGGCCGGGCTTTCCGCGGGTGATCGGCCCGGCAATCGACATGGGCGCCTACGAGTTCTCGGCCGCGCCCGGAGTGATCTTCCAGGATCGTTTCGAGCAGCCCTGAGTCTGGCACTGCCTGCCGCCTTGTCGACTTCGGCGGGGCGGCTGTTTTTGTTCAGCAACCACCGACAAGCCCTTGCCAATGAGATCGATGGAATGCGCCTGAAGCTGTTCGCGATTGTGCTTTTCGCCATCTCCCTGGTGGCCTGCTCTTCGCAGGATGATTCGCAAGCGCCGCCGACCGATACCGCCTCGCTCGAGGCGGAGCAGGCGGCCCCGGAGAAAGGCGAGGAGGGCGCCAATGTGCCGACCGGAGAGCTCTCGCGCGAGGAGCTGCGCGCCCTGGCGCGCAACCCGGAAGCCATGCAGGCCATCATGGCCGATCCCGAGCGTCGCCAGGTGATGCGCGAGCGGTTGAAGAAGCTGCGCCAGGAAGGGCGGGGCGATGGTGATCCTTCCGGCCGGCGCGCCGCCATGCGCGAGCGCGCCGAGCGCTACCGCCAGTCTCAATCGCTGGCAGAAGATGAGTCGGCGCCGCAGGCTGGTGATCGCGAGCGGCGTCGTCCGGAACGATCTGAGCGCTGGTGGCAAAACGACGTCATTGCGCGCAATGTCGGCTTGTCCGAACAGCAGCGCGCCGACATCGACGCGGCCTACGAGCAGGTGGTTGCCGCCGCGCGCGATTCGCGCCAGCAACTGGCCGAAGCCGTCTCGGCCGTGCCCGACGCCCTGAAATCCGCTGACCGCGAGCGCCTGGCGGGGCTGGCCGACGCGCGCTACGAGGCACTCGAGGAAAAAGCCCGCGCCGAGGCCGAGTGGATGGAGCGGCTGCTCGATATTCTCGACGACGACCAGATGAACAAGCTGGTTGAAAAGAGGCCGGAGCTGCTCGGCGTTCTGCTCGCCCCGGTGCGCTGATCGCCTGTTGCCCGGATCCTGCAGACTGGCGCCGAGGCGTCGGCAGCGTCGGCGTCAGATAGGGCCCAGGCTCAGCGGCGGCTCCGACAGCTCGCCGAGCTGCTCGCGAAGCTGGCCGATGATCGTCTCCCAGTGACGCTCGTGCGCAAACCAGGGAAAAGCCGCCGGAAAAGCCGGGTCATCCCAGCGCCGGGCCAGCCAGGCCTGGTAGTAGATCATCCGCAGCGTGCGCAGGGCCTCGATGAGGTGCAGCTCGCGCGGGTCGAAGTCGTGAAAGCTGCGGTATTCCTCGATCAGCCAGCCGAACTGCTGCTCGCGCTCTTCCCGGCTGCCGGAAATGAGCATCCACAGATCCTGGATGGCCGGGCCGGTCAGGCAGTCGTCGAGATCGACGAAGTGGGCCTGATCATCGCGCCAGAGGATGTTGCCGGGATGGCAGTCGCCGTGGAGCCGGATGCGGCGATAATCGCCGGCCCGCTCGAAGGCTGCCTCGATGCCTTCGAGCAGATGCTCGGACAGCGTCGAAAAGGCTGCCTCGAGGTGCGCCGGAATCCAGTCGTGCTCAAGCAGCCAGGCGACGGGCTCGCGTCCTTTCTCGGCGATGGTCAGTTGCGGGCGGTAGCGGAAACGGCCGGCCGCCCCGACCGCGTGCAGGCGCCCGAGCGAACGGCCGAGTTGGCGCAGGGTCGGCTCGTGGGCCGGCTCCGGAGCGTGCCCGCCGCGGCGTGGAAAAACGGCCAGACGAAACCCTTCGTGTACGTGCAGGCAGTCACCGTGAAGCGACATGGGGGCAACCACCGACAGGCCCGAATCGGCCAGCTCGTGGGCGAAGTCGTGTTCCTCGGCGATAGCCTCATCGCTCCAGCGACCGGGGCGGTAGAACTTGACCACGACCGGCTGATCGTCTTCGATGCCGACCTGCCAGACCCGGTTCTCGAAGCTGTTGAGCGCCAGCAGGCGCCCGTCGGTAGGCAGGCCCAGGGCGTCCACGGCGTCGAGTACGGTGTCGGGCCCCAGGCCGTCATAGGGCCTTGCACCTGCCGGTGCCCCGTCTCCAGCTGTCATCGGTCGATCAGGGTTTCAGGATGGTAGGCGGCGATGATTTCTTGCCGTATCATGCTGAACATGCGCGCTGGTCCACAGTAGGTTCGAGTCCGATGGGGATTGTGTCATGAAACCACGCTGTCTCGTGATGTTGTGGCTGCTGTTGGCAGTGGCGGGGGGCAACCCGCTCAAGGCTCGCGCGGACGGCGCATTGCACAACGCGCAGCAGGTGGAAGGCGAGCAGGCAGAAAGAGAGCGGGCCGAGCAGGAGCAAGCGGAGCAGGAGCGGGCCGAACGCAAGGCGCGCCAGCAGCGCCTGATGAAAGCCTCGTGCCGGGATGAACAAGGCCGCCCGGGGAGCTGGCTTGACCTGACTCATTCCTACTTCAATCAGCGCCTGTGCGAGCCGGCGGCCTGGTTCGACGGATTTTTCGGCGACCCGCGCACGCTGGAGGAAAACCCGGTCGGCAGCTTCATCCGGTTGCGCAACGCGATCCGCTGGGACGAGACCGAAGGCTGGCAGCACCGGGCCTCGGTGCGAGCCAACCTGATTCTTCCCCGCCTGTCGCAGCGAGTTCGTCTGCTGGTGGCTCGGGATGAACAGCTCGAGGGAGACTATCCGGGAAGCAGTGCATTCGACGATCCGGAAAACCGGACCCGCCTGGGCCTGCGCTATCTCGCCAGCGAACACGCCCGCAGTCGTTTCGATATCGACGGCACCGTGCGGGTGAGCAGCGGCTCACTCAACCCGCGCTTGCAGGGACGCTATCGCTACGTTCGCGGCCTGACCGATCGCAGTCTGGGCCGGTTCACGCAGTCGGCCTTCTGGGAGCGCGAGGAAGGTTTTGGCCTGACCACGCGGCTGGACTGGGAGTGGCTGCCCGATCGCGATCGGCTGGTGCGCTGGAGCACGCGCGGGACCTGGTCGGAAAAATCCGACGGCATCGACTGGCGCACCGGGCTGGTGTCGTTCCGCCAGCTCGACCTGCGCAGCGCCGTGCGTGCCGAAATCGGTGCCTGGGGCTATACCGAGCCGCGCTTCGAGACCGAGGAGTATTTCGTGGCGCTGCGCTTCCGACAGCAGTTCTTGCGCCACTGGCTTTACTATGAAGTCCAGCCCGAGCACGCTTGGCCCAAGGACTTCGACACCGGCGAGCGTCGCAATGACTGGCGGATTACCTTTACCCTCGAGATCCAGTTCGAGAATGAGCGCTCGCGCAGGCAGCGCCTGGAGTACTACCTCGACGAGGAAGGCGATGTCGATGTCGAGGAATGGGAGGACGCGCCGATTCCGGTCGACGCGCCCGGCGACCGCGTCGAGGACCCGCTGCTCGAAGGCCGCAAGAACGGGCGCGACAACGGCGCAGGCGACAATGACGACGATGGTGCAGACAATCGTGAAGAGCGCGGTGGCGGCGGCTGAACCATCAAGCTGGTCGCAGCCCGGCGCCAATGCCCGGGCTGCGCCGGTCACGATGGTGGCTTACTCCTGCGGCCGGGCCTGCACGTGGCGCTCGAACACCGACTCGACTTCACCGCAATAGCGCTCGCGCTCGAAGGGCGCGCCGGCGGCGACGTCGCTGGCCATGCCGAACAGGGTCATCATCATCGACTGGTCGTCGACTTTCGGGCTGAAGTGGATGCGGTCGTGAGCTTCGAAGCGGCGGCTCCAGGCGTCGCGCACCAGCGACCAGAACCCGGCGGTGGCCTGCCAGTAATCGTCGCCGGCGCTGAAGTCGAAGCCTTCGATGAGCTGATAGCGGTTGATGCCGATCTCGCGCGCCACGAACGGCTGCTCGGCATCGAGCCGGCCCTGTTCGTAGACGACGGCCTTGAGGTTGTCCTGCTCGTGGATCCAGCCGGTTGGCAGGATGGTGTGGCGATTGCTGCCCAAAAGCACGTCGTAATCGTCGCGCACGCTGAATTCACGCCGCGGCAGGGGGCGGCGGGTTTCGCTGCCCTGCCAGGCCGAGCGGGTGGGGAAGTGTCGCCATTGGCCCCATGATTCGTAGCGCGGCGAGTCGTCGACCTGGAACACGGCCTGGGTCCACTGGCCATCGGCCTGCGCGTCGCTCAGCGTTGTGCGCTCCCAGATGCCGTGGCCGACGTGCTCGTGCAGGCCGGTGTCTTCGAAACGCCAGTCCTGGCGCCAGTGCTTGGTTACGATGGGCTCGCTCAGCTCGCCGTTTTCGTCTTCGATGACCATCACCAGGATGTGCTGCAGGCTGATCAGTTCGGGCTCGTCGGCAATCACGTAGATGTATTCCGTGCCCCATGAGCGGTAGGGCTTTGCGGGTACGAAGCCGGGCGTGAAACCGGCGGTTTCGAGAAAATCGAAGCTTACCCGGTAGGCGCCGGCCATGGCGCGGATGGCGCGGCGGTCGCGTTCGATCTTGTCGAGGCCGTCGGCCTGCAGCAGATTCCACGCCGCGCTTGATTGCTCCAGCGTTTCGGGCATTAAGCCGTGGGTCGTGCCGCCGCGCGGGGCCATGTCGCTGGTGTCGATGAAGGGCCAGGCGAACAGATAGTCGATGCCGTCTTGTTCGGTGCTGTCGTTTTCCTGCGCCACAGCGCTGAGGACCGGCAGCAGCAGGGCCAGGGCGAGAAAAGAGCGAGTCAGATAACGCATGTCGGTCGGTTTCCTGTGTGATGAATCAAGGAGGGATCTGCGCCCCGGGCGGGCAAGGAGAGCAAGGCAGCTGGACCTGCCCGGCGCGCAGGATGAAATCAGTGCCTACAGTTGCCAGGTCAGGCTTGCGCCGGCATTGAAGCCCGGCCGGGTGTAGCGCGCCAGGCCCGGGTCGTCGGCCCGCCGCCCGCGCACGCTCGACCAGGGCCAGGCCTTGCGGTCGGTCAGGTTGAACAGGCCCAGGCGCAGCCGGGCCGAAGAGCTGATCTGCCAGCCAGCGAGCAGGTCAACGGTGAAATGGCCCGGCGCCTGAAAGTCGTCTGGCTCGGCGACCTTGTCCTTGCCGTCGACGGCGGTTGCGACCAGCTCGACATCCAGCGGCAGTCCGGCGGGCAGCCAGCGCAGGCCGATCACGCCGGTGAGCGGCTCGACGCTGGCCAGAGGCTGATTGCTTGTGCGGTTTTCGCCTTGCGACCAGGCAGCGGCCGCGCGGATCTGAAAGTCTTTCAGCGCCGGATTCAGACTGGCGAGCTCGAGGGTGGCGGCGGCCTCCACACCTTCGATGCGCACCTGGGTGAGGTTTTGCGACTGGAACACCAGCAGGCCCGTGCCCGGATCGACGCCGAGGCTGACGAAGCTTTCGATGAAGTCGTCGTAGTCGTTGCGGTAGGCCGACAGGCTGAAATGGCCGGCGCGGCCGCGCCCACGCAGGCCCAGCTCCCAGCCGCGGGAGCGTTCCGGCTCGAGGTCGGGGTTGGGGATGGCGGTGTAGCCGAACTGCAGGTTGGTGAAGCCGACGTTGACGTCGTTGTACGGCGGCGAGCGGAAGCCGCGCGCGTACTGGGCGAAGACATCGAGCTGTTCGGTCAGCGAGTAGATCGCGCCAAGCCTTGGCGTGACGCTGGTCTCATCGATGTCGGCCGGCTCGAAACCGGGGTTGTCGGCGATGAAGATGGCGTCGAGTTCGGGGTCGAGGTCGTAGTAGTCGAAGCGGATGCCGGGGATCAGCTTCAGGCGCCTGCCGAAGGCGATCCGGTCTTCCAGGTACACGCCGGCCTCGAGCGTGGTGCTGTTGGGAAAGTCGCGCACCGGGAAGTTGTCCGGCCCGACGGTTGTGCTGGTCGTGCCGTCGGTCAGGTCGCGTTCGATGCCGGTGCGCAGCTGCTCGGTTTGCGTGCGGTAAATCTCGAGGCCGGCGACGAGATCATGATCGACCTGTCCCGTCCGGAACAGCCAGCGCGTGGTCGCTTCCGTGCCGAGGATGTCCTGTTCGAACTGTGCTCGCCGATAGCGATAAACCGGCGCGGGCTGGCCGTGGACGATGGTGGCGCGCTCCTCGAAGGTTTCCTGTTCGGTCAGCGCGCTCTGGTGGTAGATCTGCCACGAGAAATGCTCGGCCCAGCCGGGTTCGCGCGCATCGAAGTCCAGGCTGATGCGGCGGCGCCGGCTTTGGTCGTCGCCGCTGAGCAACGAGGTTTCGATGAGGTAGGGAAAACCGAACATGTCCGAAAAATCCTGTATGCGGACCAGGTTGAGCACCTTCGTTTCGCTGTCGGTCTCGTTTTGCTCCAGCGTCAGGCGCCACTGCCGGTTGCTGCCCTCGTCGAGCAATAGCTTGGCGAGCACGTTGCTGCCGTCGTAGTCGTGCGGGTTCGGGCGCGTGCGGGTCGGGCCCGTGCCGCCGATCTTTCCCTGGTTGTCGAGCTCGCTGCCGCTGCGCTCGACCCACTGGATGGACGCCGACAGGCGCTTTCCGCGCCCGGCCACCGTGGCAGAAGCAACCCGGCCGGAGTCGGCGCTGTAGTAGCCGGCGCGCGTGCGCGCGGTGAAATCGCCGGCGGAATCGGCCAGCCAGTCGGCCGGGTCTTTGGTCGTCAGGGCCACGACGCCGGCCAGGGCGCTCGAGCCAAACAGGCTCGAAGCCGGCCCGCGCACGATCTCGACCTGCTTGAGCGAATCGGTGTCGATGAAGTTGCGCGAGGCGTTGGCAAAGTCGCCGATGCCGAAACCGTCGGGAATGCGCACACCGTCGACCGCCACCTGGACCCGGTTGCCGCCCAGGCCGCGAATGTTGAAGCCGGCCAGCCCGAAGCGCTGACCCTGGAAGGGCACGGTGACGCCGGGGATGTAGCGCACCATGTCGCGGATCGATTCGCTGAGCGTGCGCGCGATGTCCCTATCGTCGAGGACGGTTATCGGCGCGGCGATTTCAGCCGCCGGACGGGCGCTTTTCGAGGCCGTGATGGTCATCGTGCCGAAATCGGCCGTGTCGGTATTGGCTGCGGCGGCAAGGCTGGCCGGCAAAATAAGAGCGGCGCTCAGCCGGCGAATGAAGCAGGTCATGAAAAACTCCTGTTGATCATTCGGGTTGGCTGACCGCATTGCGGCTGGCTGGCCCAGGGGGGTGTGTGAATGTATTACCTGGTGAGGATCAGCTTGTCGTTGCGCGTGATTCGCAGCAGATAGATCTTGCCATGGTGCTCGAGCCGGATACGCCCGTTACTGCCCACCAGTTGCCGGACCGGGATGATCCGTTCCTCGTCGCTGTCTCTCGGTGGTTGTCGGGCGGCTGGCCGGGCGTTTTGTGTTCGCATTTGCGAATAGTAACGATTCGCATTTGTACGCGCAAGGGGTTCTTGCTCAAACTGGCCGAGAAGCTGGCTGCAGCCGAGCGCCAGGCCGGCTAGCCAGCGCCGTCTCGTTCAGCCGGCCGCCGCCGTTGTGTGCTGTGCGGTGGGCGCTTCGATACCCAGATTGGCGAGAATGCCATGAGCCGCCTCGCGGCCCTCGAAGACGGCGGTCACCACCAGGTCGGCACCGCGCACCATGTCGCCGCCGGCATAGATCTTTTCGTGTGAAGTCTGGTATGCGCTGCGGCCGTTTTCGCCAACGATCAGTCGGCCGTCGTCGTGCGTGTCGACGCCGGCCGCCGTCAGCCACCGCGGCGGATCGGGGCGGAAGCCGAAGGCGATGATCACGGTGTCGGCCTCCAGCACCTGTTCGCTTTCGGGCACGGCTACAGGCCGCCGCCGGCCGGCTTCGTCCGGGTCGCCGAGCTGCGTTTCGACCAGCTTGACACCGGTCGCTTTTTCGTCGCCGGCAATGGCCACCGGCTGACGATTGAACAGAAAATGCACGCCTTCATCGCGGGCGTTCTTCACCTCGCGGCGGCTGCCTGGCATGTTTTCCTCGTCGCGGCGGTAGGCGCAGGTGACGCTGGCCGCACCCTGGCGGATGGCGGTACGCACGCAGTCCATGGCGGTGTCGCCGCCGCCGAGCACCACCACGCGCTGGCCCTCCAGATTAACGTAGTCGAAGCCTGAGAGTGTTTCGCCGAGCACATGGCCGATGTTGCCGACCAGATAGGGCAGGGCCGCGATCACGCCGGAAAGCGCCTGATTCTCGAGTCGACCGTCGACGTACCTGTAGGTGCCCATGCCGAGGAAGACGGCGTCGTATCCGGCCAGTAGTTCGTCGAGCTGGATATCCTTGCCGATTTCCTTGCCGAGGTGGAAGCGAATGCCCATGCCTTCCATGATTTCGCGGCGGGTCTCGACTACCTGCTTTTCGAGCTTGAACGGCGGAATGCCGTAGGTCAGCAGGCCGCCGATGCGCGGGTATTTGTCGAAGACGTGCGCTTCGACGCCGTGACGAACAAGGCGGTCGGCGCAGCCCAGACCGGCCGGCCCGGCGCCAACGATGGCGACCTTTTTCCCGGCCGGCTGCACATCGGACAGGTCCGGGCGCCAGCCCTGCTTGATGGCTTCGTCGGTGATGTACTTCTCGACCGAGCCGATGGTGACCGCACCCAGGCCGTCATTGAGCGTGCACGCGCCCTCGCACAGGCGATCCTGCGGGCAGATGCGCCCGCACATCTCCGGCAGCGCGTTGGTCTGATGGCACAGCTCGGCGGCCTCGAACAGGCGGCCCTGCCGGACCAGCCTGAGCCAGTCGGGGATGTAGTTGTGGACGGGGCATTCCCATTCGCAGTAGGGGTTGCCGCAGTTGATGCAGCGCGCGGACTGATCCGCCGCACCTTCGGGCTCGAACTGCCCGTAGATCTCGCCCCATCCGCGCACGCGAATCGGGATCGCCACCTCCTCGGGATCGCTGCGCGGGCTTTCGATGAAATGCAGGTTGCTCGGTTTGTCCATGACTTAGTTCCGTAACTTTACCCGGGCAAATCCTGCATCCACGGAAGACACGGAAGGACACGGAATGAAACAAAGCTGTTGCGCCGCCATGGTCATGGGGTCTTGCGCATTCGCTCGTTCAAGCATGATCTTTCCGTGCATTTCCGTGCTTTCCGTGGTTGCAGGGTTGTCAGGCCGCGTTGCTCAGCGAGGCGATCAGGTCGTCGAGGTCGGCGGCCTTGGGTTTGACCAGCCAGAACTTGGGCAGCATGCGGCGGAAGTCCTCGAGGACTTCGGCGGCGTGCCGGCTGCCGGTCAGTTCCCGGTGGCGGACGATCAGATCGCGCAGGTGATGGACGTGGTTTTCCATGTTCTCGGGCGCGATGTGGTGGATATCGATCAGCTCGTGGTTGTAGCGGTCGACGAAGCCGCGATCGAGATCGAGCACGTAGGCGAAGCCGCCGGTCATGCCGGCGCCGAAGTTGATGCCGGTCGGGCCCAGCACCACGATCACGCCGCCGGTCATGTACTCGCAGCAGTGGTCGCCGGCGCCCTCGATCACCGCCACGCAGCCTGAGTTGCGCACGGCGAAGCGCTCGCCGGCCCGGCCTTCGGCAAACAGCTCGCCGCCGGTGGCACCGTAGAGGCAGGTGTTGCCCATGATCGGTGTCTGACAGGGGCTGTATCGGATGTTCGCAGGCACGCGCAGCACGATGCGGCCGCCGGCCATGCCCTTGCCGACGTAGTCGTTGGCTTCGCCGGTCAGGGTCAGTTCCAGACCGCCGGCGTTGAAGGCGCCGAAACTCTGGCCGGCTGTGCCGGTAAAGTGCAGAGCGATGGGCGAGCCGGCCATGCCCTGGTTGCCGTGAACCTGCGCAACGGCGCCCGACAGGCGCGCGCCGATCGAGCGGTCGCTGTTGCGGATGGGGTACTGGAACCGGCCGCCGGTCTTTTTCTCGACGGCCGGCGCGGTGTCCGTCTCGATGCGCCTGGCCAGCTCGCCCTTGTCGTGCGGCGGATTGCGCCCGGCCACGCAGAAACGCTCGGCGCCGGACGCCGGGCCGATCGAGGTCAGCAGCACCGAGAGATCGAGTCGCTTCTGCCGATCGGTCAGCCCCTCGATGCGCTCCAGGTGCTCGGTGCGGCCAACGATATCCTCGAGTCGCCTGACGCCGAGCCTGGCGAGGAGGGCGCGAACGTCTTCGGCGACGAAGCGGAAATAGTTCATGACCATCTCGGGCAGGCCGATAAAGGTTTTCGCGCGCAGGGTTTCGTTCTGGGTGGCGATGCCGGTGGCGCAGTTGTTCAAGTGACAGATCCGCAGATACTTGCAGCCCAGCGCGACCATTGGCGCGGTGCCGAAGCCGAAGCTCTCGGCGCCGAGGATGGCGGCCTTGACCACGTCGAGCGCGGTCTTGAGCCCGCCGTCGGCCTGGATGCGCACCTGGCCGCGCAAGCCGTTGGCCATCAGCACCTGGCGGACTTCGGCCAGGCCCAGCTCCCAGGGCGCGCCGGCGTACTTGACCGAACTGAGCGGGCTGGCACCGGTGCCGCCATCGTAGCCGGACACCGTGATCAGATCGGCGTAGGCCTTGACCACGCCGGCGGCGACCGTGCCGATACCCGGCTCGGAGACGAGCTTGACCGATACCAGCGCCTTCGGGTTGACCTGCTTGAGGTCGAAGATCAACTGCGCCAGATCCTCGATGGAATAGATGTCGTGGTGCGGCGGCGGCGAGATCAGGCCCACGCCGGGGCTGGCGAAGCGCAGCCGGGCGATGAGCCTGTCGACCTTGTGGCCGGGCAGCTGCCCACCCTCGCCGGGCTTGGCGCCCTGGGCGATCTTGATCTGGATGACCTCGGCGTTGATCAGGTATTCGGGGGTGACGCCGAAACGCCCCGAGGCGATCTGCTTGATCTTCGACATCCTTTCGGTGCCGTAGCGGACCGGATCCTCGCCGCCTTCGCCGGAGTTGGAGCGCGCGCCCAGTCTATTCATGGCGACGGCCAACGCTTCGTGCGCCTCGGGCGAGAGCGCGCCAAGGCTCATGCCGGCCGTATCGAAGCGTTTGACGATGACTTCAACCGGTTCGACCTCGTCGAGCGCGATCGGCCTGTTCGGGCTGGTCAGCTCGAGCAGGTCGCGCAGGGTTGCCGGCTGGCGCTCGTCGACCAGACGGGTGAATTCCTCCCAGGCCTTTCGGTCGCTGTGTTGCGCGGCGCGGTGCAGGGCGGTGACGACGTCGGGATTCCAGGCGTGGTATTCGCCGTGGTCGACATAGCGAAACAGGCCGCCGTGCTCGATCGGCACGCGCTTCTCCCAGGCCCAGCGCGCAAGCTTGCGCTGGTCGTCGTGCAGGTCTTCGAAGGTGGCGCCCCGGATTCGGCTGATGGCGCCTGGAAAGCACCGATCGACCACTTCGTCGTCCAGGCCGACGATCTCGAAAAGCTGGGCGCCGCGGTAGGAGCCGATGGTCGAAATGCCCATCTTCGACAGGATCTTGTAGAGGCCCTTGCGGATGCCACGACGGTACGCGCGGCCGAGCTGCAGCGCTTCACTGCGCGGGTGATCGAATTCGCCGGCGGTCGCCATGGCCTGCAGGGTCTGGTAGACGAGATAGGGATACACCGCCGTGGCCCCGAAGCCGATCAGACAGGCGAAGTGATGCGCATCGCGGGCGGTGGCAGTCTCGACGATCAGGTTGCACAGCGGGCGCTGCCCGGTCTCGAGCAGGTGATGGTGAATAGCGCCGGTGGCCAGCAGGGCGTGTATGGGCAGATGGTCGTGCTTGAGGTAGCGATCGGAGATCAGCAAGATCAGCGTGCCGTTGTCCACCGCCTCCCCGGCCCGGTGGCAGAGGTTGCGTAGGGCTTCGTCGAGCGGCATGTCGGCCGGGACGTTGAGGTCGAGAAATTCCGAGGAAAGCCCGAACTGCGGCGTGTTGACCAGTTGGCGGAGCTTGCGCTGGGAGAGCACCGGCGAGTTGAGCACCACGCGATCGGCAAGCTCCGGGCCGGGAGCGAACACGTTGCCCTTGCGGCCGATGCCGGTCTCGAGCGACATCACGATCTTTTCGCGCAGGGAATCGATCGGTGGATTGGTGACCTGGGCGAACTGCTGGCGAAAGCAGTCGTAGAGTGAGCGTACCTTCGTCGAGAGCACCGGCATGGGCGTGTCGTCGCCCATCGAACCGATGGCTTCCGCCTGGGTGTTGGCCAGCACGGCGATGACCTCGCGGCGCTCCTCGCGCGAGAGATTGAACATCTTCTGGTAGCTGGCCAGGGTGTCGGCGTCGAAGGGCTCGGCGGCCATGTGCACGTCCACCAGCTCGGAGTCGAGATACTTGACCCCTGACTTGAGCCAGTCCTGCCAGGGATGGCGGTTCTTGAGCTGCTCGTCGATGGCCCTGTGATCGAGCAGTTCACCGGTCTGAAGGTCGGCGACCAGGATCTGGCCCGGACCCAGGCGGCCGCGGGCGGCTACCTGTTCGATATCGACGTCGACCACGCCGGTCTCGGAGGCCACGATCAGGCGGTGGTCGGTGGTTCGCGTCCAGCGTGCCGGCCGCAAGCCGTTGCGATCGAGCGCGCACACGGCCTGGCGGCCGTCGCACATCACCAGTCCGGCCGGGCCGTCCCAGGCCTCCTGGTGAAAAGCGTGGAACTCGTGGAAGGCGCGCAAATCCGCGTCGAGGTTATCGGCGGTCTGCCAGGCCGGAGGAATCAGGATGCGCACCGCCTGCGGCAGATCCATCCCGCCGGCGACGAGCAGCTCGAGCATGTTGTCGAGCGAACTCGAATCCGAACCCTGCATGCCCACCGGCGGGTCGATGTCGCCCAGCTCGGCGAGCAGCGGCGAGGTCAGCAGCTTGCGCCGGGCGCGCGCCCAGTGCCGGTTGCCGCGAATGGTGTTGATCTCGCCGTTGTGGGCCAGCATGCGGAAGGGCTGGGCCAGCTCCCAGCGCGGCAGGGTGTTGGTGGAGAAGCGCTGATGGAAGACGGCCACCGAGCTGGCCATGCGTTCGTCGGCCAGATCCGGGTAGAAGGCTTCCAGGTATTCGGGCATGACCATGCCCTTGTAGCTGATGGTGCGCCCCGACAGGCTGGCAATGTAGTCCGGGCGCTCGCCGCGCGCGAGCTCGCAGTGCCGGCGCGCCAGAAACAGGCGGCGCTCGAGCTCGTCGGCATCGACGTTGTCGGGGGCGTTGATGAAAACCTGCTCGATGCGCGGCAGCGTGGCGCGGGCGGTGTCGCCGCAGGCTTGCGGGTCGACGGGTACTCCCCGCCAGCCGGCAACGGTCAGGCCCCGGGCCTTGATCTGGGCTTCCAGCGCTGCTTTCTGATCGCCGGCGCGCTCATCGCTATCAGCCAGGAACACCATGCCAACGGCGAAGCGCCCGGTCAGCTTGATGCCTTTCTCGCCGGCGACCGCGCGCAGAAAGGCGGTCGGCAGCTTCAGCAGCAGGCCGCAGCCGTCGCCGGTCTTGCCGTCGGGGGCGACCGCACCCCGATGCGTCAGGCGCACCAAGGCCAGAATGGCGTCGTCGATCGTGTCGTGCCTCGCTTCATCATCCAGCCGGGCGATCAGCCCGAAGCCGCAGGAATCCTTTTCGAAATCAGGATGATGCAGAGTCTTCAATCGGCACTCCGGCCCGTGATCGACGCATCGGGCATACGATAGCGTACGTAATCTGTAACCCTACAGCATAATGACCGCCTCTGATTGATGTATTGAGAATTCCGCAACTAGTGGTCCTTCAACCTGATGTGCGGGTTCAGTTGGCCTGTCAGCGTTCATGGCAAGACGCGGCTCGCAGTGAATGGCCATAGTCCTTTACAAGAGCCGCAACGCCGCCATGGACGCTGACAGGCCAACCCTTCGGGCGCTCCTGTGGCGTCCCGCTGCAGGTCAGGCGGAGCCGCATGGCGGCTTTCGGGCAGCGAAAAGAGCCATGCGAGCGTAGCCGTCGACCGTGTTGCCGCGCTTGCCAGGGGCTACGGCCATTGCCTGCGCACGTCGCCTTGCAGCGAAACGCCACAGGAACGCTGAACCCGCGCATCAGGTTGAAGGACCACTAGCTTGATAGTCGGCCCTTCCAGCCCAACAATGAGAGGGAGACTTGAATAGGAAAGGCCCCAACACCATGACGCTTGACCCCGCCGTACGCGAAACAATCGAATCACAGGTCGCCTCCCACCGGGTGGTGCTCTACATGAAGGGCACGCCGAAGATGCCGCAGTGCGGTTTTTCGGCGAAAACCGCCGGCATTCTCGATCAGCTGCTGGCCGGCGATTACGCCAGCTACAACGTGCTCGAGGACGAGTCGATCCGCGAGGGCATCAAGGTATTCGGCGACTGGCCGACGATTCCCCAGCTCTACGTCGAAGGCGAGCTCGTTGGCGGCTGTGACATCATCGGCGAGATGTTCAATACCGGCGAGCTGCACGAGATGTTCGGACTGGAAAAGCCCGATCGCACGCCGCCGGAAATCACCATTACCGACAAGGCTGTCGAAAAGATCCGCGAGTTTCTCGAGGCCTATCCCGGCAATCATCTGCACTTTGCCATCGACGCCGGCTGGGACGCCCAGTTCCAGGTCGGGCCGAAACAGGGCGGCGAGATCGAGGCCGAGTCCAACGGCATCACCGTGCTGATGGACCTGGCCAGCGCGCAGCGGGCAAAGGGCGCGACCGTCGACTGGGTCGAAACCGTGCAGGGCGAGGGCCTGAAGCTGGATCTGCCCGGCGCCCCGGCGCCGGTGCAGCAGATGAAGCCGGCCGAGCTCCAGCAGCGGATGAACTCGGGCGAGCGGATTCTGGTGATCGACACCCGCAGCGAAGCCGACCGCGCCGAAAAGCCGCTGGAGTTCGCTCAGCCGCTCGACGCCGAGCTGATGGCCCAGCTCAAGGACGGTGACCCGAATCAGCCGCTGGTATTCGTGTGCAACGTCGGCCAGGCCTCGATGCAGTACGCCGAGCACTATCGCAAGCAGGGCTATACCCAGGTCTACAATCTGGAAGGTGGCGCCGAGGCCATCGCGGGCTGACGATCGCTTACAGGCTGAACTCGGCCACCGCCGGCGCGTGGTCGCTGGGGCGTTCGTTGCGGCGCGGTTCGATGTCGACGTAGCTGGTGGTGCAGGCGTCCTTGAGGGCGTCGGAGCAGAGCACGAGGTCGATGCGCAGGCCCATGCCGCGGCGGAAGGCGGCGGCGCGGTAATCCCACCACGAAAAGATCGCCTCGGGCTGCTCGAACAGCCGGAAGCTGTCGTGCAGGCCCAGATCGAGCATGCGCTGCAGGGCTTCGCGCTCCGGCGTGGAGCACAGGATCTTCTCGTGCCAGGCTTCAGGATCGTGCACGTCGCGATCGTCGGGGGCGATGTTGAAGTCACCCATGACGACGAGCTTGTCGTGGCGCGTGAGCTCGTCGGCAATCCAGCGCTGCACGGCTTCGAGCCAGCGCATCTTGTAGTCGAACTTTTCCGAGCCCACGGCCTGGCCGTTGACGACGTAGAGGTTGATCACGCGTACCTCGCCGATGGTGGCGGCAATCACGCGTTTCTGTTCGTCGGGAAAATCCGGGATTTCGGTGATGACATCCAGCGGCTGCTCGCGCGCGATCAGGGCCACGCCGTTGTAGGTTGGCTGGCCGGCGAAGGCGACTCGATAGCCTGCCGCCTCGATGGCCTCGGCGGGAAAGTTGTCGTCGATCAGCTTGGTTTCCTGCAGGCCCAGCACGTCCGGGCGCTGATGCTCCATCCAGTCGAGCACCTGCGGCAGGCGCACCTTGAGCGAATTGACGTTCCAGCTTGCAATCTTCATGGGCCACAGAGTGTACCCGAATCAACGCCCGCAGCGCGTCAGGGTCTTGTGCAGGTCGGCTGCCAGCGCCAGCCGATGATCATTCGGGTGCAGGGCCACGCGCAGCGGCAGGTGGCGGGCGAGCAGGCGGTTGATGGCGTTGGAAAGCTTGAGCACCGGCACCTGCCAGGCGCTGGTCGCCTCGAAGCCGAGCAGGGCGGCGCGCTGGAAAACTCCGCTGGCGATATCGTGATAGCCGCTGATCGTCTCCACGCACTCAAAGCCCGTTGCTTTCAGATCCGCGGCTGTGACCGGGCCCAGTGCCCAGGCTGGCGGCACGTAGAGCGCGGGTGCCGGCAGGTCGTGGTCGATGAACCACTGCCGGCTGCGCGTCATCAGATCGACGATTTCGCCGGCGCCCAGCGCCAGGTGCTCGGCGCAGCCGCGCGAGACAAGCAGGCTGTGCAGGCGGTGCTTGAGGCCCAAGACATGGCGGGCGCGATGGTGCCAGCCGTGACCGGCCAGCCGATGCCCGGCGTCGACCCAGGCGCGCAATCGATCCAGATCCGGCCGCCGCCACTCGCGGCCGGACACGATGAGCAGGGTGACCGGGCCCGGGCAGTGGCGCTCGATCAGCGCGAGCTGCCCGGCGACGTCATCGAGCGTTTCGGGCATTACGTCGTGGATGGAGATGTCAGGCCGCACGGGCCACCTCGAGCAGGGTCTCGAGCCACTTGCGCCGGCCTTCGTCGCGTATTTGCGCGTAAGCGGCCAGGCCGGCATTGGCCCGTCTTGAACGCTCGGCTTCCGGCATGGCGGCCAGCTTGTCCAGGGCGGCGATCAGCGCATTCGGTGCCTGCGAATCGAAGCGATAGAGCACGCCATCGAGCTGCGGCCACTCGCCGATGCCGCAGTGCGTGGACACGAGAGCGGGCCGGGCGCAGGCGATGGCTTCGAGCGCCACCGTTCCGAAGGATTCCACGTCCGAGGGCAGAACCAGCGCGTCGTGAGCGGCCAGCAAGTCCGGAATCTTCTGGCGAGGCACCCAGCCGAGATGATGCACGTTGTCGTGCTCTCCAGCCGCGGCCGCGACTGTCGCGCTCAGGGGACCGTGTCCGGCGAAGCTGAAGCTCAAGTCGGGGCGCTGGACGGCGGCGTCGAGCAGGCGGTCGATGCGTTTTTCCGCCGCCAGGCGGCCGACGAAGAGAATTTCTCTGATCGGGCCGGATTTCGGTTCTGGCAATTGGTCAAACCGGCCGGGCAGCAGTGTGGCCGCCAGTTCGACCCGGCGCGCGCCCAGCCGTTGGGCCAGGTCCACCATGCTGTTCGAGTGCGCCAGGGTGAGCGCGGCGCGCTCGAACAGCTTGTGGTTGCGCGATTTCAGGTAGCGGGTCGCCAGCGCGGTCATCACCCGATGCCAGTAGAGCGCGCTGAGCGCCTCGAAGTGGGTGTGAAAGCCGTAGATAAAGGGGATGTCCCGTCGCCGTGCCAGCCGGGCCCCGGTCATGCCGTATGGCCCGGGGGTTGCGATGATGACCACTTGCGGCCGCAGGCTGTCAAAAACGCGGGCCATGCGCCAGCCAGCCGGCACAGCCGCGCGCTGCGTGCGGTCGCCGGGCAGGGGAAAGCTGGCCAGCGGTCGGGGTCCGTGGCCAGGCGCAATCAGTTCGATGGCGGCAAGCGCGCCGCCGATCTGCTCGACCAGATCGCCGTAGTAGGACCCCACGCCGTTGCGCTCGATTGCCGCGTCGCAGCAGATCAGCACGCGCAGCTCGCCGGCGTTGGCGGGTTCATTCAAGGGCAGCGAAGCGGTCGTGGTCGAAGTCATGACGGGCAAGGATATCGGCAAAGCGATCGGCAAGCCATGCCGGGTCGAGGCCGCTGTCCGACAGGTGATGCTGGTGAGGCGAGCGATGCCTGCGCGACTCGCCGGCGCGGGCGTGCAGCCGCTGCGCGAAGGTGGCCGCCGGCTTGATCTCCAGGCGCGAGAGCGTGTGCCTGATTGCCTGCTCGAGGTGGGCGCGGATTTCATTGTTGTTGAGCACGGCGATGCGTCGGGCCGGCAGTTGCTCGGCGTGATCGAGCAGGTTGCGCAAATAGAAGGCGAACAGCTCGGCGATACGCCGGTTGAAGCGGCCAGGGTCAGCATCGCTGCCGAAAAAGCGCAGCGAATTGGCCAGAGTGCTCAACTGCGACGACAGCGCGCGCTCGGGCTGGCGCAGGCAGACGATGAAGCGCGCATCCTGAAATTGCCGCGACAGGCTGCCGAGCATGCCGGCGAACGAGGCGTTCTTCGACAAGAAGCGCTTGCCGGCGCCGTGCACGTAGAGATGCCGCTTGACGGCGCGGTGATAGTAGTCGAGCTGGCGGCGGCGAAAGCGCGGGTCGGCCTCGGTATCCAGGCGCGCCATGCGCCACAGATCCGGGCTGTCGGGAAACAGCGCCACCAGCACGAAGCAGGTCATCGGTGGCAGCAGGCAGAAGAAGTCCTCTTCGGGCGCATCGAGACGTACAGGATGGGTGTCTTCGAGGCCCCTGGCGATCCTGCGGGCGAGAAAATCAAGCAATCGGCCCAGCGGCCGCCCGAGTCGGGCGTCGACGCGACCCGCGCTGCGCCACAGCTTGCGCCAGGTGACCGAGAGCGCGAAAAAACACTCGCGGGCGCTGAAGGTAGTATGGTTTTCGTCCTCGGCCAGAACACCGTGCAGGAAGGTGGTTCCGCTGCGTGGTATGCCGATGACGAACAGCGGGCGGCTGACTTCGACGTTGCGATAGCCGCGAAAGAAGACTTCGTCGAGCGCCAGTCCCAGCCAGTGGTAGAGGTTGAGCACAAACAGGCCGGGCAGGACGGCCAGCATGATCAGGCAGCGACGCGGTGAGCGCCGGCCCATGCCGTCGACCGGCGGCCACAATGCGCGCGCGCCCAGCCGCACCAGCCGCCACTGCGATTCGATAAACAGGCGCCACATGGCGGCCATTGTCGCTTAATTGCGCTGTGCACCACGCGGCAAGCTTTTTCCTGATTACGTACGTCACCTGGCCACGCGTGAATAGAGCCGCAGATAAACGCGGATAAACGCAGATAAAACAAGTAGTTGAACTGTGCCAGCATTTCCTGACCCGTTGCGGGCCTGGACGCTCGCCCATTGCGATGAAATGATCCGGCTTTCGACTTCGATACAAGGTCAAACAAAAGCGTCCGAATGGCTTGAAAACGTGCCCGGATGCCTTTTCATCAGCGGCGGAGCCCATGACGAGCCCAATGAATTCAATCGTCTGCGTTTATCCGCGTTTATCTGCGGTTCGAATTCTCACTTCTTGGAGGGTGGCTGATTGAAATGGGTAACCAGGAGTATTTTGGCTATTCACCTGAAGCAGCCATTGTCCGGGCTGGCAATCTGCCCTTGCAAACAAGCAGCGCCCGGGCAGGCTGGGCGACCTGCCTGATCAGGCAGGTTTCTGGTCAGTCCAGTTCAGGCAGCAGCTTTCGGGCTTCGCGGCGGCAGCGATTGATGGCGTCTTCCAGATACTTTCTCATCTCCGGCGAGCGCGCGTCGCGCTTGTGTTCGATGACGATCGGCTCGCCCCAGTAGAGCAGCACCCTGGCAAAAGGCGTTGGCAGATCGGTCAGATCCCAGGAGCGATGCAGCGGAATGTGCCGGCTGCTGGCCATGGCGCAGGGAAAGACCGGCAGGCCGGTCACGCGCGCCAGCTCGAGTACGCCCGGCTTGGCCTTGTGGACCGGTCCGCGCGGCCCGTCGACGGCAATCACCGGCGAGCAGCCCTTGCGTGCCAGTCGCACCAGGCCCCGCAGCGCGCTCGAGCCGCCCCGGCTGGAGGAACCGCGTGCGGTCTCGAAGCCGAACTTGCGCAGCACGTAGTTCATCAACTCGCCGTCCTTGCTCCATGAGGCCATGGTGGCCAGGCGGTAGTAGCGGGAGAAGCAGACCAGCCCCAGCTCGTCGCCGTGCCACATGGCCACCACGAAGGGCAGGCCGGCATTCAGGCGCTCGGTCAGGGCCGGCGGCTCGTGGCGGCGCAGGCGCCAGGTGGCGCTCAGGCTTCGGTAGACGCCATAGACAAGGCGGGGGAGGACGGTGCGGCGAAACATGATGCCGCGCATGATACCGCCGGCGGCGTCCCGAAAGGACGCCGCCGGCGGCCGGATTCACTCTTGCGGGGTTTGCGCCGACGATTCCTCGGAGTCTGACTCGGGCTCGGGTTCGGACTCGAAGTCGCCGGCCACGGCATAGCTCAGTTTTTCGGGATCGAGGTGCTCGCGCACGGCGCGGTTGACGTCCTCGGCCGTCAGCTCGCCAACCTTCTGTTCGAAGCCGGCGCGGTGGTACATGTCGCGGCCCAGGTAGAGATGGTTGTTTAGCATGCCCATCAACTGGCTGTCGTTGCTGCGCGCCAGCTCGAGCTGGCGCAGGTAGCCCAGCCGGCCTTCGGCCACTTCGTCTTGTTCAAAGCCGCTATCCACGGCGTCGTTGAGCTCCTCGAACAGCACCTCGACGAGCCGCTCGCGGTTTTCGGGCGCGTACATGGCGTAGACGAAAAAGGCGCCGCGCTCATCCATACTGCTGGCGGTCACGGCGCCGCCCACGCCGTAGCTCAAGCCTTCTTCGTCGCGAATGCGATCGGCCAGGCGGGAACTGAGAAAGCCGCCGCCAAGCAGATGGCCGGCCAGCGACAGCGCCGGGTAGTCCGGATGTTCGTCGCTCATGGGAATGCCCTGCGTTCCGATCAGACCGGCGTTGGCCTTGTCGTCGAGCTGGGCCACCAGCGCGGCCGCTTCGGTCTCGTGGTAGGGCCGTTCGTAGCGTTCGAATGCGATTTCCTGGCGCCAGCCGCCGAACCGGGATTCGAGCTTGGCCCGCAGGGCCTCGGGATCGAAGTCGCCGACGAAGGAAATCGTCGTACCCGGGCCAAAACCGTAGAAGCGGCGGTGGAAATCGGCCAGCTGATCCCGCTCCACGGCCTCGATGCGCGCCTGCGCTTCGTCCCAGCTCGGGGCGTAATCGGGGTGTTCGGGCGGGTAATGGTTGCTGTGGCGTCCGATCAGGTGCGATGCCACCGACATGGGATTGTCGCGCGCCTGGTCGAGGTCGGTCAGCCGCTGCCGGCGCAGCTCTTCGAGCTGGTCGGCCTCGAAGGTGGGGTTGCGCAGCACGTCGGCGGTCAGCTCGAGCAGTTCGCCGAGATTTTCCCGGGTGCTTTCCATGGTGGCGGCCACGCTGCTGCCGCTGCTGCTGATCGACAGGGTCGACTTGAGCTTGCTGATCCGGTCCTGGATGGCCTGGCGGTCGTGGTTTTCCGAGCCGCGCATGAGCATGTTGGCGGTAAAGCCCGGCACGTCGCCCTGCCCGGTCAGCGTCTTGAGCGTGCCCAGGCGCATCACGATACGGCCTTCGACGCGGCTGCCGCGCGTGCCCTTGGGCAGCAGCGCCACCCGGGCGCCACCGGGCAGCTCGAAGCGCACGATGCGCTCTTCGATGTTCTCGGCGGTGGGGTCGAACGCTTCGCCCTGGCTGCGGGCCTCGCCGCCGGTATAGTCGGCCAGCAGGGTTTCGGGATCGGGTGCGGCCGGAATCTCGACGCGCTGCGGTTCGTTTTCGGGAATGAACTGGCCGAGCGTGCGGTTGTCGCGCTTGAGGTAGGTGTTGGCCACGCGCACGACATCGTCGACGGTGACATTCTCGAGCCGGTCGCGATTGAGAAACATCAGCCGCCAGTCGCCGCTGGCTGCCCATTCGCTCAGCTCGATACCGACCCGTTCGGAGTCGTTGAGCGTGACCTCGATGTTGCGCGTGAGCGCGTTGACGGCGCGCTCGACTTCCTCGCTGGTCGGCGGATTGTGTTCCACGGCGTCGATGGTCTCGATCAGGGCGTGGCGAGCGGCTGACAGGTCATCGTTCTGGTCGACCTGCGCGAAGGTCATCAGCAGCGATGGTTCGCCCAGCGCCATGGAAAAGGCGCCGACCCGGCTGGCCAGTTCCTTTTCCACCAGGGCCTGGTGCAGTCGGCCGGAGGGTGCATTGCCGAGCACGTGGGTGAGCACCTCGATGGCCGGATAGTCCTCGTGGGCGGCGGCCGGCACGTGCCAGGCGCCCATGACCATCTGGAACTGGCCGACGCGGCGCACGTTGATGCTGCGCTCGCCGTCCTGGGCAGGATCGCGGGTGTAGGTCGGCCACAGCTTCATGTCGCCGCTGCGCTCGGGCGCCGGAATGGCGCCGAATTCCCCGGCGATCAGGTCGAGCGCGCGCTCGGGGTCGAAGTTGCCCGACAGGATCAGCATGGCGTTGTCGGGCTGATAGTAACGGCGGTAGAAATCCTGCAGCCGCTCGACCGGTACGTTCTCGATATCGGCGCGTGCGCCGATGGTCGAGCGGCCATACCCGTGCCATAGATACGCGGTGGCCATCACGCGTTCCATCAGCACGCGAAACGGGCTGGTCTCGCCGATTTCGAATTCGTTGCGTACCACCGTCATTTCCGACTTCAGATCTTCGCCGGAGATCAGCGAGTTGACCATGCGGTCGGCTTCCATTTTGATCGCCCACTCGAGATTTTCCTCGCCGGCCGGCAGGGTCTGGAAGTAGTTGGTGCGCTCGTACCAGGTCGTGCCGTTGGCCGAACCGCCCCGCTCGGAGATTTCGGCCTTGATGTCCTGATGATCGGGCGTGCCGTAGAACAGCATGTGCTCGAGCAGGTGGGCCATGCCGGTCTCGCCATAGCTCTCGTGCTTGGAGCCGACGAAGTAGGTGATGTTGATGGTCGCAGTCGGCCGGCTGCGGTCGGGCATCAGCAGCACTTTCAGGCCGTTGTCGAGCCGGTACTCGGTAATGCCTTCCACGCTCGTGACCTGCTCGATGCCGTCGGGCTGGGCAGCCGCAAGAACGGGAAGAGCCAACAGGATGGCGACAAGAAATCGCCTGCAGTAACACGCAAGTTGTTGCATGGAGATGTCTCCGTCTTCTTTGAAAAAACTCGATGAGCCGGCGATCATGCCCGCTCACTTGCGGCTTTGCGCGTGCAGGAAGTCACGGATTTGTAGCGGGCCGGGCGTACGTCAATCGCCGGTCGCTTCGCCCCACACGGCTTCCAGACGCGCATCGCGGCCGCAGCGCCAGCGATAATACTTGTAGCGGACCGGGTTCTTGTCGTAATAGTTCTGATGGTATTCCTCGGCCGGGTAGAAAGCCTCCAACGGCTCGATGGTCACCGCGATCGGCTGTTCGAAGCGCTTGCTCAGGGCCTGCATGCTTATTTTCGCCAGGCGTTCCTGTTCTTCATTGCGCACGAAAATGGCTGGCCGGTAGCTTTCGCCGCGGTCGCAGAACTGTCCACCGCCGTCGAAGGGATCGACGTTTCGCCAGTAGATGTCGAGCAGCCTGTCGTAGCCGACCTTTTCGGGGTCGTAGATCACTTCCACGACTTCCAGATGCCCGGTGCCGCCGCGCACGACCTGATCGTAGGACGGATTGGCCACCCGCCCGCCGCTGAATCCAGAAATGGTTTCGACGACACCATCGACCTTGTCGTAAGGCGGCTCCATGCACCAGAAGCAGCCGCCGGCAAAGGTCGCGCGCTCGAGCCCCTGGTCGTTTTCCGCGGCTGTTGCAGCCAGCGCAAGCGTGGCGAACAGCAGGGCCAGAGCGGCAGCCAAGCCACGAAGGGCTCGAAGAGCACGAAGAATTGAAAAATCAATCATGTCACGCTGTTCCTCTTTCTCACTTCGTGTCCTTCGTGCTGTTCGTGGCTGCAAGAAGGGTTTGCCGATACCCTGGCAGCAGCTACTGGCGAAGCGGCGGCAGCGACTCGCCTTCGGGGACAAAATCCAGCGCCGTACCGTTGTTGCACCAGCGCTGCCCGGTCGGCTCGGGGCCGTCGTCGAAGACGTGGCCCTGGTGGCCGCCGCAGCGGGCGCAGTGGTATTCGGTGCGCGGCCAGATCAGCCGGAAATCCTTGCGGGTTTCCATGTGGTCGGCGTGGATCGGCTGGTAGAAGCTCGGCCAGCCGGTGCCGGATTCGAACTTGTGCTCGCTGGAGAACAGCGGCAGGGCGCAGCCAGCGCAGATATAGGTGCCGGCGCGGTGCTCGTCGTTGAGCGGGCTCGAGCCGGAGCGCTCGGTCGCCTCGCGCCGGAGTACGCGGTACTCGTCGGCGTCGAGAATCTCGCGCCAGCGCGCATCATCCAGTTTCAGCGGTTCAAACGACAAGGGAAGCGTCAGCGAGCTCATGGTCTCTCCTGCAAGGCTGCCAGTCGGCAGGCCGCCCAGCCAGAGCAGCGGCAGCGATGAGGCCGCCAGCCCCAGCAGGCGCCTGCGCGAGGAACTGCGGATTTGCGTTGTCATATCCGCATTGGAACAGATCGGGCGTCAGTAGTTCGTCAAGGCGCGTTCAGATCTCGATCTCGGCCAGATTGCCCTTTTCCTCCAGCCAGGTGCGGCGGTCGGCGGCACGTTTTCTGGCCAGCAGCATGTCCATCAGGGCGTCGGTACCGGCGGCATCGTCGATGGTCATCTGCAGCAGGCGGCGGGTGTCGGGGTCGATGGTGGTTTCGCGGAGCTGCAGCGGGCTCATTTCGCCCAGGCCCTTGAAGCGGGTTTCGGTGACCTTGCCCTTGAGCTTTTCGGCCTCGATCAGGGCGAAGATGCCCTGACGCTCTTCGTGGTCGAGTGCGTAGTGGGTCTGCTTGCCCACGTCGATGCGATAAAGCGGCGGCATGGCGACGAAAATGCGCCCGGCCTCGACCAGCGGTCTGAAATGCTTGAGAAACAGCGCCGCGAGCAGGGTGGCGATATGCAGCCCGTCGGAGTCGGCGTCGGCCAGGATGATGACCTTGCCGTATCTGAGCTTGCTCAGATCGTCGGAGCCGGGGTCGACGCCGATGGCAATCGCCAGGTCGTGGACTTCCTGCGATCTGAGCACCTGGGCCGGGTCGGTTTCCCAGGTGTTGAGGATCTTGCCCCGAAGCGGCATGATCGCCTGGAATTCGCGGTTGCGCGCCTGCTTGGCGCTGCCGCCGGCCGAGTCCCCTTCGACGAGAAACAGCTCGGTTTCCTCCAGATCGGTCGACGCGCAGTCGGCCAGCTTGCCGGGCAGGGCGGGGCCGGCGGTGACCTTGCGCCGGGCGACCTTCTTGCGCGCCTTCTGGCGCCGGAGCGCGTTGTCGATGGCAAGTTTGGCAATGGTCTCGCCGTCGGCCACGTGCTTGTTGAGCCACAGTGCGAAGGCGTCCTTGACCACGCCGGAGACGAAGCTGGCGGCCGAGCGCGACGACAGGCGCTCCTTGGTCTGGCCGGAAAACTGCGGGTCGTCGAGCTTGATCGACAGCAGGAAACTCAGGCGCTCGAAGACGTCCTCGGGCGCGAGCTTGACGCCCCGGGGCAGCAGGCTATGGATCTCGCAGAACTCGCGCAGACCCTCGATCAGGCCGGTGCGCAGGCCGTTGGTGTGGGTGCCGCCGGCGGGTGTCGGGATCAGGTTGACGTAGGACTCCTGCACAAGATCGCCCTCGGGCACCCAGGTCAGTGCCCACTCGGCTTCCTGATCGGCGCCGGAGAAATCGCCCGTGAAGGGCTCTTCGGGTACGCGCTCGAAGCCTTCGAGGCTTTCTATCAGATAGTCGGTCAGCCCGTCTTCGAACTGCCAGGTCTCGGTTTCATCGTTGGCGCGGTCGTCCAGCCTGACCTCCAGGCCGGGGCAGAGAATCGCCTTGGCCTTGAGCAGGTGCTTGAGCCGCGGTCGCGAGATATTGGCCGAGTCGAAATACTGCGGGTCGGGCCAGAAATGCACGTGGGTGCCGGTATTGCGCCGACCGACCGAGTCGATGACGGTCAGTGGCTTTTTCGTCTCACCCCCGGCGAAGACGATCTCGTGTTCCTCGCCGGCGCGCTTGATCCGGCAGACCAGTTTCTTCGACAGCGCGTTGACCACCGACACGCCGACGCCGTGCAGGCCGCCGGAGAACCTGTAGTTCTTGCCCGAAAATTTGCCGCCGGCGTGCAGCCGGGTGAGGATCAGCTCCACGCCTGGCAGCTTGTGCTCGGGATGGGGGTCCACGGGCATGCCGCGGCCGTCGTCGGTGACTTCCACGGAACCATCGTCGTGCAGGACCACCTCGATCCGTTTCGCGTAGCCGGCCAGGGCCTCGTCGACGGCGTTGTCGACCACCTCGGCAATCAGGTGATTGGGCCGCGTGGTGTCGGTATACATTCCCGGCCGGCGTCGTACCGGCTCGAGGCCCTGGAGGACTTCGATGTCGGACGCCTGGTAGGCGTTGCTCATGGGCAATAGCTTCCGGTCAGTGAAGTTCGCCCGCCATTATGGCGCAATCGTCCGGTTTCAGGTCGAGTAATCCTCGAAGCTGCGCAGCCAGCTTCGGTACTCGTTCTGGTGTTGCTCCTGCAGGCTCATCAGCTCTTCCAGTTGCGTGTCCCAGGCCGACTGGTCGACTTCGTTGTCGAAAACAAGCCGGTTGTTCTTCACCGCCCAGTGCCCGTGACTGGTCTTGAGCAGGTCAACGAGGGACTGCAGCCGGTCAAGCGGCTCGAGCAAGAGCTCGAAGACGTGCTCGGGCGAGGCGTCCAGCGTGCCCAGAAAGGGATCGATCATCGCCGCCAGTTGCCCGGACGACAGGTCGGTTTTGGTCTCGAGGCGTTCCCGGCTGGCCTGGAGATCGGCTTCCAGATTCTGCGCCAGGGCGGCATGGTCCAGCGTTTCGCTCCGGAACCGATCGAGCGCTTCGCTGGCCTGGGCCAGCTCGGGGTCTTCGGCCAGGGCATGGGGTTGAAGGGCTGACAGAACGCGCATGAAGTCGGCCTGCGGCGCCGCATGATTGGCGCTGGTGATGCGCTCGAGCGCGCTGCGGTGGAAGCGGGCCACGCGGCCCAGGTCGCCTTCGAAGCTGCCGATCTTCTCCGCATTGAGCTCCTCGAACTGCCGTCGAGACAGTTGCCCCGAAAGCATCTCGACCAGCAGCGCGTGGCGCGCGGCGACTTCGCCCAGCAGCTGCCTTGCCTCCTCGTCGAGGGGTGCGCGACGCGCCCGGCATTCGGTCACCATCTCCTGTGGTAGTTGAAACTCGATGGTCTGCGTGGCGCTGCGTTCGGCGCGCTCGCCGTCGCGGCAGGCGGGCACGAAACGCCACCGTTCCACAGCCTGGATGGCCGCCCGGTCGAAAATGGCCTGCGGGCTGCTTTCGGCGATGGCGATGTCGCGAGTCCGGCCCTCGGCGTCGATCGTGAACGTCAGCGTCACCGAGCCGGTCAGGCAAAACATCGTGGCTGAATGCGGATAATAAGGCTGCTGCTGCGAGATCAGGACAACTTCGCTGTCTCCCTTCGAGCAGTCGGGTTGGTACGACAGGTTTGTGTTCGCGGATGCCGCGGCGGCGACTGACAGGCCGAGCGCGGCGAACATCAACCAGAAAAGCTTCATCGTCTCTTCCCCATCCAAGCCTTGTTCGAACATAGCATGTCGGGATCACGACCGGCAAACCGACGTCTGGCCACGCGCCCATGAAGATCATTCTCAGCCGCAAGGGATTCGACAGCTCGGCCGGCGGCGTGCCCAGCCCGATCCTGCCGGACGGGCGGATCGTGTCGCTTCCGATTCCCGATCCGCGCTCGCCGGTTCGCTATGGCGAGATCGGCAGCGGCGGGCGCGACGGCCGCGACATCGGCGCGCTGGTGTCGAACCTGACCGGCGGCCGAATCCGGCGCAGCTCGCGTGCCCACCTGGATCCCGACCTGGTGGCGGCAGACCGCCCGCGCGCGCCCGGCTGGCAGCCGCTTTTCGGGCAGGCGGGTGCGGCCCAGGGCCATCTGCGCAACGAGGGCGTCGGCCCCGGCGATCTGTTCGTCTTCTTCGGGCTTTTTCAGCGCGTGTCATGGCGCCGGGGACGCTTCGCCTTCGATCGCAATGCGCCGCGGGTTCATCTGATCTGGGGCTGGCTGCAGATCGAAGCGCTCGTTCCCGTTGCCGACTGCCCTGACTCGATTCGGCGCTGGGCCGCCGAGCATCCACACTTTCATCACGATCCCTCGCCCGATAACGTGCTCTATCTTGCGCGTCGCCAGCTGAGGCTGCCTGGCACAAGGGCCGGCGGACTGCCGGGCAGCGGTGTGTTTCCGCGTTACCGGCGTCTTCTGCAGCTCAGCGATCCGGCATCGGATCGCGTCAGCGATTGGCGCCTGCCCAACTGGATGTCACCCGGGGTCGATCGGATGGCTCCGTCCTACCACCGGCAGCCGACGCGCTGGTCCCGGGCCGGCGGGGTAACCCGGCTTCGATCGGCCGGGCGCGGACAGGAGTTCGTGTTCTCTGCCGAGGCGTACCCGCAGTCGCTGCGCTGGCTGACGAGTTTGATCGCTGGAGCTGGTTGCAGATCGTGAAGATGAATGGCGCGGCATGATTGATCGGAAAAATACGTCATCTATGTGTAAGGGACCCGGATTCAGGGGCAGGCCGGGCCGCAACGCTCACACAAGAGGAGGCTACACATGAATACAGCATCCATTGGCCAGGCCACGCCATCATGGCGTCGTGCCCTGTTTGCGGCGCTGGCGCTGGCATCCTGTCTGGCGGCCGGTCAGTTGCACGCTGCCATCGCATTGGTGGTCGTACCCGATGAGGCCTGGGGCTCGCCAGGCAACAGCGCCACATCCGAGCCGTTCGGGGCCACCAGCCTGTGCACCGACGGCATGCGCTTTCAGCAGATTATCGACGGCGATGCCATCGGCGGCGGCAACATCAGCGGGCTGGCGTTTCGCCTCGACGACGGTCAGCCTGCGCTGGGTTCGGTGACCTATGGCGATACCACCATCAAGCTGTCGTCGACCTCGCGCACCACCGGCAACATGAGCAAGACCTTCGCTGACAACATCGGCCCGGATGAAACGCTGGTCTTCAAGGGTGACCTGACGGTGTCTTCCGGAACCGGATCGCCGACCAATCCCTTCGGCTTCCAGCTCCCCATCGACGTGCCGTTTCAGTTCAACGGCGCCTCGCGCAACCTGCTTGTCGATATCACGGTGGAGAACTGCCCCGCCGGGGCGGATGGCTACGTCTTCGACGCCGACACCCGCGATGTCAGGAGCGAGTACGCGTTTGACAAGGACGCGGGAACGGCTGCGGCCTCCACCAGCGCCGGCGGGCTGGTGACCGAGGTGACGCTTGCCTCGCCGCCGCCCCTTCCGCCGCTGTACTACTGTCCATTCAAGGGCTCGGGCGGCGATCGTCTGGATCGCGGTTTCTACGTCGAGAACTTCCCGGCCTCGCGTCTCGACCACGTCACGCTTCAGTACTACCCCAAAGCCGCAGGCGTCTACTCGCTGGAGCTGACCGCTCGCGAAGGCGGTTATGACGGCCGCCTGATCGGTCGTCGAACCGTGACCTTCAGCTCGTCGGGCAGCACCGATATCAAGCGCCAGACCTACGACTTTGGCGGTGCAACCGTGACCGAAGGCGCTGTGGTGACCTTCAGCCACGAAATCGTGCGCCAGCCCGGCAGTGCGGGGATCAGTTATGACACGGCCAGTAATTCGGGCGGTTGCCCCGACATCGTTCAGACCGGTGGCACGACACCGCCGCTCGACAGCGTCCGCCGCGATAGCGTGGGGCTGCAGATTACAACCGCCACACGACCGCGTGGCCTGGGTGGAAACTGGAAGGTCTTCGGCCACAGCGGCGAGGGCTTCATGATCGACGTGACCGAAAGCAATCAACTGGTCGCGATCTGGTTCACCTACGATGAGTCGGGCAACCAGATGTGGTTGACTGGCCTGGCCGAGGGCTTCGACGGCAACCAGGCCACGATGCCCGTCAGCGAGGTGACCGGGCCGCAGTTTGGACCCGACTTCGATAGCGGCGACCTCGCCAGCGAAGCCTGGGGTACGGTCACGTTCACCTTCGACAACTGCATGGAAGGCACGGTCCACTACAACTCGATTACCGGCTTCGGCTCGGGGATCTACGAGATCGTGAAGGTCTACAACACCGAACAGCAGATGTGTCCGTAAGCGCAGCAGAAGCGGCGGGCCGCTGACCAGCGGCCCGCCTCTGCGGCTGGCGCGCCGGCCTGATTGTGGGCTGGTGCATTCCGAAAGGGGCGAGCAGGGTCACAGCACCCGCAGCCTTCCCGCGCAAGGCTTCAGGCCGGGTTCGAGGTTTCCTGTTCGACGATCTGCGCCTGGCCGCGATGGCGGGCCGTGTCAAACGAACTCACCTTGAGCGTGACGAGCGTGTCGAGTTGTTCCGGTCGCGCAGCTTCGACTTCCAGAATGGTGTCGCCGATGCGGGCTTCGCCCCGACCACTGGTTTCGTCAAAGGCGGTCAGAAATACCTTCAGTCGCTCTCCGGCCGTAAACGAAGGGTGGTTGGTGCGAAATTGCCAGTTGGCAAACAGCTTCCGGATCATTTGTTCTTCTCCCCTGCGCTCAGGCGGTCGGTGGTGTACTCGCGGCCAAATCCGGTCCAGGCCGACACCAGGAAGACGATGACCAGAAGCCAGCCGTGGAAGACCCAGGGCCAGGCCTGGATGGGCGCGACCACCATATCGGCGCTGAACCAATCATAGCGCTCGACCAGCGCAACCATTTGAGTGTAGCCGACCAGCACGCCGCCGGCCCAGGGAAAGATATAGCCCAGAGCCGACGTGTTGGCGTCGAGAATGTTGGCACGCCGAAAGCCGTTGATATTGAAGCGCTTGCCGATGGTGGCGATATAGGGTGCTACGGCAATCTCGGCGGCGGTGTTGATGGTGATCGCGGCATTGATGGCGGCAGTAGCCATGACCATGGCCATTTCGGCAGAACGGACGGTGCGAGCCACGGTGCGCAACAGCCAGTCCTGCAGGGCGTGGAAGGCACCGCCGCGCATCATGATCTGGGCGCCGGCGAGCACGAGCAGAATCAGCACCGCCAGCTCGGTAAAGCCCATGGCGCCGTCATACAGACTGCCGCCGACGCCGGCTTCGGCCGCCGCTACGGTTTCGATCAGCGGCCAGCCCCCGAAGGTGGCCGCCGCCCAGCCGTCCTCGGCGACGCGAAAGACCAGCATGTCGGTCGCCGGCGCCAGGCCGAAGATCAGGTTGACGGCGATGGCCACGATCAGTCCCCAGGAGATGGCCTCGATGATGTGGCGCCCGGCAACCGCGGTAATGATCACGACCGCCGTGGAAACCAGGTGCAGCAGGCCGGCAGGATTGGTGCGCTCGCGGAAGGCTTCGGCCACTTCCGGCGCGATGGTGCTGCCGCTGAACAGGGCGCTGGCGACCACGTAGGCGATCAGCGACAGCACGGCGGCGATGATGGCGTACTTGAAGCGGCTGGCGACGACACCGCCGACGCTGCAGTCCTGGGTCACCGCGCTGACGATGGTCGTGTCCGAAACCGGCGCCAGGTTATCGCCGAACACGGCCCCGGAGAGAATCGCGCCGAACATCAGCACCGGGTCGGCGCCCAGGGCCACACCGGCCGGAAAGAACAGGGCGACAAAGGCGATGACCGTGCCGTAGCCGGTGCCGATGCCGGTCGCCAGCAGGGCGGCGAGCAGAAAAGTGATGGCCGGGAACAGCAGCGGGCCGATGCCTGTCGCCACCGCCAGCCAGCCCAGACCATCGACGAAGGCACCCACCTGCAGAGTGCCGGCAAACATGCCCGCCCACAGCCAGGCGACGATGGCGGTCACCGCCACCGGTTGGGCCATGCCTTCGAAAACCGTGTCGGCGTAGGTCTTCCAGTCGCCCTTGACGAAAAGCATCCCGAGAATCAGCCCGACGAGCATGCCGATGATCAGGCCGCCGGTGGCGCTGATGCCCAAAAGTCCGGACTGGAAAATGGCCCAGGCGATGAAGAACAGGATCGGCACAGCGCTGAGCGCCTTGCCACCGCGAAACTCGATGGTGATCCCGGAACCGGCCTCTGGCGCGGTCGTGACTGGCTGGTTCATGGAAGCGTTCCCTCGTGACTGCTTCTTGTCGGCAGTTGGTCAGACTGGCTCAATCAATTGAGCATAGCCTTGAACCGCCCGAGTGTTCAAGGCGAACATGGCTTGCCGGCGCCGGCTGCCGGCCTCGGCCGATCGTCCGGCAGGGTGAATCAATCCCCGCGGCGGCAATGACTGGGGTAGATTGAAGACCTTCGATCAACCACAGTGTCAGTCAAGGATCAGGACATGCCAGACATCAAGCCGTTGAGCGTCGATCGAATCTACCGGCGCTGCCGTGTCGACACGCTCGAGTTCGAAACCACCGCGGAACTCGAAGCGCTCGCTGAGCCGATCGGTCAGGAGCGCATGCTCGAGGCGCTGCGCTTTGGCACCGGCATTGCCAATCACGGCTTCAACCTGTTCGTGCTCGGCCCGCGCGGCTTCGATCGTCATACCCTGGTCAAGCGCTTCTTGGACGACCGCGCTGCCGGCGAGGCTGCACCGCCGGACTGGTGCTACGTCCACAACTTCGCCGAGCCGAACTGCCCGCGTGCGCTCAAACTGGTCGCCGGAGAGGGTCGACGCCTGCGCGCGGACATGGACGGCTTTATCGAAGAACTGCGCACCGGCGTGGCCGCGGTGTTCGAAAGCGAGGAATACCAGGGCCGGATGCAGGATCTTCAGGAGGAGTTCGAGCAGCGCCAGCGCAAGGGTTTGAGCGCCATCGGTGAGGAGGCAAGTGAATCGGACATTGCGCTCATTTCCACCCCCGGCGGCTTCAGCCTGGCGCCGATGCGCGACGGTGAAGTGCTCGAGCCCGACGAATACGAAAAGCTGCCGGATGACGAGCGCAAGGCGATCGAGGCGAAAATTGCCGAGCTGCAGAAGAAGCTCCAGCAGCAGATCCAGCGCGTGCCGGCGCTGCGCAAGGAGCTTCGCGAACGCGTGCGCAAGCTCAACGAAGAAATGACCGGGATCGCGCTTGGCGGGCCGGTCGAGGAACTCAAGCAGCAGTGGTCGGAAAACTCGGCCGTCAAGGCCTGGATTGAGGCCGCGCGCGAGCACGTGGTCGAGAATGCCGCAGCCCTGCGCGGCCGCGACGGCAGCGGTCCGTCCGAAGGGCTGCTTGAACGCTTCCGCGTCAATCTGCTGATCGACAATTCCGAGGCCGAAGGCGCGCCGGTCGTCTACGAGGATCTGCCCGGTCATCACCACCTGGTCGGTAGCATCGAGTACCAAATGCGCGAGGGCGCGCTGTATACCGATGTCTCCAGGATCCGGCCCGGCGCCTTGCATCGGGCCAACGGTGGCTATTTGATCATCGATGCCGAGCGCGTGCTCACACAGCCGCTGGCGTGGCAGAGTCTCAAGCGCGCGCTTTTTTCCAGCGATGTGCGCATCGAATCGCTGGAGCGGCTCTACGGCATGGTCAGCACCACCAGCCTGCAGCCGGAAAGCATTCCGCTCTCGCTCAAGGTGGTGCTGGTCGGCGAGCGGCTGCTCTACTATCTGCTGGCGCAGCATGATCCGGACTTTCTCGAGCTGTTCAAGGTCGAGGCCGACTTTGAAGACCACATCGAGCGCAGCGATGCCAATCACATGCTCTATGCACGCATGCTCGCTGATCTGGCGCGACGCAGCGATTGTCCGCCGCTCGATCGCAGCGCCGTGGCGCGCATGATCGAGCACGCCAGCCGCCTGGCCGATGATCAGCGCAAGCTCAGCGCCAACGATCGGGTGCTGCGTGACGTACTCGCCGAGGCCGGCTACCTGGCCGGCCAGGCATCGTCGGATACCGTCAGCGGCGAGCACGTGGAGCAGGCCATCGAGCAGCGCAACGTGCGCGCCGGGCGTATGCGTGAGGCCAGCCTCGAGCAGATCAACCGCGGCACCGTCATGATCTCGACCGAGGGCAGAGCCTGCGGTCAGGTCAACGGCCTGTCGGTGCTTCAGCTCGGCGATTTCCGCTTTGGCCGGCCAGCGCGCATTACCGCGACCGCACGCCCCGGCCGTGGTCAGGTGGTTGACATCGAGCGCGAGGTCAAGCTCGGCGGGCCCATCCACAGCAAGGGCGTGCTGATCCTGTCGCGCTTCATCGCCAACCGCTACGCGCCCGATTCCGAGCTCTCGCTTGCGGCCAGCATCGTCTTCGAGCAGAGCTACGGCGGCATCGACGGCGATTCTGCTTCGCTGGCCGAAGCCTGCGCGCTGCTTTCGGCGGTCGCCGATGTGCCGCTGGCGCAATCGCTGGCGATGACCGGCTCGATCAATCAGCACGGCCAGGTCCAGGCTGTGGGCGGCGTCAATGAAAAGATCGAGGGTTTCTTCGACGTCTGCGAACAGGCGGGTGAGCTTGATGGGCACGGCGTGCTCATCCCCGCCGCGAACGTCGAGCACCTGATGGTCGCGTCGAGGGTTCGTCAGGCCCTCGCCGATGGTCGCTTCCGGATCTACGCCGTCAAAACGGTGGACGATGCACTGGCGCTGCTGTCGGGGCTGCCTGCGGGTGGGCGTGATGATGAGGGTGAATTCGCTGCCGACAGCTTCAATCGTCGCGTGGCCGATCGCTTGCAGGCATTTGCACGCGTGGCGCGCAAGCGTGGCGACAACGCGGAGCATGAGGCGAGGAATCGTGGCAATGACGCCTGAGCGCAAGCAGCGCCACGCGCGTGCTCCCGAGCGCAACAGCGACGGCCAGCCGGGGCGGATCATCGTGGTTGTTGACGCCTCGGCCGAGGCGTTGATGGCGTTGCGCTCGGCGGCGGCCATGGCCGCACAGCAGCGCCTGCCGCTGCTGGCCGTGATTGCCGATGAACCGGCACGAGCGCGCAGCGCCGCCTATCCGTTTGCCTGCGAGGTGGGCGCGCTCTCGGGCGCAATCCGACCGCTCGATCGGGCCGCAGTGGCTCGCCGACTCGATCCGGGCGCGGCCGAGATTCGCCGCATCATCGCGCGGATCACCCGCCGGACTGGAGTCGCCTGGGAGGCGGTGGTTGTTCGCAAGCGCGTAGTCGATGAGGTTCTGGCCGTGTCCGCGCGTGACGATCTGCTCATGCTTGCCCATGCTTCAGCCCTGGCCCGCTCCGGACGCGGTCTGGTCGAAGCCGCGCTGCGGCTGGCGCGCACTGCGGCCGGCAGCGTGCACATCAGTGCGGCGGTGTCGACAGGCCACCGCGGACGGGTCGCGGTGTTGATCGATGACCTCGCTGCCGGTCCGGCGTTGCTGGGCGCGGCCGCGGCCCGGGCGCAAACGACTGAGCGCCGGCTCGTCGTACTGACCGCGCCGGACGCGGGCCGGGGTGCGCAGGCCCGGCTGGAGGAATTGCTCGCCAATGCCGGGATCAGTGCGCGCGTGCGCGGCCTGGCGACCATGGCCACCGGCGAGCTCTTGCGCGTTCTGGCCGAGGAGCGCGCCGCCGAACTGATGGTGGCCCGCGGCGGCGCCTGGCTCGACTCACCCGCTGCCGAGCGTCTGCTGGCGCGCTGGCGCCTGCCGGTGCTGGTCGCTCCCGCCGGTATCGCCGACTAGTCGAGCACGAGCTCTTCGGCCGGCGCGCGCAGGTTGTAGCGCGAGGCCATGGCAGCACCATAAGCGCCGGCATTGGCCACCATCAGCACGTCGCCCTCGAATGACTCCGGCAGCAGCCGGTCGAGGCCGAGGATATCGCCGGTCTCGCAGATCGGGCCGACGATGTTGTAGACCTGATCGCCGGGCTCGTCGAGCCGGGTGAGGCTGACGATTTCATGCCAGGCGCCGTAAAGCGCTGGCCGGATGAGCGAGTTCATGCCGGTAGCCACACCGACATAGCGCACCCCGCCCTTGCTCTTGGTCTGTGTCACTCGCGCCAACAGCACTCCCGCCGGCGAGATGACATAGCGGCCCGGCTCGATCCAGACCTGGACCGAGCGCGGCAACTGCTGCTTGAGCTCGGCCAGTCCGCCGTCCAGCGCCGTGGTATCCAGCGGCAGCTCATCGGCGCGGTCGGGCACGCCCAGGCCGCCGCCAAGGTTGATGATTTCGACCGAATCGATGCGGCGGGCGGCCTCGCCCAGGGTTTCCAGGCTGCGATGCCAGTTGTCAGCGTGCATGATCCCCGAGCCGGTGTGCGCATGCAGGCCGCGAATGCGGATGTCGTGGGCACGGCACAGGGTCTGCGCGCGCTCGAGCTGGCTCAAGGGAATGCCGAACTTGGAGTGGCTGCCGGCTGTGCGTACCAGCTTGTGGTGCCCCAGGCCGGAGCCGGGGTCGAGGCGAAGAAAGACCGACTGCCCGGCCAGATCATGGCCCCAGTGTTCAAGCGCGTGCAGGTTGTCGATGGTCAGCAACAGGCCCATGGCTACCGCTTGGCGGTATTCCGCTCGCGGCGCGAAATTGGGTGTGAACAGGATATCGCCCGGCGTCAGCCCCGGTGCCTGTGCCAGCGCGTGACGGGCCTCGGCAAGGGACACGCATTCGATACCCAGACCTTCGGAGACCGCGGTTTGCAGCACCGCCGGGTGCGGGTTGGCCTTCATCGAATACAGCACATGATCGACCGAGTTGAGGCGGCACAGGCGCTGACAGGCATCACGCACCGTCGGCAGGTGGTAGACGTAGGCGCTGTCGCGATCTTCCATCAGGGCAAGCAGCTCGTTGCGGCGCGATTGCCACCACGGTGCGGTGGCAATCGGCGCGCTCTCGTCGCGGAACAGCTGCTCGAACGTTGGCCCGAACACCGAGTCGCCGCCGACGCCGCCGGGGATGACCTGCTGATGCAGCTGCTGCACCAGACGCTCGGCATGGCGGGATTCCACTACAAAGGTCAGATTGAGATCATTGGCCGCCTGACTGACCTGAAAGATGCGTCGCTGCTCGAAGACCTCCAGCGCAGGGCCAAGCCGGTGCAGGATCGTGCGAATGCCCAGCCCGACGAGGCTGACGGTCGCGCAGTCGGTCAGGATCTCGGTTTTGCACAAGCGGTTGAGCCGGCGGCCCAGCTCATCGAGCATGGCCTGGTCGGCGGCATTGGCGTTGGCGTCGAGCGTGAGGGTGACGTTCGACTCGGATGTCGAGATCTGGTCGACCGACAGGCCCAGCCGGCGAAACACTTCGAAGACCGAGGCAAGAAAGCCGACCTGTTGCCACATGCCGATATCCTCAAGCGAGATCAGCGTGATCGGCTGGCGCTGGACGATCGCCTTGACCTGGGCGCCGTGCTCCTTGATCGCAGGGGTGATGCGCGTGCCCTCGATGTCGGGCCGGTCGGTCTGGGCCATGTGAATTGCGATGCCATGCGCCTGTGCCGGTGCCAGGGCCGCCGGGTGCAAAGCCTTGGCACCCATGGCCGCCAGCTCCTGTGCTTCTCTGAAGCCCACTTGCTTCAGCAGGCGTGCGCCGGGCACGCGGCGCGGGTCAGCCGAAAACAGGCCCGGGATATCGGAGAAGATGTCAACGCGCTCTGCGCTCAGCACGGCGGCCAGACCGGTCGCCGAGGTGTCCGAGCCGCCGCGGCCGAGCAGAACCGTCTCGCCGGCGGGATTGGCGGCGACAAAGCCCGGCATCACCCAGATACCCGCTTCGTTTGCCAGGCGGTCGGCCAGGTCGGGGTCTGGCAGCGCTCGGCAGCGAGCGGAAAGATAGCAGGCGCGGCGACTGCGCTGCTCGCCTGCATCGCTGGTCAGCGCCCTGCCGCTGTCGAGCCAGCGGACGTCGTCGGCAGCACGCGCGAGCCTGGCGACCGCCAGCCGGCTGGAGAGCAGCTCGCCGAAGGCCAGCAGCCGGGCCTGGTCGGCCGGCTCACCGGCGTTGAAGCCTTGCTCGACAAGGTTGCGCAACGCGCTCAGTGTCTTGTCGAGGCTGTCGGCAGGCAGGCCCAGGGCGCTCAGCAGCTCGCGGTGCCGGCGCTCGATTTCGGCGAGCAGGGCTGCGGGGTCGGTGCTGCTGTCGATGTAGTCCTGGATCAGGTCGGTGATGCCGCGCAGCGCCGAGACCACAACGACCACTTTCAGGCCCTGTTTTCGCGCCAGCTCGACCTGCTCAACAATGCGCGGCCAGTTTTCGGCCTGTGCAACCGAACTGCCGCCAAATTTCAGGACGCGCCATGCGCTGGTTTGAGTGCCTGGAATTGTATTCATTACGTTATGCCGTTGAGGTGGATTCGCTGTATCGAAAAAAATCGGCTATTCTGGCCGAAAACACGGTTGGGGCCGGCCCGAGAGCTGGGTGGGAACAACCGGAATTCTACGCGATAGAGCCAACATGAATAGCGTAACTCAAGGGTCGGGGAGCAGGCGATCGGCATCGGTCAGCGATGTCGGGCGGGTGCGCCGGGAAAATCAGGATGCGGTACTGGTCGAAGACGAGCTGGGCTTGTGGCTGGTAGCCGATGGAATGGGGGGGCATGCGGGCGGCGCGCGCGCCAGCGCGATCGCACGCGATACCGTCCGGAATCGAATCAGCAAGGGGCGCAGTCTGACTGAAGCCGTGATGGCGGCCCACCATGCCATCCGCGCCGAGCAGCGCGAGCGCCCCGAGTACAACGACATGGGGACAACCATCGTGGCTCTGGTCGAAGACGGCGGTCGTTACGAAGTGGCCTGGGTTGGCGACAGCAGGGCCTACCGTTTCTGTCCGCATAGCAGCCGCCTCGAACTGCTCACTCGCGATCACAACGTTGCCGGCGTGCTGGTTGCCTCCGGCGCGCTGAGCCCGGACGAGGCCACGCGCCACCCCCAGCGGCACGTGCTGACGGATTGTCTCGGCCTGGCCGGTGAGGACGCACCACGCATCGACGTGATCGAGAACGAGTGGCGGCCCGGCGACATGATTCTGCTGTGCTCCGACGGCCTTTCGGGCGAGCTTGGCGACAGCGAAATGGAGCGCATTGTGCGCTCGGCCGAGGCATTCGATGCTCAGGGCCTTGTCGATACGCTCCTGCAGGGCGCCCTGGCCGCCGGCGCACATGACAACGTCTCTGCCGTGGTCGTGGCGGCGCCGGAATCCGCGGCGCCACAGCGCCCGCGCTGGAAGTGGCCGTTCAGCCGCCGCTCCGGCTAGAATAGTGAAAATTGGAGGGATCGAAGATGAGCAGCGGAAGTGATCGATCAGGTCGCAAGGATCAGGGGCCCCAGGGCACTCAGGTTTTCAGCCGTGATGAGGTCAGCCAGCTCATCGAGGAAGCTGCCAGTGAACCGGCATCGCCTGCTTCGCGGGCCGAACTGACCGGAATGAGCAGCGGCGTCAGCGGACAATCGTTCACGCTCAAATCCACCCGGGTGACCGTCGGGCGCATCGACAGTTGCGACCTGCGGCTGGACGATACCAGCGTTTCGTCGGAACACGCCCGCCTGGTGCGGGATTCGGCCGGCTGGCGCGTGGTCAACCTGTTGTCGACCAACGGCACTTTCGTCAACGATCGCAAGATCTCGAGTTCGGCACTGGCCAGCGGCGACCGGGTGCGCTTCGGTCGCGTGGAGTTCCGCTTCTTCGATCCGGATGATTCGCCGGAGGCTGCCGGGCACGACAGCCCGCGATGGCTGCCCTGGGCGGCGGTTGCCGCCGCTGCGGTCGTCGTGGCCGCGGCAGTCTACTGGCTTATCTAGGCGGGCACGGGGTCTGCGGCCGGGGCCGGGCTCAGGCCGGCGCACCCTTGTAGGTACCCAGCACCACCACGGTTTTCCCGGAAGCGCGGATCATGCCTTCTTCTTCGAGGTTTTTCATCACTCGCCCGGCCATTTCCCGCGAGCAACCCACGATGCGGCTCAGCTCCTGGCGCGTGATCTTGATCTGCGTGCCTTCGGGGTGGGAAATCGCGTCCGGTTCGCTGCACAGGTCGATCAAGGCCTTGGCGATGCGGCCCTGGGTATCAAGGAAGGCCAGGTGAAAGACCTTGCGCCGGGTGTGGAGCAGGCGCTGGGCCAGCTTGGAGCCGATGGCCATGAGAATGTCGATGGCGTGATCGCGCAGCTCGTTGTCCAGCGCCTGGCGCAGGCGTTCGTAGGATACCTCTGCGACTTCGCACTTGCTGCGCGTGCGCACCAGCGATTTACGGTGCGTGGGCTTCATGAACAGACCCATCTCGCCGATGAAGTCACCGGGGTTGAGATAGCTCAGGATCAGCTCGCGGCCGTCGTCTCCCTCGGTCGAGACCGACACAGAGCCTTCGATGATATAAAGCAGGCTGTCGCCTGGGTCGCCCGGGCGCATGATGGTGGTCTTGGCCGGAAAGTGCTGGCGTTGACAGATCGCAAGAAAGCGATCCATTGCTTCCCGATCGATCGGGTAGAACTGGAAATCTCTCATCGCGTCTTCTATTGTCATTGTCTGGATGGCTTCCCTTTCCAGTGATCATGCTCGGGAATCGGTCTGCCCGCGGATTCCCCGCGAGCGACGCTTGTTCCCACCGATTCTGCCCCTTTTCCGTGACGCGCGTCAAACGCGTGACCGCACGCTGACTGAAGTGTAACGGATTTCGGGGTGGAAACGTGGTCGGTGAATCGTTGATAATTGCCTCCCATTTTTGCCGGCGCCCAACGGGATTTGACGCAATGGTTTCACGTCGCATCAAGCTTCACGGCTTCAACAATCTGACCAAGGCGCTCAGCTTCAATATCTATGATCTGTGTTTCGCCACCTCGCCTGATCAGCGCAAGGACTATATCGCCTATATCGACGAGGCCTACAACGCCGAGCGCCTGACCCAGATCCTCAGCGATGTAGCGCATATCATCGGGGCAAACATCCTCAACATCGCTCGTCAGGACTACGAGCCTCAGGGGGCGAGCGTAACCATGCTGATTGCCGAAGAACCGGTGGAAAACGCCGGGGATGCGGCGTCGGCTGCGCCCGGACCCTTGCCGGAGTCGGTGGTCGGCCATCTGGACAAGAGCCACGTCACCGTCCACACCTACCCGGAAAGCCACCCGCACGACGGTATCTGCACCTTTCGCGCCGACATCGACGTGGCCACCTGTGGTGTCATCTCGCCGCTGAAGGCGCTCAATTACCTGCTTCACAGCTTCGAGTCCGATATTGTCACCGTCGACTACCGGGTGCGTGGTTTCACCCGCGACGTACGCGGTCGCAAGCATTTCGTCGACCACAAGATCACCTCCATTCAGGACTACTTCAGCCGCGACACCAAGAAGGCCTACGAGATGATCGATGTCAACGTCTATCAGGAAAACCTCTTTCACACCAAGATGCGGCTGAAGGACTTCGACCTGGAAAACTACCTGTTCGGCGTCAATGCCGACGAGCTGGACAAGCGCGAGCGAAATCGCATCGAAAAGCGCCTGCGCAAGGAAATGCAGGAGCTGTTCTACGGAAGGAATCTGTAGGAAGGAATTCTTGAGGCAGGCAAGCAGTCCCTGCGTTCACCTGCGGTTTGAAGCATCCTTGCGGCGAGCCCCGAGCCCTAAGCCAGCGGATCGTCGATGGCACTGACGATCCATTCGCGCAGGCTGGCGGCGTCTTCGGGGCTCAGGCCCGTTCGGCTCGACAGCTCGGCAGCGGTGATCGAGGGCTCGTCGGTTCGGGCGGCCAGGTAGCGGTGGTCGGCCAGCCACTGCTCCAGAGCTTCAGTGGTGTCGCTGCGAAAGCGACTGACCCGGCCTGCGCGCAGGCCCTCGATCAGCGACTGCGGATGGCCGTCGACTTCTCCGAGCAGGTCGAGCACGCGCGGCATGAAAGTGTCGGTAATCTGCCCGAAAGCGGCCAGGGCGCCGGCATCGACCGGCCGGTGGTGGCGGGCACGCCAATCGTCGATGATGAGCGCGGCGGCATTGCAGCGGCGCCCGAGCATCCCGCGCTTGCCCGCATCGAGCAGCTCGTCGTCCTCTTCGGCGTCGAGATAACCGGATAGTTCGCCCACCCGCGACAGCTCCAGGCGCATCAGGTGCGCGGCCAGGGCGAGGTCATCGTGCAGCAGGTGGAAGACCTCGATCATTCCGGTGCCCAGCCACGGCCGGATCGGCCCGACGCCGGCCTGGCGCGCCCACTCCTCGGGCGACAGCTCCCCCGGATCCGGAACATCGCGCCGGCGGCGCTCGCCGGCGGGCATGGCCAGACGCAGCGGTTCGATCTGGCCGCGGCGAACCTCGGCCATGTCGATCGTATGCGGCGCCGGGCCTTCTCCTGCCCAGGCAGCCCAGGCGGTGGCCTCGTCGCTCTGGGCCGTGAGATAGAACATCTGCCGGCCACCGGCGGCGATTTCCTGGACGGATTCCACCACCAGACGATAGCGATCGGGATCGGAGGTCGTGAGCACCTCGTCCATGAACACGGGCAGCGGTTCGCGGTTGCGCTCGGCCTGCTCGATCCAGGCCAGGCGAACGGCCAGCAGGAGCTGCATGCGCGTGGCTGTCGACAGCTCGGCCAGCGCCCGCGTTTGTTCCGCCCGGGTGTCAAAGGCCTCGAAACGCTCGCCGCGAAATCGCAGCCGGTAACGATGGTGGGTGAAGCGCTCGAACCAGTGGGCCGCGCGCGTGAGTGCGGCGGGTTCGTTGTCGGCCTGGTGGGCGATGCGCACGTCCTCGATGAGCATCTGGCCGGCGGCCGATATCATGTGCTGGTCGAACTCCCCCGCCAGGGCTTCGCGCTGCTGTTCGAACTCGCCGATCAGGGATCGCAGCTCGCGCCGGCGCACGACGTCTTCGTGCCGGGTGTGGATGGTGGCGATATGGCGGTTGAGCTCATCGCGCCGGGCCGCCTGTTCGGCCAGCGCTTCGCGGCGCTTCGAGAGGGCTTCGCGCTGCTGGCCGCGGGCCTGTTCGATCAGCGCGGGCGCCTTGTCGAGCTTGTGCTCAAGCCGGGCGACTTCCATGGAGTGATCGCGCCGCTTCTGTTCGAACTGCCGCCACTCTTCGTGCTGCTCGATTCGCTGAATCAGTTTGTCACGATCGCCTTCGCTCATGCCGGCCTGCTCGAAGACCTGTGCATGGCGCTTTTGCAGCATCTCGATATCGGCGCTGAGCTCGCCGAGCCGGTGGCGGTGCGACTGGATCTCGTTGTGCAGCTCGGCGTTCGTGCGCATGCGCGGGGAGAGCTGGTGCAGCACGCTGGTGAGCGTGCGGCTCGACAGCTCCTCGAGCTTGTCGAAGCCGAAGCGTTGCAGTAGATCGGCGGTGTGCTTGCGGCTGGTCGAGTGCGCCGAGCGCGACTTTTCCAGCGCCTGACGGTGGCGGGTCACGGCGCGGTCGGCTTGCTGCCAGTCGTGCAGTTGCCGGGCCCAGAGGAGAAAACCGGTCTCGAGCCGGACATCGGCTTTCAAGCCCAGGGCTTCGGCGGCAGCCTGCAGCTTTTCGCGTGCCTCGTCGAGGTGGGCACGCTCTTCGTTGAGCCGCTCGCGCAGCTCACCGGCATGATTGTGTTGTACTCGCAGGTGGGTGGCCGTTTCCAGCTCTTCCTCGAGCCGCTCGAGCCGTATCTCGACCTCTTCCTCGCTCCAGCCCAGCGGTGCCTCGACGTTGCTGGCGTCGAAGCGCGCCCGGGCGTCGCGCAGGTAGCGGTAGCGCATGACAAAGCGCACCAGCAGGGTCGCCGGCACGCCGACTGACAGGCCAATCAGCAGGATCAATTCGCCGAAGGGCTCGAGATCACGGGGGCCGAGCAGCCGCCAGCCGGCCAGCGCGCCGGCCAGTGACAGGCCGGCCCAGAGCAGCCCTTCCAGTCCGGGCACGCGCGCGTGTTCGAGCCATTCGAGCAGGGCGTCACGCGCCTGGCGCAGTGCTTCGGGTGAGCCTGCACCACCGCTGCGCGGGCCGTGCAGCCGGGCCAGCTCGGCGCTGATCGCCCGCAGTTTCTCGCGCTGATCGAGTACTTTGTCGACCTGGCGTTCCAGCGCCTGCAGGTCTTCGAGCGGCAGCCGGGGCTGCTCGTCGGCGCTCAGGCGTCCGAGCCGCTCGCCGGCGATCTGGCGTTCCCGAATCGCCTGTTCCAGCGCCCCGGCGTTTTGATCGATGCGTCGTTCGATATCGGCCAGCTCATCGCGGCGGTCGGCCAGCTCGGCCTGGACGGCCTCGAGCTGCTGCGGGTCGACGCCGCCACTGGCGGCAAGACGATCCTCGGCGGTCGTGAGCGCCTCCTGGGTCAGTTTCAGATCCTTGCGGCGCTCGGCAATCTGGTCTTCGATCTGGTCGAGCCGGCTCAGTTCGTCGCCGCGCAGCCGGTCCATGCCGCCGGGAAATTCCTCGATCAGGGTGTTCTCGACTGCGGTTCTGGCCGCAATCGCGTCGGCCAGCGCCAGGGCGTCCTCGCAGGCGCGCAGCTCGCTGGCCGCGTCAGCGGTGGCCTCGAGTTCGCGCTGCAGGGAGTCGAGCGTGTCGAGCTGGCCCTGCAGCTCGGCGTATTCGTCCTGCTTGTCTTCGATGGCGCGCGCCAGGTCAGCCAGCTCCCGGGCCCGCTTCTGGGGGCGGGGCAAGCGCGTCAGAGGCGGTTCTGTGAGTACGGCGTCCAGATCGTAGCCGCCCGCCAGCAGGGTTCGGATCCGGGCGGCGATGTGGATATCGGTGTCGCCCAGCCGCGCCAGATCTTCGGAGCTGATCAGATAGGCGCCGATGCTGTCACTGCCGGGCAACGACGGCGGTGGGGCCGGTTCGCTGCCTTCGAGCCAGGTGACCTGCTCGCCATGGCGTTCGCTCTCGAGCGTTTGCTCGCCGAGGCGCCAGCGGGCGCGAATGTGGCAGAAGCCCGGCGTGAGTTCGGGGTAGAGCAGGGCGCGCACCGCGCGCGCGATGCTCGACTTGCCCGAGGCATTCGGCCCGGTGATGAAGTTGATGGCGTCGGGCTCGAAGCGGAGCGAAACCGGTCCTTCAAGGCCCGCCAGACTGCGAATGTCGAGCCGCTCGAGCTTCATCGCGCGGTCTCGCGCTGGGCAACGAGACGGATCAGGGCCAGGCGTCCGGCGCGATCCAGCCAGCCGGCAATTGCTGCGTCGTCGGGTTCGTATTCAAGGTCTCGGAACTCCCGCGCTCGCAGCGCGGGCGTCATGGACTCGCGTGCCAGGCGAACCAGGCGCTGATGCTCCTCATCGTCGGGGCGCTGCAGCGCCAGAAGGCGGCGTGCCAGCAGTCCGCAGGGGTCGGACTGGCGCGCCAGTCGCCTGAGATCCAGGCGGGGCAGCAGCGCCGAGTCGATCCGGTGGATGAAGCAGGCAATGCCCTGCTCTTCCCAGGATCGGCCGTCGGCGGCCAGCTCGGTGGCCGCCTGAGCCAGCGCCAGGGCGGCCGACGATTGCCCTGTCAGCGTGATGCGCAGTCCCACGGCGGCCGGAGACAGGTCGCATTCGGCCAGCGGGCGCAGGCGCTCGCGGGTGGCCGCCAGCACTCGGGTGGCCAGTTCCCCGGCGTCGTCGAGATCACTGCAGTCGATTTCAAGTGATTCATAGCGCAACGCGGCCAGCGGTAGGTGATCTGCGGCGATATCTTTGCCCTCGACCTGAATGAGCCAGGGGCCGCGCGCGCCGGTTTCGGAAGCCCGCAGGGCGGAAATCGAGCCCAGATAGCCGATCGGGCGATCGGTATCGAGATCATCGGGGCGGTGAATGTGGCCGAGCAGCCAGGCATCGACGGGCGCGGCCTCCAGCTCTCGCCGCGAGACCGGAGCGTAAGGACTCTCGGCCTGGTCGACGTCGCAGTGCAGCAGGCCGATGACCGTTCCGTCCGGTCGCGCTGCCGGCAGGCTGTCCAGCGGGCTGGTGCGAACCTGCGGCCGCGGGAAAGACCAGCCCAGCACCGTGACCTGGTCGACGGCGCGCGCTTGCCACTGGCCGCCGGCGCCGAGCAGTTCGAGATGCTCGATTTCGCCGGCCAGCCGCGGCAGGACCTCGGTATCGTGGTTGCCGGCAACCGTCAGCACCCGAATGCCCGCCGCGGCCAGACGCTCCACGCCGGCCGTGAGCTGCCCGTAGGCGACGAAGAAGTCGCGCCCCTGGTCGACCAGATCACCGGCCAGAACGACGGCGTCGACCTGCCGCCGGATGGCCTCGTCGACCGAGCGCGTCCAGGCGGTTTCGGGCCCCAGTTCGTCGCGACGAGCGCGCAGATCCTCGGGAATTGCAGTGGGCGGCCGTCCCAGATGCATGTCACCGATGGCGAGAAGGGTGGTCAAATCGTCCCCGGTTGGTTGCTTCGAGTGATCAACATAATGGATTCAAGTCAGGGCGACAAGGCGGCGCCCGGCTTTCGTCGAAATCAGCTTCTGTGGGAGCGGCTTTAGCCGCGAATGGCCATGGGCAGGCCGTGCCGGTGCAGAACACCATTCGCGGCTAAAGCCGCTCCTATAAGAGCTGCTCTGCCTCCAGCGCTTCGGCGGCTTCCATCCACTCGCTTTCGATGGCTGCCAGCGACTGTCTGAGCTCGGCCTGGCGGGCGAGGGTGTCTTGCAGTTCGTTGGACTGACCGTCCTGATAGAGCGCCTCGTCGGCGAGCCGGGCCTCGATATCCTTCAGGGCGGCCGCGGTCTTTTCCAGTTCGCGATCGAGTTTCTGGACGCGGTTTTGCAGCGGCTTGAGGCGGGCCCGCTGTTCGGCGCGGTTGCGGCGCTGTGTCTTGCGTGATGCGGCCGAAAGGCTTTCGGTACTTTCGCTGTTTTCAGCGGCCAAGCCGGGCGCTTCGTCTGTGGGTGAACGTTCCCGGAGCCACTGCCGGTAGTCGTCGAGATCGCCCTTGAAGGCGCGTACGCTGCCGTCGGCTACCAGCCAGAAATCATCAACAGTGTTGCGCAGCAGATGGCGGTCGTGCGAGACGGTCACCACCGCGCCTTCGAAGCCCTGCATCGCAATAGTCAGGGCATGGCGCATATCCAGGTCGAGATGGTTGGTCGGCTCGTCGAGAAGAAGCAGGTTGGGTGAGCGCCAGACCAGCAGGGCGAGCACCAGACGCGCCTTTTCGCCGCCGGAGAACGGGCCGACCTGCGCGGTTGCCATGTCGCCGCGAAAGTCGAAGCCCCCGAGGAAGTCGCGCAGGGTCTGTTCACGCTCGTCCGGGGCGATCCGTTGCAGGTGGATCAGCGGGCTGGCTTCGACGTCGAGCTGCTCGAGCTGGTGCTGGGCGAAATAGCCGATCGCCAGGTTGCGGCTTGTGGTGATGGTGCCGGCCAGCGGTTCGAGTTCGCCGGCCAGCGCCCGCACGAAGGTGGACTTGCCGGCGCCGTTGAGGCCAAGCAGGCCGACGCGGTCGCCGGGTGCCAGGCTGGTACAGACCTCGTCGAGAATGACCGTCTCGCCGTAGCCCAGACGCACGCGGTCGAGATGAATCAGCGGGTTGGCCGCGCGTGGCGGTTGGGGAAACTCGAAATCGAAGGGCGAGTCGGCGTGCGCTGGTGCGACCTTTTCCATGCGCTCCATTGCCTTGATGCGGCTCTGTGCCGCGCGCGCCTTGGAGGCCTTGGCGCGGAATCGGTCGATGAACTTCTGCATGTGCGCGATTTCGCGCTGCTGCTTTTCAAAGCTGGCCTGCTGCTGCGCCATGCGCTCGGCGCGCTGGCGTTCGAACTCGCTGTAGCCGCCGTTGTACTGGTGGAGGCGGCGGTGCTCGATGTGGATGATCGACGAGGCCACGTTGTCGAGGAAGTCGCGGTCGTGGGAAATCACTACCAGAGTGCCGTCGTAGCGCCTCAGCCAGCTCTCGAGCCAGACTACTGTTTCCATGTCGAGGTGGTTGGTCGGCTCGTCGAGCAGCAACAGGTCTGATGGCGTCATCAGGGCGCGAGCCAGGCTCAGGCGGATGCGCCAGCCGCCCGAGAAGCTTCCGACCGGATTGTCGTGCGCTTCGGGCGAGAACCCCAGCCCGTTGAGCAGCGCCCCGGCGCGGGCCCGGGCCGTGTAGCTGCCGGCCTCGTCGAGCTGCGCGTGCGCCTCGGCGATGGCGTGCCCATCGCCGCTGCTCTCCGCGCTTGCCAGCCTGGCTTCGGCGGCGCGCAGGGCCGAGTCGCCGTCGATAACGTACTCGATGGCCGCTCGGTTCAGGTCGCCGATTTCCTGAGCCATGTAGCCAATGGTCCAGTCGTCGGGCAGCGACGCCTCGCCCTGATCGACGCTCATCCGGCCGAGCAGCAGGCTGAACAGGCTTGACTTGCCGCTGCCGTTGGCGCCCACCAGACCGACCTTGTGGCCGGGATGAATCGTGGCCGAGGCGTCTTCGAGCAGCGGTTCGGGGCCGTGGCGCAGGGTGATGGCGGACAGGTGGATCATCGGGTTGGCTGGTTGGCTGGTTGCGAATGCCGGGCGACAGTGGTGCCGGCCGCGTATGGTATCGCAGTACCTGATTGCGCACGTTACTCAGCCAGGCGGAATACAGCCGCAGATGAACGCAGACGGCTGAATTCATTGAACTCATCATGGATTTTGTCGCTGATGAACAGGATTCCGGGCAGATCAACGAGCCAATCGCACCCTGGCTTGGCTTTGTGTCGAAGCCGAATGCCGGATCACTTCATCGAAAGGGGCAAGCGTCCAGACCCGCAACGGATCAGAGAAATCAGCACGATTCAATTGCTTGTTTCATCGGCGTTTATCCGCGTTCATCTGCGGTTCGAATTTTCGCTTCTTCATGAATGTCTTGGTAAATGGGTAACCAGGTCGCAGTAATATTGCGTGCAAACCAGCAAACCAGCAAACCAGCAAACCAGCAAACCAGCAAACCAGCAAACCATGCATTACCGCCTCCGCCATCACCCCCGCGCCCGTCGCGTCAGGCTGCGCATCGAGCGCGACGGTGCGCTGGTGGTATCCGCACCCGCTTGGGTGCGTCGCGGCGAGATCGATCGATTCGTCAAGGCGCAGAAAGCCTGGATCGCGCAGGTGCGCACGCGCCTGGCAGGCCAGCGTCAAAGTCGGGATCCGGCAACCAGTGGGCTTCGCCCGGCCTGCCTCGATCTGCCGGCGATCGGCGAGCATTGGACGGTGATTTATGGCCCGCATGAAGCAAGCTCGGTTGATCGTCGCAGCGCTGAACAGGCCCTCCACCTGCCCGAGGCCGAGGCGGACGAGGAGATTGCACGTCGTCTTCAAGCCTGGCTCAAGCAGCGGGCGCGGGCGAGCCTGACGCCGTGGGTCGAGGCGCTTTCCGCGCAGCACGGCCTGAATCCGGGCGGCCTGAGTTTTCGCAACCAGAAGACGCGCTGGGGAAGCTGCTCGTCCCGGGGCAATATCTCACTCAACGCTCGCCTGCTGCTGTGCTCGCCAGAAGCCTGTCGCTACGTGCTGATCCACGAGCTGGTGCACCTGGAGCACCCGAACCACTCGCCCGCATTCTGGCGCCGCGTCGGCGAGCTGTGCCCCGACTATCGCCAGCACATGCGTGAGCTCAAGATCGTCTCGAATCGACTGCCGGACTGGGTTACGGCAAGCTGATCATGGGCCATGGCACAAGTGCCATCAATCAGGCCATGACCAATTACCAAGGCGTGCAATGGCCCCTGGCCCGCCCGAAGTCACTCCCCATAAAGGAAACGCGGCCGGCGGCCGCGTTTCCAGAGCACTGAACTCGCAGTCGCCGATCAGTGCATCAGCAGCGGAGCAATCACCAGGCTGACGATGGCCATGACGTTGATCAGGATGTTCATCGACGGGCCGGAGGTGTCCTTGAGCGGGTCGCCCACGGTGTCGCCGACGACATTCGCCTTGTGGGCGTCGGAGCCCTTGCCGCCGAAGTGGCCCTTTTCGACGTACTTCTTGGCGTTGTCCCAGGCGCCGCCGGCATTGGCCATGGTCAGCGCCAGCAGCACGCAGCCCAGCAGCGCGCCGCCGAGCATGCCGCCCAGGGCTTCGGCGCCCAGGCCGAATCCGATGACCACCGGGCCCAGCACCGCCAGGGCGGCTGGCAGCATCATGCGCTTGATTGCCGAGGTCGTGGCGATGTCAACGCAGCGCGGCGCGTCCGGCTCGGCCTTGCCCTCGAGCAGGCCGGGGATCTCGCGGAACTGGCGGCGGATTTCGGTGATCATTTCGAAGGCGGCGTCGCCAACGGCAGTCATGGTGATGGCTGCGACCAGGAAAGGAAAGATGCCGCCGATGAACATGCCGATGAGCACGTTGGGGTCGGAGATCTCCAGCGAGAAATCGGGCATGCGATGGCTGACTTCGGCGATGTAGGCCGAGATCAGGGTCAGCGCGGCCATGGCAGCGGCCCCGATGGCGAAGCCCTTGCCGATGGCGGCGGTGGTGTTGCCGAGCTCGTCGAGCGAGTCGGTGATCTTGCGGGTGTCTTCGCCCAGGCCGGCCATTTCGGCGATGCCGCCGGCGTTGTCAGCCACGGGGCCGTAGGCGTCGATGGCCATGGTCATGCCCACGGTGGCGAGCATGGCGACCGCGGCGATGCCCACGCCGTACAGGCCGGCCGAGGCGTCGGCCACGAAGATCATCACGCAGATCGAAAGCACCGGAATGACCACCGAGCGCATGCCGGTCGACAGGCCGGCGATGATGACCGTCGCCGAGCCGGTCTCGCCCGAGCGGGCAATGTCGCGCACCGGCTTGCCGGCGGTGAAATACTCGGTCGACAGGCCGATGACAATACCGCCGGCCGCACCGATCAGCGCCGCGAACCAAACGCCGGTTTCGATGCCGAGATACTGGATCAGGAAGAAAGCCAGAGCGATGAAACCGATGGCCGCGGAGATGGTGCCTGTGCGCAGGGCCACTTCCGGGCTCTTGCCCGAGGAGGCGCGCACCAGCAGGATGGCGCCGATCGAGCAGAGCAGGCCCAGCGAAGACAGCAGCAGGGGCAGGCCCATGATGGCTGAGCCTTCGCCCAGGTCATCGACGTAGCCGCCACCGGCCTGCTGCACCATCACGGTGGCCAGGGCCACGGTGGCGATCATGGCGCCGCAGTAGGATTCGAAGATGTCCGAGCCCATGCCGGCCACGTCGCCAACGTTGTCGCCGACGTTGTCGGCAATCACGCCGGGGTTGCGCGGGTCGTCTTCGGGAATGCCGGCCTCGACCTTGCCGACCAGGTCGGCGCCGACGTCGGCAGATTTGGTGAAGATGCCGCCGCCCACACGATAGAACAGCGCGACCACGCTCGCGCCCATGCCAAAACCGTGGATGTTGTGCGCGGTCGCCGGGTTGTCGGCAAACACGTAGTAGAGCGTGCCCAGGCCGAGCAGGCCCAGCGAGGCGACGAGCATGCCCATTACCGAGCCGCCGTAGAAAGCCACGCTCAGGGCTCGATCTATGCCGTGCTCGTGGGCCGCGGTGGTCGTGCGCACGTTGGCGCGCGTGGCGGCAAACATGCCAAAAAACCCGGCCATGGCGGAGCACACGGCGCCGACCAGGAAGGAAATGGCGGTCTGGATGCCCAGGCCCGACACCGACAGGGCCACGAACATCACGGCCACCGACAGGCCGATGAGCATCAGCTCACGGCGCATGAAGGCCGAGGCGCCTTGCTGGATCAACTCGGCGATCTGGCTTGGCCGGCCTTCCATGGCCGGGTAGCGCATCACCACGCGATACAGAATGAAGGCTACGATCAAGCCCACAACCCCGAGAAGCGGGGGGATCATCAACTGGTTCATGTTGTCTCCCGAAGAAACGGACGTATTGGCGGAATAAAGGACGAGCATGCAGCCCCGGCCAGGATGCTCGGGTCCGCAAAATCGGGTAATTGTAAGGAAAAACGAGTATTCTTGCTATACTCTGCGCCATCTTCAGGGCGCCACGCCGGCCGGCCGCGCCTGAAATCTGAAGTGCCAGCATCAGAACAAGACAATCAAAGAGGGATCGTCTCGACATGGCAGATGTTGTCATCACACTGTCGTTGGCCCGCAAGTCGGGCATTCTCGCCGCCGCCGTATCCACCATCAATCGGGCCGGCCTGCAGTTCAACACGCACCGCTTCATTGCCGCCGAATCGGGCCATGGAATTCGGCTTCGGGCCGAAAGCGAGGGCGAGTTCGGTGACCCGAGGGGCCTGATCGACGAAATTTCGCGCATTCGGGGAGTCGAAGCGGTGCTCGATGTCGTTGTCGACGATCGCTCGCTGCTCAATCCCGAGCCTCGGCATGAGCCTGAACCCGCACCGGAGCTGCCGGAACTCGAGTCGGAGCCGGAGCCAGAGCCAGAGCCAGAGCCAGAGCCAGAGCCAGAACCGCAACCAGAACCACAACCGCAACCGCAACTACAGCCACGACCGAAACCAGCGGCAGACCCTGCCCACACTGGCAGGGCGGATGAGCCGAACCGCAATGTCGCAGGCGAGCGCACGGCGCCGGAGATCAGCGGCCGCATGCGACCCTCGATGGTTCGCCGCCGTCGCCGCCGTCGTTGACCCATGATCCGGCGCTGGTGCCATCGCCGGTATAATCGATCTGCAGTCACCTTCATCAGGCGTCATTCATGAACGTCAACGACATCTCGCCGGGCGTCAATCCGCCCGACGATTTCAATGCCATCATCGAAATTCCGCTCGACGGCCCGCCGGTCAAATACGAGGTGGACAAGGCTACCGGCGGTATCCACGTCAACCGCCTGCTGGCCACGGCCATGCGCTATCCCTGCAACTACGGCTTCGTGCCCAACACCCTGGCCGAGGATGGCGATCCGCTTGACGTGATGGTGCTCATCCGCGTGCCGTTGTTGCCAGGCTCGGTCATTCGCTGCCGCCCCATCGGCTATCTCGAGATGTCAGACGAAGCCGGGCGCGACGTCAAGATCGCCGCCTTGCCGATCGAGAAGGTCTCACCGCTGCATCAGGACATCCAGTCGATCGACGACCTGGCCACCTTCAGCCGACGAAATATTCGCCACTTCTTCAGTCATTACAAGGATCTGGAGGTCGGCAAGTGGGTGGAAGTGCTGGGATGGCACGGCCCCGACGAGGCGCGCACGGAGATCATCAAGGCAATCGAGGCTTTCGAGAAAAACGGCTGATACCGGATCAACCGGACTGTGGAAGAACTCCCGCCCGCACCAGGATCTCGATCAGCGACCGCGTGAAGCGCGCGCGGTCGCGTCCGTCGATGTGCGAGTTGTCCGGAAGTTCCAGTCCGGCAAGTTCCGGGTAGTCCTGAAAGTGGATGGTTGTTGCGCCAGTTGCTCCGGCGAGTCGATCCCAGTAGCGCTCGCGCGGATAGTTCTGTTGATCCAGCGCCCAGAGGCCGTCTGCTGTGGGCATGCGCAAGAACACCACCGTGCCGCCGCGTGCCTGGATGGCTTTCACGTCTTTGGCGATGGGTTCGAGCTCGTCGAGCCAGCGCGCCGGGGCGGGCGGCGGCTGCTTTTCAAAGTCTGCGGCCAGTCCCTGGACGAAAGCCTGTCTCAAGCCTTCGACGTTTGCGCGCCCGTAGTCCGCTGAAATGGTGCGGTCCTCGAGCAGGCGCGTGTAATGGCGCCACGGGGGGCGGTCATCCAGCCAGCCCGCCAGCCGCCGCACCAGGTTGAATTCGCTGCTGGCCATGACCAGCCGTTTTTGTGCGGCACTCAGAAGTTGCCGCTCGATGCGGCGCTGGGGGCCGAAGTTGCGATGGTAGTGGCGCACCCAGGGTTTGCTCATGTCCCGATACCAGCGCGCCAGGCCGCGTGCGTCAACGTCCACGAGCAGCACCCCGGCGAAGCGCTTGTCGGCCGCCAGATCCTGCAGCACGGCCGGCGGATAGTGTCCGTTGATGGCCAGTGACGTTGCGTGCCAGCCCGGCATGCGCGACTCGAAGGCCTGCGTGGAGAAGGCGAGCTGAATGCGCGACGCCCCGATGACGGTGAAATTGCGCGCCTGGTCAACGTCGATTGCCCGGTCGCGGTGCAGACTCCACAGGTCGCGGTCATCGTAGAGCGCCGGTTCGTAGCCCTGCTTGCGCCACAGCCACTCCCAGCCACCCAGAGTAGCGCCGGCGACCAGCATGGCCAGGACAATCACGGCGATGGCTTGTGCTTTGCGATGCATGTTCAGAACTGGAAGTAAATGAAGGCCCGGCTGTCTCCGGGGCTCATCAGGATGGCGGCCAGCAGCAGCCCGACCATCATCCCGCGAACGGGCCAGGGCAGTCGATCATGGACGCGCTCGATTTCAACGCGGCGCATGGCCACGTGCCAGGCGAGCAGCCCGGCCATGGTTGTCAGGGCAAGCCAGCCGGCGGTGTTCATCGTCGACTCCGATGCGCTCAGCAGGGCGGCGTAGAACGAGCCCGCCTGGGGCAGGCTTTCGGCGCGAAACAGCACCCAGGTCAGCGTCACCACCACAAAGGTGATCGCCATGTACAGCGGCGCCATGGCGCGGTGGGCGAGCAGGGCCGAGCGCCCGGCCAGCGGCCTGAGCGCGTGCTCGATGACCAGCCACAGGCCGTGGGCCAGGCCCCAGAGCACGAAGGTCCAGGCTGCACCGTGCCACAGGCCGCCCAGGCCCATGGCGATGACCAGATTGCCGAGCGTGCGCGAGCGGCCGTGACGGTTGCCGCCCAGAGTGATGTAGAGGTAGTCGCGAATCCAGGTCGACAGGGTGATGTGCCAGCGGCGCCAGAAGTCGGAAAAGCCCAGCGCCGCGTAGGGCGTATGGAAGTTCTTGGGCAGCACGAAACCGAAAACACGCGCCGCGCCGATGGCGCACAGCGAATAGCCGGCAAAGTCGCAGTAGATCTGACCGCTGAACGACAGGATGCTCGACCAGGCCGCCAGAGTGCCGATGCTGTCGGCCGCGGCAAAGCCGGCATCGGCCACCGGCGCGAACACGCTGTCGGCCAGCACGGTTTTCAGAAACAGTCCGCCAACCATCAGCGCGATGCCTGTTTCGAAGTTGGCTGCCGTCATCGGCCGTGGCGAGGCGAGCTGGCCGGCGAACTGCTCGTAGCGCACGATGGGTCCGGCCACGAGCTGCGGAAAGAAGCTCACGTACAGCGCGTAGTCGGCGAAGTCGTTGCCCGGCCGGATCCTGCGCCGGTAAACATCGAAAGTGTAGGACAGGGTCTGGAAAGTGTAGAACGAAATGCCGATCGGCAGAACCACGTCGATCAGCGGCGCCTGGAAAGCGGCCAGCCCCAGCCAGCCGGTGACCTGATTGTAGTTGTAGATGAAGAAATCGGCGTATTTGAACCAGCTCAAAAGTCCCAGATTGACTACCACCGACAGCAGCAGCCAGGCCTTGCGGTGGCGGTTGTCTTCGCTGGCGTGCAGGCGCTTTGCAGCGGTCCAGTCGACCACGGTCGAGACCACCAGCAGCCAGATGAACACGGGGTTCCAGGCGGCGTAGAACAGATAGCTGGCAACCAGCAGCTCGAGCTTGCGCACCCGCCAGCCGCGGGTCAGGCCGACCAGGCCCCACAGCGCGACGATGAACAGCGCGAAAGTCAGCGAGTCGAAGGTCATGGCGATGTCGCGCAGTGGCCCTCGATGCAGTGCCACAGGCCCCACTGGCAGGGATCGTCGGAAATTGCCTGCTGCATGACTTCGAGCAGGCCGGCCGGGCGAGACTCAGCGGCGCTCAGCGACCGGAGGGTCAGCCGGGTGAGCCCACTGTTGCGGTCGAAGCAGCCGTGGAAGAAGGTGACCGCGGGTTTCTGTTCTTCCAGCAGCCGCAGGCCGCCCGTGCGCAATCCCACTCGACACTGGCCGATGGTCAGCTGCCAGCGGCTGTCGGGCGCTCCGGGCGTGTCCAGCACCAGCATGAGCGTCGAGCTTTTCTCGCGCAGCGCCTGGAGAATCGTTTGCGATGAACCGCCGGTGGCAATGGCACCGGCCGGGCACAGGCGGTGCATCAGGCGCACCCGCAGGCGCGACCACAGATACAGCACCGGGCGCCCGGGCATATCGCCGCGGGCGACGGGGCGATAGACCAGGCGCGGCGAGAGGCCTTGTTCGCGCAGGTGCCAGAGTGCGCCGATGCCGGAACCGAAATGGATGCCGGCGGCGACGAAGCCGGGTTGTTCCGGCCATTGGCCGTGAATTTCCAGGCGTGGGCGCAGGCCGATGGCGATTCGCCAGGTCTCGGTAGCGTCCATCAGATTGGTCCAGGCCCAGTGCCGGGGCAGTTCCCCGGATGTGGCAAAGCAGCGTTGTTCGCTCCTGACGATAGCTTCTTGGTGCTCCGCGAACAGCCACGAGATACCCGCAACCCGCCACAGCACGGACTTCGACAACCTGGCCGGCAACAGGGCGGCCACCAGCGGGGCGGCGACGGCCGTGACGGCATCTCGAAGCTGGTGGCCGATCCAGTCAAGCGGCGATTTCACGCGCCCTGGTCCTTTCTGTCGGAGACGAACACCAGCCGGACCCATTCGTCCCGCTCGCTGTGGTCGACCGGCTCGCCCAGGTCGGCGTAGGCGGCAATGACGGATTCAGCCTGCTCGGGCAGGATGCCGGACAGCACCAGGCTGGCGCCTGGTCGCAGGCAGCTGATCAGCATCGGTGCGAGTTCCACCAGCGGCGCGGCCAGGATATTGGCCAGCACCACATCGAATTTTCGCAGACTGTCATCCAGTTGTTCGAAGCTCTCTGGCAGCAGGCGCTCGATGCGACCGGAAAGATTGTTGCGCCGGGCGTTTTCCCGGGTGGCCTGCAGGGCCTGCGGATCGTGATCGACGGCCATCAGCCGACGCGCGCCTTTCAGCCCGGCCGCAATGGCCAGCACGCCCGAGCCGCAGCCAAAGTCGAGTACATCGCGATCTTCCAGCTCCATGCCGTCGATCCATTCCAGGCACAGCGCGGTGGTCGGGTGGGTGCCCGAGCCGAAGGCCAGGCCCGGGTCAAGCCGGATGACCAGCGGCCAGTCGGGATCAGGTGTGATATGGAAGGGGCAGATCCACAGGTCGCGGCCAAAACGCATGGGCTTGTACTGGCCCATCCACGCTCGCCCCCAGTCCTGATCGGCCACCTCGGTGAAGCGCAGGCTCGCGGCGGCATCGCCAAGCCCTGCCTGGGCCAGGGTGTCGGCGATCAGCGTCCGATCGATGTCGGTGTCGAACAGGCCTTCGACAATGGTTTGTGGCCACAGCGGCGTGGTGCCGGGCAACGGCTCGTGAACCGGCACGTCGGCCGCATCCAGCAGTGTGACCGCATGGGCGCCGGCCTCCGACAGTGCAATTTCGACCTGATCGACGTGTTCGTCATCGACCGTGATGCGCGCTTTCAGCCAGCCGGTCGGGGTTGCTGCATGGATCATTGCCAGTCTCCAAAGACGGTCTGCAGGCAGGCGATGGCGGCCGGCCCCGCGGTTTCCGTTCTCATTATGCGCGGCCCCAGCCGCACGCCGCTGCTGCCCTGTCGCTCGAGCCAGCCGATCTCGGCATCGCTCAGCCCGCCTTCCGGGCCGATGGTCAGCACAACCCCGTCTTTTGCCGGCGGCTGGATACGGCTGAGTGCGCCGTCGCTCGTCGGATGCAGGTGCAGCCGCCGGCCTGCCGGCCAGTCCATTGCCGCAAGCGCCACCGGTGGGTCGACCGCGGGCACGCGCACCCGTCCGCTTTGCTCGCAGGCGGCAACCGCCACCTGCTGCCAGTGGCGCTGCCGCCTGGCCGCGCGTTTGCCTTCGAGGCGAACTTCCGTATGCTCGGTGAACACCGGCCGGATTTCGGACACGCCAAGTTCGCAGGCCTTCTGAATGCACCAGTCCATGCGATCGCCGCGGGCGATGGCCTGTACCAGGCTGATCGTCAGCGGCGACTCGGTCGCGACTTCAATGCGCTGCTCCACAGCCACGCTGCAGCGATCGCCCGGCCCGGTTGCCGCAATAGTGCCGAAGTACTCGTGCCCGTCGCCGTTGAACAGCGCCAGCCTGTGTCCCGATTTCTGTCTTAGCACGCGCACCAGGTGCCGGGCTGGGCCGGGCTCGAGTTCGACTTCACGCCCGGCCGCAAGCATCTGTTCGGTGTAAATCCGGATCCTGCGCATCGATTCTCACTCGTTGTTGCCGGCACAGCGTTTACGCGTATCATGGGGCTCAACCGGCAGCAACAGCCTATTCGAGACACCATGAAAAGCATCGGCAAACGCGCTCACGCTGGCTTCTCCCTGATCGAGATTCTTGTCGTGGTCGTCATTATCGGCATTCTGGCGGCGGTCGTGGTGCCGCGTGTCATGGACGAGCCCGACCGGGCGCGCGTGACCAAGGCCAGGCAGGACGTGCAGGCCCTGGTCACCGCACTCAACATGTACAAGCTCGACAACTTCAATTATCCGTCTACCGAGCAGGGGCTCGAAGCTCTCGTGCGGCCGCCCTCGGGCCAACCCCCGGCACCCAACTGGAAGCAGGGCGGCTACGTTCAGAGCCTGCCGACCGATCCCTGGGGCAATGCATATCAATACCTCAATCCCGGCGTGCACGCCGAGATCGACGTGTGGTCGTTCGGGGCCAACGGCTCTCCCGGCGGCGAAGGCATCAATGCAGAGATCGGCAACTGGCAGGACTAGGGATTGCGCTGCTCAGGGTAGCGAGCGGACGCCGCCAGGTGCCCGCGCGGCAGTTTTGCAGAAATTTTCCCGGGGCTTCACCTTGATCGAGGTGCTCGTGGTGGTGACTATCGCCGCCATTGTGGCCTCGCTGGTGGTCCTGCGGCTGGGCAACTGGGGTTCGGGCACCGGGCCGGCTGAACAACTGAAACGCCTGGCCGCTTTGATCGACTACCAGTGCGAGCAGGCGCTGTTTCAGTCGAAACCCAGAGGCATTCGTCTGACTACCGAAGGCTTTGATTTCTGGCAGTCGACCGGACAGGGCTGGGCGCCCGTGCCCGACGATGAAGTCGCCCGCCCCCGCGCCTGGCGGGGAGAGGTCGAACTGGATCTGGCGGTGGAAGAGCGCAGTATCGCCATCGCGGAAGATCCTGCCGCACCGCAGCTGGTCTGCCAGCCCCTGGGCGAACTCACCGATTTTGATCTGGCATTGCGCGTGGACGGTCAGACGGCAACGCTGCTGGGCGAGCCCGGCGGTCGCCTGGCCGTGGAGGCATCGCGATGAAAAGGCCGGTGCCGGGGTTCACGCTGCTGGAAGTGCTCGTCGCCCTGGTCGTTGTGGCCGTTGCCGTGGCCGCTCTGGGCCGGGCTGGCAGTCAGGTGCTCGACAGCCAGGCCGAGCTCGAGCAGCGGACCTGGGCGCTGTGGGTGGCCGATAACGCCCTGGCCGAACTGCAGCTCGAGGTGGGTGTGATTCCCGGGCGGCGCCAGGGCAGTTCGGATATGGGCGAGCGCACCTGGTACTGGGACATGCTCATTCAGCCGGCGCCGGGTGGCGAGCTTCTGCGCGTCGACGTCGCGGTCCACGACAGCCCGCAGGGCGATTCGCCGATCGTCATGCACACCGGCTTCCTGGTGCCATGATGTCGGGCAGGTTGCGCTCGGGCGGCTATACCCTCATCGAGGTGCTGGTCGCGGTGGTGGTTTTCTCGATTCTGTCGGTCAGTGCCTACGTTGCTCTGGATGCGCTCAGCCGGGCGGCCGGTGATCATCGCGTGCGCAGCGAAGATTTCGGCGCGCTGCAACTCGCCATCGCCCGCCTCGACAGCGATCTCCGACAGCTTGCCGCCCGCCCGGTTGCCGTGACCGTCGGGCTTACCGAGCCCGCCCTGATCGGCGAACCGCGTCGCCTGGTCGCCACCCGCAGCGGCTGGGCCAATCCCGCCGGGGTCAAGCGCTCCAACCTGCAGCGATTCGGCTGGCAGCTTCGCGGTAGCGATCTGCAGCGCATCCGCTGGCCCGTGACCGACCGGGTGGCCGACAGCCAGTCGCTGACCGAGATCATCCTGCCGGGCGTCGAATCGCTCGAGTTTTCCTATCGCGATGCCAGCGGAACCTGGCAGCGTCGCTGGCCGCCCGATCACTCACTGACCCGCCTGCCCATCGCAATCGAGGCAGTGATCCACACGCGTCATTTCGGGCGGGTGCGTCGCGTGGTGGTGCTGCAGTGAGTGCGCCGGCCCGTCAGCGCGGCAGCGCCCTGTTGATCGCGCTCATTGCCGCGGCGCTGGCCGCGGTGATTGCCACGGCCATGCTCGAGCACGGCCAGCGCTCGCTGGCGCGCAGCGAGGCGCTGCTGGCCACCGAACGCTCCTGGCAGTATGCGCAGGGCATGTCGATTCTGGCCCAGCGCATGCTCAAGAAAGCCATGGCCGAAGGCGCCCGGGCTTCTGCGCTGGACGGGAGCTGGACCGCGCCGTTCCAGGTGCCCGGCGGCATGGTACAGGGCCGCCTGGCCGACCAGGGCGCGCTGTTCAATCTCAACTCTCTGGCCCATCCCGACGGCGCCACGGCCACCGAGGCCCGCGAAGCCTTTCGGCGCCTGCTCGAGTCGCTCGGGCTCGAGTCGATCATCGCCGACGAACTGGCCGACTGGCTCGACGGCGCGGTCATGCCGCGCCCGGGCAGCGCGGCCAACGACTGGTATGCCCGACAGGACCCGCCGTATCGCACCGCCGGCGTTCTGCTGGCCAGCGCCAGCGAGTTGCGCTGGCTGAGGAGCGTCGACGCAGACGCCTGGCAGGCCCTGGCGCCGCTGGTCACGGCACTGCCCGAGCCCGAGCTGCGCATCAACGTCAACACCGCCCGGCCGGAGGTGCTTGCCGCCGTGATTGCCGAACTCGACATCGAGCAGGCCCGCCGCGTGATTGTCGACGGGCCGTACTCTCAGCTGGTGCACTTTGCCGAGCACCCGCTGGTCGCGCCGATAATCCGCCCCAATGAGCGCCTGCGCCTGGGCATTCGAAGCCGCTGGTATCTGGCTCAGGCGCGGGTGGTCATCGACGGCATCGAGCGCGACTATTTCCGCCTGATGAATGGCGCAGCGGCAGGTTATGATGGATTTCGTCATTTCAGCCAGGGGGTGCCCTGAACATGGCGCGAGCGCGCTCTGACAGCCTGATCGTCCACGCCGCCGGCGCGCGCTGGTCGTGGGTCCTGCTAGGCCGCGGCGGCCGGGTCACAGACCACGGGCAAAGCGATCCGAACGCTCCAGACTGGCCCGGCGATCGGCCGACAACCGTCCTGGTCGACGCCTCACGCTGCCTCGGCCTGACCCTGGACCTGCCGCCGCTCGGAGGTCGCAAGCGCCAGCAGGCCATGCGCTGGGCGGCCGAGGAGCACCTGGCCGGCAGCGCCGAGGATGAACACGTCGTGGCCGGGCCGCGCAACGAAGCGGGCGGGCAGCACTGCGTCAGCATCGCCAGTGCGGTGATGGACGAGATCACCGCGCCGCTTGCCGGCACGCAGGCCGAGCGCATGCTGCCCGATGCCCTGTGCCTGCCCTGGCAGCCCGGCCGCATCAGCCTGGCCGCACACGCCGGCCGGATCCTGGCGCGCTGGGGCGAATGGTCCTTTACCAGCTTCGATGCCGAACTGGCCGCTGACATGATCGATTCGGTGGCGCCGGCCGACGCTGGCCGGAACTGGTACGGCGGCGAACGGCCCGACTGGCTCGAGCCCGAGGGTGCCCTTGACTGCAGCGACGGTCAGCCGTTGCTGGCCATTCTGGCCCGGCAGGCAGCGGACACCGGGCTGAATCTGCTCAGCGCAGAGTGGGCGCCGAAGTCGGCCGCGGCCACCCGGTCCCAGTGGCGCTGGACGGGGATCCTGGCCGCTGCCGCGATATTGCTTGTCATCGGCCATGCCGCTGTGGAGCGCTACCAGCTCGCGCAGCGTTCCGCCGAGCTGGATGCGGCCATCGAATCCCGGTTTCGCCAGGCCTTTCCCGAGGTCGGGCGTGTTGTCAGGCCGCAGGTTCAGGCCGAACGCGAACTCGCCCGCCTGCGCTTTGGCCAGGCGGCGGGAATGCTCGATCTGATGCATCGGGTCGCGCCAGTAATCGATGGCCAGGAACAGATCCAGGTCGATCGTCTTGACTATCGCGACGGGGTGCTGGAGCTGGCCCTGCGCGCCCCGGACGTGGCCGCGCTCGAACAGCTCGAGCAGCGCCTGCGCGCGCTCGATCTCTTCGCCGAGGTGCAGACTGCCAGCCTGGACGATCAGGGCGCCAACGGCCGGATTCGCGTCAGCCGGGGAGGTGGCGCATGAACGCCTGGCAGCAGCTCGATGCGCGCCAGCGCCGCCTGATCGCTCTGGCGGTCGGCGTCCTGTTCGCCGCTCTGATTTATGTCTGGGTCTGGGAACCGCTGTCGCAGACGCGAGAGGCCGAACGCGAGCATATCGCGCAGCAGCAGGCTCTGCTCAACTGGCTTGATGCGGTTGCACCCCTGGCACAGCGGTTGCGCAGCAGCGATCAGGCCAGCCGCGAGCCGAGCGATCGCTCCCTGCTCGGCCTGGCCGACGAGACCGCGAGAGCGGCGGGTCTGGCCGGTGCCATGGCGCGAATCGAGCCGGTCGGAGACAGGGAAGTGCGCGTCTGGCTGGAGGGTGCCGATTTCGTCGCCGTCATGGGCTGGCTCGAAGACTTCTCCCGCAGCCAGGCGATCCGGGTCGGCCAGCTGCAGGTCGACCGCGCCGGAACCAAAGGCCAGGTCAACGTCCGGGTGACTCTGAGCGGCAATGCGTAAGATCCTGTGGCTGATTGTGCTGGCGATACCGCTGGTTGTTGTCATCACGCTGCCCGCCCGGGTCATCGTGCCGCACATGGCCATTGGCGAGGACGTGCGCGACGTCCACGGCACGATGTGGAGTGGGCGAGCCAGCTGGCAGCAGCCCGGTTTTTTGCCGCTGGATATCGACTGGCGCTGGGACGGTGGCCGCAACTGGGCCTGGCAGGCCAGCGGCCCGGGCGTGAACCTGCACGGGAAGTGGCGCCTGAATGCCGGCGTGACCGAGTTGGTCGACGTGGCCGGAACCGTAGAGATGAGCCGGCTGGATGCGAGACTCTGGCTGATCAACGCCAGACCGCGCGGGCACGTCGAGCTGCATGTCGAGCGTGCCCTGATCGCAGAGGGTCAGCCGCCGGAAATCGACGGTCGGCTGGTCTGGCGCGACGCCCGCCTTGAAGGCACCGTGCACGAGTCGCTCGGCGAAATCACCGTGCGGCTTGACTCGCAGGAGCAGGGTCAGCGCGCCCGGGTCGAGTCGACCGAGCCGGGCGCCATTCAGGTGCGCGGCGGCATCGAGCTGGGTGCAGAGCGCTACCAAGTGGACCTGTGGCTGCGCGCCAGCGCCGACCGGCCCGAGCTGCTGCGCCAGATCGCCTGGCTGGGCGAGCCCCAGCCCGATGGCCAGGTCCGCGTTCAGCTCAGTGGTGTCCTGGGCTGGTAGCGACCAGCACCGAAAACTGGATACAGGAGGGTTGTACGTGATCGATCTCGACGAAGCCATGCAGGTTGCCCTGGCGGCGGCCGATGCCGCCGACGACATTGCCATGCGTTACTTCGGGCAAGGTATCGAAGTGGAATTCAAGTCCGACGAGAGTCCCGTGACGGCCGCTGATCGCGCGGCCGAGCAGGTCATCCGCGATATCATTCGTCAACGCTTCCCCGACCACGCGCTCTACGGCGAGGAGTACGGTCGCGAGGGTGACAGTTCCTGCCTGTGGCTGATCGACCCGATCGATGGCACCCGCAGCTTCATTCGCTCGCTGCCTTTCTGGTCGACGCAGATCGCGCTGATGGTCGACGACGAGCTGATGCTGGGCGTGTCCTCGGTGCCGACCTTCGGCGAGCGCGCCCGCGCCATCCGCGGGCAGGGTGCGTTCATCAACGGCTCACCAGTTAGCGTGCGCACGATAGACCGGCTCGAGGACGCCGACCTTTGCTTTGGCAACCTGCGCACGCTTGCGCGCGGCCGGGGATGGGCCTGGGTCGGCGAGCTGGTCTCGCGCGCCGCCCGCTCGCGCGGCTACGGCGACTTCTACTCGTATCACCGCCTGGCCGACGGTGGTCAGGACGTGGTTGTCGAAAGCGACGTCAACATTCTCGATATCGCCGCCCTGGCCGTGATCGTGGAAGAGGCCGGCGGCGTGTTCACCGACCTGGATGGCCGCAAGCCCGGCCTGGAAACCACCTCGGTGCTGGCGGCCTGCCCCGAACTGCACCGCCAGTTGCTATCCTCGCGGTCATGAGTGAACGTGAACCCTCCCGTCCCCTGCCGATCATCCACGCCCGGCGCGAGCGCCGCCCGGCCGACCTGTTTCGCGTCGAGCAGCTCGACCTCGAGTTCGCCAACGGCGAGCGCCGAACCTACGAACGCCTGATCAGCCGCGGCGTCGGCGGGGTCATCATCGTGGCCATGCCAGACGACGATCATGTCCTGCTGGTCCGTGAGTACGCCTGCGGTGTGCATCGCTACGAGCTTGGCCTGCCCAAGGGCCGGCTGGAGCCGGGCGAGAGCCATACCGAGGGCGCCAATCGCGAGCTGCAGGAGGAGTGCGGCTTTGGCGCGCGCTCGCTGACCGAACTGGGCTATCTCACCCTGGCACCCGGCTACATGACCCACCGCACCCACGTCATTCTGGCCCGCGATCTCTACGAATCGAAACTGCCCGGTGACGAGCCTGAAGAAATCGAGGTCGTGCCCTGGCCGATGAACGACCTGGTCAGCCTGATTCAGCGTGATGACTGCAGCGAAGGCCGCAGTATCGCTGCGCTTTACATGGCCCGTGACATGCTCGGGGTGGTGGGTTGACGGAGCGGCCAGCCAGATCCATGCCTCAGCGGCTGCATGATCTCGCCAGCCAACTCAGACCCCGCAGCCCCGGGCTCGATCCGGGGCCTCCCAGACGCTGGCGCCACTCGCAGGAAGATCCCGGCTCGCAGGCCGGGATTACAGCAACAACCAGCTAGCCAGCCAACTCGCTCTTTCGGAGCGCCAGCTTGGCCTGGCGGCGGATTTCGGCCAGCATGGCGTTGAGGCCGTTGGCGCGGGTTGGCGAGAGGTGGTCGCTCAGGCCGATTTCGACCACGAAGTGGGGTTCGGAGTCGAGTATCTCGCCGGCGCTGCGGCCCGAGTAGACGCGCAGCAGCAGGGCAATCAGGCCCGAGACGATGGCGGCATCCGAGTTGGCGCGAAACACCAGTCGATCGGGTTCGCCCTCGGTAACCAGCCACACCTGCGACTGGCAGCCGGAAAGCAGGTGATCCTCGACCATGTCGGCCTCGTCGAGCTCGGGCAGCTTGCGGCCCAGGTCGATCAGATACTGATAGCGATCCATCCAGTCATCGAACAGGCCGAATTCCTCGACGATTTCGCGCTGTGCAGTCTCGATGCTCATGCCGTGACCTTCCAGCGCGTGCCACCGGCGCTGTCTTCGAGCTCGATGCCGCGCTCGGCCAGCTCGTCGCGAATGCGGTCGGCGGTGGCAAAGTCGCGATTCTGGCGGGCCGCGTTTCGCTCGGCGATCAGCCGTTCGATTTCTTCGGCGTCGATCTCCGTATCCCTGGCCGCGCGCCTGAACCAGGCTTCCGGGTCGCCCTGCAGCAGGCCGAGCAGGCCGGCGGTGGCCTTCAGGCGCGCGGCCAGTTCGGGCTGTGCGCGCTCGTCGGCTGAAGGCAGCTTCCGCGCCAGGCCGTTGAGCTCGGCCAGCGCCATGGGTGTGTTGAGGTCGTCTTCGAGCGCCGCGACCACGGCCGCGTCGGGCTCCACCTCGATGTCGGCCGGCGGATGGTCGCGCAGCAGGCCGTAGAGCCGGTCGAGGGTGTTGCGTGCCTGCTCCAGGGCTGCCTCCGACCAGTCCAGTGGCTGGCGGTAGTGGGCTGAGAGCAGCAGGTAGCGCATGGCTTCGCCAGGCCAGGTCTCGAGCAGATCGTGGACGATCAGGGTGTTGCCCAGCGACTTCGACATCTTGCGCTTGTCGACGGTCACGAAGCCGTTGTGCATCCAGTAGCGCGCGAAGCGCTCGGTGCCGTGGGCGCAGCGGCTCTGGGCGATCTCGTTTTCATGGTGCGGAAAGATCAGGTCCTGGCCGCCGGCGTGGATGTCGATCATCTCGCCCAGGTGGGCGGCACTCATCGCCGAACATTCGATATGCCAGCCGGGGCGGCCGCGGCCCCAGGGGCTGTCCCAGCCCGGCTGCGTGTCGTCGGAAGGCTTCCACAGCACGAAGTCGCCGGGGTGCTTCTTGTAGGGGGCAACGTCGACGCGCGCGCCAGCGACCATCTCGCGCATGTCGCGGCGCGACAGCTCGCCGTAGTCGGGCGCCGATTCGATGGAAAACAGCACGTGATCTTCGGCAGCGTAGGCGCAGCCTTTTTCGATCAGGCGTTCGATCATGGCGATGATCTCGGCGATGTGATCGGTCGCCCGCGGCTCGATGGTGGGCGGGCCCACGCCCAGCGCGGCCATGTCCTGGTTGTAGATGTCGGCGAACTTGTTGGTGATGGTCTCGATCGCCACGCCCTGTTCGGCTGCCGCCGTATTGATCTTGTCGTCGACGTCGGTGATGTTGCGGGCGTAGACCACCCGGGGAAAGCGGCGCGACAGCACCCGGTAGAACAGATCGAAGATGACCGCCGGGCGGGCGTTGCCGATATGGGCGAAGTTGTAGACCGTGGGTCCGCAGGCATACATCGTCACCCGCTCGGGGTCGAGCGGCACGAACGCTTCCTTCTGGCGGGTGAGCGTGTTGTAGATCTGGATGGCCATCGTCCAAAGATTTGGCGCCGGGGCGCTAGAATGACAAGCCGTGAATTCTAACTGATCGAGGCTCGAATCCCATGCCCAACCCCGAAGCGCTGCTCTATGCCCGCCATGTCGAACACCGACGCGAGGAAATCGACGGCATTCTCGCCGAGCTCGGCTACGACGGGCTGCTGATTCATTCCGGCCGACCGGAGAATCGCCTGTTCGATGATCAGCACCCGCCGTTTCGCGCTCATGGCGCGTTCGTGGCGCTGGCGCCGCTGCCCTTCGTGGCCGACAGCCTGCTCGAGCTGCGCCCCGGTGAGAAACCGCGCCTGTGGTACTGCCAGCCCGACGATTTCTGGCACATGCCGCCCGAGGCGCCGCCCGGCTGGCTGACCGGCAGCGTGGACGTGGAGGTGGTGCGTTCGGCCGAGGACTGGCACGAGCGGTTTCGCCAGCAGCGCGCGCTGGCGGTCATCGGCGACGAGCGGGCTCTGGGCTCGCTGCTCGATGGCGCCGACCTCAACCCGCCCGAGTTGATCTGGCGTCTAGACGAGATGCGCACCCGCAAGACCGCCTGGGAGCGCGGCTGCATCGAGCGCGCCAACCGCCTGGCCGTAACCGGTCATCTGGCCGCCGCCGAGGCCTTTCGTGCCGGCCGCAGCGAGCTCGAGATCCATCTCGCTTACCTGGCTGCCATGGGCGAAGACCAGGACAAGCTGCCGTACAACAGCATCGTGGCGCTCAATGATCACGGCGCGGTGCTGCACTATCAGTTTCGCTCGGCCCGGCGGCCCCGACCCGTGCGCAGCTTTCTGATCGATGCCGGCGCCGACTGGCGCGGCTATGCGGCCGATATCACGCGGACCTGGACGCTTGAGGAGCATCGCGAGTTTGGCGACCTGGTCGACGCCATGGATGCCGCACAGCGCCGCCTGGTCAGCCGGGTGCGGGCCGGGGAGTCCTTTGTCGACCTGCACCTGGAAGCGCACCGGGCGGTGGCCGCCGTGCTCGAGCAGGCCGGGATTGTGCGCATGGCGCCCGAAGACCAGATCGAGACCGGCGTCAGCGCGCATTTCCTGCCGCACGGCCTGGGGCACTTCATCGGTGCCCAGGTTCACGACGTGGCCGGGCTCAAGGATGAGAACGGCGTGGATTTGCCGCCACCGGAGCATTATCCTGCGCTGCGCCTGACGCGCAGGCTCGAGCCCGGCCAGGTCGTCACCATCGAGCCAGGCCTGTACTTCATCCCCAGCTTTCTGGAGAAACTTCGCGCCGGCGACCATGCCGCGCAGGTGGACTGGCAGGCCATCGAGCGGCTGACGCCTTTCGGTGGCATTCGCATCGAAGACAACGTGCTCGTCAGCGAGGGCGAGCCGGTCAACTTCACCCGCCAGGCGTTTGCCGAGGCTGGCTGAGGCGTTTCGGTACTGGCGCTGTCGACAGCGCTTGAATGCCCGCGATATCGCCGCCAAGTCAAAGGGATCGGGCGCGCGGCGGGCCGCTGTCGCACCCACTGTGACCACAACCGTCAAAACGAGTCGCCATGTCCAATCAATCCATCGGCCTGAGCGACGAGCTGCAGGCCTACATTCTCGATCATTCGCGGCCGGAAGCCCCCGTGCTGGCCCGCCTGCGCGAGGAAACCGCAGAGCTGCCTCAGCGCAACATGCAGATCGCGCCCGAGCAGGGTCAGTTCATGGCCATGCTCGCTCGGCTGATCGGCGCAAAGCGCTACATTGAGGTTGGCACATTTACCGGCTACAGCGCGCTGGCCGTCACACTGGCCATGCCCGACGACGGCCGGACGATCGCCTGCGACGTCAGCCGCGAGTGGACCGACATTGCGCAGCGTTACTGGCAGGAAGCCGGCGTCGCCGATCGCATCATGCTCGAGCTGCGCCCGGCGCTGCAAACGCTCGACGAGCTGATCGTCTCCGGCCTGGAGGACTCCTTCGATCTGGCCTTCATCGACGCCGACAAGACCGGTTATATCGACTATTTCGAACGCTGCCACGACCTGCTTCGCCCCGGCGGGCTGGTCATGATCGACAACACCCTGTGGTCGGGCCGGGTGGTCGATGCGGTCGACAGCGACGAGGACACGACGGCCATCCGGACCTTCAACGAATACTTGCGCGACCGCGAAGAGGTCGACGTGACCATCGTGCCCGTCGGCGACGGGCTCACGCTGGTGCGCAAGCAGGCGAGCTGAGGCGCTGGCAGGCACAAGGCGGCCTGTTGGTGTTGGACCGGCAGCCCGCAAAAGCCTGCGGTTTGACGCTTCGTGCCGCGCCCATTAGGCTGTGCGGTCATTCCCATTGCTTTTCCCAAGTGCTGCATGAGTGATGCTCCAGTCATCGAAGTATCGGGGCTCTACAAGATTTTTGGGGCGAACCCGTCCGCAGCCCTGCCGCTGATCGAGCAGGGTTGCGCCAAGGAGGAGGTCTTCGAAAAGACCGGCCAGACCATCGGAGTACACGGCGCCGAGCTTTCCATTCGCAAGGGCGAGACCTTTGTCGTGATGGGTCTGTCGGGGTCGGGCAAGTCCACCCTCGTTCGCCTGCTAAATCGCCTGATCGAGCCAACCAGCGGCAGCGTTCACATCAATGGACAAGACGTGACCTCGATGAGCCGCAAGAAGCTCATCGAGCTGCGCCGGCGTGATCTGGCCATGGTGTTCCAGTCGTTTGCGCTGATGCCGCATCGTACGGTGCTCGACAACGCCGCATTCGGTCTGGAAGTGGCCGGCGAGGCTCGCGACAAGCGCCGCCAACGCGCCCGCGAGGCGCTCGACCAGGTCGGACTCGAAGCCAATGCCGACAGCTATCCTGACGAGCTCTCGGGCGGTATGCAGCAGCGGGTGGGCCTGGCCCGGGCGCTGGCAACCGATCCGTCGATCATGCTGATGGACGAAGCCTTTTCGGCGCTCGATCCGCTGATTCGCACGGAAATGCAGGATCAGCTTCTGGAGCTCCAGCAGCAGCAGGCACGAACGGTGGTCTTCATTTCGCACGATCTCGACGAGGCCATGCGCATCGGCGATCGCATCGCGATCATGCAGAACGGCAAGGTGGTGCAGGTCGGCACGCCCGAAGAAATTGTCACGAAACCGGCCAACGATTATGTCCGCTCCTTTTTCTACGGGGTCGATATCGCCCAGGTCTTTACCGCCGCCGACATCATGGACAAGCAGCAGGTCACCGTGGTCGAACGGCCCGGGATGGGCGTGCGCGCCGCGCTCGAGAGCCTGAGGCGATACGACCGCAACTATGCGGTTGTGGTCGATTCCGGCGGCCGCTATGAAGGCCTGGTCTCGGCCGATTCGCTGGCACAAACGGTCAGCCGGCCCGGCGAGTCCGTTTTCCGCGATGCCTTCGAGGATCTCGATCCGATCGGCCCGGAGGGACTGCTCGAAGATCTGATCGGCCGCTGCGCCCAGACTTCGGCGCCCATTCCGGTCGTCGCCGATGACGGGCGCTACCTGGGCACCGTATCGCGCAGCCGCCTGCTGCGTACCCTCGACCGCACGAGCGACAACGGCGTTGACGAAACCGACGCCGACACCGATACCGCACAGGGGAATGCCGACGATGGATGAGTGGCTCGAGAAGTTCCGGATACCCATCGACGACTGGGTCGAGGCCATCGTATTGTGGATCCAGGAAAACCTGACCGGTCTGCTCGATGGTTTCGCGCTGGTCATCGGCTTTCTGACCGATTCGTTCGAGTCCGCGCTGATGTTTCTGCCCGCCTGGCTGTTGAGCCTGATCCTCATCGGGCTGAGCTGGTGGCGCGTGGGCTGGAAGTTCGGCATTTTTGCCTTTGTCGCCCTGGGCGTCATCCTGGGCATCGACCTGTGGCAGCAGACCGTTCAGACCCTGGCGCTGGTGCTGGCGGCAAGCACGGTTGCGCTGGCGATCGGCATACCGGTCGGCATCGCCATGGCGCGCAATGATCTGGTCGAGGCGATATGCCGACCTGTGCTGGACTTCATGCAGACCATGCCGCCATTCGTCTATCTGATTCCAGCCGCCATCTTCTTTGGCCTGGGCAAGGTGCCTGGCGCCATCGCCACGGTCGTGTTCTCCATGCCGCCGGCGGTGCGCCTGACCAACCTCGGCATTCGCCAGGTCAACGAAGAGCAGATCGAGGCCGGGCTTGCATTCGGCTGCACCCGCCTCCAGTTATTGACCAAGGTACAGTTTCCGCTGGCCATGCCTTCGATCATGGCCGGTGTCAACCAGACCATCATGCTGGCGCTGTCGATGGTGGTGATCGCCTCGATGATTGGCGCTGGGGGTCTGGGTAATACGGTTCTCACCGGCATTCAGCGACTCAACGTCGGTCTGGGATTCGAAGGTGGTCTGGGCGTGGTCATTCTGGCCATCCTGCTCGACCGCATCACCCAGAGCTTCGCGCCCTCACGGCGCGGCTGAAAGCCGTCAAGCCTTCCGGCTGCTCAGGCTTGCCATCCATCGATTCCGACAAGACAGCCGCGAATGCTCCAATTCATGAGTCAAGGAGGAGACACATGCAACGCAAGCTCACATTTCTTTTGACCGCTTCGACTCTGGCGCTGGCGCTGGCCCTGCCGGCCCAGGCGCAGGACGTGCGTATCGGCTGGACCGCCTGGTCCGACGCCGAGTTCGTTACCAAGCTCGCCAATCGCGTCCTCGAAGATCGCCTGGATCAGGATGTCGAGCTGATCCAGACCGACATCGCGCCGCAGTACCAGGGCGTGGCCTCGGGCGACATCGACGTGATGATGATGTCGTGGCTGCCCGATACGCATTCGGATTACAAGGAAAAGGTCGGCCAGGATCTGGTCAGCCTGGGCATTCTCTACGGCTATGCCCGCCTGGGCTGGGCCGTGCCTACCTACATTCCCGAAAGCGAGGTCTCGTCGATCGAGGATCTGAAGAACGACAGCGTGCGCGACAAACTCAAGGGCACCATTACCGGGATCGATCCCGGGGCGGGCATTACCCGGCTGTCGAAAAAGGCCATCGAGGACTATGGACTCGACGGCTACGATCTGCAGATCTCCAGCGGCGCGGGCATGACCGCAGCCCTCGACCGCGCAGTCAAGCGCGACGAATGGATCGTGGTCACCGCCTGGAGCCCGCACTGGATGTTCGGCGCCTACGATCTGCGCTACCTCGAAGACCCCAAGGGCACGCTCGGCAGCTACGAGCGCGTCCACGCGATGGCGCGCAAGGGCTTCTACCAGGAAAACCCGGAAGCCGCATTGTTCCTGTCGCGCATGTACATCGACATCGACCAGCTGCAGGCGGCCATGTATGACGCTCAGGACACCTCCTACGAGGAGGCAGTCAGCAAGTTCATTGACGAAAACCCCGGTCTGATCGACTACTGGGTGACCGGCAAGCTGGACTGATCGAGGGCTGAATCGATCAAATCGAAAAAGCCCCGCGCTCGCGGGGCTTTTTCGTACTGGACCAGCCGCAATACTATTACCCCGGCCTTTTGGGCTACATTCCCTGGCATGAGCAATCACGATCATCATCACATTCCTTCCAGCAGGAAAGCCCTGCTGGGCGCGCTGTGCCTGACACTGGGTTTTGCCGTCGTCGAGTTCGTGTTCGGGCTTCTGGCCGGCTCACTCGCCCTGGTTGCCGATGCCGGGCACATGCTTGCCGATACCTCCGCCCTGGGCCTGGCGGCCTTTGCTGCCTGGATGGCGGATCGTCCGGCCAGCAACCGGCGGACCTGGGGCTACGGGCGCGCCGAGGTGCTGGCGGCCCTGATCAACGGCGCGGTCATGCTGGTACTGGTGGGCCTGATTGCCTGGCGCGCCGTGGAGCGTTTTCAGGACCCGCGCGAGGTCAGCGGCGGAATGGTCATGGTCGTGGCCCTGATCGGGCTGCTGGTCAACCTGCTCGTCTTCTGGATCCTCAGCCGCGGCGAGCGCAACCTCAACGTGCGCGGTGCGCTGCTGCACGTAATGGGCGATCTGCTGGGCTCGGTAGCCGCGCTGGCTTCGGGTATTGCCATTCTGGCCACCGGCTGGACGCCGATCGACCCGATTCTGTCGCTGCTGATCTGTGCCCTCATCCTGGTCGCCGCCGTTCGCTTGCTGCTGGAGGGCGCGCATGTGGTCATGGAAGGCGTGCCGCAGGGGCTCGACATTGACGAGGTGCAATCGACCATGACGGCCGTTAAGGGGGTGGACGATATCCATGATCTTCATGTCTGGCAGGTCGCCAGCGATCGCGTGGCTCTGTCGGCGCACGTGGTGGTGGCCGATCTGGCCGACTGGCCAGAGATGCTGGCGGCGCTTAACCGGACACTGCTCGAAACCTGGAACATCGACCACCCCACGCTGCAGCCCGAGCTGCCTGAGCCGGGCCATTGCGAGCACCAGCCCGAGGCGTGTCGCTGATGGCCGGGGGTTGGGCAAGGGACGACGCCGTGCAGGATCAGATCGACAGCACGGTCGAGGATGGGCTGGCGCGGGTGCGCAGCCGGATTCCCACAGGCGAGAGTCTGAGCGAGTGCGAGGAATGCGGCGAGACGATCCCCGAGGCCCGCAGAAAGGCGCTGCCGGGCGTGCGGCGGTGCGTGGTCTGCCAGGAAGAACTCGACGAGGCCGAAAAGAAGAGCTTCAGCGGTTATAACCGGCGCGGCAGCAAGGACAGCCAGCTGCGCTGATCAGGGCGCGACCGCGAACGCGAACGGAAATCCCGACCCGCGCGGGGCCGGGATCCGTCCGGGGCTTCCCCCGATCATTCTTCGCCGGGGTTTTCTTCTTCGATTTCCGCCTCGGCTTGCTCGATCTTCTCCAGCAGCGTGTCGAGAATCTCCCGGCCGGAATCGCCGGACTGCTCGATGTAGGTATCGCGCACGCCTTTGCTGGCTTCTCTGAAGGCCTGGCGCTCCTGGTCGCTGAGCTCGACGAACTCGGTGCCGCCCTTGTCGAGAATGATCTGCAGACGTTTTTCGTTGAACTTGATCTGTTCCTTGTCGATCCAGTCGACCAGCTCGTCGCGCACTTCCAGCACCATCTGGCGGCGCTCGTCGCTGAGTGACTCGAACCACTGCCGGCTGGCGGCCAGGGTAGAGATGAACTGGGCGTGGCGGCCGTAGGTCAGCACGTCCTGTTCTTCGTAGAAGCTCATCTCCTGGATGGCGAACATCGGATTGACCTGGCCGTCGATCTGGCCGAGCTGAAGCCCGCTGTAGACCTCGGAGTAGGGCATTGGCGTGGGGTTGGCACCGTAGGCGCGATACGACTCGACCAGGATGGGCGAGGTCATGGTCCGAATCTTGAAGTTTCTGAAGTCCTTGAGCGTGCGCAGGGGCTTGTCGCCGCTCCACACCATCCAGCCCTCGGGAATGATGTCGAGAAGCTGCAGGTCCTGGTTGTTGTAGAGCGGCTGGAACAGAGAATAGATCTCCGGATCCGACAGCACTTCACGATTGACCTCGTTGTGCTCGGACAGCACGAAATGCAGCGTGAACACGCCGACTTCCGGAATCAGATCGGCCAGGTGCCCGGGCGAGGCGAAGATCAGCTCGAGGCCACCGCCCTGGGCCATCTCGGTCAACTGCGCGGAGGTGCCCAGCGTGCCATAGGGATAGATTTCGATGCTGATCGCGCCGTCGCTTCGCTTCTCGATGCGGCGTTTGAATTCCTGCGCGTAGGCGTCCTGCACGCTGCCCTGAACCTCCTCGAGCGCAAAGCGCCAGGTCACCGATCTGGTGGTTTCCGGCTCGGCCGATTCTGCGTTGCTCGTCTCGTTGGCCGGGGCCTGCCCGGAGTTGCCACAGGCGCCAAGAAACAGCGTCAGCAGCAGTGTCAGGCCAAGTCTTTGAAGGCTTGTTCGATTCATGTCCTGTTCTCGAAGATGGGAACCTCGATCAACATAACATGGCCTGTTGCATCACCCGCTCGATCCTCAAGTTCCGTCCGGGAGGCCGTGTAGAATGAGGCCGAACTCACGCCGCGACGAGGGACAAGAGATCGTGATGACCGCTGGCGCAGCGCTTCTGCAGGTGCGGCTGGTTCAATGAGCGATGCGCGTTCGCAAACGCCGGCTCGCTGGCGCCAGGCGGTTCGCCGACCCTTCGACTGGTTCGACCACGGCCTGGACTGGTTCGAGAAATTCGTCCTGGTCGCAGGTATTGCGGCAATGGCGATCGTCAGCGTGGCCAACGTCATCTCGCGCAACACCCTGGGTTCGAGCCTGCAGTTCGCCGCCGACATCACGCAGCTGCTGCTGGTGGTGGTGACCTTCATGGGAATCGGTATCGGAGCGCGCAGCGCCCGGCATATTCGCGTCTCCGCCATCCACGATCTGCTGCCCGAGCTGGCGCAGAAGGTGCTGCTGATCATCATCGGCTTCGGCACCTCGGCCCTGCTTTTCGCGCTGGCCGATTATGGGTGGGATTATGCGCAGTCGGTTCAGCGCAGCTGCCGCGTGCTGCCCGAATCGTTCGGTGCAACGCCGCTGTGGCTGGGCGTGGTTCTCAACCTGGTGGTCATGGTGCTGGCCGGCCATGCCATCCGCCTCGCCGCCGAGCTGGGAGGTCGATTCCTGGGCGGCGTGACGCCTCTGAAGCGCAACCTCGCCATTGCCGCCGGTCTGGTCATCGGGCTGGCGCTGGCCGCCTGGTTGTTCGGGCTTTTCATCGAGCTGGTCGACAACCGCAGCGGTCGCTGCCGGGTGACTTCCTCGACCGGCTTTCCGGTCTATCTCATCTACATGGTGGTGCCGCTGGGATTCTTTCTCGGTGGCGTCCAGTTCTTCCTCGCCGGACTGCGCAACCTGATCAGTCGCGACAACTATCTGTCGTGGTATCACCGCGATGAATACGAGAGCGCCAAACAGGCCGCCGAGCTGACGTCATTCGGCCGCACCTCCGAACGCGACGAAGGCTCCGTCAAGGCCGGGCGGGAGGGCGACGATGGCTGAGTTCTTCGAACTGATCGGCCTGGCGGCTCTCAGCGATGCCCAGGTGGCACTGGTTGCCGCGGGCGTCATGGTCGTGCTGCTGTTGATGGGCTTTCCGATGATGGTGCCGCTGATCGCTGGCGCCATGGTGCTGCTGTTTTCGAAATTTTCCATGCTCGAGCCCAGAATACTCGTGCAGCAGATGATCGGCGGCGTCGAACAGAGCGTGCTGGTGGCGGTGCCGATGTTCATCCTGGCCGCCGACATCATGATCAAGGGCCACACGGCCAACCGCCTGCTCGATCTGGTGAGCAAGTTCGTCGGCCACATCCGCGGCGGCCTGCCGGTAACCACCGCGGTCTCGTGCACGCTTTTCGGTGCGGTGTCGGGCTCCACCCAGGCCACCGTCGTGGCGATGGGCAAGCCGCTTCGGCCGCGCCTGCTCGAGGCCGGCTACAGCGATCGTTTTTCGATGGCGCTGATCATCAACGCCAGCGACATCGCCCTGCTGATTCCGCCGTCGATCGGCATGATCATCTACGGCGTGGCCTCGGGGACTTCGGTCGGGGAGTTGTTCATTGCCGGCATCGGCCCCGGCCTGCTGATTCTGGCGCTGTTTGCGGTGTACTGCTACATCGTCTCGATCTGGAAGAAGATTCCGGCGCAGCCTGCAGCCACCTGGCCCGAGCGCTTTCAGGCTCTCAGGCGGGCGCTGCTGGCCTTCGGATTTCCCGTCATCATCATCGGCGGGATCTACAGCGGCTATTTCAGCCCGACCGAGGCCGCCTCGATGTCGGTGGCCTACGCGCTGCTGCTGGAGATGGTCATCTATCGCGAGGTCAAGCTCCGCGATCTGCCCGAGGTCGCGCTGTCGACGGGCATGATCACCGCCGTGGTCTTCATCCTGGTGGCCGCCGGCATGGGTTTTTCATGGATCGTGTCGTTCGCGCAGATTCCCGATCTGCTGCTGGGCGATATCGTCGCCAACGCCGCCGACAATCCGCTGATGGTTCTCGCCCTGGTGGCGGTGGCCTATTTTGTCGGCTGCATGTTCGTCGATCCCATCGTGGTCATCCTGATCCTCACGCCGATCTTCTCCCCGGCCATTCAGTCGGCGGGACTCGACCCGGTTCATGTCGGCACCGTGGTCGTTCTGCAGGCGGCGATCGGCTCGGCCACGCCGCCTTTCGGCTGCGACATCTTCACCGCCGTGGCCATCTTCCGTCGACCCTACCTTGACGTTATCGCCGGCACTCCGCCGTTCGTGTTCATTCTGCTGCTTGCGACCGTGCTGCTGATGCTGTTTCCACAGATTGCGCTTTTTCTGCCCGAGCTGATGGACTGATCGGGCAGCCATCCGGCAGCGGGGTACACTGGTGAACTGTTCACCTTGCATAAACGCGGCAGGGTGTTCAATATCAACCGCGTCTCTGGAGAGAATCGATATGACCCTGCGTGTTGTGGTGCTCATTGCCGGTCTGACCAGTATGGCGGGAGTCGCCCTGGCCGAATGCGGCAACCTGCTGGACTATTCGCATCGTGGCCTGGCCACGTCAACCGAAACCAACCTCTGCGAGGCCCATGCCGGAGACGTCATTGTGGTCGTAAACACCGCCAGCGAGTGCGGTTTCACGCCGCAGTTCAAGGGGCTCGAGCAGCTCTATCAGAAGTACCGCGGCGACGGTCTGGTCGTGCTCGGTTTTCCCTCCGACGACTTTGCGCAGGAGCTCGACAACGAGATCGCCACCGCCGATGTCTGCTACGCCAACTACGGCGTCACCTTTCCGATGTTCGCCCCCAGCTCGGTCAAGGGCGAGCAGGCCAATGCGCTGTTTCAGGCGCTCAACGCCGCGGCGGGGGAGCCGGGCTGGAATTTCACCAAGTATCTGATCGACCGCGACGGCCGGGTGGTCGAGCGCTTCGAGTCTGCAGTCGAGCCGATGAACAGCCGCCTGGAAGAGCGAGTCGCCGAACTGCTGCGGCGCTGATCTTCTCTATTTCTTGTCCGGGCGATGCAGCTCGACGCGATCGCTCGGCCACCATTCGGGATGATGGCGACGCACCCAGTCGGCCATCCCTTCGCGCAGGTCCATCTCCATCAGCCAGGCGTCGGTGGGATTGGCGGCGGTGGCGTAGAAGGTGATCTCCTGGTAGTCCTCGTGGTGGGCGGTCACCGCGGTCATGAGCAGCTCGTCAGCAACGGCGTGCTCGTCATCTTCGGCCAGCTTTCTGAATGCTTCGCGCAGCTTTTTGGGGCTGGCACTGTGGTCTAAGCGCAGCGAGATGGTGCGCGTGAGACTGGCGTCGACCATCGACCAGTTCTCGAACGGCTGCGAGATGAAGTGCTGCACCGGCACCAGCAGCCGCCGCCCGTCCCAGGTGCGCAGAACCACGAAGGTGTAGTAGATCGACTCGATATAGCCCCAGTTGCCCTCGTATTCGATGGCATCGCCAATGCGCACCGGCTTGGCGATGGCAATCTGCAGGCTCGCCAGGATGTTGCCGATGACCGTGCGCCCGGCAATCGCCAGAATGACGGCGATCACGCTGGCCGAGGCCAGCAGCGACAGGCCGACGTTGTCGAACAGGCGCAGCTGGGTCAGAAACAGGATCGAGCCGAACAGCACGGCGGCCAGCAGCACGAAGCGGCGCAGAGCATAGATCGAGGTATAGAGCTCGCGGCGATCGCGGTCGCTGCTGTCGTCGATGTCGTCGACGAAGCGCTCGGTCGCCTTCTCAAGCGTGGCATCGATGCTGCGCAGCGCGGCCAGCGTCAGGCCGACGATCACCAACCCCAGCAGCAGCGGCGTGAGCACGGTATAGAAAAAGCCGGAAAAGCTGATCAGCCAGCCGGTCAGGAACTGGGCCAGCAGCGCCATCAGCGCGACGGTCAGCGGCATGCGCATGCGATTCGTCGCGCGGTTGATCCAGTCGACCGGCAGCCAGCGCCCGAACCAGCCCAGCAGGCCGTGCGTCAGCCAGCCCAGCAGAACCAGCCCGGCGATGGTCAGCGGCAGCACCAGCCACTCCCAGATACGCGTGCCCCAGATCGCCGGGCGCTGCAGCGCATCGGGCAGGCGCTGCTCGAGCCAGCCGGGGCCGTAACGCTCGTAGAGACCGTCGATATTGGCTACCGTCTGGGCCGAAAACAGCCAGGCCGCCTCGCCCTCGGCCGGCTTGATCCGGTTGAGGCGGATCTCGGCCGGCCGGCGTTCCAGATCGAGCACGCTCAGCTCCAGGCTGCGCCGCGGCTGGCCGGCCAGCGGTTCGTCGCTGGTCGAGCGTTCGAGCAGGGCATCGGCGCGGGCCGGCAGCGCGCGCCAGTCGATGACCATCGTGCGCTCGATCACCTCAGCGAGCCTGCGCGCCAGCTCGGGCCCGCGCTCGGCCTGTTCGTCGGCCGGCAGGCGTGAGAGATCGAGCAGATGGGCAGCGCGGGCAAAGCGAGCGCGATCGGTTGCGGTCAGCAGCGCGCTCACCGTCGCCCGCGGGGTACTGCGGTCGAGATCGGTTGGCGTCTCACCCAGGCCGGCGTTGAACGCCTCGACCTCGAACCAGCGCTCGGGCGGCGTGGACTGGCCGACGGCCAGGCCCGCCAGAAGCAGTGCCGCAACGGCAGCGAGCCGCAGTGCCTGGAGGGTGATTGACACGTTCATGACGCCAAACCTTACACCAGGTGCCGTGTTGCCGGCACCCGCCGAGCTCAGAATCCCCGCAGCCCCGGACTTGATCCGGGGCCTTCCGGGTGCCGGTGCCCTTGGCAGGAAGGTCCCGGCTCGAGGCCGGGAATACAGTATCCAATCAGCCAGCTCCGGCCCGCAGCCCCGGACTTGATCCGGGGCCTTCTGGGCGCTGGCGCCACTGGCAGGAAGATCCCGGCTCGGAGGCCGGGAATACGGCGGCCAAGCAGCTAACCTTTCACCACCAACCACTCATCCCGCCACGACCAGGCGATCATGCCGCGGCAGATACAGCGCTGTCTTGATATCGGTTTCGCCCATCTGCTCGAACAGCCGGCGGTAGGTTTCGAGCTGATCGTTGTAGCGCTCTGCTTCTTCCCCGAGAAACCCTTCCAGGTCGCCGCCGGCGTGATAGCCGGATTTGTAGTCGATGATCCAGCGCGTGCCGTTTTCATCGACAAAGGTGCGGTCGATGACGGCGTTGACGAGGCGGCCTTCGATGATGCCTGTCAGCGGCAGTTCGCAGGCGGCCCTTTGGTGCCTGCCGCTGAGCAGCCAGCGCCCTGTTTCACTTTCCAGCGTGCGGTCGAAGGCTTCGCGTACCGGCTCGATGGCTTCTTCAAGATCCCGGCTGCCCGTGCCCATGGCCTTGAGCAGCGCCGGGATGCGCTCGCGCAGGGAATGCCGCTGATCGTCGTCGAGGTGCTCGATTCCGACCTGGCCGACGCGCTCGAGCAGGCGGTGCAGCACGGTGCCGATGCGCCGGGCCTGCACGCCGGCCCAGTTGAATTCGATCTCGACCTCGCGCTCGCGCGGCGGCAGGGCGGGCTGCCAGTCCAGGCGCTCGCCGAGGGCCGGCTGCCAGCCGCTGGCCACCCGCCGCAGGGTCTGGTCGGGCATTTTCGGGGCGTCCACGTCGTTGGCTTCCGGCGCCGGTGCGGCATCGAGGGCGCGCAGAAAATCTTCACCGCAGGTCGGCCACAGGTCGGCCAGCAGGCTGGCGGCCAGCGGCTTGATCGGCGTCTTTTCGGGGTCGAGCGCGGCCGACAGCACCAGTTGCTCGCGCGAGCGCGTCGCCGCCACATAAAGCAGGCGCTGGTGCTCGTAGGCTTCGCGCTGTTTCTCCTCGGCGCCGATGAGCTTGATCAGCCGGGTGTTGTCGTCCTGCTCGGCCGATCTCAGCGGCGCGATCAGCACCCGCTCCTCGCCGGATTCGGGCGTGAACGGCAGCCAGTAGAGCAGTTCCCGACGATCACCGCCGGTGCCGCGGTCCAGGCCCGGCAGCACGACCAGATCCCACTCCAGGCCCTTGGCGCCGTGCATGGTCAGGATCTCGAGCTTGATGTCGTCGCGGGGCGGATCGCCCTCGGTGTATTGCTCGTCGAGCAGCTCCATGAAGGCATTCCAGTCCGATAGCAGGCCTTCGTCCTCGGCGGCGGCAAGGGTGTCGAGATAGGCCGCGGCATCGCGTCCATCCGACTCGGGCCTGGCGAGCGCCTGCGGCCCGCCCAGGCGCGTCCACAGGCCCTCGACCAGCTCGCGCAGCGGGCGCTTGCACCACAGCGCACCGGCTTGCTCGAACGCTTCGAAGACCTTGCCGGCTCGCTGGCGCCCGTCTGCACTCAGCCGCTCGAGGGCGGCCCCGTCACTCAGGGAGCGCCCGTCGCCGGCCAGGGCGTCGAGGTCGGCCAGGGTCAGGCCGCAGACCGGCGAGCGCAGCACCGCCAGCACCGCCGCGGTGTCGGCCGGGTTGGCGATCGCGCGGGTGATGGCCAGCAGGTCCTGGACCACCGGCCGGGTCAGCAGCGGGTCGAGCTTGACGGCGCGATAGCCGACGCCAAGACGCTCCAGCGCCGGCAGGATGTCGGCCAGATGCGAGCGCGCCCGCACGATGATGGCGGCCTTGTAGTCGCGATCGTCGCGGTGGGCTTCCAGCGCTTCGGCCACCTTTCGCGCCACCGCTTCGCCTTCGGCGGCGCGGTCGGGACGGGCCAGGATCTCGACGCGGCCGCCGCCGTCGCGGCCGGGCACTGATGGCGCGTAGCTGACGGCGCCGGCGGAGATATCCTCGTGCTCGGGGAAAATCGGTCCGAGGCGGTCGTTGACCCAGTCGACGATCTCCGCTGCCGAGCGGAAGTTGCGCGTCAGGCGACAGGACTCGACGGCCTGCATGCCGATGCCGCGCTCGCGCGTGCGCATGAACAGGCCGACTTCGGCCTCGCGAAAACGGTAGATCGACTGCATCGGGTCGCCGACCAGAAACAGGCTGCGGTCTTCGCCCGGCTGCCAGCCGCCGACCAGTTTTTCCAGCAGGTGATACTGGCCCCAGTTGGTGTCCTGGTATTCGTCGACCAGGATGTGGCGAATGCGCTGGTCGAGATACAGCGCCAGATCGGTGTAGCCGGCGTCTTCGTCACCCAGGCCGCGCAGGGCCGCCGCGCCGATGCCGGCAAAGTCGCTCTGGCCGGTTTCGGCGAAGACCAGCTCGAGTTCCGCGGCGGCGGTTTCGAGCACCCGGATCAGCGCGGCGAGCACTTCCCACTCGGCCGGCTCGTAGTGCGGGTCGGGCAGGGCGCGGGCGCGGTCGAGGCGGGCGGCCAGCGCCTCGTTGTCGCGCAGTGAGTCGAGCATCGCCACGATGCGGTCCTTGTGCGCGCTTTTGGGCGGAAACCCCTGGTTCTTGTTGGGGCTGGCCCGCCAGGTGCCGCCGTTGGTCAGCAGAACGAAGCCGAGCGCACGCCAGCTCGGAGCGGTAGCCGGATCAGCGCCGGGCAATGCGGTGAGATCGCCGTCGTCCAGGGGCGAGGCCACTCCGTCGGCCTGCAGGCTGCCGGCGGCCAGGCGCAGAGTCTCAAGTAGCGCTTCGGCGTCGATGCGCGCGGCGGCCAGACCCTCGTCGAGGGCGTTTCTGGCCGCGGCGAGCTGCTCGGTCACTACATCGTGCACGACGCGCTCGAAGACCTCGCGGTCGGGCTCGCCGCTCATGCCCAGCGCGCGCAGCCATTGCTCGCGCTTGCCCAGCAGGGCCACGAGCAGGTCCTCGATGTCCTGGCTGCGGTTATCGCGCCACAGCAGCAGCCGGGTGACGTCGTCGGCCAGCCCGTCGCGACCGTCGGCACGCGCGAGCACGCGGCGCGCGGCCTCGCGGTAGAGCGCGCGGGTATTTTCCGCCGGCGCCGGCACGGGGCCGAGCTGGCTGGCCACCGGCATGGTCCGGGCCAGATAGTGATTGAAGCTGTCGATGGTGCGAATCAAGAGGCGCTGCGGGTTGTCGAGCAGGCCCCACTCGGCCACCTTGCCGTCCACCGCGCGCGCTTTTTCCACCGCCGCGCGTTCGTGGTCGCCGCTGGCGGCGTAGTCCGGGTCGAGGAACTGCAGAATGCGCTCGCGCATCTCGGCGGCGGCCTTGCGGGTGAAGGTGATCGCCAGGATTTCTTCCGGCGCCTCGACCACGCCCAGCAGGCCCAGATAGCGCTCGACCAGCAGGGTGGTCTTGCCCGAGCCGGCCGGCGCCTGAACGATGACCGAGCGCTGCGGTTCGACTGCCAGTTCACGCTGTCGCTGATCACTCATCGTCGGCCTCCGGCAGCGCCACGCGCTCGTTGATGCGGCAAAGCGCGTGCAGGTGACAGTACTTGCAGACCTGGGCGTCGCGCGGGTGGACCTCGGCCCGACCGCTCATGAAGTCCGCGGCCAGGAACTCGAGATGATCGCGCCAGTCGTCGACCAGCGACGCCCAGGACTCGGCACCGCGGAACTTCGACTGGCCCTTGATCTCGCCGATCACCGCCACGCCGCCGATGCCGGCATCGACCTCGGCCAGGCCGTCGAAGCCCATCTTGTCGGGCTTGAGTCGGGCGAAGGCAATGGCGGCAGGCCGTGGCTGCAGGATGACCGCATAGGCAGGCAGCTGCACGTCGGCCAGGCGCGCCTCGGGCGCCCAGCCGTTCTTGCCGGCGCCGCCGGTCTTGTAGTCGATCACCACCGAGCCGCCGCCGTCGAGCTCGTCGACGCGGTCGATCCTGCCGGTCAGTTTCAGCTTGCCGAAGGCCAGCTCGATGGGCGCCTCGAGGGCGGTCACGGAAAATCCATCGCGCTCGCGTTCGATGGCCAGCCAGCGCGCCAGGGCACGTTCCAGGCACTGCGCCTCGATGGTCAGCTCCGCTTCGGTCAGCGCCAGCGGACTGCGTTTGGCGAATTCTTCCAGGGCGGCGTCGCGGGCCGCGGCAATACGTTCGGCCAGCGCGGCTTCGGTCAGGGCCTTGAGCGCGCCCAGCCCGTCGAGCCCCTGCCAGAAATGCTCCAGCGCCTTGTGCACCAGGCTGCCGCGCTCGCGAGCGTCGAGGCCGGGCCGCGGCGGCGTGAGGTCGTCGGCGCCCAGGCGCGTCTCGGCAAAGGCCTTGAAGGGGCAGTCGCTCTGACGCTGCAGCACCGCGGTGCCGCCGCGGACTTCGCCGCCGGAATGCGCCGGCGCCCGTATATCGTCGGCCGGCGCGTCCATCGCTGCGCTTGCAAAACTGGTGGCCGGGTCGATCTCTTCGACGCGACAGTCACCGAGCAGCGGCGTGAGGTGGCGTTTTTCATCGTCGCTGCCGCGGCTGTAGCTGCCGGTCAACACAGGCGCGGCGCGTCTCAGGCCGGTAAGTTCGGCGCGCGCGCGCTCCAGCGCCCCTTCGGCCGTCGCCGCGGGCACGCTCGCCTGCAGCGGCGCGGGGATGAATGGGTCGCGCCGCGTGGGCGCGGGCCAGGTCTGGTGGTCCAGGCCGGTGATGCGCATCGCGTCGAAGCGTGAACCCAGGGCCTCTTCCACGCCCAGGATCTCGACCGGCGCGCCCGGATTGCGCTCGCGAAAGCTGGCCGAAGCGGCGCTCTCGCTCAGCCGACGCAGGGCGGCGGCGCGCGCCAGCGGCCGCTCGATGACCAGATCGAGCGCGCTGAAGTCCTCGAGCAGATCATGAAAGCGCTGCAGCGCCTGGAACTCGGCGCTGTCCAGGCCGCGGCCGCGGCCGAAGCCCAGGGTTTCGAGCTCGGTCTGGAAACGCGCCACCCACTGCGAGGGCAGGGCGGCGTCGCGGTGTTGACGCCGCAGCAGCTCCCAAGCGCCCAGGCGGGCCGACAAGCCCGGCGCGCCGCTGTCGCCGGCCTGCCAGGCGAGCTGGCCGCTGTGCAGCCAGTAGGGTCGACGCCGAGCCAGCGTCGCCAGCGCGGCAGCGCGGGCTCCGGTTTCTTCTTCCCACCCGGCCAGAAAGGGCGAGCGCAGCAGTTGGGCCGCCTGCGGCTGGCTGATGCGCTGCGGGTCGAGCTTGAGCAGCGCCAGCGCGTCGGCGATCAGCGGCCAGCGCGCCAGCGGCGGGCCCAACGAGACATGCCAGGGTTCGTCGCGGCGGCGCTCGAGCGCAAAGCCCGGGGGGTCGAAGACCTGCCGGAAAATGCGCTCGACCGCGCCCAGCCGCTCGCGCAGGCCGGGTACGACAATGGCGATGCTCTGGTCGGCGTCCTCCTCGAGCCGGGCGCGGGCCCAACGCGCTGCGGCCCGGAGTTCGTCCTCGTCCTCTGGATGCTCTTCGACGGTCGCGAGCGGGGCGGCCTCTTCAGGCGCGGGGTCGCGCTCGATGCGCGTGCCGGCTGCCTCGGCGGCGTCGAGAATCGCGCTTTGCAAGGGCGTCACCGCCAGCTCGAAGCCCGAAAGGCGAAGCGTGTCGGGCAGCTCGATCTCGCCGCGCGCGATCAGGTCGGGCAGGCGGCCGGCAAATGCCCATTCATCGATGAGACTGTGCTTTTCACAAAGCCGGTCAAATCGCTGTGCCCAGTCGCAAAAATGACCGCTGTCTTCGCTCAGCAGCGGTCCGGGCCACTGCGACGGAGCGTCGATTCGGTACTCGTGCACCAGACGCCAGGCGGCCGCGGCCAGTTCGGCCACGCGCGGCTCGCCAATGAACACGTCGCGATCGATCACAGAGCGCCATAGCGCCAGCGCCTGTGAGGCGGCAATCGGCACGCGCGGTGAATCGGCCAGCAGAAACCAGTCGTCGCGCAGCCGGGCGATCCAGGCAGGAAAGGCCAGCACCTCGGGCGACTGCCAGGCCTGCTCGCCTTCGGACTTGCGGGCCGTCGCCCGGCGCTGTTTTTCCGCGCGCGCCAGTCGCGCGGTGGGGGTCAGGACGGTTTCGTTCGGGGGTTGTTCGTTGCTCATGGCTCCGCATTATGCAGCAGCCATTCTCAAAACCCGAGAATGGGCGCTTTGCTCTACGCCTGTTTGGGGGTAGAGCCGGGGGAATCAGGAAAATCACAACCATGTAACCACGCAAAACACGGAAGATCACGGAAAACTCCTCTTTTCATGAAAACTCTCCGAGACTGATTTGATCTGGATTCTTCGCGCCTACCGTGTCTTCCGTGGTTTTCGGTTCTTACAGCACCCTGGTGTGCTAATGGAAAAGCCATGAACGACCCATGCGAATCAGCAAACGGCCGGCGGCATAATGAATCGACCATGGCTTCGGGAGATCGGACGATGCATTTTTCGTTGATTGCGGGCGCGGTGCTCGGCCTGCTGGCTGTCGTCGCCGGCGCGCTGACCGGCCACGGGCCGGCGGCAGGCCTGGATGCGCCGGCGATGCGTTCGGTCATGACCGCTGTGCGCTACCACGAGTTCGGGGCGGTGATGATCGTCGTGACGGGCTTGGCGGCATCACTGGTGGAGCCGAAGCCCGCCGCCTTTCGTCTGAGCGTGTCTTCCTGGCTGTTCGTGGCCGGCACGCTTTTGTTCAGCTTCAGTATCTATGCGCGCATGGCGCTGGGTCTGGCGTGGCTGGGGTCGGTCACGCCGCTGGGCGGGGTGTGCCATTTGGCCGGCTGGATCGTGCTGGGCTGGGCGGCGTTTGCCATATCAGGCGGCGGCCCGGCGGGAACCGGGGATTGAACCGCTCAGTTTTCTCGCAGCAGGCTCAACATCCGCCGACCGGCTGCCTCTGCCTCGGCGATCTGCGCGTCGTCCACGCCGGCCTGCCGGAGCGCTTCGAGGCGATCGATCAACTCGGCTTCGCGGTCGGCCAGGGCGCGCTGCAGGTGGACGTGGCGCTCGTGGTCGAGCCACTCGCGAAAGCGGTCGGCCAGGCGAGCCAGATCCTCGCGGTCGACATTGATGTCGTGCGGCAGCAGGTCGTGGCCGCGGATGCGTGACTCGAGCATGTCGCATTGCTGGTTCAGCTCGCCGCGCCGCGCGTCGAGGTGATCCTTCAGCTCGCCATCTTCAAGCAGTTCGTCGCAGGCTTGCGCGTAGCGCTGGGCCAGCGCGCAGGCGTGGGTATGGGCCTCGATCAGCGCGGCCTGTTTGTCGGAGTAGACGGTCGGGCTGTTCATGTCTTTCGGTTCCTGCCAGGTTCGGCGATGGTCGATGTCTGTCGTCTGCGCGTCCGGGTTTGCGGTTGTCTATCGCGCTGACAAGCCATTATGCGGCAATCGGCCCCGAGGCAGGCAAGGCAGGCGCATAAACCGACAGGCAGGCGGGAATCACCCGGCACTCCAGCGGCGTTTCGGTCAAGAATTCGCCGTCGGCGGTGACGTCCATCGTCTTGTCGGTTTCGATGCTCAGTTTGTCACAGCGCCAGTGGGTGAGCGAATCGGCGGTCCGGGTCAGGCCGGTCTTGAAGCGCAGAGCGTTGCCGAGCAGGCGCCAGTGGCTTTGTCGCGGCACCAGCAGGACGTCGAGCTCGCCATCGTCGAGCTTGGCGTCGTCGGCAATGGTCATGCCGCCGCCGTAGTGGATGCCGTTGGCAATCGTGATCTGCACGTACTCGCCCTTTCGCGTTCGGTCGTCGCTGGTGATCTGCGCGCGAAAGACTCGCTGATGCTTCAGCGCCCTGACGATGCCCTTGAGGTAAGCCAGCAAGCCCAGGCGGGACTTGGATTCGGCGTCCATCTCGCGGGTGACCTGCGGGCCCAGGCCGATGCCGATGGCGTTGATGAAGCTCACGTCGTTGACGCGCGCGGCATCCAGGCGGCGTAGCTGGCCGGCCAGGATCACCTCCACGGCGCGCTCGGGCTTGCGCGGAATCTCCAGCGATCGGGCCAGATCGTTGGCCGTTCCCAGCGGCAGCAGGCCGAGCGGCTTGTCGGCTTCGATCAGGGCATCCAGCGCCAGGTTCACCGTGCCGTCGCCGCCGCCCAGCACGATGCGGTCGAATGACCCGGCGCGCTCGCGGATAGCCGCGGGCAGGGCCCGGGGTTTGCTCGGGCGCACGATCTCGACGTCGCCCTGCTCGCCCAGGCGCGCGGCGGCATGATCGATGTCGCCATCGCCGGATCTGCTGCCGGGGTTGGTGATCAGCAGGGTGGAGATGCTCACGATTTGTTCCTCGTCTTTTCTTCCTCTTCTGCGCCAAGGAGTTGTCTTGCCCACTTGCGCGCCACTTCGATCAGTGCAAGCGTACAATGAAAATCACTCGCAAACAGCTTGAAAGGAGATCAATCATGGCAACACGCAAGGCAAACGCAAACTGGCAGGGCGATCTCAAGTCCGGCAAGGGCCGCATGGCGCTGGCCAGCGGCGCCTGGGAAGGCCAGTATTCCTTCAGCTCGCGCTTCGAGGAAGGCACCGGGTCCAATCCCGAAGAGCTGATTGCTGCCGCCCACGCGGGCTGCTACTCGATGGCCCTGTCGAACATCCTCGCCGAGGCCGGCCACACGCCGGATTCGGTATCGACCGAGGCGAGGGTGCATCTCGAAGTGGGTGACGACGGCCCGTCGATTCCGCGCATCGAGCTGGTGTGCGAAGCCAGGGTGCCCGGCATCGGCGAAGACGAGTTTCACAAGCACGCCGAGGCCGCCAAGCAGGGCTGCCCGGTGTCGAAGGTGCTTGCCGGGGCCGACATCAGCCTCGATGCGAAACTGACGTAGACGTAATCATTCGCCGGCCGGCTTCGCGAGCCCGGCGATGACTTCGTCAACGGCCTTGACCCAGGCCGGATCAACGCCCGCGGCGCCGGCGTAGATCGCTCGCGCGGCGCGGGCGTGCTCCATGGCTTCATCCCGGCGGCCGTCCTCGCCGAGGACGATCGCCAGCGCCTCGTGCGCCTTGCCGATTCTGGGGTGTCCGGCCTCATAGCCGCTTTTCGCCACTTTCAGCGCCAGGCGGGCGTTGGCTTCCGCTGCTTCCAGGTCGCCGTCGAGCGTCTGCAGCCGGGCCAGGTTGAACAGCGCGGTGGCGGTTTGCGGGTGCGACTCGCCGAGGGTTTCGCGGCGAATGGCGACCGAGCGTTTCATCGCTGCCAGCGCGTCGTCGAGCCGGTCCATGCTGTAGTAGACCAGCGCCAGATTGTTGAGGACGATCGCGAAGCTGGGGTGCATCTCGCCGGTTGCCTGGCGCTGGAGGTCGAGCGTGATTTCGAAGGCGGCCAGGGCTTCCTCGTCTCGCCCCAGTCCGTCGCGGGCAGTGGCCAGCGTCGACCAGATTGCCGCGAGCGTTTCGGTGCTGACATCCTCGACCGACTCGCTCAGCGACAAGGCCCTATCGGCCAGCGTTTGGCTGCGTCCGGGCTCGCCGGCGTCGATCAGCATGGCTGCCCAATTCGCCAGCACATTGACGCGCAGCACGCCGGCCCGATCGCCGGACTGCCCTTCCAGAAGCCCGAGCGCACGCTCGAAATGTCGGGCGCCGCGTTCGAAATCGCTTTCCCACCAGGCGATGATCGCCAGCCCGTCGTGGGCCTCGGCCCGGTCGATCTTCGACCCGAATTGTTCACGCAGTTCGAGGGTGCGTTCGAGCTGTTCGCGCGCCGCCTCGATTTCGCCCAGGCTCTGCAGCGCGTAGCCGATGGCGTAGCGCATGTCGGCTTCCAGCGCCGGCTGGTCGCCGAAGCGCTCGCCGATGTCGGCCATCGCCAGCTTGAGTGATCCGGCCAGGGTGGGCGCATCGGCGTTCTCGAACGGATCGGCGCGCTGGATCATATCGGTCAGGAAGCGCGTGGCCGATTCCGCCCGTTCGGCCTCGTTGCGGGCGCGATCGCGCTGGCTTTCGACCACTGCCAGCGCACCCGCCAGCAGCACGAAGGCCGCGCTCGCGGCTGCCACGCCGGCGCGGTGGCGCGAGACGAACCGGCCGGCCCGGTACAGGCGCGAGGCACCCCGGGCGCGCACGGCCTTGCCCGACAGGTGGCGTTCGATGTCCTCGGCCAGGGCTCGCGCCGAGGCGTAGCGCGACCCGGGTTCGTGGCGCATGGCGGTCATGACGATGCGGTCGATATCGCCCTTGAGCTGCCTTCTCAGCCGGCGGGCCGGGGGCAATCCGTCGGGCGGTGAGGATTTGCGCCGCGCGATCACGGTACTCGGGTCGAGCGGGATCGTGTTGCACACATTCCGTTCCAGTTCCGCCGGCGACAGGCCGGCAACCTGGTGCGGCCGCGTGCCCGTGAGCAGTTCGTAGAGCAGCACGCCGAGCGAGTAGACATCGCTCGTCGGCCCGACGGCTTCGCCCCGCAGGTGCTCCGGGCTGGCGTATTCGGGGGTCAGCATCTGTGCGCCGGCGCGGGTGTGCGGCAGGTCGATGTGCTCGAACCTCGCGTGCTCGAGAATCTTGGCGATGCCGAAGTCGATCAGCCGCGGCTGGCCGGCCTCGTCGACCAGGATGTTGCCGGCCTTGATGTCGCGGTGGATGATGCTGCGGCGATGGGCCAGGTCGAGGGCATCGCATACCGACTGGACCAACTGCAGGCGCCCGGCCAGGTTGATTCGATGGCGGCTGCAGTAGCGGTTGATGGGCTCGCCGCGAACCAGCTCCATGACCACATAGGCGGTGCCGTCGACGGTTTCTCCGCCGTCGATGATGCGCGCGATGCCGGGATGATCCAGAGCCGCGAGAATCCGGCGCTCGGCCTCGAAACGCGTTGCCGCCTGGCGGTCGAGATGGGCGGCGTCGTAGAGCTTGACCGCAACTTCGTGGTCGTAGCTGCCGTCGGCGCGGTGGGCGCGGTAGACGCGGCTCATGCCGCCGATGGCGATTTCCTCGTCGAGCTGCCAGGGCCCGAGATGCTCTCCGACCCGGTTCGGCCCGGGAAGCGGCGGGCCGGTTTCAAGAAAGTCGCCGCTGTCGCGATCGGCGACCAGCAGCGCCAGCACGCGTTCGCGAACGTCGGGTCGATCCGGACAGTGACGCGTCAGCCACTCAAGTCGCGCGGCTTCCGGCTGGTCCAGGCACTCGGGCAGCAGCCGGAGCGCGGCGGCTTCGGGATCGGCCGGCAGGTGGTGGTGAGGGCCGCGGTCGATCACGGCTGATGCCCGGGCTCGGAGCGTTCGCCGAGTTCGAGAAACAGCCACGAGCGGGCGGCCCGCCAGTGGCGGTTGATCGTCGCCGCAGAGAGCTGCATGACCGCGGCGGTTTCTTCCGAGGTCAGGCCCCCGAAATACTTGAGCTCCACGATCCGCGCCTGCCTTGCGTCGAGTGATTCCAGGCGCTGGAGCGCCTGGTCGAGTGCCATCAGATCGACTGTTTGCGGGTCGTCGGCGGAAGTCTGGAGATGAATGGTCAGCGGTTCGCGTCTCTGGCGCTTGGCGGCCTGCCGTCGGCGCCCGCTGTCGATGATGATCTGGCGCATCGCGCGCGCGGCAACCGCGACGAAGTGCACGCGGTCGTTCCAGCTTACGGCTTCTCCCTGAATGATCTTCAGCCAGGCCTCGTGGACCAGGGCCGTGGGCTGAAGCGTATGGTTGGCTCGTTCGCCGGACAGGCGGGCCTGGGCAATGCGGCGCAGATGGGCATAGACCTGGTCCATCAGCTCATCGGCAGCTGCCGGATCGCCCTGCGACCAGCGATGTAGAATCTGCGTGATCTCTCCCGGCTGTTCGGCCACGAATTCCGGGCCGCAGGGCCCGTCCCCTTTGGTGGGTTGTCCGGGTTCAGTTTAGCCGCGCCCCGACGGGCCGGCAAGCGCAACCGCGCGTTTCAGTCGGGCACGGCCGTGGAGGTGGTATGCGCTGCCGCGGCACTCAGGCCGTCGCGCCGGGCCGGCGATTGGTCTGCGACCAGCGGCGCCTTCGCCAGAACCTCGCGCCAGAATTGGATCGACAAATCGCTGATCGCGCTGCTTTCGGCGTTGAGCAGCAGGGCCAGGCCGGTGTCGTATTCACGTGAATAGGCCACCTGGGCGACAAAGCCGCGCACCCAGCCGCTGTGGGTGATCAGCTCGTGACCGTCGATGGTGTAGATGCGCCAGCCCAGGCCGTAATGGGCGTCGCTCAGGAAGTCGCGCCAGCCCTTGCGTCGCAGTTCGCGCGCGGTGTGCACGCGCTTTTGCGTCAGGTCGGCCACCAGCTCGGGCCGCACCACTTCGGGCCGGTAGCCCATGTTCGCGGCCAGCCACTGACCCAGGTCCAGCGCGCTGGCGTTGACCCCGGCCGCGGGCGCGACGCGATAGTAGTTCTCGTTGACCCCGGTTGCCACCCAGCGGCTGCGGCTGACCTTGACGTGCGGTGAGGCCCGATTGCCGCTGGCGCGAAAACCATCCAGGCCAACGGATGCCTGCTGCATTTCCAGCGGCTCGAAAACCCGCTCGCGCAGCAGTTCGGCGTAGCCTTGGCCGGTGGTGGACTCGATTGCCGGCTCGATGAGCGAGAACAGCACGTTCTGGTAGCTGTAGCACTCGCCCGGCGGGCACATTGGCTCGACCTTGCCGAACTGAGGCAGGATCTGATCGAGCGATCTCCCGGCGTTGAGCAGATTGTCGTAGGCATTGGGCACGATGCCGGCCGACTGGCCGAGCAGATGTGCCAGGGTCAGGCGCTGGGCGTGCTCGGGCCGCGCCAGGGTGAACTGCGGCACGAAGCGCTGGATCGGGTCATTCCAGTGCAGTTTGTCTTCGGCCACGAGCTGGGCGGTGAGCTGCGCCGCGAAGGTCTTGGAAACCGAAGCGATCCGAAAGGTCGTCTCGGGCGTGACCGGGCGCTGGTCGTCGAGAGAACGCACGCCGTGGCCGGCCGCGTGAACGATCTCACCGTCGCGCACGATCGCCCAGGCGGCGCCCGGCACGCGCTTGGCTTCCAGCCGGATCTGGAAGTCGCGGTCGATCTGCGCGAACTCGCTGCCGCCGGCGGCGTGAGCCGAAGTCGAGGCAAAAGTCAGCAGGGCGATGAGGATCCGGAACATGCGAGCGAAATGCGGCCTGGCAGGCGCTCGATTATACGGGTAACGGGCCCGGCGTTCCAAACCAGATGAAGTGGCGCGCCCCCTTGCCCTTCTTGTGCGGGCGCACCACGCGCTCGTCGACCCTGAAGCCAGCCTGCTTCATGCGCTTGACGAACAGCCGGTCGGGGCCGGCCGACCACACCGACAGCACGCTGCTTGCATCCCCCCCCTTCTGGTAAGCTGCCCTTTCGATAAGGGGCAAAAGCAGTATGGGTGAGGGTACAAGTCATGGTCGAGTCTAGGGTTGGTTTTATCAGGAGCGTTTTTGCGGCTCTCGGTTACGGGGCGGCTTTGGTACTGTTGCTGTGTTCAGGATCCGTTTTGGCGCAGGATACCCCGGATTTCATTGCCGACTGCAGTGGTTGTACGCAACAGGTGCATTATGCGTTTGCGGCCGCCGACAAGGTGCCAGATCCGTCAACTCATGTCCGTACCACGCGCACCTGGTCGGTTTATGTGGCCAATAGCGCGAAAAGCCATGTGGAGGCCTTCCAGGTTGTCGTTCAACCTCTGGACAACGGCGGTGGTCCACCGCCGGACTTCCCGGGAATACCAAACTCTACGTTTTATGAGTTCGGGCCTTACAAGACGGTCTGGCCGGTTGTCGGCGATCCGCAAGTCAAAGCCGCTGTTGTTGACGCTATATCAATTGTCCATGATTTCTTGGCGCGCCTTGAAGGGCCGCTGGATGGAACGGACATTACCAATGTTGACAGCGCAATCAGCCTGGTGGGGCCTGAAGATTCTCCCGCCGGCCTTGCTCGGCTTCAGCTCAGATCTGATCTCAAGAACCATTACAATTCAATCTGGACGAGCTTTTTGTTCAATACTGGTGATCTTGTTGGCATGGCTGCTCAAAAAATTCTTGCAGAGTCAAGCCTCGACGGTCCCACGCTTGTTATTCAGTTCGAAGATGGCACCTCCATTGAAGTAAAGATTGAAAGCGTCAGCCCCGAACTGAATGGTCTCGGTATCTTTGTGGACTTTACGGTCCTCACCCACACTGCGCTGCTCCCCGATGGAACTGTGGTTCCGCAAACAGCGGGTCAGTTTTCCGGTTACAGCTGGAACGATGGCCCTGGCACCAATATTGGCGCCCAGCTTGCGTTGCTGGCCGCGCTTTACGGGCTTGAAGTGGGCGAGCCCGGCGATGGCATGGACTGTGACTTCGACTGCTGGGGCAGTCAGCAGCAGTGCCGGTTGACTTGCCGCCCGTAATGAACTGACCTGCAAAGGTATCTTTGTTTGAAGGCTTGCGCCCGCTCACGCATTCGCGATCTTGTCTCCGGCTGCCCGAAGGCGGCGTGAGCCGAAGTCGAGGCAAAAGTCAGCAGGGCGATGAGGATCCGGAACATGCGAGCGAAATGCGGCCTGGCAGGCGCTCGATTATACGGGTAACGGGCCCGGCGTTCCAAACCAGATGAAGTGGCGCGCCCCCTTGCCCTTCTTGTGCGGGCGCACCACGCGCTCGTCGACCCTGAAGCCAGCCTGCTTCATGCGCTTGACGAACAGCCGGTCGGGGCCGGCCGACCACACCGACAGCACCCCGCCGGGGCGCAGCGCTTCTGCTGCGGCGCGCAGTCCGGCAGTGGTATAGATCCAGTCGTTTTCGCGCCGGATCAGCGCTTCGGGGCCGTTGTCGACGTCGAGCATGATGGCGTCGAAGCCCGATCCGGGCCTGCGGATCAGGTCGCTGACGTCGCCGACGTAGACGGTGGTGCGCGGGTCAGCCAGCGGGTGCCCGGCCGGCTCGCCCATCAGCTCGCGGTTCCACTCGACCACTTCGGGCACCAGTTCGGCAACCACGGCTTCCGCGTCGGGCCCGGTCGCTGCCAGCGCCGAGGCCAGGGTGAAGCCCATGCCCAGGCCGCCGATCAACAGACGCGCCTTCTTTCTGCCCTTGATGCGCGCGCAGGTCAGCTCGGCCAGCGCCTTTTCCGAGCCGTTGACACGGCTGTTCATCAGTTCGCCCCGGCCGGGAATGGTGATCGAGAACTTCACCGCATGCCGGTAGAGCAGCATCTGCTTGTTGGTGTCGGGGATGGTGGCCGTGCCGATAAGAGTTGAGGGTTTCATGGAGGCCTTTATACCTTGTCGCGCTCTTCAACAGTGCGGCCATAGCGCTCGCGCAGCTCGTCGAGCTCCTCGCCGCCCGCTTCGAGCCAGCGTTCGATGTCACCTGCCAAGGCTTCCGTGCGATCGCTCTGGCCACTGCTTCGATACAGCTCGAGCAGGCGCAGAGCCGAAGAGATGTTTTCCGCCCCCGGTGACTCATCGCTGTTGGCGAGCTGTTCGGCAACTTGCTGGCGTCGGGTGATTTCCGTTTGCATGTCGCCTGCCTGCTGGTGAATATCTGCGCTCAGGCGCAGGGTTTGCAGCAGCTGCGAGTCGTCGGGTCCAAGGGTTTCGAGCTGGTGATCGAGTATCGGCTTGAGGTGGGCCTGGGCCTGGTCGTTCTGCTCTGCGGCCAATGCAGCCCTTGCGGCCAGGAAACGCGCGCTCGTGACGCCGGAATGCTGTTTGCCCAGCAGCCGCTCGCGCCAGACGATCACCGGTTCGATTTCTTCCAGCGCCTCTTGCGCACGGCCGGTGCGCAGGTAGAGTTCGGCCAGATTCTGCACTGAACTCAGGGTGATCGGGCTGTGCGGGCCCCAGGCTTCGCGCGTGTAGCGCAGAATGTCCTGCATCATGGCGGTGGCTTCATCGAAGCGCTCCAGGTCCATCAGGCTCAGCGCCATGTTGTTCATGACTCTCAGCGTGGAGTCGTGGCGGCGACCGTAGTGATCAGCGAGGATTTCGTAGACCTCCCGTTCGATTTCGTAGGCTTCTTCGATCCGGCCCAGCGCGCCCAGCGCCGCGCCGACGTTGAGTCGGGCGCTGTAGTAGGCGTCGTCATGCGGCTCGAAGTGGCCGCGTGCGCGATCGGCGCTGGCCCGGAAGTGTTCGAGTGCTTCTTCGATATTCCCGGACCTGGCGTGCACATAGCCCAGGGTGTTGATGGCGCGCACCGTAAAGGCATGGTGACGGCCGAGTTCGCGTTCGGCCAGCCCGATGTTGTCGCGGGCCTTGGCCACGGCGTCGTCGAACTGGCCGATGTTGGCCAGATGATTGGCCACGCTGTCGTGGATGGTATGGCGCAGGCGCAGCTGGTCCGGATTGTCCGGGTCGAGGCGCGGCATGATCTCGTCAAGCTCGGCTTGTGCCGCCTCGTATCTGGCCAGCCTTCCCAGCAGCCGATACAGGCGCTGGCGGGCCTGCAGCGTTGCAGTCGCATCGGGGCCCAGGGCACTCAGGCGCAGATCGACCACGCGCTCGGCCAGCGGCAGGCTGCGCTCGATCATGCCGGCGTCGACATAGATATCGCGCACGGTCTCGTAGAGATCGGCCTGCAGCTTCGGTTCGTCGGCAAAGTCGGACTCGATGCTGTCGACGGCGCGCTGCATCATGAACTCGTCGAGCAGGTCCTGCGCCAGATCGGTGGGGTTGATCCGGCCCACGGCGAGATCGAAGGCCTCGATGCCTGCTGCCACGGTGGCCTCATTGGCATCGTGGTCGAATGACTGTGCGTGCTGGTTTCGCAGCCGCTCGACGAAGCTCTGGCCCAGCTCGCGCGGCTGCAGGTCCCCGAGCATCGACTGCTGGAACGAGACCATGCGTTCCAGCTCCGCCGAGCGGGCCTCGGCAATCTGCTGTTGCTCAAGCGCTTCAGTCATGCCGCGGATCGCCAGGGTCAACCCGGTGGTCAGCGAGATGGCTACCAGGCAGACTGCAGTTACCGCCAGAGCGTTGCGCTGGACGAACCGCCGGGCGAAGTAGAGCCGGCCGCCGTCGACCGCGCGCACGGGCTGGCGGTCCAGATAGCGGCGCACGTCATCGGCCAGTTCCGGCACGCCCGGATAGCGCTGGTCGCGGTCGTGGGCAATGGCTTTCAGCGCGATGGCGTCGAGATCGCCCTTGAGCTGCCGCCTCAGGTGCGCAGGCGTCGTGCCGCGGTTCTCGGCGGCCCTGTCGATATCCGCCTCGTTGGAGTCGAGCAGTTCGGACGGCGCCGGCGGCGGATGAAGATCGGCCAGGCGCTCCCGGATGATGCGGGTATCGGTGCTTACGAACAGCTTTGTCGAATAGGGCCGGCAGTCGGTCAGCAGCTCGCACAGGATCACGCCCAGCGAGTAGATGTCGGCGCGAATGTCGATGCCTGCGGTTTCGTCGAACAGCTCCGGGCTCATGTACACGGGCGTGCCGGCCGTGCCCTGATGGCGGCGATCGCTGGCCGAGCTTTCCGTGGCGGCGATGCCGAAGTCGATGATCTTCGGGCGCGGCACCTTGTCGATGAGGGTGACCAGGATATTGCCCGGCTTGAGGTCGCGGTGGACCAGGCCTTTCTGGTGCGCGTGCGATACCCCGTGGCAGATGCGCACGAACAGCTCCAGACGCTCGCGCAGGCTCAGGCGATGGCGGCTGCAGAAATCCATCAGCGTCTGGCCCGGCACGTACTCCATGGCAAAGTACGGATAGCCGTCCGGGTTGGTGCCGGCCTCGAAGATCTGCGCGATCGCCGGGTGGGCCATCTGCGCCAGCGCCTGGCGCTCGACCAGAAAACGCACTTCGCTGCTGGCGCTGCGGATCCTGTGCTGGATCAGCTTGACCGCCACCTGTCGATCCACCGGCTCGAGCTGTCGGGCCAGAAAGACCTGGCCCATGCCGCCGCTGCCGAGTTTCCTGATCACGCGGTAGCCGGGTAGTTTCAGCTCGTCGCTGCCGCCAGTCTGCGCGCCGGCGCCGCGCTCGCCCAGAGCGCGGGTCGCCTCCTCCTCGACCCGGGTGCGGTCGTCGTCGCGTCGGTCGTGGCTCATCGTATTGTTGGTATCGGAGTGCTGTGGATATTCATGACGGCAATCATTATGCGGTGCGCGCCGGCTGCCCGCAATTTGCTGCGTGTAACCTGTAGGCTGGCTTCGAACGCGACGACCGCCCATGCCCCGATTTCCGAACATTGCCGAGTCCGCGCAGGGCGTGAAGGGCTCGGTCTATTCCAGCCTGAAGAAAAGGCCCGCTTCCGGCGAGCCGCCGGTGCCGCTGCACATCGGCGATACCTGGATGGAGCCGGCCGCGGGCTGCCGCATGCAGGACCTCACCGTCGAGAACCATCCGGGCATGCACCGCTACTCGCCCGTGCCGGGCTACCCGCAGCTTCGCGAGCGCATCGCCGAAGTCCACGGCGGGCGCACCGGCATCGAGACCGGGCGCGGCCAGGTGGTGGTCACGGCCGGTGCGACCGCCGGCCTGGCCGCGGTGGTCGGCGCGCTGGTCTCGCCGGGCGAGGAGGTTCTGCTGGTCGCCCCCTACTGGCCGCTGATCGCCGGCAGCGTGAGGGCCTTCGACGCCACGCCGGTCGATGTTCCGGTCATGACCGATGCTGAAACGGCCGAAGAAGCCGTCGCACGCCTGGAAAGGCACCGCAGCGACAAGACCGTCGCCGTCTACTGGAACACCCCGCACAACCCCACCGGAAGGCTCCTTCCGCGCGACTGGCTCGAGGCCATGAGCGCGTGGGCGCGCGAGCATGGCCTGTGGATTTTCTCCGACGACGTCTACGAAGACTACGTCTACGAGGGCGATCACACCTACACGCGCTCGATCGCGCCGGACAACACCATCTCCGTGCACAGCTTCTCGAAAGCCTACGGCATGGCCGGCAACCGCTGCGGCTACCTGGTCGGGCCGAAGGAGCCAGTCGACGCGATCAAGCGCATTATGGCCAACATCAGCTACTCGGCCTGCTCGGCCTCACAACTGGCCGCACTCAACGCCCTCGACGGCGCCGCCGACGAGTGGGTGGCCAACGCTCGAGAGAAGTACGCCCGACTCGGCCGCGAAGCCGCCGAAGCGCTACGCCTGCCGGCACCGAAGGGCAGCACCTTCCTGTTCCCGGAAGTGTCCCCCGCGCTGGACGAGCGCGGCCTGGACGGCCTTCTCGGCGACCTGGCCGAAGCCGGTGTCCTCGTCGCTCCCGGACCCAGCTTCGGCCCCTATCCGCGACACGTCCGGATCTGCTTCACCGCCGCAGCCCCCGACGAAATCCGCCGGGGAGTCGAGATTCTCGCAGCCAGGCTGCAAAGCTGACCAAGCCTATTGCCCTGTCCCCGCGTCGGGGCCCGGGGATCAAGCCATCGGCCCGCGCTGCTGGCGTTGACAAATCCTGCCGGTCTGACCTGCATCTCGAGTCACAAGCCAAAACGCCGTCTGGCGCGACTTGACAGGCCCGTGATAGTCTCGGAGGCGTTGCGGTTCAAAGCGGGCAGGGTAGAGCCGGAACCCCATCCAGACCCGGACGCCGGAAACCTCCGGGCGGGCATAGCCGGGCAAGTCTGGCGGCGGCGCCGGTTAAACCAAGAGTCAGGTGTCATTTGATGAGGGTACTAGCCGCAAGTCTTCTCCTGGCGTTGGATCTGCTCATCTGCGACCTTGCAGTTGCACAGATGCTGCCAGCGCGATTCGAACACAATCGGGTATTCCTCGATGCAGCCGCGCCGGATGGTGAAATAGTCACCTTCTATACGGATACGGGCGGCGGATTCAATGCGATCACAGAATCGACCGTTGACCAGCATTCTCTTGTGCGCCGAGGAACGGCTATGTCTGACAATGGCGAACGTGTGCTAGTAGCCTTTCCAGCGTTTGCGCAAGCTGCTGGCATCCCGCCGCCGCCACCCGATCCATGGCTCAAGGGGAACCTCGCAGTTGTTTCCGATAGTCGGCTTGAAGCAGACGGACTTTTGGGTAGCCGTTGGTTCGCCGGAGGCATCTGGGAGTTTGACTACGGTGAAAGAAAGCTGTTTCGACTCAACAAGTTCGAAGCAAAAGACTTCGAAAACGCATCCCTTGGCTTCCGTCACGTCGCTAATGGTAATCGCGATTTGAATTTTCCGAGAGTCGATGTCGTTATCGATGGCGAGCAGCTCTCTATGCTCCTGGACACAGGGGCGACAGCGAAGCTTACCGAAACCTCCGCCCCAGTTCATGGGTTGACAACTGGAACTCCGGTCGGAACCAGCTACATCGTGCGCTCGATTTTCGATAGCTGGCGCGACCGTCACCCAGACTGGCGCGTAGTCGAAAACGCAGATGCCGTAACCGGTCAATCCTTCCCCATGATCGAGGTTCCATCAGTCGATGGTTGCTGGTATCGCTGTTGGACCCGTATGGTTTTCTCAGCGCCCCGATCACATCTTCCGAAAATGGATGTCCCAAATGACTGACCAACAGGTAGAGGGGGCAATCGGAGGCTCAATGTTCAAACATCTGCGCATAGTAATCGACTATCCAGCCGCCATAGCGTACTTTCAAGAACTTTCGATAAAGAGCAAGTCCGTTGAATGACACCTGATAAATCGCTGCAGACGGGCAAAGTCAGGCCATCACGCTTTGATTGCCTGCTGGCAGTGATCGGGTCATCATGAGTTCCGCGTACCACGGGCCATTCGCTCAAAACGGCATTGGCTATGCCGAACTTGTTATCGGCCTTGTGTGGTACCGGCCCACCCTTTTTGTCATGAAGCGTTCTGTCTATTCGCAAGCGGATGTGAAGGTGCTCCCGTAAGCTTCCCGCTGGTGACTCATCCAGAACGTACAGATTCATAGCGTGATGAAACGAAGAGGAAGCGATGAAGAAAGATCGATTCGCCAGCCATTATATTGTTGTCATCCTGAACGATTCGAGCCCGGGCACGTCAGCGGCGGAGACGGCGAGCCAGTGATCGGTTCGCGACAGGCGAATGTCGTGAATCGGCCGAATATTCCGTTGTAACGATCAGTCGGGATCCTGTTTATCCTCGGAGAATATCGATGAGCTTCTGGAATCGCAAAAAGGCCTGTATCGTCGGGCTGCTGGCAATGGTCGGGTTGTGCTCCGGTGCGAGCGCGGACACGGTTATCGTCTATGACGGCTCGAACTCGATGTGGGGGCAGATCGAGGGTGAGGCGAAGGTGGTGATTGCGCGGCGGGTGCTGGCCGATCTGGTGCGTGGCTGGGACGAGTCCGAGTCGCTGGGACTGGTGGCCTACGGCCATCGCCGCGAAGGCGACTGCAATGATATCGAGACGGTCGTGACGCCGGGGCCGATCGACCGCGAGTCGATGCTCGCGCAGATCGAGGCGATCTCGCCGAAGGGCAAGACGCCGCTGACCGCGGCGGTGCGCCACGCCGCCGAGGAGCTGGAGTACCGCGATGCGCCGGCCAGCGTCATCCTGATTTCCGACGGCATCGAGACCTGCAACGCCGATCCCTGCGCGGCGGCCGCCGAGCTTGCCGGGGCCGGCATCAACTTCACCGCGCACGTCATCGGCTTCGACGTGGGCGACGCCGATCAGGAGCAGCTTGCCTGCATCGCCGAGAACACCGGTGGTCGGTTCTTCGCCGCGCGCGATGCCGAGGGGCTGCAGGCAGCGCTCGACGAGGCCAGCAAGATGGCCACCGAGGAGGTTCCTGAACCGCAGGTCACGATCACGGCGCCGGAATCGGCCGTGGCCGGCTCGAACGTCGAAGTCAGCTGGCAGGGCGAGGAGATCCAGCCGCGCGATCTGGTCACGATCGTCCCGGCCGATGCCGAGCCGGACACCCGCGGCAGGTACCGACGCGTGGGCGAGGAAAGCCGTACCAAGCTGCGGGCGCCGGGCGAGCCCGGGCCGTACGAGGCGCGCTATGTCGCCAGCGCGACCGGGCGGGCGGTGGCCAGCTCGCCCATCGAACTGACCGATCCGCAGGTGACCGTCAGCGCGCCCGAAACGGCGGCGGCCGGAGCAAACATCGAGGTCGAGTGGACCGGTACGGTGCATCCCCGTGACAAGGTCACGATCGTGGCCGCCGATGCCGCCGACGATGCCTACAGCGACTACCTTAGAACCGGCGGCGCAAATTCCGGCACCCTCCAGGCGCCGTCCGAATCCGGGGACTACGAAGTGCGCTACCTGCTCGAGAGCGCCGGGCTTGCCGTGGCTCGCACGCCGATCGGGATCGTCGAGAAAACGCTGAGCGTGTCGGGTCCGCAAGCGGTCACCGCGGGTTCGAGCTTCACGGTCGAGTGGAGCGACGTGATCCATCCCCGCGACATGGTCACGGTCGTGTCCGCCGATGCCGCTGCCGATGCCCACGGCGACTATCTGCGGGTGGGGGATGCCCGCAGCGGGGATCTGCAGGCGCCTTCGGAGGCCGGCGACTACGAAGTGCGCTACCTGCTGGAAGAAGACGGCCGGTCGATCGCGGCCGCGCCCGTGCAGATTACCGCGGCCGAAACGTCCGTTTCCGGGCCGGAGACGGTGGTCGCGGGCAGCAATTTCACGGTCGAGTGGACGAACACGATCCATCCCCGCGACAAGGTGACGGTGGTGCGGGCCGACGCGCCCGAAGATGCGGACGGAGATTATCTGCGTACGGGCAACGCCAGCTCAGGTAGCCTGCAGGCCCCTTCCGAGGCGGGAAATTACGAGGTTCGCTACCTGCTCGAGGAGGATGGTCGCGCCATCGCCTCGGCGCCGATGACCGTGAATGCGGCGCAAACCAGCGTTTCCGGCCCCGAGTCCGCCGTGGCGGGCAGCCGCATCAGCGTGTCCTGGAGCAAGACGATCCATCCGCGCGACAAGGTCACCATCGTGCCCGCCGGCGCGGCGTCCGACGCCGACCGCGATTACCTGAGAACCGGCGGCAGCAGCTCGGGCATGCTCGACACCTCGGCGGAGCCGGGCGACTACGAGATTCGCTACCTGCTGGAAGCGAACGGGCACTCGATCGCCAGCGCGCCGATCACGCTCACCGAGCCCGACGTCACCGTCTCGGCGCCGGACACCGTTGCGGCGGGCTCGCGCTTCGAAGTCAGCTGGAGCACTACGGTCCACCCGCGCGACAAGGTTGCCATCGTGCCGGCCGGCGCGCCGGCCGACGCCGATGAGGAATACACCCGCACCGGCAACGCGACCGCAGGCAGGCTTGAAGCGCCTGACGCGCCGGGCAACTACGAAGTGCGTTATCTGCTCAATGCCAGCGGCAACGCGATTGCGGGTACACCGGTGCGCGTGGAGTAGATCGATGCGAAGGCGCCGGAAAGGTGGCTGTCCGGCGCTTTTCTGCATTCCGCTCACCGAGCCCGAGATCACTCTGCAGTTCGATTCCGCCAGTAGCCGGGCTTGCGGGCGTGATGAGCGAAAGCGATCACGATCACTTCCCCCAGCCTTTCTACGACGACAATGTCGTACGGAAAGCGGCGCAGGATAAGCCGCTTGGCGCCCAGGCTGCCGGCGTGACCCGGCATTGAAACAAGAGGTACAAGGTCGTCTTCAATAAGCTGGATTCCAGCTTCGATTGCCTGGAAGAAATCTTGCCCCAGGTTTTCCCTTTCCTGTTCGTACCAACCAGCCGCAGCTTCAGCTTCCTCCGCGGCCTGTCGAAGAATCCGGACTGTTGGCACTGTCAGGCCTCGAGTTTTGCGTGCATTCTCCTTCGGAATTCGCTGCGATCCATGAGGGCAGCCTGCCCCTCGTCGATTTCCTTGAGTCGGCGGCTTATCTCGTGATCCCACGCCTTGTCGACATCGCTTTCTGCGGGGGAATCCAGGCTTTGGATCAGGGCATGAGCGAGCTCAGCCCTTTCAGTCTCGGGCAGGGACAGGATTTCGGAACGAAGTTGGTCAAGCGCTCTAGCGATCATGAGGACTCCAGCAAGCTGGCCTGAATAATTCTACTCGCTGTGGGGCATGACAGCAACGGATTGGACTACCACGCAATTCCGTAGTCCTCGCCGTAATCGCTGGCGCCGCCCTGCATGGTGCCGTTGTCGAAGTCGAACCAGATGGCCTGGGTGGGGTTGTAGACGCGCTCGACTTGTTCGACGTCATAGCCCATCTTGCGGAGCTGGTCGGTGGTGTAGGGCGAGAGCGAGCGCGGCACTTCGATGCGGCCGGGTTCGGCCTGGTGGGCGCCGAAGCTGCTTTGCATCTGGTAGCTCATGATGTTGTGGCGCCCTTCGGCGGCCTGCTGCACGTTCATGTCCCATTCGACCATGTTGAGAAAGAACTGCAGCAGGTTCTGGTCCTGGGTGTCGCCGCCCTGCACCGAGAAGGCCATCAGCGGCTTGCCGTCTTTCAGCGCCAGCGAGGGCGTGAGTGTGACCCGCGGGCGCTTGCCCGGCGCGACCACGTTGTAGGGGTTGAGCGCCTCGTCGAGCACGAAGCTTTGCATGCGCTGGCTCAAGCCGATTCCGGTGTCACCGGCGATGAAGGCCGGTACCCAGCCGCCCGACGGGGTGACCGATACCACCCAGCCTTCGGCATCGGCGGCCTGGATGGCGGTGGTGCCGGCCAGAAAACCTTCCTCGAAGGACATCAGGCCGGCCTGCTGGAAGCCGGCTTCGCCCTCGGCTTCGGCCGCGGGCGGGACGAGCTGCCAGTCTTGCCGCAGCTTCTCGAACGGGTTGTCACCGGACTGGAACTCGTAGGGATTGCCGGGCAGGTAGTCGGTCAGGTTGTGGTCTGTTGGAATCAGCTTGCGACGTTCGGCCGCGTATTCTTTCGACAGCAGGCCGGCGATCGGCTCTTCCGGCGGCGTGTCGGGGTCGCCGTAGTAGAAATCGCGATCGGCGAAGGCGAGGTTCATGGCCTGATAGAGCGTATGGATATAGCGCTTGGAGTTGTAGCCCATGGCCTTCAGGTCGAAGCCTTCGAGGATGTTGAGCGCCTGCAGCATCACCGGCCCCTGGGTCCAGGTGGTCAGCTTGTAGACGTCGATGCCGCGGTAGTTAGTCGTGACGGGTTTTTCGAACTTGACCTCCCAGTCGGCCAGGTCTTGGGTGGTGAACAGACCGCCGGCCGCGCGCGTGGCCGCAACGATCTCTTCGGCGATATCGCCGCTGTAGAAGCGATCGTAGGCGGCGTAGATGGCCTCCTTGCGCGGCTTGCCTGCTTCAAGCGCCGCTTGCTCGACTTCGACCAGCTTCTTGAGCGTGGCCGCCAGGTCTTTCTGAACGAAGATTTCGCCGGCGCGCGGTGCGGCGCGCTTGTCCGGGTTATCGGGCTCGTGGTGGGGCAAAAAGACGTCGATCGAGCTTTGCCAGCGCTCGAGCACGTCGCGCTTGTCTTCGATGTTGTCGGCCTGGGCGGCCTCGATGGGGTAGCCTTCGGCCATCTCGATGGCCGGGGCCAGCACCTCGGCCAGGCTGAGCTGTCCGTATTCGGCGAGCATCATCATCAGGGCGCCCGGCGTGCCGGGCGTGACCGCGGCCAGCGGGCCGTACTCAGGTGGATACTGCATGCCCTGTTCGCGAAAGAACTCAGGCGTGGCGCCGGTGGGGGCGACGCCGAGGCCGTTGACGCCGATGACCTGGCCAGTTTTCGGGTTGTAGATCAGCGCCTGGGTCTCGCCGCCCCAGCCGAGCGTGTCCCACATGGTGGCGGTGGCCGCCAGCATGGCCGCGGCGGCGTCAACCGCGTTGCCGCCCTGGTGGAAGATGCGCGCCCCGGCGGTCGCGCCCAGCGGCTTGCCGGTGACGGCGACCCAGTGTTTGCCGTGCAGGATGGGCTTGGCAGTGTCCTGGCCGAGCGCCGTGGTGGCGGTGATCGCCAGCGCCAGCGCGGCTGAGACCAGAAGACGAATCGGGCTTGCGGGCTTCGAAGGCATGCGTTTCTCCGCGGAAAGAACGCCGGAATCATAGCAAGGGCCTGGCGTCGACGCTCTTGCCGGTCGAACGTGGTAATTTTATCGGTATGCAGATGATCGCCAAGTACGCCTCGCGCTCCGAAGCCGAGGAGCGGGCCGCTTTCCTGCGTTCGCGCGGCATTGCGGCCCACGTCTCGGACATGACCTCGCTGCGGCTCAACCTGGCCCATCAGGGCCGGTTTCGGGCCGCATTGTGGGCCGTGCTGACCGAGCAGGCCGAGGATGCTACCGCCTTGCTGGACAACCCCGAGCACCTGGCCACGACCGCGCTCAACGAGCACGAGTTCCAGCGGCTCGAGGGCGAGGGCGCCGACGCGGCGCGGCGTAGCCTGATTGGCTGGCTGACGATCACGGCGCTGGGTCTGGCCGCGCTTGCGGCGCTGATCGTGGTGCTGGAGTTGTAGCGCCATGCCCGAGGGGCCGGAGATGTATCGGACGGCGCGCGAAGTGAGCCAGGCTTTGGGCGAGCGCCCGCTGGAAGAAGTCTGGTTTGCCTTCGAGCACCTGAAACCCTGGTCGCAGCGCCTGACCGGGCAGGCGCTCGCGCGGGTCGAGACCCTGGGCAAGGCCCTGCTGCTGCGCTTTGCCGACGACACCACGATCTACACCCACAATCAGCTCTACGGGCGCTGGCTGTTCGCCCCGGCCGGGCGCCGGCCCGATACCGGTCGGCAGCTGCGCCTGGCGCTGTCCACCGACGAGCGCTCGGCGCTGCTCTACAGCGCCTCGGAGATCCAGGTGATCGAGCCCGGCAGGCTCGGCGAGCATCCTTTCATCGCCCGGGCCGGTCTGGACATTCTCTCAAGCGGTGCTGATGTCGAGCAGGTTGCCGAGTGGATCGGGCGAGAACGTTTTGCCGGCAGGCGGCTGGCCCATCTGCTGCTCGACCAGGGCTTTCTGGCCGGCGTGGGCAACTACCTGCGCTCGGAAATCCTGCACGTCGCGGGTCTGCACTGGCAGCATCGACTGCGCGATCTCGATGATGATGCGCTACGGCGTCTGGCGGCAGCCGCCCACATGCTCATGTGGCGCTCGGCCAAGACCGGCGGGCTGACCAACGACCCCCGACGGATTGCAAAACTCGAGCGCGCCGGCTGGTCGCGGCGCGACTATCGGCATTACGTATTCAACCGCGATGGTCAGGTTTGTCATGCCTGCGATACGCCGATCGAGCGCATCAGCGTCAGTGGTCGGCGCCTGTATTACTGTCCGAGCTGTCAGATCTAGCGGCGTGCCCTTCGATTGGTCGGTCTCGCCAGCGCTCGGCCACGCGCAGCGCGTGCGCCGTGTCGCGGGCAAAGGTCAGCTGGCGGCTGACGCGGCGAATGCCCGCCCGCCGAAGCTTGACGATGATGCGCGGCTCGGCGTGGGTGACGATCAGGCCGACCTTGCGTTTGGCAAGCTGCTCGAGCATGGACTGGAAGACGACAATGGCCGACATGTCCATGCTGGGCACCTCGCGCATGTCGAGGATGACCATTTTCACTTCCGGTTCGAGCCGGTGCAGAGTGGCCAGCGCGCGTTCGGCCGCGCCGAAGAACATCGGCCCGCGCAGCCGGTAGGCGGCCAGGTCGGTTGGCAGGTCCCGCGGCAGGCCGCCTTCCTTGCCGATCATCGGCTGCGAGGCGGTCACGTCGGCCATGCGCTGAATGAACAGCATGGCCGCCAGCCCCACGCCCACGGCCACCGCCACGACCATGTCGAAGACCACCGTCAGGCCGAAGCAGGTCAACAGGATGGCCACATCCCCGCCCGGTGCGGTTCTGAGTATGCGCAGGAAGTGCCCGGCCTCGCTCATGTTCCAGGCCACGATCAGCAGCAGGGCGGCCATCGAAGCCATGGGCAGTTGCGAGAGAATTCCGGCCAGAAACAGCATGGCCAGCAGGACGACGGCGGCGTGCACCATCCCCGCCACCGGCGAGGCGGCACCAAAGCGCACGCTGGTAGCCGTTCTTGCGATGGCGGCGGTGGCCGTGATGCCGCCGAAAAGGGGTGCAACCACGTTGCCGATGCCCTGGCCGACCAGTTCGGAATTGGGCCGGTGGCGGGTGCCGGTCATGCCGTCGGCGATGACGCCGCAAAGCAGCGATTCGATGGCGCCAAGCATGGCGATGGCTATTGCGGGGCCGAGCAGGTCGCGCAGCAGGGTGAAGTCCAGCTGCAGGGGCGCGCCGTCGGGCCCGGGCAGCTGCCAGGGCAGGCTCAAGCGCGGCAGGCCCGGCGGAATGCCCTGGCCGGAGACGCCGCTGATCTCGTAGCTGAACTGGCTGGCGATGGTGGCTACCTCGAAGCCCGGCCACCAGCGCGCTGCCAGCCAGGCGCCCAGCCCGGCGACGAACAGCGCCACCAGCGGTGATGGAATGGCGCTCTTCAGGCGCGGCCAGCCCAGCAGAATGGCCAGGGTCAGCAGGCCCACGGCCAGATCCTGCACGCTGGTGCTCGGCAGTGCCAGCACGATGTTGCGGACCTGCTCCAGGAAATGCCCGCCTGTTTCAGTGGCAACCAGCCCGAGCAGATCGCGAATCTGCAGCGTGGCGATCACCACGGCAATTCCGGCGGTAAAGCCCACCACCACCGGATAGGGAACGAAGCGGATCATCCGGCCCAGGCCGGTGGCGCCCATCAGCACCAGCAGCAGCCCGGCCATCATCGTGGCCAGCAGCAGCCCACCGATGCCGTGCTCGGCAACCACCGGCATCAGCACCACCACGAAGGCGGCGGTAGGCCCGGAAATATTGAAGCGCGAGCCGCCGGTCAGGGCAATCAGGAATCCGGCCACGATCGATGTATACAGGCCGTGCTGCGGCGGCACTCCAATGGCAATCGCCAGTGCCATGGCCAGCGGAATGGCAACGATGCCGACGGTCAGTCCGGCCAGGATGTCGCGATTGAGTTTATCGAGGCCGTAGCCGGCACGCAGGGTGTCGATCAAGGCCGAAAAGGGCGCTCGATCGAGAAAGGTCGAAGGTGCTGTCATGCCGTCGATTATAGTGCCGCAGATTCTGCGCCGGAGCCGCTATCGAACGCCTGTCTACAATTTTCCCCGGCTTGCCGCGGCTGGAGCCCTGCAGTAAAGTGCCTCGAGCTGATCCCGGCTCGATAATGACATCACAGACTCCTTGACCGCGCAATTGTTTGCCCGCCTGTTTGCAGCCGACCGCAGAGATCGGAAGATTCCCGAAGTGCTCGTGCAGCGCCTGCTCAAGCGTGAGCAGGGGCTGGTGGAAGAGTTCTCCCGGCGCATTCCGCACATTCCGCTTTTGCAGCACCGCACCGGCCAGGACGATTCGGCGCTGGGCACTGTGCGCTTTGCCGACCTCGAGGCGCGGCCGCGCCGCATCCTGGCCACCGACGATCCGGCCGTCGTTTACGTGGAAATCGTGCTGCGTTATTCCTCCGCGCGTGATGGTGCCGTTTACGAGGCCAACCTTGGCGGTATTCGACTGTACGCGCGAATCGAGGATCCGCTCTACATCGACGAGCGGGCGCATACCGTCGAGCAGGTGCGCGGCCGGGAGCGATTGCGCGAGGCGTATTTCCGCAAGATCTTCACGCTCATGGCGGTGCAGGGCGACTGCAACAGCGAGCTGGCGGACTGGATGACGGAGATGCTGCTGCCCGACAACGGCGCCAGTGAGCTGGATCTGCTCGCCACCATCCAGAACTTCAACCACAATATCTTCACTCGCCCGCGGCCGCCCGGGGCGGGGCGTGACGCGTTCAGGGAGGCCATGCAGGGCATCGATTTCACCCGACTGACGCCATCACAGGGGCCGATGTCGCTGCGACTTTCGGTCAGGCCCCATCGTCGCGACAACGGCAGCTACGCACAATCGGCCACCAGCGTTTTTGTGGGCAACGCGCGCGGCTTGGCGTTTCGCAAGCCCGGCGGCAAGCTGGAATTCCTGGCGCCCGGCAGCGCTTTCGAGCGACGATTCCGCGCCCATCTCCGGGCCAGCGCCGGCGAGCGGCTCACGGCGGTGGAGCGCGACACCTGGCGGCGCGACGCCGAAGAACGCATCTGGGGCGGGCCGGGTGAATGCGAAGCCTGGTTTCACAATCACGACTATTTCGTGATGAAAGGCCTGAAGTGGACGCTCGAGCGCGACGGCGACGACGTGCCGCGCGTGCTGGGCAGCCATCGCAACGTCGCCGCCTATTGCAGCGGCCGCCACCGGGTGGCGGTCAAGGCCGTGCCCTTCGAGTCGGTTGGCGATCTGGTTCGTCTGCTGCAGGCACACCAGTATGTTCACGGCGTACAGGCGCCGGCTCTGGTCGCCCAGGCCAGCGCCCATCCGGCGCTCGCGACCGAAATTCTCAAGGCAGTCACCAGCCTGCCGGGCAACCGTGAGCCGGGCGGCTCGGCGTCGGCAGGGTCTGCCGGCGAAGTCTTCGAGAAGAACTGGAGCAGTTTTTTCAGCCGCAATATCGGCCCGCTGCTGCATCAGGTGTGGATCGACTACGAACACAAGCTGCTGCTGGCGGTGCTCGACTGGAGTGCTGAAGGCATGCTGTCGGACTTCCGGGCCCGCAAGCGCCTGCTGGAGAATTGCTCGCTCAGCCATCGGCTGCGCATGGCGGCCAACCTGTTCCGCAACGGTCATCAGATGCTCGACGATGACGTTACGCATACCGACCTCAAGCCCGAGAACATTCTCAACACGCCCGGCGCGGCCTTCAGTGCTCTGCAAAAGGCCCGAAAAAAGGGTTGGGACAGCCTGAGCCGCAACGAGCTCAACGGTCTGATTGCCGGCGAGCCGACCTTCGAAGGCGATTATTCCGGCATTCATTTCGGTCGTGAGGGCGCGGTCGACAACCTGGCCCGGGGCGAAGGCCTGCCCACCTCGATTCGTTATTCGAGCTGGAAGTTCAGCAGCCTGGGGCTGAGCGCGGACACGCAGCCAACCATCCTGAGAAAGCAGGGCGGAGAGCTGCCGCGCCTGGACACGCTGCTGCTCGAGCAGGATATTGCCAATCGTGGCACCACCGCCTGGGAGATCGTCTATGGCTCGCTGGTCGACTGCATTCCACCCGACGAAGAGGCGCGTCGGCTGGCAGGCCGAAAGCTGGCGCAAAAACGCGTCAGCGAATTTCTTTCCGAAGCCATCAGGCGGAAGCGCGCAGGCCAGCCAGAGGATGAGCAACTCATGCTCGATCTCCAGGCAGCCATGCAGCGCTGCGACAGCCGGCTGCTGGATATCGTCAGCCTGCGTTCGGAAACCATTGACACAAAGCGGCGCATCACGCCCTTGTTCCAGCACCCTCGCGACAATCGCAACGGCCTGGCCGCCTGGCTGGATCCGCGGGTCATCGAAATGTTCGATCATCTGGCCTGCGACTTCCGGCGCCGGCGCACGAGACGGCACCAGGTGGCCAAGCTCTACCGAACTGCCGAAACCCTGCTGCGCGCCGAAGCCACGCGACTGGAAAATGCCGACCGGCGCACCGCCAACAGTCGGCGCGAGCGCATGGTGATGTACATGCACGCGCGCAGACTACACTTCAATCCGGACTGCGGCCTGCTGGGGCTGGCCGAGCTGCCGCGACAGCTCGAGCAGTTTGCCGAGCTGGTCGAGCGCATGCTCGATCCTCGCCGCGCGCTGGGCGAGTTCACCACCACCTGGTCCAATTTGCGCCTGTGGGGCGCGAGCGTGCTCGATGCGCTGCACGAGCTGCGCTGCTCAGGAGAGGCGCCCGCGCAGGCCAGTGACGCGGGCCGCGCGGAGCTCTACCAATTGGTGCGCTCGACCTTGCTCAAGGAACACCAGCGCCTGGCTGGAGAAGAATCAAGAGCCGGTGAAGCGCGAATGCAGCCGCCTTATCTGGGCCTGCTCGAGCGCCGTCGCGTTCGCCTCTACCGCGTCGACGGTGAGCTGCGCTTCAGCCATACCCTGGAGACATGATGGGTACCACAAACATGAAGCTCTACACCTTTCCCGAGGCTCCCAGTCCGCGCCGCGTCCACCTGTTTCTGGCCGAAAAGGGCCTCGAGCTCGAGCAGGTCTTCGTGGACATGCGCAAGGGCGAGCATCTGTCTGCGGCGTTTGCCGCCGTTCATCCCGACCGCACGCTGCCGGTGCTCCAACTTGACGATGGCACCTGTCTGAGTTCCTGCGCGGCCATCTGTCGATATCTCGAGGTGGTTCAGCCCGAGCCTCCACTGCTGGGTGCCACGCCGGAACAAATGGCCCGCATCGACGACCGCGATCGCTGGGTCGAGATGAACGGCATGCTCGCCGTCATGGAAGGCTTTCGCAATTCGCTCAAGGGCTTCAGGGATCGCGGACTACCGGGCAAGCGGCCGGTGGCACAGATCGCCGAGCTGGCGCAAAGGGGCCGCCAGCGTTTCGAATGGTTCATGCACGATCTCGATGGCATGCTCGCCGAGCATGACTACATTGCCGGTGAGGAATTCAGCGTGGCCGATATCACCGCCCTGGTCACCATCGACTTCGGCCTGCGTGGCCTGAAGACGCAGATGCCCGAAAGTACCCGATTGCTGGCGGCCTGGCACGAGCGTGTCTCCAGCCGGCCGACGCTCCAGGGACAGAAAAACACATAAAACGCCGTGCTCTTGGGGTGCTGCCGGGTGCCGGGTGATCTCTCACTTGCCGCCGGTGTCGGGTGAGGTCTCGGTCGGTGGCCAGTAGTGGCTGTCGGGCAGCGGCCGGGGGCCGAAGATGGCCTGGCCGACGCGCACCACGGTTGCGCCCCCGGCGATGGCCATCTCGAAATCACCGGACATGCCCATCGACAGTTCCTCGAAGCTCATTTCGCTCGGCCCGTCCTGGCGCAGGCGTTCGCGAAGCCGGCGCATGAGGCGAAAGCAGTCTCTGACGCGTGAGCGATCGCTGGTCAGCGCGGCCAGGGTCATCAGGCCGCGCACCCGCAGCGCGGAGAAGGGTTTGAGCGCATGCGCGAAATCGATCGCTTCATCGGGCTCGAGGCCGTACTTGCTCGCCTCGCCCGAGCTGTTGATCTGGATGAATACGTCCAGGCTCCGGCCTTCCATCTGCAGGCGCCGTTCGAGCGTTTCGGCAATCCTTATTCGATCCAGCGCCTGGAACTCATGGGCAAAGCGGGCCACGTACTTGGCCTTGTTGCTTTGCAGGTGGCCGATGATCGACCAGCGCGCGTCCAGGTCGGACAGGGCTTCGACCTTGCGCTGAGCCTCCTGGACCTTGTTTTCGCCAAAGCTTGTGCAGCCGGCCTGCCAGGCCAGGCGCATGCGGCGCTCGTCGACGGTCTTGCTTACCGGCAGCAGCGTGACCTCGGCCGGGTCGCGATCAGCCTGTTGGCAGGCGGCCGCGATCCGGCGCTTGACCGCGGCGAGGTTGCCGGCAATGTCAACGCCATCGGCCGCGGCCTGGTGGTGGGCGTTCGAGTCGCTTTTTCTCACTGTTCGGCCCGGCCTCCGCAGGTATCTTGCACGAGTTTGCCGATTCCATCGGCCAGCGCCGCGCGTGCGCCCGGTGCCAGCGCGTGCCCGGCGGCCGCAGCGTGGTCGATGCGGGCAAAGACCGTTGCCCCGTGGGCGCGCACTGCGGCTTCGAGCCGGTCGATGGTCTCGCTGACCGACCAGGGGCTGGCCAGGGTTTGCAGACCCTGGTCCTGGTGCGGCGGTGTGCTTGCATCGGGCATGGCGTTTTCCTTCTGATCAGTTCTTGAACCTGCTGGCCCACTGGCCTGACCGGGCAGCGTCAGGTTCCGTCGTGGTTGTCGGCGCTGTATGTTTCCCTTTCGGGATCCTTGCGCCACACCAGGTAGGACAGCACGGTCGACACGAGTGCTGCGCTTGCAACGGCTGCGGCCATGACGATCCAGGCGGTCTGGCCTTCCGTGATCCACAGCGCCGGCAGCGAGATCAGGCCAGCGGCCATGAACAGGCGCGCGCCCCAGCGGTGCGTAACGTCCCAACTGCGATCCGACGACAGGCTCCATGGCGTACGGATGCCGGCAAACCAGTTCGGTCGCGCCTTGCCCAGCGCGTTGCCGATGACCATGATGAAGACCGCGACGACGCTGCCGATCAGCCTGGGCATGGTCGACCCGCTCATTTCGACCAGACCGACTGCCGAGAGGGTAATGACGCCCTGCGCGATGGCCAGAATGAACAGCGAGCCGAGCCAGCCGGCCAGCCACAGCGGTTTCGACCGCTGCAGGTTGCGACCGCGCGGGTCGATGGCCGGTGCGATCGCGAAGATCGCGATCAATACCAGCGCGGTGCCCGGAATGGCAAGAAAGGCCTCGATGGGCCCGGCGGTGCGATCGACCTCACCGGCCATATTCCAGTGCACGGCAATGGCCTGACCCTCGGGGGTCATCAGCCAGCCGGCCAGGCCGAGCAGTGCGATCGCGACAAACAGCGGAATCGAGAACAGCAAACCCTTGCGAACCATCATTCCTTCTCCTGTTCCTGTTCTTTTTCACGTTCGTTTTCATGCGCCTGGCTCTTGCCCGCGCCGAGGATACTCATCAGCGCGCTCATGGCTTCTTCGGCGACCGAGACGTTGAGCCGGTAGCGGATGGTGGTGCCGATGCGTTCGGCCTGGATCAGCCCGGCGTCTCGCAAGGTGGCAAAGTGGCGCGACATGGTCGGTTTCGACACTGGAAACTCGTCGGCCAGCTCGCCGGCGGAAAGCGGCCCGCTTCGCAGTTTTTTCAGCACGGCCCGCCGGACCGGGTGGGCGAGCGCCTGGAACAGATCCGTCATGGATCTAATTTAACAGGCACGCTAATTAGCGTCAATGCTAAATATCATTTTCCTGATGCTGACGAAGCAGCCGCGAAGCCAGGCCAACCCCAACCAGCCCGATGATTGCGCCGGGGCCGGCGCCCAGGACCAGCGCGCCGGCCAGGCCGGCGAACAGGGCGAAACCGCCGGCCAGGATGGCGGGCGTGGAATCGCTCGCGGGCGGTGTCCTGCGCCGGTGTGTTTCGATCCAGGCGACGATGGCCAGCACCGGCACGACCATCAGCAGGCACAGGCCAAGCCACCACAGCCGGCCGCTCCAGAAGCCGGGATCGCCGGGCGTGCCGGCGTCGATGGGCGCGCCGAGCTTCTCGCCCAGCCAGGCTGCGGGCAGCTCGGCCAGCTTGTGCCACAGATACAGCGGCATGCCGAAGGCGCCGAGAAAGGCGACGATGCCGGCCAGGCGTTCGCGATCGAGCAGCCAGCGCGCCGGGGTTTCGCACAGCAGCACCAGGCCGACCTGCAGCCACATCACGCCAATGAGCGCGAGCGTTGGCGGTAGCATGTTGCTGTTGCCCTCGAAATCCAGGCCGACCATGCCGACCGGGTAGCCGCTTTTGACGGCAGCGACGAGCCAGGCCGCGCCCAGCGCAAGCAGCCCCAGGCCCGCCAGCGCCCCGCGAAATCGGCCCCGTTTCCAGGCGATGCCGAGCTGCTGCGGCAGCAGCCAGACGAAGAGCGCATTGAGCCAGCCGATGCCGCCATCGGTCGCGGTCACGCGCGCGCCAAGAGTGATCCATTGCGCAGGCCAGAAGGCGTGGGCGCGAACAATGTCGATGGCTGCCGCCAGTACGATCAGAGTGAGCACTACGCCCAGTCCGAATCGGCGGTCGGCCTCCACGCTGGCTGGCAGCAGGGCCTGTACGGCCAGCAGCATGACCAGAAACCACAAATGGATGGTCAGCGAGCCGCCGAAGGCGCCCAGAAAGCGGCCGCCGGAAAACTGTGCTATCACAGCCAACAGCGTGAGCGCGGCCATGTAGGTCCGCGTGGGTTGCGCCAGGCGGAGCGCGCGTCCGCCCCACCATTGAATCTGTGAGTCGCCCTGCCGCAGCCGACGTGAAACTCCGTCGGTGCTGACCGCCGCGGAGACAAACACGAACAGCGGCACCACCTGCACGGCCCAGGTCATGAATCCGGCGGATGCCCAGACTTTCAGGATGTGGTCGGTGGCGATCAGCCGGCCGTCGGCCAGCCGTGGCAGCGTGGCCAGCCAGTGGCCGAAGACGACGACCAGCAGCGCCAGCGCGCGCAGCGCGTCGGGGTAGATATCGCGTGGTCGCTGGCTGCCCGGGCTCAGACCGTACTCCCGCTGTGAGGCTCGACCGGGAGTATAAACGCCACGCAAGCGGAACGATCGACGCCGGGCGGCGGCTCAGTCTTTCAGCCGGGTCAGGGCGCTTTCCTTGTGGGCCGCGATGTGATCGGTCTTGTCGCTTTCGATCTCGTACTGCGGCTCGTCCTTCGATGCGTGCCGGGTATGGCCCTTGTACTGAAAATTGCTGGTGTGAACCTTCCTGATATGGCCGCTGACGCGACCGGCCTCGGAATTCCAGCTTACGTGGTCACCTGCCTTGTATTTCGCCATGCTTTTCTCCTTGCGGGCTCGAGCCGGGTTCGAGTCCCCCTGTTCTGGATGGAAAACACAATGATACCGATCAAGAAATTGATGATTCGCGATCTGGCCCCTATAATGCATTTCAAATACCTTTATCGACAAGAGCAAGAAGCAAACGATGACCGATCGCTCAACCCTGCTGCCCCCCGAACGTCCGTTTGTCGTCAGCAAGTCGCGCGTCGCTGTCGCGCCCGATGCCGACGTCGCCTGGACTCGACTGATATTTGCCTACATCAGCTGTGGCACCTTCTGGCTGCTGATCGGCACGCTGATTGGTGAGTATCTGGGCCTGAAGTTCGCCTGGCCCGATCTCGATCACGTCTCCTGGCTGTCGTTCGGCCGGCTGCGGCCAGTGCACACCAATACCGTGTTCTGGGGCTGGGGCTCGCTGGCCATGATCGGGCTGGCGCTGTATGTCGTGCCCAGGACCAGCCAGCGGCGCCTGCACAGCATCCCGCAGGCCTGGGTGGCGCTGATCCTGATCAACGCGGCCGTGCTGTTCGGCAACCTGTTGTTGATGTCGGGCATCAACAACGCCGGGCAGGAGTATCGCGAATACATCTGGCCGGCCATGGGCCTGTTCGGCCTCGGCATCATCATGGTGGCCTGGAACCTGATACGCACCATCGCCAGCCGCGCCATCGAGGAAATCTACATTTCCAACTGGTACATCATGGGCGCCTTCCTCTGGACCATCGCCCTGGCGGTGATCGCCTACATTCCCACCTATCAGCGCACCGGCGTGAGCGAGACCATCATCCAGGGCTTTTACATGCACATGGGCGTGGGCATGTGGTTCACGCCGATGGTGCTGGGCCTGACCTACTACTTTCTGCCGCGGCTGCTCAACAAGCCGATCTATTCCTATTCACTCGGCGTGCTGGCGTTCTGGACGCAGATGTTCTTCTACAGCATGATCGGCGCCCACCACTTCATCTATGCGCCGATTCCATGGGCGCTGCAGACGGTGGCGATCATCTTCAGCGTCGGCATGATCGTCACGCTTGCCGCCGGCACGGGCAATTTCCTGATGACCATGAAAGGCAGCTTCCGCACGGTTGCGCGCAGCTACAGCCTGCCGTTCATCCTGGTTGGCGTGATCTCGTACTTCCTGTTTTCGCTGCAGGGCACCTTCGAGGCCTTCCGGTCGTTGAGCAAGGTGTGGCACTTCACCAACTTCACCATCGCTCACTCGCATCTGACGATGTACGGCTTCGTCGTATTCCTGATCTGGGGCGGCATCTATGGCCTGCTGCCGCGCTTGACCGGGCGCGAGCCCTCGACCCTGCTGACCGGCGTGCATTTCTGGTTCGCCCTGGTCGGGCTGACGCTCTACTCGGTTGCGCTGATGATCGGTGGCACGCTGCAGGGCTATAGCTGGATGTCGGACGTGCCCTTCATGCGCTCGGTCATGCTCATGGAGCCGTTCTACCTGTGGCGGGCGGTTGGCGGCATGCTGATGTTCATCTCGCACGTGATCTTTGCCTGGAACATCTGGTGCATGCGGCCGCAGCCATTGCCGGAAGGTGGTGAATCAGCCCGCGAGAATGCGGCGTCCGAACAAGGAGCGCCAGCATGAATTTCCATCGCAACCACGTGCTTCTGCTGAGCGTCATCTTCTTCGGCTTCATCGGGCTTGCACTGATCATCGCCATCGGCCCGGCCTACTGGGTACAGGCCCAGGTCGAGGTCAACTATCAGGGTGAAGTCCTGTCGGATCTCGAGCGGCAGGGCCTGGGTGTTTACATTGCCGAAGGCTGCGTGGCCTGTCATACCCAGCAGGTGCGCCCGATCGACATGGACCGAAACTGGGGCCGGCCGTCGGCGCCGGAAGACTATGCGCGCATCGGCGGGCCGCTGGACGTATGGCGACCGTATACGCCGGCTGTGCTGGGCAGCGCGCGCATCGGCCCTGACCTGTCGGACATTGGCACGCGCCAGCCGGCCGAAACCTGGCAGTACATGCACCTCTACAACCCGCGCACGGTGGTTGGTGACTCCATCATGCCGGCCTACCCGTGGCTGTTCGAAGTCACTGACTCGCCGGGCGAAGATGACACCATCGTGCCGCTGCCTGAAGCGTACGCGCCAAAAGCAGGTCAGGTGGTACCCAACGAGCGCGGAGAAGCGCTGGTGGCCTATCTGCTGGCGCTCAAGCAGCCGGCCGACAGCCAGCCGCCCGCGCCGGTGTTCGACGATGACGGCTCGACAGATACCAGATCTTCTGACGATCAGCCGGCACAGGCCGCGGCGGTCAACGGCAAGAGCCTCTACGACACCAACTGCGCGAGCTGCCACCAGGCCAGCGGCCAGGGGATACCCGGCGCCTTCCCGCCGCTGGCTGACGATCCGGTGGTGACCGCCGACGACCCGACCGAGCATATCGACATCGTGCTGTTCGGCGCCAATGGCCGAGAAATCAAAGGCCAGACCTACGCTTCGCCGATGCCGCCGTTCGGGCATTTCAGCAACGAGGAGATTGCCGCGATGATCAATCACGAGCGTACAAGCTGGGGCAACGATGCGCCGACGGTCACGGCCGAAGACGTCGCAAGGCGGCGTGAGGAAGGCGAGAAATGATCAGGTTCGCCACGCGCTTGCCGTTTTTTCGGCCGCTGCTGTTCACCGTGGCGTCATTGGCTCCGCTGATCGCGCTCGCGGCCGACAATGGACCGGAACACGGCATCCTCGATCACGCCATCGTGGCCGTTGGCGTGCTGATCGTTATCGGCGTGCTGGTTTTCACGATCAAGTATCTCGTGCGGCCCGGAGAAAAGAGCGGCACGCACATCAAGCGAAGAATTCTGGACCAGAACTGGCAGGAAGGCGACGATGAGCGCTGAACAACGAGACGACCACAATCGCATCGAGGTTTATCTCGACGACGACCCGGAGCCGATCGTGACCCACCGGCCGCCGGCGCGCTTTCAGCTCGATACCACGCGCATGGCCGACGGTCCGCACGTTCTGCACGTCAGGGCCTGGGACGCCCAGGGCCAGGAGGGCGTGCGCAGCATTCCCTTCGAGGTGCGCAACGGCCCGGGCATAGCGGTCAACGGCCTGAGCGAAAACGACGTGCTCGAAGGCGAAATCCCGATTCTGGTCAACGCGTACGGTGGCCGCGGCGAAGCCTATTGGGAGCCCTCGCGGGCCGAGACGCCGTCGCCCATTCCGACCTGGATCTGGGTGCTGTTCATCTTCATCGTGGCCTTCGCCGCCTTCTACGGGGTACGCCAGTGGAGCCCGCCGGCTGATATGGCCGACACGCCTACCTACAGCAGCTCCAGGGCTGCGCCGGCTCAGGACGAACCCGACTGAGGGCCAAGGGGGCAAAAAAAGGCCCGCCGACCCTCGCAGGCCGACGGGCAAACCGGTTTGGAGTGAACGGGTTTCCGTCAGGACAGGACGGACCCGTCCGGTCTTATGACTGCGGCCAGTCCGACTCGCCTTCGGACTTGCTGCAGTGCTGCTGAACCGCCGAGTTGTACTCGCCGCGGCTCAGGCCCTGGTCGCTCTGCTTGTCGATATCCTCGAAGGCATCCGACAGGCAGGGCAGAGCGCGTGCTTCTGTCTTGCTGATGTAACCGTCGCCGTCGGCGTCGAGCTCCTCGAAGCGAGGGTTCTGCGCAATGGCGGCCGAGGCCGCGAACAGAAGGGCGATCGACAGTGCGGGAATGGTTTGTTTGCCAAGCTTCATCATGGTCAACTCCTTACGTGTATGTACCAAGTTGTTCAGATGAGCCTTGCGGGCTCGCCAGGATATAAGCATGACGCGTGCCAACCTGAGATAGAGCTTTGAAATCAACGACATACGATTTCATTTCGGGGTGAATGCCGTGAGGCCTGTCGCCGATTGGCGACAGCGGGGTGTCAAGCCGGCGTTAAAACGCGCTGCCGGGTGGCGCGCGGCCTGTCGCCGATTGGCGACAAAGGTGCTCAGGCCTTGAAATCAGCCGCCTCCAGGCTGTGGCGCTTGAGCAGGCGGTAGAACTCGGTGCGGTTGCGCCCGGCCAGGCGGGCGGCCTCGGTGACATTGCCGCCGGCCATGCGCATGATGCGCACAAGGTAGTCGCGCTCGAAGGCATCGCGCGCCTCCGCCAGGGGACGCACGCCGGCCGGGTCGGCGCGCAGGGCGCGCCGGATCAGGCTGTCGGGCACCGGGCCCTTGCGGCACAGCACGCAGGCCTGCTCGACCACGTTGGCAAGCTGGCGCACGTTGCCGGGCCAGTCGTGGCCCAGCAGCACGCGCAGGGCCTCGCGCGAAAAACCCTGAATGCGTTCGGCCGCGGGCCGGTCCGCCTGTAATTCAGCGAGGAAATGTTCGGCCAGCGGCACGATGTCCTCGGGCCGGTCGCGCAGCGGCGGAATGTCTAGCTGAACCACATTGAGCCGGTAGAACAGATCCTCGCGAAAATCGCCGTCGCGAATCGCCTGTTCGAGATCGCGGTGCGTGGCTGAGACGACGCGTACGTCGATGGTGACTTCCTCGGCTCCGCCGACCGGGCGCACGCGCTTTTCCTGGAGCGCGCGCAGCAGCTTGGCCTGAAAGGCGGCCGGCATGTCGCCAATCTCGTCGAGCAGCAGCGTGCCGCCACAGGCCTGCACGAACAAGCCTTCGCGGTCGCGATCGGCGCCGGTGAAGGCGCCCTTGCGGTAGCCGAACAGCTCGGACTCGAGCAGCTCGGCGGGCACGGCCGCGCAGTTGATGGCCACGAAGGGGCCGTCGCGGCGCGGGCTGGCGTCGTGAATGGCGCGGGCAATGACCTCCTTGCCGCTGCCGCTCTCGCCGATGATCAGCACGCTGGCGTCGCTTTCGGCCACCAGCTCCAGCTCCGAGAGCAGGGTTTCCATGGCGTGGCTTCGGGTGACGATGCGCTCGCGCCAGCCTGCCTCGTGGCCCGTTCTGGCGCGCTGCCCGCCGGTGGCCTCGGCAATGGTGGCGAGCAGCTCGGCGCTGTCGAAAGGCTTGGTGAGAAAGCCGAATGCGCCTTCGCGCGTGGCCGCCACGGCGTCGGGAATGGTGCCGTGGGCGGTCAGGATGATCACCGGCAGGGTAGGGTCGCGCTCGCGCAGTTGGCGGAACAGCGCCATGCCGTCCATGCCTTCCATGCGCAGATCGGTCACCACCGCAGCGGGCGCCCGGGCGGCGACGCGACCCAGGGCCGCCTCGCCGCTGTCGGCGGTGTCGACCGCGTAACCGCCGGCTTCCAGCCGCAAGCTGATCAGGCGCAGCAGGCCGGGGTCGTCGTCGACCAGAAGAATCCTTGGGGCATCTTCGGTGGGCGCCTGCTCGCGTTTTTCGGGCATGTCACCGTGCTCCGTTTTCCTTGCGCTCGTCGAGCTGATGATCGATCTCGCGCAGCGCCCTGAGTTTGTCCAGGGTCTTTTGGTGGGCTTCGCGCTCGCGCTCCAGTTCGGTCCTGGCGTGGTCGTGCTGCTCTTCCAGTGCCACCGCACGTCGAATCAGCTCGACCACCACCGACAGGGTCTGGCGCGCGCTCTGGGTGAGCTGAACTTCGGTGGGCTGCTCGTCCATCAGCGCCTCGAGCGTCTGCAGCCCGGAATGGGGGTCGCGCAACCCGGCTGGCCCAAGAGTTTCCAGCAGGGCGCGCTCCAGCCGGGCCGGCCAGGTATCGACGCGTGACACCCCGGCGTGCCAGGTGTCGGCCGTGTCGGGGCTGATCCGCAGCACGCGCTCGACGCGATCGATGATGTCAGCGCCGCCGATCTCGTCGGCAGCCGCCTGCGCCAGACCGGTCGAGAACATGACTACGGCGAGCGCGATGAATCTGGCCACATGGTTCATTTAAAGCGCGTCTCCTGATGCTGCAATGGGCAGTTCGATAACAAAGACCGCGGACCAGCCCGCGCGTTCGACCAGGGCCACCCTGCCCCGGTGCGCCCGGACCAGATCCCGACAGATGGCAAGGCCCAGGCCGCTGCCGGGTCGGGTCCGACTGTGCCGGCTGCTGCCGCGATAGAAAGGTTCGAACACCCGGTGGCGCTCTGCGGCTGGAATGCCCGGCCCGCGGTCGGCCACCAGAATGTGCACCTGGCCGTCGTGTCCTTCAACTTCAACCGCAACGGTGCCGCCCGGCGACGAGAACTTGATCGCGTTCGATATCAGGTTGTCGACGGCGGTGCCGAGCATGTCCGGATCAACGCGCATGCGGATACCCGAAGCCTCCCCGCGTCGCAGCCGGATATCCCGGGCTTCGATCGCGAGCCGATGGCTGTCGACAATACGATCGACCAGCTCGTCGACGGCGATGTTGCCCTGCCACACCGGGTCGGACCGCGACCTGAGCCGGTTGAAGCGCAGCAGGTTCTCGATCTGACCCTGCAGGCGCATGATGTTGGACTGGATGATACCGATAACCTCCCTCTGTCGCTCGCCCAGGCGCCCGAAGCTCTCGTCGGCCAGCAGGCTGGTACCTTCTCGAATCGCGCTCAGCGGAGTCTTGAGCTCGTGCGAGACCTGGCCGACAAGCTGCCGGCGCTCGCGCTCGCTTCGAATCAGCCGGCGGCGAACCCACTCCAGGCGGATCGACAGAGCGCGCAGGTCGCGCGGACTTCTGATCTGCTCGATGCGCGCACGCTCGGGCTGGGCAAGCGCCCGCATGCCCTGATCGAGCCGACGAATGCGACGATTGAGAAAGCTGGCCATCAGCAGGGCCAGCATGATGGCCACCGGAACGGTCGAGACCAGGCTGAGCAGCGCGACGTTGCGGGCAGATTCGCCCATGGCCTGCAGTCGTTCCAGTTCGCGCTGCGCGCGTTCTTCGGTAGCTACCAGCAGATCGCCGCCGGCCGAACTCAGCGCGTCGAAGGACCCGGCCAGGCGCGGCGGCCACTCCGGCGGTGCCGGGGCTTCCAGAGCCAGGCGATACAGGGCCCGACTTTGCGTAAGCATGGCATCGATGCGTTCACGCAGGGCCTGGTGCTCGACGCGCGCGGAGAATTCAGCCAGATCTTCGACAAGCGCACGGTGACGTTCGCGCAGGCTGGTTCCTGCGTCGGCGTCCTGAAGGATGCGGTACTGGCGGGCGGCACGCTCGAAGGCGATGATGCGATCGCCGATCTGACGGGCTGACTGCGTGGTGGAAATCGAACGCTCGAGCAGCCGCTCGCTTTCTCTCGTCACCCGCTCGATCTGCTGGCCGGAGACGATCAGGCCCGCCAGCAGCGGAAAGGCCGCCAGCGCAAAGCCGGCCAGCAGCAGGGTCAGAACCGACTGCGAAGGCAGGCGCCGTCGCCACCGGCGCCAGCGAGCGCTGCGGCGCTGTCTGCCCCCCGTTTTGTCCTTCCGTTGGTCATGGCGGCTCAAGTCGTGCCCGGGCCTCTTCGATCACCAGTGGCGGCAACAGTATCAACGCGTCAGCACCCGGGTACAAGCGCGCGACTGGTGCTCCGGTTCAGGCCGTGGCTCTGATGAGGCGATCGTGAACGGCCGACCAGGCCGGATCGGCGGGTGGACGCTCGACGAGAATTCGCCCGGCACCGCAGGCGTCGAGATGGCGCAGGGCGGCGTACAGGCCGTGCGCATAGGCGGCGGGATCACCGGGCAGCGCCAGCCAGGCGATGAAGCCGCCCGGATCGGACGTGTCTTCCAGGGCCAGTACGGCGGCTTCGGGATCGGGCTGCGACAGTGTTTCGGCGCTGACCAGCTCCAGCCGTGTTTCAGGCGCGTAGTGCGAGGGCAGTCGGCCCGAGGCTCTCGGCCCCTCCGCCTCGCCGGCCGGGGCTGGCACTTCGCCGAGCACCTGACCGAGTTGTTCCAGGCCGATCATGCCTGGCCTGAGCACTCGCGGCTGTTTTCCGCTGCAGTCGACAATGGTGGACTCCACACCGACTTCGCAGGGGCCGCCGTCGATCACGGCGGCGACGCTGTCGCGACCCTCGAACTCGGCGATGACGTGATCGGCAGTGGTCGGGCTGATGCGACCGAAGCGGTTGGCCGAAGGTGCGGCAACAGCCCGGCCAAGTAGCTTCAGCAGCCTGAGCGTGACCGGATGGCCGGGAACGCGCAGGCCCACGGTTAACTGGCCGCCGGTGACGACACCGGACACGCGCTCGGCCTTGCGCACGATAAGCGTCAGTGGCCCCGGCCAGAAGGCGCGGGCCAGGCGTCTGGCCGTTTCGGGCACTTCGGCGGCCCACTTGTCCATCGCTTCAATGTCGGGCAGGTGCACGATCAACGGATGATCGGCCGGCCGGCCCTTGGCGGCAAAGATGCGCCGCACTGCATCGGCATTGGTCGCATCGCCGGCCAGGCCGTAGACGGTTTCTGTCGGCACCGCAACCAGCTCACCGCGCCGCAGCAGGTCGGCGGCGCGTTCGAGATCGTCATTGCTGGTGCCGAGACGAATCACCGCTTGAACTCTGGCAGGCGCAGCAGGCCTGGGTCGCGCTGAACGTGCTGGCGGGCGCGATCGGTGGTGTCCATCTCGGGCACGAAGGGCAGGATGATTGAATCCATGCGATGAGCGTCAGCCGGCGACTTGCCAGCCGATCTTGGTGCCGGCGCGCAGAGGGACGATGGCTTCGTCGCCGGCGCCTGGTTTGGCGTCCATCGCCCAGTCGCGCTTTTCGAGGGTGATGCGATCTTCGTTGACAGGCAGGCCGTAGAAGGCCGGCCCGTGCAGGCTGGCGAAGCCCTCCAGCTGGTCGAGCGCGCCGGCTGCCTCGAAGACTTCCGTGTAGAGCTCGATGGCGGCCGGTGCCGAGTAGACGCCGGCGCAGCCGCAGTCCGATTCCTTGGCCTGCCTTGGGTGCGGCGCGCTGTCGGTGCCCAGAAAGAAGCGCTTGCTGCCGCTGGTGGCCGCTTCGACCAGGGCCCGGCGGTGAGCCTCGCGCTTGATCAGCGGCAGGCAGTAATGATGCGGGCGCAGGCCGCCGTCGAACATGGCGTTGCGGTTGTAGAGCAGGTGGTGGGCGGTAATGGTTGCCGCGATCGGCCCGGGCGCGGCCTTGACGTAATCGACGGCCTCGCGGGTGGTGGCGTGCTCGAGCACCATCTTCAGCTCGGGAAAGCGTGCTCGCAAGCCTTCCAGATGGCGCTCGATGAATACCGCCTCGCGGTCGAAAACGTCGATCTCGCCGTCGGTGACCTCGCCGTGCAGCAGCAGCGGCAGGCCGTGTTTTTCCATCGCCTCGAGCACCGGGTAGACGCGCTTCAGGTCGCGCACGCCCGAGTCCGAGTTGGTGGTCGCGCCGGCCGGATAGTACTTGACCGCATGGACAAAGTCGCTCTCGGCGGCTTCGCGAATGTCGTCGACCGTGGTGGTCTCGGTGAGATACAGCGTCATCAGCGGCTCGAAGCGGCTGCCTTGGGGCAGGGCGGCCAGAACGCGCTCGCGATAGGCGGCCGCATCGGCCACCGTGCGCACCGGCGGCCTGAGGTTGGGCATGACGATGGCGCGGCCGAACACGCGCGCGGTGGCCGGTGCCACGGCAGCCAGCATGGCGCCGTCTCGCAGGTGCAAGTGCCAGTCGTCGGGGCGTCGGATCTCGATTGTGTTCACGATGATTGCTCTTCAGTCGATTATGGGCGAGAGCCTGGCAGGCATTCTATACCGGCCGGCCGATTGGCCCGCGGCCGAACGAACTCCGGAGAAAATTGTTTCACAAAAAAGGTGAAATGATATAACATTATCATCCTGTTTCGACCACGGCCTCGATCGGGCCGAAGGATGACGAGCTTCTCATGCCTGTTCGCCAATTGATTCTGATGGCAGCAATGCTCGGCCTGCTGCCGCTGCTGGCCATTGCCGAAGACGATGATTCTGCCGTACCCGAGACCTCGCACGTCGAGCACGAAGCGCTGGAGACGCTGGTGGTCAGCGCCCTGCCGGTGGCGCGCAGCAAGCTCGAATCAGCGCAGCCAATTGATGTGCTCTTTGGCGAAAAGCTCGACGACCGGCGCGGCGTGACCCTGGGCGAGACGCTGATGCGTCAGCCGGGCGTGCATTCGACCAGCTACGGTCCGGGTGCCGGCCGGCCGGTGATCCGCGGCTTGGGCGGCGGCCGCGTTCAGGTGCTCGAAGACAATCTGCCGGCAGTGGACGTCTCAGCCCAGTCCGATGATCACGCCGTGAGCATCGAGCCGATGCTGATCGACCGGGTCGAGATCCTGCGCGGGCCGTCGACCCTGCTGTTCGGCTCCGGCGCGGTCGGCGGCGTGGTCAACGTTGTCGACGGGCGCATTCCCGAAGACCCGCCCGGCCGCGGCCTGGAAGGGCGCTTCGAGCTGCGCGGCAACACCGCGGCCAGCGAGCGCGCCGGCGTGCTGCGGCTCGACGGCGGCCGCGGCAACTGGGCGTGGAACGTGTCGGGGAGCTGGCGCGACGCCGACGACTACGATATTCCCGGCCTGCCCGAAGCCGGCCACGACCAGGGCGATGGCCACGATCACGCCGGCGAGGCCGGCACCCTGCCCAACAGCTTTGTCGAGTCGCAATCCGCCTCGGCGGGTGCAAGCTGGTTTGGCGCGCGCGGTTTTATCGGCATGGCGCTCAAGCGTTTCGAGACCGACTACGGCATTCCTGCCCCGCATGCCCACGCCGCGGACGACGATGCGCACCATCACCAGGGCGATGATCACGACGACGAACACGACGAGGATGTCTACGTTGCCCTCGAGCACACCCGCGTCGACCTCAAGGCTGTCGGCCGGGAACCGCTGCCCGGCTTCACGCGCGCCACGCTTCGCACCAGCTTCAGCGACTACACCCATGCCGAGCGGGCCGTGGCCGACCACGGAGGCGACCACGCCCACACCGTCTTCGACGTTGATTCCTTCAGCGCCCGCCTGGAACTGGAACACCCTGCGCTGGCCGGCTGGGGCGGCGCCCTGGGCTTTCAGTTCGAGGATGAATCGCTTGCGGCCGCGGGCGAGGAAGCCTACGTGCCCGATGGCGACACCCGCTCGCTGGCACTCTTCGCGCTCGAGGAAAAGACGACCGGTGCGCTGACCTGGACACTGGGCGCGCGCGTGGAGCGCAACCGCATCGCCGTCGACAAGCTGCTGGTGCGGCCCGATCACGACGATCTACCCCAGTTCGATACTGCAACTCGCAATGCGACCCGCAAGAGTTTCACCACGCTGTCGGCCAGCGCCGGCGCGCTGTGGCGCATCGACGAGCGCTGGCAGTCGTCGCTCAACTACGCGCACGCCCAGCGCGCGCCCTCGCAGTCGGATCTGTTTGCCAACGGAGCGCACGCGGCCACCTTCACCTTCGAGCGCGGCGCGCCGGGGCTTGGCAAGGAGACCACCAACGGCCTCGACTTCATCGTCCACCGCCACGACGAGCACTTCGATCTGGAGGCAAGCCTGTTCTACAACCGGATCGACGACTTCATCCATCTCGATGAAACCGGCGAGTTCGTCGACGGCCTGCCGCTGCGCCAGACCCGGCAGGGCGACGCGATTTTCCACGGCGGCGAGCTTGAAGCGGTATGGCATCTGCCGCCAGCGGCAGCCGGCCACTTCGACCTGCGCGTCGGCTACGACTGGGTTCGCGCCGAGCTTGATTCGGGCGAGAATCTGCCGCGCATCTCTCCGGCTCGCTATCGCGCCGGCATCGACTGGCACCGCGGCGCGCTGCGCGCCGCGCTCGACTACCAGCGCGTCGGTCGCGCCCGCCACCTGGCGCCGCATGAGTCGTCGACGCCCGGCTACGACCTGCTCGATGTCGATCTGGCCTATTTCTTCAGCGCCGGCGGCGCCGAGCTGGAGCTTTTCGCCAAGCTGGCCAATCTGCTCGATGAAGAAGCGCGCGTGCATACCTCTTTTCTGAAGGATTACGCGCCGCTGCCGGGCCGCAACGTCAATTTCGGTCTGCGCGGGCGCTTCTGAGCGCCCATCCCGCGCCGTTTTCAGCCGGTGGCGTGTTCTTCGCGCCGCATGCCCTCGAGCAGGTCCAGATAGGCGGTGATCAGGTCCGACTCGTAGACGATGCCGACCAGCCGGCCGTCCTCGTTGACCACGGCCACCGCCTCGCCGACAAACTCGCGCAGGGCGTGCATGGCATCCCACACGGTCTCGTCGTCGCGCATGATCATGGCCTTCTTGTCGCGCCAGCGCCTGGCCGGTTCGCCGTCGGCAGCGTCGATGAGCTGGTGCAGTTGAAGCGTGCCCTTGTAGAAGCCCTGCGAATCGACCAGGCAGGCCTGCGAGGTGTTGGCATCGGCCATCGCCCGACGCGCTTGCGCCACGCGAGTGTCGGGGTCGAGCATCAACGGCCGATCCGAAATCAGCTCGCCGACGCTGTGCATGCGCAACACCGCGCGGCTGCGCCCGCCCGAGAGGTCCTTGCCGCGCTCGGCCAGCTGCTGGTCGAACAGCGAGCGCCCGAAGCGGCGCGAGGTCACCAGGTTGGCCAGGGCCACGCTGGCCAGCGCGGCAATGGTCACCTCGTAGCTGACGGTCATTTCGAACACGATCACGATGACCGCCAGCGGTGCGCCGATAACCGGGGCGGTGACTGCCACCATGCCGCAGATGGCATAGACCGCCTGGGCGGACAGATCCAGCCCGGTCAGGGCGCCGATGATGCTGAAGAACAGGCCGCCGAACAGGCTGCCGATGATCAGCGCCGGGCTGAAGATGCCGCCGGCAAACCCCATGCCCAGGCACCAGGCCGTGGCCACAAGCTTGAGCACGAGCACCAGCACCAGCTGCCAGTCGTGATAACCGCCCTCGACAAGCGCCAGGCGCAGAGTGTGCAGCCCCAGGCCAAGAATGTCGGGCACCCACAGCGCGGCCAGCCCCAGGCCCAGACCGGCCAGGGCCGGGCGCAGCACGGCCGGAACCTTCATGCGCCGCGCGATCCGCGCCATGCCCAGAATGGCCGACATGTAGGCGACCGCGACAAAGGCGCTTGTCACCCCCAGGGCAATGAACAGCGCGAATTCCCACAGATGCGCGACCTCGACTTCGGCCACGGTGAACAGAGGCGGCTGGGGCCACACCAGCACCGAGGCGACGTGGCCGAGCACCGAGGCGATGGCGATGGGTGCGAACGCGCGCAGGGCAAAATGGCGCAGGATCACCTCGTGCGCAAACAGGATGCCGGCGATCGGAGCGTGAAAGGCGGCCGAGATGGCCGCCGCCACGCCGCAGGCAATGGCCGTGTTCTGGCGCGTGATGGTCGTGCGCAGCAGACGCGAGAACGCCGAGCCCAGCGTGCCGCCGACGTGCACCAGCGGTCCGTACTGGCCCACCGAGGCGCCAAAACTCAGCGAAACCAGGCTGGAGATGCCGGTCAGGATTTCGTCGCGCAGCGGCATGCGCTCCCGGCGGGTCTGAACGGCGGCGATCAGATCGGCCGGGGAGTGGGGCTGGCGATCGGAAACCCACCAGTGCAGCAGGCCACCGATCAGACCGCCGGCCGTCGGCACCGCCAGCGTCGCCCAGGTGATCAGGCGGGTGTCTTGTTGGGCAGCGCGGCTGTCGGGCGAGATCAGCAGCAGGTCATTGAGCCAGTGGAAGGTGCCGACAAAAACGTTGGCCAGTGCGCCGGAGGCAAAGCCGACCACCGCGCCCAGGGTGACCACGGCGGCGATCCGCCGCCACAGATTGCCCGGGTCGCGCCAGAATTGCGCAACCGTGGACGCCCGCTCTGCCATTCAGTATCGGCTCAGGCGACCACGGCCACGCCGAACAGCAGTGGATGCAGCCAGAAGACGAAGGCGACATAAAGCGCCAGCCCGGCGACAACGACGATCACGCCATTGACGCGCGAGCGCGGCAGCTGCGGAATCGTGCGCGCCGGGCGACGCTTGAGCGAGATGCGATCGACCACCGCCCACACCAGAAAGCCACCGAACAGCAGCACCGCGGCGAGCGTGCCGTTGACCAGCAGATGGGCCAGCGCCCAGGCCTTGACCGCCACCAGCATGGGGTGTTTCAGGGCCTGCTGGATGCGGCCGGGAAAGTAAGCGGCCACCAGGGCGGGAAAGGCAAACAGCATCAGCAGCATGGCGATATGGCGCATGAACGCCGGCGGATGCCACAGCCAGATCGGCTCCATCCGCGCCTGGCCGTAGCCGATGACGATCAGCACCAGGCCGACGATGGAAATCAGGCCGTAGACGCCCTTGAACGGCAGCTCGCCCATCTTCGCGACCATGGAATCGCGCCAGCGCCAAGAAACGATGCTGATCGAGTGGACGCCCAGAAACAGCAGCAGGCCGGCAATAAGCAAAGACATCGCATTTCTCCCTTCTACATTCCTTTCCATTGTAAGGCCGGCGCCAGAGAGTGCCAGCCGGCTTCCCGCAGGCGTGTACACTCAGGCGCTGATTGAAAGCGCTGTGTTGAAGACTCCGAGTGATGACCCCGAAAGTGGCGCCGGGATTGCTGGCGGGCATGATCTTTTCGGTGTTCCTGCTGGCTTCCCTGACGCCGTCGGGCAGCGCAGTTGCCGCCGAAGAAACAACCTATCTTCAGCTGCTGGGGCGCGCCCAGGTCGAGCTTGCAAATGCCTCCGGAGCCATTCCCGAGGCGACCGGCGAGGACGGATTGCACCTCACCGATGGCTGGGGCGCCGGCCGCTCGAACAGTCATAACTGGAGCGGTGTGTTCATCGATGCGGGGCACCGGCTTGGTCCGGAGCTGAAGGTGATCGGCCGCTTTGCGTTCAACTTCAATATGGATGGGCTGCCTGACGGGCGCGGTAAATATCGCGATGCCTATGCCGGCCTGCAGGGCAGCTTTGGCACCGTGCGCTTGGGTCGGCTGGAAACACCCTACAAGCTGGCCGGCCTTGGCTGGGACACCATGAACGCCACGGCGCTGCAGGCGCGCACCAACGCCGGTCGTTCCGGCGGCGCCCTGGGCCATGGCGGCTACCACAACGACAGCGTTGACTACAGCGCGTCGATCCATGGCGTCAACGTGCGCGCTTTCTATTCGAAAACCGACGGTGCGCCGTCCGGGCCCGATCAGGGCTCGATGTATTCCGCCTCACTGAGCCTGCCGCTGGGCAATACCGAGCTTTCCCTGGCGCACCTCGACGCCGGTGACCGCGACGCCGGCAGTCGCAGCGGCACCCAGCTCGGCGTCCGTTATCGGCAGGGTCGCTGGGCGTTCGCCAGCCAGTACGAGTTTCGCGGCCGCGGGCTCGATCACGGTGATTTCGCGTTCTTCAGCGGGGCCTGCGATGCGCAGGTCGGCCAGCTGTCCCTGGGCTACGGTCGCTTCATCGACAGCAGCGCTCGAAACGACGATGGTCAATATCTCGCCGCCGGCTTAAAGCGCCGCTTGTCGCCCCGCATTGCCGTCCATGCCGGCGCCCGCTATACCGATCGCGATCGCACAGGTTCTGAAACGCTGCTTGATATCGGCTTTCGCTTCAGCTGGAAGCAGCGCTTCAGCCGCACGTCCAGCTAGAGCATGCCCTCGGACTTGAGGCGCTGGTACTGGCTGACCAGGGCGGCCGGCAGCTCATCGGGCAGGACGTCGAGGTGGATGATGCCGCGCTGGCGCAGGCGGGCGGTGGCGGTCTTGCGCTGTTCGCGGTAGAGCGAGGCGGCCGACTCGAGCAGGGCGTGGCTGAATTCGCTTGCGCTCGATTGGCGACGGCGCGTTGGCGATGCATCGGTCACGCGCTCGCGCAGATCAGCAAGGATGACCAGGTGGCGCTGCCTGATCCGGCCGAGGGCGCGCAACAGCTCGCTGTGGTCGCTGTCGCGCAGGTTGGTCAGCACGATCACCAGCGAGCGCCTTCTTTGCCGGTCCAGAAAGCGGCTGGCCGCGGCGGCAAAGTCCGGGTAGGCGCTGCCTGGCTGCAGGTCGAAGGTGCTCTCCAGCAGGGCCGCGTACTGGCGCTGGCCGCGCGCCGGCGGCAGCACGCGCGCCCGGTCGCGGGCGTCGCCGGCGGTCTGCAGGCCAACTTCATCGCCTTGTTTGAGCGCCACATGAGCAAGCAGCAGCATGGCGTTGAGGCCGTGGTCGAAGTGGCTCAGCTCGCCATCCAGGGCCTGCATGCGGTGGCCGGTGTCGAGAACGAACACCAGCGACTGGTTGCGCTCTGCCTGATACTCGCGCGAGATCAGCTTGCGCGTTCGAGCCGTGGCCGACCAGTCGATCTGGCGCAGGCTGTCGCCTTCGCGGTACTCGCGCAGCTGCTCGAATTCAGAACCGGCGCCGCGCCGGCGGTCGAGATGAATGCCCATGTCTTCGAGCCGGTGCGCGCCGGCCAGCAGCCCGTACCGGCTGACCAGGTTGAAATCGGGATAGACCCGAAACGACGTCGGGGCGCTGACGCTTTCGCGCAGCCACCACAAGCCGACCGGTGAGCGGCGGGCGATGTGACAGGCATCGAGCCGAAAAGCCCCGCGCCGGGTCGCGGTGGCCTGCCAGCCAATGGTGGCCGTCTGGCCCGGCGCCAGGTCGATGCGCTGAGGCAGGTGCTCGGCCCGGCAGATTTGAGGAAACAGATCGTGAACGAGCAGGGAGAGTTTGCGCCCGGCCCGGTGCGACACCGTGGTTTCGACCCTGACCGCGGCGTTGAGCGGCCAGGTGGCCGGCAGGCGGCGCTCGATCTTCAGTTCCGGGCGCTCGCGCCAGAGGCGCCAGGCGTCGATCAGGGCCAGCGCGGCCAGCATGCCGCCGGCAGCCGGCCACAGCGGCCAGGCCGGCGTGAGTGCGGGTACAAAGCGCAGCGCCAGGCCGAGCAGCAGCCAGGCGGCGGCTGCATTGAGCAGGCGGCGCGTGGGCCGAAGCTTCGAGCCGACCGGCTGGCGAGGCGCGCGCTCCAAGGAGCTCACTGTCGCGGCGCTTGCTGGTCCTCGATCAGGCGGGCAAGCACCTGATCGGGCGTCTGGCCTTCCATCTGCAGCTCGGCCGAGAGCAGGATGCGGTGGCGCATCACCGGCGCGGCAAAGCGCTTGATGTCGTCGGGCACCACGAAATCGCGCCCGGAGATCACGGCCGCGGCCTGGCCGGCGCGCAGCAGGGCGATGCTGGCGCGCGGACCCGCGCCGATGTAGATGCCTGGCCACTGCCGGCTGGCGCGCACGATAGCCACCGCATAATCGGCCAGGGCGGTATCGATATGCACCCGGCGCGCATGGGCGCGCAGCGCCAGGGCGGTGGCGGTGTCGAGCAGCGGTTCGAGGGTCTGCGCCAGGGTCACCAGATCGTCGCGAATGCCGGCCACGTTGAGCGCCAGCTTGCGCTCGGATTCGGCGTCGGGATAGTCGATCAGGATCTTCATCAGGAAGCGGTCGAGCTGCGCTTCGGGCAGCAGGTAAGTGCCTTCGTGCTCGATCGGGTTCTGGGTTGCCAGCACCATGAACGGATCGTTGACCTTCAGCGCCTTGCCCTCGATGGTGACCTGGCGTTCCTGCATCACCTCCAGCAGGGCCGCCTGGGTCTTGGCCGGAGCGCGGTTGATTTCATCGGCCAGCAGAACGTTGCAGAACACCGGGCCGCGGCGAAGCTTGAAGCGCTCGCTCTTGAGGTCGTAGATCGCATGCCCGGTGATGTCGGCAGGCATCAGATCGGGCGTGAACTGAATGCGCGAAAACCTGCCGGCGATGCAGGCCGCCAGGCTCTGCGCCAGCAGGGTCTTGCCCAGACCCGGCACGCCTTCGATCAGCGCGTGGCCGCCGGCAATCAGGGCCGCGACCACCTGTTCGACCACCGCGTGCTGGCCAATGACAACGCCCTCGAGCGCCGTGATCAGTTCAGCAGCGAGCGCCGTTGCGCGCTCGCCATCCAGCGTCGGCGTTGTCGGATCGTTCCTGTCGTTATTCATTGCTGTCTTCCCGTGATTTGGATATTCAAAGGGTCTCGAGTACGTCGTTGTGCAGGTGCACGTAGCGCACAAGCTCGTCGGACGTGCGCAGCTCGCGCGCGCTGATCAGCCAGGCAATGCTGGCCGGTTCGTGCCGGGGGCAGCGAGTGGCGATGCGCCGCACGCGCTCGTCAAGTTCGAGCTGATGCCAGCCGGGGAAGCGGCGCAGGAGCGCAAGCCGCCGCTCCTCGCGCATGGCCGCGACAAGATGACGAGCGCGGTTGTAGCGCCAGTCGAAGCGCGCGGTGGCCTTCAGGTGCTTGCGCATCTGCAGCGCCGCGCGCCGGTCGCCGCCGCGCACCGGGCCGAGGCGGATCAGGTGGCGCCAGATCCACAGCGCCAGCAGCCCCAGGGCGCCCAGCCACAGCAGCGGTGCCTGACGCCACAGCCAGGGCAGCAGCCCGCTGTGCGCCGGCCGGTGCTGCAGATAGACCGGCCCCCGGAGTGGGCCGACCACGGCTTCGAGCAGGCGAACATGGTCGGGGTGAATCAGCATCCGGTTCTCGAGCCAGCCGATATCGGCCAGCACGGTGACGCGGCCGGCGCCGATTCGATACTCGGCCAGCGCGGCCTCGCCGCTGTCGCTGCGCCACGTGGTGATGATTTCACTCGCCGCCTGGCTGCCTTCGCCGTCGTTGTCGAAGCTCAGAAATGCCGGCGCGAACAACTCCAGGGTCTTGCCATCCGGGGTGGCCACCGGCATCGAGTTCGGCGCCGCGCTGTCGTCGCTGTGGATCCGGCAAGACTGGCAGCGACTGATGCGGTGGGGATTGAGCGCTGGATCGGCTCGGCGCGCGGAGACCGAGTGCGCGGCACCGATCACCAGGTGGCCGCCCGATTCGATCCACGCGCGCAGTTGCTGGCGATCGATCCGGTCGTGCGTGCCCAGCGGCTGGCGGGTGATCAGCACCGCCTGTTCATCGCGCCGGTGGAGCATGTCGGCAAGCGTATTGATATCGCGGGTTCCGGCGCCCTGCTGCTGCAGCCAGAGGCCGGCGATGTAAAACGGGCGGGTCAGCAGTTTCTCGCTGGCCGGCTGCCAGACCCACTGGCGCTCGCGCTCACCGGTGAAATGCCACAGCAGCGCGGCGGCCAGCACCACGACCAGGCTGAGCGCGACCAGCAGCCGCTCGCGCGGGCTCATGGGCGGCTCCTTTTTTCTGCTGCAAACAGCGCGCGCCATTGACTCTGCAGCGCCTCGAAGCCGGCGTCGTCGGGCGGGTGCTGTGCCCAGGCTGCGCGCAGCCAGCAGGCGATCAGCCGGCGCATGTGGGCGATGATCTGCGCGTCGACCTGTGCTTTTGCAAGCCGCTTGAGCACCTCGCCCTCGGTGGCGCTCTGGCTGATTTGCTCGCCGTGCGGCAGGCGCTCCAGCGCGCCGCGGTAGAGCAGGCTCAAAGCCAGGCGCTTGTCGCCCTGACGCCAGGCCTCCTTCGCCGCGGCAGGAATGTCGTCGGGCAGCGGGGTCTCGAAGGCTTCGGCCAGAAAGCGCGGAGGCGGCAGCTCTTCGACGGCGTCGGCTGGCTCGCGCTGAAAGGCCGGCAGCCTGCGCAGGCGCAGGACCAGCCACAGGCCGAGGGCACCCAGGCCGAGGATGACCAGCCATTTGACGATCAACGCCGGGCCGCTGAAATCCGGCAGGCTGCCCGGCTCCCAGTCGAGATCCCGGTCCAGATCGAAGCGGCTGGTTCGCACCCACTTTTCCTGACAATAGGCCAGCTCGGGGCGCGCATGGAGTTCGCCCAGTTCGCGTTCGAGTTCGTCGTCGGAGTCGCGCAGTTGATCGACATGCGCCTGCCAGCGCTCACACTCATGCGGGCTGACGGGGTGCGCGGGCGCGTCTGCGGTGGTTGCTGCGGCCGCCTCCGGCGCTACCCAGGGCAGCGCGAGCGCCATCAGCACCGCCGCAAGCCGGATACTCATGCCGCCTGTTGTCCGGCGTGGCGCGCGGCCAGGCGCCGCAGGGTGAATTCCAGATCCCAGCACTCCAGCCGACAGCGCTGGTTGAGATAAAGACCGAAGCCAGCGCCCAGGTAGAAGGGCTCGATGAGAATGATGGTGATTGCATAAAGCCCGGCGAGCCAGGCCCACATCGAGGCGGGCAGCAGCACGCTTGCGCTGACCGGGTTGAAGGCCGTGTTGGCGAAGACCGAATCGGGCAGCAGCCATGCAATGAGCGCCAGCAGGCTCAACAGGATGCAGACCTCGAAGAGCTGCGCCATGAGCGTCAGCCCGGTGGCGGGCCCGAGGCTGCCGCGGCCGAGCGCGCGCGTGCGGCGACGGCGGGCCGCGCCGGTCAGGCCCTCGAGCTGGCTGACGGCCAGCACCATCGAGCGAGCCGGATGAAGGCGCCATACCAGCAGCGGCAGTGCACACGCTCCCGGCGCAAGCGCGCGCCGCGCGGCTGCGCGGGCATCAAGCGGCTGTCGACCGGTCTCGGCTGCCAGCAAGGCCAGAACCGCGCGATCGATCAACGGCTTGGCCCACCAAAGCACCAGCAGCGCAAGCGGCGGCGACCACAGCCAGGCGAGTGCGGCCACGACAGCGACGGGCAGCAGGGTCAAGGTGCTGGCCGCCACGATGGCTGGCCAGCGGGCCTGCACCAGGCGCAGGCCCAGATCCATGGCCTCGTTTGTGGGCCGGGGGCGCAGGGCAATGCGATCAGTCAGCATCCACTGCTCCCGACCGCCGGCGACCGGCCAGCAGTAACCAGCCGCCCACGGCCAGCCACAGGGCGGCGCCGACGATGTACTTGGTGGTCGCACTCGCGCTGCTGGCAGACCAGAAGGCCTCGAGGGCGGCGGCCAGCAGCAGCATGGCCATGACGCCGTAGAGCAGCAGCACGGCTGTTCGGGCGCTTTGCCGCAGGGATTCGATCCGGGTCAGCGATCCTGGCGCGATCAGGCTCATGCCCAGGCGCAGCCCGGCCACGCCGGCCAGCGCGATGGCCGGCAGCTCGAACGGGCCGTGGCCGATCACGAAGGTCCAGAAATTCTCGTGATGGCCCTCGAAGCTCAGATGCGCGGCAACGGCCCCGATCTGGGTGCCGTTGAACAGCAGAATCACCGCGCTGCCAATGCCGAAGACCAGTCCGCCGGCAAAGGTTCGCAGCGCCACGCCGATGTTGTTCATGATGTAGAAGCCGAACATGAACAGATCCTCGCCGGCACCGCGGCGGAACGAGTCGCTTCGGCTGTACATGAATTCGATCCGGTCGATGGTTTCGGGATCGAGCACCCGGTAGACGAACTCGGGCGCCGAGCCGATCATCCAGAACAGCCACAGCATGGGCCCGAACAGCAGCAACAGGCTGATCAGGCTCAGGCGCCACTGCGAGCGCACCAGCGCGGGAAAACCGAAAGCCAGAAAGCGGACGACGCGGCTGGCCAGCGGCGTACGTGAACGATAAAGCACGGCATGGCCACGGCTGACCAGATCTTCCAGGCGATGAATCAGGTTCAGGCTGTAGCCGCGCGAGCGGGCCAGCGCCAGGTCGCTGCAGAGCTGGCGGTAGCGAGCGGGCAGGTCGGCCATGTTGCCCGGCGCCCGCCGGCGACGGCGCATCGCCTCAAGGCTTTCGGCAAATGCCTGCCACTGGTCTTCACGCGCGGCAATGAAAGCGGCCTGTTTCATGCCTTCTGGCCCCGGATCCAGCGCGCCCATGCTTCGAGCGTTTCCAGTGATTCATCGGGCGGCCGGGCTGTCACCGGCTGCATCAGCGCGGCCAGCTCGCGGGCGCGCTCGGGGTTGAGCCCGGGCAGGCGCTCGGCCAGCGACAGCAGCACCTGCTGCTCCTCGGGCCCGAGGGCCAGGGCGGGCGCGCGGGCCGGCCCCTGGCTGATCCCGCTGGTGTCTGCTGCCGGCCGGGCGGCGTGAACGACCAGGCTGCCGGCCGCCAGATCGCCCAGGCGTTGAAAGCGCCGGTTGCACATCATGGCCGTCAGGCCGGCGCCGTAGGCCAGTGGCAAGAAGTCGATCTGGCGCAGCAGGTTGCGCACGATCGACGCACCCCAGCCGATGGGCGTGCCGTCGTCGTGCAGCACCCTCAAGCTCAGCACGCGCTTGCCCGGCGTGGCGCCGTCGGCCAGAACCTCGAACAGCACGGGATACCACCAGGTAATGAGAAACCACATCAGCATGAACAGCGACATGCCCAGCATCTGCAGCCAGCCCAGGGTGAGTGCCAGAGCGAAGATGATGGTCCAGCGAATCAGGGTATCGAGTAGCCACGCGGCCGCGCGCGCCACCGGCCCGGCCGGCCGCAGGTTCAGGCTGATGCCCTCGGGAGTGCCCACCGGCACGATGGTGTCGATGGTGTCAACGGCGCGATCCGACATGAGCGCAGGAGCTACTCGTCCAGATAGATATCGCGATAGGCAGTGTAGATCGAGCAGAGGAAAATCGGATAGACGACCAGCCAGCCCAGAAACAGCGGTATTGCGCCTGCAATCAGCAGCATCATGCACAGCAGGCCGTAGACGAGCATTGGCAGGATGTTACGCAGGCAGCCGGTAAAGCTCATCTTCAGCGCCTCGGTGGGGGCGGTGCCATGGAGCATGATGAGCGCCGGCGCAAACCAGATCATCATCATCAGCGGCAGCATCAGCGCCATCATCACCAGAAAGAACAGCGCCATGCCGAGCACCATGGTTTCCAGGTTGGGCTCGGCACTGGACAAGAACGAACCGCCGATCAGCGCGAAGGCCATGACGCTGCTGACCACCATCACGGCCAGACTGGCGGCCAGGTAGATGAGGCCTGTGATCAGCATGGGTTTGAGGTGGTCGCCGGTGAAACCCGCAAACAGGTCCTCCAGGCGCGCCGATTCGCCCCGGTGAACCCGGTCGGCCGCCAGCATCCAGCCGCCGATGAAGATCGGGAAAACCAGTCCTGAAACGATACTGACCAGCGGGAGCATGCCGATCACCAGAAACAGCCCGCCGAAGATCAGCAGCATCACAATCCAGGTGCCCCAGTCGCGCGCGAACAACTGCCAGCTATCGCCGATCCAGGCAATCCCGTTGCCAACGGGCGCGCGGCGCGGCTCGCTGCGAAGGCCGTCGGGTCCGCCATTCTGGTCAACGGGATCGATCGCCGCCGACGGCGGCTCGAAAGGATTGGGTTGTGTCATCTGGCGTCTCCCTGCTGTGCGTTGCCAGGCGGAATTGCAGCCGGTTGGGCTGGCGTTCTGCCCGTAGCCTATCCGAACGGGGCTGCTCGTACAAAGTCGAGCTGCGCCAGAAGCGCGGCGGCCACAAAGGCGCGGCCGCCGCCTTGCAGGGTTATCGGTCGACCCGGCCGGGCAGGCTCAGATCGCCGGAGGCGATATCGAAGACATCGACCACGCACAACAACGGAGCGTGGACGCTTTGGTTGACTCGAAGCCCTGCCGTCACGCCGTCGAACGACGCCTGGCGGGCGCTTTCGACGTTGTCAAACGCCACCAGGACCTCGACCGTGTCGCCGTCGATGCGCGGATGCCAGCCCGGGCTGTCGATCAGGATCGGAAGGCCCGGCCAGGTCTTTGGCAGGCGCGGCGTTGTGCCTTCGGGAATGTCGATGACCTTCAACGCACCGGGGCCACATTCCTCGTCCTTGCCGAGCACGACCCAGTGGCTGTGCCAGACGTTACCGTCGTTGTCGCGCTTGCCGTCGCCGTTTTCGTCGTACAGCGGCGTGTCGTCGAAATCGGGATGGGCGGTGACGGCCAGCGCAAGAATGCCGGCGTCGTGCTCGAAGCCCACCTCCCAAGGGTCGATTGTCGTCGGCCAGACGTAGGAAAACACCCGGCTACCGGCCAGCTCGCCGCTGGCGGTTGGCCGGCTGGTGCCGGCCTGGCCGGATACGCCCATGTGAAACGTGGCGACATTGCCGTCGGTCGTGATCTTGGCGTGGATGATGTCGAAGGGGGCCGGTGCATCTTCTGATCTTTCGGCAACGAAGCCCTCGTCATCGGGGCCGTGCGCGAGCGCCAGGGGCGCCATTGCGAGAATGCCGATGGCAAGCAAGGTAGTGAGCGGCCATACGGCTCCGCGCCGGCGTGCGCTGTGAAGTGGTTTGGTGTGTGGCATCATGAGTTTGTCTCCTGTCTGGTCTTGGTCGATTGGGCGGGTTAGACGTCAGGACACCTCATCCGTGGCAGCGGGTGGGGTGTCCGCTTTCTCCTTGTCCCGGTCTCTGAACCGCTCGAAAGCGGTCTTCGCCCGTGACTCGGAGGCGGGCTCGTGGTCGTTGCAGACGAGGCGCAACTGCGCATCCCCGAAAGCGGCGTCCACGAAATTGCAGTGGTGCGGGCGCGCACCACCATGAACATTGGGCTCGAAGAACCGGCAGCCGACACACATCCGCTGCACCGGAATTTCGCCGCGTTCCTGCAGATGGCGAATCATGCAGGTCAGCGTGTACAGAAAATCGCCGCGCCGGGCCCCGTCGAGCGACTCGATCGCATCGCGCATGGCGTCGGGCCACTCGTCGAGCTGGCGGGCGGTTTTCCGGCCCTTGTGCGTAGGCACCAACTGCGTCGCCCGGGCATCGTCGGGATCGCGGCGGCGATTAACCAGCCCCTTGTCGACCAGCGCCGTGACGGCCCCGGTTGCGGTGGGCTGACGAACCCCGATTTGCTCGGCTACATGACTCACGCGCGCGGGCCCCTGATTGACCAGAAGGGCGAGAGCCTGCGCCTGGGTCGGCGTCAGATCGAAGTGCTCGCCCCGGCGCCAGTCGCGAGTGCGCTGGAACAGGGCCAGCCTGGCAAGGCCGGCGGCGATCTGGCTGCTTGTATCCATGGCCTGGCGTCGTTGAAGACTGCGGCCAGTATATATAGGACTCCTATCTAAAGCAAGTGCGCCGCGCGGATGTTGTGGTGGGCCGTTTCCAGGCCCTCGAAAAGGGTCTTGATGACGTCGATCCTGTTCGCAAACAGGGCATCTGGCCCGGCATGGTAAAAGCCGGGGAATGGGGGTTCGTACAGTGCTTCGGGCGGCATGACGCTGCGACTTCGGGACCCCGAATTGCATCTTGCTGAGCCGAAGCGAAAAAAAGCCGGCGCAAGGGCCGGCTTTTTCGCGGGAAAATTATCGTGGTCGGGGTGAGAGGATTTGAACCTCCGGCCCCTGCCTCCCGAAGACAGTGCTCTACCAGGCTGAGCTACACCCCGACGAAGCCGGCTATTCTAGGATAATTTGCCCCTTCTGACAAGCGCGGAAAATGCCCTGGTCAGGCGGGTTTGCAGGTTTTCCAACTGTTCGGGATAACTTGTCGGCTGCCGACTTTTCAGCAACCTCGCAAGAAACCTGCTCTCTTGGAGGGCGTGCACTGCATCCGGCCTTTCGGTGGCCGCAAGCCGCTGTTCATGGGCTTCTATTGCATGGGTATGTGCTGCCGCACTGAGGTGAGGCCCGGCAAACGTGCGGATCCTTTTCAGCTTGTTCCACGGCGTGGATTCATATGGTAAACCGGTAACTAGGCACCAGATGGTTGGCTGCCACTGGAGCTGACCAGCAACCCGAGAATGAGCCGCGCGAACTCCTGGCTCTTTTCGGGGCTGTCGAGCACCTGAACGGCCAGCTTTTCATGGTCGGTCATGGCGTCGAGCACGGTATCGGTAACGCGCTTGGGAAACAGGCCGTGCATGACCTGGTCAGGGGCATGATTGTTGACTTGCTCCATGACGGCCTCATCGCGGCGTATGCGATCGGCCACGCCATTGGCAAAGTACAGTTTATCATCATCGCTGACTTCGGCGCCAAACAGATCGTTGAGCCGGTCGATGATTTCCGACAGCTGCTTTTTCTCCGGATCATGGGGTTTGCCCGAGCCGACGTCTGACAGCGGCTTCAAACCCTCGTAATCGCCTTCGCCTTCGGCCAGGTTCAGACGGTGCTCGGCGCGCTTGTTGAGCCGATAGTGGCTCAGCTCCAGTTCGGAGACGTCGATTTCGTCTTCTTCAAGGTTTTCGGCACGCAGCAGAGGGTGCAGATGGCGGGCATAGATGTTGAGCTGCTCCAGCTCGATGTCGTCGTAGTCGATGATCTGCGAAAGGAATTCGTAGCTGCGGCAAAAGTCCTTCAGGCCCTTGCGGAACAGATCGAGCTCATCGCGAGTGGTGTGCGCTTCCTTGAGCTCTTGCTCAGCGCGCTTGAGGCCGGCGTCATTACCCTCCCGCTCGGCTTCGTTGCGGGCCTGCTTCCAGGTACGGATCTGCTCCATCACCGCCTGGTAGCGCTTCTTGAAGCGCTCGCGCGCCGGCCCGCTGTAAAAACCGAGCTGGCTGGCGCTGGCCTTGTCATCCAGAAAGGCCCGGGCAAAGTTTTCCACTTCGTCCCAGTGATAGATGCCGGCGGCGTTCAGGCTTGCCTGCAGGTCGTAGACCACATTGGGGTCGGACACGTCGGCCAGCTCGGCCTTGTTGTAGTAGGGTCTGAAGGCTTGGAGAATGTCGTCGGCGTCATTGAAGAAGTCGAGCACATAGGTTTCTTCCTTGCCGGGAAATTTCCGATTCAGACGCGAGAGCGTCTGCACGCAATCCACGCCCTGAAGCTTCTTGTCCACGTACATGGCCACCAGCCGCGGCTGGTCGAATCCGGTCTGGAACTTGTTGGCCACGATCATGACGTTGTATTCGGGCGTGTCGAAGGCGTCGGCCAGGTCGCGCCCCTTGAGATCGGGGTTGAGCAGGGCGCTGCGCTCGGTGACCTCTTCGGGAATCACCTCGTCGGCCGCCACGCTGCCGGAAAACGCTACCATCGGGTGTACGTCGGCGTAACTTTTCTCACGCACGTATTCGCGCAGCGCCAGTGCGTAGCGCACCGCCTCCTGGCGGCTGCTGGTGACCACCATCGCCTTGGCCTGGCCGTCGAGCAGGTGGCGCACGTTCATGCGGAAGTGCTCGACAATCACCTCCACCTTCTGGCTGATGTTGTAGGGGTGCAGCCGCACCCAGCGCGCCAGCCGGGCCGAGGCCTTGCGTGATTCCACCTCCTGCTCGTCGCCGTGCGGATGCGCCAGCTTCCAGGCCGTGCTGTAGGTGGTGTAGTTCTTCAGTACATCCAGTATGAAGCCTTCCTCGATGGCCTGGCGCATGGTGTAGAGGTGAAAGGCTTCGGGCTTGTTGTCGGTCGACGGCGGCCGATCGGGATCGGGCAGGCGGCCGAACAGTTCCAGGGTTCGGGCCTTGGGCGTGGCGGTAAAGGCGTAGTAGCTGATGCGCCGGGATGATCGGCGGGCGGCTACGGCCGCGTTCAACAGCTCTTCGGCGCTCACGTCTTCGCCCTCGGGCGCATCGGCGCCCAGAATGGCCTTGAGCTTGCTGGCCGCCAGGCCGGTCTGCGATGAATGCGCTTCGTCGGCAATCACGGCGTAGCGCCCGCCGGCCAGGTCCGGGCGAGCGTCGAGCGCATCGAACAGCGCCGGAAAGGTCTGGATGGTGACGATGATGATGCGGGTATTGGCCGCCAGCGCCGCGGCCAGCTGCTGCGACTTGCTCTCGCTGCCCACATCGCGGCTGATCGGCTGAACCACGCCGTGGGCGTGTTCAAACTGGTAGATGGTGTCCTGCAGCTGGCTGTCGAGCACGGTGCGGTCGGTGACCACCACAACGGAATTGAACAGCTTGTTGCCGTCGCCGTCGTACAAGGCGGCCAGCTGGTGGGCCAGCCAGGCGATGGAATTGGATTTGCCCGAGCCGGCGCTGTGCTGAATCAGATAGCGCTGGCCGACGCCTTCCTCGGCGGTGGCCGCGATCAGCTTGTTGACTACATCCCACTGCTGAAAGCGCGGAAAGATCAGCGTTTCAGTGCGCTTGCGCCGGCCGTGGAAGTCTTCTTCGGTTTTGCGCTCCAGGTGCAGAAAGCGGCCCAGAATCTTCAGCCAGGCGTCGGGCGCAAACACCTGCCGCCACAGATAATCGGTGGCGTAGGGATTGTTTTCGTCGGCGAGCGGGTTGCCGGCACCGCCGTCGGGCGTGCCGCGGTTGAAGGGTAGAAAGGTGGTTTCCCTGCCGGCCAGCCGGGTGGTCATCGACACGCGATCCTGGCTGGCGGCAAAGTGCACCAGCGCGCCGCGGCCGAAGGTCAGCAGCGGCTCGGCCTTGCGCGTGAGCGTGTCCTTTACCGGCCGGTCGCGCCGATACTGGCGCTCGGCGTTCTTGACCGACTGCTTGAACTCGCTTTTGAGCTCCAGCGTGGCGGTGGGAATGCCGTTGACGAACAGCACCAGATCCAGCCGCGGGTCGTATTCGCCGGGTCGTGCGTGGGGTGAATACGATACTTCCGGCACCACCCGCAGGCGGTTGGCGCGATAGCGCGCCAGGGTCTCGGGGTTCATGCCGTGGTCGGGCCGAAAGCTGCACAGCTCCAGCTTGACGCCGGGCAGCTTGATGCCGTGGCGCAGCACCTCCAGCGTGCCGCCGCGCTCCAGCTGGCGGGTTACCGCCCGCACCAGCGCACGCTGCGGGTCCTGGGGGTTGCGCGCAACGAACCTCTCCCAGCGCTTCGGCCAGGCCTCCTGCAGATAGCCGACCAGGTCTTCGACATACAGCGCGCTGGCGCGGTCATAGCCGCTGGCCGGGCCGGTCAGCCAGCCGTTGGCGGTCATCTGCGCGATGATGTCTTGCTGAAATCGTCCTTCGCCGCTTTTTGACATGTCTGGCCCCTACCTTAACTGTTATCCGCGGCGCTCTCAGCTTTCAGATTGGCTCGTTGGGCTGAGTCGAAGCGGGCTCGCTTTGTTCAACCTGCTCGCTCTGCCATTCGCCGTAGGTCTTCCGCGTTGTTTTCTCAAGCCACGTAGTGCGCCCGTTTGCAGGCCGCCCCGATATGACCGCAGCGGCAGCGCTGGGGCTGGAAAAGGCCTGATCCGTGGTGAAATGAATATGGCCTGACGAATCGGCCGCCAGCACGCCGCTGTCTTTCAGTTCATTGTAGAGCGCCTGATAACTGGCATATGTGCTCTTGCTCGACCAGGTCTTGCGCGCTCGGCTGCCGGCCAGCACAACAAGCTCGCCGTCCACTTCCCGGGCTTCTGCCGTGATGTCGTACTTGGGGATTTCCATGACGAACGTCACCGCCGGCTGGTGCTCGTCGTTCTGCTGTTTGAGTCGTTCGGCAAGCTTTTGCTGATCGCGCAAAAAATCAAAGCCGAGCACCGGCAAAATGATGCGTATCTGTTCTGTAAAGAACGCCATGTCCGCCCGATCGGATTCCGGCAGGTTGCCGTAGTCGTGCGCGGTGCCGTTGAGCAACAGGCAGCCACCCGATTGCCCGGCAAGGGCAATCAGCCGGCTCTCCAGGAACTTTACGTGGGCCTTGGTCAGATTTTCATCCTTGCTGGTCACCAGACAGACTCGTTCCCAGAAGTCCTTGCCGCCCTTGCCGGCCTTGCCCTCTGGCCGGTTGTGCTGCGTCAAGCGGGCGGCCACATCATCGGATTCGCCAATATAAACCTGCGGGCGCATCGGGTTGTCCGGGTCCGGGCCAACCAGAAAGTAGACGCCGGTACGGCCGCATTCCTTGCGCTTGATCAGCTCTTTCAGCTTGCTGCGCGGCCCCGTGAGTGCATGCCCGGTCCAGTTAACGATTTCGGCGGTCAGCAGGCCGTTGGGCGTGCCGTCGACCAGAAAGAGCCGGATACTGCGTCCCTGTTTCATACGGTCTCCGTTTGAGTTGCCTCAGCGGAAGTCGATGAACCTGCTGGCGGCTGCCAGCCGCGCACGTCGATCTTGCCGGTCACGGCGGCGGAGATCAGGGCGGAGCGGCGTTCCTGGAGCAGCTCGATGGCTGATTCAGCTTCTTTCACCAGGGCATCGATGCGGGCGGTTTCTTGGTCGAGGAAGGCCTGGATCATCAGCTGGTCTTCATAGGGTGGCCAAGCTATAGCGAAGTTTCGAACGAAATTATCAGGGACACGCTTTTGACCACCAGCGCCGTACATCTCTGATTCACCGAGCGCACGGAAAGACTCAGAAGTGCTGATCCGGTATAGATAGTCGCTCGTCGTCAAGCTCCCCTTGGGCCGCATGACAATGAGCTCAGTCGTGCCAAAGGCGATTCCCTGCTCGAGGTTACGCATGACAGCCCCTTTGCCGTTTTCAAAACACGGTGTAATCTTTGCAATGGCTACATCGCCCTCACGGGCATAGGTATATCCTGCCAAAACTTCGTCAATTGGTCGCGTTTGATCGAGAGACAGGGTTCCATCTTCTCCTATGGACTCCATAGGAATGAAAGTGACTGGTGTGCCGGGAGCTAAAGAACGGACCTCAGACTTTGATGGGTTCAGCTCAATTGCATATCTCAATCGCTTGACATCCCAATGGGCCGGCACCTGGCCCAGCCACTCCACGCCGGAGTCTTTCATCGGCACGTCAGGGTCCAGCCCCTTGGTGACGGCATGGGAGATCACCGCCTGGCGCTTTTCCTTGAGCAGCTCGATCAAGCGCTGCTGCTCCTCGATCAGGGCGTCGATGCGGGCGGTTTCTTGGTCGAGGAAGGTAGCAATCTGCGCTGACTCATCAACTGAAGGCATTGGGGCCGGCACATTTCCCAGCCGCTCAGCATTCAAAATTCTCAGGACGTTACCAGTAGCACGCAAATCGAGCTCTGACTTTGATGCACAAACCAGATAGAAAAGATAGCGAGCATCATAAAAGGGCTGAATCGCAGTAATCTGCTGATTAGTACAAGTCACTTCCACGGTATAACCCAGCTTACCGATACTGCCGATACAGCACACTAAAGTAGACATTGAAGCTACCGGACGGCAATACGACCAGCCCTGGTCAGTCAGAAATTTGGATGCCTGAACGGACCCGCCTTGATCATCCAAGTCATCGGGTCTGATCCAAGGCCAACCGGCCTCAGAGTAATTGCTTAAATCTTCACTAGGAGGAGTGATACCTGTTATCAACTCCCCGAAAAACTTCAGGCGAGACACCTCCCAATGCGCCGGCACTTCCCCCAGCCACTCCACGCCGGAATCCTTGTATTCGGGATACTTGGAAAAGCTCATTTCTCAACGCTTCCTTCAGGCTCGCCGCTCAATACAGCATGCCACTGATCAGGCAGGTGCATTGCAGACCGGGTTTCAGGGGGCTGCTCCTGGAGCAGGGCAGTCAGCCTGCGCGGCCAGGAAGTTTTTGGATTGATGTGCAGCATCAGGTGTCGCAGCATGGCCAGATGATTGTAAATCGCCCCGGATTTCTTGCCGCACGCTTCCGGGTGCAGCATTTCAGGCATCTTCTTGATGCGGGGGTACTTCTTGACGAACTGTCTGTTCCACACTCGGGCGTGGTGTGCGCACAGGTTTCTCAGGTAGCTGAGATTGTGGAGAACACCATGTACGATTTGCAGCGTTGGCAGGTTCAAATGCCGCATCAGCGTGGTTTGTACCTCCGTTCCGCGGGTCGCCTGTATCCAGCTGGATAGCGCTCCAAAGCTTATTGTTTCTGCGGTGACCCACATCGGTGGCAGACCCGGGTCGGCGTATTTATTCGCGTAGTGTTCCACGAAAACTTCGTTGCTTGCCTTCAGCGCTGCGGCTGCTTTGGCAATCTGATTGGCATGCCAGTAGGGGCACTTGAAATGGGCGGCCTGCAAGTAGCCGTGCGGGCCGTGGCTGAGAGAAAAGCTGTTGACCCAGCAAGCGCGAATCGAGACCTCTATGCGCTCCAGGGCTTCGAGCAGCAGAATACGGAGCTTGCGGTCGAAAACATAGCGCGTCAGCACGTGTTCGAATTCCGTGCCCGCGATAAACTCATGCGGGCGCTCAGCAGCGCGGGGCGCCGGCTTCTCGAATGGAAGCCAGTAGGCGCTCAAGCGGTAATAGCCAATATGTCGCAGGTAGTGGGCGGCGCGCTTGCGATCCGGGATCGACATGCCGCGTCTTTCCAGCAGCTCGATCTGCTCACGCAGGCTGGTGGCGGGCTTGTCGTAGATCATTCTGGCCGCCCCGGAAAAAGCAACCCCCCGGTTTGAGCGTCACCGCAGCGAACTGCGGGATAGGCCTGGGGGGTGTTGTTAAGTGAATAATGCCTCATTTGCGGGGGGTTGTCAAATCAGCGCTGGCAGCGGCTGTGCAAAAGCCAACTTGTTGATTCTGTTTCATATTGTAATGACAGCGGCAGGCTCACACCGCCATCTCCTCGATCATCTGCTTGATGCGGTCGGTGCAGGCCTTGAGGTCGGCGTCAATCTCTTCCAGCGGGCGCGGGGGCACGAAGGTGTAGAAGTGGCGGTTGAAGGGGATCTCGAAGCCGACGATGCCGACCTCGCCGTCGAGCTCGTCGGTTCTGGTTTCTTCGATCCAGGCGTCGGGCACGTGGGGTTTGACCTCGCGCTCGAAGTAGTCATCGACGGATTCGCCCAGCGGCACGTTTTCATAATCGCGCAGGCCGGTGTCGGGCTCGGGGCGGCCCTTGCTGTCGCGGCAGATGTCGGCGTCCGGGTCGCGCTCGGACAGCGCGTTGAGCACCGCCCGCCGCAGCGGCGCGCTGACCTTCATGCCGTCGGGAAGATGCTGCTTGACGGCGGCATCCAGCGTCTGCAGGAAGGCGTCTCGGCTGGTGAAGAGCTGCTCTGAATCCAGGCTGGCGCAGGCGGCCTTGAGCGCTTCGCGCTGGTCGTCTTCAAGCCTTTGTATGGTGCGTTCCTCATCGAGCCGGGCCAGGCGCTCTTCGCTGGCCTGAAAGTTCAGCCGCAGCGGGCGCTCGATGGTGATGCGCCGGTAGCCGAAGGCCTCGATGGGAAAGATCTTGCTGTGGTCGGTCTCGTCAAAGGCGCCATAGAGGCGCACGATGGCGTCGATATCAGCCTCGGTCAGAAACTGGCGCTTGCTGCCGAGCGATTTGCGCATCTTGCTGTGTCGCTCGGTGGCGTCGATGAGCTGCACCTTGCCGCGGCGCTCGGCCGGCTTGTTGTTGGACAGAATCCAGACATAGGTGGCAATGCCGGTGTTGTAGAACAGATCAGTGGGCAGGCCGACGATGGCCTCGACCAGATCATGCTGCAGCAGGTAGCGGCGAATTTCCGACTCGCCCGAGCCGGCGTTGCCGGTAAACAGCGGCGAGCCGTTGAGGATGATGCCGATGCGCGAGCCGCCGTGGCGGCTGGAGCGCATCTTGCTGACCAGGTGCAGCAAGAACAGCAGCGAGCCATCGGACACCCGCGGCAGGCCGGGGCCGAAGCGGCCATCGAAGCCCTTGTGCTTGTGCTCGTCGCCGACTTCCTTGCGCACTTTCTTCCAGTCCACCCCGAACGGCGGATTGGCCAGCATGAAGTCGAAATGCTCGCCGGCCAGCTGGTCGTCGGACAGGGTATTGCCCAGCTTGATGTTGTCCACATCCTGGCCCTTGATGAGCATGTCGGCCTTGCAGATGGCATACGACTCGGGGTTGAGCTCCTGGCCATGCAGCGACACGCTCATGCCGCCGCTGACCTGCTGGATATAGGCGTCGCTTTCCGACAGGAAGCCGCCGGTGCCGGCGGCCGGGTCGTAAACGGTCACGATGCCGCCGGCCTTGAGCCGGTCGTCCTGGCCGGTGAGCACCAGCGAGGTGGCCAGATGGACGACATCGCGCGGGGTGAAATGCTCGCCAGCGGTTTCGTTGGAGCTTTCGGCAAAGCGGCGGATCAGCTCCTCGAAGATCAGCCCCATGCCGAAGTTGGAGATCTTTTCCGGGCGCAGGTCGAATTCGGCAAAGCGCTGCACCACCTGAAACAGCAGGTTGCTGGTGGTCAGCCGCTCGACAAAGTCTTCGAAGTTGAAGTGATCGAAAATCTCGCGCGCGTGGCTGCTGAACGATTCTACATAGCCCAACAGATCCTGGGCGGTTTGAGTATCCGACAGGCTGGCCAGGGTCAGCGCCGAGCCGTTGAAGAACGGCTGCCCGGCCTCGCGCAGCAGAATCTGCTCGCGCACCGCATCGGGCTTGCCGGCATGCGCCTTCGCCGCCGCCTGCACCGCCTCGCGCGTGGGCGCCAGCACACACTCCAGCCGCCGCAGCAGGGTAAACGGCAGAATCACCCGCCCGTACTGCGACTGCTTGAAATCGCCGCGCAGCAGATCGGCCACCGACCAGATCCAGGCCGCAACCTGAGAATGATTCTCTGTATTCATGACACCCTTCTTTGTGTTGAGTCGCCACACATCAGCAGCCAACGGCTCAGGGCAGTATATCAATGCGCGCTCAGGCCGCTGAATCGCACTCAGTCTCCCGGCCCGGATCAGAACCTGCCATGGCGTCCAGATCAATCCAGGGCAGCTGCATTTCCAGAGCCTCCCTGTCCAAGAAGAGAAGCGAATTCAGGGCCTGATTCCGGGTCGCAGCCGCCACATGGCGATCAACGGCCAGATACGCGAGAAACGCCTCGACCTCCGCCTTGCCCATCTCGCGCGGGTGCCGTCGATCGTGAAACACAATGAACCGCCGCGCCCACTGAACATGGAGCGTGTTGGTCCGATGCCTATAGCGCATCGCCAGAATCAACCGACACACCCGATCCAGCAACCTCTCACCCATGGATTGCATCCCGAATCAATTTGCGCGAGTATCAAGCTGGGCGATGCACAGGGGAGGTCGGAATTGAACCCCGAAACACGTAGGAAATCCGCGGGCTATCCAGAAAGAATGCAAGATAGCGCCATAAAATATTTCCGCACAAAACGGCAGATTCAGTACGTTGCCGCCATCTCACGCGCCGCGGCTACAAGCTATTCAGCAAATTGTTCATGTATTCACCACACGAACATATTGCTCAAGACCTATTAGCCCAGCTTATTCATCAGACTGCCTCTTTCACGCTGAGTCAAGCCGGCTTTG
>CAYUPK010000009.1:0-127640 GCA_964446675.1 uncultured Wenzhouxiangella sp.
GGTTCAGGTTTCAGGGTTCAGGAAAAGCACGGCGAAGCCGCACCTGAAACCTGAAATCCACAACCTGGAATCTTGAGAAAAACCCTTTTGAGGGCAGCGGTCCTCCGGATCGCACAAGCGGTGGAGCGAAAGCTCCGCCAGAGATGTTTGATCTTTAACAGACTGAAGGCGTACGGCAATGGCCGAACAGAAAATCCGTATTCGTTTGAAGGGTTTCGATCATCGTTTGATCGATCGGTCAACCCAGGAAATCGTGGATACCGCCAAGCGCACCGGTGCGCAGGTTCGTGGTCCCATTCCACTGCCCACGCGCAAGGAGCGCTTTACCGTGCTGGTCTCTCCGCACGTCAACAAGGACGCGCGCGATCAGTATGAAATCCGCACCCACAAGCGGCTGCTGGATATCGTTGATCCCAACGACAAGACGGTCGATGCCCTGATGAAGCTGGATCTGGCTGCGGGCGTTGATGTGCAGATCAAGCTCTATTGAGGCGAGTAGAACAATGGCAATTGGACTGGTAGGACGCAAGCGCGGAATGACCCGGATCTTCACCGAGGAGGGCAACTCCATCCCGGTGACGGTCATCGAGGTCAGCCCGAACCGGATCACTCACATCCGCGCGCAGGAATCGGACGGCTATGCCGCCATTCAGGTAACTTGCGGCAGCAAGCGTACGTCTTTGGTCTCCCGCCCCCTGGCCGGGCACTACGCGAAAGCGGGTGTCGAGGCCGGAGAGGGCCTGTGGGAATTCCGTCTGGACGGCGAGGATGGCGAAACTCTGGAGGTTGGCGCCGAGCTGACCGTCGAGCGTTTCGAGGCGGGTCAGAAAGTCGATGTGACGGGCACCACCAAGGGCAAGGGTTTTGCCGGTGTGGTCAAGCGTCACAACTTCCGTATGCAGGACGCCACCCACGGCAACTCCCTGGCGCATCGCGCTCCCGGTTCCATCGGCCAGTGCCAGACGCCCGGCCGCGTGTTCAAGGGCAAGAAGATGGCGGGTCACATGGGTGACGCGCGTCAGACGACCCTGAACCTGAAGGTTGTGCGCGTCGACGCCGATCGCAACCTGTTGTTGATTCGCGGGGCCGTTCCGGGCGCGACCGGTGGTCACGTCATGATTCGTCCGTCGATCAAGGCCTGAAGGAGACAGTGATGGAACTCGCAGTAACAGGCGGCAGCAAGATCAAGGTCTCGGACGAGGTCTTCGGCCGTGATTTTTCCGAAAGCCTGGTGCACCAGGTCGTGACTGCCTATATGGCAGGCGGTCGGTCCGGTACCAAGGCGCAGAAGAATCGCTCGGCCGTGTCCGGCGGTGGACGCAAGCCGTGGCGCCAGAAAGGCACCGGTAACGCCCGTGCCGGCAGTATTCGCAGCCCGCTGTGGCGCAGTGGTGGCGTGACTTTTGCCGCGCAGCCGCGCGACTTCACACAGAAGGTCAACCGCAAGCAGTACCGGGCCGGGATCAAGTCGATCCTTTCGGAGCTGGTTCGGCAGGAGCGTCTGGTGGTGGTCGAGCAGTTTGATATAGCTCAGCCCAGAACCAGCGTACTCATGCAGAATCTGGCCGATCTGGGCATTGAGCGCGGTCTGCTGGTTGACGTCGAGCTCGACAGCAATCTGTATCTGAGCAGCCGAAATGTCAGGAGCATTCAGGCTCTGACCGTCGACACGCTCAATCCGGTCAGCCTGGTGGCCGCCGACAAGGTGGTCATGACCAGAGCGGCCATCAACAAGATCGAGGAGTGGCTGGCATGAAGACCGAACGCATGTACCAGATCGTTCGCAGGCCGCACGTGTCGGAGAAGACGGCGCTGCTGCAGGCCGACAGCAATCAGTACGTTTTCGAGGTACGCGGTGACGCCAGCAAGGGCGAGATCAAGCGCGCCGTGGAAGGGTTGTTCGAGGTCGACGTGGAGAAAGTGCAGGTCCTGAACATGAAGGGCAAGCAGAAAAGTTTCCGTCTCGTGCAGGGCCGCCAGAAAGGCTGGAAGAAGGCTTACGTGCGAGTCAAGAGCGGCCAGACTATCGAAGAAGTACAGGCAGACTGAACTCAAGCGAGCCGAGAACAGAATCATGTCAATTGTCAAAATAAAACCGACATCTCCGGGCCGCCGGGGCCGCGTGCAGATCAAGCACCCTCACTTGTGGAAGGGTGAGCCGCACGCGCCCCTGCTGGACGCCCAGAGCAGCACCGGCGGCCGCAACAACGCCGGCCGGATGACGACGCGTCATCGTGGTGGCGGGCACAAGCATCACTATCGGCGCATCGACTTCCGGCGCAACAAGGATGGCATCCGCGGCATCGTCGAGCGGATCGAGTACGATCCCAACCGCAGCGCCCATATCGCGCTGATCAAGTACCTTGACGGTGAGCGACGCTATATCCTGGCGCCGCGCCACGTGCGCGCCGGAGACGAAATAATGAGCGGGTCCGAGGCGCCGATCAAGCCGGGCAACGCGATGCAGTTGCGTTCGATCCCGGTCGGTACCCAGATTCACGCCGTCGAGCTGCGGCCTGGCAAGGGCGCCCAGTTGGCGCGCAGTGCCGGAACTGCCGTCCAGATGGTTGCGCGCGAAGGCCAGTATGCCACCTTGATTCTTCGCTCCGGCGAGACGCGCAAGGTGCATGTGAGCTGCCGTGCCACCATTGGCCAGGTTGCCAACGTCGAGCACAGCCTCGAGAAGCTGGGCAAGGCCGGCGCAAAACGCTGGAAGGGTTTCCGCCCGACCGTGCGCGGTGTGGCCATGAACCCGGTCGACCATCCCCATGGGGGTGGTGAAGGGCGCAGCTCCGGCGGGCGTCACCCGGTCACGCCCTGGGGCGAGAAGACCAAGGGCAAGCGTACCCGGACAAACAAGCGCACTACTCAGTACATCACGCGTCCGCGCAAGCGCAAGTAACAGGAAATCGCCATGCCACGTTCGATCAAGAAAGGGCCGTTTATCGATCATCACCTTCAGGCGAAGGTGGAAGCGGCCATTGCAAGCAACAACAGGCGCCCGATCAAGACCTGGTCGCGCCGCTCGATGATCATGCCCGAAATGGTCGGACTGACTATCGCGGTGCACAACGGTCGGCAGCATATGCCGATTCTGATCAACGAGAACATGGTCGGTCACAAGCTCGGCGAGTTCGCGCCGACCAGAACGTTCAGAGGTCACAGCGGTGACCGCAGATCCAAGTAACAAGGGTTCGAGACGGTGATGGAAGCTACAGCAAAGCTCAAGGGCGCGCGTATTTCGCCGCAGAAGGCCCGCCTGGTTGCAGACCAGATTCGCGGCTTGCCGGTTGAACGGGCGGATGAAGTGTTGACCTTCAGTAACAAGAAGGCCGCACATATCGTCCGGAAAGTTCTGATGTCGGCAATTGCCAATGCGGAAAACAACAGAGGCGCCGATATCGACGAGCTGAAGGTGCACACGATTTTCGTCGATGAAGGCCCGACGTTGAAGCGCGGGATGCCGCGCGCCAAGGGTCGCTTTACGCGAATTCTGAAACGCACCAGTCACATCACCATTGTCGTGGCAGAGGACTAATAATGGGTCACAAGGTACATCCAACCGGATTTCGTCTCGGGATTTCCAAGGACTGGGGCGCGAAGTGGTACGCGGAATCGCGCGAGTTTGCCAATCAGCTCAACACTGATCTGAAGGCGCGCGCCTATCTGGAGAAGACGTTGGCCCATGCGGCTGTCAGCCGCATCGAAATCGAGCGTCCGGCCAAGTCCGCGGACATTACCGTGCACACCGCAAGGCCGGGCATCGTGATCGGCAAGAAAGGCGAAGACATAGAGAAGCTGCGCCGCGAGGTGAGCAAGATCATGGGTGTGCCAACCCACATCCGGGTCAATGAAATTCGCAAGCCCGAGCTCGACGCGCGCCTGGTGGCCGAAAGCATTGCCCAGCAGCTCGAGCGCCGTGTAATGTTTCGCCGGGCCATGAAGCGCGCGGTCGGCAACGCCATGCGCCTGGGTGCGCAAGGCATCAAGGTGCAGGTCGGTGGCCGCCTCAATGGCGCCGATATTGCCCGCAGCGAGTGGTATCGAGAAGGTCGCGTGCCGCTGCACACCTTGCGTGCCGACATTGACTATGGCACCGCCGAGGCTGCCACGACGTACGGCATCATTGGCATCAAGGTCTGGGTATACAAGGGCGAGGTGTTCGACCTGTATGCCGAGAAGAGTTCGGAAAATGCACCGTCCAGGGGCGGTGCGCGCAAGGAGAGCTGAATCATGCTGCAGCCGAAACGTACCAAATTCAGAAAGCAGCAGAAGGGGCGCAATCGCGGCCTGGCTCAGGTCGGCAACCGCGTCAGCTTCGGCGAGTACGGTTTGCAGGCGACCAGTCGCGGCTTCATAACCGCGCGCCAGATCGAATCGGCCCGTCGTTCGATCACGCGTCATGTCAAGCGTGGCGGCAAGCTCTGGATCCGCGTCTTTCCAGACAAGCCGGTGACCAACAAGCCGGTTGAAGTTCGGATGGGCAAGGGCAAGGGCAACGTCGAATACTGGGTCGCGCCGATCCAGCCTGGACGGATGATCTACGAAATACAGGGCGTCAGCGAGGATGTTGCGCGCGAAGCATTCCGTCGCGCGGCCGCCAAGCTGAGCGTTCGGACCACCTTTGTCGAGAGGACGCTGTGATGAAAGCGAATGCACTGCGTGAAAAGAATGCCAGCGAGCTCAACGGCATGCTCCTGGAGCTGCGCAAGGAACAGTTTTCCCTGCGCATGCAGCATGGCACGGGTCAACTGGGCGCGCCTCACGAGCTGCGTCGTGTTCGCAAGGACATTGCACGGATCAAGACCGTGCTCCACCAGAAGCAGGATGAGAAAAAGGCATGAATAGCGAAGAGCGCAAGCAACGCAGCGTCGTCGGGCGCGTCGTAAGCAACAAGATGGACAAGACCGTGACGGTTCGCCTCGAGCGGCTGGTCAAGCATCCTCTCTACGGCAAGTACGTCCGTCGTTCGAGCAAGGTTCATGCCCATGATGCCGACAATAGCTGCAACGAGGGCGATGCCGTGCGCATCGAGCAGACCCGGCCGATTTCCAAAAGCAAGGCCTGGCAAGTGATTGAAGTGGTCGAGCGGGCCCAGTAAGCGGAGCGAAAGACATGATTCAGATGCAGTCCAGGCTGTCGGCAGCCGATAACAGCGGAGCGCGGGAGCTCCAGTGCATCAAGGTGCTGGGCGGTTCGAAGCGACGCTATGCAAATATTGGCGACGTCATCAAGGTGACCGTCAAGGACGCGATTCCGCGCGGCAAGGTCAAGAAAGGTGAGGTGTACAACGCGGTGGTTGTACGTACCGCCAAGGGCGTTCGACGCCGTGACGGTTCACTGATCCGCTTCGACGGCAATGCTGCGGTGCTGCTCAACAGCAAGCTGGAGCCGATCGGAACCCGCATTTTCGGGCCGGTCACGCGTGAACTGCGCACGAACCAGTTCATGAAGATCGTGTCGCTCGCACCGGAAGTGCTGTAAGGAGCTCAACTATGGAACGTATACGAAAGGGCGACGAGGTCATCGTGATTGCCGGCCGCAGCAAGGGCCAGCGTGGTCACGTGCTCAAGGTGCTCAAGGACCAGCGATTTCTGGTCGAAAACGTGAACATGATCAAGCGTCATCAGAAGGCTGATCCTCAGAATCAGACCCCTGGCGGCATCATCGAGCGCGAAGCGCCGATTCACGCCTCCAACGTGATGCTGTTCAACCCGGCCACTGGACGGGGTGACCGTGTGGGTTACAAGTCCCTCGAGGACGGCCGCAAGGTTCGTTTTTATCGCTCGACCGGCGAAGTGGTCGATATCTGAGCACGGCGCAGATCGCTGGCTGACAGGTGAAAACCGAAATTTTCTGGAAAAGACAATGGCAAGGCTAAAAGAGTTTTACAAGGATGAGGTCGTCGGAAAGCTGAGCGAAAAGTTCGGTTACTCCAACCCGATGCAGGTGCCGCGGATTACCAAGATCACGGTTAACATGGGTGTTGGCGAAGCGGTCGGTGACAAGAAGGTTATCGAGCGCGCCGTGTCCGACATGGCAAAGGTGGCCGGCCAGCAGCCGGTGATCACGCGTGCACGCAAGTCAGTTGCCAGCTTCAAGATCCGTGACGACTACCCGATCGGTTGCATGGTCACGCTGCGCCGCGAACGCATGTATGAGTTTCTGGATCGCCTGGTCAACATCGCGCTGCCACGCGTGCGCGACTTCCGAGGCGTGCCGCGCAAGTCGTTTGATGGCCACGGCAATTACAACCTGGGCGTGAAGGAACAGATCATCTTCCCGGAGATTGATTACGACCAGATTGATGCGGTGCGCGGGATGGATATCGCGATCACGACCTCAGCGAAGTCCGATGAAGAAGGTCTGGCCCTGCTGGAAGCGTTCGGCTTTCCGTTCCGGGCCAAGTAAGGAGCAAGAGAAGCATGGCTAAAGTTTCAATGGTTGAACGCGACGTGCGCCGGGCAAAGCTCGCTGAGAAGTACGCTGACAAACGGGCCGAACTCAAGCGCATCATTGCCGATCCCGAAGTTGATTTCGAGGAGAAGCAGGCCGCAATGCACAAGCTCAACAAGCTGCCGCGCGACTCGTCGCCGGTGCGTGGGCGAAATCGCTGCCGTCAGTCCGGTCGGCCGCGTGGTTTTTACCGCAAGTTCGGTCTGGCTCGCAACAAGCTGCGTAAGGCAGCCATGCGCGGCGACATTCCGGGACTGCGCAAGGCGAGCTGGTAAGGAGTATATAGAGCAATGAGTATGAGTGACCCCATTGCCGACATGCTGGCGCGGATCAAGAACGCCCAGGCGGTTCAGAAACGTACCGTGAGCATGCCGGCCTCGAAGCTCAAGGTGGCCATTTCGAACGTGCTCAAGGAGGAGGGCTACATCGCCGACTTCCGCGTGGACGAACAAGGTGCCAAGCGCGAACTGACCATTGACCTGAAGTACGTGGAAGGTCGCGGCGTTATCGATCGGCTGGAGCGCTATAGCCTGCCGAGCCGGCGCCGCTACTTTGCCAGCGGTGACCTGCCGCGCGTACAAAACGGGCTGGGTGTGGCCATTGTGAGCACATCGCACGGCGTCATGTCGGATCGCCAGGCCCGAACGCAGGGCCATGGCGGCGAAGTGCTCTGCCTGATCGCCTGACTGAGTTTTCGGAGAGACGAACAATGTCCAGAATAGCCAAAGCCCCGATCGAGCTGCCCAAAGGGGTCGAATTCAACCATGCCGATGGCGTGGTCAGGGTCAAGGGCGCCAAAGCGCAGTTGGAAATGAAACTGCACCCGGCCGTGACGCTGAACGTGGATGACGGCGTAGTCCAGGTGGCCCCGGCCGAGTCGGGCACCATGGCCATGGCAGGCACGATGCGGTCGCTGATCGCCAACATGATTCACGGCGTGACCGAGGGTTTCGAGAAGAAGCTCCAGCTCGTTGGTGTCGGCTACCGCGCACAGGTGCAGGGCAAGAAACTCAATCTGCAGCTTGGTTTCAGCCATCCGGTGGAATTCGATATTCCTGACGGGGTGAGCATCGAAACACCCAGCCAGACCGAAATCGTGGTCCGGGGCAGCGACAAGCATCTCGTCGGCGAGATCGCAGCCAAGATCCGCAGCAAACGTCCGCCCGAACCCTACAAGGGCAAGGGTGTTCGCTACGCCGATGAGCGCGTGGTGATGAAGGAAGCCAAGAAGGCCTGAGGAATCGATCATGAAGGACAAGAATCAATCCAGACTGCGTCGCGCGCGCAAGAATCGCGCTCGCATCACGCGTTCGGGCAAGGCGCGGCTGTCCGTGCACCGCTCCGGGCGCCATATCTATGCGCAGGTCATCGCCTCCGGCGGAGAGCATACTCTTGCTGCAGCTTCGACCCTGCAGAAGGACGTTGCCGAGGGTCTCAAGAGCACCTGCAGCGTGGAAGCAGCCCAGGCGGTTGGCAAGAAGATTGCCGAGCGCAGCCTCGAAGCCGGCATCGATGGCGTGGCATTCGATCGCTCGGGCTTCAAGTATCACGGACGGGTCAAGGCGCTGGCGAATGCAGCGCGTGAAGCCGGCCTGAAGTTTTAACGCTAACGGAATTCATCATGGCTAGAGAAAACACCACCGACGATCTGATTGAAAAGCTGGTCGCGGTCAACCGTGTGGTCAAGGTGGTCAAGGGTGGCCGCCATTTCAGCTTTACCGCGCTGGCAGTGGTCGGCGACGGCGACGGCAAGGTCGGCTTCGGCTATGGCAAGGCGCGCGAAGTGCCGCTGGCTATCCAGAAGGCAATGGAGCGCGCCCGCCGCGATATGGTGCGTATATCCCTCAACGAGGGCACGCTCTGGCACCAGGTCAAGGCCAGCCACAGCGGTTCGCGCGTGTACATGCAGCCCGCCTCCGATGGTACCGGCGTGATTGCCGGTGGCCCGATGCGTGCAGTATTCGAGGCCGTCGGGGTGCACAACGTTCTGGCCAAGAGCCTGGGTTCGAACAACCCCATCAACCTGGTGCGCGCGACTATGAAGGGCCTGCAGGCCATGGCGTCGCCGGAGAATGTGGCGATCAAGCGCGGCAAGCCGATCGAGGAGGTCCTGGAATACCATGGCTAAGAAGAGCTCCGGAAAGCTGCGCGTGACGCAGATTCGCTCAATCAACGGCACGATTGGCAAGCACCGCGACTCGCTGCGAGGCCTGGGCCTGCGCCGTATGCACCATACGGTCGAGCTGGAAGATACGCCGGCCATTCGCGGCATGATTCGCAAGGTCGACTACCTGGTCAAGGTAGAAGAAGCCTGATTTCAACATTGGACGATGACATGAAACTCAATTCGATTCAGCCGGCAGAAGGCAGCCGCAGCGAACGCAAGCGTGTCGGTCGGGGCATCGGTTCCGGTCTTGGCAAGACTGGCGGCCGCGGTCACAAGGGCCAGAAGTCCCGTTCCGGCGGCTACCACAAGGTGGGATTCGAAGGCGGCCAGATGCCGCTGCAGCGTCGTGTGCCCAAGGTTGGTTTCCGCTCTGCGGTCAACCGTCACACCGCCGAACTGCGCCTGTATCAGATCAACGTGATGGACGCCGACGTCATCGATCTTGACGTGCTCAAGAAGGCCGGCCTGATCAGCAGCAGCACGCGCAAGGTTCGCCTGGTCAACACCGGCGCGCTCGAGCGGGCCGTGACCGTGCGCGACATTCACGTAACCGCCGGGGCCGCCAAAGCCATCGAGGCCGCCGGGGGCAAGGTCGAGTAATGGCACGCAATCCATCGGAAATGGCCGGAATGCTCGGCGGCATTGGCCGGCTCAAGGAGCTGCGCCAGCGCCTGTTCGTGGTGCTGGTCGCGCTCGTGATCTTCCGCCTGGGCACCTTTATTCCGGTGCCCGGCATCAATCCGAACGCGCTGGTGGATCTGATGGACCAGGCCGGCGGCACGATTGTCGGCGTGTTCAACATGTTCTCCGGTGGTGCGCTGGGCCGATTCTCGATTTTTGCACTCGGGGTCATGCCCTACATTTCCGCGGCCATCATCATTCAGTTGATGAGCCACGCTGTGCCTCAGCTTCAGCAGCTACGCAAGGAAGGCGAATCGGGCCGCCGCAAGATCACCCAGTACACCCGTTATTCCACCGTATTTCTTGCTGCCTTCCAGGCTTTCGGGGTCGCCGTGGCGCTGCAAAGCCAGAGCGCTGGCGCCCAGTTGCCGGTCGTGATTGCGCCCGGCCCCGGTTTCGTGCTCTCGGCGGTGATCACGCTGACGGCCGGCACCGTGTTCTTGATGTGGCTGGGCGAGCAGATTACCGAGCGGGGTATCGGAAACGGCATTTCGATCCTGATTTTTGCCGGCATCGTTGCCGGTCTGCCAGGCGCCATTGCCGCCACGCTGGATCTGGTCAGAACCGGACAGCTCGGAGTGCTGACCGCCACATTCTTCCTGGCATTGGCGATCTCCGTGACTGCATTCGTGGTTTTCGTCGAGCGCGGCCAGCGCCGCATCACGGTCAACTATGCTCAGCGCCAGGGGCGCCAGGCCTACCGCAGTCAGTCGACACACCTGCCGTTGAAGGTCAACATGTCAGGCGTGATCCCGGCAATCTTTGCATCCAGCCTGGTGCTTTTCCCCGGCACCATCACGACCTGGTTCGGCCAGGCCGGTCAGACCGGCTGGCTGCAGGCCATCGCGCAACAGCTCAGCCCGGGGCAGCCGATCTACATCATGATATTCGGCGGCATGGTGATGTTTTTCACCTTCTTCTACACAGCGATCGTTTTCAATTCCAAGGAAACGGCCGACAACCTGAAGAAGTCGGGCGCCTTCATTCCGGGCATTCGTCCGGGCCGCCAGACGGCTGAATACATCGACTATGTCCTGACTCGGTTGACGCTGATCGGCGCGATCTATCTGGCGGCGGTCTGTCTGCTGCCAGAGTTCATTCTCTTGCAGTGGCAGAACGTGCCGTTCTACTTCGGCGGGACCTCCCTGCTGATTATCGTGGTGGTGACCATGGATTTCATGGCCCAACTGCAGGCTCATCTGATGTCGCATCAGTACGACAGCCTGCTCAAGAAGTCCAACCTGAAAAGCTATGGCCGAAGCGGCGTGGTGCGTCGCTAGTGCAAGGGCCGACCCGGCCGGAATGTATGGAGAGCAGTAATGAAGGTTCAGGCATCAGTCAAGAAGATCTGTCGCCACTGCAAGGTGGTGCGTCGCAACGGTGTGGTCTACGTGATCTGCAGCGATCCGAAGCACAAGCAGCGGCAGGGATGAAACAGTATCGCTTTGCGGGGTTGGCAAATGCCGGCAAAACCGGTAAAATTGCTGGTTTGCGTCGAGCGGGCGTAATGGTTCACGGAGCAAGCACATGGCACGTATAGCAGGCGTCAATCTTCCCGTCCAGAAGCATACCTGGGTGGCGTTGACTTACATTTACGGCATCGGCCGCAGCCGGGCCCTGGAAATCTGCAAGGCCACCGGCGTGGCCCCGGAGACCAAGGTTCGCGACCTGACCGAAGCGGAACAGGAAAAGATTCGCCAGGCCATCAGCCAGGTGGCCGTCGAGGGCGATCTGCGGCGCGAGGTGTCGATGAATATCAAGCGCCTGATGGACCTGGGCTGCTATCGGGGTCTGCGCCATCGCCGCGGGCTGCCGGTGCGTGGCCAGCGTACCCAGACCAACGCCCGCACCCGCAAGGGTCCGCGTCGTCCGATTCGTTGAGGTAGAAACAGATGGCCAAACAGCAAAGCGGTACCAAGAGAAAGAAAGTCCGGCAGACCGTTGTCGACGGCATCGCCCATGTGCATGCCTCGTTCAACAACACGATCATCACGATCACGGACCGTCAGGGCAACACCGTTTCCTGGGCCACTTCGGGTGGCTCGGGTTTTCGCGGCTCGCGCAAATCGACGCCGTTTGCAGCCCAGGTGGCTGCGGACAATGCCGGCCGCGCCGCCCAGGAATATGGAATGAAGAATCTGGAAGTTCGCGTCAACGGCCCGGGGCCGGGCCGCGAATCTTCGGTACGCTCGCTCAATGCGGCCGGATTCAAGATCACCAACATCATCGACGTCACGCCGATTCCGCACAACGGCTGCCGTCCACCCAAGAAACGTCGCGTGTAAGTCACCGGCAGGCAGACTCAAAGAGATATGGCTAGATATACCGGACCCACCTGTAAACTCGCACGCCGCGAGGGCGTTGATCTCAACCTCAAAAGCCCTGCGCGCGGCCTCGAGTCGAAGTGCAAGCTCAACCAGCCGCCAGGCCAGCACGGCGACAGCCGTCGCCAGCGCCTGTCCGACTATGCCTTGCAGTTGCGTGAAAAGCAGAAAGTGCGCCGTATGTACGGTGTGCTGGAAAAGCAGTTTCGCAACTACTACAAGGAGGCCGCCCGCCGCAAGGGGGCAACCGGCGAGAATCTGTTGCAGCTCCTCGAGTGCCGTCTGGACAACGTCGTCTACCGGCTCGGCTTTGCCGTTACGCGCGCTCAGGCCCGCCAGATGGTCAGCCACAAGTCGGTCGAGGTCAACGGCAAGGTGGTCAATATTCCCTCCTGCCAGGTGCAGCCGGAAGACCGCATTTCGATCCGGGAGAAAGCGCGCAAGCAGCTCCGCATTCAGGAAGCCATCACTCTGGCGCGCGAGCTGGATCTTGTGCCGGCATGGATCGATGTGGACTTCGACAAGATGGAAGGCGTGTTCAAGGCCGCTCCCGAGCGCGATGACCTGCCGCCCGACATCAACGAAAACCTGATCGTCGAGCTGTACTCGAAGTAAGCCCCGGCCTCAGCGCCCGCGCTTCACACAACACCGAATTTGGAGAGGCAATCATGTCAGGCCAGATAAGCCAACTTATCGGCACGATGCTCAAGCCCAAGGGTCTGATCGTCGATGAGATTTCGCCGCAACGCGCCCGCATCACGCTCGAGCCGCTCGAGCGCGGCTTTGGCCATACGCTGGGTAACGCCTTGCGGCGCATTCTGCTGTCGTCGATACCCGGCAGTGCCATCACCGAAGCCGAGATCGACGGCGTGCTTCATGAATACACTGCCGTCGAGGGTCTGCAGGAAGACATCGTCGAGGTTCTGCTCAATCTCAAGGACGTGGCAATTCGCATGCACAGCCGCGATGAAGCCACCCTGACCCTGAGCAAGGACAAGGTCGGTCCTGTCACCGCCGGCGATATCCAGCTCGATCACGATATCGAGGTGGTCAACCCCGATCTGGTGATCTGCAATCTGACCAAGAGCGGCAAGCTGCGCATGCAGCTCAAGGTCACTCGCGGTGTGGGTTACCAGCCTGCCGCTGCGCTGAAGTTCAACGAAGAAGAGACGCGCACCATTGGCCGCCTGCAGCTGGATGCGTCTTACTGTCCGGTGCATCGGGTTTCCTACAGCGTGGAGAGCGCGCGTGTCGGACAGCGTACCGACCTGGACAAGCTGGTGCTCGATATCGAGACCAACGGCACGATGAGTTGCGAGGATGCGGTCAAGCTGTCGGCCGGAATTCTGGTCGATCAGATGTCGGTTTTCGTTGACTTCGTCGCTCGCGAAAAGGACGAAACCGAGACCAAGCCAGAAAGCTTCGATCCGATTCTCTTGCGCCCGATCGACGACCTCGAGCTGACAGTGCGTTCAGCCAATTGTCTCAAGGCCGAGCACATTCAGTACGTTGGCGATCTGGTACAGCGCACGGAAACCGAGCTGCTCAAGACGCCCAACCTGGGCAAGAAGTCCCTGACCGAAATCAAGACGGTGCTGGCGACCCACGATCTGTCGCTGGGTACCCGCCTGGAAAACTGGCCGCCGCCGTCTCTGGCGCGCACCGAGCACTGAGGAGAAAACGATGCGTCATCGCAAAGCAGGTCGCAAACTGAACCGGAATTCCCCGCATCGCCGGGCGATGTTTCGCAACATGACCGCCAGCCTGATCGAGCACGAGCTCATCAAGACCACGTTGCCCAAGGCCAAGGAGCTTCGGCGGGTTGCCGAGCCGCTGATTACCCTGGCCCGGGAAGATAGCGTTTCTGCCCGTCGCCTGGCGTTCAATCGCCTGCGCGATCGCGACGCGGTCGGCAAGCTCTTTTCGGAACTGGGGCCGCGCTACAAGGAGCGTCCGGGCGGCTATCTGCGCATTCTCAAGTGCGGATTCCGAGCCGGCGACAAGGCGCCCATGGCCTATGTGGAGCTCGTCGATCGCCCCGACGGACCGGGTGCAGAACCCGCCGAATAGCAGCCAAAGCCAGACCTGAAACCCCGAAGCCCGGCCCTTGTCGCCGGGCTTTCTGTTTGTGAACCCGGCACCAAGGCAGAGCGCATTCAGCCGGGTTGACAGCATCCTTCAATGCCTCCGCCGGCCGTGGGATACAATGTCGGCCCGCGGGGCGCTCTTGGCCGCGCGCCTGAGACCACCCGGGATAACGGATGCGACGAACCATCATCCTTGCCGCTGCACTGGCCATCATGCTGCTGGGTTTTTGGGGCACGATGGTCATCTACTTTGACGAGGCGCGCCTCAAAGGCCTCGTTTCCGGCCAGCTCAGCGAGCAGTTCGGCAGGCGCGTCGAGATCGTCGGAGCGCTTCGATTCAGCTTTTTCCCGCGGCTGCACGTGGAAGCCGCTGATGTGATCATTGCCGGTCCCGGTGACGATGACGAGCGAGCCATGCTGCGGGCGCAACGGGTCAGGATGAGCCTGCAACTGTTGCCCCTGCTCAGGGGCGAGTTCGCGCCCGGTCAGATGCAGCTCAGCGACGCCGTTGTCAACCTTGCTCGCTGGCGTGATGATGCAAGGGCTGCTGATTCGCTCTCGGCCATTCGCTCTGCGGCGCAGTACCTGTCTGGCCGCTCATTGCAGCTTCGCAATATCAGTCTGCTGCTTCCGGGTGATTCCGGCCGCCTGGCGGGCAGGGTGCTCATCGATCAAGTCGAGCTCGAGCGCTTCAGCCTGGATCGCGCTGTACGCTTTCATTTTCGGGGCGATCTGGGTGATCCCGCGCTGCTTGAAAGCACAAGTATCAGCGGCCTGCTCTACGTGCCGGCCGCTCCGAACAGACCGGTTCGCTTGAGCAATATGCAGATCAACGGGCGGCTTGCGGGCATCGATCGGCCCGTATCGCTGGCTGGCGATCTGACCGTGTCGCCGGATGAGCCCTTTCGCGTTGCCCTGGCCGGCGGCCGGCTGCTCGTTGGCGAGTCGCAATACGATCTGACCTTCAATTTTCACGGTGGAACATTACCGGCAGCCGATCTGCTTCTATCGGGACCGCAGCTCGACTGGTCGGCCTTTGCGGCATTTCCGCGGCAAAGCATCGGAGTTGACCCGGGTTGGGCACTGGCGGAGATTGCCGCGCGAGTCGATCTGCGATCGCAACTGCAGTTCAGACGTCTGAAGCTTGGAGACCTTGTATTCTCCAACGCCCGAATCGATGTTCGCTCGCATGACGCGGGCCTTGCGGTGAACCTTGCCACCGTCTTTCCAGGCGGCCTGATCGAGGCAACCGGCGTATTGACACATCAGTCCCCCCGTTCGCTGGCCGTGGATGTCAGTCTTTCGCAGGCCGATCAGCTTTTTCAGTGGTTCGAACTGCCGCCGGTTGTCAACGGCAGCGGCGAGGCGAAGCTGTTCTTGAGCTGGCCTTTGGAGGGCAACTCCGGCTTCCAGCTCGAAGGCCGCTTTGATCTCTGGGATGGCAACTGGCGTGTTGCGCGGGCCAACTCTGATCTGGCCGCGACCGAGTTCGATCACTTTGGCGGTGAGCTGCGCGTAACGCCGGGCTATCTGGAGCTTGTCCACTTCGAGGTAAACGGCAGCGATCTTTCGGGTCACGGCTGGGCCGCGGCCGATCTTTCGGCTCAAGTGCTGGGTGGCGAGGTGTACTACGGAAACGTCGCCGGCCGGCGTCTGGCCCTGTCCGGCTTGCTCGGGCAGCCGCAGCTTGCGCCGGTGCCGCCCGCTTCGCAAGACGAGCCGGTAGTCGAAGATGAAGCGCCCGGCCGGTGAGGCACGACGCAAATTGCATCACCGCAACGGCCAGGGCGCCCGATGCCTGGCGCAAGCGGCGACTTGCGCCGGCTCAATCTGAGTACCATAAGGTTTTTGCACTGCCCTGTCACGAGCATGACTTTCATCTCCACCCATATCCACTCGACGAGACACCCACAACTGATGATGATGGCGTCAGTTTCGAACACACTCGGAGCGCGCCGGCCATGTCCAGCCTCGGCGGCTGGCGCCATTGTTGGCGTGCCGGCCTGTCTGCCCGGGGGGCAGCATGAGTGACATTCAGACCAGTCAGCGTCCGCCCGGCCACCGCATCGGTTCGTTGCGCGCGCTCAGGCCGTTTATCGGGCGCTATCGACTTCAGATCGGTTTTGCCCTGTTCTTTCTGGTGATATCCGCCGCCGGTGCGCTGGCGATTCCCGCCGCGGTAGGGCAGGTCATCGACCGCGGGTTCATGGCCGAAAATATCGGCAATATCAACCGCTGGTTCTGGCTGTTGTTTGCCGCAGCGGCAATGATGGCAGTCGGTGGCGGCCTGCGCTTCTACTGGGTAAGCTGGCTGGGCCAGCGGGTCGTGGCCGACATCCGTACGTCGGTCTACGAGCGCGTGCTGTCGATGAGCCCGGATTTCTTTGGCACCACTCGCACCGGTGAGGTGCTGTCGCGGCTCAATACCGACACAACCCTGGTCGAAACCCTGGTCGGTTCGACCGTATCCTTCGGGGTGCGCAACCTGCTTATGCTGGTTGCCAGTTCAATTGCGCTGGCGCTTACCGCGCCTTCGCTGGCCGGCGTGATCGGTTTGCTGATCGTGCTGATCATCGTGCCGGTGGTCATGCTGGGGCGCTGGGTCCGTCGGCTGTCGCGCAGCGCACAGGATCGGGTCGCGGATTTCAGCGCCCACGCTGACGAAACCATCAACGCAGTGCAAACGGTCCAGACCTTCGCCCAGGAAGCGCGCGAGCGCGAGCGCTTCGCGACTGCGGTGGAGTCCGCCTTCGTGGCGGCTCGTGACCGTATCCGGGCCAGTACCCTGCTGATCGTGCTGGTGATTCTGATGACCTTTGGCGCCATCACCTTCGTGCTGTGGCTCGGGGCGCGCTCCGTGCTCAGCGGGCAGATGACGCCCGGGCAGCTCGGCCAGTTCGTGCTCTATGCGGCCATTGCCGCCGGTTCCACCGCCAGCCTCAGTGAGATCTGGAGTCAGCTGCAGCGCGCCGCCGGGGCCATGGAGCGCCTGGCCGAACTGCTCGAGGCCCGGCCCTCGATCATCAGCCCGCCTTCGTCGCGCCGCCTGCCCGCGGGGCCATTGTCGGTTGCTTTCGACGCCGTGGAATTCGCCTATCCGGCGCGGCCCGACGAGGCCGTACTGCGTGGCTTGAGCTTTGCCGTCGAGGCCGGGGAGACGGTCGCCATCGTCGGGCCGTCGGGCGCCGGCAAGTCGACGCTGTTCCAGCTTTTGCTGCGATTCTACGATCCTGCGGCAGGGCAAGTCAGCCTGGGCGGAATCGACCTGCGGGAACTGGATCTCGGCGCCTTGCGTCGGTGTCTGGGTGTGGTGCCGCAGGACGTGGTCATGTTCTCCGGCAGCGCGGCTGAAAACATTGCCTACGGCAACCCAGCCGCGGGCAACGAGCTCATCGTGCGGGCCGCGCGCTCGGCGCACGCCGATGAGTTTGTCGAGCGCTGGCCCGAGCGCTACCAGACCTTTCTGGGCGAGCGTGGCGTGCGCCTGTCAGGGGGACAGCGCCAGCGTATCGCCATCGCCCGGGCGCTGATCAAGCAGCCGCCGCTTCTGCTGCTCGACGAGGCGACTGCCAGCCTCGATGCCGAAAGTGAGCGCCTGGTGCAGGATGCACTCAACGATATCGGCACCGACCGTACCGTGCTGGTGATTGCCCATCGACTGGCGACCGTTCAGCGTGCCGACCGGATCATCGTTCTCGATCAGGGCCGGGTGGTCGCCCAGGGAACACACGAGCAACTGGTGGCCGACAGCCCGCTCTATGCCCGCCTGGCGCGTCTGCAGTTCCTCAGCGGCTCACAAGAGCATGCCGCCCGCAGAGCCGGGAACTGAGCACGCCTCCCGGCTTGCGTGCATGGCCTGATTACAGCGACCAGTAGCGGTACTTCTGGCCGCCAAGCGAGGCTTCGGCCATCAGGCCGCCACGCGCGTGGTTGAAGACTGCGACGCCGCTTTCATAGCTGGTGGTCGCAGCCCGCCCCTCGGTTGCGGCCACGGCCGTGGCCTGGGCCGAGAACTCGAAGCTCTCGCGCTGGAAGCGGCGCAGCGCAGCCTCGTCCCGAAAGAAGATGACCTGGCTGTAGGACTGGGCGCCGATCTGCGGGCCAATGGTCGCCTGCGAGACCGTAGCGCGCCCGATCGGCTGCCCCTGCTCGAAAACGATGCCGCGGCCGAAGCCGCCGCCAACCCAGAAACCGCCCTTGCCGATGGTGGGAAAGATCGCATAGCCGTAAGCCTGATCGATCCAGCGCTGCAGGCCGGGATCGCGATCGACGAAACTGGCCATTGCCGCCCGGGATTCGCTGATCAGGGTGTCGTTGGACGGTGTCGAGGCGCAGCCTGCCAGCATGGCGAGCAACAGAGTTGCGGCGAGTAGCAGCGCAGGCGTACGGACTTTGGTGAACATAGGGCACTCCATGAGGGGTTTGCAGGTTTTTGACCGTCAGACAGTATATTCGGTTCGGGCGGGAACGCCGGCGCTTCAGGCCGGCGGCGCGATCATCTGCGCGGTAACGGCGACGAAGTGGCAGATGCTGCCGGCGAGCACGAACAGATGCCAGATGGTGTGAGCAAAGCGCATGCGATGAGAATGGTAGAACAGGGCGCCGACGGTATACAGCACGCCGCCGAGCAGCAGCCATGACATGGCCCATAGCGTCAGCACCCGGCTGAGTGGTGCCAGGGCGACCACCACCAGCCAGCCCATTCCGATATAGCTGGCTGTCGACAGCAGGCGGAAGCGGCCGGTGAAAAAGACCTTGAAGATCACGCCGACCACCGCCAGACCCCAGATGACGCCGAACAGGGACCAGCCCCAGCCGCCCTTGAGCGCGGCGATCGTGAACGGAGTGTAGGTGCCGGCGATCAGCCCGAAAATGGCGCAGTGATCAAGCACCTTCAGGCGTGCCTTCCAGACCGGGTGGCGCGCGAGGTGGTAGAGGGTCGAGGCCGTGTAGAGCAGGGTCAGTGAGGCGACGAATACTGATGCACTGACGATCTCGCGCGCGCCTGCATGGACTGCCACCAGCGTGATCAGCACGGCGCCGGCACCGACACTCAGAACCACGCCGAGGCCGTGGGTGAGGGCATTGAACAGCTCTTCGCGCTGGTCTTCGATACGGCTCATGGCGAGGAATATACCAAGACAGGCTCAAGTATTGCCACACTCGGCTTGTCTCTCGTCGTGCCTGGCAAGGTGTCGGTGCAAAGTCTGTGGCCGGGTCTGTATCGAGCGCCGGCTACGCAGTCCACGCGCGCCAACAGGCAAGTCCAAAGCTCTGGATGAGGCAATAATTGTGCATGTCCTGGCAGGTTGCGACCGCCGGCACTGCAAGTCCGGCCGCCTGTGAGCCGCCGCGGCGATGGGGTAGGATTGAAATCCTGCCAATTTTCCGGGACGAATTCAATGACCATGAAGACCCGCCTACCAGCGCTATTTTTCCTGCTCGCCGTGCTGGCTTCCTGCTCCGGGCAGCCAGAGCCCGAGCCGCAGGGTGCTGCTGACCGGTCCGACCGGCAAACGACCGCTCCCGCCACGAGGGGGGATGACACCGATGCCACCGATGCGGCCCGGGCCGAACAGACCGGGGTGGCCGCGTTCGACGCCTTCGTCGTATCGTTCATCGACGATCTGCTCGAGCGCTCACCCGAGTGGGCCATCTATCAGGGCCGCTACGGGCACGCCGGCGAGGTCTCGATTCCGGATGCCGACCATCGCCGCGGTGAGCTGGAATTCATCGAGGCCTCGCTTGGCCGGCTCGAATCGTTCGACCGCGAAGCGCTGCCGGTTGATCGCCGCACCGACTACGACCTGCTGCTTGACCGTCTTGAATCATCGCGGTTCTACATCCACACGCTCAAGCCCTGGGAGTGGCAGCCGTCGAACTACAACGTCGCCGGCCCGCTGAGCATTCTGCTCAACACCGAGTTCGCGCCGTTGCCGGAACGGCTGAGCCTGATTCGGGACCGCCTCGAAGCCGTGCCGACTTACTATCAGGCCGCGCGTGCAAGCCTGGGCACCCCGACGATCGAGCACACCGAGCTTGCAATCAGCCAGAACAAGGGATCGCTGAGCGTGCTGGTCGATATCCGGAAAAAAGCGGCGGCTGCCGAACTCGATGCGGAGCTTTCGACCTCCCTGTCGGCCGCGCTCGACGGCGCCGAATCGGCCATCAATGACTGGGTGAGCTGGCTGGAAACCCGCCTGGAAGCACTTCAAGCCTCGGGCAAGGCGCGATCGTTCCGGCTGGGCGAGGCACTCTACGAGCAGAAGTTCGCTCACGACATCCAGGCGGACTTCACCGCCGCCGAGCTGTATCGTCGCGCTCAGGCCGAAAAGGAGCGCCTGCTGGCAGAAATGGACGGTTACGCCAGGCAGCTCTGGCCTGAGTACCTTGCCGGCGAGGCGATGCCGGAGGATCGTTTCGAGCGCATCGGACAGATGATCGACCGGCTCTCTGAAGACCACGTGGCCGTGGAAGATTTCGTCGAGGAAATCCGCCGCCAGATGCCCCGCCTGGCCGAGTTCGTGCGCGAGCACGATCTGCTCGACCAGGACCCGGACAAGCCGCTGGTGGTGCGCGAAACGCCCGAATACATGCGCGGCACCGGCGCCATCGCCTCGGTCAGTGCGCCGGGGCCGTTCAACCCCGAAGCCGATACCTACTACAACGTCACGCCGCTGGAGACCTACGGCGAAGCGCAGGCGGCCAGTTACCTGCGCGAGTACAACGACTGGATGCTGCAGATCCTCAACATTCACGAAGGTATTCCGGGCCACTACACCCAGCTTCTCCACGCCAACAAGTCACCGAGTCTGGTCAAGAGCCTGTTCGGCAACGGCGCGATGATCGAAGGGTGGGCGGTCTACTCCGAGCGCATGATGCTCGAAGCCGGCTGGGGCGACCACGCCCCCGAGCTGTGGCTGATGCACGGCAAGTGGCTGCTGCGCGTGGTCCACAACGCCATCCTCGACTACGCCGTGCACGTGCTCGGCATGGAGCGCGACGAAGCCGTGGGAATGATGCAGAACGAGGCCTTTCAGGAGACCTCCGAGGCGACCCAGAAATGGCGCCGGCTGACGCTGACCCAGGTGCAGCTGACGTCCTATTACGCCGGCTATGCGGCGATCATGGATCTGCGCGATGAGCGCCGCGCCGAGCTGGACGAAAAGTTCGATCTCAAGACCTTCAACAACCGGTTCCTCAGCTACGGGTCGGCCCCGGTCAACACCATCGCAGAGCTGATGACCGGCGAAGACCGCAGCGAGGCAGACGACTGAGTCCCGGCCGGTTCAGGCGATCAGGCTGCGCAGCAGGTCGGTCTTTTCGGCCAGCAGCGCCTCGTCGGCGCGGGTTTCGACGTTGAGGCGAATCACCGGCTCGGTGTTGGAGGCGCGCAGATTGAAGCGCCAGTCATCGAAGGACAGGCTGATGCCGTCGGTGCGGTCGATCGCCGGCTCGTCGGGCGCGAAGTGCTGCAGCACGCGGTCCATGACCTGGTGCGGGGCGTCCTCGACCGTGAAGTTGATCTCGCCGCTGCAGGGAAAGGCGCGAATGCGCTCGTCGACCAGTTCGGCCAGCGATTGGCCGGTGGCAGCGATGCGCTCGAGCAGCAGCAGCCAGGGAATCATTCCCGAGTCGCAGTAGCTGAAATCGCGAAAGTAGTGGTGCGCCGACATCTCGCCGCCGTAGACGGCGTCTTCGGCGCGCATGCGTTCCTTGATGAAGGTGTGGCCGCTCTTGTTGACCAGGGCCGTACCGCCGGCATCGGCCACTTCCGCCAGGGTGTTCCAGGTCAGCCTCGGATCCAGGATGATCTTCCCGTCAGGCGACTTCTCCAGCATCTGGCGTGCGAACAAGCCCACCAGATAATAGCCTTCGATGAAACGGCCGCGATGATCGAAGAAGAAGCAGCGGTCGTAGTCGCCGTCCCAGGCGATGCCCACATCAGCGCCGGCTGCGACGACGGCGCGCGCGGTTTCCTCACGGTTTTCCGGTAGCAGCGGGTTGGGTACGCCGTTGGGAAACTCACCGTCGGGTTCGTGGTGGAGGCGCGTGATCGACAGCGGCAGGCCCTCGGCGATGGCGTCGAAGGCCGGTCCGGCGCCGCCGTTGCCGGCGTTGACCACCACCTTTGTAGGGCGCAGGCGATTGACGTCGATGAAGGCGCGCACGCGCTCGACGTATTCGTCGAAAACCGACAGCCGGCGGTGCTGCCCGGGCTGGTCGACCGTAATCGGTTCGAGGCCGCCGGCCAGAAGCCCTTCCATCTCCTTCAGCCCGGTGTCGGCGCTGATCGGGATGGCCTGCTCGCGCACCATCTTCATGCCGTTGTAGTCGGCCGGGTTGTGGCTGGCCGTAATCATGATGCCGCCGCCCATGCCCTCTTTCGAGGCCGCGTGGTAGACGACTTCCGTGCCGCACAGGCCGATGTCGCGCGTATCCACGCCGGCGCGATTGAGGCCGCGCGCCAGGGCGGCGGCCAGCGAGGGGCTGGAGTTGCGCATGTCGTAGCCGATGGCGACCGGGCCAATCGGCCCTGCCACGCGCGCATAAGCCTGGCCGATGAGAAACGCGCGTTCTTCATCCAGTTGGTCGGGAACGCGCCCACGGATGTCGTATGCCTTGAAAGGCGAGTTCTCGAGAACCTTCATGTGTTGTTACTGCCGGATTGAGCCATGAGGGGCAATCGTAACCGATGAGCTCGGCAACGACACATGTTGCCCGGTCAGCCATGGCCGGAAAAAAGGGATCGGCCCGTGAGCCGATCCCTTCCATGCTTCGCCCACATTGCGCGAAGAGGACGCGGGGTTGGTCAGAAGTGCAGCCCGATGGCCGTGGAAAAGACCCAGGGATCGATGTCGGCCTTGATCCTGCTGGCCAGGTCAACCTTGAAACCGTCGCCATCGATGGTCGTGCTGTGCAATCGGGCGTCGGCTTCGATGTCGATCCAGCGAAGGTCGACGTTGACGAACCAGGCGTCGTTGAGCGCGAAGTCGGCGCCGAGCTGCAGCGCGATCCCGAAGGAGTCGTCGATCGTCATCTCGGTGCTGCCGCCGGCGTAGTCGGTGCCCAGCGCGGCATTGGACGTGCCGATGATGCCCTGGTGCAAAGCGTCGGTGGTTTTCTCGTCAAAGAAGATGGTGTAGTTCAGACCGACACCGGCGTAGGGGCGAAAGGTCTGGTTCGGCCGGAAGTGATACTGCAGGCCAAGTACCGGCGGCAGGTGCTTGGTGCTGCCAAGCTTCCCCAGCCCGGAGAGCGCGCCGTCGCCTTTTACGCGGTGTTCGAACGGCCAGGCCGCGAGCAACTCCACGCCGAGAGAGTCGGTGGCCATGTAGGTGAAGTTGAGAATCGGGCGCGTGTCGGTGCCGACGTCGATGCGGTAATCGGCGAGTTCCATGCCTTCGAAGACCAGGTTTGAACTGTCGGCGTCGGGGGAAACGTGGCCCAGCCCCAGCCGGACCAGCCAGTCGCCCTGGGACTGCGCCAGCGCGCTGCAGGAAAACAGGGCCAGGGCGGTCACGATCAGGGTTCTGCAGTGGTTCATCATGTTTGCCTCCGTCGGGGCGGTTTCAGGGTCAATCAATTCCAGTCTAGAACCGCTTGGCGCAAGTGGTATTGACCGCAATCAAGTTTCCTCCTTTGTCTTTCCTGACGAGCCCTCGCTCCGGTGTAGAGGTCTGTCGAGACCGCCTTGGTGATAACATTGGCTGCTCTTGAAAGCCGGAAACACTGATACATGTTCGACAAGTCTTTTACCATTGCCGGGTTCGACGATGAACTGGCCCGCGCGATCCGCTCCGAAGAGCAGCGTCAGGAAGATCACATCGAGCTGATCGCCTCGGAAAACTACGCCAGCCCGCGGGTGATGGAGGCACAGGGTTCGGTGTTGACCAACAAGTATGCCGAAGGCTATCCGGGCCGGCGCTATTACGGCGGCTGCGAGTTCGTGGACATCGCCGAGAGTCTTGCCATCGAACGCGTCAAGAAGCTGTTCGGTGCCGGCTACGCCAATGTCCAGCCGCACTCGGGCTCGCAGGCCAACCAGGCCGTCTATCTGGCCCTGCTCGAGCCCGGCGACACCATTCTGGGCATGGATCTGACCGAAGGTGGCCACCTGACGCACGGCGCGCCGGTGAATTTTTCGGGCAAGCTGTTCAAGGCCGTCCACTACGGCCTGAATCGCGAAACGGGCGAGATCGACTACGAGCAGATGGCCGAGATGGCACGCAAACACAAGCCGAAGATGCTCATCGGCGGCTTTTCCGCCTATTCGCGCCTGGTCGACTGGGCGCGGATGCGCGAGATTGCCGACGAGGTCGGCGCCTGGTTCATGGTCGACATGGCGCACGTCGCCGGGCTGATCGCCGCCGGGGTCTATCCCAACCCCGTACCTCACGCTCACGTCACGACCTCGACCACGCACAAGACGCTCCGGGGCCCGCGTGGCGGCCTCATCCTGTCGCCCGGCGACGACGAGAAGCTGGTCAAGAAGTTCCAGTCGCTGGTCTTTCCCGGTTGCCAGGGCGGCCCGCTGATGCACGTCATCGCGGCCAAGGCCGTCGCTTTCAAGGAAGCGCTGGAGCCGGAATTCAGGGATTACCAGAAGCGCGTGGTCGCCAACGCCCGCGCCATGGCCGCGACGGTCATGGAGCGCGGCTACAAGGTTGTCTCAGGCGGCTCCGACAATCATCTGTTCCTGATCGATCTGATCGACAAGGACATTACCGGCAAGGATGCCGAAGCAGCGCTGGGCCGGGCCAACATTACCGTCAACAAGAACACCGTGCCGGGCGAGCCGCGCTCGCCCTTTGTCACCTCGGGGCTGCGTATCGGCACGCCGGCGTCCACCACGCGCGGCTTTGATGAAGACGACTGCCGCGAACTCGCGGGCCTGCTGTGCGACATTCTAGACAACATGGGCGATGAATCGGTCGAGGCCCGCGTCAGGGAATCCGCGCTGGCGCTTTGTCGAAAGCATCCGGTTTATGGCTGAGAAAGGTTTCAGGTTTCAGGGCTCAGGGTTCAGGCGGCAGCCGATGGCTCTGCAGGGCGGCTTCGCCGCGCCGGGTGATGGACAACCTGAAACGCGATCAGGTGGGCGGGGGCGGATGGTGCATGCCAGTCGCCAAGCAGCCGCCCCGCAACGGCCAGAAGCGCCCGCCCTGAACCCTGCACACTGATTCGGAATGTGGTGCCCCTTCTGCAATCACAACGACACCCGCGTAGTTGACTCGCGGCTGGCCTCCGACGGCTTCCAGATTCGGCGCCGGCGTGAGTGCGCTGATTGCGGGGCGCGTTTCAACACCCTGGAGACGCCAGCGCTTAAGGCGCCCAACGTGATCAAGGCCGACGGCTCGCGCGAGGCCTTCGACGAGGACAAGCTCAGGCGCGGCATGCTCAAGGCGCTGGAAAAACGCCCGGTCGAAACCCAGCTTGTCGAGCGCGCCATTCGCAAGCTGGTGCGCGAGATCCACACCCTCGAGGATGCCGAGATTTCCAGCCAGAAGCTGGGCGACTGGGTGGCCGCCGAGCTCTCTCATCTCGATCAGGTGGCCTACGTTCGCTTCGCGTCGGTGTATCGGCGCTTCGAGGATGTGCAGGCTTTTCGCGAAGAGATCGAAAAGCTCGAGCGCGACAATCCAGGCATGATCGATCGGCGCCAGATTTCTCTCCTCGATGAAGAAGGTAAATGAAGGGTTCAGGTTTCAGGTTTCAGGTTTCAGGCTTCGGGCTGAGACCAGCTGACGAAGCAGCGATGCCACGAGCATGAGTTTCTCGGCCGACGACCACCGATTCATGGCCGAAGCGCTGCGCCTGGCCGGAAAAGGGCGCCTGACGGTCGATCCGAATCCGGCGGTCGGCTGCGTGATCGTCGCTGACGGCGAGATCGTCGGCCGCGGCTGGCACCGGGCCGCCGGTGAGCCGCACGCCGAAATCCTTGCCCTCCAGGAGGCGGGCATTCGGGCGCGCGGAGCAACCGCCTACGTCACTCTCGAGCCGTGCAGCCACCACGGGCGCACCCCGCCCTGTGCCGATGCGCTGGTCGAAGCCGGCGTCGCGTCGGTGGTTTCGGCCATGCCTGATCCCGACGGGCGCGTGGCCGGCACGGGGCACGACTTGCTCACGCGTGCCGGGATCACGGTTCGCAGCGGACTGATGGAAGATGCCGCGCGCTCGCTCAACCCGGGCTTCGTCAGCCGGCACGAGCGCGGCCGGCCCTGGGTTCGGGTCAAGCTCGCCGCCAGCCTGGACGGCTTTACCGCCGGTGCTGACGGGCGTTCCCAGTGGATCAGCAGCGAGTCCGCCCGCGCTGACGTTCAGCTCTGGCGGGCGCGGGCTTCGTGCATTTTGACCGGCATCGGCACGGTTGTTGCCGATGACCCGCGGTTGAACGTGCGCCTGAGCGGCTTTGAGCGCCACCTGCTGCGCGTCGTGGTCGACTCGAGCGGCCGTCTGCCCGAGGGCCTGCGCCTGACCACGCTGCCCGGTCCGGTGATCGTGGCGTCCTGCGCCGGACCGCGTGAGATCGGCGGTGTGGTCTGGTGGCAGCTTCCGGCCGACCCGGCCGGACGGGTCAGCCTGCCGGCGCTGATGACCCGCCTGGCCGAGCGCGATATCAATACCGTGCATGTCGAAGCCGGGCCCACGCTCTCAGGTGCCTTGCTCGCTGCCGGCCTGGTCGACGAGCTGCTGGTCTACCAGGCACCCTGTCTGATCGGTCGGGGGCGAGCGCTGCTCGAGCTGCCGGGGATGGAAAAGTTCGACGACCGCCTCCATCTGAATCTGATCGACCAGCGCCGCGTCGGTTCGGACTGGCGCTTGCTCTATCGAACCGTTTGATCGGGATTTCAATCATGTTCACCGGAATCATCCAGGCCGTGGGAACGGTCAGCCGGATCACACCCGCCGAGGCGGGCTGCCGCATGCGCATCGATTGCCCCGAGCTTTCGCCGGCTGACTGGCGGACTGGTGACAGCGTGGCCGTTACCGGCTGCTGCCTGACCGCACTGGATATCGACGAGCGTGGTTTCTCGGCCGACCTGTCGGCCGAGACCCTCGAGCGCACCAGTCTCGGCAGCCTCGGGGTCGGCAGCAAGGTCAACCTCGAGCCTGCCCTGGCCGTGGGCGACCGGCTCGGCGGGCACCTGGTCAGCGGTCATGTCGACGGTCTGGCCAGGGTCGTTTCAGTGCGCGCGGCCGGCGAAAGCCGGGTTTTTCGCTTTCGCGTCCCGCACAACCTGTCGCGGTTCATTGCCGAGAAGGGCTCGGTCACGCTCGACGGCGTCAGCCTGACGGTCAATGCAGTCGAAGGACGCGAGTTCGAGGTTAATCTGATTCCCCACACCCTGGCTGTGACCACGCTGGGGCAACTTGAAGCCGACGGGCGCGTCAATCTGGAAGTCGATCTGCTGGCGCGCTATCTGGAACGGCTGATCCCGAACCAGGCATGACCCGAGCGTCGCGCGATGCTCGAGTCATGCCGGATTCGTGCTTTTGAGGAGTTCAACAATGAGCTTTGATTCGATCCAATCCATCCTGGACGACATCGGCAAGGGCCGGATGGTCGTCATGCTCGACGACGAGGATCGCGAAAACGAGGGCGATCTGGTCATGGCCGCCTCCCTGGTGCGCCCCGAAGACGTCAACTTCATGGCTCGCTACGGGCGCGGCCTGATCTGCCTGTCGCTGACCCGCGAGCGCTGTCGGCAGCTTGGGCTGCAGCTTATGGTGCGCGATACCGACCGCCACCACCAGACCAATTTCACCGTATCGATCGAGGCGGCTACCGGCGTGACGACCGGCATTTCGGCCTACGATCGCGCGCATACGATCCGCACCGCAGTGGCACCCAATGCCGGTCTCGACAGCCTGACTCAGCCCGGTCACGTATTTCCGCTGATGGCCCAGCCCGGCGGCGTACTGGCGCGCGCCGGACACACGGAAGCCAGTATGGATCTGGCCCTGCTGGCGGGCCTGGAGCCGGCCGGCGTTCTGGTGGAGATTCTCAACGAGGACGGCACCATGGCGCGCCGCCCCGAGCTCGAGGAATTCGTCAAGCTCCACGGCCTGAAGATGGGCAGCGTGGCCGACCTGATTCGCTATCGCATGAGCACCGAGCAGAATGTCGAGTGCGTCCACCGCCAGACGGTGGGAACGGCCCACGGCGAATTCGGGCTGCAGGTCTTTCGCGACCGCATCACCCGGCGCCTGCACTGGGCGCTGATCCGCGGCGAGATCACTCCGGACGAGTCTTTCCCGGTGCGGGTCCACGTGCCGGAACTGCTGGGAGATGTCATCGGCATTACCGAACCCGGCTTCGGCATGCCGCTGGACGCGGCCCTGTCCGACATTGCAAGGCGCGGCCGCGGCATGGCCCTGGTGCTGGGCTATGATGAGGATGATGCTGACCGGCTCGCCGGTCTCAAGGATGGCGGCACGGGTCCGAATGGTGGCGAACCCGGCCAGGCGGCAAAGGAGCTGCGCAGCTACGGTATCGCCGCGCAGATCATTGCCGAGCTGGGCATTCGCCGCATGCAGGTCTTCGGGGCGCCGAAGCGCCTGCATGCCCTCGACGGCTTCGGCCTTGAAATCACCGACTACGTCGTCCCGGAAGATGAGAGCTGAGATCAGGCCATGACCGAACAACATCCCGCCGGCCCGGGCAGCCGCATTGCCATAACCGTCGCCCGCTTCAATCCTGATGTTACCCGGTTACTTCAGGCCGGCTGCCGCCAGGCCCTGCTCGATGCCGGCGTCAGCAAGGAGGACATCGACGTTTTTCCGGTCCCCGGTGCCTGGGAGCTGCCGCTGGCAGCCCGGGAACTGGCTGATACCGGCCGCTACGACGGTGTCATCGCCCTCGGTGCGGTGGTGCGCGGGGAGACCGCCCATTTCGACTTCATCTCGGCCGAATGCGCCCGCGGCCTGCAGCAGACCATGGTCGAGACCGGCGTGCCGACGGGCTTTGGCGTGCTGACGCCGGAAAACGCAGAACAGGCCATCGAACGCGCCGATCCCAAGCGCAGGAACAAGGGCCGCGAAGCTGCGCTGGCGGTACTCGACATGATCGACTTCAGGCGTCGGGTGAGGGCATGAGCCGCCGCCGGAGTGTCAGCCCGTTCGAGCCGCGCCGGCGCGCGCGCCGGCGCGCGCTGCAGGCGCTCTATCAGTGGCAGATTACCGACGATACGGCTGCCGCCATCATCGAGCAGTTCTGCCAGGAGCAGAATTTCGAAGGTGTTGACGAGGCGTATTTCCAGACTCTGGTGCGCGAGGTCGTGGCCAACCGCGAGGGGCTTGACGAGGTGCTCCGGCCGCACGTCAGGCGAGCCGATATCAGCCTCGATCAGATGGAGCGCGTCATTCTGCGCCTGGGTGCCTGCGAGCTGCTCCATCATGCCGAGATTCCCTACCGGGTGATCATCGACGAAGCCGTCGAGCTGGCGCACCGCTTCGGCGCCGAGCAGGCGCATACCTTCATCAACGGCGTCCTCGACCGGCTTGCACGCGACGTGCGCAAGGTCGAGCGCGATCTTGACCATGGGGATGGGTGAGTTCGAGCTGATCGAGCGCATTCGCGCGCGCGCCGCCTCCGGCGGTGGCGTGGTCGTGGGCATCGGCGACGATGCCGCCATTCTTGCGCCAACACCGGATCACGAGCTGGCCGTCACGACCGACTCGATCGTTCTCGATCGGCATTTCACTGCCGACTGGCCGGCCGCCGACGTCGGACATCTGGCTGCGCAGGCCAATCTCAGCGATCTGGCCGCCATGGGCGCGCGCCCGCGCTGGGCCCTTCTGGCCCTGACGCTGCCGGAAATCGACAAGGACTGGATTGATGCCTTCTGTGATGGTTTTCTCGCCTGTTCCGACTCGGCCGGCATGGCTCTGGTGGGCGGGAATCTGGCCCGTGGTCCGCTCAACATCGGTGTGCAGTTGATCGGCGAGCTGCCTTCCGGCCGAGCCGTTACCCGGCACGGTGCGCGGGCAGGGGATCGCATTGCCGTTACCGGTACCGTTGGCGATGCGGCCGCGGCACTGGCGCTTGGCGCCGCTGCCGCCCCGGCCCTGCGCGCACGACTGCACCGCCCCGAAGCGCGTCTGCAGGCCGGCGTTGCGCTGCGCGGACAGGCGCGCGCCATGATCGATCTGTCCGACGGTTTACTGGCCGATCTTGCGCATCTGCTCGCGCCCGGACAGGGCGCCGAGCTGGATCTGGACGCGCTTCCGACCTCGGCAGCTCTGCTTGCGGCCGTGGGCGATCCGATCGAGCGCATGCGCTTGCAGACCGGCGGCGGCAGCGACTACGAACTGCTGGTCATCGTGCCGCCCCGGGCGGACCTGGGCATGCTGTCGCAAGCCGGCGGCGTGGCGCTGACGCCGATCGGGCGGGTGTGCGAGCGCGCCGGAATCGTTTGCCGTTCCGCCCGGCATGAGGTTCCGGCAGATCTGGGACAAGGCTGGGACCACTTCAGCAATGAGTGACGCTGCCCGCACGCGCGAGATTGCGCTCAAGTCGGCCGACGGCCTGCTCGCCTTCGGTTTCGGCAGCGGGCTGTCGCCGTTTGCGCCCGGCACGGCCGGCAGCCTGGTGGCGATGCCGCTTGCCCTGCCGCTGATTCTGCTGCCGCTGCCGGCGGCGCTTGGGCTGATCGCTGCCGCCTTCGTGTTCGGCGTGTGGCTGTGCGGCCGGGTAGGGCGACGTCTGGGTGTTCATGACCACAGCGGAATCGTGTTCGACGAGTTTGTCGGCCTGTGGCTGGTGCTGGTGTGGATACCGGCGCACTGGGCCTGGTGGCTGACCGCTTTCATCGTTTTCCGCATTTTCGACGCGCTCAAGCCCTGGCCGATCGGCTGGTTCGACAAGCGCGTTCACGGTGGTCTGGGCGTGATGCTCGACGATGTGCTGGCCGCCGTCTTTTCGCTGGCCTGCCTGCTGGCCGCCGCCTTTCTCGGTGTCTGATCAAGACTTGTCGCCGGCGGCTCAGCCGGAAAGCTCGAATGCGCCCGGAATCCAGCGAATCCGGCCGTCCTTGCCGTCGATGCCGACCACGTCGAACCGGCAGGCGTGCTCCTGCCACTGCGGATTGCTCATCAGAAAATGGCGCGCGGCGGTGATCAGTCGGCGCTGCTTGCGTTCGTCGATGCTGTCGATGCTGTCAACCCGCGCGCCGGGTCCGCGCAGCCGTACTTCGACAAAGGCCAGCACTTCAGTGTCGCTCGGGTGGGGATCGAGCATGACCAGGTCGATTTCTCCGGCGCGGCACTGATAGTTGCGCTCGACCAGTTTCAGGCCCCGCTCGGCCAGCCAGCGCTCGGCCTGCTGTTCGCCCTGATCGCCGCGACGGCGCCGGTTCATTCCACCACGGGCCGCGCCCGTCCGCCCTCGATGCGCACCACCGGCAGGTTGCGCTCGATGACATGGTCGTCGGGCAGGCTCAGCTCGCCCATCATGCCGGGCAGCGCCAGCGTCGGGTCGGCGCGCATCATCGAAAGCCATGGCACCAGGGCGATGGCGTCGCGTCCGAGCGCGTGCAGTCGCGAAAGTGTCGCGTTGTCGAGGCCCGCATACAGTGAGGCGGCGCGCTCGCGTACGGCGCCGGCGGTCGTGAAGTCCAGAAACCAGGGCGGCATCGGAGTGGTGATGCCGTCGAGGTCGCGATCGCGTTCGGGTCTGGGCGCGCCGTCGACAATGTAGGAGGTGGCCATCAGGGTCAGGTCGCCGGCGTCGAAGAACTCGAGCTGGGGGCGCAGCAGGCGGCCGTCGCTGGCGCGCGCACCCAGAAAGATCACATCGATATCGCTGCGGCGCTGGGCCTCCGATTCCACCTCGCCATCGAGCAGCCCGGCAACCCGGTTGATGCGCGCCCGGGACCGGTCGATTTCCAGCATTTCCCTCAGCAGGGTGGAGTGGTCAGGTATTTCGGGATCGTAGATTCGATCGGCTACAACCTGGCCGCCGCCCAGCGTGAAGGTGTCGATGAAGGCGCCGGCCACGCGTTCGCCCCAGTCAGAGTATTGCGACAGAACCAGCGCCCGGCGCCCGCCCATGGCCAGCGCATGAATGGCGGCCAGTTCGGCTTCAGTCTCCGGCGGCAGCGCCAGGGCCGCCAACTCGCCGCCGGCCTCGTCGAGCAGTTCGATCTCCGCGGGCAGGTTGAGCAGCAGGGTGGGAATCACGCCAGCGTCGGGCAGTGCGGCAAGGGCCTGCGCCTTGCCCTGATCGAGCGGGCCGATCAGAAAATCCGTGCCGTTGTCGCGCGCATCGAACCAGGCTGCTACGACGTTTTCCGGCGCCGATTCGATGTAGCGAAAATCAAGCTGCGGGCGCCGCTGCGGCGACAGCCGCAGCCAGCCGGCCAGAATACCCTCGCGCAGGGCCTTGCCCGGTCGGTACAGGGGGGTGTCGGCCGCCGGCAGCAACACGGTGATGCGTTCGGGCATCGGCCGGGTCTGGCGCCAGGCGGCGATCCAGCGGCGGGCCTGGTCGGCGCTGTAGCCCAGCTCGCTCCAGCGTCGCTGCCAGGCCGCCAGCGCCCGATCGAGCCCAGGGTCGTCAAGAAGGTTTTCGCGCGCGCTGATCACAAGATCCAGCCAGGGCAGGAGCTCAGGCTGGTCGCCGACCTGGTAGAGCACCCGCTCGAGATCGGCAACCGGAAACTGCAGCATCAGCGACAGGGCCGTATCGCCGCCGAAATCCGGTTCGTCGACGGCCTGGCGCAGGGCCGCCAGCGCGCCGCGAACCGGCCGCGACTGGAGCTCGAGCAGGCGGGCTTCGAGCAGGGCATGGCGATTGTCCAGGCTCCTGGGCAGGCGTCCGGCCGCACTGGCCAGCAGCCAGCCGGCGTTGGCCAGGTCGCCACGGCGCATGGCCAGCTCGGCCTGGGCCAGATCGAGACGAACGAGATCGCGATCGGCCAGCGCCGCGATCCGGATCCGGTCGAGCGCAAGCTCGGCGGCGTCGGGTCGGTCTGCGGCAAGCCAGGCTTCGGCGGCGCGAATCAGCAGGCGGTCACCCGCCAGCGGCCGGGTCAGCGCTTCATTCTCGAAGGCGAGCGCGGCCGCTTCGAAGTCGCCGGCGGCCAGCATTTCTTCGATTCGGATGATGTCGGCATCCCGGGCCGGGTCGGTTCGGGTTGCCGGGCCCGAAGGTGCGCATGCGGTCAGCAGCGCGAGCAGGCCGAGCAGGCAAAGCAGTCTTGTCATGCAGCGAATGATAAACCACGGCGACGCAGTTCGCCGCGATTGCGAATCCGGGACCAACGGCACAGGCGGATCGCGCCGCAATCTGGCATCATGCCCTCCATTTCGGGCAAAAAAACTGGATATGAGACATGAACAAATTCCGTGCTGCACTGCTGATGGCCGGGCTGCTGGTTTCCGTGAACGCCATGGCGCATGACGATCCCTGGCTGTGGCTCGAGAACGTGGAGGGCGAAAATGCCCTGGCGTGGGCACGCGGCCAGAACGAGCGTTCGCTGGATGCCATCCGCTCGCACCCGCTGTTTGAGCCGATCCACGAGCGCGCGCTCGAGATCCTGACCTCGGACGAGCGCATCGCCTATCCCTCGCTGATGGGCGGAGAGATCTACAATTTCTGGCGCGACGACGAGCACGTGCGCGGCATCTGGCGCAAGACCTCGCTGCAGAGCTACCGCAGCGAGTCGCCGGAATGGGACGTGATCATCGATGTCGACGCCCTGGCCGAGCGCGAGGAAAAGAACTGGGTCTGGGCTGGCGCCAACTGCCGCTATCCGGCCTACGATCGCTGCATCGTCGCGCTGTCGGTCGGCGGCGCCGACGCGGCGGTGCGGCGTGAATTCGATCTGGAAACGCGCGCATTTGTCGACGATGGTTTCCAACTGGACGAATCCAAGAGCGCGATGACCTGGCGCGATCGCGACAGCGTATTCGTCGGCCCGGCGTTCAGCGACGAGCAGGTCACCGACTCGGGCTACCCGCGCACGGTGCGCATCTGGCAGCGCGGCACCGACCTGGCCGAGGCCGAGATGGTGTTCGAGGGCGAACAGAGCGATGTCGGCGTGTTCTCCGCCCGCATCCACGATGGCGACGATCACTATGACGTGATTACCCGCGCCCCGACTTTCTTCACGCGCCACTACTATCTGTTCGACGACGGGAAAGCGCAGCGGTTGAGCGTGCCCGAGGATGCCGAGCTGGCCGGCGTGATTGACGGGCATTTGCTGGTTGATCTCAAGTCCGACTGGACGACAGGCGACAGTACCTTTCGGCAGGGTGCCCTGGTTGCGGGACCGGTCGAGTCCTTTCTGAGCCAGTCTCCGGCGCTGGAGGTGCTGATCCAGCCCGGCAAACGCCAGTCGATCAACGGCGTGGCCACCACCGAAAGTGCGGTACTGGTCAACCTGCTCGACAACGTCAACGGCAAGCTGCTCAGCTTCACCCGTGAAGACGATGGCTGGCGACAGCGCCAGCTCGCCGCCCCGGAAATGGGCACCATCTCGGTTGTCACCACCGATGACCGCTCAGACCGCTTTTTCTACAACTACACCGGTTTCCTGACGCCGTCGACGCTTTACGAATCCGACGCGCTGGCCGACAGCCACCGGCAAGTGCGCTCGGAACCGGCCTGGTTCGACACGCAGGGCATGGAAGTGGCCCAGTACCAGGCCGAGTCGGCCGACGGCACCATGATTCCCTATTTCGTTGTCATGCCGCGCGATTACGAGGCCAACGGTGCCAATCCCACCCTGCTGTCGGCCTACGGTGGCTTCGAGGTCTCGCGCACGCCCTTCTATTCCGGCATTACCGGCAGCGCCTGGCTGGAGCGCGGCGGGGTGTACGTGCTGGCCAATATCCGCGGCGGCGGCGAGTTCGGGCCGCGCTGGCACCAGGTCGCGCTCAAGGAAAACCGCCAGCGCGCCTACGATGATCTGATCGCCGTGTCCGAGGACCTGATCGAGCGCAACATTACCTCGCCCGAGCATCTCGGTATCCAGGGCGGATCCAACGGCGGTCTGCTGGTTGGCGCGGTGATGGTGCAGCGTCCCGAGCTGTACAACGCCGTGGTCTGCCAGGTGCCGCTGCTCGACATGAAGCGCTTCCACAAGCTGCTCGCCGGCGCAAGCTGGATGGGCGAGTACGGCAATCCCGACGATCCGGAGCAGTGGGCGTTCATCAGCGAGTATTCGCCCTACCAGAACGTTTCTGCCGAGGCTGAGTATCCAAAGGCCTTCTTCACCACCTCCACGCGCGACGACCGGGTGCACCCCGGCCATGCCCGCAAGATGGTGGCCAGGATGCTCGATCAGGGGCACGATGTGCTCTATTACGAGAACATCGAGGGCGGTCACGGCGGTGCGGCCAACCTCAAGCAGCGCGCTTTCCTCTCGGGCCTGATCTACGCCTATCTTCACGACCGCCTGGCGCCGCAATCGGCAGCACGGGGCAGATAGCCTTCGAGCGCCGTGCACTGCCTGAGGCAGGAGCCTGGAAAGGCGCCCCGGGGTGGGGAACTTCGGGGTCGCGCTGGCGTCAAAACGCGCGAAAGACAAACAGGTACCAAATTGTTCCTGATTCGAGTCCTGACGCCCGATCTGGTATAATTTGTCGTCTATAGAAGGAGGAAAGGAATGGGCAAAAGTCTCGTACCCAGTCATCTGCTCGCGCCCGCCGGAACCGGCTCGCTGGACGCCTATATTCAGGAGGTCAACCGTATTCCGGTGCTGACGCTGGACGAGGAACAGAGCCTTGCGCGACGCTATCGTGACGACGAGGATCTCGATGCAGCCCGGAAGCTGGTCATGTCGCACTTGCGTTTCGTGGTTCACGTCGCGCGCGGCTACTCCGGCTACGGCCTCCAGATTGCCGACCTGATCCAGGAGGGCAACATCGGCCTGATGAAGGCCGTCAAGCGATTCGATCCGGACCACGGCGTGCGTCTGGTGTCGTTCGCCGTACACTGGATTCGCGCCGAGATGCACGAGTTCATCCTGCGCAACTGGCGCATCGTCAAGGTGGCCACCACCAAGGCGCAGCGCAAGCTGTTTTTCAACCTGCGCCGGCAGAAGAAGCGCCTGGGCTGGCTCAACCTGAGCGAAGTCAATGCGGTTGCCGACGACCTGGGCGTCAAGCCCGAAGTGGTCATGGAAATGGAATCGCGCCTGTCCGGCCAGGATGTCGGCTTTGACCTGCCGACCGACGACGACGAGTCAACCTACATGGCACCGGCTGCCTACCTCGAGGGCCTGACGGCCTCGCCCGACGACGTTGCCGAAGCCGAGGACTGGGAGCAGCACCATCGCAACCTGCTGTTCGAGGGTATCGAGAATCTCGATCATCGCTCGCGCGACATCATTCAGGCGCGCTGGCTGATGGACCCCAGGACCACGCTGCAGGAACTGGCCGACAAGTACGATGTCTCGGCCGAGCGCATCCGCCAGCTCGAGGCGGCGGCCATGAAAAAGCTCAAGGCCCGCTTCGAGGCCTGATCGGCCGCGACACAAGACGCTGCAGCATCGAGAAGGGAGCGGAAACGCTCCCTTCCTGCTTCCTGTACGATGAGATCTCGTTGAGATTACCGCTTGGCCGCTTGCCGAGGCAATTCCACGAGCCGCTATGGCGGGCAACCGATGAACTGCGAAACGCCTGCGATGCGCCACCGCGATAGCGTGCCACGGTGCGCTGGGGGCAAAGACAGGAACTCTGGATCAGCGCGGCCGAACCGCTCTCCTTTTCCTGACCTGCCGCGCCCGGGCTTGCCGCAGCCGGTTGGGGCATGAACAGTCCGGCGCCATGCGCTCATGGTCGAGCTACGGGTACAGACTTCAGGCCGGTGAGCAGCAGCACCATCATCAGCAGGGTCAGGGCCCAGCGGCCATCGATCGGAACCGAAATCGGTTCCGGCTCGGCTGCTGCCTCGGCCAGCGCGCCCTGGGCAATCCAGTCGCGGATGAGCGCGCGCTCCTGCTGGTTGGTGCCGGGCATGCGAAAGCCGGGGCCGCCTGGCGAATCGCAGTTGATGGCCAGAAACAGCGCGCTGGTTTCAGGACTGAACGCTTCGACGCGCAGGCGGCTGGTGTTGGTTGTGCTGATTACGCCCACCAACTCGTCGTAGGATTCGCCAGCGCGAAGATCGAGGCCCGCCGGGCCGAACTCGCCGTGACAACCGGTGCAGTTGTTGTCGAAAATGGGCTGGATTGCCGACTGGAAATCGACCCCGGGCGTCTCGGCAATGGCGTCGAGGTCATCGCAGCCGGCCGCGCCGATTCCGGCCCGGGCCGGGGCGGTGATGGCCAGAGCCAATGCAATGGCAAGCACCCAGACCGTGCCCAATCCTGTGTCATCCCGCATCGTGCACTCCCTCCTGATGGCACCGCAAGCGATGATCTCATGCTACGCGAAGCTGCGCGGGCCTGCGAGTCCGACCATCACGGGTTCGGGTTCGAGCCTCAGCCCGAAACGGCTCGCGACCGAGTCGGAGATGGCCGCGACCAGTTCGAGCAGTTCCGCTGAGGTGGCGCCGCCGTGGTTGACCAGCACCAGCGCGTGATGACGATAGACGCCCACGCGGCCGAGCGAACGGCCTTTCCAGCCGAGGCTTTCGATCATCCAGGCGGCGGCCAGCTTGCAGTCGCCACCGGGCAGGGGCCAGTGCGGCAGCTCCGGGTGTTCGGCGAGCAGAGGCTTCGCGGTTTTGGCGTCGACAACCGGATTCTTGAAAAAGCTGCCGGCATTTGCGAGCCGGGCGGGGTCGGGCAGGCGATGGCGACGCAGGCGCATCACGGCCGCCGCGAGCTGCCGCGGCCCGGGCAGGCCGATGCCGGCTCGCTTCAGCTCAGCGGCCAGGCTGGCGTATCCGGCTTGCGGGGCAAAAGTCCGGGAAAGCCGCAGGGTCACTTCGCAGATCACGAACCGGCCGCGATCGCCGGACTTGAATCGGCTGTCGCGATAGCCGAAGCGGCAGTCGTCGCGGCTGAATCGTACGCGCTCTCCAGACTCGCGATCGAGTGCTTCGAGCGACTCGAACACATCGGCCAGCTCGACGCCGTAGGCGCCGATATTCTGCATCGGGGCGGCGCCCACGGAGCCCGGAATCATGACCAGGTTCTCGATACCGTAGAGGCGGTGATCGAGGCAGCGTCGGACCAGCGCATGCCAGTTCTCACCGGCCGCCGCTGACACCAGCACATCCTCGCCGTCGGCTTTGATGCGCACGCCGCGCATGCGGTTGACGACAACCCGGCCGGGATAGTCGGCGACAAAAAGGGTGTTGGAGCCGCCGCCGAGAATCAGCTCCGGCCCCTGTGTCGGCGGCAGGGCGAGCAGTTGTTCGGGCGACTCGATGCAGGCCAGCTCGGCGGCGCGCGCGGGCAGTCGAAACGTGCTCAGTTGCGCGAGCTCGGCGTTACCAAAGACCTCAGGCGTGCGCGGTGACGCCATCGTCATTCCAGGCGCGGATACATTCGCGGATCAGGTGCGGGCCGCGATAGATGAAGCCGGTGTAGATCTGTACGAGGTCGGCGCCGATGTCTTGCTTTTCGGCCGCGTCCGAGCCGCGGGTGATGCCGCCCAGACCGATGATCGGAAAATCGCGGCCGAGCGCCCGGCGCGCGTGGCGAAGAACCCGATCGGCCTGCGGTTTCAGGGGCGCGCCGCTGAGGCCGCCGACTTCGTTGGCGTGGCGGTGCCCGTTGATCGTTGCGCGATCGAGCGTGGTGTTGGTGGCAATCAGGCCGTCGATGCCCGATTGTCCAATGACCTTGAGCGAGGCTGTCAGCGCCTGCTCGTCCCAGTCCGGTGCGATCTTGATGAGCAGCGGACGATGATCGCCGTGTTCGGCGGTGAGTCTTGAGCGGACTTCGACCAGCTCGCTGAGCAACTCGCGCAGATGGCCGGTGTCCTGGAGTTCGCGCAGGTTGGCGGTATTGGGCGAGGAGATATTGACGGTAACGTAGTCGCAGTGGGGATAGACCCGCTCGAGACAGTAGCGGTAGTCGCCGGCGGCCTCATCGACCGGGGTGTCTTTCTGCTTGCCGATGTTGGCGCCGACGATGCCGTCAAACCGTCTGTGTTGCAGGCGCTCGACCAGGTGATCGACGCCCTTGTTGTTGAAGCCCAGGCGGTTGATCAGGGCCTGATGTTCGGCCAGACGAAACATGCGCGGTTTCGGGTTGCCCGGCTGCGGCTTTGGGGTAACCGTGCCGACCTCGATGAAGCCGAAGCCCAGATCAGCCAGCGCGTCGATGTGATCGCCGTTCTTGTCCAGCCCGGCAGCCAGGCCGACGGGGTTGGGAAAGCGCAGGCCAAGGATCTCGACCGGCTTCGCGATGGTCCGCCCGCCCACAAGCCGGGGCAGGCCGACGCAGCGGCCAGCCGACAGGGCGCCAAGCGCGAGGTCATGGGCCGTCTCCGGGGGGAGCAGGAAAAGGCCATTTCTGAGCCATTGGTACATTGAGAGTTCGAGGTTTCAGGTTTCAGGTTTCAGGGCAGGCTTTGATCGCCTCCTTCCTGAACCCTGAAACCTGAACCCTATCCTTGTTTAAAGCTCGAACTTGATGCCCTGGGCCAGCGGCATTTCGGTCGACCAGTTGATGGTGTTGGTCTGGCGGCGCATGTAGGTCTTCCAGGCGTCCGAGCCGGATTCGCGGCCTCCGCCGGTTTCCTTCTCGCCGCCGAAGGCGCCGCCGATTTCCGCGCCCGAGGTGCCGATGTTGACGTTGGCAATGCCGCAGTCCGAGCCCTGGTGCGACAGATAGTATTCGGCGTTGCGCAGATCGGTGGTGAAGATCGACGAGGACAGGCCCTGGCGGACGTCGTTCTGCATTGCCACGGCGTCTTTCAGATCGGCAAACTTCATCACGTAGAGAATCGGCGCAAAGGTCTCTTCCTGGACGATGTCCCAGTGGTTTTCGGCCTCGACGATGGCTGGCTCGACGAAAAAGCCTTCGCGCTCGAGACGCTTGCCGCCGGTGAGCACCTTGCCGCCGGCCTCCCGTGCCCGCTCGATGGCCTGCTCGAAGCGCTTGACCGATGCTTCGTCGGTCAGCGGGCCCATCAGGGTGTTGTCGTCGAGCGGGTCGCCGATGCGGACCTGGCCGTAGGCATTGACCAGCGCCTCGATTGTCTGATCGTAGATCGACTCGTGGACGAACAGGCGGCGGGTGGAGGTACAGCGCTGACCGGCCGTGCCGACGGCGCCGAACACCACGGCCGGAATGGCCAGATTCACGTCTGCGGTTTCGTCCATGATAATGGCGTTGTTGCCACCCAGCTCCAGCAGGCTCTTGCCCATGCGCCCGGCGACGCGCTCGCCGACCATGCGGCCGACCTTGCTCGAGCCGGTAAACGACATCAGATTGACGCGCTCATCGTCGATGAACCGGCCGGCCAGCTCGTTGCCGCCTTCCATGAAAGAGGTGAACACCGGCGGATAGTCGGTGTCGGCCAGCGCCTCGTTGATGATGTTCTGCACCGCCGCACCACACAGTACACCCTTGGGGCTGGGCTTCCAGACCGTGGCGTTGCCGCAGATGGCCGAGATGAAGGCATTCCAGGCGTACACGGCGACGGGAAAGTTGAACGCGGTAATCACGCCGACCACGCCCAGCGGGTGCCACTGCTCGTAGAGCCGATGGCCGGGGCGCTCGGAATGCATGGTCTTGCCGTAGAGCATGCGTGACTGGCCCAGCGCGAAGTCGCCAATGTCGATCATTTCCTGCACTTCGCCGTCGCCCTCGGGCTTGATCTTGCCCATTTCCAGCGAAACCAGGGAGCCCAGTGCGTCCTTGTAGTCGCGCAGGGCATCGTTGGCCAGGCGCACGGCGTTGCCGCGCTCGGGCGCGGGAATCTTGCGCCAGGCCAGGGCAGCCTCCTGCGCGGTCTTGATGACCTTTTCGTAGTCGTCGCCGGTGGCTGCGCTTACGCGTGCGATGACGCTGCCATCAGTTGGGTTGATCGACTCGACGAGCCTGTTTTCGTCAATCGGGGCGTACTGGCCGGGGCCAAAGCAGGCGCCGGGGTTGATGCTCTTGAGCCCGAGGCGCTCGAGAAGTTGCGTGTGATCACTCATGACCGCGTTCTCCTGAAGTTTATCGACTTGCCAAACCGGGTATTATCGCATTCTGCGCCGGGCAGGTCACAGCTCCGGCGTGATATTCTCCCGACGATTCATGAAACTATCCGGCCGGGCCACGGTCTAGTCCATCACGTGAGCCCGGTCGCCCTATGCAAGGACAGGAAATGCCCCCATGGGCGAGCGGGAAGTCGATCAAGAACTGGTAGAGCGCGTACAAAGCGGTGACAAGTCGGCCTTCGACGTGCTGGTGGGCAAGTATCAGCACAAGATCGTCAGTCTGGTCACTCGCTATGTCTCCGACCATGCCGAAGCCATGGATGTGGCCCAGGAAGCATTCATCAAGGCCTACCGGGCAATCGGCCGCTTTCGCGGCGACAGCGCGTTCTACACGTGGCTGTACCGGATTGCCATCAATACGGCCAAGAATCATCTCGTCGCCCAGAGCCGGCGCCCTCCGCAATCCGACGTCGATGCACAGGATGCGGAACAATTTCAGGTCAACTCGCGTCTCAAGGAGCAGGACTCGCCCGAACACAACGTGTTGCGAGCAGAAATTGAGCAGACGATTCACCAGGCGATTGCCGACCTGCCCGAAGACCTCCGGGTCGCCATTACCCTGCGCGAGTTTGACGGCATGAGTTACGAAGACATCGCAAGGACCATGGACTGCCCGATCGGGACGGTCCGGTCGAGAATCTTCAGGGCCCGAGAGGCCATCGATGCGCGGCTGCGGCCGCTGCTGGACAACCAATAGGAAGTGCTGACACATGAGTGAATCAAGCCGGGAAAATCTGTCGAGCCTGATGGATGGCGAGCTGGACCGCAAGGGGCGCAAGTTCCTTCTGCGGCGTCTTGCCGGCGATGCCGACATGAAAGCGAGCTGGAACCGCATGCACCTGGTGCGTGCCTGTCTGCATCAGGAGACACTGGCGAGCGGTGATCTGGTCGCTCGGGTAGCCGCTGCGCTCGATGCCGAACCGGCGCCCAGCCGAAGTCTGCCGGCACGCCTGTTGCGCCCGGTGGCCGGCGGCGCGATTGCAGCGAGTGTGGCGGTGATGGCAATCGTGGGCATCAACTCCAGCATGCTCGAGCAGCAAGGTACCGTTGCACTTGAAGGCGACGAGCCAGGCTTCGTCAGTCAGCCGACCGAGCTCGACAGGCCGTTTACGCAATCGGCGGTACCGGTGAGCTATTCCGAAGATCGCCGCGCCCAGCGGCAGCGCATCAGCGGCTATGTGATGCGCCATCACCAGGCCGCCGGCAACACCGGGTTCGTCTCATGGGTGCCGATCGTGACCGACATCAACGACGACGAGGAAGGCGTTGTGCCGACCAGCGCCGAAGCCCGAGCCGGCGAACGCTAAGCGATGCGAATCCGCAGCCTTGAACTTCCCTGGATGCTGGCGGCGCTGATTGCGACCGCGTCCCTGGCGGCGCCGGCCTGGGCCGGGAAGAGCGTCCAGCACTGGCTTGATCGAATGTCGCGTGCGGTCGAGACGCTTGATTATCGCGGCACCCTGGTCCACGTTCGCGATGGCCAGGTCGATACCCTTCGCATCATCCATCGTGCGGACGAGGACGGGGTGCGCGAGAGAATCTATTCCGTTGACGGCCTGCCGCGCGAGGTCCTCAGGGACGGCAACAGCGTTCGCTGTGTGCTGCCCGGCGACGAGCCGACGATGCTGGTAAGCCAGCTTGCCGGCCGGCTGCTGCCTTCCCTGCCGGTCAGCCGTCTTCTCGGCCCCGAGTCCGGATACCAGATGACTCTGGGCGCTCGCGAGCGCGTGGCCGGCATGATGGCGCGCATCATTCGCATCCAGCCGCGCGACGCGTACCGCTACGGTTCGCGACTGTGGCTTGAAGAGCATACCGGCATGCTGCTGCGCTACGCGCTGATCGATCACGACGGGCGCCAGCTTCAGCAGTTGTCGTTCACCTCTCTGGATCTGGGCGCAAACATTTCCGACGCCGAGCTCGAGCCCGGATTGACCGGTGAAGGCTTTGCGACCGAATCGATCGACGAATCGATCCATTCGGCCGGATCGAGGGTCGGCCCGGTGCCGGTCAGCCCGCAGGTGCCGCAAGGCTATCGTCTGGTCAATGCCGGGAAGGGGCGTGGTGCCGGCGGCGCCGAGTTCGAGCACATGCTCTACAGCGACGGCCTGTCGAGCTTTTCCATCTACATCGAACGCGCCGGCGGCGACACCATCGCTGACAGGGTAGAAGCCATGGGTTCGGTGCATGTCTACACCACACAAAGCGGCGACAGGTTGTTCACTGTCGTCGGCGAGGTGCCGGCAGCGACGGTCGAGTTGGTTGGCCGCCAGCTCCGCCGCGAGAGCCGTTTGCCGACGCGCCGCTGAGGCCCGCGCCGACATGATCTGGCAGCTTGCCCGTGTCGTTGCCCTTGATGATCAGCGACTGACGCTGGCCTTTTCCGCGCCCGAGCATTGCCGGCGCTGCATGCAGGGACAGGGTTGTGGCGCGGGTGTCTTCAGCCGCCTGTTGAGCCGGCGCGAAACTCGTGTGAGCCTGCCTGCCGACCTGGCGGTTGCACGCGGCCAATGGCTGCGCGTCGGCTGCGAGCCGGTACAACTGGCCCGCGCCGCGGTGGTGTATTACGGCCTGCCCCTGCTGGGTTTTCTTGCCGGCGCGGTCGCCGGCCACCTGGCGCTGGACGGCGGCGCAGGCCGCGATATTGCAGCGTTGACGGCCGGTCTGGCCGGCTTTTTCCTGGTATTTCATTTCGTGTCCCGACGGCTGCGCCCGGCATGGAACCCTGTTCTGGAGCGCTTGTCATGTGAACCAGACGACACCGACTCTTCGTTCAGCCAGCAACAGCAATAAAAGGACTGCCCATCATGCACAGAACCTTCATACCACTTGCAACTCTGCTTCTGATATTGCTTGCCCAGCCGGTCCTGGCGCAACCCGACTTCACCGGCCTGGTTCAGGATTCGATACCCGCCGTGGTCAACATCGAGACCACGCGCTATGGAACCCGCCCGGATGAAACCCGCGATCAGGGCAGCCCCATGCCCGAGGGCATGCCGGAGTTCTTCCGGCGCTTCTTCGACGAGCCCTATGGTCGCCGCGGCCAGCCCGACAGGATGGGCGGCGGCTCCGGATTCATCGTCGAGTCCGACGGGCTGGTCATCACCAACCACCACGTTATCGATGGCGCCGATGAAATCATCGTGCGCCTGTCCGACCGGCGCGAGTTCGAGGCCGAGCTGATCGGTTCCGACGCCGAAACCGATATTGCCGTGCTGCGCATTCCGGCCAGGAACCTGCCAACCCTCGAATTCGGATCGACGAAGAATCTCGAGCCCGGCGAGTGGGTCATTGCCATCGGCTCGCCCTTCCAGTTCGAGCAGTCGGTCACCGCCGGCATCGTCAGCGCCAAGGGCCGCAGCCAGGGAGCCCGCCAGCAGTACGTGCCCTTCATCCAGACCGATGTGGCGATCAACCGCGGCAACTCCGGCGGCCCGCTGATCAGCACCGACGGCAAGGTGGTCGGCATCAACTCCTGGATCCTGAGCTCGCACGGCGGCAACATCGGGCTGTCGTTCTCGATTCCCAGCGAGGTGGCGCAAAACTCCATCGAACAACTGCTCGAGACCGGTCACGTCACGCGCGGATTCCTCGGCGTGCAGCTCCAGGCGGTGACCCGCGAACAGGCCGACGCCCTTGGTCTGGAGCGACCGACCGGGGCGTTGATCAACCGCGTCGAGCCTGGCAGCCCGGCCGAGGAGGCCGGCATCGAGGTGGGTGACGTCATCCTGGCGTTCAACGGCACGCCGATTGATCAGCACTCCGAGCTGCCGCCGCTGGTGGGCATGCAGCCCCCGGGCAGTGATGTCGAAATGACCATCTGGCGCTGGGGCGAGCGTCAGAAGATCGAAGCTACCCTGGGCGAGCGCGAGGCCGATGCGCTCGCGCGCGGCAGCGATGGTGAAGGCGCAGCCGAGCCGTCCAACGCACTGGGGCTGATCGTCGAGCCGCTCACCGGTGAACTGCGCGAACGCTATGGCGACCCCGAGGGCGGCGTGCTGATTGCCGAGGTCGAAAGCGACAACGCCTACCGCGCCGGCATTCGCCGCGGCCAGTTGATCATGATGATCAACAACCGGCCGGTCGGCGACATGGACGATTTCAACGAAATCGTGGCCGGGATCGAGCCGGGGCGCACCGTCGCACTGCTGGTTCAGCAGGCCAGGGGGACCAGCGCGTTCCTGGCCTATCGCCCCGAAACCGGAGGCGAGGAGTAACGCGATTGGTCTCGCGGCCGGCCGGGCCGGTATAATCGGTTCTCTTTGGCCCGTGATCGCCCCCGTGACCCGCGGGGGCGATCTGATTGCGCAACGCTGTAAGGATTCATGACCGACACCCGCCATATCCGCAACTTCTCGATCATCGCCCACGTCGATCACGGCAAGTCGACGCTGGCCGATCGTTTCATTCAGGTCTGCGAGGGCCTGACCGAGCGGGAGATGGCCGATCAGGTGCTCGATTCGATGGATCTCGAGCGCGAGCGCGGCATCACCATCAAGGCGCAAAGCGTCACGCTCGACTACCACGCCGACGACGGTCAGATCTACCAGCTCAATTTCATCGATACCCCCGGTCACGTCGACTTTTCCTACGAAGTGTCGCGCTCGCTGGCCGCCTGCGAGGGCGCGCTGCTCGTCGTCGATGCCGCCCAGGGGGTCGAGGCGCAGAGTGTGGCCAACTGCTACACGGCCGTCGAGCAGGGTCTGGAAGTGATTCCGGTCATCAACAAGATCGACCTGCCAGCCGCCGATCCCGAGCGCGTCAAGCACCAGATCGAAGACATCATCGGCATCGATGCCTCCGACGCGGTGCTGGTCAGCGCCAAGACCGGCGAGGGCGTGCGCGAAATCCTCGAGGCTCTGGTCAAGCGGATTCCACCGCCGGAAGACAGGTCTGACGCGCCGCTGAAGGCACTGATCGTCGACTCCTGGTTTGACAACTACCTGGGCGTCAATTCGCTGGTGCGCATCACCGAAGGCCGGCTGACAAAAGGCGAGAAGATTCGTCTGATGTCGTCGGGCGACGAACACCTGGCTGACCAGATCGGGATCTTCACACCCAAGCGCCAGTCCAGCGATTTTCTGGGCTGTGGTCAGGTCGGCTTTGTCTCCGCCGGCATCAAGGAGGTCAATGGCGCGCCCGTGGGCGACACCATTACCAGCGCCCGGCAGCCCGCCGAGAAGCCACTGCCCGGCTTCAAGCCGCTCAAACCGCGCGTGTTCGCCGGCGTGTTCCCGATCGACGCCTCCGACTATCCCGACCTGCGCGAGGCGCTGGAGAAGCTGCAGCTCAACGACTCCGCGCTACAGTTCGAACCGGAAACCTCGATGGCTCTGGGCTTCGGCTTCCGCTGCGGCTTTCTGGGCATGCTGCACATGGAGATTGTCCAGGAGCGGCTCGAGCGCGAGTACGCGCTGGATCTGATCACGACCGCGCCCACGGTGGTCTACGAACTGAAGATGAGCGACGGTGAAGTCATTGCCCTCGACAACCCGGCCGGGCTGCCGCCGGCCAACAAGATTGACGAGGTTCGCGAGCCGGTGATCCTGGCCAACATTCTCGTGCCCCAGGAATATGTCGGCGGCGTCATCGGTTTGTGCCAGGAAAAGCGCGGTGAGCAGCGCGACATGCGTTTCCTCGGCGGGCAGGTGCAGCTCAGCTATGCTCTGCCGATGTCGGAAGTGGTCATGGATTTCTTCGACCGTCTCAAGTCGGTCAGTCGTGGTTTTGCCTCTTTCGAGTATGACTTCCTGCGCTATGAGCCTGGCCCGTTTGTGCGTCTGGATCTGCTCATCAATGGTGAAAAGGTCGATGCGCTGTCGACCATCGTGCACCGCGATCAGGCCGAGCGGCGCGGCCGCGAGCTGGCTGATCGCATGCGCGAGTTGATTCCGCGCCAGATGTTCGACGTGGCCATTCAGGCAGCGATCGGCGGGCACGTCATTGCTCGCTCGACGGTCAAGGCCTATCGCAAGAACGTGACCGCGAAATGTTACGGCGGCGACGTGAGCCGCAAGCGCAAGCTGCTGGAAAAGCAGAAGGCCGGCAAGCGGCGGATGAAATCCGTCGGCAAGATCGAGATACCGCAGGAGGCTTTCCTGGCCGTGCTGCGAACCGACCAGGAGAACTGAAACAATGCATCTGGACTTCGCCCTGATACTGACCGTGCTGACGCTCATCACGGCCGTTTTCTGGCTTCTCGAGCGTTATTTCTTCCGCCCCCGCCGCGACGGCGACAAGGAGCCCGAAGGCGCGCACAAGACGGTCGAGGTGGTCGGGTCGCTGTTTCCCGTGCTGCTGCTGGTGCTGGTGTTTCGCTCCTTCCTGTTCGAGCCGTTCAAGATTCCGTCCGGCTCGATGATTCCTACCCTGTGGATCGGTGATTTCATCGTCGTCAACAAGTTCGCCTACGGCCTGCGCCTGCCGGTACTCAACAGCAAGATCATCGAAACCGGCGATCCCGAACGCGGCGACGTGATCGTTTTTCGCTTTCCCGAAGACGAGCGCGTCAACTACATCAAGCGCGTCGTCGGGCTGCCGGGCGACACCATCAGCTATCGCAACAAGGTGGTCTACATCAACGGCGAGCCTGTCGAGCAGGAACCCGCCGGCCTGTGGGAAGGCGTGGGGCTCAATCGCAACGTTCCGGGCAGCCGGCCGGTCAAGCGCCTCGAGTATCTGACCGAGGATGCGCACCCGATCGTTCTCTACCCAAGCCGGCGCAACGGTCGATTCGATTCGGTCACGGTGCCCGAAGGCCACTATTTCGTGATGGGCGACAACCGCGATCAGTCGCTCGACAGCCGGGCCTGGGGCTTCGTGCCCGAAGAGAATCTGGTTGGCAAGGCGGTGCGTATCTGGATGCACTGGGATTGCTCCCGCGGATGTGTCGACTTCGGCCGAATCGGTGATAGAATCGATTGACGCGGGGATGTCGAAAACCAGAGGGACCTGGAATAATGAAAGCAATGCATAACCAGCGCGGGCTGAGCCTGCTCGGCTTCATCTTCATTCTTGTTCTGGTTCTGTTCTTTACCTATATTGGCATCAAGCTGATACCCATCTACATCAATCACATGTCGGTGATGAGCGAGGTCAGAGCCGTCGCCTCCGAACCGGGATCGGCCAACAAGCCGCCCAATACAATTCGCAGGGAGCTGCTGCGGCGAATGAGCGTCAGCTACGTGGAGCATGTCGAGCCTCAGAACATCACGATCGAGCGCGGCGACCAGGTCCGGATCGTGGTCAAGTACGACGTGGAGCGGCACCTCATCGGCAATATCGACGCGATCGTCCGATTCAACAGTGCCGAACCCCTCCGGAACTGAACGCCTTGATCGGATTCCCGGTATCGACTACCGGTTTGATGACGCTGGCCTGCTCGAGCAGGCCCTGACGCACCGCAGCTTTGGCCCGCCTCACTATGAGCGCCTGGAGTTTCTTGGCGACAGCCTGCTGAGCATGGTGATCTCCGAACAGCTGTTCAACCAGTGGCCGCACGCATCGGAAGGCGATCTGAGCCGTCTGCGTTCTCGCCTGGTGCGAGACGTCACGCTGGCCCGGGTGGCCAGTGAGCTGCATCTTGGTGACTATCTTCGCCTGGGGGTGGGCGAGCTCAAGAGCGGTGGCTTTCTGCGGGAATCCATCCTGGCTGATGTCTTCGAGGCCATCATCGGCGCCATTTATCTCGACGGTGGGTTCGCGCCCGCTCGCCGGGTGCTGCGCGAGCTGTTTGCCGAGCGCCTGGCGAACCTGCCCGACGCCGACAGCCTCAAGGACCCCAAGACGCGGCTGCAGGAGCTGCTTCAGGGGCGCGGACACGACCTTCCGGAGTACTGCGTGATTTCCGAGTCCGGCGCTGACCACGCCAAGAGCTTTCTGGTTGAATGCCGGGCCGGCGCCCTGGCCGAGCCGGTGCGCGCCGAAGCCGCAAGCCGCCGCAAGGCCGAACAGGCCGCTGCCGGTAAAATGCACGATCAGCTCCAGGCCTTGTTCGATTCGCCGGGCAAGCGCCATGTCGAAAACTCCACCAGCAACTGATTTTCGGTAATGGCGGCCAAACACAGTGGATACGTTGCCCTCCTGGGCCGCCCGAACGCCGGCAAGTCGACCCTGCTCAATGCCCTGGTCGGCGAGCGTGTGGCCATCGTCACGCACAAGCCTCAGACCACCCGTCACCGCATTACCGGCATCGTCACCCGCGACGAGGGCCAGGCGGTATTCGTCGATACCCCGGGACTGCACCGCCGGCGCGACCATGCGCTCAACCGCCGTCTCAACCGGATCGCGGCAGATACCCGACAGGGTGTCGATCTGGTCGTCATGCTTGTCGACGCCACCAGCTGGACCGACGAGGACCAGATGGTGCTGGAGATGGTCGGCCAGCTCGAGGTGCCGAGGATTCTCGCGTTCAACAAGATCGACCTGCTCGATGATCGCTCCAGCCTGCTGGAAAAAACCGCGCAGGTCAGTGCCCAGGTCGACTTTGATGCCGTCGTGTATATCTCGGCACACAAGCGCAAGGGCCTGAAGGACCTGTTCGATGAGGTTTTCCGGCACCTGCCGGAGGCCGAGCCGATCTTCGACCCGGACTTGTTCACCGATAAATCGGAAGGCTTTCTGGCCGCCGAGCTGATCCGCGAGCAGCTCATGCTGCAGTTGCATCAGGAAATTCCCTACGGCGTGACCGTGCAGATCGAGCGCTTCGAGCGCACGCCTGCGAGAGTCGAGATCGATGCCCTTGTTCTGGTGGCCAGCGACCGGCACAAGGGCATGGTCATCGGCAAGTCGGGCCAAGTGCTCAAGCGCGTGGGCACGCGCGCGCGCCATCGCATCGCCGAGCTGCTCGGCGAGCGGGTCCACCTCGAGCTGCACGTCAAGACCCGCGCCGACTGGATGGACGACGATAGCGCGCTTGACGAGCTCGGCTATCGCCGCTGAGCACGATGGCCCGCCTCGAGCAGCAGCCGGGATGGGTCGTCCATCGTCGCCCGTGGCGCGAGTCCAGCCTGCTTATCGAGTTCTTCGCGCGCGAGCACGGCCGACTCGGCCTTGTTGCCAAAGGCGCGCGCTCGGCCCGCTCGCCCTGGCGCGGCCTGGCCGAACCGTTTACGCCCCTGCTGGCCTCGTGGTCGCGGCGCGGCGAGATGGGCACGCTGACCGGGCTGGAGCCGGCCGGAGTGCGCCGGAATCTGACCGGTCGGGCGCTGTGGTGCGGCCTGTACGTCAATGAGCTGTTGTTGCGGCTTCTCGAGCGCGATGATCCCCACCCCGAGGTGTTCGACGCCTGCGACCTCGTCTTTGCCGGCCTGGCCGCCGGCGAGCTGCCCCAGTCGATGCTGCTGCGCCGCTTCGAGCTGAGTCTGCTGCAGGGCATGGGAGTGGCGCCCGATTTCCGTGCCGATGCTGCCGGCGGCGACCCGATCGATCCCGGCGGGCTGTATCATCTGCAGCCAGAAGCCGGCTTCGTACCCGTCGATCGGGCAGGCGCTGGCGTGTTCAGCGGCGCGGCCATCCGCGCGATTACGGCCGGAATCACCGACAATCGTGAAACGGCGCGCGAGATGCGCGAGCTGATGCGGGCGCTGATCGATCATCATCTGGCCGGCCGCGAGCTGGCCTCGCGCCGTCTGCTGGCCGGCACTGCAATCAATTCGACAGGAGGAAGCAATCCATGAGTCAAGCCTTGCTGGGCGTCAATATCGACCATGTCGCCACGCTGCGACAGGCCAGGCTGGGACACCATCCATCCGTGGTGCAGGCCGCGCTCGTTGCCGAGCAGGCCGGTGCCGATGCCATCACCGTGCACCTGCGCGAGGATCGGCGCCATATCCAGGACGAAGACCTGCGACTGCTGTCCTCGACGATCGGTACGCGGATGAACCTCGAAGTGGCCGTGACCGAAGAAATGCTTGGCATCGCCGAAGCGCTCGGTCCCAGCGACGTCTGCCTGGTGCCCGAGCGACGCGAAGAGGTCACCACCGAAGGCGGGCTGGACGTTGGCGCCGGGCGCGAGCGCATCGCTGCGGCCTGCCAGCGGCTGACGGCGGCCGGCATTCGCGTCAGCCTGTTCGTCGATCCGGAGCCCGAGCAGCTCGAGCTGGCGGTCAAGGTCGGTGCGCCGGTGGTCGAGATTCATACCGGCGCCTGGGCCGCCGCGCGCGGCAGCCGCGCCGCTGAAGAGCTTGCGCGCCTGCGCCGGGCGGTGGAGGCCGGCCGTCGCCTCGGCCTGGTAGTCAATGCCGGCCATGGCCTGAATTATCACAATATCCAGCCGGTGGCCGCCATGAAGGACATCGCCGAGTTCAATATCGGCCACGCGATCGTCTCGCGCGCGATATTCACCGGCCTGGATGCGGCGGTGCGCGAAATGCGGGGCCTGATCGCTGCTGCGTAGGCGCAAAGCCCCCTCAGATGTGGCGCAGTGCCTGGCGCGTGGCGTGGGCAATGCGCAGGAAGTTGAGATAGGACGTACCTGGAGAACTGTCCAGCCCCGACAGCAGGCGCTGCCGCAGCATCTGGCAGGCCTGGGTCATGCGCGTGGCGCCAGCGTAGCCGCCTGCGCCTGCCCACTGATGCAGCAGCTCGGCAGCTTCGCGGTACTGGCGCGCGGCGATCATTCCATCGAACTTCGGCAGCTTTTCGTCGAGTTCGCAGGCCAGCATGTCCTGCAGCCTTGCCGCCAGCTTGCTGTCGCCGTTGGCGGCGGCCAGCGCGCGGCTGCGGTCGAGAAGCTGTGTCGGGGCGGCAGGCTGTTCGCGCGCCGGCCGCGGGGCGCCGGGGTTGAACAGCGCTTCGATGGCCTCGACCAGGTCGGGGATGCCGATGGGCTTGTTGAGATAGTCATCAAAACCCGCCTCGAGAAGCCGAAGCCGTTCTTCGGGCCGGGCATCGGCGGTCAGGGCAACCATTTGCGCGTGCGCCGAGTGCCGGGCGAGATCGCGTATCCTGTTGGCCGTGGCCAGACCGTCCATGCCCGGCATGTGCAGATCCATCAGGATGACATCGAAATCTTCCTTCTCGCAGCGCCGGATGGCCTCTGCGCCGTCTTCAGCGAGCGCCACGCGGCCGACCACGCGGCCCAGGCCGGTGCCGAGAAACTCGCGGTTGATGCGATGGTCGTCGACGACCAGCACGCTCAGCGAGTCGATCGAGTAGCGTAATGCGCCTGTCTTCATGGCGATCATCTTACCCGAGCGCCGTGGCTGGCAGAACCACGTTTGTCGTTCTTTGCCTCGCTTCACTCCTCCTCGCGGACCGGGTCAGGGCCGAAAACCGGCTCGAAATCGAATCGGGCCCGGGGCGAGCAGGACCGATTACCTGGCAGGCGGCCGAGCTTGCCTACCGGCCCGCGGCTGCGGCCGACCTGCCTTCGCGGTGGCGGCTGAAAGTCGGGGCGCTCGAGTGGGGAGACTGGCGCGGCGAGCTGAGCGTCGAATGCGCGCGCGGCGGGCTGAGCGCCAGGCGGCCGTGGTGCCACGAGGGGGCATTCGAATGGCAGGGCCGCGACGGCAGCGGTCAATTTGCCGGGCGGGTGCGGGGGCCGGAGGCACATTCCGATCTGGCCCTTTCGCTCGACGACGGATCGCTCGAGGCTTCCTTGACCTGGGCCGATGCCTCGGCCGGGCAGGGTGTACCCGATATCCGGGTCAAGCTGGCGGGCTTCGACCTGGCCGATCTGCCGGGCCGGCTGCTCGAAGCACTGGGCCTGAGCGTGCTGGAAGGGCGCGTGAATGGCCAGATCGCGATGGCTTCGGGCGAGCTGACCTTTGACCTGGAGCTCGAAGACTGCGCTTTCGATCGGCCCGATGGCCTGGTGGCCGGAGCCGGATTGGCGGTTGCCTTCAGTGGCCGAGTCGACGGCCTCACCGGCAGCGCACCGACCGATTTTTCGTCCAGCCTGGCGCAGCGCGCCGGCGAACTGCTGCTCGGCCCGGTCTACCTGCCCCCGCCCGAGCGCCCGCTCAAGCTCGATGTTGCGGGCACGTTTGCCGCCGGCAGGCGAATTGACCTCGAATCGCTGAGCCTGGATGACGGCGGGCTGGTCGAGGCTGCCGTCAGCGCCGCACTGGACTACTCCGAAGACGGCTGGCGGCTGGTCGAGCTGGCCCTCGACCACGCCCGCCTGGAGCTGCCCGGCGCCTGGCGCCGCTGGGGCGACGGTGTGGCCTCGGCACGCGGCTTTGGCGATCTCGAAACCGCCGGCCAGGTGCAGGCGGCCCTGGCCTGGCGCGCCGCCGGGCTGGAGCATCTGCAACTGGATCTCGAAGAAGTCAGCCTGCGCGACGCCGCCGGCCGTTTTGCGGTCGAGTCGCTGGCAGGCAGCTTTGCCCGCTCGGCCCGGGAGCTGAGCGCCGAGCTGGCCTGGGATGGCCTCAAGCTGTTCAGCCTGGCTTTCGGCAGCGCCCGCTTGAGCGCGGCCGGGTCACCGTCGCAGTGGCAGCTCGTCGAGCCCCTGAACCTGCCGCTGCTCGACGGCGCGGTCGTCATCGATCGCCTGGACGTCGCGGCCGGGGACAATGCCGCGGGCAAACGATCTCTGACCCTCGACGCCCATATCGAGCCGCTCGACATGGCGGCCTTGACCGAAATGCTCGAACTGCCCAGTTTCGCCGGGCAGCTCTCGGGCAGCTTTCCGGGCGTGCGCGTGAGCGGCGAGCGCATCGCGTTTTCCGGTGGTATCGACATTCAGGCATTTTCAGGCGGAATTCACCTGCGCGACTTCGTCATCGAGCGCCCGTTCGGCTCGCTGCCGGCCCTGGCCGCCCAGGTCGAGATCGACCGGCTCGACCTGGCCGAGCTGACCGGCGCCTTCAACTTCGGGCACATGAGTGGCGAGCTGTCGGGCTGGATGCGCGACCTGCGCCTGCTCGACTGGCGCCCAGTCGCGATGGACGCCCGGCTGTATACGCACGAAGACGCCGCCAGCCGGCGCATCAGCCAGCGCGCCGTCGAAAATCTCTCCCGGCTGGGCGGCGGCGCGGCCGCGCTGGGGGCGACCCTGCTGCGGATGTTCGATGAGTTCCCCTATCGCCGCGCCGGCCTGGCCTGTCGGCTGGACCGCAACATCTGCCACCTCGACGGCGTGGCGCCGCACCCCTCCGGCGGCTTCTACATCGTCGAGGGCCGCAGCCTGCCGCGCCTGGACGTCGTCGGCCACCGCCGTCTCGTCGACTGGCCCAGGATTGTGGCGCAGCTGGTGGCGATAACGGAGGGGTGAGTGGGTTGGCTTGGTTAGCTGGTTAGCTTGTTCGGCACCTGATGTCGCTGCGGTGTGGCTTGCTTTTGAGTAACCTTGCGCAATGTGGTAGCGTGTTCCCTGGGAAGGGCTTTGGCAACGATGGAGGCTTGACATGACAACTACACAGCACACCAACCAAGTGGGGGGGTACGAGCGTCACTGATTGCAATTGCTTCAGTGATATTTTTCACACTGACTTTCCCTGTTCCAGGGCTGTCGTCTGATCGGGCTCCCGATGCGGCAGTTCTTGAGGCGTTCCAGGCGCTGTACGGAATCAGCAAGCAAGAAGCGATCAACCGCATTGCGAAGGAGGCCGAGGCCCGGCGAATCCATCATGCGCTGCGCGATCATCTCGGCGATGCCTGGGCCGGAGCCTGGATCGATCCGGAAACCGCAACGCTTGTTGTCGCCACAACCGACGATAGCTACGCCGAGGTTATCCATAGACTCGGCGCCGAGGTTCAGTCCGTAGAACACAGTCGAAGCGCACTTGCAGCAACAATCGACAAGATTCGTTCGCAGCGAAGCAGTAATCCGCAACTGCGCGAATCGATTCGTGCATCGTTGATTGATTATCCATCCAATTCGGTCGTGCTGCGGGTTGCGCCCGGCGCTTCGGAGCTTGTCCGGAACCTGCTTGAGCTATCGAGAGAGCAACTGGGACAATTTCGCTTAGAAACCACAGAGCACACTCCCGAACTGGCGGCGCTGATCCGAGGCGCCAACTGCTACGAGAGCGATCAAAGCGGTCAGAAGTGTTCGATTGGGTTTTCAGTTGAAGATGACTCGTCAGTGAAGGGTTATATCACCGCCGCTCATTGTTCGATGGACTCACTCTACTCTGTAAGCGAGTGCGATTCGTCTACCGCTATCGGTAGTTTCGCGGCATCGAATTGGTCGAGCACAGATAGTGCATGGGTTGATACCAACGCATCGTACCATCCGGTCTCCCAGATCAACGGCTACAACGACGGCATTCTCAACGTGACCAGTGAAGGCGCGGGCGTCATCGAGGCCCCCCTGAATAGTACGGTTTGTCGCTACGGGCAAACGACCGGTGGGCCACACTGCGGCCAGGTCCTGGAAAAGAACGTTAACCAGGAGTTTTGTACCAAATACAACATCTTCTACGTTTGCGTTGAAGAGAAAACCTTGCCCGGATTGACCAAAACCAGTGCCTGCCTTGAGTCGGGCGACTCAGGCGGCCCATTCATTACGGCCGACGGGCAGGCCCAAGGCACCCTTGTCGGTGGGCCGAATGCCCTCAATGGCACCTGCGCTTCGAGTTATTCCGGGCCCACGGAGAGCTGGTTTCAGCCTGTTCTCTCTACTTTGTCGCTTTACGATCTGGCCGTTTTGACAACCCATGGTGCGAACGCTCCAGTTATTTCCGGTTTTACCTGCCCGTACACGGGTAGCAGTGGTAGCGGCACCTACATGTGCTTGATCGACCATTTTGATGCCCAAGGCATAACCAGCCAGAGCTGGAGCTCGAATACGGGCAATTCGAGTCAGTCGTCGCTCCTGTTCGGTACTTGCCATTCGAGTCAGACGGTATCGGTTACCTTGACTGTGTCGAATCAATATGGCAGCGATCAAGAGCAGGCTTCATTTCCCTGCCCTACCTATCCAATACCCTGAATTGGAGTTGGTGCACATATGACTCGTTATATCATTTTGACGCTGTTCGCGGCGGCGTCGGTGGCCTACGGGCAACTGACGCCGCCGGCTGCGGATGCACAGGTCGTGGGCCCGGGCCACAGTGCGCAGTGGTACGTACCGGCACGCAGCGGCGAGGGCTGGACGCTGGAGATTCTCGATGAGCGTACGGCACAGGTGTACTGGTTTACCTACGACGAATCCGGTAATCAGCGCTGGCTGATCGGAACAGGAGAGATTCACCGCAGCGACGAGGGCGAGTGGATTGAATTCCCGGAACTCTACGTCACCTCCGGCGGCAGGTTTGGGGCTGCGTTCGATCCCGACGATGTCGATATTGAACTCGTGGGCCAAGCGCAGATGTGGTTCTCCGGCTGTCAGCAGGGCAAGTTTTCCTACGATGCCTTCGGTCAGCAACAGACGCTGCCCATCGAGCGCCTGACCCACACCATGGGCGCGGATTGCCGCACCCCCATTCACGGCCGTCCACTCGAGCCGATCACGCAAGACGCAGGGCTTAGCGGCTCTTGGTATCAATCGGATCAGTCCGGCCACGGCTTTTCACTGCAGTGGCTCAGCCGCAACGAAGCGCTGATTTTCTGGTACACCTACGATAGTGAAGGCCATCAGCAGTGGCTGACCGGCGTCGGCGGGCGCAAGGGCGACCAGATTGTCTTTCCTGAAATGACGGTAACCTTCGGAGCGCGCTTTGGTGCCGCATTCGACCCCGATGACGTCGAGCAACAATCCTGGGGCATGCTGGCGCTCGAACTGGACTGCGACGGCGGCGCGATCGCCTGGGACGCGACCAAGGCGGGCTATGGCGCGGGCACGATGGAACTCGAGCGGCTGACCGGCCTGCAGCGACCGGCGTGCCCATCTCAACGGCCGGGGCTGAGCGACCTCTACGATCTCGACATCACGGAAGTGCCGGTGCCCACGCCGGGTATTACCCCTGGGCAGCCGCGCCCGACGTATCGAGCGGTTGCCTTGGCTGAAGACGGCAGGGTGGCGGGTTTTGATACGCTGAAACGCGGCTGGATCTGGCACCCGGGCGAGTCTTCCATAGAACAGCTTGACGGGGAGATTCTTCCCCACAACACGATGCTGTGGCGCGATGAAGCCGGCGATTTGGTTACTACGCGCAAGGAAGAAGGCGCTCAGGGCTCACCGGTAGGGATACCGATTCGATGGGACTCCGATCAAGGTTGGCAGGATCTACCCAAGTTTAAGCTTGACTCGTCTCTCGTGAAGGGCAGTTCCAACAATGGGCGTTACCTGACTGGAAACGGAATAATGGAATTCCGGCCATGGTTGTGGGACCCCGGTGAAGGCCAACGACTACTGTCGCTCTCGCCGAGCGAAGACCCATATTTTAAGGGGATTGGCGAAGCGGTATCCAATGATGGGCGCATCGCTGTCGGCATACAGGTTGATTACCCTGGCGACGGTAACTTCCCGCGCGAGCGGGCTACCCGCTGGGTTGACAAGGAGCCGGAGTACTTGCGCGACCGCTACGGCGCGGTGCTGAGGTGGGCGTTTGCGTGCAACGACAACTGTTCGATCATTCTGGGTGGTGACCAGGAGGGTTTCGAAGTACCGGCTGACCACCCGCACCGGGGTGAGGCGTGGTTATGGAACGAAGACCATGGCACGGTTTACCTCGGAGAATTGCCGGACTCCAACGACTGGCCAAACTTTGTCCAGCACGCCAGCCATGATGCCAGCCTGGCCGTCGGAACCTATCAGGTAACGCTCAATGATGGCGCTTCGCGCCCTGTTCGCGGATTTCTGTGGACTTCACACACCGGCATCATGAGCATCACTGCTGTGCTTGCCGAACTGGGCTTTCCGGAATCGCGCTGGTGGGATGTCAGAGCGGTGGACGTCAGTGCCAATGGCCGCAGGATTCTGGTCCGGACCGCTGAGCAACGGGGCCCATCAATGATCAATGGAATGGACTGGCGCGCATGGATCATCGAGCTGTCTCCAAAGCGACAGCCGCACGAGTAGCTCTTGGGGCCGGGGTAACCACTCGGGCCGAAGTGTGCGCCTGCCGCACCTGGACGTGGTCGGCCACCGCAGGCTGGTCGACTGACCGCGCCGATGCCGAACCAGCCAACCAGCCAACCAGAAAACCAGCTAACCCGGCTACCGCACCTGCCGCACCTGCACCTTGCGGATGCGCTTGTCGGCCATGTCGACAATGGTGACGATGTAGCGGCCGATGCGCAGGCTGGTGCGGCCGTCGGGCAGCGATTCGAGCTGCTCGAGGATCAGGCCGCTGAGGGTGTTTGCGCCGGTGATCGGCAGGTCCCAGTGGAAGCGTCGGTTGAGCTTGCGTATCGGCGCGGCGCCGTCGACGATCCAGTCGCCGTTGTCGAGCCGGCGGACCATGCGCTTACGGTGGCGGCGCTCGATGGTGAATTCGCCGACGATCTCCTCGAGGATATCGTCGAGCGTGATCAGGCCCTGGATATCGCCGTATTCGTCAACCACCAGGCCCAGGCGCTGTTCGCGGCTCTGGAACTCGAGCAATTGCTGGGTCAGGGCGGTGCCCTCGGGCACGAAATAGGGCGAGCGGACGGCCTGTTCGAGTGACTTGTGGTCGAGCAGGCTTCGGGTGAGTCCCGGCAGGGTCGAGCGGATGTGCAGCAGGCCGACAATATTGTCCAGATCGCCGCGCCAGACCGGCAGCCGGGTGTACAGGCTGGTCTCGAGCGTTGCCAGGATCTCTTCCCAGTCGGCCTCCAGATCGATCCCGACGATGTCCTGGCGCGGCACCATGACATCGTTGACCGAGCCGTGCTCGAGATCGAGGATGTTGATCAGCATCTGCCGGTGGTCGAGAGAGATATGTCGGCCGCCTTCCTTGACCAGGCTGCGCAGCTCTTCGCGGCTGATCGAGTCCTGCAGGCCGCTGCTCTTGTGCGCGCCGAAGGGCCGAAGCAGCGTAGCGGCCAGCAGGTTGACCAGCCACACCGCCGGGTAGAGCAGTTTGAGCAGCACGGTGAGCACGTAGCTGGCCGGGTAGGCAATGCGTTCGGGTCGGAGCGCGGCCAGGGTCTTGGGTGCAACCTCGGCGAACACCAGGATGACGACGGTCAGGGCCAGGGTGGAGGCCAGGATGCCCGACTCGCCGAGCAGGCGGATGGCGATGACCGTGGCGACCGAGGCGGCCAGGATATTGACCAGGTTGTTGCCCAGAAGAATGATCCCGAACATCCGGTCGGGCCGGGCCAGCAGCCGCTGCGCCAGGCGGGCGCCGCGGTGGCCGCTGTTGGCCTGATGCCGCATGCGGTGACGGTTGAGTGCCACCAGGCTGGTTTCGGAACTGGAGAAGAAGGCCGACAGCACGATCAGGACGGCCAGCAGGATGAACAGGGCGTACAGGGGTGTGTCACTCATGTCGCTTCAGGCGCCGGCTGTTACTTGTGCATGTTCTAGTGTACCTGCCAGTTCCGGTCGAGCATGACCTCGAGCACCAGCTTGCTGCCGAAATAGGCCAGCGCCAGAATGGCCATGGCAATCAGGGTCCAGCGGACCGCCCGGCGTCCGCGCCAGCCCAGCCGCCAGCGTCCCAGCAGGAGCAGGCCGAACAGCAGCCACGACAGGATCGACAGGCTGGTCTTGTGGACCAGATGCTGCGCAAACAGATTGTCGACGAAGACCAGCCCCGAGCCCAGGCTCAGCGTCAGCAGCAGCCAGCCGGCCAGAATCAGCCGGAACATGATGGTCTCGATCATCGTCAGGGGTGGCAGGAACTCGAGCCGCCGAACCAGCCTGGGATGGCGCAGGGCGTAATCCTGTGCGGCCAGCGTCAACGCGCTGATGGCCGCGATGCTCAGCAGGCTGTAGGCCAGCAGGGAGCTGACGATATGCAGCCGCGCGGCTGCGCTGATGTGGCCGAGAATCAGCGAGTCCATCGGCACCAGCCACTGCAGCGCCACGCTCAGCGCCGCGCCCGGTGCCGCAACAATGCAGGCCTGTGCAGCGCGCGGCCAGGCCGCCGCGACCGCCACCAGGGTGGCGATGATCAGCAGCGCGGCCAGCGAGAGCATGTTGACGAAGTTGGCGTCCCAGCCGGCCGGCGTGTCGATGGCGTGCACCAGAGACAGGGCGTGCAGCACCGCGCCAAGCCCGCAAAGCAATACCCCCGTGTGCCGGAAACGGTGCCGATCGAAGATATCGCTCAGCACCAGATCGACGGCGCCCGCCAGGTAGATCACGATCGGCAGCAGGTGGATCAGGGCGTTGTTGTCCAAGGATGACCGACTGAATGAAGCTCCGGCCCAGTATAATGTGTCAGTGACTATTCGTAATAAGCATTCTCATGTTCGATCAGCTCAGTAACAGACTGTCCGGTTCGCTCGAGCGGCTCAGGAGCCGCGGCCGCCTGACCGAAGACAATATCCGCGACTCCCTGCGCGAGGTTCGCATCGCCCTGCTCGAGGCCGATGTGGCGCTGCCCGTGGTCAGGGACTTCATCGCCCGGGTCAACGAGCGCGCCATAGGCCAGGAAGTGACCAAGAGCCTCAAGCCCGGCCAGGCGCTGGTCAAGGTGGTGCACGAGGAGCTCAAGCGCGTGCTCGGCGACCAGCAGGCGCCGCTGGCGCTCGAGCGTCAGACCCCGGTGGTGATCCTGCTGGCTGGTCTGCAGGGCGCGGGCAAGACCACCACGGCGGCCAAGCTGGCGAAGCTGATCGGCGAGCGGCACAACAAGAAGGTGATGCTCGCCAGTTGCGATGTCTACCGCCCGGCGGCGATCGATCAGCTCGAAACTCTGGCCGGCCAGGTGGATACGGAATTTTTCCGTTCGCAGGAGGCCGCCGATCCCGTGCGTATCGCCGAAGACGCCATCGGACAGGCGCGCAGGCAGTTTTTCGACGTGCTGATTCTGGACACGGCCGGCCGGCTGGCTGTCGATGAGGCGATGATGGACGAGATCCGGCGCGTGCACGCCGCGGTCGACCCGGCCGAAGTCCTCTTCGTGGTCGACGCCATGACCGGCCAGGATGCCGCCAACACCGCAAAGGCCTTTCACGAGGCCCTGCCGCTGACCGGCGTAGTGCTGACCAAGACCGACGGCGACGCGCGTGGTGGCGCGGCGCTTTCGGTTCGCCATATCACCGGGGCGCCGATCAAGTTCCTTGGCACCGGCGAGAAGATCGACGGTCTCGAGCCCTTTCATCCCGATCGACTGGCCTCGCGCATCCTCGGCATGGGCGATGTGCTCAGCCTGGTCGAGGAGGTCGAGCGCAAGGTTGACCAGAAGCAGGCCCGGAAACTGGCCGGCAAGATTGGCAAGGGCAGCCGGCGGTTCGGTCTGGACGACTTTCGCGATCAGTTGCTGCAGATGGACAAGCTCGGCGGCATGGGCGCGTTGATGGACAAGCTGCCCGGCATGGGCAAGCTGCCCGAGGCGGTCAAATCACAGATCGACGATCGCCAGACGCGGCGCATGGTAGCCATTGTCAACTCCATGACGCCCAGAGAGCGACGTTACCCCGATGCCATCAGGGGCTCGCACAAGCGCCGCATCGCGGCTGGCTCGGGTGTGCAGATCCAGGACGTCAACCGCCTGCTCAAGCAGCACAGGCAGATGCAAAAGATGATGCGCAAGGTCGGCAGCAAGGGCGCGATGGCGAAGATGATGAAGCGACTGCCGGGCGGGATGCCTGGGGGTGGTGGTGGGGGTATGCCGTTTTGACGGGTTCAGGTTTCAGGATTGACGCGGCAGCCCGGGGGCCTGCGAAGCAGGCGCTTGCGTCCTGGCTCTTTCGTGAACGGAAAAACCGGCCCCGCCCTTCCCAACAGATGGGGAATCCGATAGAATTGGGGGTTTGCCGAATTCAGCAATTGCATGCGCCGGTGCCGTGAGCGGCTCCGGGGCGACTCAGGAGAGAAGATGGTCAAGATTCGCATGAGCCGGGGCGGTGCCAAGAAGCAGCCCTTCTACCACATTGTCGTTACCGACAGCCGCAAGGCCCGCGACGGCCGCAATATCGAGCGCCTCGGGTTCTTCAACCCGGTCGCGCGCGGGCAGAGCGAGCGTCTGCGCGTCGATCTCGAGCGCATCGACTACTGGCTTGGTCATGGCGCGCAGATCTCCGAGCGGGTTCGCGACCTGGCCAACGAGGCGCGCCGGGCTCAGTCGGCAGCCTGAATCGGATGGCGGGCGAATCGGTCGTCATCGGCCGATTCAACGGCCCGTGGGGCGTTCGCGGCTGGGTCAAGGTCTGGTCCGATACGCAGCCCCCGACCGCCATCTTCGATTACCAGCCGTGGCGCATTGGTGAACACGGCGACTCCCTGTCAATCGACCGCTGGCAGCAAGCCGGCCCCCGGCTGGTGGTCAAGCTGGATGGTATCGATACGCCTGAACAGGCGGCTGCTCTGGGTCGTCAGGTCATTCGGGTGGCGCGCTCGGCGCTGCCCGAGCCCGAGCCCGGTGAGTATTACTGGCACGACCTGGTCGGGCTTGAAGTGATCAATCTTCAGGGTCATCACTACGGCCGGGTCAAGGCTGTGCAAGAGACCGGCGCCCACGACATACTCGAGATCCGCGGCCCGGACGAGACCGTTCTGATTCCTTTCGTCACCGATAAATTCGTTCGTGACGTGAATATCGACGAGGGTCGGATCACGGTCGACTGGCCGCTGGAATGGACCGATCCGGTCTGAGGCCATGCTCGCGCGTATCGATGTCATCACGCTTTTCCCCGAATGGATCAACGGCCTGCGCGAGCTCGGGCTGACCGGGCGGGCGATTGCCGATGGTCGGGTCGAGCTGCACTGCTGGAATCCGCGCGACCATGCAGCCGGCGTTCACAGAAGCGTTGACGACCGACCCTACGGCGGCGGGCCTGGCATGGTCATGCGCCCCGAGCCGCTGGCGCAGGCGATCGAGGCCGCACGCGGCGAGGACGAGCGCGCGCGCGTCAGTTGCCTGACGCCTCAAGGTCGCCGCCTGGACCAGGCGGCCGTCCGGGAGCTGGCCGCTCGCGAACGCCTGATTCTGGTCTGCGGTCGCTACGAAGGTATCGACGAGCGGGTCATGACCACCCTGGTCGATGAGGAGTGGTCGATCGGCGATTTCGTTCTGTCCGGCGGCGAGCCGGCCGCCGCGGTCATGATCGATGCCGTACTGCGCCTGCTGCCGGGCGTGCTGGGGCACGAGCTGTCGGCCGAACAGGACTCTTTTTCCGACGGCCTTCTTGACTGCCCGCACTACACCCGTCCCGAATCCTGGCGCGGGCTCGACGTGCCACCGGTGCTGCTCAGCGGCGACCACGCCAGAGTCGAACGCTGGCGGCACGCACAAGCGCTCAAGCGTACCGCCAATCGTCGACCGGATCTCTTGCATAAACGCGGTCTCGATGCCGCCGATAAAGCGGTTCTTGAGGAGTTTTCCGGCGCAGACCAGGACAAGCGCTGAAAAACCGGTTACAATTACCGGCTTGCCTGCCCCCGGTGGGGCAAGAGTAACGTGCTCCTAGTCAACGCGCCAATGGGAACAAGCAGTCATGAGCAATATCATCGACGAGATCAACAAGGAACAGACCGAGCGTGAAATGCCGAATTTCGCGGCCGGTGACACGGTGGTGGTCAACCTGTGGGTTCGCGAGGGCGAACGCCAGCGTCTGCAGGCTTTCGAGGGCGTGTGCATTGCCAAGCGCAACCGCGGCGTCAACTCCGCTTTCACCGTTCGCAAGGTGTCGCATGGCACCGGCGTCGAACGTGTTTTCCAGACCTACAGCCCGCTGATCGAGTCGATCAGGATCAAGCGCCGGGGCAAGGTGCGCCGCGCCAAGCTGTTCTACCTGCGCGATCTGGAAGGCAAGGCCGCCCGGATCAAGGAAAAGCTTACGGGTTCCGGCCGCAACCGCGCCAGAGCCTGAACCGGACAGCGATCCGAACGTAAAAAAGGCCAGCCACCCGGCTGGCCTTTTTGCGTGCAGTGACCCGCACGCCTGATCCTCTGCCTGACTTCAGGTTTGTGGCGCCGATTTGTTTTCCGCTGATGACGCATTCCCCGGGCTGGGGGCGGGTTGCTGCCCGGCCTGCGTTCTGCGGGTGAGAATGTTGCCGTTGAACAGGGCGCCTGGCTCGATGACCAGCTCGGCTGCCGTGAGGTCGCCGCGAACCCGGCCACCGGCCACGATTTCCAGTCGCCTGGCGTTGATACTGCCCTCGAATCCGCCGCTGATCACGATGTGATCGGCCTGCAGCTCTCCTTCGATGCGGCCTTCCTGCCCGATGGCTACTTCCGCCTCGGAGTGGATGCGGCCTTCGATAAGGCCGTCGACGTGCAGGTTGTCGCTTAAGGCAAGGTCGCCGACAAGCTTTGAACCTGCTGCAATGACGGTCGTTCCGGTGTTGTGGCTGCCGTCCGCACGACCTCGGTTAATGATTCCCATTGAACGCGATCCTCTTCGCTGAACAGTACGTCGTATTCCTCCAGCGACCAGCGCAGGAAGGGAGAGGGATCCAGGCGGCGCTGCAGGTAGCGCACTTCATAGTGCAGATGAGGTGCGGCTGACTGGCCGGTGTTACCTGAATAGCCGAGCAGATCACCGCGTTTGACGTAGCTTCCGGAGCTGGCCTCGATGCCGTCGAGATGGCCGTAGATGGTCGAAAAGCCGTAGTTGTGCACCAGCTTGACCATCCTGCCCAGCCCCGAACTATGGTGCATGGCGGCCCACTCGACCACGCCGTCTGCGGTTGCATAGACTGGTGTGCCTCGCCTGGCGCGCAGGTCTGCCCCGCCGTGCAGCGCTTCACGATCGTGAATGGGATGGTGGCGCATGCCGAAGCCACTCGTCACCCGACCGGACTGAACCGGAAAGCCACTGGGTATGGAACGCAGCATCAAACGCTTTTCGAAAGCCGTCTGCGCGGCGGTGTCGACACGCTGCGCCAGCGGGCGGTCATCGGCGGAGTCCAGGCCCACCAGCGTCTCGATTCGCTGCACTTCGCTGCCGAGGACGGCGAGTTCCCGACTGCGACGCTGTACCTCTTCTTCAAGCGCTCGGCGCTCTTTGGCCAGTTGATCCCGTTCGGCGCGGATGGCGTCCTTCTCGGCTGCCAGAACGACAACCTCGTCGTCGAGGGAGCCGATCCGGCTCGACAGCAGCAGGATGCCGGCAGCGCCGACGACAAGAATGACCGCCAGGCTGATGGCCGCGCCCGCGATCACGCGCCTGACAAGCTCATCGAGCGTGAAGTGGCGCGAGCCCCGGTAGTCGGAAATGGTGACGTGATAACGTTGCCGCATGCGCTGGTATCGTTGTTGTTGTCGGTTGCCGGGCGCCGGATCGGGTAGGTGCCCCCCAGCGGCCAGGGCGCCAATTATGCGAGGCCAGGCGACCTGTTGCAAACGCCAAGCGCGGCCGGGCGTTAGAATCCCCCCTGTTTCCAACCACCATCCCGAGGGAGTCCGGGTCATGAACAAGTCAGTTTTCGCGATCGTAACCAGCCTGTTCCTTGCTGCTTGCGGCGGCGCCGGGGAGGACACCCAGGCGGGCGCAGGTGGCAAGCAGGCCGCCGAACAAACTGCTGCGGCGGTTACCACCGAAACCGCCGGGGAAGCCGAAAAGACCGAGACCGTCCCGGTCGCCGAGCCGCGACCGGAAATCTACTCCGAGTTCACCCTCAAGACCGACCTGAGCCACCTCAGCGACGGTCAGCGCGAGATGGTGGGCGTGCTGATCGACGCCAGCCGGATCATGGACGAGCTGTTCTGGCGCCAGGCCTTCGGCGATCGCGACGCGCTGTTCGACCAGATCGACGACGAGGCCGCGCGCGAATTTGCCCGCATCAACTACGGTCCCTGGGATCGCCTGGCTGGCAACCGGCCTTTCGTGGCCGGTTACGGCCCCAGGCCGCCGGGCGCCAATTTTTATCCGGCCGACATGAGCGACGCTGAATTCGAGGCGCTCGACGACCGGCGCAAGGACAATCTCTACACCCTGATTCGCCGCGACGAGGCCGGCGAGCTGGTCGTCGAGCCCTACAACGAAGCCTATTCCAAGCGCCTGGACGATGCTGCCGCGCTGCTCGAGCAAGCCGCCGGGCTGGCCGAGAACGACAGCTTCAAGCGCTACCTCAAGCTGCGCGCCGATGCGCTGCGCACCAACCGCTACCAGCCTTCCGACCTGGCCTGGATGGACGTCAGGAACAACAAGATCGATCTGATCTATGGCCCGATCGAAACCTACGAAGACCAGCGCTACGGCTACAAGGCGGCCTTCGAGGCCTACGTGCTGATCAAGGATCTGGAGTGGAGCGAGCGCCTGGCCCGTTTTGCGCAGTTCCTGCCCGAGCTGCAGCGCGGGTTGCCGGTGCCCCAGGCCTACAAGGCCGAACAGCCCGGCAGCGACGCCGAGCTCAACGCCTACGACGTGGTCTACTACGCCGGTGACTCGAATGCCGGCTCCAAGACCATTGCCGTCAACCTGCCCAACGACGAGGAGGTGCAGTTGGCCAAGGGCACGCGTCGCTTGCAGCTCAAGAACGCCATGCGCGCGAAGTACGATCGCATCCTGCTGCCGATCGCCGAGGTGGTCATCGCCGAGGAGCAGCGCGGGCATGTCACCTTCGACGCTTTCTTCGGCAACACCATGTTTCACGAGGTCGCCCATGGCCTGGGCGTCAAGAACCTGGTCGCGGGCGAGGGCACGGTTCGCGCCGCACTCAGGGAGCACGCCAGCCCGCACGAGGAAGGCAAGGCCGACGTTCTGGGGCTCTACATGGTGCGTAAGCTCAACGAAGCCGGGGAAATCGAGGGCGACATCATGGATTACTACGTCACCTTCCTGGCCGGCATCTTTCGCTCGGTTCGATTCGGCGCATCCAGCGCCCACGGCCGAGCCAACATGATGCGCTTCAACTACTTCGCCGATTTCGGCGCCTTCAAGCGCGATGACAACGGCCACTACCGCGTCGTTCCCGAGCGCTTCAGCCAGGCCATCGACGCGCTCTCGCGCGAGATCCTGATGATGCAGGGCGACGGCGACTACGACAAGGCCGGCAGCATGCTCGAAGAGCTGGGCGTCATTGGCGAGGAACTGCAGTCCGACCTCGATCGCATCGACGATGCCGGCATTCTCGTCGACGTGGTATTCAGGCAGGGCAAGGACGTGCTCGGGCTGGACTGACCCGACGATGCGCTGTGACCGGCGCCGACACGGCCCGGCAACTTGAAACCCGAAGCGCTCGGGCCCATTTCGTTTGCAGTTTCAGACACTGCATCGATGCTGCCATGAATGACGCAACCGCCGAAACCCGCCGTTTCGACACCGAGGTTCATCAGCTTCTCAAGCTGATGATCAACGCGCTGTACTCGAACCGTGAGATTTTCCTTCGCGAGCTGATCTCCAACGCCTCCGATGCCAGCGACAAGCTGCGTTTCGAGGCGCTGACGAGCGAGTCGCTCAAGGGCCTGGATCAGGACCTGACCATCGATGTGCGCTTCGATGAGGGCGCCGGTACGCTCACGGTGGCCGACCGCGGCATCGGCATGAACCGCGAGGAGGTCATCGCCAATCTCGGAACGATTGCCCGCTCCGGCACAAAGCAGTTTCTGGAATCGTTGTCCGGCGACAAGCAGAAGGACGCCGCGCTGATCGGTCAGTTCGGCGTGGGTTTCTACTCGGCCTTCATCGTGGCCTCCGAGGTCACGGTCGAGACCCGCCGTGCCAACGAACCGGCCGCCAGCGCCGTGCGCTGGATTTCAACCGGCGACGGCGAGTACCAGCTCGAGTCGATCGAGCGCGAAACGCAGGGCACCACGATCACCCTGACCCTGCGCGAAGAGCACAAGGATCTGCTCTCGCGCTGGCAGCTCGAGCGCATCATTCGTCATTACTCCAACCATATCGCCTTCCCGATCCGGCTGGGCGAGGCGGGCAAGGACGAAGAAGCCAGGACCGTCAACGACTCCGGGGCCCTGTGGGCCCGAAGTCGCTCGGAGCTGTCTGACGAGGACTACCAGGAGTTCTACACCAGCCTGACCGGCGACGAGGAAAAGCCCTTGAGCTGGGCGCATCACCACGTCGAAGGCAGCCAGCGCTACAGCCTGCTGCTGTACCTGCCGTCCCAGGCGCCTTTCGACATGCTGGTCAATCGCGATGAAAGAGAGGGCGTGAAGCTCTACATCCAGCGGGTGTTCATCATGGACGCCGCCGAGCAGGTCGTGCCGCGCTACCTGCGCTTCATGCGCGGGGTGATCGACTCGGCCGACCTGCCGCTCAATATCTCGCGCGAGATCCTGCAGGACGACCCGCTGATCAGAAAGATCCGCGCCACGGTGGTCAAGCGCTCGCTCGACCTGATCGAGAAGCTGGCCAGTGAAGGCGGCGAAGCCTGGGAAAAATTCTGGAACGCCTTCGGCAGCGTGCTCAAGGAAGGCGTGATCGAGGACTTCGAGCAGCGCGAGCGCATCGCTTCGCTGCTGCGATTTGCCTCGAGCAAGTCCGACGACCCGAACGTCGGCCTTGATGCCTACATCGATAACATGGCCGAAGGCCAGGACACGATCTGGTATCTCACCGCCGATAGCCTGAAGGTGGCGAAGAACTCGCCGCATCTGGAAGCCTTTCGCAAGCGCGACCTCGAGGTGCTGCTGTTGACCGACCGCATCGACGAGTGGCTGATCGGGCATCTGCACGAGTACAAGGGCAAGTCGCTCAAGTCGGCCGCCAGCGGGCAGCTCGATCTTGGCGACGACCAGCCCGAGCCGGATGAGTCGGCCAGGGCCCTGGCCGGGCGCATCAAGAAGGCGCTGGGTGAACAGGTCGGCAACGTGGTTGCCGGCAGCCGTCTGACCGACTCGCCGGGCTGCATCGTCAGCGACGACAACGCCATGTCCCTGCAGATGCAGAAGATGCTGCGCCAGGCCGGCCAGGACGTGCCCGAAAGCAAGCCCGATCTGGAGATCAACGCAGAACATCCGCTGCTTCGCGTCATGGCTGACGAGGATGGCGAGGCGAGATTCGGCGAGCTCTCGCAGCTTCTGTTCGACCAGGCCCTGCTGGCCGAAGGTGGCGAACTGGCCGACCCGGCCGGCTACGTCCGGCGCGTCAACGCCCTGCTGGTCAACGCCCTCGATGGCAATGGTGACAACCGGGGCCATGCAGCAGCCGGAGCAAAATCCAAAGCGAATGATTGAACCGCAGATGGATTCAAGATCCGATTTTCATCTGCGTTCATCCGCGTTCATCTGCGGCAGAAGATAACCCATGACCGACGCCGTACGGCTCGACAAATGGCTCTGGGCGGCGCGCTTTTTCAAGACGCGCGCCATGGCCCAGCAGGCAATTCGCGGCGGCAAGGTTGAAATCAACGGCGCCTCGCCCAAGGCCTCGCGCCTGGTGCGCTGCGGCGATCGCCTCAAGGTTACCAAAGGCGAAATGCGCTTCGAGGTCATCGTCGAGCAACTCGGCGACAAGCGCGTCTCTGCGCCGCTGGCTCAGGCCATGTACACCGAAACCGAGGCCGGCCGCACGACGCGCTTGCGCCAGATCGAAGAAAGACGCCAGGCACGTGCCGCCGGCAGCGCCAGATCGCGCGCTCCCGACAAGCGCGAGCGTCGGGCGTTGCGCAGGTTCAAGGACGGCGGCTGAAAACCGGCCGGCACTCCGCCTTATCACCCGGGGCGGGCAACGGGCGAGAATCGCTTATACTTGGCGGGCGTTCTGTGCAGGATTTTCATCCAGCCTGTGCGGTGTCGCCGGATCCCCGTCGCTGGAGTTCTCGCTTGTTGCAAGCCCGTCGAACATGGTTGATCCCGCTGTTGTTCGCGCTTGCCTTGCGCGCGTTCATTGCCGACGGCTATATGCCCGACGCCGATGGTCTGGTTCGCCTGTGTACGCCCGAGGGCATGGTCACTGTGGTGATCGATCCGGCGACCGGCCAGCCGGTCGACAGTCATGACGACCACGATGACCTTTCCGGTAAATGCCCCTGGGCCTTCGCCTTCTTTGCCGCGGCGCTGACGCCGTTGCCGGCGGCCCCGTCCCTGCCGCCGACCTCCACGCTCGCTTTTCCCGCCTCGACTCCCGGCGGCCACACCCGCGCCACACTCCGGCTGCCGCCGGCCCGTGGCTCCCCTCGCGCTCGACGTTCAGTGTAAGGAATCAACCCGGATCTGACTTGCGCGCCCGCCCTGACTGGCCGGGCGCGGCCAACGTTGAGCAAGAGGATTTTTAATGAGACAGCATCTATGTTGCGGCCTGCTGGCGGCCGCATTGTGCCTGCCCGCCTGGGCCGGCGAAACGCCAGAAACCCGAAACATCACCAAACATGGCGACAAGGGCGCCGCACCCGACGTGACCGAGCGTGGTGATGGCGCAATCGTGCTCGGCGACGTGGTCGTGACCACCGCGCCGATGAGCGACCCTTTTCACATCACCACCGACCCGCGCGCACCGCGCCTGCCACTGCCGGCCCATGATGGTGGCGCCTACCTGAAATCGATCCCGGGTTTCGCGCTGTCTCGAAAAGGCGGCACCAGCGGCGACCCGGTCCTGCGCGGCCTGGGCGGGTCGCGTCTGAACATCCTGGTCGACGACGCCATGCTGCTCGGGGGCTGTGGTGGCCGCATGGACCCACCCACCGCGTATATCTATCCCGAGGCGTACGACCTCATCGAGGTAATCAAGGGCCCCCAGTCGGTCCGATTCGGCGCTTCGGCGGCCGGTGTGGTTCGCTTCGAGCGCGAGGATCCGCTCATCGATGGCCCGACCCGGCGCGGCTACGTCGGCGCCACTGCGGGCAGCTTCGAGCGCCGCGACGGCACCGGAGAGCTCATGATCGGCAACGATCGCGGCTACGCCCGCATGACCGGCACCTGGTCGAGCAGCGACGACTATCGCGACGGCGCCGGTGAGCGTGTCCATTCGCAGTACGAGCGCTGGAGCACCAGCCTGCTGGCAGGCTGGACGCCGGACGAGCGCACGCGAGTCGAACTCGGTATCGACAAGAGCGATGGCGAGGCCGCCTATGATGACCGCATGATGGACGGCAGCCGTTTCGATCGCAGCGGCTACAGTCTGCGGATCGTGCGCGAGACGATAACGCCCTGGCTCGAAGAGATCGAGCTGCTGCTGTTCCACAACTACATCGATCACGTCATGGACAACTACACCCTGCGCTCACCGCCGAAGATGCCCATGGTCCGCTTCCCCGACCGACGGACCCGGGGAGCCCGGCTGGCCGGCGATCTGCGCGCGGCTGACGAGCTCAGCATTAATGTCGGCGTCGACTGGATGGGCAATCGCCACCGCGACGGCATGCTGCGCGGCCCGGCCGTGGCCCGGCTCGACGAGACGGCGCGCACCGACACGGCCCGGTTTACCCGGACCGGCGCCTTCGTCGAGGTCGAACACAACTTGAGCCAGGAGGGCAAGACCGTGTGGGGGCTGCGCCTCGATCATGACCGGGCGCGCGCCCTCGATGATGGCTTCGGCGGGGTTCTTGCCGGCGACAGCGACCGGCGCGAGCAGCTCAGCGCCTTCGCGCGCTACGAGCATCACCTGGCCGAGCGGCCGCTGGCCTTCTACGCCGGTATCGGCCGCGCCGAGCGCGCTCCCGACTACTGGGAGCGCCAGCGCGAGTTCGGCCTCGACAACGAGATCCTTACCCAGCTCGACGTCGGCGCCCGCTACCGGACAGCGCGCTTGAGCGCTACGCTGTCGCTCTTCTACGGCCGCATCGACGACTACATTCTGATCGTCGAGCCCGGCCTGGAGGCCACAGAAGCGCGCAACGTCGACGCCACCACCCTGGGAGCGGAGGCCGACTGGCGCCTGAAGCTTGCCGAGCACCTGACCCTGGGCGGAAGCTTGAGCTGGGTGCGCTCGGATAATGACAGCGACGGCCTGCCGCTGGCCCAGACGCCGCCGCTGGAGGCCACGCTGAGCCTGGACTATGACGATGCGCGCTTCTTCGGCGGCGTGCTGCTGCGCGCCGTTGACCGCCAGCATCGCATCGATCCCGGCCGTGGCACGATCTATTCGCTCGACACCACGCCCACGCCGGGCTTTGCGGTGACATCGCTGTATGGCGGTCGCCACCTGGGTTCGCGCTGGACGCTGACCGGCGGCGTCGACAACCTGTTCGATCGTCGCTACGCCGAGCACCTTCAGCGCGGCTCGGCTGACCTGGGCGCGCTCGCTGGGCGCATTCCCGAACCCGGGCGCATCGCCTGGCTGCAGCTTCGCGGCAGCTTCGAATGACCGCGTAGTATGGCCGGATGATTCTCGCCATGGCAACCGCCCCGATACAGCGCCGGCCGGGGAAAATGGCGCATGTCCTGGTAGGCCCGGGTGGCCTGCCGCCGGCCGGCCGTTTCGCCTTCCTGGCCGCCCTGTGTTCCTCCTTCGGCCAGACCTTCTACATCGGCCTGTTCGGCTCGGATTTCCGAGCCGAATTCGGCCTGAGCGAATCCGCGCTGGGCACGCTCTATGGCACGGCCACGCTGATCAGCGGCCTGAGCATGTTCTGGCTGGGCGCGATGGCTGATCGTCTGGCGATGCGCCACGCAATCGCCCTGACCACGGCCGGACTGGCCGCGGGCGCCGCTGTGACTGGATTGGCACCGGGCCTGGTCGGCCTGTTCGCCGGCCTGTTTCTGCTGCGCCTGACCGGTCAGGGCCTGGCAGGCCATCTGGCAGTGGTTGCGGCCGCGCGCTACGCCGTGGCGCGGCGCGGGCGAGCGGTGGCGATGGCGACCTACGGTTTCATTCTGGGCGAGGCGCTGCTGCCGCCGGGCGTGGCCGCAGCCATGGGCTGGCTGGGCTGGCGTGAGATCTGGTACTGCGCGGCGGGCGGTATTGCCTTGCTGGCGCTGCCGGCGCTGTTTGGCCTGGCCCGACCTCTGGTTGACCATGCCCGCGCCGGGGCCTCCGCAACCGCTGCCATCGACACCTCGGTGCACTCCCGCCGCAGTCTGTTCGCCAACGGCCGCTTTCTGCGGGTGCTCAGCGTCGCCCTGGTCTCACCCTTTGTGGTGACCGCGCTGTTTCTGCACCAGGGCACCCTGGCCGAGCGCCTCGACTGGTCGCTGCCTTCGGTTGCCTCGGGTTTCGTGCTTTTCGCGGCGATGCAGGGCACGGCGGCTTTTGTCGGCGCTCGCCTGGTCGATCGCTTCAGCGCCCGCGCCCTGCTGCGCTTCTATCTGCTGCCGCTGGGCGTGGGTGTGCTTGGCCTGGGCCTGCTGCCCGCCGCTGCGGCGATGTGGGTCATGTTTGCGGGGCTGGGCTTGACCGCGGGCGTCAACGGCGTGGTCTGCGGCGCGGTCTGGGTCGAGCTGTTCGGTGTCTCCCGCCTGGGCATGATCCGTGGCGTGTACGCCGCACTGATGGTGGTCTCGACGGCGATCGGGCCGATCCTGCTGGGCCTGGCGTTCGACGCCGGGATCGGCCAGCTTGCGCTGGGCGTGGCGGTAATGATCTATGTGCTGGTCGTGCCGGCGCTGCTGACCCCGCGGCTGAGCCACACGCGCCGGCGCTGAATTGGCCACCACCGACGAGATGGCTTGCCATCGTCAGGGGGCTGAAAAGGCCCCGCGAGGAGGCCCTGCTCGTTTTTGCCTATCACGTCGCGATCAGGCCGCGACGGTGCCCTCGGAAACTTCTTCTGCCGTGGCTTCGCGCACGCTCTTGATGGCGACCTTGAAGTTGAGCACCTGGCCTGCCAGCATGTGATTGCCGTCAACCGTGACGGTTTCCTCGCCCACTTCCTTGACCATGACGGTCATCGGGCCGGCGTTGGATTCAGCCTGGAAGGTCATGCCCGGCTCGACCTTTTCGACGCCGGCGAAGGCTTCCTTCGGCACATCCTGAACCAGTTCATCCCGGTAGGGGCCGTAGCCTTCTTCGGGCTGGACCGCCACTTCCAGCTCCTCACCCTCGCTCTTGCCCTCGATTGCCTTCTCCAGGCCGGGGATGATGTTCTGGTGGCCGTGCAGATACTGAAGCGGCTCGCGGCCTTCGGAAGTGTCGATGACCTGGCCGTCGTCTCCGGTCAGGGTGTAGTCGATGCTGACGACGGTGTTGTTGGCAATTTCCATCATGTTCCTGCTTTCTGGTTTGGTGAACAAAACAACATGGAGCGCGTTTTCGGCGCTTTCAACCGCCCCGGGCCTGCCGATATTCAGCTCGGGAAAGTGCGCTCCACGATGGCTGCCATGTCGATGGCCGGCGGCAGGTTGCCGTAAAGGCCCGCTCCGTGCGGTGTCAGACGCGCCTGGCAAAAGGCCTCGGCCACGGGGCTTTCGGCATCCATCAGGACGACGGCCTGCAGGGCCAGCGCCAGGTTCTCCGTCAGCGCGCGGGCCTGCGGCACGGCCTCATCGGGCTCACCGAGCAGCCGCTTTGCCTCGTCGATGCGCCAGGCGATGCCGTCGTGGGCGCCGCGCCTGCGCTCCAGATGGTCCAGCAGCGCTTCCATCGAGCCCGGATCCCGCTGCGCGGCGCGCAGCATGTCCAGACACTGAACATTGCCGGAGCCTTCCCAGATGGCGTTGACGGGCGCTTCGCGGTAGAGCCGGGGCAGGATCGACTCCTCGATGTAGCCAGCGCCGCCGAGGCACTCCTGGGCCTCGTTGATCGCGCCGACAGCGCGCTTGCAGACCCAGTACTTGGCAATCGGGGTGGCGATTCGCGCCAGGCGCTCGGCCTGCTCGTCGTCGCTGGCGCGCTCGAAGCGGCCGGCCAGGAACATCGCCAGGGCAAGCGAGGCCTCGGATTCAAGCGCCAGATCGGCCAGCACGTTGACCATCAACGGTTGGCGAACAAGCCGGTCGCCGAAGGCCTCGCGGCCGCACGCGTGGTGGATGGCCTCGACCACGGCCTTGTGGGTCAGCGAGGCCGAGCCGATCACGCAGTCCAGGCGCGTTTCGGCCACCATGCGAATGATCGTGGCCACGCCGCGGCCGGGTTCGCCGACCATTACCGCCCAGGTGCCCGGGTACTCGATTTCGCTCGAGGCGTTGGAGCGATTGCCCAGCTTGTCCTTGAGCCGCATGATGCGAATGGGATTGACTGAGCCGTCGGGCCGGAAGCGCGGCACCAGAAAGCAGCTCAGGCCCGCTTCTTCGGTCTGCGCCAGGGCCAGGAAGGCATCGCTCATGGGCGCGGAGCAGAACCATTTGTGCCCGATCAGCTCGTATTCGCGTCCGGCGCCCGGCTCGCCCAGCGGCGTGGCCTGCGTAGTATTGGACCGTACGTCCGAGCCGCCCTGCTTTTCGGTCATGGCCATGCCGAGCGTGACCCCGTGCTTTTCGGCTGCAGGCAGAAAGCGCTGATCGTAGCGCGAGGCCAGTACGCGCGGTTCCCACTGCGCGGCAACGTCGGGCTGGGCGCGCAGCGCCGGCAGCACCGCGTGGGTCATGGTGATCGGGCACATCGTGCCGGCCTCGAACTGATTGTGCAGAAACATCATCGCCGAGCGCGCGACCCGGCCACCGGGCTTGCCCGACCAGGTCAGGCTGGCCAGGCCGTTGTCCAGGCCGATGGCCATGATGCGGTGGTAGGCGGGGTGATAGTCGACCTGATCGATCCGGCGGCCGGCGCTATCGTGGGTGCGCAGTCGGGGAGTGAACTCATTGGCCTCGAAACCCAGCGGGCCGATCTCGGCGGCCGCAAGCCGCGCGAAATCGTGGACCCGGCTCTTGAAAGCGCCGCCGCCCTCGCGCTCGAGCGCCTCTTGCAGGGCAGGGTGGCGTTCGAACGGGTGGTAGTCGCTCAGTGGTTCGGGCTGATTGAAGACCTCGTGCGTGTCCGGGCTGGAGGAAAACTGGGTGGACGATTCTTGCGCCATGGCGATGCACCGGGCCGGTATTGATGGTTTATGAACTCCACTATACAAAAGCTGACGGTCGAGAGGTTAGAATCCGGCGATGCGTCTGACTCAATACACCGATCTGTCCCTGCGCGTGCTCATCTATCTGGGTTTGCATCACGACCATTGTGACAACAGTCGTCAAAGCAGCCGCCGCAGCACGATTCGCGAGATCTCCGAGGCCTACGGGGTGTCTCGAAACCACCTGATGAAGGTGGTACAGCAACTGGCTGCGGAGGGGTTCGTCGACTCTGTCCGGGGTGTGGGCGGCGGCCTCAGGCTGTCGGCCGATCCCGGAGAGCTGAACGTGGGCCGGATCGTGCGCGCCATGGAGCCCGACTTCAACCTGGTCGAGTGCATGCGGCCGGACAACGCCTGCGTGATCACGCCCGCGTGCTCGCTGGCGGGCATGCTGGCCGAGGCACGACAGGCATTTCTTGACGTGCTCGACCGCCATACCCTGGCGGACATTCTGGCCGAGGCGCGCGGCGGTCAGCTCCGGAATCTGCTCGCTATCCGGGTTGTGCCGACCTGATCAGTAGCGGCTGCTCCCGGGGCTCCAATCATCCAGTCACCGGCTTGGAGCAGCTTCTCGATGCGAGTTCTGGGAAGTATCTGCAAGCTTGCGATTTGGCTTGAAAAAATCTGCCTTTCAGTGCATGATTATCGCGAACTTGCGGCCGAGGGTCGATTCCAAATGCGCAAGGCAACCCTGCTTCCGGGGCTTTTTCTGACGATACTGAGCCTCTCCGCTGTGGCCGGCGAGGTGCACAACCTGCGCGTCTGGGCCAGCCCGGACAGCACGCGCGCAGTGCTCGATCTCGATCAGCGAGTGGACTACCGCCTGTTCACTCTCGACAATCCCGCCCGCGTGGTCATCGATATCGACGATGTCGCGCTGGGGCAGGCGCTGGAACTGGATGAAGAACACAGCGGCGTGATCCGGCGCGTTCGCCATGGCGTGCGCGAAGGCCACAGCTTGCGGGTGGTGCTCGACCTCGAAGGGAAAGTGCGTCCACAAAGCTTCCTGCTGGCTCCGGCCGGCGAGTACGGCCACCGCCTGGTCGTGGACCTGTATCCGGCCGACGGCCAATCGGCCAAGGAGCGGGTACGCGAAGCAGTGCAGAAGGCCCACAGCGGCAAGCGCGACATGATTGTGGCGATTGACGCCGGGCACGGCGGGGAAGACCCGGGCGCCATCGGCCCTTCCGGCACCTATGAGAAGACCGTGACGCTGGCCCTGGCGCGCGAACTCAAGCGGCAAATCGACGACGAGCCGGGCATGCACGGCGTGCTGATTCGCACCGGCGATTACTACATTCCGCTCGAGGAGCGCTACGCGCGCGCCCGCGCCGCCCGGGCCGATCTGTTCGTGTCGATCCACGCCGATGCCTTTCGTGACCACCGCGTGCGCGGAAGCTCGGTCTACGTGCTCTCGCGAAGCGGCGCATCCAGCGAGGCGGCGAAATGGCTAGCCAAGAGCGAAAACCGCTCCGACCTGGTCGGCGGGGTCAAGCTCGATCGGGACGACGACGTGCTCAGCTCGGTGCTGCTGGATCTGTCTCAGAACGTGGCCATGGAATACAGCAGCGAGGCCGCTGCGGCCATTCTTGAACAGCTTGCACGGGTCGGAAAGCAGCACCGCCAGCGCGTCGAGCGGGCGAATTTCGTTGTGCTGCGCTCCCCCGACGTGCCCAGCGTTCTGGTCGAGGTCGGGTTCATCAGCAACCCGTACGACGAGGCCAATCTCAACAGTGCTTCGCATCGCAAGAAAATCGCTGGAGCGATCGTCAACGGCGTGCGCCGGCACTTCTTCGAATCCGCCCCGCAGGGCACCTGGATTGCCGCGCATCGCGACGGCAGTCGGCACATTGTCGAGCGCGGTGACACCCTCGGCGTGATCGCCCACAAGTACCGCACCAGCGTCTCGCGCATCCGCCAGGCCAACAACCTCGACGGCGACGTGATCCACCCCGGGGCGGTGCTTGTGATCCCGGCGGGATCGTGAAGGGTTGATACAGGTTTCAGGTTTCAGGGTTCAGGTTTCAGGCCGGCCTTTCGGGCATTGGTGGGCGGCTTCGCCGCGAAATCGTATTGACAGCCGGGAAGGTCGCCACTTTATTGAGAGGCGATCTTGTTCAGTAAGGTGGCTCGTGGCAGCCGGAGCGCTTCGATCCCGCGGTAACGCCGCTTACCTGAACCCTGAACCCTGAACCCTTCGTCCTTCCGTTAAACTGGCAGTCATGCCGATTCGCAAGCTGCCCGTCCATCTCGTCAACCAGATCGCTGCCGGTGAGGTCATCGAGCGGCCCGCCTCGATCGTCAAGGAGCTGGTCGAGAACAGCCTTGACGCCGGCGCCCGGAGGATTCGCATCGAGGTCGAGCGCGGCGGCGCGCGGCGTATCCGCGTCAGCGACGACGGCCGTGGCATTGCCCGCGAGGAGCTGGCGCTGGCGCTGAGCGCGCATGCTACCAGCAAGATCGAATCGCTCGAGGATCTCGAGGGCGTGGGTACCCTGGGTTTTCGCGGCGAGGCACTGCCCTCCATCGCCTCGGTGTCGCGCCTGCGCCTGGCTTCCAGGGTCGCGAACGCCGACAGCGGTTTCGAGCTCGAGGCCGAGGGTGGCTCGGTCAGCGAGATCCGGCCGGCGGGCATGCCCGAGGGCACCGTCGTCGAGGTTCGCGATCTGTTCTACAACACGCCCGCGCGCCGCAAGTTCATGCGCACCGAGCGCACCGAATTCGGCCACATCGATGATTTGCTCAAGCGCCTGGCCCTGGCGCGCATGGACGTGGCCCTGGACCTGGCTCACGACGGCCGGGTGGTGCGCAGTCTGGGGCCGGCGGTTGATGAGGCCTCGCGCGCTCGCCGCGTGGCCGCCGTGTGCGGCGACGGTTTCATGGAGCAGGCCATCGCGCTTGACGAGGCGCATGCCGGCCTGCGCTTGAGCGGCTGGATCGCCCGGCCCGGGTTTTCCCGCAGCCAGGCCGACCTGCAGTTCTTTTTCGTCAACGGCCGCCTGGTGCGCGACCGGCTGGTGGCGCACGCCGTGCGTCAGGCCTATCGCGACGTGCTTTTCAGCGGCCGCCATCCGGCCTTTGCGCTGATGCTCGAGCTCGATCCGCAACGCGTGGACGTCAACGTGCACCCGCAAAAGCACGAGGTGCGCTTTCGTGACGGTCGTCTGGTGCACGATTTTCTCTTCAAGACCATTCATCATGCGCTGTCGGGAACACGTCCGGGCGGCGAGGCGGCGCAGACGGCGGCGGCTTCGCGGGCGCACGCCGGCGCGCCGGAATCGGCTGGTGCGTATGCACCCGGCGGCCAGGCCGGGCTGGGTCTGGCCGTGGCCGAGACCGTCTCGCGCTATGCCGAGCTGGCGCGCGCGCCGCAAACGAGTGACCGGGAAGGGCAGGGTGACATTCCGCCGCTGGGCTTTGCTGTGGCCCAGATTCACGGCGTTTTCATTCTGGCCGAGAATGCCGCCGGACTGATGGTGGTCGACATGCACGCCGCTCACGAACGCATTGTCTATGAGCAGCTCAAGGCTGCCTGGCGAGAGGAGCGGGTTCGCTCGCAGCAGCTTCTGGTGCCCGAGAAGATCGCCGTGTCAGCGCGCGAGGCACAGGCGCTGGAGCTGCACATCAAGGACCTCGGGCGGCTTGGCTTCGAGCTGGGCCTGGCCGGGCCCGAGGCAGTGGTGATCCGCGCCGTGCCGGCGCTGCTGGCCCGGGCCGATGGTCAGGGGCTGGTGCGCGACGTGCTCGCCGATCTGGTGGCGCTGGGCCAGAGCCAGCGGATCGACACCGTGCTCGACGAGTTGCTGTCAACCATTGCCTGCCACGGCTCGGTCCGAGCCAACCGGCGCCTGAATATCGACGAGATGAACGCCCTGCTGCGTGACATGGAGCGCACCGAGCGCTCGGATCAGTGCAACCACGGCCGTCCGACCTGGGTGCAGCTTGACATGAAGGCTCTCGATCGCCTCTTCCTGCGTGGCCAGTAGCCGCTTGCCCGAACGGGCACTGCCGCCGGCGGTCTTTCTGATGGGGCCCACGGCCGCGGGCAAGACGGCGGCCGCGTTCGCGCTCCGCGATCGCTTTCCGGTCGAGCTGGTCAGCGTCGATTCGGCCCAGGTCTATCGCGGGCTCGATATCGGTTCGGCCAAGCCCGACGCCGCCACGCTGGAGCGCTATCCGCATGCCCTGATCGACATCCGCGACCCGGAACAGACCTATTCGGCGGCCGACTTCGCCGCCGATGCCGCCGCCGAGATCCAACGCATCCACGCCGCCGGCCGCTGGCCGGTGCTGGTTGGCGGCACGATGCTCTACTACCGCGCGCTGCTCTACGGCCTCGATCCCATGCCGCCGGCCGACCCTGCGCTTCGCCGCGCCATTGCCGCCGAGGCCGGCGAGCGCGGCTGGCAGGCCCTGCATGCCGAGCTGGCGCGACATGATCGCGCTGCTGCAGCGGCGATTCGTCCGGCCGACAGCCAGCGGATCCAGCGCGCGCTCGAGATCCTGCGCCTGACCGGAGCCGGCCCCAGCGCCCACCATGGGCACAACCGCTTTCCCCGCCTGCAGGCGCTGCGCCTTGTACTGACGCCTCGCGACCGCCATATTCTTCATGAGCGTATTGCAGTGCGTTTCGAGCAGATGCTGGATCAGGGCTTTGTCGAAGAAGTCGAGCGCCTGCGGGCGCGCCCGGATTTGAGTGCTGCCCATGCTTCGATGAAGTCGGTGGGTTACCGCCAGGTCTGGGCGTATCTCGATGGTGATCAGGATCTGGCCGACTGCCGCCGCAAGGCCATTGCCGCTACCCGTCAGTTGGCCAAGCGGCAATTGACGGCGCTGCGGAGAATGTCGGGCGCGCTGTGGCACGATTCATTGCAGGAACGTACAATCGAGTTGATTTTCAGGCAGGTAGGTGACTTTTGCGCGCCCGGTCAAGCTCGCCAGACGTCCGCTTGAATACCCCCGGCTTCCGGTCGGAGGCGTCGACCCCAAAAGAATTATTAACGGGCCAGATAAGAACTTCCAAGGAGAGTCACAATGTCCAAGGGTCAGTCGTTGCAAGATCCATTTCTCAACGCGCTCCGGCGCGAGCGTGTTCCGGTGTCGATCTTTCTCATCAACGGCATCAAGCTACAGGGGCAGATCGAGTCCTTCGACAACTTCGTGGTATTGCTGAAGAATTCGGTCAGCCAGATGATTTACAAGCATGCCATATCCACCGTAGTGCCGACTCGCAACGTGCATCTGGGTGACATGGCGGAGGACGAGCAGCCCTGATTGAAGATTTCGTGCCAGCTGCGGCCGACGGCGCCTCCAGAGCTGTGCTGCTGCATCCCATTCTGGGACCCGGCCAGGGGGAGGAGTCGCGCGCCGAGTTTCGCCTGCTGGCGCGCTCGGCCGGTCTAGAGGTGGTCGACGAGGTGCTCGCCCCGCGCGACACGCCCGATCCCCGTTATCTGGTTGGCAGCGGCAAGGTCGATGAGGTTCGCGAGTGCGCCATCGCCGGCGAAGCCGGGCTGGTGCTGGTCAATGCCCGCCTCAGCCCCGTGCAGGAGCGCAACCTCACTCGCAGACTCAAACGCGGCGTGCTCGATCGCACCACCCTGATCCTGGATATCTTCGCCCAGCGCGCACGTTCGCACGAAGGCAAGCTGCAGGTCGAGCTGGCTCAGTTGCGCCATCTCTCCACCCGCCTGGTTCGCGGCTGGACTCACCTTGAGCGCCAGCGCGGTGGCATCGGAATGCGGGGGCCGGGCGAGACCCAGCTCGAGACCGACCGCCGCCTGCTCGGCAATCGCATCCGCCAGCTCAGCGCGCGGCTGGAAAAGGTTCAGCAGCGCCGCGAGCAGGGGCGGCGCCAGCGCAGCCGAAGCGAGGTGCCGCTGGTGGCTCTGGTTGGCTACACCAACGCCGGCAAGTCGACGCTGTTCAACCGTCTGACGACCGGCGAGGTGATGGCCCGCGACCAGTTGTTTGCCACCCTCGACCCCACGGTCCGGAAGATCGAGGGCCTGGCCGGCTCGGAAGTGCTGATGTCAGACACCGTTGGCTTCATTCGTGAACTGCCGCACGAGCTGGTCGCCGCGTTTCGCTCCACGCTCGAGGAGACGCTTTCGGCCAGCCTTGTCGTCCACGTGATCGATGCTGCCGATCCCGATCGCCTGCAGCAGCAGGCAGTGGTGGAAGAGGTGCTCGGCGACATCGGGGCAGGTGAGCTGCCCGTGCTCAAGGTCTTCAACAAGGTCGACCTGACCGAGCGCGAGGCGGGTCTGGAGCGCGACAGTAGCGGGCGGATCACGGCGGTGTGGTTGTCGGCCGAACGGGGCGATGGGCTCGAGGATCTGGTCACGGCACTCAGCGAGCGACTGGCCGAAGGCCGGATTCGCCGGCGCATTCGCGTGCCTGCCGAGGGGCAGCGCCTGCGCTCGCGCCTGTTCGACCTGGGGGTCGTCGTTGACGAGCAGATCGACGACGACGGCTCCAGCCGCATGCAGGTGGATCTCGACCAGCGCGATGCCCGAAAACTGGCCCGCCTGAAGGGCGCCGATGGACAACTGGCAGAACAACTCCTGTTAAACTAACCGATTCCGAGCATCGGGCGCCGCAGCTTTGTACTGCGACGAGTGAACGCGGTAGGCATCCGGCCGACCGACGGCCTGATGCGAGGACGAAATCACGGAGAGATCGATGCCCTGGAATGAACCTGGACGCGGCGGTGGTGGCGGTGGTGATCGCGACCCCTGGAAGGGGGGTAACGGCCAGCAGCCGCCCGACCTGGATGAAGTGTTTGCCAATGTACAGCGACGCCTGAAGAGAATCATGGGCGGCGGCGGAGACGACGGTGGCGGCCGCAAGGGCGGTTCCGGCGGCGGCTCTCTTGCGCCGTTCGTGGGGCTGGTCGTGCTGCTGCTGGTGATCTGGGTCGCCTGGAGTTCGGTCCACATCATCGACGAATCCGAGCGCGGCGTGGTTCTGCGTTTCGGCGAGTACAACCGAACGATCGATCCGGGCCTCAAGCTTACCTTCCCGCAGCCTGTCGAGACCGTGCAGACGGTCAACGTCAGCCGGGTGCGCTCGCTGGAAAATTCCAGCCGCATGCTGACCGGCGACGAGAATCTCATCGATCTGGCCTACGCCGTCCAGTACCGCGTGCTCGAGCCTCAGGACTTCCTGTTCAACGTCGCCGAGCCCGAGGCGTCGTTGTCGCACGCGGCCGACAGCGCCATCCGCGAGATTGTCGGCACCAACAACATGGACTTTATCCTCGAGATCGGCCGCGGCCAGATTGCGCTCGACGCCCAGGCGCTGCTCGAGGAAATCATCGCCCGCTACGAGGTCGGCATCGAGGTCACTTCGTTCAACCTGCAGGAGGTCCGGCCGCCGTCCCAGGTGCGCCCGGCATTCGACGATGTGGTGCGCGCCCGCGAGGACCAGATCCGCTTCGCAAACGAAGCCCAGGCCTACGCCAATCAGGTTGTGCCCGAGGCCCGTGGTCACGCCGCTCGCATCATGGAAGAGGCCCAGGGTTACCGCGACGCCAAGATCGCCAACGCAACCGGCGAGGCCGACCGTTTTTCCGCCCTGCTGGCCGAGTACGAGCAGGCGCCGGAGGTGACCGGCGAGCGTCTCTATATCGAAACGCTCCAGAATGTCTTCGGTCGCTCGGCCAAGGTTCTTCTGGACGTCGATTCAAGCAACAACATGCTCTATCTGCCGCTTGATCGCATCAGGGACGGCAACCCGGCGCTCAGTGCGCCGCCGCCGTTGTTGACAACGCAGGACAAGCAGCGCTCGGGGCAGAGCACGGGCCAGACCGATCCGCGCAGCCGCACCGGCAGGGAGGGCCGCTAAGATGAGATTCTTGATTCCCATCATCTTGATTATTCTGCTTTTTGTCGGTATCAGCAGCCTGTTCATCGTCAAGGAAACCGAGTACGCCATCCGGTTCCGCCTCGGTGAAGTGGTGCAGGCCGACTACGAGCCCGGCCTGCACTGGAAGCTGCCGTTCATCAACAACATCCGCAAGTTCGACAACCGCCTCCAGACGATGGACATGCGGCCCGAACAGATGAATACCGCCGAACAGAAGTTCGTCGAAGTCGACTACTACGTCAAGTGGCGCATCTTCGACCCGCGCGATTACTATGTGGCCACGCGCGGCGATCAGATGTTCACCCGGGCCCGGCTGTCCGAACTGATCCGCAACGACCTGCGCGACGAGTTTGCCCAGCGCACGCTCAGCGAAGTTGTTTCCGAGGAGCGTCGTGAAATGATGGAAGAGCTCGTGGTGCGCGCCGACCGGCGCTTCGAGGATTTCGGCATCGACGTCATCGACGTGCGCATCAAGCGCATCGAACTGACCGATGAAGTGCTCACTTCGGTGTTCGACCGCATGGACACACAGCGAACCGAGTACGCCAACGAGCTGCGTTCGCTGGGTCGCGAGCAGGCCGAGCGCATTCGCGCCGATGCCGATCGCCAGGTGCGCGTGCTGCTGGCAGAGGCCGAGCGTGATGCACAGCGCCTGCGCGGCGAAGGAGATGCCCGGGCGGCCGCCATTTACGCCGAGGCGTTCAATCAGAATCGGCAGTTCTACTCCTTCTGGCGCAGTCTCGAGGCTTACGAGCAAAGCCTTGGCACGGAAAACGACGTCATGCTGCTCGATGCCCAGTCGGATTTCTTCCGCTACCTGGACAAACAGCAGGACTAGAGCCAATGTGGGGTGATCTCCTGCTGGCCGGCGGCCTTGTGCTGATTATCGAAGGCCTGATGCCGGCCATCAGCCCGACCGGCTGGCGCAACATGGTCGGCCAGGCCGCCCGGCTGCCCGACCGCAGCCTTCGCTCGGGCGGCGTGGCGCTGATCCTGCTTGGCGCGCTGATCTTCCACCTTGCTCGCTGACTTTCAATTTCGGGGATAAATGATGTCTCGATCCGTCGTGATTCTCGGCACCCAGTGGGGCGACGAGGGCAAGGGAAAGATTGTCGATCTGCTCGCCCATGACGCCGACGCCGTGGTGCGTTTCCAGGGCGGCCACAACGCCGGCCACACGCTGGTGGTGGGTGGCGAAAAGACTGTCCTGCACGTCATTCCCTCCGGCGTGCTCACCGAGCGCGCCCGCTGCCTGGTCGGCAACGGTGTGGTGGTCGCCCCGCACTCGCTGGTGTCCGAGATCCGCGGGCTCGAGGACAAGGGCATCGACGTGCGCTCGCGTCTGGGAATCTCGCCGGCCTGTCCCGCCATTCTGGGCTGTCACGAGGCGCTCGACCGCGCGCGCGAAAAGTCGCGCGGCAAGAACGCCATCGGCACGACCGGGCGCGGCATCGGACCAGCGTACGAAGACAAGGCCTCGCGTCTTGGCCTGCGCCTGGCCGACCTGGCCGATCCGACCAGGCTCGAGGAAAAACTCGGCGGCGTGATCGACTACTACAACTTCCTGCTGACCAATTACTATGATGCCGATCCGGTGGATGGTCACCAGATTGCCGAAGAAGCCGCCGCCATGGGCGAAGAACTCAGGCCAATGTTCACCGACGTCACCGGCGAGCTGCACGAACTCAGGCGCCAGCGCCGATCGATCCTGTTCGAGGGTGCCCAGGGCAGCCTGCTCGATATCGATCACGGCACCTATCCCTTCGTGACCTCGTCGAATACCACCGTCGGCGGTGTGATGACCGGCGCGGGTATCGGCCCCGGCGACATCGACTACGTGCTGGGCGTGACCAAGGCCTATACCACGCGCGTGGGCTCGGGGCCGTTTCCGACCGAACTGCACGACGACGACGGGCGCCTGATGGCCGAGCGCGGCGTCGAATTCGGCGCCACCACCGGCCGCGCGCGCCGCTGCGGCTGGCTCGATGCCGTCGCGCTCAAGCGCATGGTGCGCATCAATGGCGTGACCGGCCTGTGCATCACCAAGCTCGACGTACTCGATACTTTCGATCGCGTGCGCATTTGCGTCGACTACGACGGCGTCGAGGGCTTTCCGGTCGGCGCCGAGGAGTGGGAGCACGCCGCGCCGGTCTACGAGGACATGCCCGGCTGGGACGGCTCGACCCAGGGCCTGACCGATCCCGATAAATTACCGCCCGAAGCGCGCGCCTACCTCGATCGCCTCGAAGAGCTGATCGAAGCGCCGGTGCACATGCTCTCGACCGGGCCTGAACGTGATGCCAATGTCATCCTGCGGCATCCTTTTTCGGGATAAGCGCCAGAGAGCCTCACGCAGAGCCGCAGAGGAGCAGAGGACGCAGAGAAAAGCGATGGATACTTCAAGAAACGCACAGGCTGAAAAGAGATGCCGCAAGCCGTTGACTCCGCGGTCGGGTTGAGTCTTTACCCCTAATTCTTTGTCTCTGCGAACTCTGCCCCTCTGCGGCTCTGCGTGAGACCGGACAACCTGGACATAATGAACGATGCTTGATCAACAGCTACTAAGACGCAGTCTCGACGAGGTCGCCACGAAACTGGCGCGCCGCGGCTACCACCTCGACATCGAAAACTACGCCGCGCTCGAGGCGCGGCGCAAGAAGCTGCAGACCAGGACCGAAGAGCTGCAGGCCGAGCGCAATCGTCGCTCGAAATCGATCGGGCAGGCCAAGGCCGCCGGCGAGGACATCGCGCCGCTTGTCGCCGAGGTCGGCCGCCTCGGTGACGACCTCAAGGCCGTCAGCGACGAGCTCGAACAGCTTCGCCACGAGCTCGAGCGCGTTCAGCTCGACATGCCCAACCTGCCTGACGATTCCGTGCCCGACGGCGATGACGAGGCCGACAACGCGCTGGTGCGAAGCTTTGGCGAGCCGACCACGCTCGACTTCGAACCGCGCGATCACGTCGAAATCGGCGAGCTGCTCGACGGTATCGACTTCGAACTAGCGGCCAAGCTCTCCGGCAGCCGTTTCGCCGTGCTGGGCGGGCAGGTCGCGCAGCTGCACCGGGCGCTGGCGCAATTCATGCTCGACATGCACATCGGCGAGCACGGCTACCGCGAAATGTACGTGCCCTACATGGTCAATGCTGATGCCATGCAGGGGACAGGTCAGCTGCCCAAATTCGAAGACGACGCCTTCGCCATCGACGACGACCCGCCGCGCTACCTGATTCCGACCGCCGAGGTGCCACTGACCAATCTGGTCGCCGATGAAATTGTCGATTCAGAGCGCCTGCCACTGAAGTTCGTTGCCCACACGCCGTGCTTCCGGCGCGAAGCCGGGGCCTACGGCAAGGACACGAGAGGCATGATCCGCCAGCACCAGTTCGACAAGGTCGAGCTGGTGCAGATTTGCCGCCCGCAGGATTCGCAGGTGCTGCTTGAGGAGCTGACCGGCCACGCCGAAAAGGTGCTCCAGGCTCTGAAGCTGCCGTATCGGGTGATGGCGCTGTGCGCCGGCGACATGGGCTTTTCCGCGCGCAAGACCTACGACCTGGAAGTCTGGCTGCCCGGTCAGAGCGCCTACCGCGAGATCTCCTCGTGCTCCAACTTCGGCGACTTCCAGGCCCGCCGCATGCAGGCGCGCTGGCGCAACCCCGAAACCGGCCGCCCGGAACTGGTCCACAGCCTCAACGGCTCCGGCCTGGCCGTCGGCCGCACCCTGGTCGCGGTGCTGGAAAACAACCAGCAGCGGGATGGTTCCGTGGTGGTTCCCGAGGCATTGCGGCGTTACATGGCTGGGGTGGAGCTTCTCGAAGTTCAGGGGTAAGGAGATTTCAGGGTTCAGGGTTCAGGAACGCCCCGGTTTTTCTGCAGGCGAGGTGCCGAAAAGCACTGCGCCGTGCATGCCGCGCCCATGAAAGATATAGGGGTTATCCTGAGAGCCCCGAACCCTGAACCTTAACCCTGAATCCTGAATCCTCTATGTCCATCCATAATTTCTCAGCCGGCCCGTCAATGTTGCCGACCGAGGTGCGCGAGCGCTTGAGCGAGGCGTTGGCGCTGTCGGCTGACGAAACGCCTTCGATTGCCGAGGTGTCGCATCGCGGGCCGCTTTTCATGGCGGTGGCCGAGGAGCTGCACCAGCGGCTGCGCGATCTGGCCGGGATCGGCGAGGAGCATGCCGTGCTATTGCTGCACGGCGGCGCGAACTGCCAGTTTGCGCAGTTGCCGATGAATCTGGCTGCCGATCGCACGGCCGCCTTTCTGATTTCCGGGCACTGGGGCAAGAAGGCTCTGGCCGAGGCCGGGCGCGTTGCGCAAACGCAGGTGGTTGGCAGCAGTGAGGCGAGTGGCTTTGTCGACCTGCCGGAAATCGGGCGACTGCCCGACGACTGCGCCTATCTGCATTACACGGGCAACGAGACGATCCACGGGCTGCAGTACGCGCAGCCGCCGCGAACCAACGTCCCGCTGGCCGCGGATCTGTCTTCGGAGTTCCTCTCGCGGCCGTATCCTTACCGCGATCTCGCGATTACCTATGCCGGGGCACAGAAGAATCTGGGTATTGCCGGCCTGACGGTAGTCTTCGTCCGGCGCGATCTGTTCGAGTGCGTGCCTGACACCCTGCCGCGCTTTCTGGACTATCGCAGTTGGGCAGAAAACTTCAGCCTATACAACACGCCGGCCAGCCTGGCCTGGTTCACGGCCCTGGAAATGCTGCGCTGGATCGAGCGTCAGGGCGGTCTCGAGGCGATGGCCGAGCGCAACCGAAACAAGGCAGACATCCTCTACCGCGCCATCGACGGCTCGGAGTTCTGGCACAACCCGGTAGCCGAGCAGGCCCGTTCGATCATGAACGTGCCCTTCTGGCCGGCCGACGGGTCGCTGGTGATGTCCTTCGTCGAGCAGGCTGAAGCGGCCGGTCTGCAGGGCCTGAAGGGCCATCGCGCCCTCGGCGGGCTGAGGGCCAGCCTGTACAATGCCCAGACCCTCGAAGCGGTGGAGGCGCTCGTTGAGTTCATGCGCGAGTTCGAGCGACGCCATGGATAAGCTCGATCTAGACCAGGTGCGCCAGAAGATCGATTCGCTCGACGAGCGCATCCAGGCGCTGATCGCCGAGCGCGCGGACCTGGCTCAGGCGGTGCGATCGGCCAAGGGCGAAGCCGCCACGCCCGCGGCCTACTATCGGCCCGACCGCGAAGCCCAGGTGCTTCGGCGCGTGATCGAGCGCAACGACGGGCCGCTGGCTGATTCGGTCATGCTGCGCCTGTTTCGCGAGATCATGTCGGCCTGCCTGGCCCAGCAGGAGCCGCTGCGCGTCGCTTTTCTGGGGCCGGAAGGCACCTTTACCCAGCAGGCGGTTTTCCTGCAGTTCGGGCATTCGGTCAGCGCCAGCTCCGAGACCGGCATCGACGAGGTCTTCCGGCGCGTGCAGGGGGGCGAGGTCGATTTCGGCGTGGTGCCGGTGGAGAACTCCTCGCAGGGCGTGGTCACCCACACGCTCGACATGTTCATGCATTCGGACGTGCGCATCGCCGCCGAGGTGGAGCTGAGGATTCATCAGCATTTGCTGACCGCGGCGCGTTCGCTCGACGAGATCGAGCGCGTCTACGCCCATCAGCAGTCGCTGGCCCAGTGCCGGATGTGGCTGGAAGGGCACCTTCCGGGTGTCGAGCTTATCGCGGTCTCGAGCAACGCCGAAGCGGCTCGCCGCGTGCGTCACGCGCCGGATGCAGCGGCGATTGCCGGGCGCAGCGCCGCCGAGATTTACGGCATTCCGGTGTTGTTTGCCAATATCGAGGATCATGCCGACAATACCACGCGCTTTCTGGTGCTCGGCCGCGAACTGCTGCCGCCCTCGGGCGACGACAAGACGACCCTGATGGTGGCCGGCCCCGGGGGCGACGGCCCGGGCGCGCTGTTTGGCCTGATCGAGCCGCTGTCGAGACACGGCGTCAACATGACCCGGATCGAGTCGCGCCCGTCCCGGGAAGGGCGCTGGGATTACGTGTTCTTCATCGACGTCGACGGCCATATCGAAGACCCGGGCTTCAAGAAAGCCCTGGCCGAAGTGGAAGGCCGCTCCGCACAGGTGCGCATTCTCGGCTGCTACCCCCGCGCCGTCGTCGGCCGCCTGCCGGGGCAGCGGGAATGACTTTGAAATTCATCCGCGTTCATCTGCGGTTCCCATATTGAGACGGAAGAGAAATGAAGCAACGTGATTACTCCGATCTGGCCGCGCCGGGTGTGCGGGATCTGACGCCTTACACGCCGGGCAAGCCGATTGACGAGCTCGAGCGCGAATATGGCGTCAGTGACTCCATCAAGCTGGCCTCCAACGAGAACCCGCTCGGCTCGAGCCCGAAGGCGATTGAAGCTGCGCGAGCCGTACTTGATGATGCCTGGCTGTATCCCGATGCCAACGGCTTTCATCTCAAGCAGGCCCTGGCCGAAAAGCACGATGTGCCCATGGAGGCCATTACTCTGGGCAACGGCTCCAACGACGTGCTGGTGCTGTTGGCGCAGGCTTTTCTGCAGTCGGGACTGGAGACGGTATTTTCGCAGTATGCCTTTGCCGTCTACCCCATCGCCACACAGATGATGGGGGCGAAGGCCAAGATCGCTCCCGCGCTGCCGCTCGACCATCCGGGCATGCCGCTGGGGCATGATCTGAGAGGATTGTTCGAGCGCGTGGGCGAGGATACGCGGCTGGTTTTCATCGCCAATCCGAACAACCCGACCGGCACCTGGCTGGATGGCAATCGGCTGAAGGATTTCGTCGGTTCGCTGCCGCCGCAGGTCATCTGCGTGGTCGATGAGGCCTATACCGAGTACGCCGAGTCCGACACTCTGGGCGATGCCTCGACGTGGCTGGAAGAGTTCCCGAATCTGGTCGTGACCCGCACCTTTTCCAAGGCCTACGGCCTGGCCGGCCTGCGCGTGGGCTATGCGCTGTCGAACCCGGGCATTGCCGACCTGCTCAATCGGGTTCGCCCGGCGTTCAACGTCAACGCGCCCGCCCTGGCGGCGGCGCGGGCGGCGCTGGACGATCACGAGTTCATCGCTGAAACCCGTCGCCACAACAGCGCGGGCATGCAGCAGTTGCGCGCGGGCTTCGAAAAGCTGGGCCTGACCGTCATTCCCTCGGCAGCCAACTTCCTGCTGGTCGGCTTCGACCGGCCCGGCGGCGAGCTCAACGAGGCGCTGCTGCGGCGCGGCGTAATCGTGCGGCCGGTGGGTAACTACGGGCTGGACAATTACCTGCGCATCACCATCGGCACGCGCGGGCAGAACGAGCGTCTGCTGGCCGCCCTGGCGGATGTTCTGTAGATGCGCCTGATCGTTCACCCCGCCACCCGCGCGCTCGGCGGGCGATACCGGCCGCCCGGCGACAAGTCGGTATCCCATCGTGCCGCCATCCTCGGCGGCCTGGCCGCGGGTGAGACCGAAATTCACGGCTTTCTCGACAGCGCTGACACCCGCGCGACGCTGGCGGCAATGCAGCAGCTGGGCGCGTGCGTCGAGGAGGCCGACGGCGTGATCCGGATGCGCGGTGGGAAACTGCGTCCACCGTCCGGGGCGCTGGATCTGGGCAACTCGGGCACCGGCATTCGCCTGCTGGCCGGTGCGCTGGCCGGCCATCCCGCGCTTGCCGGGGCCCGCATCGAGCTGATCGGCGACGAATCGCTGTCGGGCCGGCCGATGGCGCGCATCATCGAGCCGCTGGCGCGGATGGGTGCACGCATCGACAGCCGCGACGGCTGCGCTCCGCTTGTGATCGAGCCCGCCGCGCTGAGCGGGTGCCGCCAGGTTCTCAAGGTAGCCAGCGCGCAGGTCAAATCCGCCATCCTGCTCGCGGGCCTGTTTGCCGAAGGTGAAACCGTGGTCATCGAGCCTGGCCTGAGTCGCGACCACAGCGAGCGTATGCTGCCGGCCTTTGGCGTGGCGCTGCACGATGGTGAACCGGGTGTGGCCGTTCGCGGCGGCCAGGCCTTGACGGGTGCGCGCCTTGACGTGCCCGGCGATCTGTCCTCGGCCGCCTTTGCCATGGCGGCGGGGTTGCTGGTCAATGGTTCTGCCATCGAGCTCGAAGACCTTGGCCTCAACCCGACGCGCAGCGGCGTGGTCGACATCTTTCAGGCCATGGGCGCGATGATGAAAATCGACAGCGACCAGACCCGCGGCGGTGAGCCGCTGGGCCGGCTGACGGTTCGCGCCGCTGCGCTGTCCGGCGTTGATATTGCTCCGGAAAAGGTGCCGGTAGCCATTGACGAGTTCCCTCTGGTCATGGCCGTGGCCGCTGCCGCTGAAGGTCGCACACGCATTCGTGGTGCCGGCGAGCTGCGGGTCAAGGAGTCCGACCGGATTGCCGTGATGTGCCGCGAGCTTTCCCGCATGGGTGTTCGGGTCGAAGAGCTCGACGACGGCGCCATCGTCACCGGCGGGGCGGTGCGCGGCGGCGAGGTCGACAGCCACGGTGATCACCGCGTGGCCATGAGCCTGGCGGTGTTGGCGCTCGTGGCCGAGACCCCGGTAGTGATCAACGACGCGCAGTGGATAGAGACGAGCTATCCGGCGTTTGTCGCCGACATGAAGGAGCTGGGGGCGGAGATGGAGTGGGAGTGAAGGTTGGCTGGTTGGCTGGTTAGCTGGTTCGGCTGTAGTCGTGCTCAAGGTCACTCTATAATCCTGTCCCAATCAAGCCAACAAGCCAACAAGCCAACAAGCCAACTAGCCAACAAGCATCGTGAACGAGCCCACCAGCCAACCAGCCAGTCAGCCAGCAACCGGCGAGCCGCCGGTTCTCACCATCGACGGCCCTTCCGGCGCCGGCAAGGGTGCGGTCTCGGCTATCATTGCTCAGCATCTGGGCTGGCATCTGCTTGATTCCGGGGCAGTCTATCGGGCGGTGGCGCTGGCCGCGCTCGACCGTGGCGTGGAGGCCGAGGATGACCCGGCGCTGGTGGCGCTGTGCGAGGGCCTTGACCTGCAGTTTCGTTCCGGCCCCGAAGGGATTGCCGTTCTGCTCGACGGTTGCTCGGTGGGCGATCGGCTGCGCAGCGAAGCGGTTTCGACGATGGCGTCGCAGGTGGCATCACGGCCGCCGGTGCGCCGGGCGCTGCTCGATCTGCAGCGCCAGTTCCGGCGCGCACCCGGCCTGGTGGCCGACGGTCGCGACATGGGCACGGTGGTGTTTCCCGACGCGCCGGTGAAGGTTTTTCTCGACGCGAGCGTGGCAGAACGCGCTCGTCGTCGGCATAAACAGTTGAAAGACAAAGGCGAAAGTGTTAAATTCTCCCGTCTTTTTCGCGACCTTGCCGAGCGCGACCGCAGGGATCGTGAGCGAGCCGTTTCGCCGACGGTTCCGGCGCCGGACGCCACGGTCATCGATTCGACCGAGCTGACGCTGGAGCAGGTGGCTGAAAGGATTCTCGGCCTGGCCGCTGATGCGGTTCGGCCGTGAAATGGAAATTCGAGCGATGTCCCGGCCCCGCGTGAGGTGGAGTCGGATTTTTTCACGAGCGCCCGTTACGGGTGCAGAAACCAGAGAGACAAGCGGACCTTGAACACCAACGCCGCGCAGATCTTGCAGGAACCACAAACCGTAATGACCGAATCATTTGCAGAACTATTTGAACAGAGTATCACCGAGAAGGACCTTCGTCCCGGTGCGATTGTCACCGGCAAGATTGTCGATATCCGCGACGACGTGGTCGTCGTCAACGCCGGGCTGAAGTCCGAGGGGATCGTCCCAATCCATCAGTTCCGCCAGCCCGACGGTGAACTGGAAGTGGAAGTCGGCGACGAGGTGGAAGTGGCGCTCGATACCGTCGAAGACGGTTTCGGTGAAACCCGCCTGTCGCGCGAGAAGGCCAAGCGGGCCCGGGTCTGGACCAAGCTGGAACAGACCTATGAAGGCGAAGAAAACGTGATCGGTCAGATTTCCGGCAAGGTCAAGGGCGGTTTCACGGTCAATATCGACGGCATCCGTGCGTTCTTGCCGGGTTCGCTGGTCGATGTCCGGCCGGTGCGTGATCCGGGCTATCTCGAAGGCAAGGATCTCGAATTCAAGATCATCAAGCTCGACCGCCGTCGCAACAACCTGGTGGTCAGCCGCCGCGCCGTGGTCGAACACGAATACGCTGCCGAGCGCGAAGACCTGATCGAACGCCTGACCGAAGGCGCGGTGGTCAAGGGTGTGGTCAAGAACCTCACCGACTACGGCGCGTTCCTGGATCTGGGCGGCATCGACGGCCTGCTGCACATCACCGACATGGCCTGGAAGCGCGTGCGCCATCCGTCCGAAGTGGTCGAGGTCGGCGACGAGCTGGAAGTGCGCGTGCTGCGTTTCGACCGCGAGCGCATGCGTGTCTCTCTGGGTCTCAAGCAGCTTGGCGACGATCCCTGGGAAAGCATCGATCGACGCTACCCGCCGACCACTCGCCTGTTCGGCAAGGTCACAAACATCACCGACTATGGCTGCTTCGTCGAGATCGAAGACGGCGTCGAGGGCCTGGTTCACGTCTCCGAAATGGACTGGACCAACAAGAACGTCAACCCGGCCAAGGTCGTGCATGTCGGCCAGGAAGTCGAGGTCATGGTGCTGGATGTCGACGAGGAGCGCCGTCGCATTTCGCTGGGCATGAAGCAGTGCGCCCCGAACCCCTGGGAAGCGTTCGCCGCAACGCACAACAAGGGCGACAAGGTGTCGGGTGCGATCAAGTCGATTACGGACTTCGGCATCTTCATCGGCCTGGAGGGCGGTATCGACGGCCTGGTTCACCTGTCCGACATCTCCTGGATGACGCCGGGCGAGGAGGCTATCCGCAACTTCCGCCGGGGCGAAGAAGTCGAGGCCAGCGTGCTGGCCGTCGATCCCGAGCGCGAACGCATTTCGCTGGGCATCAAGCAGCTCGAACAGGATCCGTTTGCCACCTATATGGCCGAGCATCCGCGCGGCTCCATCGTCACCGGGACAGTCAAGTCCGTTGACCCGAAGGGTGCCGTGGTCGAGCTGGCCGACGGCGTGGATGGCTACATCAAGGCCTCGGATCTGGCCAAGGAGCGCGTTGAAGACGCTACCAAGGTGCTGTCGGAGGGAGACTCGGTCGAAGCCAAGTTTGTGGCCCTTGATCGCAAGACCCGCAACCTGACCCTGTCGATTCGGGCCAAGGACGACGACGAGCTTGCCGAGGCGGTGGACCAGTACAAGTCCTCTCGCAGCGGCGGTAGCACGACGCTGGGCGATCTGCTCAAGGAGCAGCTCGAAAACAAGGACGACTGAGACAACCCTTCCGAGCCGGCGCCGCTGCACCGCGGTGGCGCCCGGCCGGTTCCGCATGGGGAGCGGCGATGACCAAATCCGAACTGATCGAAAGCATGGCCGGCGAGCAGAATCACCTCAGTCATGCTGACGTTGAACTGGCAGTACGCTGCATCCTCGAGCAGATGAGTCGTGCGCTGTCCGAGGGAGAGCGTATCGAAATTCGTGGATTTGGCAGCTTTTCACTGCACTACCGTCCGCCGCGCATGGGCCGCAACCCGCGCACCGGCGAGTCGGTGGCCCTGCCGGGCAAATACGTGCCGCACTTCAAGCCCGGCAAGGCGCTGAGGGAGCGGGTCAACGCAGGGGCGGGGCTGGGCTGATCGGCGCATGTATCGCTGGCTCCTGATCCTGCTCGTCCTGCTTGCTGCAATCGCCGGCCTGATCATCGGTGTGCTCAACGGCAGCCCGGTCACCCTGGATCTGCTGTTCGTCGAGTTCAGTCTTCCGCTCGGCGGTCTCGTTCTTCTGGCGCTTGCGGCCGGCATCCTCGGCGGGCTGGTTCTGGCCTGGCTGCTGTTTTTTCTCCCGGGCCGCCTGAAGCGCAGAATCCTATCGAGCAAGAACGGCAAGGGGTCCGAGCTGGCTGACCGGCAGCATGGCTGAACTGGTCGTTCTGTTCCTGTTACTGCCCATCGCAGCGGCCAGCGGCTGGTATCTGGCCCGAAGGCAAAGCGCCCGACGCAATCGCAAGCGCGCCAGCTCTTTTTCCAGCAACTATTTTCTGGGCCTCAACTACCTGCTCAACGAGCAGCCGGACAAGGCCATCGAGGTCTTTCTCAAGCTCGTGGAGGTCACTCCGGATACGGTCGAGACGCATCTGGCCCTGGGCAGCCTTTTCCGGCGTCGGGGCGAGATGGACAAGGCCATCCGCTTCCACAAGCACATCATCACCCGGCCGGGTCTGACCGACGAGCAGCGGACTCAGGCCCTGATGGAGCTGGGAGAAGACTACATGCAGGCTGGTCTGCTCGACCGCGCCGAGTATCTGTTTTCCGATCTGCTCGATCACGATGACTCGCACATCCGGCCTGTTCGGCAACTGCTCGACATCTACCAGCAGGAAAAGGACTGGGAGAAGGCGATTGCCCAGGCGCGGCGACTGCAGCAGATCGATGGTCAGACGTCGACGGCACTGATTGCCAACTTTCACTGCGAGCTGGCGCGCGAGGCCTTTGACCAAGGTGATATCGAGGCCGCCCGCCGTTCGCTTCGGCAGGCACGTCGGTACGATCCGGCCAACCCGAGGGCGCACCTCATCCAGGCCGAAATCGCCGCACATGATCGCGAGTGGGTGGACGCCGCCGAACATTTTCGGCAGGCGTGTGAAATCGACCCCGACTGCCTGGGATTTGCCTTCGATGACATCGTCGAGGCTCACAGGCAGGGCAAGCAGATGGATGAGTTGGAGGCCTGGCTCGAGACCATGGTCGAGCGCAGCCCGATGACAACCGGCATTGTGGCGCTGGCACGCATGAAGGCCGTGAATGATCCGCACACGGCAGTCGCTCTCCTGCTTGCACACCTGTCGCGCCGGCCCACGGTTCGTGGCCTGGATTACCTCATCGAGCTGGTCTACCGGCAGGGTGTGAGCCTCGATGAAGTCGGTCCGGAGCTGATCCAGGACATTCTCCAGCGTCTGCTCGAGGGGCAGCCACGCTATCGCTGCGAGCATTGCGGGTTCAGCGGCAGGTCCTGGCACTGGCTTTGTCCCGGCTGCCGGCGCTGGAATACGACTCGGGTCATTACCGGCGTGCTCGGCGAGTAATGAACGATCCGCACGCGTGGCTGCTTTTCACCGGGGCAGCGCTGGCTACAGCGCTTGTGGCCGTGCCACTGCATGGCTGGCTGCTGCGACGGCGGGTGATGGATTACCCTGAGTCGCGACGCAGCCATACCGCGCCGACTCCGCGCGGCGGAGGGCTGGCTTGTGTCGCCGCATTGTTGCTGGCCTGGCTGGCCTGGCCAGGCGCCTGGTCGGGCTGGTGGCAGCTCATCATGGTCGTGGTGTTCATGGCGGCGGTGGGCTGGCTCGAGGATCGGCATCAACTGCCGGCCCTGTGGCGTTTGCTGGCTCAGGTAGCGGTGGCGGTGGCGTTGCTTGCGGCCGTTGGCGGGCTGACCACGATCCGGATCTTCGGCTTTGCTGTCGATGCCTGGTGGCTTTGGACGACGCTTGCTGCCGTTGCGGTCGTGTGGCTGATCAATGTCTACAACTTCATGGACGGTTCCGACGGAATGGCGGCGGGGCAGGGCCTGTGGGCAGGGCTGGTCACGGCCTGGCTGTTCGCCTCGGCAGGCCAGCTTCAACTGGCCGCCTTCTCGCTTGCCGCCGCCGGCGCCTGGGGCGGCTTTCTGGTCTGGAACCGCCCGCCTGCCCGCCTGTTCATGGGCGATGCCGGTGCCCTGGCGCTCGGTGCCCTGATGGCGGGCTGTGCTGTACTGGGTGCAGCCAGCGGGTCGATCAGCGTGTGGGTCAGTTTCATGGTCTCGGGCCTGTTCGTGGTTGACGCTACAGCTACCCTGCTGGCCCGGGCTGTGCGCGGGGAGCAGTGGTATACTGCGCATCGACAGCACGCCTATCAGCGCCTGCTTGATCTGGGCTGGAGCCATGGCGGGGTTGTGGGGCTTTACATGCTGATCAACGTGTTCGTGGTGTTGCCGGTGATCGCTGCGGCCTCCAGGTGGCCGCATCTGGACACCGTGCTGGCTACCGGGCTGGCGGTGCTTCTTGCCGTGGGGTGGTGGGTCGTTCAGTCGGCTGCGACAGCAAATAACGACAAGGCAAGATCGTGACCGAACTGCCCGAAAAACAAGGATCCTTCCTGCACCTGCGCACGCTGGTCGTGGCGCACGACCTCGTCATGGTGGCGGCCGCCTGGCTGCTGGCCCGAGTGGCGTCGCTGTGGCTTCTGGGTGATCTGTCCATGGACTGGCGGCAGGTCGTCATCGAGGCCAATCTGGTGATCGTCCTGCAGGGATTTCTGCACTGGCGCGCGGGCCTCTACCGCGGCGTGTGGCGCTTTGCAAGCCTGCCGGATCTGGGCAACCTGGTCCGGGCCGCGATTCTGGCGGCCGTGTCCTGCGCCGCAGTCCTGCTGGTTCTTGAGGCGCCGCTTGAGCTCATGGTGCTCATGGTCTGGCTGTTTCCCACGCTGCTGCTGTTCAACCTGGGCGTGCCGCGCCTGACCTACCGCGTCTTCAAGGACATGCGCCTGGAGGTTTACCGCCGGCGTCAGACCCAACGTACAGTCATACTGGGCGCCGGTCGCTCAGGACGTCTGCTGCTGCCGGAGCTGCGCCGTCGGGGCGGTTTTGACGTGGTCGGTTTTCTCGACGATGACAGTCGCCTGCGTAACAGCGAGATCGACGATGTGCCGGTGCTGGGCGAGATTGCCAGCCTGCCGCGCATCGCACGCGAGGCCGATCTGGATATGGCTGCGATTGCGATTCCGTCGGCCACCAACGCGCAGATGCAAAGGGTCGTGGAAATCTGCGAACGGGCAGGCGTCGAATTCCGTACCGTACCGACGCTCAAGGAGCTGGGTGCTTCGCTGACCCGCTTCGACGATCTCAAACCCGTCGCCATCGACGATCTGCTCGGTCGCGAACCCGTTTCGCTGGACTGGGAGTCGATTCGTGCCGGGCTGACGGGCAAGCGCGTGCTGGTCACCGGTGGCGGCGGTTCGATCGGCGCTGAGTTGTGCCGCCAGATCGCGCGCCTGGATCCCGCTGGTCTGGTGGTGCTCGATAACAGCGAGTTCAATCTTTACCGTATCGATTACCGGCTGAAGTCCGAATTTCGGGACCTGATGATCGAGACGGTCCTTGGCGATGTATGCGATCCGGCCACGGTCGAGACCGTCGTCAAACGCGCCCGCCCGGAAGTGATCTTTCACGCCGCTGCCTACAAGCATCTGCCGATGCTGCAAAATCAGGTGCGCGAGGCTTTTCGCAACAACGTGGTAGGGACGCGCCGGGTAGCCGATGCGGCGGTTCGCTACGGTGTCGGCACCTTTGTGCTGATTTCCACCGACAAGGCGGTCAATCCCTGCAATGTGATGGGCGCGACCAAGCGCATTGCCGAGCTCTATGTTCAGCATCTCAACCAGGCCTCGCAGACCCGCTTCATTACGGTGCGCTTCGGCAACGTGCTCAATTCCACCGGCTCGGTGGTGCCACTGTTCAACGAGCAGATTCGTCGTGGCGGGCCGGTCACCGTCACACACCCCGAAATCACGCGCTATTTCATGACGATTGCCGAGGCCGGGCAACTCATCCTTCAGGCCGGCGTGCTGGGGCGCGGCGGAGAGATCTTCGTTCTCGACATGGGTGAGCCGGTCCGAATCGGTTTTCTGGCCGAGCAGCTCATCCGGCTTGCCGGCAAGGAGCCGGGTCGTGACGTCGAAATCGTCTACACCGGCCTGCGCCCGGGTGAGAAGCTGTTCGAGGAGCTGTTTCACGAAGACGAATCCTATGCCACGACCGCCCACGAGAAGATCTTTCTGTCGCAGGGTGCCAGTCAGGCTCTTGACGGCATCGACGAGCGGCTCAGGCGGGCAGAGGCGGCCGTGATGCGCTACGACAACAACGAGCTTCGCGGTATCCTGCTGGAGCTGGTGCCGGAACTGGGCAGGGTGCCGAGGCGGGATCGCAAGGTCATCCCGCTCAGCGGCTGACACTGCTACGCCGCCAGCCACAAGGAATCGATCAGAGTACCCCTGCTGCAAAGACCCGAAAATGCCAAGACTTCGCCCCGAACCCGTTGTTCGCCGCGGCTGCGTGGTCAATTTTGACCACGAATCGCAACTGCTTGCGCGCAATCCGCTGGGTGATCCGGCGCGCCGGCGCCACCCCGTCTATCTGCCGCACGGCTATGACGATGACCATCGCCGCTATCCTGTCCTGTGGTGTCTGGCGGCCTACACCAACGCCGGTCCCGGGCAGGTCAGCTGGCGCAACCACGGCGAGAACCTGCCCGAGCGGCTCGACCGCCTGATCGACTCGGGCGCAATGCCGCCGGTCATCGTCGTCTTTCCCGACTGCTACACCAGCCTGGGCGGCAACCAGTACGTAAACAGCCCGGCGATGGGGCCCTATGCCGATTTCCTCATCGAAGAGCTCATTCCGGCCATCGACGGCGCTTTCCGCACCATTCCCGATCCTTCCTCCCGGGCGGTTTTCGGCAAGTCCTCAGGCGGTTTCGGCGCGCTGCACCTGAGCCTGTCGCATCCCGGTCACTGGGCCGCAGCGGCCAGCCATGCCGGCGATGCAGGATTCGACCGGGTCTATCGCAGCGACTTTCCCCAGGCCGCCAGCGTGCTTGCGCGCCACGAGGGTGATCTGGAGCATTTCGTTCGTACTTTCTGGGGCGACAAGCGTCCCGGCGGCGCGCAATTCCATACCATGATGACGCTGTGCCTGGCAGCCAGCTATTCTCCGGACGCGTCCTGCCAGCTTGGAATGCGCCTGCCCTTTGATCTCCACACCTGCCAGATCGACGAAGCGACGTGGGCCCGCTGGCTGGCCTTTGACCCTGCCGAGCGCGTTGAAACCGAATCGGAGCGCCTGGCCGAGCTGGCGGGGCTGTGGATCGATGTGGGCAGCCGCGACCAGTACTTCATCCAGTATGGGACCCGGCAGATGCACCAAAGCCTGGTAGCGCAGGGCATTGAGCATCACTTCGAGGAGTTCGACGGCACCCACTCGGGCATCGACTGGCGTTACGATCATTCGCTGCCCTGGCTGGCCGAGCGCTTGAAAGCGGACTGAATCGACGGCACATTGACAGGACATATGAACCAGGTGATTTCAGCATGCTGACCGTCACTCCCGCCGCTCGCGATTATTTTTCCGATCTGCTGCGGCAGCAGCCCGATGGCACCAACCTGCGCCTGCGCGTGACCAACCCGGGCACGCCGTCGGCCGATGTGGAATTGACCTATTGCGGCCCGGGCGATCAGGCCGAAAGCGACGAGCCCGTGGACTGCCAGGCCTTCAAACTGTTTGTTGAAAAGACCTCGGCCGAGACTCTGAATGGCGCCATGATCGACTTCGAGAGCAGCCGTATGGGCGGCGAGCTGTGCATTCGGGCTCCCGGTCTCAAGGGGCGGGCGCCGTCCGATGACGCCCCGGTGGAAGAGCGCGTCGCCTGGGTTCTCGAGAGCCGGATCAACCCCATGGTGGCGTCTCACGGCGGCCAGGTCGGCCTGGTTGAAGTCACCGCTGACAATGACGTGGTGCTGGAGTTTGGCGGCGGCTGCCACGGCTGCGGGATGGTCGATGTGACGCTCAAGCAGGGAATCGAGACGACCCTGCGACAGGAAGTGCCCGAAGTGCGCGAGGTGGTCGATGCCACCGACCACGCTACCGGCAAGAACCCCTACTATTGACGCCGCCAGCGCCGTGGCAATCAGCCGCGGCCATTCCCGGAAACGAACAAAAAAGGCCGCCTTTCCGGCGGCCCTTTTGCGCCCGGCTTTCAGGCCGGGAAGGTTATCCTGCTCATTTCAGGCGCGGCGTCTCCAGGCCGTCCTGACTGGCGTACCAGGCCGCCAGGTCGGCAATGTCCTGATCGCTCAGAGTGCTGGCAAAGCCGTTCATCTGGGCATTCTGCCGTTCACCTGAACGGTACTGCTCGAGCGCGTGCTGCAGGTAGCCGGCGTGCTGTCCGCCGAGCTTCGGAGTGTCAGGCGTGATGGCCAGGTTGCCGTCCTTGCCGTGACAGGCCTGGCAGGTCGCTGATTTCTCCAGCCCGCGGCTGGCATTGCCGGAGGCCAGAGCGTTGCCGCCGGCCAGCAGGAGCAGGCTGGTGGTCAGGGTCAGGACGAGTGGTCTCATGTGTCGTCTCCTTCGTTCCGACTGACGAAATAGGCGGCGATGTCGTGCATGTCCTGATCGCTCAGGGTGCTGGCCTGCGCTCGCATGGTCGCGTGTGCGCGGTGCCCGGCGCGGTAGGCCTTCAGGGCCGACACGATGTAACCGTGGGTCTGGCCCCCGAGCTTAGGTACGGGGTAGGTCGGATAGACGTTGTTCTGCTCGGGGATGCCGTGACAGCCGAAACAGGTGTAGGCAATCGCGCGACCGCGCTCGGGGTCGCCCTCGTTCGGATTCTGCGCCAGCGCGTCTTGACCCAACGTCGCCACGAACGCAACGACAAGAATTCGTATCAGCATGTGGTTTGCCAGTGATGAATCATGAAACGACCATTATACCCAGCCGACCGGCGCTGAGGAAGCTCCCTGACGCCGGCCGTGGCAGTGACTGCTGTCGGCTCGGTGGTTTCACCCGCACGGGCCGGGTCGTCCGCATGGATCGCGCCGCCTGTTGTCGGCCCGATCACGTACAATGGCTGGATTGGCTCAATCTGACATTTACAGTTCATGCGCTCACTCGATTCATTCGATTTCTACGATGTCGCCGACCTGCTGACCGACGAAGAACGGATGATCCGCGATTCCGTGGCCCGTTTCGTCGACGAAAAGGCCCTGCCGCTGATTCCGCAGTGTTTTGACGAGGCCCGCTTCCCCGAGGAGCTGATTCCCGAGATGGCCGATCTTGGCCTGCTCGGCGCCAGCCTCGAGGGCTATGGCTGCGCCGGCCTGAATGCCACCAGCTACGGCCTGATCTGTCAGGAACTCGAGCGCGGCGACTCGGGTCTGCGCAGCTTTGCCTCGGTGCAGTCATCGCTGTGCATGTATCCGATCCACGCATTCGGCTCCGAGGAGCAGAAGGAGCGCTGGCTTCCGGAGATGGCTGCCGGTCGCGTAATCGGCTGTTTCGGGCTGACCGAACCGCACGGCGGATCCGATCCTTCGAACATGAAGACGCGGGCGAACAAGGACGGCGGCGACTGGATTCTCAACGGCGCCAAGATGTGGATCACCAATGGCAGCATCGCTGATATTGCCATTGTCTGGGCCCAGACCGACGATGGCGTGCAGGGCTTTATCGTCGAGAAGGACTTTGCCGGCTACGAAGCGCGCGATATTCGCGCCAAGATGTCGCTGAGAGCCTCGATTACCTCCGAGCTGTATTTCGACAACGTGCGCGTGCCTGACACCAATCGGCTGCCCGGCGTCAAGGGGCTCAGAGGGCCGCTGTCGTGCCTCAACCAGGCGCGCTACGGCATCACCTGGGGCCCGATCGGGGCGGCGATCGCCTGCCTCGAGGAAGCTCTGGACTATTGCGGCGAACGCGAGCTGTTCGGCCGCCCCGTCTCGGCCACCCAGAGTGCACAGATCAAACTGGCCGACATGGCGCGCCGCATCACCAGCGCCCAGCTCCTGTCCTGGCGGCTGGGCCGGCTCAAGGAGGCAGACCGGCTGCACCCAAGCCAGGTCTCGCTGGCGAAGTGGAACAACGTGCGCATGGCCCTGGATATCGCACGCGAATGCCGCGATCTGCTCGGCGGCTCGGGCATCACGCTGGAGTACTCGGCCATCCGCCACGCCCTGAATCTGGAGTCGGTGATTACCTACGAAGGCACCGAGACGGTGCATCAGCTGGTGATCGGGCGGGAGCTGACAGGGCACAACGCGTTTTGAAGAAAGGTTTCAGGGTTCAGGTTTCAGGGTTCAGGGCGGGCTTCGGAGGTTGTATGGCATCGTCTGCCTGTCTCGCGAACTTCGGAACGGGCCGAGGTGGCAACAATCCCTATCGAAGACTTGCCTGAACCCTGAACCCTGAAACCTGGATTCATCCCGAAGCTCCTTTGTTCGAATCCGCGATACCGATGTCGAAGCCAAAGTCCAACCGTCAAATCAACCGCGCTGAAGTCGTCGACCAGAACTTTCTCGACCACCTGATCGCCATCGAGGACGGCCGGGTGGCGGTTTACGACCGGCCCGGCCTGCCCAATTCCGACTTGCTCGAGCTGTTCGACAGCCAGATGGTGTCGCGCCAGCTCGACCTGATGGCGCGCATCAAGCGCCTGGAAAACAAGGTTTTCTACACCATCGGCTCGTCCGGGCACGAGGGTAACGCGATGGTCGGGCGGCTGACGCGGGCCACCGACCCGGCCTTTCTGCACTACCGGTCCGGCGGTTTCATGGCCGAGCGTTACCGCAAGCGCGACGGCTTGAACTTCATCTACGATACCTGCCTGAGCTTTGCCGCCGCGCGCGCGGATGTTGCCTCCGGCGGTCGCCACAAGGTCTGGGGCCACCCCGATCTGTGGGTGCTGCCCCAGACCTCGACCATCGCCAGCCACCTGCCCAAGGCAGTCGGCACGGCGCTGGCGATCGCCCACGGCAGTGGCGGCAGGCACGACCTGCCGGTGCCCGACGATTCGATTGTGGTGTGCAGTTTCGGCGACGCCAGCCTCAACCATGCCACCGCCCAGAGCGCGATCAATACCTGCGCCTGGTCGCGTCATCAGAGCCTGCCGGTGCCGGTGCTGATGGTATGCGAAGACAACGATATCGGCATTTCCGTGCCTACGCCCAGCAACTGGGTGGCCGACAGCATGCGTGCCCGCCACGGCATCAGCTACCACTATGCCAACGGCCTCGACCTGATCGAGGGCTACGGTGCCGTCAAGCGGGCCGTCGATGAATGCCGCACGCGCCGGCGACCGGTGTTCCTGCACCTCAAGACCACCCGCCTGATGGGCCACGCCGGCACCGATTTCGAGATCGAATACCGTCCCGGCGCCGAGCTCGAGGCGGCCGAGGCGCGCGACCCGCTCAAGACCAGCGCCGAGGCCGTCGTCGGCCGCGGCCTGATGACCCCGGCTCAGGTTCGCGAGCGCTACAGGACCCTGGCGGAGCGCTGTCTGGCCGAGGCCGATCGCGCCGACGGGGCCGGGCGCATTACCACGCGCGAGGAGGCGATGGCGCCGCTGGCGCCGTTGAACCCCGCCGCCGTGGCCGCAGAGGCTGCGCGCCTGCCCTCGAAGGAAGAGCGCATACGCATGTTCGGCAACGAGCGCCTGCTGCCGGAAAACCAGCCGGGCAAGCATATGGCCGTGCAGATCAACCGGGCGCTGACCGACCTGTTGGTGAAATATCCCGAAGCGCTGGCTTTCGGCGAGGACGTGGGCCGCAAGGGCGGCGTCTACACGGTAACCAAGGGCCTGGCCTGGCGCTTCGGACCGCGGCGCGTGTTCAATACCCTGCTCGACGAGACCACCATCCTGGGCCTGGCCCAGGGCTACGGTGCCATGGGTTACTTGCCGATCCCCGAGATTCAGTACCTGGCCTATTTTCACAACGCCTGTGACCAGATTCGTGGCGAAGCCTGCTCGCTGCAGTATTTCTCCAATAATCGCTACCGCAATCCGATGGTGATGCGCATTGCCAGCCTCGGTTATCAGAAGGGCTTTGGCGGGCATTTTCACAACGACAACTCGATTACCGCCCTGCGCGACATTCCGGGCTTGATCATCGGCTGCCCATCCCGCGGAGATGACGCCGTGGCCATGCTGCGCAGCATGATGGCCCTGGCCCGCGTCGACGGCCGGGTATCGGCCTTTCTCGAGCCGATCGCGCTTTACATGACCAAGGATCTGTACGCCACGGATGATGCCGAGTGGACCTTCGATTACCCTGCGCCGGACCAGTTCCTGCCGCTGTTCGCCTCACGCGTCTACGACGAGGCCGCTCGCGATCTGCTGGTGATCACCTTCGGCAACGGCGTACCCATGGCGCTGCGTTGCGCGCGTTCCCTGTCGGAGCAGCAGGGCGCTCGCGTCCGCGTGCTCGACCTGCGCTGGCTCAAGCCGCTGGATGTCGAAGCCATCGCCCGGCACGCGTCGGAGTGTTCCGGCGCGGTGGTTTTCGACGAGGGCCGGCCCGATGGCGGCATCGGCGAAGCCGTGGTCACCGCTCTGGTCGAAGCCGGTGTGGCCGATCGCCCGCTACGCCGGCTGACGGGGGCGGACTGTTATATTCCGCTCGGCGATGCGGCCAACTTGATTCTGGCAACGGAAGAGGAGTTGCTGCAGGTCTGTGGTGAGGTCGTGGCCGAGTGCAAGTGAGCGGCCTGTTGCATTTCTCATAATGACCAAGTTTCAAGCACCAATTTTCAAACAAGTTCCAATTTGCAAGTACCAAGAACCGAAACCGGGTCGGGAATCCGGCGCCAGTCCGGCGTCCGGGCGTTTCGAGCATGGGTTCTTGTTTGTAAATTGGTGCTTGTGATTTGGGCGCTGTTTGCCCAATGACCTCTAGCCTCCTCCGGGTGACCGGATCCACGGATTCCCACCAGCCACCCCATCCGGTCTTTCCCGCCCGCAAAGACTTACCATCGGTACGGCCGAAGACATCCAGGGGTTGAAGATTTCGGCCATGGTCGGCGCCCGTGTGCGAATGCAGATCACTCGGCCGCCAGCGGTCACGACCCGGGCGTTGTGGCTGCCGTCGCTGTTTTTCCAGCGATCGTTCGAGGGGCTGACCGGCCCGGTGTAGCGGTGTAGCCATCCCGGTGGCGAGGGCAGGTCGGGCACCGGGTCGTATTGCAGCCCGCTCTCGTCTCCGGACTGCTCGCTTTGCCGGCCGAGCGCTCGGGCCGCGCTCAGAAGCTGGGCCCGGAGTTGTTCTGAGCGCGCTGCTGTATCGGGCAAAGCGACCAGGGGCTGCGTTTTCCGCATGTCGGATGATTGCGCAGGAGTGCGTCTGGTTTCGGGCGGCTCTTGTTCAGCCGGGCGCGCAGGTTCATCTGCCGGTGATTCGCCCAACGGAGGTTGCCGCTCTTCGCGCACCGGGCTGTGCTCGACGGGGGCAGCGACCAGATCGAAAACCATCGGTGTAAGTGCAAGGCGGTGCGCTTGCTGACGCGGTCCGGGCAGCGGCAACAACAGGAGCCCGGCGTGCAAGAGCAGCGAAACGGTCAGCGCTACGGCCGCCGGCAAGGCGTGCCTGTCCCTCCTTTTCAAGTCCATGTCCGGCCGCGGGCATCAGTTCAGCAATGGTAGACTAAAGCCTTTCGCGTTAAGAGGATGCAAGATGGGTTTCAAGCACGTCTCAATGCCCGTATCGGGCGAGAAGATTCGCGTCGAGAATGACAAGCTGGTCGTCGGTGACGAGCCGATTCTTGGCTATATCGAAGGCGACGGCATTGGTGTTGACATCACCCCGGCCTGTCTGCGGGTCTGGGATGCCGCGGTTGAAAAGGCTTACGGCGGCAAGCGCAAGGTCCACTGGGCCGAGCTGTTCATGGGCGAGAAAGCGGCCGGCATCTACGACGGCGACTACTTCCCGGATGAAACCCTCGACGCCATCAAGGAACTGACCGTGGCCATCAAGGGCCCGCTGACCACGCCGATTGGCGAAGGCTTCCGTTCCCTCAACGTGTCGCTGCGCCAGACCCTTGATCTTTACGCCTGCGTGCGCCCGGTCAAGTACTACCAGGGCGTGCCATCGCCGATGAAAAAGCCCGAAGACTTCGATCTGGTCGTTTTCCGCGAAAACACCGAAGACGTCTATTCCGGCATCGAGTATGAGTCCGGCACGGCCGAGAACGAAAAGCTGGCGAAGTTCCTGCGCGAGGAAATGGGAGCCCGATTCTTCGAAGGTGCAGGTCTGGGCGTCAAGCCCGTTTCCGAGTTCGGCACCAAGCGTCTGGTGCGCAAGGCGATCGAATACGCCATCGAGAACAAGCGTGACTCGGTCACCCTGGTGCACAAGGGCAACATCATGAAGTTCACCGAAGGCGCCTTCCGCAAGTGGGGCTACGAGCTGGCTGCCGAGGAGTTCGGCGATGTGACGATTACCGAAGACGAGCTGTGGGAAAAGCACGACGGCAAACGTCCCGCCGGCAAGATCGTCATCAAGGACCGCATTGCCGACATCATGTTCCAGCTCCTGCAGCTACGACCGGCCGAGTTCTCCGTGCTGGCGACCATGAACCTCAACGGTGACTACCTCTCTGATGCCGCTGCTGCATCGGTTGGTGGCATAGGGATTGCGCCGGGTGCCAACATGGCCGACCACGTGGCTGTATTCGAGGCCACCCACGGCACCGCGCCGAAGTACGCCGGCCAGGACAAGGTCAACCCGTCCTCGCTGTTGTTCTCGGGCGTGATGATGTTCGACTACATCGGCTGGCCCGAAGTCGGGCAACTCATCGAGCGCGCCTTCGAAAAGGTCGTCGTTGCCGGCACGGTCACCTATGACTTTGCCCGCCAGCGTGACGACGCCACCGAGGTATCGACCTCGGGCTTCGCCGATGCGCTGGTCGAGGCCATAACAGCGGCCTGATCGGGCCATGGCAACGCCCGTTGCCGAAACCCTCGAGGTCGGCCTGATCCAGGCCGACCTCGCCTGGCAGGATCCCGAAACCAATCGCCGCCGCCTGGCGGCGCTGATGGACACCCAGCCGGGCTGCGATCTCTACGTCCTGCCCGAGACCTTTTCGACCGGTTTCCTGGGCGACGCCGACCTCGCGGCCGAATCCATGAACGGGCCGAGCGTGGCCTGGATGCGCGCACAGGCGCGATCACGCAACGCCGCGGTGTGCGGCAGCCTGGTGATCGACGGCGGCGAGGGGCGGCGCTTCAACCGCATGGTCTTCATGCCGCCTGAAGGCGAGCCCGTTTGCTACGACAAGCGGCATCGCTTCGGCTACGGCGGCGAGGACAAGCGGTACAGCGCCGGACAGGCGCCGGTTGTGGCCGAATGGCGCGGCTGGCGTTTCGATCTGCAGATCTGCTACGACCTGCGCTTTCCGGTCTGGTGTCGCAACGTGCGCGACTTCGATGTTCAGCTTTTCGTCGCCAACTGGCCGGCCTCACGAACCGACCACTGGCGCTGCCTGCTCAAGGCCCGCGCGATCGAGAATCAGGCTTGCGTGATTGGCGTCAACCGCTGCGGCCGCGACGGCAATGGCCTGGACCATGCCGGCGCAACCGTTGCGCGCGAGCCGGTTGGCACCGCGATCGTGGAAATGGGTGCCACCGAAGGCGCCTGTCGCGCCACGCTGGATCGAGACAGGCTTCAGCGCTACCGCGAGGCCTTTCCCTTCCTGGCCGACGCCGAGCAGTTCGAGCTGCGATGAGGTGTTCAGTGGCGCCGGGGTGGTTCAGGGCGTCCGGAACGCGCGGATTGCGCCCACGGCCAGCCCCTCAATGGCAAATTCGCTGCTCGGAGACACGTGGATGCTGGGGTAGTCGGGATTCTCGCTGTCGAGGTAGATGCCCCGGCCCTTGCGGCGCAGGCGCTTGACGGTGACTTCGTCGTCGATACGCGCGACCACGATCTGCCCTGCGCGGGCTTCTGGTGTTCTGTGTACCAGCAGGAGGTCGCCGTCATCGATACCGGCCCCGATCATGCTGTCGCCGCGGACTTTCAGGGCGTAGTCGGGTGGCGGGTGAAAGAGGCCGGAATCAAACTGTATTTCGTCGTCGAGGTTTTCTATGGCCAGCAATGGCGAGCCGGCTGCGACCCGACCGATGACGGGCAGCGTACGGGTCGTGACCGGCTGTGGCCGTGCTGCAGAGCGCGCGTTAGGCAACACGATGCCGCGGGCGCGACCCGGCCGCAGCTCGATCGCCCCGCGTTCGGCCAGGGCCCGCAAGTGACACTGCGCCGCGTTGGGCGAGGCGAAGCCGAAGTGCGTCACGATTTCGGCGCGCGTCGGCGGCAGACCATCGGTCACTACCCGCTGCTCGATAAAATTCAGAATCTGCTGCTGGCGCGCCGTCAGTTGCATGCCGCAACTGTATCAAAAAACAGCTCTTGCGGCAGGGACTCAGCGAATGATGATGTGGCCGGAGAAGTGCCAGCGCGAGTGTGGCCAGGGGCCTCTTGCGTAGGGCCACCACGGGTCGTAGTACCACATGGGGCCGTGATAGTAGTGGACCGGTCTCTCTTCACCCCAGAGGAAAAGCGTATTGGCGCTCACGCGGGGGTAGATATAGCGGAAATCACCGATTCTGCCTTCGACAAAGCCGGTCAGGGTGCCGATGACCGTGATATCGCGGCCGCTTTCAAACACGGCCGGATCCTTGAAACCGTCGCGGCAGGCCAGAAAACGCCCCTGATTGGCGTCGCCGGAGCGTGGACGGGCGCGGTCGTCGAGCGAGCGGGCGAGGACTTCGATGCAGGTTTCTGCCTCGCCCGGACGTGTATCGACGATGCTGCCGCCCCAGCGCACGCGTTGATTCACGTGCTGGTCCCCCGATTCCTCGGGCGTCAGCGGAGCAAATTCACCGCTCAGGGGTTCGGGAACGGTGGCGCAGCCCGATGCCAGCAGGGCCGCCAGCGCGATACCGGGCAGGGCAAGGCGGATGACTTTCATGATCGAACTCCTTGTCGTTGCGGGACGCCGGTTGAAGGGAACCGGCAGCCACCATGTTAGACGCTGGCAGCGCGCCGCGGTTCAACGGCTGATCGCGTCGACACTTTTCGGCTTGCGCGGATGAAGCGCCGGCGCTGTGCCTCGCTGTGCAGGTCGCCGTAGCGCATCCGGCAGTAATTCCAGGCGAGATCCTGCAGGTGGTCGCCCTGGGCAAGCCGAGGAGCGATGCGTTCGGCCCAGGCCAGCGGTGTTTCGCCAATGCCCGGGCCCAACCCGCGGCGGCGCATCCTGCGGATCAGCCTCAGCCAGGCGCGGTGGACCGGGTCGCGCGAGCGGGCCGGCTGGCGCAGCCAGGCCCAGGCGAGGGCAGCCACGACCAGGCCGAGAATGCCGGCCATCAGAAAGGCCATGCCGGTTCGCGACAGCCCGGGCAGGCCCAGGAAGTTCATCATGCGATGCTGGCGATCGGCATCGAAACCGAGCACCCAGGAATTCCACAGGTGCTGCAGCCGGTCGTAGCGGTTGCGCAGGGCGCGCAGCCATTCCAGCCCGGTGCCGCCGCCGGCCACGCTGCGCGCTCCGCTTTCGATGCGGGCCGGAGAGACCGCTGCCGTCGGATCGACTCGTGTCCAGCCGCTGCCTGCCAGCCAGACTTCCACCCAGGCATGGGCATCGGATTGCCTGATCAGGAGGTACTGCCCGCCTTCCTGCCAGAAGCCGCCCTGATAGCCGGTGACGATGCGCGCAGGAATACCTGCAGCGCGCATCAGAACGGCGAAGGCGGAGGCGTAGTACTCGCAGTAGCCGCGCCGCAGGTCGAACAAGAACTCGTCGGCGCCGTGGCGGCCCAGCGGCGCCGTTTCCAGGCTGTAATAGAACGGCTCGGTACGCAGCCAGTCGAGCACGTGATCGATCAGGGCGCGATTGTCATCGAAGCGTGCGCGCAGCTCCCTGGCCATTTGCCGGGTGCGCGGGTTGCGGTCATCGGGCAGTCCGAGCGCAATCTGCCGCAGGGTGATCGGCAGCCGCGGCATGTCGGTAAAGGCCGGATTGCTGCGCATGGAATATTCGGTCAGCGTGGTGACGGGGTGCCGACGGGTGATCTGGAAGTCCAGCGAGATTCGGGCCTCCTCCGGCTTCGTGACCGGGTAGTCGAGCGCGAACAACCAGCGGCGCTCGTGCGGCTCGAGCTGGACGGTATACCGGTAATCGCCGGCGCGCGGCGGGACTTGGGGTGCCTCGGTGCGCGAGGCCAGAAAGGCGCGCTCCCAGGTGTCTCCATCAAAATGCCAGAGCACCGGGCCGCGCCAGTAGCGCTGCTCGGGTGGCGGCGGTTCGGCGTTGAACTCTGCCCGGAAGGCGGGAGAATCGTCGATGTAGAGGCTGGCGATCGAGCCGGGCGACATGCTGTCGGACAGGCCGGTCTTGCCGTCCATCACCTGATCTGGCAGGCCCCAGAGCGGTTCGGCCAGGCGCGGGAAGGCCACGAACAGAACCAGGGCCACCGGCAGGGCAGACAGCAGCATCAGGGCGCCCTGCCGGGCAAGATCAGTGGCGCCTGGCGATGCGCTCGGCCCGCCCGTTTCCAGATGCTGGATCCGCAGCAGTGCGCAGATCGCTGTCAGCACGCCGCCGAACAGATAGATGAGCAGTGCCAGGCGTTCGTTGAACAGAAACTGGCTGGCGATCAAAAACAGCGAAACCGACGCGACCATGCGCAGATCCCGCAGGCGCGAGAGCTCCATCATCTTGGCGGCGAGCATCAGGCACAGCAGCCCGGTGGCCGCACGTCGGCCCCACAGACCGCCATAACTGACCGCAAGCAGGGTAATCGCTGCCAGCGTCAGAAGCACTCGCAGCCAGCCCGGCGGCAGCCGCCAGCGCTTGTATGCGGCCAGCAGGCGCCAGCCGCACAGAACGAAGACGACGATGCCAAGTACCGGCGGCATGGCCAGCAAATGGGGCAACGCCGCGATCAGGAAGGCGGCCAGGGTCCACGCGACGGGGCCGGGCGGCAGGTGTGAAGCCGGCGTTTTCACAGTTCGGCCAGGGCTCGAAGGCAGTCGTGTTTGTGGCTCTCGCCGGAGCCCGGGCCGATGCGCCGGGAGCCGGTGTCGAGCAGCCACGGACGTTTCTGCTCTTGAGCGCGCAGCACCCACGTCGTCATGATGCTGATCCGCTCCTCGAGATCGCGCCCCGGCGCGCGCTCCAGGCTGAGGATGACCTCGCGCGAGCGTTCGCGCCGGAACTGCCGCGACAGCAGGGTCTGATGGCGCTGGCTGGCCTTCCAGGCGATGCGGTGAAGCGGATCGCTTTCACGCCAGGGGCGCAGGCTGTGAAAATCATCACCTTCTTCCAGAGCCTGGAGACGCTGCCCGCTTCGGGCATCGCCGCCTTCCGGCAGTGGCGGGGCAGCACTTGCCGGCTGTGGCCAGACCAGAAAGGGCGTGGCCGGCTCGACCCAGGACCAGGCCCGGAACAGCCCCATGGGCTGCGTGGTCTGGATGCGCAGTCGTCCCGGCAGGTGCCAGCCGCGGTGCCGCGTCGGCAGTTCGATCACGACTTCGCGCGTACTGCCTGCCGGCACATCGAATCGGCTGCTGGCCTCTCCCTGGTCGAGTACCAGGCCGGGGCGGTCGCGTGACTGGCTGTTGATCGCCGCCAGCCGCCAGGCTACTGGCTCGCCCGCGTATACCGGCGGTGCACTGCCGTGGCGCAGTTGCAGTCCGTTGAGATTGCGAAAGGCCAGCAGCATCGAGTTGATGGCCGTGGCGGCAACCACGAAGGTCGTCAGCAAACCGAGGTTGTTGTTGAAATTGAGACTGCCGATGAGCATTGCGCCCATGAGTACGCCCAGCATCCAGCCGAAGCGGGTCGGCAGGATGAAGATTTGTCGATAGGCCAGAGTCAGCGGCAGCTCCAGGCGGGTGCGTCGCCTGAGCCAGCGATCGAAAAAATTCGGGCGCCGCATGCCGGCCCGTGAACCGCTGGCGTCGGCCATCAGGGAACGGGGGTGGACTCCAGGATTTCGGCCGCCACGGCGTCTCCATCCATGCCCGATTCGGCCACAGGCTGCAGACGGTGGCCGGCCAGCGCCGGAAAGATGGTGCGGACGTTGTCGGGCAGACAGAAGTCCTGCTGCATGACCAGGGCATGAGCGCGGGCGGTCTGGATCAGAGCCAGAGCGGCGCGCGGAGACAGGCCGGCCTTGACCGCCGGGTGCGAGCGTGTGGCCGCTACCAGAGCCTGGATGTAGTCGAGCACCGGCTCGGAGACATGCAGCGCCGCCGCCAGATCGATCAATTCCGCCACGCGGACCGGATCGAGGGCCGGTTGCATTTCCTTGAGCAGATTGCGGCGATCGGGCTCGATCAGCAGCCGCCGCTCCTCGGCCGCCGATGGATAGCCGATGCGCGTGCGCAGCAAGAATCGGTCGAGCTGAGAATCGGGCAGGGGGTAGGTGCCGGCCAGGTCAAGCGGGTTCTGCGTGGCAATGACGTAGAACGGGCGCGGCAGCTCATGCGTGTGGCCGTCGACCGTGACCTGGCCTTCGGCCATGGCCTCGAGCAGCGCCGACTGGGTGCGTGGCGTGGCCCGATTGATCTCGTCGGCGAGCACCACGTTGGCGAAAATCGGCCCCGGTCGGAACTCGAACTGCTCGCCTTCGCGGCGAAACATCGACACCCCGAGAATGTCGGCCGGGAGCATGTCGCTGGTGAACTGGATGCGCTGCCAGTCACCTCCGATGGCCAGGGACAACGCCTGGGCCAGCGTGGTCTTGCCGACCCCGGGCAGATCCTCGATCAGAAAATGGCCACCGGCGAGCAGGGCCGAGAAGGCGAGGTCGATGACCTCGCCCTTGTCGACGATGATCTCGTTGACCGTGGCTCGCGCCCGGGCCAGGTCGCCGGCCAGCGGGGCAGCCGATCGGACCGTCGATTGATTACTCATCCAGCAGCGCGTTGACCTTGGCGGCGCAGATGAAGTCGTTCTCGCTCAGCCCGTCGATGGCGTGGGTGGTGAAGTGGATCAGGCAGAAGTTGTAGCCGGCCTCGAAATCGGGATGATGACCTTCCTGGTTGGCGACCCAGGCCATCGCGTTGATGAACGCCATGGTCTTGTAGAAGCCCTTGAACTCGAAGCGGCGATAGATCTTCTTGCCGTCGGCATCGACCTGCCAGCCTGGAATCTGTGGGAGCAGCTCGTCGATACGATCGCGCTCGAGCGGCTCGGTGCCGCCTTCGCAGGGCACGCAGTGCTTGTCGGTCAGGGTGTCGGTCATGATCAGGCTGCCTCCTTTTCTTTGGGCGGATAAGTGGGTTCGAACTCGCCCAGCGCACGCGCCTTGCGAATCAGCGCAAGGAGATCGGTGCCGGCCAGCTCGAACAGATCGTCCATGCGATCGAGCACGTAGTAGACCGTCTGGTAGATATCGATGCGATAGGGCGTGCGCAGCGCGTCGATCGGGTCGAACGGCCGGCGAATCGGTTCGTCGCTCTCGAGCGAGTAGACGGTCTCGCCAGGCGACGAAGCGATGCCGCCGCCGTAGATGCTCAAGCGGCTGTCGTTCTGGATCAGTCCGAATTCCACGGTGAACCAGTACAGGCGGGCCAGAAACACCCGCTCCTTCTTGCTGGCCTTGATTCCGGCCAGACCGTAGGCATGGGTGAAGTCGGCGAAGGCCTGATGCGTGAGCATGGTGGTGTGGCCAAAGATTTCATGGAAGATGTCCGGCTCCTGCAGGTAGTCCATCGATTCGCGCGTGCGTATGAACGAGGCGGCCGGAAATTTCTTCTCCGAGAGCAGCTTGAAGAAGCGGTCGAAGTTGATCAGCGCAGGCACGGGCGCCACTTCCCAGCCGGTGCGCTCGCGCAGCACTTCGGAAACTTCTTTCGGCTGCGGAATGCGGTCGCTGGGGAGTTTCAGAATATCCAGGCCGTCTAGAAACTCCTGACAGACCCGATTCTGGACGACTTCGATCTGGCGTTCGTACAGTTCGCGCCAGACGTCGTGCTCTTCGTCCGTGTAGGGGATAATGCCGTTTTCATCCGGTACCTTGGCTTCATACTTGGTTGACTTGCCCATCAGCACCTCCGTAACACCTCCGTGAAACCTGATCTTCCATGTTATCACCCAAGCGGGCTGCTGCCATGAAGGCCGGGGGTGGCCGCTGGCCGGGCGCGACCTGGTACGAGGCCGGGGAACAGGGGGCAGGCTGGCCGCCTCTCAAGGGGCGGCAGAGCTGCCGTGTGGCGATCATTGGTGGTGGCCTGGCGGGTATCTCCACGGCGCTGGGCCTGATCGAGCGCGGACTCGACAGCGTTGCGGTGCTCGACAGCCACGGCCCCGGTGCAGGTGCTTCCGGGCGCAACGGCGGGTTTGTGTTTGCCGGCTACTCCCTGGGCAACGATGCCCTGATCGACCAGCTTGGCGAGGATGATGCCCGCCGCCTGCACGGATACACGCGCGCTGGCGTCAGGCTGGTGCGCGAACGCATCGACCGCTACGCGATCGACTGCCAGGTCAACGATGCCGGAGTCGTGCTCGCCGACTGGTTCGGCGAGCCCGAAACACTGCAGGCGGCAGCCGAAAGGATGCGGCGGCGGCTCGGGTTCGAGCAGGAGTGGATTTCACCCCGGCGCATGAGCGACTGGGTCGACTCGCCGCGCTACGGCGGCGGGCTGCTCGAGCCCGGCAGCTTTCACTTCAATCCGCTTGAGCATATCCGTGGCCTGGCTGGCCGAGTCAAGGCGGCGGGCGGTCGCGTCTTCGGCAGCTCCGCCGTGCGGTCCATTACCCGGCGTGGCGGACATTGGCGGCTGGAGACGGGCGAGGCTCGAGTGGAGGCCGAGCAGGTCGTTTTGGCCACCGGCGGCTATGATCGCCGCCTGCTGCGCTCGATCCAGCGTGCGCTGCAGCCTGTGGCCACCTACATCGTGGTCACGGAACCCTTGGGAGAGCGCCTGCACCGCCGCTTGCCGCGTCCAGTGGCGGTGTATGACACTCGTTTCGCCTTCGACTACTATCGCGCGCTGCCAGATACCCGGCTGCTGTGGGGCGGGCGCATCTCGATGGCCCGCCGATCGCCTGCCGCCATTCGTCGCCTGATGCGGCGTGATCTGGCCCGTGTCTTTCCCGACTTGGCCGACGCACGTCTGGATTACGCCTGGGGCGGCTGGATGAGTTATGCGCGCCACGAGATGCCGCTGCTGGGGCGCAACCCGGAGGGAATCTGGTACGCGCTGGCTTTTGGTGGGCACGGCATGGCCACGACCACCCTCGCCGGCGAGATCATGGCCGAAGCCCTGTGCGGTGACGGTCGGCGTCTGGCCGAGTTCAAGCGTTGGCCGCCGGTCTGGGCCGGTGGCCTGCTGGGGCGAGCTGCCGGGCAGGGAATGTACTGGCGGGCTCAGTTGCGTGATCGCTGGCGCGAGTGAAATTCCCCTTGTAAGAAATTTCCTACAAGTTGACGGGTCGATTTCTTACCCGTAATCGGGACGAATGCTGCTGTTTCTTCGGCCGCGGCTTTGTCAAACTGTTTCCAACGGCTTGGCAGGTCAGCCCGTTTGCTGGTACGGGCGCACCCAGAAGAGTCCTGCCCGGGACTCTCGCTGGGGGGTTGAGGCGGCGCATCCTCTGCGCCGCCTTTTTTTTCGAAACCGCTGCGAAACTACTGCGCTTGCGTCTGACGGCGTCCGGCGGTGCTCGGAATCCTCATGTATCAGCACATACACGAGCCACGGCTGCAGCCCGGCGCTTTTTGCGCTGCGCGCAAACCGCACCGCGCTTTCGCCTGCGCTGCGGTTCCTGCGCTCCGGCGGCCACCGTCAGACACCCGCTCGCTACGTTTTCCAGCGGCTTCTTTCCCCTAGAGTTTCTCGAAAATCCCGGCCGCGCCCATGCCGGTGCCGATACACATGGTGGCCATGCCGTAGCGCAGGTCGCGGCGGTGCAGGCCGTGGATCATCCTGGCCGCCAGGATCGCGCCGGTTGCGCCCAGGGGGTGGCCCAGCGCGATGGCGCCGCCGAGCGGGTTGACCTTGTCGGGATCGAGCCCGGTGTTTCTGATCACCGCAAGAGCCTGGGCGGCGAAGGCTTCGTTGAGCTCTATCCAGTCGAGCTCGTCCTTGCCGATGCCGGTCTGTTTGAGCACTTTCGGGATGGCCTCGATCGGGCCGATGCCCATCACTTCCGGCGGCACTCCGGCCACCGAAAAGCCGCGGAAGACCGCCAGGGGCTCGAGCCCGAGTTCCTTGACCACCCGCTCGGAGACCAGCACCAGGGCGCCGGCGCCGTCCGACATCTGCGAGCTGGTCGCGGCGGTGACCGTGCCCTTGGCGTCGAACACCGTCCGGAGCTTGCCCAGCACCTCGGGCGTGGTGTCGCGGCGCGGGCCCTCGTCGGTGTCGACAACCGTTTCGGTCTCGCGCACCGTGCCGTCGGCGCCGGGGATCCGGTTGGTCACGGTGACGGGGCGGATTTCGGTGAACTCGCCGGCGTCAATCGCCTTGATCGCCTTCTGGTGCGACTGGTAGCCGAATTCGTCCTGGTCCTCGCGCGAGACGCCCCACTTCTTCGCCACCTTTTCGGCAGTGATGCCCATGCCGTAGGCGATGGCCAGGTTGTCGTCGGTAAAGACCTTCGGGTTCATCGCCACCTTGTGGCCCATCATCGGCACCATGGTCATCGACTCGGTGCCTCCGGCGATCATCACGTCGGCCTCGCCGAGGCGAATGCGGTCGGCGGCCATGGCAATCGTCTGCAGGCCCGACGAGCAGAAGCGGTTGACCGTCACGCCGGGCACCGAATCGGGCAGGCCGGCCAGCAGGGCGCCGATGCGGGCGACGTTCATACCCTGTTCGGCCTCCGGCATGGCGCAGCCGACGATCACATCCTCGACACGGGCCGGATCGAGTTGCGGCACTTCGGCCAGGGATTCGCGAATGACATGCGCCAGCATGTCGTCCGGACGATAGTTGCGAAAAGCGCCCTTGAACGCCCGCGCCACGGGCGTTCTGACGGCGGAGACTACGTATGCGTCACTCATGATTCGATTCCTTTGCCTGATTCCTTACAACATGGAACCATGGAGATCACGGAATTCACGGACTGTCTTGATCCGATTTTCCATGCACTCCGTGATTTCCGTGGTTTCTCGTGTTTGATGGTTCGCATCAATTGCGCAGCGGCTTGCCGGTCTTGAGCATGTGGGCAATGCGCTCCTGGGTCTTTTCCATCGCGCACAGCTCCATGAAATGCTCGCGTTCAAGGTCATGGATCCACGCCTCGTCGACCTTCGAGTCGCGGTCGATTTCGCCGCCGCAGATGGCCGTGGCGATGCGCCGGCCGATCTCGTGGTCGTGCTCGGAGATGAAGTGACCCTCGAGCATATTGACCAGCAGCGTCCTGAGCGTGGCGATGCCGATATCGCCCGCGGCCGGGAAGCGGCGCCCGGCCATCGGCGGACGGTAGCCGGCGGCGGCCATCGCGCGCACGCCGTGGTGGGCGGCGTGCAGCAGCTCGTGTTCGTGCAGCACGATGCGGTCGTGCGCGCGCAGGTAGCCCATCTCGCGCGCTTCCATCGCCGAGCCGCTGACCTGGCCCATGGCGATCTGCTTGTAGCGCTTCTCCAGCAGGGGATAGCTGTCGCCGGCTTTGGTGTCGTCGACGATCTGCATGGCCAGGGTGGCCAGGCCACCGCCAGCCGGCACCAGCCCGACGCCGGCCTCGACCAGGCCCATGTAGCTTTCCAGGTGGGCAACGCGCATGGCGGCGTGCATCGCCAGCTCCAGACCGCCGCCCAGGGCCAGGCCACGTACCGCCGCGACCGAAGGCACGGATGAGTAGCGCAGCCGCAGGTTGACCGCCTGGAAGCCGGCGATCAGCTCGCGCACGCTGTCGAAGTCGCCTTTCTGGATGGCTTCGGCGGCGGCCTTGAGGTTGGCGCCGGCCGAAAAGGGGCCGGCGGGCTGCCAGATCACCAGGCCCTTGAAGCCGGATTCGGCCCGCTCGATGGCGGCGTTGAGGCCGTCGACCACGCCGTCATCGATCACTGCCATCTTGCCCTTGAGGCTGGCGATGAGGACATCGTCGCGCAGGGACCACAGTCGAATCGAGTCGGTCTCGTCAATGGTAGTGCCGGATTCGGTTTTCTCGCCCAGCAGGCGCACCGGCTGGTACTGGCGCTGGAATACCGGCAGATCCGGGCGCGGCAGGTAGCGCGCCTGATCGGCGGCCCAGGAGCCTTCGGCAGTGTGCGCGGCCTCGATCTTGCCGACCCAGTCGGGTAAATCTGCCTCGACGCCGGTCCTGCCTTCGGCAATGTCCTTTTCGACCAGCTCGGCCATGGCCCGCCAGCCGGCCGACTGCCAGATCTCGAACGGTCCGACCTTCCAGCCATAGCCCCAGCGGATGGCCAGATCGACCTCGCGGGCGCTGTCGGCAATCTCGGCCAGGTGGAAGGCGCAGTAGTGGAACAGGTCGCGGTGAATCGACCACAGCAGTTCGGTGTGCGGGTTTTCGCAGCGGGCCAGCGCGGCCAGCTTTTCGCCCGGGTCGCGGATCGAAAGCACCTTCTGAACCCCGTCGGGCAGGCTGTAATCGACGTCGCGGTAGTCGCCCGAGGAGGGATCGAACACGCGGATTGTCTTGCCTTCCTTGCGAAAGACGCCCGCACCGGCTTTCTGACCCACGGCGCCGGCCTCGATGAGCTGCTTCAGCCAGGCCGGCTGCTTGAACCAGGCGTGCCAGGGATCGTCGGTGAGCTGGTCGTCCATCGTGTTGATGACGTTGCCGATGGTGTCCAGGCCGACCACGTCGGCAAGCCGGAAGGTCGCGCTCTTGGGGCGGCCGATGGCCGGGCCGGTCAGGGCGTCGACGGTGTCGAAGCCCAGGCCCAGGCGCTCGGCGTGGTGCATGGTCGAGAGCATGGTGAACATGCCCACGCGGTTGGCGATGAAGTTGGCGGTGTCGCGGGTGCGGACCACGCCCTTGCCCAGATTGCGCGTCAGAAAGTCTTCGAGCAGATCCAGTACCCTGCTACCGGTGCCGGCGTGCGGAATCAGCTCGACCAGGTGCATGTAGCGCGGCGGGTTGAAGAAGTGCACGCCGCAGAAGCGTTCGCGCAGAGCCTTGGGCAGCTCTTTCGACAGCTCGGTAATCGACAGGCCCGAGGTGTTGGAGGCGAAAATTGCGCCGTCGGCGATATGCTCGGCAATCTTGCCGTAGAGGTCGCGCTTGATATCCATGCGCTCGGCCACGGCTTCGATGATGAAGTCGCACTCGGCCAGCGCTTCGAGATTGTCGGCGAAGTTCAGCGGCCGGATGAATTCGGCCAGATCCTTGCTGGCCAGCGGCGCCGGCTTGAGCTTGCCCAGGCGCTGAATGCCCTGTTGGGCCAGCTTGTTGCGCGGTCCGTCTTCACCGGGAAGGTCGTAGAGATCGACCGGAATGCCGGCGGCGGTCAGATGTGCGGCAATCTGCGCACCCATCACCCCGGCACCCAGTACCGCAGCGCGTCTTACCTGAAGCTTGTGATCGGTCATTGGTGAGTTCCTTCGTGTTCTGAATCGAGTTCAATGAAAAACCGGAACCACGGAAGACACGGAAATACCCGGGTTCAGGATTCCGTGTGTTCGGTGCTTTCCGTGGTTTCTTCGGATTTCTGGCTTGCCCTGGCCATCGGCGGCTGCATGGCCTGCTTGCCGCCGATTTCCTCGGGCGTGAATTCGTCGACGGCGATGACCCTGGCGGTCAGCTCCTGGGCTCGCCGCAGGTCGGTGGCCTGCTCCTCGGTAATCACGCCGGCAGCCACAGCCTTGCCGGCCACTCCGTCGACGTTGACCGGCGTCGGCACGACCTTGAGCGCGTTGCGCACCGCCATTTCGGCGGGCGCGGCCTTGAGTACGGCCTCGAAGGCCTGGGCCAGCAACCCGGTGCCGTCGTCGACTTTCGATTGATAGGCGCCGGCGATCAGCCGCTCGCGGCTGGCCGAGGCCTCCATGGTCAGCCGGGCCATGCGGTGGGTGGTGCGGTCGTCGACCGGATAGTGTCTGCGGCCCCAGGGGAACAGCAGCACCCGCAGCGGCGTGCCGAGCCCTGCGATCGGGAAGTTCTGCAGCACGGCGTAGAGGGCGTTTTCAACCTGCTGCAGGCTGTCGGCCACGGCCCAGTGCAGCAGCGGCAAATCCTCTTCGGGCCGGCCGTCATCCTCGAAGCGTCGCAGCGTGGCCGAGGCCATGTAGAGGTGGGCCAGCGCGTCGGCCAGCCGGCCCGAGAGCTTCTCCTTGAACTTGAACTTGCCGCCGAGAATCAGCAGACACAGGTCGCCTGTAAGTGTGAACGCCGCGCTGAGACGGTTGACCTTGCGATACAGCCCGGCCGTCGGGCCGGATACCGGCGAGAGGCTCAAGCGTCCGCCGCTCAGGCCCAGAAGCGGTGCGCGCACGAAGTTGGAAATGACGAAGCCGATATGCCCGAACAGGGCACTGTCGAACGCCCCGGGGTCGTCGTCGGCGGCTGACATCATTTCCTTGAGCAGCCAGGGGTGGCAGCGGATCGCACCCTGACCGAAGACGATCATCGAGCGCGTCAGGATGTTGGCGCCCTCGACGGTGATCGCCACCGGGATTGACTGCCAGGGTGTGGCCAGATAGTTGTTGGGCCCCTCGACTACGGCCTTGCCACCGTGCACATCCATGGCGTCGTTGAGCACGCGGCGGTTGGCTTCGGTCAGATAGGCCTTGAGGATGGCTGACAGCACGACCGGCTTTTCGCCAGCATCGAGCGCGCTGAGCGTGAGCTTGTGAGCGGCTTCCATGCGGTAGGTTTCGCCGGCGATGCGCGCCAGCGGTTCCTCGACGCCCTCGAAGTGGCCGATCGGCTGCTTGAACTGGTAACGCACCCGGGCATAGGCGCCGGTGACCAGGCTGGCCAGCTTGCCGTTGGCCACGCTCTGGGCGGGCAGGGAAATGGCCCGGCCGGCGGCCAGGCAGTGCATCAGCATGCGCCAGCCCTGGCCGATGCGCGCAGGGCCGCCGATGATCCAGTCGAGCGGAATGAACACGTCCTCGCCGCGCGTGGGGCCGTTGAGGAAGATGCTGCCGCCGGGAATATGGCGGTTGCCGATTTCCACGCCGGGGGTATCAGTCGGAATCAGCGCACAGGTGATGCCCAGATTCTTGCGGTCGCCGAGCAGGCCGTCCGGATCTTTCGCCTTGAAGGCCAGGCCGAGCACGGTGGCCACCGGCGCCAGGGTGATGTAGCGCTTGTCCCAGCTCACGCGCAGGCCGAGCACCTCTTCGCCGTTGTGCTGGCCCTTGCAGACGATGCCCTCGTCGGGCATGGAGGCGGCGTCGGAGCCGGCCAGCGGTGAGGTCAGGGCAAAGCAGGGAATGTCCTCGCCTTTTGCCAGGCGCGGCAGGTAGTGTTTCTTCTGCTCGTCGGTGCCGAAGTGCATCAGCAGCTCGCCGGGGCCGAGCGAGTTGGGCACCATCACCGACACAGCGGCCGAGAGGCTGCGCGTGGCGATCTTGGTCACTACTGCGGCGTTGCCCTGCGACGAAAAGCCAAGGCCGCCGTATTCCTCCGGAATGATCATGCTCAAGAAGCCCTTCTCGCGAATGAAGCGCCAGGCTTCCAGCGGCAGGTCCTTGAGCTCGGTGTTGATCTGCCACTCGTCGAGCATTGCGCACAACTGCTCGACCTCGCCGTCGACAAAGGCCTGCTCCTCAGGCGAGAGTGCCGGCTTGTCGACTTCGAACAGCTTTTTCCAGCGTGGTCGGCCCGAAAACAGTTCGGCATCCCACCACACCGTGCCAGCATCCAGCGCTTCGCGCTCGGTATCGGAAATCGCGGGTAACACCGATTTGAACCAGCCGAACAGCCGGTCGGAGACCAGCACCCGGCGCAGCGGCCGGATGGCGACTACCGTCAGGACCACCGCGGCCAGCGCATACAGCGTGATCACCGGCCAGGCGGCGGCCAGCCAGATGGTGCCCGTCAGGGCGGCGACGGCGAGCAGCGCGGCCAGCCACGACGGGGAGCGGAACCAGGCCAGCGCCAGCAGGCCGATTACAAGCGCGATGATCAACAACCAGATCATGATGTTGCCTCCAGGGTGCGACGAGCACTTTCAGGGATGGGGCTTTCGAGACTGCCGCGCAGGCCGGCAGCGGCAAACTGCGCCAGCTCGGCGGCGATGATTCGGGTGTCCTTCAGGGCCGATTCGGCCATGGTCAGCGTCAGGGCGCCGACAATGAAATCGAGTTGATGGCGAAGCCGCGCGTGATCGGCCTCGGGCAGCGCGGCGGCCACGGCGTCGGCAAAGCGGCGCATGACGTGGGCGTATTCCTGACGCATGGCTTCATGCAGTGCCGTGTCGCGATCGGCGAAGGCGCGCAGCAGAAGCTGCATGAAGCGCTGGCCTTCGGCGTCCCCGCCCTGGGTGAACTCCAGGGCCGGTTGCACGAAGGCATCGAGCACGGCCTCCAGATCCGGCCGATCCCGCTCGCGCTCGATGGCGTCGAGCCGCGCGAGCCGGGCGGCATTGAGGGCGTCGAGCCGGCGCCGGAAGATCGCCCGGATCAGCTCCTGTTTGGAGCCGAAATAGTAGTTGACCGCGGCCAGGTTGGCCCCGGCGGCCTGCGTGATCTGCCTGAGCGTGGTCAGGTGGAAGCCCTGCTCGGCAAACAGGCGCTCGGCGGCGTCGAGAATACGGTCGCGGGTGGATATTGGCATGAAACGCTCGATTCAAACAAGCGTTTCAATACTACGCTGTGCAGGCACTCCATGCAAGGTGAGCAGGGCGAAATCGTGGAAAGATCAAAATCTGATAAACGCAAAGACGCGAAGACGCAAAGGGATGAACCGCCCCGGGTTTACCGGAGACTCCATCATTTGAGAGGATGGAGCTATGAAGCACAAAGGAAACTACAGCCCGGAAGTCCGGGAACGAGCCATTCGGATGGTGCGCGAGCAGCGTAACCAGTACGGCTCCGAGTGGGCGACGATCACTTCGATTGCCGAGAAGTTCGGCTGCAGGGCCGAGACCTTGCGGTTGTGGATTCGGCAAGACACCGGATCAGCTCAAGCTTCAATACGCGCTTTGGACGCGTCAAGCTGTGCAGCAGTTGATCAAGCAAGAAACCGGCCTTAGGGTGCCGATCCGCTCGGTGGGCGAATACCTCAAGCGGTGGGGCTTTACGGTTCAGAAGCCGAAGAAGCAGGCCTATGAGCAGCGCCCGGCTGAGGTTCAGCGATGGTTGGACGAGGAATATCCGGCTATACAGGCCCGGGCAAAGGCAGAAAAGGCAGAGATTCACTGGGGCGACGAGACGGGACTGCGCAGTGACTGTCAGCATACCCGTGGATACGCACCGAAAGGAAAGACCTCTGTCATTCGCCTGAGTGCGAAACGCGAGTCCATCAATCTGATCTCGACTGTCACCAACCAGGGCAAGGTTCGATTCCGGTTCTTCGAGGGCAGCATGAACGCCGATGTCCTGATCGACTTCATGAAGCGTCTGATTGTCTGACGTCAACTACTTTGTCCGGTTGGCGACAATTAAAATGGCCGGTCGGTGAGTGGTTCTGACTTGCCTTTGATTGCCGGTGCTATTTCTCCTTTTTTCGAGCGGCTTGAGCGCGTTTCCGGTAGCTTTCGCCGGTCAGTTCGATGATGTCGGCGTGATGAACCAGCCGGTCGACGGCCGCCACGGCCATCATGTTGTCCGGGAAGATGCTGTCCCAGGCACTGAAGGGGTGGTTGGAGGTGATCAGCAGGCTGCCGGACTCGTAGCGGTGGGCGATCAGCTCGAACAGCACGGAGGTCTCGGCCTCGCTACGCTGGACGTAGCCGATATCGTCGATGATCAGCAGTCGGTACTTGTCGAGCTTGAGCAGCGCTTCCGATAACGACAGTGCCTGTTTGGCCGTCTGCAGCTCCTGGACCAGACTGGACGCCGGATAGTAACGGACTCGCAGACCCTGCTCGATCAGGGCATGGCCAACGGCGGCGGCGATGTGACTCTTGCCCAGGCCGGAGGCGCCGAACAGCAGCAGGTTGGCGGCCTGGTCGATCCAGCCGCGGTCGCCGGCCAAGGTGCCCAGGCGTTGACGCTGCGATGGATCGAGGGTTGCCATATCGAAGGTGGCCAGCGTTTTGCCGACCGGCAGCCGGGCTTCTTTGAGATGGCGCTGCAGGCGGCGCTGTTCGCGCTCGGCCAGCTCGTACTCGCACAGCGTGGCCAGGGTCTGCTGGAGCGACCAGCCGTGCTGTGCGGCACGGTCGATCACTTCGTCGCAGCAAGCCGCCATGGTGGGCAGGCGCAGCTGACGCAGCAGCATCGGCAGGGTGGCGGCGTCAGCCATGACAGGCCTCCTGGATCAGACCGTCGTAGGAGGCCAGGGCATGCTGGACCACAACCGGGTTGACCGGCACGGTCCGAGATGCCACGCGGAAGCGATCCTGCAGTTCGACCAGCGTGGGACAGTCGCCGGCTTCCAGCGCCGCCAGCCACCAGCTTCCGATCGGGCCAGACTGATCCTGATCGGCGGCCAGCTTCAAGCCGCCGACCACCCGCTTGCAAGCCGCCTCGAGAGTCAGGTCGCGCCGCAGCCACTGATAGATCGTGCGCCAGTTGGCATCGGGCAGGAGCTCGTCGCGAAAGGCCAGTCCGGCCAGGGCGCGGGGCTTGCGCACCAGCCAGCCAATGACATGGCGGTAGTCGATGTTGCGGACCCGGGCGCCGTCCGGGCCGGGGCGCAGGCGCTTGAGCGTCATCAGCTCGGTGGCACCGTGATGCACGATCAGACGGTCATCGTAGAGATGGACCCGCAGGCGCTCATTGACCAAGCGGGCCGGAACCGAATAGAGCACCCGACGCAGGGTGAAGGTGCTCGAGCTGGTGACGCGCACGATTACCTCGGTGTAGTTCACGCCCGCCCGGAAGGGCAGCGGTGCCAGATGCTCGCGCTCGGTGCGGATCCGTTGGGCATTGCGCTTGTTGATGCTGGCGGCGACCGAGTCAATGAACGCCTGGTAGGCCTCGACGCTGTCGAAGTCCGATGAACCGCGCAGCGCCAGCCGCTGCCGGATCCGGCGCTTGAGATGGCCATGCGGGGACTCGATGGCCCCGTTCTCATGCCCGCGCCCCCGGTTATTGCGCGAAGCGTCCATGCCATAGTGTTGGCACAGCGCCTGGTAGCGCTCGGCCATATCCTCCTGGGCCGCCCGGTCGAGGTTGCGGTAGGCCGCCGACAGACTGTCGGTGCGATGCTCGGCCGGCACGCCGCCAAGCTGTTCCAGAGACTCAGTCAGCCCTTCGGCAAGGGCCGTGAAGCTCTCGCCGCCAAGCACCACGCGCGTATGGCACCAGCCGCTGAAGGCCAGTCGGAAGTGGTAGAGCAGATGCACCAGCACCACCTAAGCCAATGGTGATCACTGCGTCCTTGAGCTGGGTGAAATCCGACAGCGCACGCTGTCCGGGCTTATGCACTTGCGGGAACATGACCTCCTTGTCCGGCCCATGCCGGGCTCGCCAGGCCTTGACCCGGCGCTGCAGAGTCCGCAGCAAGTGGTCCGGGTACGCCTCCGGATAGCGTTCTTGCAGCCATTCCAGCAGCGTCAGAGGCTGCAGCGAGGGCTGGAGTGCCAGTCGCTCGGCAATCTCATCCCAGACCGCTTCAAACGGGTCCTTGCGCGTTCGCCAATGGCGGGGCTTGCGGCCTCGACGGCCACCCTCTCGCTCAATCCGGCGGCCGGTACGTTCGGAAATCCCGGCCTTGGCCGCTGCGGCAGTCTGGCTCTTGCCCAATGTTCTCTCATCCATGAATACTTTGACCTGTTGCTTGGTGGCCGCCATCCAAAACCCCTTTCCGGGTCAGTTGAACAAGCGGCCAAGCTTAGTGGCAACCGGACAGAATAGTTGTCGCCGACCGGCCAAAGTAATTGTCGTCTAATAGCCTGATCAAGGACGCCGAGAGAAAGGTCTTTCTGATTCTCGATAATTTGCGGGTTCACCATGCCAAGGTCGTCAAAGCCTGGTTGGCCGAGCACAACGACGAAATCGAGGTGTTCTACTTGCCAGCCTATTCTCCTGAGCTCAATCCTGATGAGTATTTGAACTGTGATCTCAAAGCTGGAGTTCATAAAGGAACGCCGGCGCGAAACAAGAAAGAGTTGAAGCGCAAGGCGACGGCTCACCTTCATAAATTACAGAAGCTGCCGGCAAGAGTCACGAGCTACTTCCAGGCAGAAATGATCCAATATGCAGCAGCATAGCTATTTAATTGCCGGGTTAATAATGATTCATGAATCAACGACCGCTGGGGACGCAGGCTCAAGAAACCGTGGGTGCACCGTCAGATCGGGATCAGGTTTTCCTGTTCTCTTCGCGTCTTTGCGTCTTCGCGTTTAAGGATTTTTTCGAAGCTGGCTATTGACAATCCCGCACTCTTTCAACTATCGTTTTTTTGGGGTTGGCATTTCAGACAAAGATTTTCGTTGGTAAAAATACTTAAGGGGGCTGGGTGTGAACCCCATATCGTTGCTGGCTCTTCCCGATTTTGTGTGGGCTGACCGGTTCGGATAGGCTACCTGCTGGCCCCATTTCGAGTCC
>CAYUPK010000010.1:0-124152 GCA_964446675.1 uncultured Wenzhouxiangella sp.
CTGGTGGCGATTACCAACTCCACCGGCGTCAACGGCACCTTCGATACCGCCTCGGGCGTGTCGAGCTTTGCCTCGGCAGGCCTGTCACACGACCTGATCGACTTCGGCCAGGTCGAGGCGCACGCAATCAGCACCCCATCGACGGTGACGATCAGCAACGACGGCAACGCCGATCTGACCATCAGCGACCTGTCGCTGGCGGGTGCCGATGCCGCCCAGTTCGCCATCGGCAACGACAACTGCAGCAGCACGGTGACTGCCGGCGCCAGCTGCACCTTCGAGGTCAGCTTCTCGCCCGACAGCGTCGGTGCCCGCAGCGCCGAGGTGCTCATCGAGTCCAGTGCCTCGACCTCGGTCGACATCGTGGTGCTCGAAGGCGAAGGCATACCCGCCCAGGCGACCGTGACCCTGTCGGATCTGGTCCAGACCTACGACGGCAATCCGAAGCCGGCAACGGTCACGACCACCCCGGCCGGGCTCAGCACGGTAGTGACCTACGACGGCGCTAGCACAGCCCCCGTCAATGCCGGAAGCTATACGGTCGAGGCCAACATCGCCGAGACCGACTACACCGGTAGCGCTACCGGCACGTTGGAGATCGAAGCGGCCGATCAGACCATCGCCTTCCCCGCGGTCGCTGATCGCACGGTCGACGACTCGCCGTTCACCGTCTCGGCCACGGCAAGTTCCGGCCTGCCGGTGAGCTTCAGCATCGTCTCCGGGCCGGCGACCGTCAGCGGCAACCAGGTCACGCTCGATGGCGTACCGGGCCAGGTCACCATTGCTGCCAGCCAGGCCGGTGATGGCAACTGGAACGCAGCACCAACGGTGCAGCAAAGCTTCCAGGTGACCGAAGGCGAGGCCGCCAGCATCGAGGCAGCCAGCGCCACGACCATCAGCGGCCAGGCTGGTCAGCCGGTCGCGGCTGGCGACCTGCCGACGGTGCGCGTCCTCGACAGTCAGGACAACCCGGTTGCCGGCGTGACCGTCAGCTTTGCGATCACCTTCGGTGGCGGCAGCGTCACCGGCGCAGCCCGGGTAACCGACGCCAGCGGCATCGCTCAAGTTGGTGGCTGGACCCTGGGCGGCGAAGCCACTCAGACGGTGGAGGCAAGCGCACCAGGTCTGAGCGGCAACCCGGTGGTCTTCACCGCAAACGCCGATGCCGACTACCAGTTCGCAGTCAGCGTCGAAGACAATCGCCAGTCGATCGAGGTCGGTGAACGCAACACCTACGTCATCGTGGTCAGCAACGCCGGCAGCAGCGATGCGATCGGCGCCCAGGTGACCGCGCCGCTTCCGCCCGAACTGGGCGCGGCCGACTGGACCTGCTTCGCGGGTGGTGCGGCGTCCTGTGGCGGACCCGGCACCGGTGATCTTGCCGACACGGCAGACCTGCCCTCGGGCGCATCGGTAGTCTATGTGCTGGAGGCCGACGTCGTCGGCGGGGCCGGCGGCAGCATCGTGCTTCAAGCCCAGGTCACCCTCGGCGGCGCTACCGCCACCGACAGCGACAGCACGGACGTCGTGATTACCGAAGACGCGATCTTCTCCGATCGCTTCGAGGTAGCCACCGCCGGCAACAGCATCCAGCTCGATGGTGCGCGCCAGCGGCTGGGTGCCTGGCTCGAAGTCTCCGACGGCGTCAGTGGCGGCCTGCCGCCCAGCGTGCTGCTGCGCGGTGTTGACGCACAGGGCAAGGATGCCTTCAGAATCCGCGTGCTTGCGACTGACCACGGGCCGCTGCTGCGCCTGTCCCTGCGCGAGGTCAACGGTGGTTGGCAGCACAGCCGCTGGTACCGAAGCAGTCGCGCAGAGCGGCTTCTGGCGGTCGACTTCGATGCTGATCAGGGCAGCCTGCTGGTGACCGGCAAGGAGCTCGAAGCCAGCCTGGTGACCGCGCTCCCTGCAGCCAGCGTCATCAAGCTTGTCGCCGACAAGGCGGTGTCGATCGACAGCATCGACTGACGCCACCGATTGAGCTTGAAAGACCAATGGGAAGCCCGGCCACACGCCGGGCTTTTCATTGCCGCTGCCGTCAATCCAGCAAACGCTCAGTCCTCGTGATCGAGATAGACCGGCAGCTCGTGATTGCGTCGGTGGGCGAAGATGAGCTGGGTTTCAATATGATCGACTTCCGGGCGTTCGGTGAAGGCCGACAGGGCCAGCTCTCGCAGATGGGCCGAATCGCGCACCGCCACGTGCACCAGGTAGTCGTTGGCGCCGGCCACGTGAAAGATGGTGACTACCTCATTGACTGTATCGAGGTGCCGCTCGAAGGCCTCCACGTCCGAGCGCGCGTGGCGCAACAGACGCACCGCCACCATCGCCTGCAGGCCGATGCCCAGCGCGTCCGGATCGACGTCGGCGTGATAGCCGGTCAGCACCCGCCCCATGCGCAGCCGACGCACTCGCTCCAGGCAGCTTGACTGGGCCAGACCCGCCTTCGCTGCCAGCTCCTTGTTCGACATCCGGGCATTCTTCCGCAGCAGCCGCACGATACGGACATCTTTTGCATCTAATTCGGTATTAGGCTTCATTTCCGATATTTTTTCTGCTGACACCCGAAAACAAGAATATACCACTAGAATATGCCGCGTCAGAAAATCCGGAGCACGACAATGAGCTGCTATAACCACACGCTGGGAGTACACGCCGGCCGCGAGGACCTGCGCGAGCTGGGCGTCCACGCCCTGCCCGTCGATCTGTCGACAACCTATCCTCTGCAGAACCTGGAAACCGGCACCGCCAGCCTCGATGCTCTGGTTGCCGGCCAGGAGGATGCCGACAACCCTGTCTACGCGCGCCTGCTCAACCCGACCGTTGCGCGCTTCGAAAAAGCCCTGGCCCAACTGGAAAACGCCGAAGCCGCCGTGGGTTTTGCCTCCGGCATGGCGGCGCTGACAGCCATCATGCTGGCCACGCAGGAGCGCGGTCGCGAAATCGTTGCCGTACGCCCGATCTACGGCACCAGCGACCACCTGCTTGAAAGCGGACTGCTTGGCAGCCGGGTGAAGTGGACCACGGCCGACAAGGTCGCCGAACGCCTCTCCGAAGAGACCGCTTTTGTCCTCATCGAGACGCCGGCAAACCCGACCCTGGAGCTGGTCGACATTGCCGATGTCGTGCGCCAGGCCGGCGATGTGCCGGTGGTGGTCGACTCCACTTTTGCAACGCCGGTTCTGCAGCAGCCGCTGGCAATGGGCGCGGCGATGGTGCTCCATAGCGCGACCAAGTTTCTTGGCGGACACGGCGACGTGATTGCCGGCGTCGTGGCCTGCAGCGAGTCGATGGCCGCCGGCCTGCGACAGGTTCGTGTGGCCACGGGCGCCCTGATGCACCCCTGGGCCGCCTATCTGCTTCACCGCAGCCTGCCGACGCTGAAGCTGCGCGTCAAGCGCGCACAGCACACGGCCATGGAACTGGCCGAGCGGCTTGCCGCCCACCCCGGCGTGAAACAGGTGTTTTATCCGGGCCGAAACGACCCGGCACAGCAAGATCTCCTCGAGCGGCAGATGGCCGGTGGCGGCTGCATCCTGGCATTCGAGCTGAAAGGTGGCTACCGCGCCGCCTCGATGGTGATGAACAACGTGTCGCTGATGATGCCGGCCGTCAGCCTCGGCTCGGTGGATACGCTGATCCAGCATCCAGCCGGCCTGACCCACCGCGTCGTCTCCGATCAGGCGCGCGAGTCGGGTGGCATCAGTGAAGGGCTGCTGCGGCTTTCGGTCGGCCTGGAAGAGGCCGACGACTTGTGGCAGGACCTGGAAAAAGCGCTTGATTCCGATTGTTCATGATGCGGGCGCCGCACGCGACCATCCGGGTTTACGGAAGCCCGGCGGGCGCCCACTGATCCATCATCTTGCGCTGGGCCGACTCCAGGCGTTTGCCCATCAGCGCTGAAAACCGCCTGAGCAGGGCATAGCCGAATTCCGGTTCGGCTTCGGCGCGCCTGAGGATGGCCAGGCCGTCGAAATCCAGCACCCGGGTTTCACCCGATGCCCTGGCGTTGAAGTGCCAGCGGTAGGGCTCGATCAGCCAGGACCAGCCGAAGATCTTGCCTGGTCCCAGCCGCGTGGCCTCCAGCGCAGGTCCGGTCAGGGCCGGCACCTCTACCACCAGCTCGCCTTCCAGAACCAGCAGGAAACGATCGGCCTTGTCGCCCTGCCTGACCACGAGCTGGCCATCGTTGAACGTGGTCTCGTTTGCCTGCTTGGCCAGCCAGTCACGATATTCCGTATCCAGATCGGGAAAGAACCCGCACTCGTCGAGGTGCTTCTTGATTTCGCCTGCTTGCATGGTGCCACTCCGCGGAACTGTTCGTATTGTCACTCTCAAGAATGGGGGCAACCTTGCGCCAGGTCAATTCCTCCGCCCTGCGCGCCATGGTAGGCTGTTACCATACGTTACCGTATGGCGTTTTTTCACAAGCCAGTTGAACTTTCCCAGGAGCCCCGAATGCCAAGTTACACCGGACCCGTCGAAGATTTCCGCTTTCTGATTGATGAATTTCTGGATCTGGATGCCTGCCGTGAGCTGCCCTCGCTCGACGGCGTCGACAGCGAACTTGTCAACGCCGTGCTGACTGAAGGCGCCCGATTCTGCGAATCCGTTCTGCAGCCGCTCAACGCCACCGGCGACGAAGCCGGCTGCCGGCTCGATGGCGACAGCGTCACCACGCCTGCCGGGTTCCGGGATGCCTACCAGACCTACATCGAAAACGGCTGGCCCGGGCTGACTTCTTCGACCGAATTCGGCGGACAGGGCCTGCCCCACTTTCTGGGAATCGCGATGTCGGAGATGATCACCGCCGCCAACACCTCCTGGGGCATGTACCCCGCGCTGTCGCACGGCGCCTGGGAGCTCATCCATGCCCACGGCAGCGAGGATCAGAAGCAAACCTGGCTGCCGCAAATGATCGCCGGCCAATGGACCGGTACGATGAACCTGACCGAATCACACTGTGGTACGGATCTTGGCCTGGTGCGAACGCGGGCCGAGCGCGCAGACGACGGTAGCTACCGAGTTTCCGGCACCAAGATCTGGATTTCCGCCGGCGAGCACGACATGGCCGAGAACATCATTCATCTGGTTCTGGCCCGAACGCCAGGCGCGCCTGAAGGCACCAGGGGGCTGAGTCTGTTCATCGTGCCAAAATTCCTGGTCGACGAGAGTGGTGAAATCGGCAGGCGCAACGACGTACGCTGCGCCGGCCTCGATCACAAGATGGGCATCCGGGCCTCGGCGACCTGCGAGATGGTGTTCGACAATGCCGTGGGCTATCTCATCGGCGAGGAGAACAAGGGGCTGAATCTGATGTTCACCATGATGAACGGCGCCCGGCTGGGGACCGGCATGCAGGGCCTGGGGCTGGCGTCCGTGGCCTATCAGAACGCGGTTGCCTTTGCACGCGAACGCCTGCAGGGGCGCAGCCTCGACGGCGCGAAACAGCCCGACAAGCCGGCCGACCCGATCATCGTGCATCCCGACGTGCGGCGCATGCTCATGACCTCGAAAGCCTTTGTCGAAGGCGCGCGGGCCCTGGCCATCCACACCGCCGTGCAGATCGATATCGAACACAACCACCCCGACGCCGGCCGGCGCGAACAGGCCGGGCACTGGGTCGCCCTGATGACACCCATCATCAAGGCCTATTTCACGGATATGGGCTTTGAGGTGACGAGCCTGGCCATGCAGGTCCACGGCGGCGCCGGCTATATCGTTGACACCGGCGTCGAACAGTATCTGCGCGATGCCCGTATCGCCAGGATCTATGAAGGCACCAACGGCATCCAGGCGCTCGACCTGGTCGGACGCAAGCTGACTGCTGGCAATGGCGAAACCATCAAATCCTTCTTCTCCGAAGTCGAGCGTCTTCTCGGCGAATGCCACGACAACGAGGCCATGGCGGAATTCGTTTCACCACTGACCGACGCCGTCGAACGACTCAAGCGCACCACCGCCGCGGTCTACCAGAAGATGGCGGGCAATCCGCTCGAAGCCGGCGCCGCTTCGGTGGACTATCTGCACCTTTTCGCCCTGACCGCCATGGCCTGGTCTTGGGCGGGACAGGCGCAGGCCGCGCTGCGTGGCCTGGCCGGCGGCGAAGCGCGCGGTGATTTCTACCGGGCCAAGCTCGCCACCGCCCGCTTCTTCATGGCGCGCATGCTGCCGGAGACACTCGGTCTGGAGCACAAGATTCTTGCCGGCGGTGAGACCATCATGGCGCTCGACGAGTCGGCATTCTGACGTCTCTCCAGAAACTCTCCCTGACAGCCCGCCGGCTTTCTGCCAGAATGGGCCGGTTTGATCCACATATCCAGGGAGTTCAAGATGCCTCATCGGCTTGCAGTGATCACGATTCTCGTTGTGATCACGGTATTGATTCCGGCCGCGGCCGCGGCCGACAAAGACATCATTCCGACGCGCCAGTTCGTCAGGCATCACGACGTCCGGAGCATGAAGATTTCGCCCGATGGCGAGCATGTGGCCTTTACCTACGAAGAGGGCACGCAGGTCAAGCTGGCCTCGATGGCGCTAGACAGCCAGAAGATCACCGCCAGCTTCGAGTTCGGCAAGAACAAGCACGTCCTCAGCTTCTGGTGGGGCAGCAACGAGAGACTGGTGATGTCAGTCGGCGAGGTTACCGGCAACCTGGATAATACCGGACGCGCCCAGCAGCTCTACGCCGCCGGGCTGGACGGGCATAAGCGGCGCGAGATCTTCAACACCGACACCCGGGGTATCTTTCGCATGCTCCACCCCCTGCACAACGACGAGCGGCGAATTCTGATCGCCCGTTACCACGGCGCCGATCGCGGTGAGCCCAAGGCCAACTATCTCGATATATACAACGCGGAGATGTGGCCGGCCGGCGGCCTGCCGGTGGATAACGACATCGTCGCACTCGTTGCCGACAACGAGGGCAACCTGCGCGGCGCCGCTGCCGTCGAGTGGGGCGACAGTCTGGAGGAGAGGAAAATCCGGCTACACACCCGCCACGAAGGCGAATGGCAACAGGTTAATCTGCAGCCCGAGCGGTCCTCGCCGAACCTCGATTTTCTCGGATTCTCGCGCGACAACGACCAGGTCTACTTTTCCTCGAATCACGACATGGCCGAAGGCGACCGCCTGGGCGTATTCCGCTACGACTTCGACAGCAAACAGGTGGAATTGCTCTACCGCCACGAAGATATGGACATCAGCAGCCTGATCTACGGCCCCGGCGGCCAGATCCTTGGCGTCACGACCCGCTTCGGGCCGATGAGCTACCACTTCTTCGACGATCAGGTCGAAGACAACAAGCGCAGCGTGCAGATGATCAGCGGTCTGGTTCAGGCCTTTCCCGAAGACAACGTCAGCGTCATATCGAGCTCCCGGGACGGCCGACGAGCGATCGTGTGGGTACGCGGCGACCGCAATCCCGGCAGATTCTATCTGCTCCACACCGAGACGATGGAAATGCGCTTTCTTGTCGCTGCCCTGCCCGACCTGCCCGAAGAAGCGCTCGTGCCCATGAAGCCGGTCAGGATCGAGGCGCGCGACGGGCTCGAACTGCATGCCCTGCTGACCCTGCCGAGAGATCGCGAGAAAGACCTGCCGCTGATCATCAACGTGCACGGCGGCCCCTTCGGCATCACCGATCGCTGGGGCTACAACATGGAGACCCAGCTCATGGCCCATCACGGCTATGCCAGCCTTCAGGTCAACTACCGCGGCTCCGGCGGGCGCGGAGAGGATTTCATCCGCGCAGGCTGGAAGGAATGGGGCGGCAAGATGCAAGACGATGTCACCGACGCCACGCGCTGGGCCATCGAGGAGGGCATCGCCGACCCCGACCGCATCTGCATCTATGGCGGCAGCTACGGCGGTTACGCCGCGCTGATGGGCATCATCAGAGAACCTGACCTGTACCAGTGCGCCGTGGGCTATGTCGGCGTCTACGACCTGCCCTGGTTCCGCAGCGGCGACGGCAACGACATGTCCCGACAGCGCAGCTACGGCCGGGAGGCTCGAGCCGCCTTCGAGCGCTTCATGTCGTCCACCGTGGGTGACGACATGGAACAGCTGCGCGCCAGCTCACCGGTGCACAATGTCGACCAGATCGAGGCCGATCTCTACCTGGTGCACGGCGGCAGCGACGTGCGCGTCGTCATCGGCCATCTCGAACGACTGCGCAAGGCACTCGACCAAGCCGGCAAGGATTACCAGTGGATGGTCAAGGAAGAAGAAGGGCACGGCTTCTACGACGTCGACAACCGGACCGAGCTCTATGACAGCATGCTCGAATTCTTCGACGACCATATCGGCCCGCAGGCGCAAGCCGAAGACTGATCAAGGGAGCAACAAACCGATGTCCAGGACCCTGCGGATGCCGCACACGCTGGTGCTGATGTTCATGATGATGATCGTCGCGCTCATTCTCACCTGGGTGCTGCCGGCCGGCAGCTTCGAGACATTTACCAACGAGCATGGCCGCGAGGTCGTGCAGCCGGGCACCTTTGGCCTGATCGAAGAAGCCGGCCATCTGTCGCCCTGGGAATTGTTCACTGCCGTGCCACGGGCCATGGCCGACGTACAAGGCATCATCTTCTTCGTGCTCATCATCGGTGGCGCGCTGGCGGTCATTCGCCACACCGGCGCCATCGAGGCGTTCATGGGCTCGATCATCCGGCGCGTCGGCGACAACGCCTTCTGGCTGATTGCCCTGGGCGTGTTCCTGTTCGCGGCCGCCTCGGCCACGCTGGGCATGGCCGAGGAGTACATTCCCCTGGCCGCCATTCTCATCTCGCTGTGCGTGGCCATGCGCATGGATACGGTGGCCGCCATCGGCATCATGGTCGTGGGCTACTGCATCGGCTACGGCGCCACCCTGATGAACCCCTTCACCCTCATCATCGCCCAGGATATCGCCGAGCTGCAGCCTGCCTCGGGGATGGGCTACCGCGCCGTCATCTTCTGGCCGTTTCTGGCCATCGGCATCCACCATGTCTGGGCCTACGCGCGCCGGGTCCAGCAAGATCCGGAAGCCAGCCTGGTCCACGGCATCGAATCGGCCCAGCCGCCCGAGAAGAGCGAGCTGCCGGCCATGACCGGGCGCCGGCGCGCCATTCTTGCCGCCACCCTGGGGGCGCTTGGCGTGCTCGTCTACGGCATCGTCGGCCACGGCTGGTACCTGGTCGAGCTAGGCGCGATATTCATCGCCCTGTCGATTGTCGTGGCGCTGATTGCGGGCATGTCGTTCGACGACCTGGCCAGGAACTTCTCGCTGGGGGCCTCGGAGCTGGCCGGCACTGCCATCCTCATCGGCTTTGCCCGCTCGATCGCGCTGATCCTGGAAGACGGCCAGGTGCTGCACACCATCGTCAACGGCCTCGCCAGCCCGCTCATCGACCTGCCTGCCGAGCTCTCGGCGGTCGGCATGCTCGGCATCCAGAGCGTGATGAACATCTTCGTCTCATCGGGCAGCGGCCAGGCCTACCTGACCATGCCGCTGATGGCGCCTATCGGTGATCTTGTCGGCATCAGCCGGCAGGTGTCGGTGCTGGCCTACCAGTTCGGTGACGGCTTCATGAACATGATCGTGCCGACCAATCCGGTCCTGATGGGCATCATCGGCCTGGCGGGCATCCCCTACGAGCGCTGGTTCCGCTTCGTCTTCCCGCTGGTTCTCAAGCTGCTGGCTGCTGCTGCGGTCGCCATGGTCGTGGCCGTGATGATTGGCTATTCGTGAGCTTTTGCAACCGCAGATTTCGCAGTTTGGAAAAAACCTGCCGGGAAAACCCACGCAAACATTCAAAAGCCCCGTCAGCGAGGATCATGATTTTCGTTGAATGCGAGATTTCTTGAGTACGCTTTTGAAAATCTGCGTTAACCCGCGAAACCTGCGATTTCAGAAATTCTGACTGTGATCAGTCAACGTAGAGAGAGCTGACCGACTCGCCTTCGGCCATGCGGCGGATGGTTTCGGCCAGCATCTGGGCGACCGAATGCTGGCGGATACGGCCGGTTGCGCGCGCAGCATCGCTCAAGGGGATGGTGTCGGTGACGACGATTTCGTCGAGGCGGGAGTTGTTGATGTTCTCGATTGCCTTGCCCGACAACACCGGATGGACGCAGTAAGCCACGACCTTGACCGCGCCCTTGTCCTTGAGCGCTCCGGCGGCGGAACAAAGCGTGCCGGCGGTATCGATCATGTCGTCGACCAGCACGCAGATCTTGCCGTCGACATCGCCGATGAGATTCATCACGGTCGCTTCATTGGCCTGCGGCCGGCGCTTGTCGATGATAGCCAGCTCGCAGTCCAGCCTTTTTGCGATCGCGCGCGCGCGCACCACCCCGCCCACATCGGGCGAGACGACGATGATTTCATCGGAGGTATAGTGCTTCCAGATGTCGGCCAGGGTCAGCGGCGAGGCGTAGACGTTGTCGACCGGCACGTCGAAAAAACCCTGAATCTGGTCGGCGTGCAGGTCGACGGTCACGACACGATCGGTGCCGGCCGTCGAGATCATGCGGGCGGCCACCTTGGCGGTGATCGGCACGCGCGTGGAGCGCGGACGGCGATCCTGGCGGGCATAGCCGAAGTACGGAATGATGGAGGTTACCCGCCAGGCCGAGGCCCGCTTGAGGGCATCGATCATCACCAGCAGCTCCATGAAGTTTTCCGCCGTCGGCGGGCAGGTCGGCTGAATCAGGTAGATGTCGCGGCCGCGAACATTTTCCATGATCTCGACCATGACCTCACCGTCGCTGAAACGACCGACGTTGGCCCGGCCCATCGGCACGCCCAGGTTTTCCGCAATAGCCCGGGCAAGCTCCGGGTTCGCATTCCCGGCAAACACCATCAGCGAGGGATGACTCAAGACAGCACCCTGTTGTGCATGAAAATGGCAGGGACGGCAGGACTCGAACCTGCGAATGCGGGGATCAAAACCCCGTGCCTTAACCAGCTTGGCGACGTCCCTGCAAAGTAAAACGGCTGCGGCCGGCGGCCTGGCCTGCGCGACCGGTCACGATGGCGGGCATTATAACGATTTTTTGCAGTTCTTTGACCCCTGCAAGCCGTTGAATGACTCCGAAAAAGCACAAACCCCTGCCGCGCCGGTTCATTCAGGGCTTTCAAACTCCCAATCGGCAATGGCGATACGAACCGTATAGGGATCCGAACGAGCCTTCAGGCGCGTTGGCAGCAAGCGACCCTTAACCTGCTCGAAACGACTGTACTCCAGCGTCCACGACGCGTCGGAAACGCCGGCCAGCGTGCCGTCTTCGGCAAAGCGGACTTCACCACCCTCTGGCGGCAACAGCCCGCGGATCCACCAGGACAGGTCGCGGACCGGAATCGGCCAGCCGATGGCTTCCTCGACCAGAGGGTCGGGACGTGTTCCTGTCAGGCGGCCAACGTCGCTGCCCCGAAGAACCGCGCTGGCCGGCGAGAAGTGCAGGCGCCATTGCCTGCCGCCGGCGGAGCTGCGCAACTGAATCCGGTGTTCGTCACCTTCGGCCCGCCAGGTAAAGCCGAGCGAGCCGCCGCGTTTGCCGTCGTGCAGACCGACCCGACCCGAAATCGACCAGACTGGATGTGCATCAAACCAGGCCGCGCGTTCTTCGAGCCAGGCGCCGGCCGGCCGCTGCTCCCGAGTCGCGCAGGCTGCCAGCAGCAGGCAGACCAGGCACAGGGCGCCGATCCGCGCGGCAGCCACCGACCACGCTGTCACGGCAGCCGTCCGAGGCGCTCGAGCGTCTCGCGCAGGTAGCGGTCGTCGGGGTGGCTTTCGATCGCGCGCTGCGCCAGATCGGCGGCTTCACCGCTTTGACCGATCTGATCGAGCACCTCGATGAGGTGAGCCATGATTTCTGGATTGGAGCCGTCTTCCAGCGCCCGGCGCAGATAACCCACGGCCTCCTCGCCCCTGCCGAGGTGATAGAGCACCCAGCCCATGGAATCGAGCGTGGCGGAATCCTCGGGGTCGAGCTCGAGCGCCCGCTGAATGAGACGGTAGGCCTCATGATGGCGATCGGTCTGGTCCGTCAAGGTGTACCCCAGGGCATTGAGAGCCATGGCGTTGTCGCCGTCCATCTGGATGATACGCCGCAGATCCTGCTCGGCCAGATCGATATTGCCGGCCGAGGCCGCGCTCAGGGCTCTGGCATACAGCAGATCCGTGCTGCCGGGATTGTTCGCCAGCGGCTCGCTGAGCAGCTCGACCGCCTCGGCCGGCCGGCCGTTACTGCGCAGCAGTTCGGCCTCGATCAGCCAGGTGTCGAGCACCAGTTGCTGCTCACCACCGTCTCGCAGACCGGCGAGCAGACTGCGACCGGCATCGATACGCCCCAGGCGCCCCAGAATCATGGCCCGCCGCAGTCGCGCCTCGTTGAACCTGGCGGGGTCTTCGACCTGTCGATACAGCTCGAGCGCGGCTTCAGCACGACCGACCAGCTCGGCGAGCTGGCCCGCCAGAAAGAAATGACCCTTGCGCTGACCGGATTCGGGCAGGTTGCGCATCTGCTTCCAGACGCCTTCGGCTTCCGCTTCACGCTCGAGCCGGACCAGGTAGATGCCCAGCGTGTAGAGGGTTTCGCTGTCGGCCGGAAGCGAGTGCAACAGCTTGATGGCTTCCTCGTCACGTTCGAGCTGGCGCAGCACCTCGGCCTCTGACAGGGCCAGCGAGACATCATCGCCACTCTTGCTGCGGGCTTCCCGGTACAGGTTCAGGGCCTGTTCGAGATTTTCGTTGTCGACGGCGAGCTGGGCTGCCCAGACCAGGTGATCGGCCTCGCGGCTGGCCTCGGCGGCAGATCGGGCCTGTTCAAGCGCGGGCCCGTGCTTGCCCTGGCGCCACAGCAGGATGCTTTGGGCATGCGCGATTTCGCCGGCTGGCGCCGCCTCGCCGCGCTGTTCGATCAACCGTTCGAACACCTCTGCGGCGGTCTGGTCATCGCGAGTTGCCGCCAGTAGCATGGCGGCCCGGCGCCACCAGTCAGGCGACTGAGCCGTGCTTTCGCCATCAAGCCAGTCGATCAGTGCCTCGGCGGCTAATCGGGGCTGCGCCAGGTTCACCCGGGCTATAATGAGCATGTGGTGGGCCGAGTCGGCACCTTCGTCCAGCTCCAGCCAGCGATTGGCCGCAGTAATCGCCGCCGGCCAGTCTTGCAGTTGTCCGGCCAGGCGCGTGACCATGCGGGCAATCTCGGGATCGCCAGACTTGCGGGCTGCGGCCAGGTATTCCCCAAGGGCCGATTCGTACTCGCCGACGTCGACAAGCCGTTCGGCGGTGGTGATATGCAGCATTGCTTCGGCATGCGCCTGCTCGGTCCGGGCCTGATCGCTGCCCTCCTGGTCTTGGCCGGTGGTGGCACAGGCCCCAAGCAAAAGGCACAGACAGCCAACAGCCAGCGCGCGCTTGAACTGCCGCGCTGCCGGTAGGAAAATTACACGTTTGTCCATCAACTGGTCCTGAATGTCGCTATTCACCCTGGGAGTCAGCCACCAGACCGCACCGATCAGCATTCGTGAGCGGCTGGCATTCACGGCTGAAGCACTGCCGGAGGCGCTCGCCTCGCTGTCGGCGCTTCCTGGCGTGGAAGGCTGCAGCATCCTGAGCACCTGCAACCGCACCGAGCTGTACATCTCGTCCGGACAGGCTATCACGCGCAGCGTAATGGATTGGTTACACCAGTGGCACAACCTGACGCCGGGGCAGTTTCGCGAACACATCTACCAGCTCGAACACGCCGCCTGCACCTATCACCTGATCAAGGTCATCTCCGGCATGGACTCGATGATCATCGGCGAGCCACAGGTCGGTGGGCAGGCCAAGCAGGCCTGGCAGCAGGCGCAAGCGGCCAGAACGCTCGACAGCCGGCTTGACCGCATGTTTCAGCATGCCTTTGCCGCCTCCAAGCGCGTGCGCAGCGAAACCGGCATCGGGCGTGACCCTGTCACCCTGCCCTTTGCCGCACTGCGACTGGCCCGGCAGATCTTTGGCGGGCTTGACTCCCTGCGCGTTCTGCTCATTGGCGCCGGCGAGATGATCGAGGACTGCGCAACGCACTTCCATGCCAACGGCATGAATTCGCTGACCATCGCCAACCGCAGCGCCGAACGGGCAAGCGATCTGGCCGAACGCTTCGAGGCGCGGACGGCCACCCTCGACGATCTGCCCGAACTGCTGGCCGAAAGCGATCTGATCATTGCCTGCACGGGCAGCCCCCGGGCCATCATCGATGAGCCGATGTTTCGCCAGGCGCTGCGCGCCCGACGCCAGCAGCCGATGTTCGCGCTAGACCTGTCGGTGCCGCGCAACATCAGCGCCGACAGCGCCAGCCTGGACGACCTCTATCTGTACACCATCGATGATTTGCGCGCGATTGTGGAATCGGCCCAGCAGCAGCGCCAGGATGCGCTACAGCAGGCCAACGCGATCGTTGAATCGGAAGTGGCCACGTTCGAACGCTGGCTCCGGCTCCAGGCCACCTCGAGCACGCTCAAGACCCTGCGCCAGCGCGCGCAGGGCGAGCGCGACCAGTTGCTCGAGCGCGCGCAACGGGAGCTCGCGCTCGGCGCCGATCCCGAAGACGTCATGCGCAAGCTGTCACACCGCCTGATCAATCGCCTGCTGCACGGGCCAAGCATCCGCATCAGACAGGCGGCCGAAGCCGGTGACGAAGACCTGCTGGCCGCCGCGCGCTTCTATTTCACGGACGACGACGAATGAACGAAGGCATGCGTCAGCGCCTGGCAGAAGCCAGGGAACGCTTCGAGGAGGTCGAGCAGCTCCTCGCCAGCCCCGAAGTGATCGGCGACCGGCACCGCTTCCAGCAGCTTTCGCGCGAATATGCCGAGCTTGAACCGGTCATCGAGGTGTGGCGCAACTTCCGCAACAATGAAAAGGCGATGAACGAGGCGCAGGAACTGCTCGAGGGCAGCGACGGCGAGATGCGCCAGATGGCGCGCGACGAACTCGATGCGCTGGCAGCGAAAACCGAATCGCTCGAGCAGCGGCTGCAGCGCCTGCTGCTGCCACGCGACCCCAACGACGAACACAACATCTTTCTGGAAGTGCGTGCGGGTACCGGTGGCCAGGAAGCCGGCATCTTCGCCGGCGACCTGCTGCGCATGTACGCGCGCTACGCCGAACGGCGCGGCTGGAAGGTGGAGATCATGTCGGCCCAGGAAAGCGAGGCCGGCGGCTTCAGGGAAGTGATCGCACGCATCATCGGCAAGGGCGCCTGGTCCAGGCTGAAATTCGAGTCAGGCGTGCATCGCGTCCAGCGCGTGCCCGAGACCGAGTCCCAGGGTCGAATCCACACCTCGGCGTGCACCGTGGCCATCCTGCCCGAGACCGAGGATATCGAGTCGGTCGAGATTGACCCCGGGGAGCTGCGCATCGATACCTACCGCTCCTCCGGTGCCGGCGGTCAGCACGTCAACACCACCGACTCGGCCATTCGCATCACTCACCTGCCGACCGGTATCGTGGTCGAATGCCAGGACGAGCGCTCGCAGCACAAGAACCGGGCGCGCGCGATGAGCCTGCTCAACGCCCGCCTGCTCGAAGCCCAGGTGCAGCAGCAGCGCGACGAGCGCGCAGCCGAGCGCAAGCTGCAGGTCGGATCCGGCGACCGTTCCGAGCGAATCCGCACCTACAATTTTCCGCAGGGCCGGGTCACCGACCATCGCATTAATCTGACTGTGTATGATCTGGACAAGATCATCGACGGCGAGCTCGAAACCATCATCGAGCCGCTGGTTGAAGCGCACCAGGCCGAGCTGCTCGCGGAGCTGACGGCCAATCCCCACTGAGGCCGAAATGCACCAGGCCGAGCTGACAATCGAAACGCCCGGACGCGGCATGCTCGACATTACCGGGCGCATCACCAGCGAGGTGACGACCAGCGGCATCCGGACCGGGCTGTGCCATGTCTTTCTCAAGCACACTTCGGCCTCGCTTCTGATCAACGAGAACGCGGATGCCGACGTGCAGCGCGACCTCGAAACCTTCTTTGCCGACCTGGTTTCCGACGGCGACGAGCGCTTTCGTCACCGCGCCGAAGGCGACGACGACATGGCCGCCCATGTTCGCCTGGCGCTGACGCACACCGATCTGACGGTCCCGATTCGAGCCGGCCGCCTCGCGCTGGGCATCTGGCAGGGCATATTCCTGTGGGAACACCGCTACCGGCCACATCAGCGCCGGGTCGTGGTCACGATCCGGTAGCCGCGATCATGCCGTGCACCCCGGGTGTCGCAGACCCGCCGGGCGCCGTCTGTACGCCAGGCCGATAGATTCATTACCAATACCGCATATTAGCGCCCTATAATGCAGGGGCAAAGAGTCGAAACAGGAGCCAAGAATCATGGAGCTGGATCCTCTTTTCCTGTCAAGAATCCAGTTTGCCTTCGTGGTGTCGTTCCACGCCATCTTTCCGGTGTTCACCATCGGGCTGGCGTCCTACGTCGCGGTGCTCGAAGGGCTGTTCTATCGCACCCGGCGCCCGGTCTACCTGCGCCTGTCACAGTTCTGGACACGAGTTTTCGCCCTGGTGTTCGGCATGGGCGTGGTCTCGGGCATCGTCATGTCCTTCCAGTTCGGCACCAACTGGAGCGTATTTTCGTATCAGGCGGCCAACTTCTTCGGCCCGATGCTCAGCTACGAGGTCATCACCGCCTTCTTTCTCGAGGCGACCTTTCTGGGCATCCTGCTGTTCGGGCGCGACAAGGTGCCGGCCGGCGCGCACCTGTTTTCAGCCTGCATGGTGGCGCTGGGCACCTTCATGTCCGCTTTCTGGATTCTGGCCGCCAACAGCTGGATGCAAACGCCGGCCGGCGTCGAGCTCATCGACGGCGGCTTCAGCGTGACCTCCTGGCTCCAGGCCATCTTCAACGCCTCGCTGCCCTACCGGTTTGCCCACATGGTGCTGGCGTCGTTCATCTCCGGTGGCTTCGTTGTCGCCGGCGTCAGCGCCTGGTACCTGCTCCGCGGCCGTCACCGCAACAGCAGCCTCACCGCCCTGAAGATGAGCCTGCTGCTGCTGGCCATCGCCACGCCGCTGCAGCTTGTCATCGGTGACCTGCACGGCCTCAATACACTCGAGCACCAGCCAGCCAAGGTTTCGGCCATGGAGGCGCACTGGGAGACCCAGCGCGGTGCACCGCTGATCCTGTTTGCCGTTCCCGACGCTGATGCCGAGAAGAATCATTTCGAAATCGCAATTCCGCGCCTGGGCAGTCTGATTCTGACCCACAGCGCCGATGGCGAGGTGCCGGGGCTCAAGGCGGTGGCACGCGAGGATCGACCGCCGGTCGGCATCGTGTTCTGGAGCTTCCGCGTCATGGTCGGGCTTGGCCTGATATTCATCGTCGTGGCCGTTGCCGGCGCGGTGCAGGTGCTGCGCGCCCGCCTGGAGCACTCGCCGCGGCTGCTGCGCGTCATTTCATGGATGCCCCCGCTGCCCTTCATCGCCGTGATTGCCGGCTGGTTCGTGACCGAGATCGGCCGCCAGCCCTGGATCGTCCAGGACATGATGCGCGTCAGCGACGGGGTCACGCCGTCGCTGAGCGGTGGCATGGTGCTCGCCACGCTCATCGGATACATCGCCGTGTACGCAATCGTCTTCACCGCCGGGTTGAGCTATCTGCGCCGGGTGATCGTGATCGGGCCGGCCGCCGACGCCGACGAGCCCGATCACGCAGGCGCCCATCCCAAACGGCCCTGGTCGGCCGTGACCGACGACTCGGCGGCGTCTGTTACCGAGACAAGGAGCTGAAGATCATGGAACTGCTCGATCTGACCCTGATCTGGGTTTTCGTCATCGGCCTGGGCGTGTTCATGTACGTCCTGATGGACGGCTTCGACTTGGGCGTGGGCATCCTCTTCCCCCTCGCGCCCAGCGATCAGGCCCGCGACGATCTGATGAACTCCGTCGCCCCGGTATGGGACGGCAACGAGACCTGGCTGATACTCGGTGGCGCCGGTTTGCTGGCGGCCTTTCCGATGGTCTATGCGGTGTTCCTGCCCGCGCTCTATATCGGCGTCTTTCTGCTGCTCGCCGGCCTGATCTTTCGCGGCATCGCCTTCGAGTTCCGCTTCAAGTCGCACGACCACCACCGCCACTGGTGGGATCGCTCCTTCTGGCTCGGTTCGACGATCGCTTCCTTTGCCCAGGGCGCCGTCGTGGGCGCCTATATCCAGGGCTTCAAGGTCGAGGGCTTTTCCTACGTTGGCGGGGCCTTCGACTGGCTCACGCCGTTTACCGTCATGACCGGCCTGGGCGTGGTTGCCGGCTACGCCTTGCTGGGCGCGACCTGGACGATTCTCAAGACCGAGGGCGAGACCCGCGACTGGGCCTACCGCATGGCGCCGGGGCTGCTCGCCGCAGTCATGGTTTTCTTCATCCTCGTCAGCGTCTGGACGCCGCTGACCAGCGAGCACGTGCGCGCTCGCTGGTTCGACCAGGTGTCGATCCTGTGGGTCTTTCCGATCCTCGCCGTGGCGGCAGCCGCCTGGGTCTGGCACAAGCTGCGCCAGCGCTCCGATGTCGGGCCCTTCATTGGCTCGATGACCCTGTTTGCCCTGTTCTATCTCGGCTTGCTGGCCTCCATGTGGCCCTGGGCCGTGCCGCCGCAGCACACGTTCTGGGACGCCGCCTCCGACCCTGGCACCCAGCTTTTCCTGCTGCTGGGCGTGCTGTTCCTGCTGCCCATCATCATCGGCTACACGGCCTGGACCTATTGGGTGTTTCGCGGCAAGGTCAAGCCAGGCGAGGGCTACGGTCACTGACGCAGCGCACAAGGTCGCCATTCCTTCGACAGCGCAGACAAACCAGCACTGGCTGACGGCCCATCAGCCGCCCGGCTTTCGCCTGGCGCTTGTGGTGCTGACCCTGCTGGAGGCTGCGATCGTGGTTGTCCAGGCCTGGTTGGTGGCCGTCATCACAAGCGCGGTCGTGCTCGCCCAGCGGCCGCCGGGTGAACTGGCCTGGCTGCTCGCGGCCCTGCTGGCGGCCTTTTTCGGCCGGGCCGCGGTTGACCTGGCGCGCAGCCGGCTTGCCGCCAGCGTTGCTGCAGGGGTGCGCGCACGCCTGCGGCCCAGGCTGTTCATGCACATCGCCGAAGCCGGGCCCTCCTTCGCCGCCCGTACCGGCGCCGGGGCGCTGTCGACCACGCTGATCGAGCAGGTCGATCTGCTGGAGAAGTGGTACGGACAATTCCTGCCGCGGCGAATCGCGGCCATGGTGATCATTCCGGTGCTGCTGGCTGCCGTGGCCTGGCAGGACTGGCTGGCCGGCCTGTTTCTGGCTCTGGCCGCGCCACTGATCCCGCTTTTCATGGCCCTGATTGGCTGGGGCGCCGAGCAGGCCAGCCGCGAGCAGCAGCGCGAGCTGGTTCGCCTGGGCGGCGTCTTTCTGGACCGCCTGCGCGGGCTCGACACGATCCGTCGCTTCGGCAGCGAGGCGCACGAGCTGGGCCGGCTCGGGGCGCTGATCGAACGCTTCCGGCAGCGCACCCTGGCGGTGCTGAAAATCGCCTTTCTGTCAACCGCAGCACTGGAGTTCTTCAGCTCGGTGGCGATTGCCGCCGTGGCCATCTACGTCGGTCTGGGCCTGCTCGGGCATATCCAGTTCGGGCCGGCGCCGGCGCTGACCCTCGAAAGCGGTCTGTTCGTGCTGCTGCTGGCGCCGGAGCACTTCCTGCCGCTGCGCCAGCTCTCGCAGGCCTGGCACGACCGGGCCGACTCGCTGGCGGCCGCCGAGGCCATTCGCGCCGTTCTGGATACCCCGCCGGCCCGTCCGGAACCTCAGGACCCGGCCTCGATCCGAGTCGACCGCGCCTGCCGGATCGAGGGTCGCGGGGTGTCGCTTGCGCGGCCGGGCCGCGGCACGGTGATCAATGCAGTTGACTTCAGCATCGATGCCGGGCAGCGGGTGCTGGTTCGCGGGCCCAGCGGCAGCGGCAAATCCACCCTGCTCGATCTGATCGGCGGCTTTCTGGCACCGGATTCGGGCCAGCTGCAAATCGACGGCACCGAACTCGAACGCATCGACGCCCGGACGCTGACCTCGCTGCGCGCCTGGATGGGGCAACAGGGCGGTCTTTTCGAGGGCACGCTGGCCGATAACATCCGCCTGTCGAAGCCTGATGCCAGCGACAGTGAACTGGCCGCCGCTGTCGCAGCCGCTGGCCTGGATAACTGGGTCGACAACCTGACCGACGGCCTCGATACCGCCATTCGGGCCTCGGGCGAAGGCCTGTCGGGCGGACAGGCCCGGCGCCTGCTGCTGGCCCGTGCCCTGCTGCGACCGCGCCCGCTGCTGCTGCTCGACGAACCCACGGCCAGCCTGGATGCCGACACTGCCTCGAAGCTGTGGGTCACGCTCGGCGATCTTTCGCAACACCGCGGGCCGACGGTGATCTGTGCCAGCCACGATCCGGCCGCGGCCGACTGGGCCGACCGCATCCTGGAGCTCGACGGCGGCCGCCTCAGGGAGGTTGCGCCATGAAGCTGCGGCGGCTGCTCGGGCCCGCCTGGCGGCGACAGTGGCGCTGGCTGGCGCTGGGCGTGGGGCTGATGCTGGCCTCGACCATCGCCGGCCTGGTGCTGCTCGGGCTTTCGGGCTGGCTGATCACCGCCAGCGCCCTGACCGGCCTGGGCGCCATTGCCATGCTCGACATCTTCACGCCCGGTGGCGGCATTCGTCTGGCGGCCATCACGCGCACCGTGGCGCGCTACGGTGAGCGCCTGGCCACCCATCGCGCCACCCTTGCCCTGCTGGCAGCATTGCGGCTGCGGCTTCTGGGGCGCTTGCTCAAGCTCGATGAGCTGCAGCTGCGGCGGCTGCAGCGCGGCGACACCCTCAACCGGCTGACCCGCGACGTCGAAGCGCTCGATCATCTGTTTGCCGGCGTGGCCGGGCCGCTGATCGCCGCGGCGGTGACGACCATCGGTATCGCCCTGGTCTTCTTCGCTGCTGTCTCGGCCAGGGCAGCCCTCGTCGCCCTGACGCTTGGGCTTGCGGGCGCGATCATCACCGGCTTGATGGGCCGGGCCGGCCGGGCTTCGGGCCGCGCGCTCGCGCACGGCGAGCCCGAACTTCGGCGTCACTGCAGCGAAAGCCTGGAGGGGCTCAAGTCGCTGGTGGCCGAGCAGCGCGTCGACCAGCACTGCCGCCGGCTCGAGGCGCTCTCCTCACGCCGCATCGCGCAGCAGAAGGACCTCGATCATCTCGATGCCAACGGGCGCGCACTGATCAACGCCGTCGGTTTTGCGGCCGCCTGGGCGGTGCTGCTGATCACGCTGCAGGGCACGCTTTACGGGCCGTTGTCCGCGCCGATGGCGGTGATGGCAATCATTGTGATGCTGGGCATGAACGAGCTGTGGCAGGCGCTGCCCCCGGCCTGGCGCCAGCTGACCGAGACCCGTCTGGCGGCTGGCCGCGTCGCCGAGCTGGCCGAGTCAAAACCCCTGCTCGAGCACGCCGGTCGCATTCCGGCACCGGCCGCTGCCGCCGACATCCGGATGGCCGGCGTTCGATTTGCCTGGCCGGACGGCCCGCGGCCGGTCATCGACGGCCTCGACCTGAAAATTGCCGCCGGGGAGCGGCTGCTGATCGCGGGTCCCAGCGGCAGCGGCAAGACCACGCTTGCCCTGCTGCTGATGCGCCAGATCGATCCGGATGAAGGTGTTGTCCGCATCGGGGGGCACGATCTGCGCGAGCTCGATTCCGACGGCTTGCGGCGCCATATCGGCTATCTGCCGCAGCAGCCGGTGATCTTTGCCGACACCCTGGCGGCCAATCTCCGGGTGGCCGCGCCGGAGGCAGATCGCGCGCAGATGGAGCGCGCCCTGCGCGGCGCCGGCCTGGGTGAGTGGCTCGAAAGCCTGGAGGCGGGCCTCGAGACCTGGCTGGACGAAGGCGGGGCCAGCCTGTCTGGTGGTGAGCAGCGCCGGGTGGGTCTGGCCCGCCTGATGCTCGTCGACCCGCCGATGGTCATCCTCGACGAGCCCACGACCGGGCTCGATTCAGCCACGGCCGGCAGCCTGTCATCCAGCCTCGATTCCTGGCTGGTGGGCCGCACGACGGTCATGGTCAGCCACGAGCCGGATCGCCTGCCGCGCTACGATCGGACCCTTCGCCTCTGACCACGTGCCTTCGCGCCACCCAGAACATGGCAGCGAGCAGCGGCAGCAGGCCGGCCACGATCTGCGGCCGATACTGCGGGCTTGTCGGCCAGGCCAGCAGCACCGCGCCGGCCGCGGCCGCGGCCGCGAGCAGCCACCACAGCACGATGCGCGGCATCCGCGGCAGCGGCAGCAACAGCAGCAGCCAGGCCGGGTTGAGCAGCAGCACGACGCGGTTGCCGTCGACCGCCTCGTGACCGGTGCCAAACCACATCAAGAGCACCAGCACGCCTGACAACCCGGTGGCCAGGGCCGCAATGCGCCAGGGCAGCAGGCTCCAGAAGCCGGGCTCGAAACGCAGGGCCGCGGCCACCAGCAGCGCCAGCAGCAGCGAAACGAGCGCGTAGGCACCCCACTGCGACGCGGGAACTTCGGGCGCCTGGTGCCGACGCGAGGCATAAAGCGTTTCGGCCTCGCCGACCAGCGGCTTTCCCTCGACGGTGACCGTGGCCATCCAGGCGGCCAGCGCTTCGGGGACAAATCCCTCCTCCCAGGCCGTTCGCGGCCGGTCGATCATCGGCCCCAGCAGCAGCATCAGGCCGGCGTGCAGTTCCAGCCGATCCTGATTGTAGCGGCGGATATGATCGCGGAAATCGAGCCGGGCCGGCTGACGTTCGAGCTGCGCCCGAACCTGCCCATCGACCACCTGATCGATCAGATCGCGCAGCCAGGTCGAGCAGTTGGCGAAGAAATAGTCGTAGTCGTAGTACTGCGGAATGGGAAAGACGTTCTCGTGCAGCAGGCGATGCAGTTGCCGGAACTGACCGGCGTCGAGCCGGAGCCGCTGGATGTGGATGGAACGATCGCGCATGCGATAGAAGGCAAACTCGCGCTCGGGCGATGAAACCGAACCGAAATACTTCATGATGCCGCGGGCAAAATCGGTGTAGAAGCCCGGACGGTCCATCTCGAAATAACCGAAGCTGTAGACGTGATCCAGGCCCAGCTCGGCATCGCGCAGCCAGATGGCATTGTGGCCGAAGCGCTCCCATACCTCCTGGCCGGGGCCGTAGGTCACCAGCCAGGCTTCCCGGGCCTGGGCCGTCAGCGCCAACCCCTGGCACAGTACCAGCCCCAGCAGGATACGGAAAAGGATGCGAGAGCCGCGGCTGACGATCACGGTTGGCCGGCCGCGCTAGCGCCGCGAGACTTCCATGGCGTGCAGACGGCGATCGTCGGCATCGGTGACGACGAAATTCCAGTCGCCGATTGCGACCGTTTCACCGGACTCCGGCAAACGCCCGAACTCGGCGACCACCAGCCCGCCGATGGTGTCGTACTCGTCGTCGCTGAAGTCGGTTTCGAAAGACTCGTTGAAGTCGTCGATGTCGGTCAGCGCCTGAACGAGGTACTTGCCGTTGTCACAGCGCTGGATATCCTGCACGGCGTCGGGATCATGCTCATCGTCGATGTCACCTACGATCTCCTCGAGCACGTCCTCGATGGTGATCAGGCCCGACACGCCGCCGTATTCGTCGACCACAATCGCCATGTGGTTCTTGCTGATACGGAACTCCCGCAAGAGCACGTTGAGGCGCTTGGACTCGGGAATGATGACCGCGGTGCGAATCAGATCGTCGATGACGATATCGCTGTCGTTGGACACCATCCTGAGCAGATCCTTGGCCAGCAGAATGCCCTTGATCTCGTCGCGGTGCTCGCCCACCACCGGAAAGCGGGAGTGGCCCGACTCGATAATGATTGGCAGAATCTCGTCCATCGGCGTGCCGTCGGCAATGACCACCATGTGTGAGCGCGGGACCATGACGTCGCGCACCTGCAGCTCGTCGACCTTGAGCGCGCCTTCGAGCATGGCCAGGGTCTCGGGCTCGATCAGGCCCTGATCGCTGAGATCGCGCAAAAGCTCGATCAGGCCCTCGCGGCTGCGCGGCTCGCTGCCAAAGGCGCGTCCAATTCTTTCCAGCCAGCCTCTTGAGCTGGCGCTGCTACTGCCGTTCGAGCTGTCGCCGGATTCTTCGTTCATGTCGGAGAGGATACCGATCGACCGTTTCGAACGGCCGCGTGTACCGAATGGTTGAAAGAAAGCTCAATCTTCATCGCTTGCGTACGGGTTGGCAAGGCCCAGATCGGCCATGAGGCTGATTTCCAGAGATTCCATTGTCTCGGCCTGTCCGGCAGAAATATGGTCGAAACCCTTCAGATGCAAGATGCCGTGGATCAGAAGATGCGCCAGATGGGCAACCACTGACTTGCCTTGTTCGGCGGCTTCTCGCTCGACTACGGGGGCACAGATCACGATATCGCCGAGCAGCTCGATGCCTGTGCCATCCGGCAGATCGGCGGGAAAACTGAGCACGTTGGTAGCGGAGTCACGCCCTCGCCAGCGCCGGTTGAGCTCACGCCCCTCCGGCTCGTCGACGATGCGCAGGGTCAACACCGGCTCATCGAGGTCGGCCAATGCCACGGCGGCAAAGCGCCGTATGGTTTCGTCGTCGGGCAGCGCCTTGCTGCCGGTTTCGCGCTGAATGGTCAGGCCAGCCGCACTCGCGGCCTCACTCGCTTCGCTCATCGGCGCTCTCGTAGGCCTCCACGATGCGGCGCACGATCGGGTGGCGCACCACATCACGGGCATCGAAGAAGGTCGTGCTCACACCCTTGACCTCCTTGAGCAGGGCAATGGCCTGGCGCAGGCCGGAGCTGATCTTCGGCGGCAGGTCGATCTGGGTGAGATCACCGGTGATGACCGCTTTCGAGCCGAAGCCGATGCGGGTGAGAAACATCTTCATCTGCTCGGAGGTGGTGTTCTGCGCCTCGTCGAGAATGACGAAGGCATCGTTGAGCGTGCGCCCGCGCATGTAGGCCAGTGGTGCTACCTCGATGACGCTGCGCTCGGTCAGGCGCGCGGCTTTCTCGAAGCCCAGCATCTCGTAGAGTGCGTCGTGCAGCGGCCGCAGATAGGGATCGACCTTCTGGGCCAGGTCTCCCGGCAGAAACCCGAGCCGCTCGCCGGCCTCGACAGCCGGACGAACCAGCACGATGCGCTGGACGCGGTCGGACTCCAGGGCGTCGACCGCACAGGCCACGGCCAGAAAAGTCTTGCCGGTGCCAGCCGGGCCGACGCCGAAATTGACGTCGCATTCGCTGATGCGCCTGAGATAGCGCTTCTGGTTGGGGCCGCGGCCGCGGATCAGGCCGCGGCGGGTGCGGATACCGACTTCCGGCTGGCCGTCCTCGGGCTCGTCGAGATCAGAGGCCTGAAGCTGCAGATTGACCGCGGCCGGATCGAGAATTTCGCGCTCGGACTGACGATAGAGCTTGCGCAATACGCGCCGGGCCGCGCCCACGGCGTCGGCCTCGCCTTCGATGCTGAACAGGTTGCCGCGCGCGGCGATGGTCACGCCCAGGCGGTTTTCGATCAGCGCCAGATGCTCGTCGAGATAGCCGCACAGATTGGCCAGGCGCTCATTGTCGACCGGCTCGATCTTGAGCGTGACGGCCGTTTCGGGAGGGGCACTCATCTAATGCTCCCCGTTTTGAATGCGACAGCATCAACTACGGGGAACATCAGGCGGCCGCGTCCTGCTTGCTGTCCAGGCGCCCCCTGAGCGTATTGCTCATGGCCTCGGTAATGACCACATCGACCACCCGCCCGACCAGCTCGGGCGGCCCGGGAAAGTTGACAACGCGGCTGTTTTCGGTGCGCCCGGCCAGCTCGTTGGCCTGCTTGCGGCTGGTGCCCTCGACCACCACGCGCTGGCGCGAACCGACCATGGCCTCGGCATAGCCGCGGGCCTGGCGGTTGAGCTGTTCCTGCAGGCGCTTGAGGCGATCCTTCTTCTCGGCCAGCGTGACGTTGTCTGGGAACGAGGCCGCCGGTGTGCCGGGCCGGGCCGAATAAATGAAGCTGAAGCTTTGATCGAACTCGAGCTCGCGCACCAGATCGAGCGTCTGCTGGAAATCGCGCTCGGTCTCGCCGGGAAAGCCAACGATGAAATCCGAGCTCAGCGTAATGTCCGGGCGAACCTCGCGCAGGCGCCGGATTTTCTGCTTGTATTCCAGGATGGTGTGGCCGCGCTTCATCAGCGACAGCACGCGGTCGGAGCCCGACTGCACCGGCAGGTGCAGGTAATTGGCCAGCTTCGGCACCTCGCCGAAGGCTTCGATCAGGCTGTCGGAGAACTCCACCGGATGCGAGGTAGTAAAGCGGATGCGCTCGATGCCTTCGATGTGATCGATGTAGCGGATCAGCAGGGCCAGGTCGGCCGTGCCGCCGCCGTGCATCGGCCCGCGATAGGCATTGACGTTCTGCCCCAGCAGGTTGATTTCGACGGCGCCCTGCCCGGCCAGCTCGGCGACCTCGGCGATGACGTCGTCGAGCGGACGACTGACTTCCTCGCCGCGGGTGTAGGGCACCACGCAAAAAGAGCAATACTTCGAACAGCCTTCCATGATCGACACGAAGGCGCTGCCGCCTTTCTTGCCGGGGCTGGGCAGATGATCGAATTTCTCGATCTCGGGAAACGAAATGTCGATTGCCGGCTGGCCCGCCTGGCGCACCTGATCGAGCATGCCCGGCAGACGATGGATGGTCTGCGGGCCGAAGACCATGTCCACGAAAGGCGAGCGCTTGATGATGTTCTCGCCCTCCTGGCTGGCCACGCAGCCGGCCACGCCGATGACCAGGTCGGGGCGGGCTTCCTTGAGCGGGCGCCAGCGCCCGAGCTGGGAAAACACCTTCTCCTGTGCCTTCTCGCGGATCGAACAGGTGTTGATCAGAATGACGTCGGCCTCGTCCGGGCTGTCGGTCAGCGCCATGCCGTGCGAGGCTGCCAGCACGTCGGCCATTTTTTCCGAGTCGTACTCGTTCATCTGGCAGCCGTGGGTCTTGATATAAAGCTTGCCCGCCATGAAGTTGCTCAAGGTTTTGAAAGGCCGGTCATTTTACCGCACGCAGCTCGCCGCTGCCGGCAATAGCCCGACTGCGAAAGCGCACCCGCCGGGTGATCCGGCAGACCAGTTCGTAGGGAATCGTTCCGGCGGCCCCGGCCAGCGTCTCGATCGGCAGCCCCTGCCCCCACAGCACGACCTCGTCACCCACCTTTGCCTCCGGACAGGGCGTCAGGTCGATGGTGATCATGTCCATGGACACGCGCCCGCACATGCGGCAGCTCACGCCGTTGACCAGCACCGGCGCACCGTCGACCATGCTGCGCGGATAACCGTCGCCGTAGCCGATGGAGGCCACGCCTACGGTCATGTCCTGCCCGGCGACAAAACGCGCGCCGTAGCCAATGCTCTCGCCGGCGGCCACGCGATTGACCGCCACCAGCTCGGCGGTGAGCGTCATGGCCGGCTCCAGGCCCAGAGAAGGCCCAGGCTGCCCCGGCAAGGGCGAGATGCCGTAGAGCACCAGGCCCGCCCGAACCCATTCGAAACGGGCCTCGGGCAGCCTGATCAGGCCGGCCGAGTTGGCCAGGCAGCGCTCGCCTTCGAGCGGATCGGCGACGCGACGGAAGCGCTCGAGCTGCCGGGCATTGAGCGGGTGCGACGGCTCTTCGGCGCAGGCCAGATGGCTCATGAGATTGACCTGCTCGACGCCGGCAATCGCGCCCAGGCGCCGGTGCATGTCGGCGGCCGCCTCGAGGGGCACGCCAAGCCGGTGCATGCCGGTATCGATTTTCAGCCACAGCCGCCTGGCGGGAGAGCGCCCGAAGCGTTCCAGCGCCTCGAGCTGGTGCAGATGATGAATGGTCAGCTCCAGCCCCAGATCGGCCGCGACGGCCAGGTCGCCGTATTCCCTGACGCCCTCGAGCAGCAGCACCGGCAGACCGTTGCCCAGGCGGCGGATGGCTCGCGCCTCCTCGATGGTCGCCACCGCCAGCATGTCGGCGTGCTCGAGAGCCGGCAGACACAGATCGATGCGGTGGCCGTAGGCATCGGCCTTGACCACCGCCATGACGCGACTGTCCGGCGCGAGTTTACGCACCTGGGCGAGGTTGTGGGCAATTGCGCCGGGATCGATATGGGCGATCGTATTGCGCGCCATGGGGCGAGTCCCGGGCCTGTCAGCCGTCCTGGCCGTAGTAGTCGGCCGTGAAGTCCCGGAAACGCACGAACTCACCCTGAAAGGCGAGATCGAACTTGCCGGTCGCCCCGTTGCGGTGCTTGCCGATGATGATCTCGGCCTTGCCCTTGTCCGGCGAATCCTCGTTGTAGACCTCGTCGCGATAGATGAACAGAATCAGATCGGCATCCTGCTCGATGGCGCCGGACTCACGCAGGTCGGCCATCTTGGGCCGCTTGTCCGGGCGCTGCTCGAGCGCGCGATTGAGCTGTGACAGCGCGATGACCGGCACCTCCAGCTCCTTGGCCAGGGCCTTGAGGCTGCGCGAAATTTCGCTGATCTCGTTGGTGCGGTTCTCGGCGCTGCCGGGCACCTTCATCAACTGCAGGTAATCGACCAGAATCAGACCGATATCATGCTCGCGCTTCATCCGCCGGGCGCGGGCGCGCATGTCGGTAGGGGTCAGCGAGGGCGTCTGGTCAATGAAAATGTTGGCGCCCTTGAGCAGGGTCATGGCCGAGCGGAGATTGACCCAGTCCTGCCCTTCGAGCCGGCCGGTGCGCAGGCGCTCCTGGTTGATCTGGCCAAGCGATGAGAACAGACGCATCACAAGCTGGGTATCGGACATTTCCATCGAGAACACGGCCACCGGCACCTTGTGGCGGATGGCGGCGCGCTCGGCGATGTTCATGGCAAGCGAGGTCTTGCCCATCGACGGCCGGCCGGCAATGATAATCAGGTCTGTGTCCTGCAGTCCCGAAGTGCGCTTGTCGAGCTCGGTGAAACCGGTCGGAACGCCAGTGAGGTCGCCCTCATTCTGCTGCAACTCGTTGAGCAGATCCATGGCGCTGGCCATCACATCGCGCACGCTCACGTAGCCGGAAGCCTTGCGCGCGCCCTGGTCGGCAATGGCGTAGATGCGCTGCTCGGCTTCCTCGAGCACCTCCCTGGAACTGCGGCCGGCTGTCTGCAGCGCGTTGTCGGCAATGTCGGTGCCGATCTCGATGAGCTGGCGCAGAATCGACTTCTCGCGCACGATGTGCGCATAACCTGCAGCGTTGGCCGGGCCGGGTGTTTCGTTGGCCAGCATGGTCAGATAGGCGCCGGAATCAACCTTGTCGAGCTTGCCGTGGCGAGCGAACCACTCCGCGACGGTAACTGCATCGCATGGCTGCCCGTCCTCGGCCAGCTCCGATATGGCGCGGAAAATCAGGCGATGATTCGCGCGATAGAAATCGACCTCGTCGACCTGGTCGGCCACCTGATCCCAGACGTTCGGGCCCAGCATCAGGGCGCCAAGCAAGGACTGCTCCGCCTCGTTGGAATTGGGCGGCGCCTTGACGTTGCTCAGAGTGGAAATTCGCGGTTCTGCCACTGTTCCGGAACTACCGATTGATTGCTGCGCGGATGGCCGGTCAGTATAGACCCGATTCGGGCCGCCTGGCCAACCAGCAGGCCAACAAGAAAAACCACCGATTCAGCCGATGGGCATCCGGATGCGGCCGGAATCGCCCGGAATCGGCGTCGTCGGTGGTTTTCTCGATCGGCCCGACCATGCCGGCCAGGCCTCGAAGCTCAGCTTTCGTCCGCGGCGACCGTGATCTTGATCTCGGTCTGCGTGTCCGCATGAAGAATCAGGCCAACGGTGAACTCGCCGGGTTCGCGGATCGGGCCTTCGGGCATGTCGACCTCCGACTTCTCCACCGGGTAGCCCATTTCGGTGAGCTTGCCGGCAATTTCGTGCGGGTTGATCGAGCCATACAGGCGCCCTTCCGGGCTGACCGGCACCGTAAAGGAGATCTCCTCGAGCGCGTCGATGGCCTCCTTGCGCGCCTCGGCTGCGGCGAGGCGCTCGTCTGCCTGGCGCTGCAGCTCTTCACGTCGTGCTTCGAACTGTTCGATGTTCGCCCTGGTTGCCGGCACGGCCAGGCCGCGCGGCAGCAGAAAATTGCGACCGTAACCGGATCGCACGTTGACCGTGTCGCCCAGCTCGCCAAGATTGTAGATGTTTTCAAGCAGAATCAGCTTCATGACGTCACCTCAGGCGATCAGTGGTTGTCGGTGTACGGCAGCAGGGCCAGATAGCGGGCTCGCTTGACCGCCGTGCTCAACTGACGCTGGTAGCGCGCCTTGGTGCCGGTAATACGGCTGGGCACGATCTTGCCGGTCTCGCCAATGAAATCCTTGAGCAATTCCACGTCCTTGTAATCGACTTCCTCGATCCCTTCGACCGTGAAACGGCAAAACTTGCGTCTTCTCATGAATCGCGCCATGGGTCAGCCCTCCGCCTTGTCTTGTTCATCGCTATCGTCCGCTTCGGCATCCGCCTTGTCGTCCGAACTCGAAGCTGCTTCATCATCCGCCGTGTCGTCCGGATCGGCATCTGATTCGTCGTCCGACTGGTCGCCGGGATCGTCATCCGTATTCTTGGCCTCGGTGTCGTCGGACTGGTCGCTTTCGTTCGCGCGCTCGCGACGGGCACTGTCGCGCTCGTCCTTGCTTTCCTTGCGCTTGAGCATGATCGACGGCTCGGTCTCGGCCTTGTCCTTGCGCACGATCAGGTGACGCAAAATGGCGTCATTGAACTTGAAGGTGCTCTCGAGTTCGGCCAGGGTTTCGCCGTCGCACTCGATGTTGAGCATCAGGTAGTGGGCCTTGTGCAGCTTGGCGATCGTGTAGGCCAGTTGCAGGCGGCCCCAGTCCTCGCTGCGGTGGACGCTGCCACCCTTTTCTTCGATCAAGCTGCGGTAGCGATCGAGCATACCGGGCACCTGTTCGCTCTGGTCCGGATGAACCAGAAGAACGATTTCATAATGTCGCATTGTCGACTCCTCGTGAATATGCGGGCCCGAAGCCACAACGGCCGCCGGCCCGTAAAGCCCCCGGTCAGACCGGCATGCGGTCGCCGTGGAGCAAGGTTTTGCCCGCATCGCAGGCAAGCCAAGCATTGTACACCGCGTTGTCAATTACAAGCAAGGCGCTGTCCAGAGTTTTACCCAGCCGTATACTCGCGCGATGCGCTGCAGCCCAACGCGGGCAGGTGCATTCAACCCCGTATCGCCGGAGGGGTCGGCAAAAAAACGGGGAGACGCCAGCAGGCAAGGGGCGCACCGCGACAGGCCCGCGCGGGCTCGCTTGACAGGTCGAATGCCCGATCTATACTGCAGGCCGGTTGCCCCACGCTGAGGATACTGGTGTCGGATCAAGATGTGATCGCCGATCTGCTGACCCTGCAGGCCCTCGGACGCGATGAGGCTCTGGCCGAAAAGCTCGAGGTCGTCGCTGTTCAGGATATCGCCGGGGCGATGGCCCAGATGCCCATCGAGAGGCGGCCAGAGATACTTCGCGCCCTGCCCGCGGAGCGGCGTGCGGGCGCCTTCTCCTACCTCAGCCACGGCGTTCAGCAGGAAGTCATCGGACAGCTCGATCCCGATGAGGCCCGGGAGATCCTCAGGGAGCTGCTGCCCGACGACCGGACCGCTTTTCTGGAAAGCCTGGCGCCGCAGGACCTGGAAGGCTTTCTCAAACTGCTCGGCCCCGAGGATCTGAAGCAGTCGCTGAAGCTGCTGGGCTATCCGGAAGAGTCGGTGGGCCGCCTGATGACGACCCACTACGTTTCCGTGCGGCCGGAATGGACCGTCACCCGCGCGCTCGACCACATTCGCCACGAAGCCCATCGCGGCGAAACGATCAACTTCGTGTTCGTCACCGACCAGCACGGCAAGCTGCTCGACGCCCTCCGACTCAAGGCGTTCATCCTGGCCCGCCAGGATGTGCGGGTCGAGAGCCTGATGGACGAAGAGGTCATCCGGATCAAGGCGGATGCCGACCGCGAGCAGGCGGTCCAGACCATCCAGCACTACGATATCAACACCCTGCCGGTGACCGACCGCAGCGGCGTGTTGCTGGGGATTGTCACCGTTGACGACATCATGGACGTCGCCGAGGAAGAGATCACCGAGGACTTCCACAAGCTCGGGGCCAGCGGCCGCCTCAATGTGCCCGTCCGCGAAGCCACGCCGACCTTTCTTTACCGCAAGCGTATCGGCTGGCTGCTGATCCTGGTCGCCGTCAACCTGGTCAGCGGCCTGGCGATCGGCTATTTCGAGCACTCCATCGAGGCGGTCATCGCGCTGGTCTTCTTCCTGCCGTTGATCATCGACAGCAGCGGCAATGCCGGCAGCCAGTCGGCTACGCTGATGGTGCGCGCGCTCGCGACCGGCGATGTGGCCGCCGGCGACTGGCTGAGGATCTGGGGCAAGGAACTGGCCGTCGCGATCATGCTGGGCGCGACGATGGGGCTGGCCGTGGCCGGCGTGGGCGTGTGGCGAGGCGGCCCGGAGCTGGGTCTGCAGCTGGCCGCGGTCGTCAGCCTGACGATGGTGGCGGTCATCGTGATGGGCTCGATGATCGGCGTGCTTCTGCCCTTTCTGCTCACGCGCCTGCGCCTGGACCCGGCCACAGCCAGCACGCCGTTGATCACCTCGGTGGCCGACATCGGCGGTATTCTGATCTACTTCTCGATCGCCAGTGCGATCCTTGGGCTGTCAGCCCCCTGAGACGGCCTCGCGCTGCCAGGTATAGAAACGCATCGGCGGCACATTGAGCACTTCAAGCTCGACATCGGGCTTGCCCATCACTTCGGCACCCAGCCGACCGACCGCGCCGCGAAACTGGTAAGCGACGAAGCGCCCGCCCGGCGCCAGGTTGTCGCGAATGGCCGCGATGATCGCCAGCCCGATCTCTCGCGGCATGGTGGAGAAGGGAATTCCGGAAATCACGACGTCCGGTGCGCCGAGATCGTGCTGAGCGAGAATCTCGGCCAGATCCACCGCGCTTCCGACATGCGTGATGAGGCGCTCGTCGCCAATGCCTTCCAGAATCGAGGAGAATTGCGGATCGAGCTCGATGGTCAGCAGGCGGGCGTCCTCGGGCATGGCGGCCAGAATGGCGCGCGTGGTGCCGCCCGTTCCCGGGCCCAGCTCGACCACGGTTCTGGCCGTGGAAACATGGGATGTGTTGATGATCCGGCGCTCCAGAAACCGTGAGCTGGGAATGATCGAGCCCACCTGTTCGGGACTGCGCAGGAACCCGCGAAAGAAATCGATATTGCGCGTCGAATGCCTGGATGCCGCTTTGCCGTTGCCTTCCACGAATACTCCTCGGGTATTGATGCACGGAAGTGCCCCATTCTATCGCGAAATTCCCGAATCGCCGGGGTTTACCCGAAGCCAATTTCTCGCTATCCTTGCGCGCCTTGACCGGCCAGCACCGCGACAATGCTTGCGGTACAATGCGCAACCAGCTGGCATGGCAGCGCGTCAGGCCGGTTAAAAATCAGTTTTATGGAGAGGTGGCCGAGTGGCTGAAGGCGCTCCCCTGCTAAGGGAGTATGGGGTTTATAGCCTCATCGAGGGTTCGAACCGAGCGCCAGCGAGCTCACGAGCCGGCCGACGGACGGCGAGCCCGAAGGGCAAGTGACCAAAGGTCACGCAGTAATCCCTCTCTCGCGGCTCGCAAGAGCCGCCCGAATGCAGCGGCGTCAGTGACGCCACCGCCGGTGGGCGGATACAATCAGGTTTACGGAGAGGTGGCCGAGTGGCTGAAGGCGCTCCCCTGCTAAGGGAGTATGGGGTTTATAGCCTCATCGAGGGTTCGAATCCCTCTCTCTCCGCCATATTGAACAGCCCCGCTATATGCGGGGTTTTTTATTGCTTCTGGAAAACCCCTAAACCGCAATCGAATCCTCCGGCGCCTGAATCATGTTGCCCTGCATGTAGTCGGCTCCGGAGCGCCACATGCTGGCCGCCGTCTGCGTATCCTCGATCATTGGCATGATGATACGCACGCCGCACTCGCGAACCGTTTCTGACAACCCCATGAAACGCTTCTCGAGCGTGGAACTGCGCGACAGGCGCGCGACGAAGGTTGGCGACATCCGCACGTAGTCGGCTTTCAGCTCACCGCTGAGAAGCGGCCATCGGCTGTGTTCGTCTACGTGGGAGAGGCACACGCCGATTTCGTGCTCACGGGCAAGCGCCAGCAAGGCGGCAGCGCCCTTCATGTGCGTCATCGCATCCTCGATCGGCACCTCCAGCACCATCCGGCCGGCCAGAGCGGGCTCGGAGGCCAGATGGCCGGCCAGCCAGTCGCGCCGATCCGCGTCGGCCACGATCGCTTCGGACTGATTGATGAACAGCCTGACCGGGCGGGATTTCAGGGGGCCTCGCAGCAGGCGCAATGCATGAACCGTCATCCAGCGGTCCAGCACGGGCAGCAGCGCCGCCTGGCGCGCCAGCGGCAGGAACTGTGCAGCGGCAATCAGCTTGCCATCGCCGGCGGCCAGGCGCGGCAGCATCTGGTAGCTTTCCTTCCTGTCCTGGCCGCTGGTCGACAGCAGGGGCTGGAACACCACCTTGATGCTGTCGGTTCGCAGCGCCTCCATCAGCAGGCCGAGCATGTGGTCGCTGGAATCAAGCGCCTGTCGGGCCGAAATTCCGGGGCGCACCGCCGCCATCGAGTTGCCGCCCTGCCCGGCCAGCGCTTCGATCTGGCGGACCAGCGGCAGCAGCAGTTCATCCACCGTCGTGAACCGATGGTCGAAACAGGCATGCGCAAGGGAAACCGTCAGGGCCACCTCGTCGTCGCCCAGCGCATAGACCTGGTCGGTCAGGGTCGTGAAGAGGGATTCGGCAAGCGTTGCGACGGAATCGCCTGGCACATCGGGAAGGATGACCAGCACCGATGCCCAGCCAAAGCGCCAGACCTCGAGCCGGCCGTCGTGCGCGCCTTCGATGCGCTCCGCCATGCCGGCCCCAAGTTTCGAAAGCCCGGAAAACCCCAACTGATCGCGCAGCGTGGAGGCGCGGTCGAGGCGAATCATGACGGCGCCACCCCGACCGTCACGAGAGCCGGCGCTCATCGCGTCATGCAGGTGCTCCAACAGCTCAGCGGTATGCATCGATCCCCCCTGGAGTTTTTCAAGCGGCAGCCGCAGGGTGAACCAGGAGATCCGGCCGGCCCGCCTGCAGCAAGTGTGACACAGTTAACGCCTGAAGCAAAGCGGTGCGGCGCCCGATCAGCCCGGATGGTTGACGAACAGCTCGGCGAGCAGGCGGGCGTGGAAGCCTTCGGGATTGTCGCCGTCATGCAGCCCCAGCCGCTGCGCATGATCGAAAAAGCCCTGGCCCGGCAGGCCGCGACCGGTTCGGCTGATCACCAGCGCGGCTCGCAGCGGCCGCCCGGCTTCGGCGTCGCGCACGAGCAGGGTCTCGAGCAGGCGGGTGGTCTTGTGGATTCGTTGCGGGCCCGGCACGGCCAGCGCGTCGGCCGCTTCCAGATAGGTCAGCGTCTTTCGCTCAAGCCGCGCGCGCTCGAGCAGCTCGGCCAGCAGCTCGAGCCAGCGCTCGTATTCATCGGGATCCGGGATACCGGACACGGCCAGGCAATCAGCCCGCTCAGGCCACGCCGGTGTCGAGACCGCAGTTGTTCTTCTCGAATACGCGGTCGGCGCGATAGCTGGAGCGCACCAGCGGGCCGGAGACAACTTCCATGAAACCCTTTTCGAGACCGATTTCGCGCAGCTCGCGAAATTCCTCCGGGGTGACGAAGCGCTCCACCGGCAGATGGTTGACGGTCGGCTGAAGATACTGACCGAAAGTGACGATGTCGACCCCGATGGCGCGCAGGTCGTCCATGGTCTCGATGATTTCTTCGGTCGTTTCGCCCAGGCCCAGCATCAGGCTGGTCTTGGTCAGCACCTTCGGCTTGTAGCGCTTGGCGTGCTCGAGCACTTTCAGCGTCTGCTCGTACCCGGCGCGCGGATCACGCACCGGATGGGTCAGGCGGCGCACCGTCTCGACGTTCTGGGCGAAAACCTCCAGCCCCGAGCCAACCACCGTTTCAACATCGTGCAGGCGACCCTGAAAGTCGGGCGTCAGCGCTTCGACCGCCGTGCCCGGGTTGATCTTCTTGATCTCGCGTATGCATTCGGCATAGTGCCCTGCCCCGCCGTCTTCCAGGTCATCGCGGTCGACCGAAGTCAGCACCACGTACTTCAGATTCATCAGGCGCACCGATGCGGCGGAATTGGCAGGTTCTTCTGTATCCAGCCAGCCGCGCGGGTTGCCGGTATCGACCGAGCAGAAACGGCACGCGCGCGTGCACACATCGCCCATGAGCATGATGGTGGCCACGCCATTCGACCAGCATTCGCCGATGTTGGGGCACTTCGATTCCTGGCAGACAGTGGCCAGGCGATGCTCGTTGACGTTGCGACGCACCGCCTCGTACTTGCCGCCCTGCGGCAGCCGCGCGCGCAGCCAGGAAGGCTTGCGGCCGATCGGCGCCGGCTCGGCACCAGCGCGCGCCTTGATGCCGTCGCGAATGGCGGTAAAACCCTGCGGCTTGTGCACCTTCTGGCCGCTCTTGACGGCGATCGGAATACTTCTGGATTCGGCCACGCTCGATGGTCTCCTGTCGTTGCTGGCAAGCAGGCACGGGATTATCCCACCGATGGCAGAGTCTTTCCATGAAACGTAGCGAGACCGGGCGGTTGGTCAAAACCGCGCCGGGGTTCCAGCCAGGCCGGCATGGCAGCTTGCGCGCGGCGACAGCTCGCACTCTCGCCCGGCGCCGCAACGAGCAATGGGCAGTCAGCGTCTGCCGGAACATGGGTAGCCGCCACGCTCCAGCCCCAGCGGCGCTTGAGCCGGCTGGAAAGTTCGTCAATGCACAAGGTTGTCATGAACGGCTCTCCTTTGCCGGCGCCAGCGGCCGCAGATGCACCACGAAGCGCTCCGGGCCGCCGGCGACCGGCGCATCGAACGGATAACAGGTAATCAGGGTCATCGCGCGGCCGGGGCCGTCGAGGTCGATGCCGGTGCGGCGCGAGTCGACCACGCCAAAGGCCTCGACCTGCCACCAGCCCCGGCTGCCGTCGGCCTCGATCAGCTCGAAGCGATCGCCCACCTCGACGGCGCGCAGAAAGGAGAAATGCGTATCGCGGTGGGCGGCGAGCACGTGGTGGCCGCCTTCGCCCACGGCCATTCCCGGCCCCCAGGCCATGACCGGCGTGTCCAGACCTTCGAGCACCAGGCGGTCGACAGACAGCCGCGGCATGCGCAGGCGCGCCACCGGGTGGCTGACCGCCCCGGGCCAGGGTTGGACGGCCGCGTCCGCTTTCAGGCTTTCCTGCCAGGCGCGCTCGAGCAGGAACTGGCCGAGCCGGGCCTTGGCCTGGATCCAGCCGGCCGTGCCAAGTTGCCAGGCGGCCACCAGCAGCAGGCCCACCACCAGATAGCGCCGCATCAGGAGCGCTCCTGATCGCGGTTGATGCGACGCTGTAAAAGCAGCAGGCCGACGAGCAGCAGGGCCAGCGCACCGCGCAGCGCGGCCGGAACGCTGCCCGCGTCGGTTGCCGGCATGGCCTGGAGAGCACCCGTGCGCCCGTGCGCCGGGCTGGTGTCGAGCCTGAAGCGCTGCAGGGCCGCCAAACGGCTGCGCGCCGGCGTCTTGTCGACGGCCACCAGGCTGGTTTGAGAACTGACCAGCGAATAAGCCAGGGCCGTATCCAGAATCGCGGATTCGATCTGCGCTTTTTTACCGGGCGCGGCACTGCGGTTCTCGAGCGCCTCGATGCGTGCGCGGCCCCACTGGCTGGCGACGCCGGGTGCGTGCTGAAAATCTTCCAGCACCAGCACGCGCTCGAAGTACTGGCCGTTGCTCGTGCCGCGCACGATCACATCGCCGCTGAGCCGATCGGCGCGCGCAATCACGCTCAGCGGCTGGCCCACGTACAGGTCAGGCAGGGTCTCGGGATAGAGCTCCACCGGCTGCGGCCAGATCATTTCCAGATCGTGGATGACCGGGCTTTCGAGCTGAACGACCAGTTCGCTCATGCGCTCGGCGATGCGCGACGTCTCGGCGATGGCGGTATGGCTGCCGCGTCCGGCGCTCGCCATGCGACGCAGAAAGCTGGTGTTGACGCCGTGACCGATACCGACGGTGAACAGCCGGCTCTCGCCCAGCTCCCGCCGGGTTCGGTCAAGCAGCTCGCGCTCGTTTCCGACCATGCCGTCGGTGATGAACACCACCTGGCGAAGAAGGCCCTCCCGTGACGGCGCGCGCAGCGCCAGGGCCAGCGGCGGGCCCATGTCCGTGCCGCCGCCGGCCGCCAGCGAGTCGACCCACAGCGCGGCCTCGAGATGCCGGTCCTCGTTGAAACTGCGCGCCGCGGGATAGAGCGAGCGCACCCGGTGATTGAATTCGATCACGTTGAAACGATCGCCGGGTTTGAGGCTGGCCAGCGCGTAATGCAGCGACTCGCGCGCCTGCTCGATCGGCTGATTCGACATCGAGCCGGACGTGTCGATGATCAGGATCACCTCGCGCGGCGTATCGCTGGCCTCGAAGGCCTGCGGCGGCACCAGCGTGAGCATGACGTGTTCTCGTCCATCGTAAGACTCGGCGAAGGCTGCAGCCTCCGCCTGACCGCTGTCGGCGGGCGCCCAGATCAGCTCGAAATCGCGGCCGGACCAGTCGGCCCCTTCGCTCAAGCGCACCAGGCGATCGCTGCCGAGCTCCTCGACTTCGATCTCGTGGTGGGTCGATTCAATCCTGCTCAAGGCAAGCCCCGGCCGCAGATCCACCGTCAATTGCACCGGCCGCTGCGGCAGGCCGGTGTCGAGCGCGGATTCGAGCCGCTCGCGAACCGCTCGCTCGAGTTCGCCGGCGGGCCGGAACTGCGGTGCGGCCGTGGTCGGAAACTCGAGGCTGAAGCGCCCGTGCCGATAGCGCACCGGCTGAGTGAAGCCGATGAGGATTTCCACCATCTCGCCGGGCGGAACATTGGCCACCCGGGTCGAAAACAGATTGCCCTGATCGCGCTCGACCAGGCCGGCGACCTGCCCCTGCGCCCTGGCCGCTTCGTAGGTAGCCCGGGCGGACTTCCGTTCCTGGATCTCGCCCTCGATCAAGCGCTCGCCGAGCCGGATCCGGAGCTGCTCGACCGCACCGCGGTCCGGCAACGGAAAGCGATAGACGCCCTCGGCCCAGTCGCGGGTCTGGTTGAAGAACTGCTGGCGAACTTCGACCATCGCCAGCATGCCGGTGACCTGGATATCGACCTCGGTGGCCACGGCAAGGGCTTCTTCGCGGCCCCCGGCGTTGCTGCGTTCAAGCCACAGGCCCGACTCTGAAGCGAGTACCGGGCCAGCGACAAGCGTCAGACAAAGAAGGAACAGGCGCGACATGGGGACTCCTCTGGATAAGATCGTCAGGTGCCATTGCAAGGCCTGCGCGTGGCAGGGAGGGTTCAGTGCGATGTCGAAGTCCTGACCGGATGTGGCAAACTTGTGGCAGTCAGCCTCCCCGAAAGAGCACCGGCCCGAATCGCAGCCACGGATTCCGCTTCATGACCCAGCGCCTGATCGCCATCGTCGAAGACGAAGACGCCCTGCGAGACAACTATCGCGAGGCCCTGGAGCGCTACGGCTTCGCGACCCGGGCTTACGCCAGCCGGAGCGAGGCCGAATCGGGTCTGGCCGGCCCCCTGCCCGACCTGGTGATCATCGATATCGGGCTCGGCGACGAGCCGGAGGGCGGGTTTGAACTGTGTCGTGCGCTGCGTCAGCGCTCGTCGAGCCTGCCGATCATCTTCCTGACCGCCCGCGACAGCGATCTCGACGCCGTCTCCGGCCTGCGCCTGGGTGCCGACGACTATCTGACCAAGGACATCTCCAACCAGCATCTGCTGGCGCGGATCCTCGCCTTGTTCCGGCGAATCGAGGCGGTTCGCCAACCCGAGCAACGCGATGCGCCCCTGCGCGTCGGCCCGGTCGAACTCGAGCCGGACACCATGCAGGTGCGCTGGCGCGGCAAGCCCGTCGCCCTGACCGTCACCGAGTTCTGGATGGTGCACTGCCTGCTCGAACGCCCGGGCCACGTCAAGAGCCGTAGCCGGCTGATGGACTCAGCCAGCCTGGTGGTCGACGAGACCACGGTCACCTCACATATCAAGCGCATCCGGCGCAAGTTCGAAGCGATCGATGCAACCTTCGACCGCCTGGAAACCGTCCACGGCGCCGGCTATCGCTGGCAGCCGGGTCGCTCCGGCGATACGTGAAACTCGGCTCGCGTCTGGCCCTGATCTCGGCCCTGATGCTGTGTCTGCCGCTGGCGGGCTGGCAGCTTGTCCGCTCGCTCGAACAGGCGCTACGCGACAGCTATCAGCAGACCCTGATCGACACCGCCCGCTCGATCGCGGGCGAGTTTTCAAGCCTGGCCGACGAGCTGCCCGAAACCGGCGCGATCTACGTCCACACAAGCTCCGGTGAAATGGTCGTCGACGGCCATTCGGGCGACTGGGCCGCGTGGCTGGACGAGGCCCAGCTCCTGCCCGCGGGCGCGGACAATGCCAACAGGGCCTCCTTCCTGGCCGCCGAGCACGGCGACCGGCTTCACCTGCTCATCCGGGTCGATGACTCGGACCTGATCCTGACCCGCCCCGACGGTGCGCCGGGTGACCGGGTCGAACTCGAAATTACCGCCGCAGACGAGACTCGCTCGCTTGTCATCGCACCGCTGGCACCCGGCTGGCTCAGCGTTCAGGCAAGCGGCGGCGTGCCGCAGGTTCAGGCGGCCCTGCAGCCGCTCGAGCGCGGCTGGGCCATGGAGCTGGCCATCGAGCGCCCGCGCGCGATTTCGGCGCTGAACATTCGCGTCTTCGATTTCGGCCGACCCGGCGATGGAGCATCCGCCTCGATGTACGCGTTTCCAGAGCCGCGCAGCCTTGCGCGACCCCGCGAGTCGCTGGCGCAGCGGCTGAGTGCCCTGCTGCCCGAAAGCACCCGTGGCTGGGTCACCGGGCCCGACGGCTGGGTTCTGGCCCGCGCCGCGCGCAGCGCCGACGAACATCTCGCAGAAGCGACGCGCAAGCAATCCGACGAAGCTGGCTGGCTTCTTGCCACCACCGCCGCGCGCCTGCTCGGCGTGCTTCCCGGCACCGTTCCGGCACGCGCCGAGGAGCACGGCCGCCTGGATCCGGGCGAGATGGGCCGCGAGCCAGGCGCAAACTGGTATCAGCTTCCCTCGGCCATGGGCTTTGTGGTCAGTGCCGGCGCGCCGATTCTGCGCGACGGCCGCGCGGCCGGTTATGTCGTGATCGAACGCCCGGCCGATCGCTTCATGGCGCGGGCTTATCGCTCGCTGCTGCAGCTTTTCATCTTCGGCCTGGCCGGCATGTTGTTCATGGCGATCGTGCTGATTGGCTTCGCCGCAAGGCTGTCGGCGCGGATCCGGCGCCTGCGCGACGAGGCCGAGTCTTCGGTTGGCGATGACGGTCGCGTGCGCGGGCCGCTGCCGACCGTGAGCGGGCGCGATGAAATCGCCGACCTGGGCCGCAGCCTCGCGGGCATGGTCGAACGCCAGCGCCGGCATCAGGACTACCTGCAAACCCTGGCCGGCAAGCTGTCGCACGAACTGCGCACGCCGCTGGCCATGATTCGCACCTCGCTCGACAACCTGGCCGAAGTCGACGACACCGAAGCGCGCGAGCGCTACCGGCAGCGCGCCGAGGCCGGGTGCCTCAGGCTGCAGCAGATGTTCCAGTCGATGAGCCAGGCGGCGCGCATCGAGGAGAGCCCGGGCGAAGAGCCGCTGGTCGATCTCGACCTGGGCAAGCTGGTGGCCGACTACGTCAACGGCTGTGGCCAGACCTTCCCCGACCACCACTTTGCCGCAGTTGTCCCGAACCGGAACACGGCGAGGATTTCGGGCTCGGCCGAACAGCTCGCCCAACTCCTCGACAAGCTGGTCGACAATGCCGTCGATTTCAGCCCGGCCGGCAGTCGAATCACGCTGCGCGTGGTGCCCCGGGGGAAGGCAATTTCTCTTCAGGTCGACAATCCCGGCTCGAGCCTGCCCGATGATGAGCCCGAGCGCCTGTTCGAATCAATGGTGTCGTCGCGCAAATCGGGAAGCGGCGGCACGCACCTGGGGCTGGGCCTGTATATCGTTCGCCTGATCGCCAGGCGCCATGGCGGGCATATCAGGGCGCTCAACCGCCCCGACGGGGTGCGTTTTCAGGTGGACTTTCCGCGCCGTGCAGGCCGCAGACCTCAGGACTTGCCGTAGCGTCGGTAGAGGATATTCACGCGGCGCACGTACTCGCGGGTTTCGGGGAAGGGCGGAATGCCGTCATGGCGCCGGACGGCGTTTTCACCGGCGTTGTAGGCCGCAATCACGCGCTCCAGATCTCCGCTGAACTGCTCGCTCAACCAGGCCAGATAGGCCACGCCGGCGGTGATGTTGTCAACGGGATCGAATGGATTGCTCACCCCGAAGCGGCGCTGCGTGGCAGGCATGAGCTGCATCAGCCCCTGCGCGCCCGAGCGCGACACCGCCTGAGGCTCGAACCACGATTCGGCGTGCATGATCGCGCGTACCAGCGCACCGTCCACGCCGAAGACTTCGCTGGCGGCCGAGATTTCCGCCGAGTAGGCGCCCAGCTCCAGCGGCGTGCGCTGCCAGTCGACCCCTTTCCTGCAGGTGCCGTAGCACCCCAGATTGCGCACGCGATAACGATTGCTGTCGGGCTTGCGATCGGTGAAAACGGTCACCCCGCTTTCATCGGTATAGGTATAGATCTGCGCCTGCGCATTGACGGTGACCAGGCACAGGCCGGCCAGAAGCAGCGTGATCGTCAGTCCCTTCATGCACTGTCCTTTTTTTCGATATCTCCCTGTCAGAACCCGCCGGTGACCGACAGACCGCCGTCGGCGGTGATCACCTGACCTGACAGCCAGCCGGAATCCTCCCCGACCAGAAACGCGATCACCCGGCCGATATCCTCCGGTTCAGCCAGGCGCTTGAGCGGCGTTGTGGATTCAAAATACTTCACCATACGCTCGTTTTCCAGCAACGCGCGGGAAAAATCGGTCTTGACCAGGCCGGGTGCGACGGCATTGACCCGGATGCCATCGCCGCCAAGCTCGAGCGCCAGATTGCGAACAAGCTGGTTCTCCGCCGCCTTCGACAGGCCGTAGGCGCCGATGAGCTTGTTGCCGAACTGCCCGGCAATCGAGGAGACAAGGACCACGGCAGCGTTTCCGGATTTCGCCAGATGCGGCCGGCTCAAATGCGCCAGGCGCATCGAGCCATAGACGTTGTTGCGCATGATCACGTCGAAGGCCTTCAGATCGACGTTGTCCGACGGCCCGTAAACCGGATTGCTCGCCGCGTTCATCACCACCGCATCCAGCCGCCCGTAGTGCGCCACGGCCTGGCCCACCAGGGTGGCAAGCTGCTCTTCGCGGCCGATATGACAGGCCAGCGCCAGCGCGTCACCGCCGGCCTCGCGAATGGCCGCGGCCACCGCCTCGCAACTGTCCTGATTGCGGCTGGAAATGACCACGGCCCAGCCTCTTGCAGCCAGCAGCTCGGCGGCCGCCCGGCCAATACCACGGCTGGAGCCGGTAATGATGGCAACTTTCGACTGGCTCATGCGAGACATTCCTTCATGGCAACCTTCTTCGTTCGCGTTTCTTCAGGCCCGCGTGCGCAAATCGTCGCTTTGCAGATGGCCCGTGCAGTTGCAGAGCTCGACCTGCCAGGCTCCCTCGGCCACGGTCAGCTCCGTGACCGAGGCATTGTACAGGCTCACCGCCAGGTTCCGCTGCCAGGCAAGATCCTGCTCCGTCAGGCTGGCGACTATGGTCGCGATCACACCGGCGGAGCTGATCACGACCACGTCGGTGCCTGCGCGCAGGCTTGCTTCCCACTGGCTGATCGGCCGCAGCACCCGCTCGCGGAAAGCCGTCCAGGATCCAATCTCGGAGTCGGCCAGCCCATCATCCTGCCAGGCGGCCATGACCTGCGGAAACCAGGCCAGCAGCACCTCCAGGTGTGCCACCGGGTCGGCCAACTGATGGCGCGGTGGAACGGCCAGGCCGAGCCGCCGGGAATGTTCGAGAGCCGCCCGCACCAGGCCCTGTGTGGAAAACTCGTTGAGATCGGCGCTGCGCTCGACCTGGTCCGGACGCGCGCGGGCCAGTGGCGCCAGAGTCTGGTCGTGGCGGCGCAGCGTCCCGGACCACAGGCCGGCGCCACGTGCAACCAGGCCACTCAGGCGCTCTGCAACCTGCGCGGCTTGCCGATGGCCACGCTCGGAGAGACGGTCATAGTCGTCCGTTCCGAGGCTTGCCTGGGCGTGTCGGACCATGACCAGCCGCGCCCCTTCATGCCTTGCCAGACGCGGCGAAACGGGTCGATTCAATGGCCAGACACCGCACAGCTCCCGCCGGTTCTGGCCAGATACTGCTGATGGTAATCCTCGGCCGGCCAGAATGCGGCAGCCGCTTCGATCGAAGTGACGACCGGCGCCTGGAATCGGCCGCTGGCATCGACCTCGGACTTCACACGCTCGGCCACCTCACGCTGGTCATCATCGTGAACGAAGATTACCGAGCGGTACTGCGAGCCGACGTCCGCGCCCTGGCGGTTGCGCTGGGTCGGGTCGTGCAGCTCGAAAAAGGCGCGAACCAGCGCCTCATATTCGATCTGCTCAGGGTCGAACTCCACCTGGCAGACTTCTGCGTGCCCGGTCTGGTCGCTGCAGACCTGCCGGTAGGTCGGATTGTCGACGTGGCCGCCCATGTAACCCACGGGCGCATCGATCACGCCCGGCATCTGCCGAAAGCGCGGCTCGACGCCCCAGAAACAGCCTGCACCAAAGGTCGCCTTTGCAGACATCGCTCAAACTCCTGCCCGAATGTTCGGGTCGTGTTGAAATCGCCAATATTATCCGACCACGTCGGCGGCGAAAGATTCGTCAATGATTGTGGCTTGCGCTGCGTGATTGTGGAATCATGCCAGGTCATGAGCGACGAAACCTTTCTCTGGTTCGATTTCGAAACCTTTGGCGCCGACCCGCGCCGTGACCGCCCGGCCCAGTTCGCCGCCCGCCGCACCGATCTTGCGCTGCAGCCGCTTGGCGAGCCCGAGGTGCTCTACTGCCGACCGAGCAACGACATGCTCCCTCAGCCGGCCGCTTGCCTGATTACCGGTATCACCCCGCAGCTGGCGCGCGATCGCGGCCTGCCGGAGAACGAATTCGCCAGGCGCGTGTTCCGGATCATGAGCCAGCCGGGCACCTGCAGCGTGGGCTACAACAACTTCCGCTTCGACGACGAAGTCACCCGCCACCTGTTCTGGCGCAACTTCATCGATCCCTACGAGCGCGAGTGGGCCGGCGGCAACAGCCGCTTCGACCTGATCGATCTGATGCGCCTGGCGCGCGCGCTGCGCCCCGAGGGCATCGAGTGGCCCGATCATGACGACGGCCGGCCGAGCTTTCGACTCGAAGACCTCGCCGCCGCCAACGGCCTGGACACCAGTCGAGCACACGACGCGCTGGCCGACGTCGATGCCACCATCGCCATGGCCCGGCTGCTCAAGGCCAGCCAGCCCCGACTGTGGGACTGGGCCCTGCAATTGAGAAACCGTGACCGGGTCAATCGCCTGCTCGAGCAGAACGAACCGCTGCTGCACGCCTCCTCGCGCTTCCCCGCCCTGCCCGGCTGCGGCGTGGCGCCGGTGCTGCCGGTAGGGCGCCATCCCGACATCGCCAGCCAGTGGCTGGTCTGGAACCTCAACGTCGACCCGACACCCTTTCTGCAGCTGAACGCCGAAGAACTTGCCGACCGCTACTGGACGCCTGCGGCCGATCTGCCCGACGGCATCGAGCGCGTACCCGTCAAACTGGTGCGCAACAACCGATGCCCGATGCTCGCGCCCATGAACGTACTGGAAAAATCCAGAGCCGTCGGACTCGGCATCGACACGAGTGTTCTCGAACCACGCGCCCGGCGCTTGCGCGAGCACCCTGAACTGGCGAAACGACTGGCAACGCTTTTCGCCGCCGGCGGCCGGCACGCCGGCGTCGACCCCGAGCTCGATCTCTACGGCGGCTTTCCGCCCAGGGCGGACCGGCCCGTGATCCAGCGCATCCAGAGCCTCGACGGCCGGCAACTGCGTGAGCTGGACACGCCCTTCCAGGACGAACGGCTCAATGAATTGCTGTTTCGCTACCGCGCCAGGCTCTGGCCCGAAACGCTCACCCCGGAGCAACGCGGCAGGTGGGAAGATTATCGGAAAAGACGCCTCATTGACGACCCGGAGCTGGGCAGCATCCGCCTGGAAGAATACCGCGAGCAGCTCAAGACACTGATGAACGAACGCCCTGAAAAGTCGGAGCTGCTGCGCCAGTTGGCGCAGTGGCCCGCAGAACTGGGGCTTGCTTTCGGCGAATAAATCTGCCAGCCACTCCGAAAACCATGAATCAATGACTTACGAGCATTTCATGAAGTAGCATCTTCGAATGTTATGCACAACTGCTTGATTCAGTCGTTGACAAATTCTTGACGCCAGCGTAGCGCCGCAGATACCGGCTTTTCAGTTCCAAGTGACTGATTCTTTTTTATTTTCACGTATTGAGCATTATCTGGCCAAAGTGCTCGAATGCCGATGGGTCGTTGGGCACCGCTGTTTTGCCCACAAGGTTATCCACAGCTTTTGTGGATAACGGCCGCAAGGCCATGCAAAGCACTGTTTTGTGATGAATATCACCTGGCTCAGGCCGTTTCTAATGCGCCACCAGACCAGCCAGCGGTAGCTGCGGATGCGCCGGCGCACCGGCGCCGCTGCGGTGCACGGCCTGACGCAACAGACGGTCGCTGCGCGGCGAAACAAACTCGACCACGCTGCCGTCGTCGAAGCGCATCATCATCACCACCGGCGGCTCACCTTCGCGGCCCGGGCGGGCGATCACGCCGCTGATCGTCTTGCCCACGATTTCGTCGCGGAGCCGATGGCTGCTGACCTGCTTGCTCATGTCTGGAATTCTCCTGATTTTTGCCACAGGCTTATTCCAGCACGACCTTTTCTCAAAACCTGAGAAGACAGATTTCCTTAATTTATCCGCGCCTTTTTACTACGGGCTGCAGCGACGATCTGCCGATTCGCTGCCCACCACTGTCCCGAGACAATGTGCCCAACGTCGGGCCAACGCCCGGCGGGATTCGCAAACCCATCAAATGAAAGGAGATTCATCATGATTCGCAACGTACTGATCGCACTGATTCTGTCCCTGGCTATCGCCCAGACCGGCTTTGCCCAGGAAATGACGGTCGACATCAACACTGCCAGCGCCGAGCAGCTGGCCGAAGCGCTCGACGGCGTCGGCCCGGCCAAGTCGGAAGCCATCGTGGCCTGGCGCGAACAAAACGGCGGGTTCAAGCACATCGATGAACTGGTCAACGTACGCGGCATCGGCCTGCGCACCGTCGATCAGAACCGCGATCGCATCCTGCTGGACGGCAAATCAGCCTCCGAAGGCTGAACCAACCCCACTGCCGCGATCAAGCCTCCCCGTCGTCCGACGGGGAGGCTTTTTTCATGTCATGGGCAAGCGCGAGCTGAACGCATGCGCGAGCGTGGAGCGGTCGGTGTGTTCGAGCTCGCCGCCCAGCGGTACGCCCTGGGCCAGGCGCGAGGTCCGAATGCCGCGCGGCCCGGCCATCTCGCGCAGGTACTGCGCGGTGGCTTCGCCCTCGACCGTGGTGTTGGTGGCGATGATGATTTCGGCAACGCTTTCCTCGTCCAGTCGCCGGCCGAGGAGATCGAGTCCGAGATCCTCCGGGCCGATGCCGTCGAGCGGTGAGAGCCGCCCGAGCAGAACGAAGTAGCGTCCCTGAAAGGCCGTGGCCGCCTCAATGGCCAGGACATCGCCGGGGCTTTCGACTATGCACAGCACATCACTGGAACGACGATCGCTGGTGCAGATGCGGCACTCCTCGTCGCTGGTGAAGTTGCGGCAGCGGCGACAGCGGCGGATGTCGCGCATGGCGATTGTCAGCGCATCGGCCAGCCGTCGACCGCCTTCTCGATCGCGCTCGAGCAGCTGCAGGGCCATGCGCTGGGCCGAGCGCGCGCCGACGCCAGGCAGGCAGCGCAGGGCTTCGAGCAGCTCGTCGAAGGGATCGGCGCTCATGCCTGAGGCAGGTTCAGAGATTGAAGCCGGGCGGCATGGGCAGTCCACCGGTCAACCCCGACATGCGCTCCTTCGTGGTCTCCTGAATCCGCTTGACCGCATCATTGATAGCGGCTGCCATCAGATCTTCGATCATCTCGCGGTCGTCGGCCACTTCCGGATCGATTTCAACACGCCGCACCTCCTGCCGGCCGTTCATGTAAACCTTGACCAGGCCGCCGCCGGACTCGCCGGTCACTTCCAGTCCTGCCAGCTCTTCCTGGGCCTTCTTGAGATTTTCCTGAACTTTCTGCGCCTGCTGCATGAGCTGCGCGATATTCCCTTTCATGTCGGTCAGTGACTCCGTGTATTGATCGGTCGAATCGACTCGCGCACGACTTCCGCATCGAACTGTTCGACCAGACGCTGAACGAAAGGATCCGAGTCGATGGCCTCTTCGGCCTGCGCCTGCGTGCGGGCGATCTGCTGCTCTTCGAGCACGGCCGGCGTGAGCAGATCCTTGTCGTCCACCGGCTGAATGGAGATCCTGAGCGGTTCTCCGGCCCACTCGGTCATCGCCTGTTCCAGTGCCCGGCGGAACCGTTCGCTGATCAGCACCATGTCATCGCGCGCAGCCGTGAATTCAACCTTGGGGCGGTTGAAACTGTCGACAAGCAGCATGCCGGCGACCGTACGGAACGAATCGGTCAGCGGAAGCTCCTCGAGCACCCGGGGCCAGGTATCCGGGCTCAGGGATTGATCCGGACCGGGCTGCGCCGCCGGCCGCGGCGCCTCGGCCACTTGCGCACGTTGCCCCATCGCGGCTGCCGTTGCTCTGGAACCGGTGCCAGCCTGCGCCGGCGAGGGGCTGCCGGCGGGCCGGGTGCCAGGGGCAGCGGGCGCGGTAGCGGCATTCCCGCCGCCGTTCGCTCCGGCAGCCATGTCCTCCGGCTGGAAAGCGAACATGCGCAGAATCGTCATCTCGCAGCCGCTTCTCTGTGATGGCGCCAACGGCAGATCACGCCGGCCGGTGACGGCAATCTGGTACCAGAGCTGAACGTCTTCCGCATCGAGTCTGTCGGCCAGCTCGACCAGCTCCTCCCAGTCGGCGCGGCTGTCGTCGCGATAGTCGCGCAGTTGCTGGATCAGGGCGATCCGGTGCAGGGCTTCGGCCAGGTCGGCCAGAAGCTGTTCCATTCCCCGGGCCTGGGCAAACACCTCGCCGACGGCCGCAATGGCGGCGGCGGCGTCATGACCGGCCAGGCCCTCGAGAATGGCATGCACGTGGCGTTGCTCGACGCTGCCGAGCATGTCACGCACATCGGCCTCCAGCAGCTTGCCGCTGCCGGCCAGGGCCTGGTCGAGCAGGCTCAGGCCGTCGCGCATGCTGCCATCGGCCGCGCGCGCCAGCAGCTCCACCGCCGCATCCTCGGCCCCGATACCTTCGGCCTCGAGAATGCGCCGTATCTGACCGCCGATTTCCTCGGTAGTGAGGCGGCGCAGGTTGAACTGCAGGCAGCGCGAGAGAATGGTGACCGGGATCTGCTGGGGATCGGTGGTCGCAAGCACGAACTTGACGTGATCCGGCGGCTCCTCGAGCGTCTTGAGCAGCGCGTTGAAGCTGTGCCGCGAGAGCATGTGCACTTCGTCGATCAGATAAACCTTGAAGCGGCCGCGCGTCGGCGCATACTGAACGTTATCGAGAATCTCGCGGGTATCGTCAACCTTGGTGCGCGAGGCGGCGTCGATCTCGAGCAGATCGACAAACCGCCCCTCGTCGATCGCCACGCAGTTCGCGCACTCGCCGCACGGCGTGGGGGTGATGCCCTGCTCGCAGTTGAGCGATTTGGCCAGAATGCGCGCAATCGTGGTCTTGCCCACCCCGCGCGTGCCGGTAAACAGAAAGGCGTGGTGCACCCGACCCTCGGCCAGGCCGTTGCCGAGCACCTTGACGACGTGGGACTGGCCGACCAGCTCGGAAAAATCGCGCGGGCGCCATTTTCTGGCAAGAACCTGATAACTCACTGAAATACAATCACCTTTCTGATTTACGCCTGTGCATGCCCGCCCGGGCATACACCCTCCACAATCCCCGAGTTTACACGATCGAACCCTACTCGCGCCCGTGCGGAGGCGCGCTCGAACCCGGCGCTGGATGCCCACAGGTTCTGCCGGACATGGGTTGTCAGCTTACCGGCTTCAATGGGATAATGACCGTTGGCCTCCACCGGTCTTCCCACACTGATCTTCCCGTGAACCCCGTCAGGCCCGGAAGGGAGCAGCGGCAGCGGGTCGAGCAGGTGCTGGGGTCGGGCTGGTGGGGGCCTTCTTGTGCCCGCCCCACCGGGTTCCTCCACAAGCCCGCGCGGAAGCGATTACAATTCACCGCTGGACACGGAGAGGTGGCAGAGCGGTTGAATGCACCGGTCTTGAAAACCGGCAAGGGCTAGCGCCCTTCGAGGGTTCGACCCGAGCGAAGCGAGGTCGATGCGCAGCCCGCGAAGCGGGCGGAGCAACCCGCAGCGTAGCGGAGGGCAAGCGCCGACAGGCGCGCAGTCAATCCCTCCCTCTCGCGATCCGCAAGGATCGCCCGCCGCAGGCGGCTCGATCAGCGTTTGAATTGACGGTTTCAGTACGGAGAGGTGGCAGAGCGGTTGAATGCACCGGTCTTGAAAACCGGCAAGGGCTAGCGCCCTTCGAGGGTTCGAATCCCTCCCTCTCCGCCATCATCAAAAGCCCCGCCCTGCGCGGGGTTTTTGATGATCGGGGAGCGGGGATCACGGATGAGAACCCCGGTTCGAACCGAGCGCAAGCGAGCTCACGAGCCGGCCGCAGGCCGGCGAGCCCGAAGGGCAAGCCCGCGAAGCGGGCGCAGTCATCCCTCCCTCTCCGCCATCATCAAGAAACCCGCCCCGGCGCGGGTTGCAGCGAACCGGATAGTCAGGCGTCGCGGGCACCATGCGTGCCGCTCCAGTCGTGACCTGCATCTCCAGGTTCCGCGACGCCGCTGTATTCCACATCAGGTCGGGAACTCGTCGAACGCGTTCTGTCAGGATCTGGTCTGCCCACCCGCGATTGGGTACAATGCGCGCCTGCTTGGCCCGAGCAAACAGTCGCCGCCCGCCAGGCCACCCGGGCGGGCTGGCCAGTACAATATGCAAAGTTCCGGAGAGGTGCCAGAGCGGTCGAATGGGCTCGCCTGGAAAGCGAGTGTACGGTAACCCCGTACCGAGGGTTCGAATCCCTCCCTCTCCGCCATCATCGAAAAGCCCCGCCCTGCGCGGGGTTTTTTTGATGATCGGGGAGCGGGGATCACGGATGAGAACCCCGGTTCGAACCGAGCGCAAGCGAGGACGATGCGAAGCAACCCGTAGCGCAGCGAAGGGCAAGCGCCGCAGGCGCGCAGTCAATCCCTCCCTCTCCGCCATCATCGAAAAGCCCCGCCCTGAGCGGGGTTTTTTGATGATCGGGGAGCGGCTTTCGCTCCGGCCGCCGGGGCCGGCAAGCGAATCGGGAATCGGGCAGGTCGGGGTGACATCCCCGACCGACGAGCTTCAGCTCTCTTTCCGGAACAGAAAGATCCCCCACTCCAGGTCGCCGCGCCGGCCGCCGTCCACCCAGTGCTGCAGCCCGGACTTCATCTTCTGGATGTAGTCATCGCTGACCCCACGCTTGCGTAATTCATCCTCATTGGCGTCCAGCTCTCGCTTGACGCGGGCATAGTGGCGCGGCAGCTGATCGCCGTGGTCTTCCCAGACCACCTCGACCAGCCCGAGCCCGGTCAGGGTGTTGCGGTAGAAACCGGGCGAGGCCAGGGAGTCCAGGTGAATCCGGTCGTAGATGGGCTGCAGCCTGCTGCTGTCGACATCGTCGGACTGCATCGGGTCGGTGAACACAAAATGCCCGCCGGGCTTGAGCACGCGGGCGGCCTCGGCGCACACGCGGGCCCGATCACCGGAATGCAACATGGCGTCCTGCGACCAGACGACGTCGAAACTGGCGTCGTCGTACGCAAGGCGGGTGAAATCGCCCTCCACGACCTCGATCAGCGCGTCGAGGCCCTGCCGGGCGTTCTTTTCCCGGTCGCGCGCGTTCTCGACCTCGCTGAGGTTGAGCGCGACGCAGCGGCAGCCGAACTTGTCCGCCAGATAGCGCATGGAACCGCCATAGCCGGCGCCCAGATCGAGAACGCGGTGGCTTTCGTCCAGCCCGCCTAGAATCCCGCTCATCCGCTCCACGGTGCGGCGGCTGGCCTGCGCGATGGGATCGTCGTCACGGCGGTACAGGCCGATGTGGATATCCTCCCCACCCCAGATGTGGAAGTAGAAATTGTCGGCATCGTCGCTGTTGTAGTAATCCCGGGCCGTCTCGGCGGCCCGGGAAGCGGCGCGGGTGGTCATCACTTGCTCCCGGTGGATTTGCTACCGTCGACCCTGCTCGATCACTGCAGCCGCTATCGGCAGCTACTGCCGGCCACAATTGGCAACCACAATCGCAGCGAACGAACCGACAAATCGATCTGTTGCCGATACTAACAGGGCCAGACAACGCCATCCAAAAGGCAGCGGCATTCCTCGTCAGCAGCCTGCGCATAATCTGTCGCACGCCGCCAATACGGGCGTTCGGTTGGGGTAAAGCCAGCCTTAATAAATGTGATTTGCTTCGCATATGAGGGCCATATGCGTGATGTCGATTACGCACTGCGCTGCCGGGCATGGGCTTTGCAACATCAGGTGTGCGCCCGGTGTTCCGGCCAGTCAGCGAAGGTCAAAATTCACCATGGACCGGACCTGGATTACCGAGAGAATAGTTTTTTATCAATCGCTTATGCAAAGTTCATCAGATCGGGACTCGCGGTCAACCGCGACTGGCCCGGGACGCCGCCGCCCGCTCGCCTGGACGCCGCTGACGCAGCATGAGCCGAAAACGAACCCCTTTTTCCAAGGAGTAGAGCATTGAGATTTCTGCGCAGACGCACGCGAAATCAGGCGGTTACCGCCATGCACCTGACGCCCCGGGTTCTGGCAACCGCCGCGGTCGAGCATCAACGCGGCCGCAAGCCGCGCCTTTCAGCCGCGCAGTGCAGTGAGCTGACCGGCGACAGCGATCTGGAGCGGCTCGTGCAGCAGGCCGTGCCCGATCGTGGCTCGGTGGTCAATCTCGTGATGTCACAAGGCCAGTACGAACTGCTTCTGGTCGATGCGCCGCGCGTCGATCCGTCCGAGCTGCGCGCCGCCGTGCGCTGGAAGGTCCGTAACCTGATCGATTTCCATATCGATGATGCCGTCATCGACGTATTCGAGATACCCGGCCAGAACAACCGCCCACAGGGCCAGGCGATGATGTATGCCGTTGCCGCCCGCGCCAGAGAGGTTCGGGAACACATCGATCTGGTGGAAAGCGCGGATCTCGACCTGCAGGTCATCGACATCACGGAAATGGCGCTGCGCAATCTGGCGGCGCAACTCGACGAGGACGTGCGCGGCATCGCCATGCTCTACTTCGATGAAAGCCAAGGCGTGATCGCCATCACGCGTCAGGGAAGCCTTTATCTGAGCCGCAGCCTGGCGACCGGAACGGAGCAGCTTCTGGAAGATCCCGACATGTCCTTCGCCCAGGTCGCGCTGGAAGTGCAGCGCTCGCTCGACTACTACGACAGCCACTTCGGACAACCCCCGGTTGCCGCGCTGCGCGTGCTGCCGGGCTTTGCGGCCCACCAGAGTCTGGTGGAATCATTGAGCGAGGCGCTCAGCATTCCGGTCGACGGCTATCGCGCCGAAGAGGTGGTCAGTGCCGAAATCGAACTGCCAGAGCGCTTCCACGCCCAGTTTCTGATTGCGCTCGGCGGCGCGCTGCGCCAGGAGGAGGTCAGCCTGTGAACCAGCAGATCAACCTCTATCAGCCGATCTTCCGCAAGGAAACGATCGTGTTTTCGGCCCTGACCATCGCCTGGCTGTCGCTCGGCCTGATCGTGCTGCTGGCAATCTGGTCGATACTGGTCGGCCAGCGCATCTCCGGGCTCGAAGCCGAACTGACCCGGCAGCAGCAGGCAGAGCAGCGGGCCGTCGAGCAGGTTGCGCAACTGCAGGCCAGCATGCCGCCGGACGAACCCGACGCCGCGCTTCTGGCCCGGGTCGAAAGCCTTCGCGAGCGGCGCGACGGCCTGCGCGAAAGCCTGCTGGCCCTCAACCGCCGCATGCCGGCCGCCGAGCTCGATCTGCTCGCGCGGCTCGATGCCCTGGCCACGGAAGTGCCCGGCGGCCTGTGGCTGACCGGCTTGTACATGGCCGACCAGGGCCAAACGCTCACGGCCGAGGGCAACGCGCTCGAAGCGCGGCTGGTTCCGGCCTGGCTGTCGCGGCTCTCGCATCGGGACCAGTTCGCGGGGCTGGGCTTTCGCCAGATCCGGCTCAACGGGCGCGCCGACGAGCAGCCAGGCATACGCTTCTCCATCTCCACCACGGCGAGGGAACAAGAATGAGCTTGCGCGCCCGCATTGCCAGAATTGCCGAGCGCATCAACAGCCTGAGCCTGCGCGAGCGGGCCCTTCTGATGCTGGCCGCGTTCGCGGTCATATTCCTTGCCTGGGACTTCTCCTCCATGCAGGCGCTTGGCCAGCGTCAGGAAGCGGCTCGCAGCGAGCTCGAGAACGTGCGCCAGCGCGTTCAGGACCTGTCGCAGAGCCTGCAGCAGCTCGCCAGCCAACGCGGCCGCGACCCCAACCGCCGGCTGACGGCCGAGCGCGAGGCCCTCGAGGAGGAAATCGATGCCCTGGAAACCAGCCTGGCCGAACGCCACGGCGGCATCGCCACCCCGCGCGAGTCGGTCTCGGTGCTTGCCGGGCTGCTGGCGCGGCGCGCAGGCGTCGACATCGTCGAACTGGAAAACCTGCCGCCGGGCCGGCTGGAGGGCGCATCGGGCAAATCCGTGCCGGGCCTGTTCGTGCATCGTGTCCGCATCGTCATCGAGAGCGACTTCAACGGCATCCGCAACTACCTGGACCGCACCGCCGAGCTGCCGCGCGGCGTATTCTGGGAGTCGCTTCGGCTCACCGTCGAGCAGTGGCCGACCAACCGGGTCGAGCTGATGCTCTACAGCATCACGCTCGACGATCGCTGGCTGGGAGTGTGACCATGCGAACGATCGCCTACTTTCTGATTCTTTCCCTGACCGCCACCGCGCATGTCCAGGGCGCACCGCCCGATCCCACCCGCCCCCCCTCGCCGGCCGAGGTGGCGGCCTGGTTCGGCAGCGGCTCTGAGCAGCAGCAAGCGCCATTTCGGCTGCAGTCCATCCTGCTGTCCCCGGAGCGCCGTATTGCCATCATCGATGGTCAGCGCCTGCGCGTGGGCGAGCGCCTTGGCAATGCCGAAGTTCTTGCCATCGAACCGGGTCGCGTCATGCTCGAGCGCGCCGGAGAACGCATCGAGCTCAATATCGATACGCACCTGACAAACGAAAACGACGGATTCTGAAACCAATGCTGTCCATGACCCGTATTCCCGCACGATTTCTCACCGTTGCCCTGCTCGTCGCCGGCCTGGCGGCGTGCGCGACGACCGGCGACCGGGCCGCGCAAATCGACCGCAATATCCGCAGCGAGCTCGAAGCCGCGGCAAAGCGCGAAGCGCCGGACGTCGAGGCGACAAGGGACATTCTGATGCCCGAAGCGGCGCCGGCCTTCGAAGCGCCGCCGGAGGAGCGCTTTCACGTCACGGTGGAGAACGCGCCGGCGCGCCAGTTCCTGATGAGCCTGGTGGCCGATACCGACCTGAACATGGTGGTCCACCCCGACGTCGATCAGACCATCTCGCTGGAGCTGCGCGACGTGACCATCAGCGAGGTCATGCACATCGTGCGCGAGATTTACGGCCTGGAATACAGGCGCAGCGAAAGCGGCTACATCGTGCGACCGCCGCGTTTGCAGAATCGCATCTACGAAGTCAGCTATCTCGACGTCAACCGCAAGGGCTCCTCGCGCACGCGGGTCAGCTCGGGCCAGTCCACCGACAATCCGGATGCCCTGCGGGACGAATTCGGGGGCCAGAACTCACAGACCCTGCCCGGCCAGCAAGGCAGCGATACCGCTACCGGCACGCGCATCGAGACCGAAAGCGAATCGGATTTCTGGGCCCAGCTCGAGGTGGCCATCGAAGGTATCTTCGAATCTTCCGAAGGCCGCAGCGTGATGCTCAATCCGATGTCCGGCGTTATCGCCGTGCGCGCCATGCCGCACGAGCAGCGGTCGGTGGCCGAACTGCTGGCAGCCATCCAGGGCAGCGTGCAGCGCCAGGTCATCCTCGAGGCCAAGATCGTTGAGGTCGAGCTGCGCGATGCCTATCGCTCCGGCATCAACTGGCAGGCGCTCGAGGATATCGACGGCCGGCTGGCCGGCTTCGGCCAGGTGGCCGGCCCGGACATCTTCGGCGACGGCATCTCCTCGATCAGCGGAGAGGGCTATCGCGTCAACCCCGGCGAGGTCGTGTCCGGCTTCGACACCTCGGCCTTTGGCGGCAGCACCGTCATTACCGCCGACACCGGCAGCTTCAACGCCTTTATCGAACTGCTCGAAACCCAGGGCGTGACCCGCGTGCTGTCGAGCCCGCGCGTGGCCACCATCAATAACCAGAAGGCCGTCATCAAGGTCGGCACGGACGAGTTCTTCGTCACCGGCGTAACCGGCCGCACGGCAACGGGCGGGGCCAGCACCACGGCAGCCAGCTCGGTGGAGCTGACACCCTTCTTCTCGGGCATCGCGCTCGACGTCACACCCCAGATCAGCCGCGCCGGCGACATCATTCTGCACGTGCACCCGACGGTTTCGGAAGTAAAGGACCAGACCAAGACCTTCACCGTCGGCGGCGAGGAGGAATCCCTGCCGCTGGCGTTCTCCAGCGTGCGCCAGTCCGACAGCATCGTGCGCGCGCGCAACGGCCAGGTCGTGGTCATCGGCGGGTTGATGCGCGAATCGTCACAGCAGAAGCGCTTCGGCACGCCGGGCCTGAGTCGGATTCCCCTGCTGGGCCAGGCCTTCGGCAGCCGCCAGGAAGAAACCGTCAAGACCGAGCTGGTGATCCTTTTGCGCCCGATCGTCATCGACTCGCCGCGCACCTGGGCGCGCGAGGCCGAAGGCGCCCTCGAACGCCTCGGCGAGATGGGCGAAAAGGTCTGGCCGCGCTGATCGAGGGATTGCAATGTACTGCGAACACTTCAAACTCAGGCAGCGACCCTTCCGGCTCACGCCGCATCTGGCCTTCCGCTATCCCGAGCCAAGCCAGGTCGAGGCGCTGACCACCCTGCGCGTGGCCCTCGAGCAGGGCGAAGGCTTCATCAAGGTGATCGGCGAAGTCGGTCTGGGCAAGACCCTGCTCTGCCGAGCGCTGCTGGAACAGCTTCAGGCGCCTTTCGTGACCGCCTGGCTGCCCGACCCCCATCTGTCGCCTGGCACGCTGCGCTCGGCGCTGGCGCGCGACCTGGGCATCGAATTGCCCGGCCGTCCGTCCCAGCAGGTGGTTCATGAGCGCCTGCAAACCGAGCTCGCCGCGATGGCCACCCGCGGGCTGCGCCCGGTGCTGCTGATCGACGAAGCCCAGGCTCTGCCGGCCAGCACGCTCGAGACCGTGCGCCTTCTGACCAACCTCGAAACCGAACAGCGCAAGCTGCTGCAGGTGGTGCTGTTCGGCCAGCCCGAGCTCGACCGCCGCCTGGCCATGCCGCAGTTTCGCCAGTTGCGTCAGCGAATCACCTATTCATGCCGGCTCGAAGCGCTCGATCGCAGCGGCGTGGCCACCTATGTTGCACACCGGCTCGAGCGGGCCGGTGCAAGCGGCGAACTTTTCGCGCCGCAGGCGATAGCGCGCATCGCCCGTGCCAGCGGCGGCGTGCCGCGGCTGGTGAACGTTCTGGCCGACAAGGCACTGCTGTCGGCCTTCGGCCGCGGCAGCGCGCAGGCCACGGCCCGGGACGCACGCCGCGCCATCGCCGACACCGCGGATACCGCCGGCCAACTGTGGTGGCCCAGGCTCGAGCCGGCGGCCCGCGTGGCGGCCTTCAGCCTGGTGGCTTTTGGCGCCTTTCTGGCCCTGGAGATGCTCGCTGGAGGCGGGGGATGAGCCTGATCAACGACGTCCTCAGGGATCTCGACCGGCGCCGCGCGCCAGAAAGCCTGGCTGCTTCTGACACGACCGCCCGGCAGCCCCAACTCCCGCGGCGGCGCTCGCGACACTGGCCGCTGTGGCTGCTGGCGGCGCTCGCGGTCGGCGCCATCATGCATCTGAGCCTTGGCAGCGGCCCGCCCGGCAGCGAAAGCATCGAGCCAGGTGCGCTGACAGCGCAGGCTTCTCCGCAACTGAAACCAGGCCCCGGGCCGGCGAGCGAAACTGCGCCCGCGAACCCCGATGAACGCGCCAGGCCTGCGGCTGAACAAGACACAGCTCAGATCGAGGCTGCGCAGTTGGCCAGCGTGGCGGCGCCCGACCAGCCGCACCGGAAAATTGCGATGGCTGCCGAGCGCCACACGACCGACAGCACTGCGCCGCGGGCGCCTGATGACGAGCCTGACCAGAAGCCCGACCAGAAATCAGACCCACAGCCGGCGCCTGAAGCGAACATCTCGATTCGACGCGCCGACGGCGGCGCGGCCGAGACCGACCCGCTGACCGCCGCCCGGCGCATGCTCGCGCGCGGCCAGTTCCAGCGCGCCGAATCCCGCCTGCGAGAGCTGACCGAAGCGCAGCCCGAGCTGAGCGAAGCTTACGAACTGCTGGCCGGCACGCTCATGCGTCGCAGCCGGCACGACGACGCCGCGCGCGCACTTGAAAGCGGCCTCGAGCAGGCGCGTGATCCGGCGCCCCTGGCCGCCCTGCTCGGCCGGCTGCTGCTCGAGCGCGGCGAGATCGCCCGCGCCCGCAGCGTGCTGGAAGCGCATGCTCCGCGGCTTGCGGCAGATCCCGAATACCACCTGCTGCTGGCCGCCGCCCGGCGGCAGGCGGGCGACCACGCCGCTGCGGCCGAACACTACCGCGAGCTGACCGCGGTGGTGCCGCGCAGCGGCCCGGCCTGGGTGGGGCTGGGCGCCTCGCTAGAGTCCCTGAAGCAGACGGAAGACGCGGCCAGCGCCTACCGGCACGCTCTCGACGGCGACGACGAACGCGCGGCCCGCTTTGCGCGCCAGCGCCTCGGTGCGCTCGCGCCAGTGACCGACGAATTGCCCGGAAAAGGAGCCGGAGAAGAACAATGAGCACCAAGCTGCGACAGAAGATCCGGCTGGGCGATCTGCTGGTCCAGCACAAGATGATTTCGGAGCGCCAGCTCGAAGACGCGCTCAACGAACAGAAGCGCTCGGGCCACAAGCTGGGCCGCGTGCTGGTGCAGCTCGGTCACGTCAGCGAAGACGACCTGCTCGACTTTCTCGGCCGCCAGCTCGACATTCCGGTCGTCGACCTCAAGCATTACCACTTCAAGCCGCAGACCGTGCGCCTGCTGGCCGAAACCCATGCCCGTCGCTATCGCGCCATCGTGCTGGCCGAAAAGCACGGCGAGCTGACCGTCGGCATGGCCGACCCGACCGACATCTTCGGCTTTGACGCGCTCAGAAGCATTCTGAAGCAACCGATCGACATCGTGCTGGTGCGCGAGTCCGACCTGCTGCGCACCATCGACATCGTCTACCGCCGCACCGACGAGATTTCGTCGCTGGCCGAGGAACTGGGCGAGGAACTCTCACAGAGCGACTACGACATCTCGCAGCTCGAAGCCGACGAAGGCCAGCTCGACGCGCCGGTCATCAAGCTGCTGCAGTCGATGTTCGAAGACGCCGTGCAGATCGGCGCCTCCGACATCCACATCGAGCCCGACGAGTCGGTGCTGCGCATCCGCCAGCGCGTCGACGGCGAGCTGCAGGAGCAGGTCATCGAGGGTCGCCGCGTGGCCTCGGCCCTGGTTACCCGGCTGAAGCTGATGGCCTCGCTCAACATCAGCGAAAAGCGCCTGCCCCAGGACGGGCGATTTTCCGTGCGCGTGAAAGACCACAACATCGACGTGCGCCTGTCGACCATGCCGATCCAGTACGGCGAGTCGATGGTCATGCGCCTGCTCGACCAGTCCGCTGGCCTGCTCGAGCTCGAAAAGCTCGGCATCCCGCCGCAGATGGAAGCGCGCATCCGCCGCCTTGTCATCCGGCCGGCGGGCATGCTGCTGGTCACCGGGCCGACCGGCTCGGGCAAGACCACCACGCTGTATGCTGCGCTCAACTACATCAACCAGTCGCGCCGCAAGATCATCACCGTCGAAGACCCGGTCGAGTATCGGCTGCCGCGCACCAACCAGGTGCAGGTCAACCGCAAGATCGGCCTGGACTTCGCGCGGGTGCTGCGCACCGCCCTGCGCCAGGACCCCGACATCATCATGGTCGGCGAGATGCGCGACCGCGAGACCGCCGAGATCGGCCTGCGCGCGGCCATGACCGGGCACCTGGTGCTCTCGACCCTGCACACCAATTCGGCACCGGCCACGGTCATGCGACTGGTCGACATGGGCGCCGAGGGCTTCATGGTGGCCGCCGCCCTCGACGGCGTCATTGCCCAGCGCCTGGTGCGCAGGGTCTGCGACGCCTGCGGTGAAGACGCCGAACCCGACAGCGGGCAGCTCGCCTGGGTTCGCGCCCGCCTGGGCAGTGAGCAGGCCAACCGCATTCGCTTTCGCGCCGGGCGCGGCTGTGCCTACTGCTCCAACACCGGCTACCGCGGGCGCATCGGCGTCTACGAACTCCTGGAAATGGACGAAGAACTCACCGACGCGCTGCGGCGCATGGACAGCTCGGCCTTTTCCGCCATCGCACGCAGCCGCAAGGGCTACCGCCCGCTGCTCGACTGCGCGCTGGACTATGCCCGTGAAGGCATTACCTCGCTAGAAGAGGTCATTCGCCTGGCCGGTGGGCTCGACGAGCTGCTCGACACCCGGATGGATCCTTTGGCCTGCGATCAGGAGACGCCCCGATGAGCGCTTTCCAGTGGCGCGGGCGCAATACCCGCGGGCAGCTCGTCGACGGCCGGGTGGATGCAGAATCCAGCGATGCGGTGGCCCAGCAGCTCATGCGCCTGGACATCACGCCGATCGAAATCGAGCCGGTCGCCAGCGTCCACGACGAGGACATCTCCCTGAGCCAGCGCCTGGGCCTGGACAAGCCCGGCGTCAATGATCTGATCCTGTTCACCCGGCAGATGTACACCCTGAGCAAGGCCGGCGTTCCGATCATCCACGGCCTGCGCAATGTCGGCCAGTCGACTCGCAACCCCAGCCTGCGCCACGCCATCGAGGATGTCGTCGACGCGCTCGAATCCGGCCGCGACCTGGCCAGCGGCATGGCGCAGAATCCGAAGGTGTTCCCGGCCATGTTCGTCAGCATCGTGCGCGTGGGCGAGAGTTCCGGCAGCCTGGAACATGCCTTCTCGCAGCTGACCGACTACCTCGAGCTCGAACGCGACTTTCGCGCCAAGCTCAAGCAGGCGCTGCGCTACCCGGTGATGGTGATCTCGGCCATGTTCATCGCCATCGCCATCCTGATGACCTTCGTCATCCCGGCTTTCGCCGATTTCTTCGCGCGCTTCGACGCCGAACTGCCGCTGCCCACGCGCATCATCATCAACACCTCGAACTTCACCGCCGAATGGTGGTGGCTGATTGCGCTTGCCCTCATCGCGGCCGGACTGGGCTTTCGCGCCTGGCTGGGCACGGAAAACGGCCGCTACCGCTGGGACCGGCTCAAGCTGCGCTTGCCGATGGTCGGCAAGATCCTGTTTCAGGGCGCGATGGCGCGCTTCGCCCGCACCTTTTCCATGACCTATCGCTCGGGCGTGCCGCTCATTCAGGGTCTGACCCTGACCGCCCGGGCGCTCGACAACGACTACATCGGCCAGGCGGTCAACGACATGCGCACAGGCGTCGAGCGCGGCGAATCACTCTCGCGAACGGCAGCCGCGACGGGCCTGTTTTCGCCGCTGGTGCTGCAGATGCTGAGCATCGGCGAGGAAGCCGGCGATGTCGACACCATGCTGGTCGAAACCGCCGAATACTACGAGCGCGAGGTCGACTACGACCTCGATAATCTCAGCGCCTATATCGAGCCCGTGCTGCTGGTCTTTCTGGGCATTCTGGTTCTCGTGCTGGCGCTGGGGGTGTTTCTGCCCATGTGGGACGTCGGTCGTGCAGCGCTCGGTTGACGGTCAGACAACTGCAGGGGCCCAGTCCGGCGCAGAAGGCCGTCTGAGCGAGCGCGAAGCCCGGCGCCACACCATCCGCCTGCGTCAGTTGCGCGCCGCCACGCTGGGCTGGGTAATTTCACTGTTCATCACGGGCATCGCCTGGGGCCTGGGCCTGCTTCGCCTCAGCACTGTCGAAGTCGGTATTGTGCTGCTGGTGGTGCTCACCAGCCTGCTGTTCTTCCATACCGCCCTGCGCAGCGGCTGGTCCCGACGCTTCCGCGACCCGAGCATGACGCTTGCCCATATCCTGGTAGCCACGCTGGTCACGTTATGGATCATCAGCAGCGCCGGCGAGGCCCGAACCATGCTGCTGATGCTGTTCACCCTGGCCGTCCTGTTCGGCGCCTTCCAGCTCCGTCGCGGGGAATTCATGCTGGTGGCCATGGTGGCCGTGGTCGGCTACGCCATCATTGTCGGGCACGACATCCTGACCGGCCAGGTCACCAGTTCGACAGAAGTGGTCGTCCTCGAGCTGGTCGGCTTTACCACGCTGATGGCCTGGCTGGCCTGGTTCGGAAGCCACATCTCCAGCCTGCGCCGCACCCTCAGCCGCCGCAATCGCGAGCTGCGCGAGGCCACCGAACGCCTGCGGCACCTGGCCGAGCACGATGAGCTGACCGGCCTGCCCAACCGCCGGCACCTCATCTCCCGACTCGAGACTGCCGCCCGGGACTCATCGCGCGGCGACTCGGAGTTCTGTATCGCAATCCTCGACCTGGACCAGTTCAAACAGGTCAACGACCGCCACGGCCACCAGGTCGGCGACGAAGTGCTGTCGGAATTCGCGCGCAGAACGAGCGCGGTGCTGCGCGGCGCCGACTGGCTGGCGCGGGTGGACGATACCGTCGCCGACATCGGCCGCTTCGGCGGCGAGGAATTCCTGGTCATCCTGCCCGGCAGCGACCTGGCCGGCGCCAGCCTGGCCGCCGAGAGGCTGCGCAAGGAGATCTCCGGCGCGCCGTTTACGACCTTCAGCGGCCCCATCGAGTGCACGGTCTCGATCGGCGTGGCCCAATACCAGCCCGGCGAAGGCATCCACCAGACCATCGCGCGCGCCGACCGGGCGCTGTACTCGGCCAAGAGCGGCGGGCGCAACCGGGTCAGGACGGCATGAGCGCCTCGGCCATTCTTGTAGTCACCGCGCTTGTGGTGCTGTTCGTATTCGCGCTGGCCCTGCTGGCGGGCTCTCTGGCCCTGCTGGCCGGCGCTCGGGACGGGCCGCGAGCGCACGGCGGGCCGGCGAAGGCGCTCGGGCTGCTCGATCGCCAGTGGCCGATCGAGCGCCTGGTCTACCGCCACCATCGGCCGTTCGGCGCCGTCGTGCTGACCGCCAGCGTCTTCTGCCTGTGGCAACTGACCCGGCCCGAACAGGCGGCCGTGCTGAGCGGCCAATCGCCGGCATCGATCCTGCTGTGGGTTCTCCTGCTTGCCCAGTGTGGCAATCTCGCGATCGGTCTGATCGTTTTCTTCCGCCCGAGCCTGCTCAGGCCCCTGGAGAGAGCGAGCAACCGCTGGCACGAGCTGCGTGTTCCAGCAAAAGGCGGCCCGATGAGCCCGTGCATCACCGCCGTGCTGCTGGCGCTGGTCGCCCTCGCCGTCCTGCTGGGCTCGACCGCCCTGCTGCTGCAGCGCATCACGCCGCTTTTTGGCTGAACGAATGCGCAGATTCTGACGAATCGCGTCACCCTCCGCACCGCAAACCCCTTGGCACGCGGGCGCCACACGCCGCGAACCAAACGTTTTCATCGATCGACAGCAAGGTTGGCACGTTAAGTGCATTAGGTCAGGCGTGGGTTGTGACCCGCCGACGCAGTACCGAAACGGCTGCGGCCGGTTCAGCACTGCAGGGACAACCCTTGAATTCGGCCCGGACCGCGGTCCACGCCGAAACAATCCAACTGATTAGGAGAAAGACCATGCAGAGCATTCATATTCAAAAGTCCCAGGGCGGTTTCACCCTGATCGAACTGGTGATCGTCATCGTCATCCTCGGCATCCTCGCCGCCGTGGCCGTGCCGCGGTTTATTGATCTGAGCGCGGAAGCCGAAGAGGCTGCCACTGCCGGAATCGCCGGCTCGCTGAGCTCCGGCTCCGCCATCAACTACGCGGCCTACAAGGCCGGAAACGCCAACTTCGTTGAAGTCTCGGATTGCGAGCATGCTGAAAACACGCTCGAAACCCCGCTCAGCGCCGACTACAGCATCACTTCGGCTTCGGTAACCCTCGACACAGCGGAAACTTGCACGCTCACCGGCCCGGGTGGGGCAAGCGCGACCTTCCAGGCCATTGGAACACCGACTCCGCCGACTCCGCCGACTCCGTAAGCCACATCTGTCTGGACCCTGCAAAGCAAAAGCCCCGCTCGGCGGGGCTTTTGCCCTTGGACGACGCCACCGAACCCGTACAACAGCGCCAGACGATCCACCAAAGATTCAGCCGTCCTGCTTTAACAGTCCGCCGCAAAAAGCTCGATCTGAGGCCGCTCGCCCGGACCGCCGGCGCGGGTGTAGCGGACCCGGCAGCCATTGAGATTGCCGGCCATTTCGCTCGATCGCAGGTTGATCTGCTCACCCCCGCCGGTAAAGCGAACGCCCTGGCGCACGAGCATGCGCACGATGCCGGGCTCGGAAGCGTTGGGGTAGCCGTAATGGGTGGTGATGAATTCGCCGGGCGCGCAGCCCGGCTGCGGGCACACGCGGATGGCGCTGGAGTTGTCGGCCGGCAGCGCCGGGTTGCAATCCGCATCGAGCTGGCAGGCTGCAAAGGCAATGGTCGCGGCGCTGTGGGTCGCCCGGAACACGCCCTCGAGCTGGGCCGTTCGCGCTTGGCTGCGCAAATCCAGAAATCGCGGAAGGGCCACCGCGACCACGATGCCCAGCAGCAGAATCACGACCACCAGCTCGATCAGGCTGAAGCCGTTCGTTCGGCGCGCTGCATGACCCATTCCTTCCCCCTTGACGTCGTCCGCCCGCGGCGGCTTCCCGCGGTTGCTGCAGGATACTCGCATCCACAAGCCGGCCGCAAACCCGCCATTTACCCGACCATGCTCAATGCTCGCCCGAGCACGGCATGAATCCTGCAATAGAATGATGACATCTTCAAGGAATCCGGCCCGGACACGTACAATGATCACGCGCCCCGTCAAAAACGGCTTCACCCTGATCGAATTCGTGATCGCGCTGGTCATCATCGGCATCGGCGCGGCCGTTCTCACCAGCTTCGTCACGCCCGCGGCCGGCAGCGCCGACCCCATGATCCAGGCGCAGGCGCGCGCGATTGCTGCCGGATACATGGACGAAATCCTGCTGCGCCGACACGATCCCGGCGACTGCACGGGCGGGCGCGGCAGCTGGGATTCGATCCGCTGCTACGACGGCCTGAACGAATCCCCCACCAACCAGTTCGGGGATCCGCAGCCTGCCCTGAACGACTATCAGGTCGCCGTGACCGTCAGCGGCAGCGCGCCGGCAGGGATCACCGTGGCTGTCTCGCACAGCTCCGGCAGCGTCGATTACTCGCTTCAGAGCCAGCGGGGAGCGTACTGACATGCCCGCCCGCGGCCAGCAAGGCTTTACCTTGACCGAGCTCGTCATCATTCTCCTGCTCGTCGGCGTGCTCGCCGCCTTCGTCGCGCCGCGCATCAATATCGAAGGTTTTCAGAGAGCGGCTTTTGGCGACGAGCTCATCAACGCCCTGCGCCATGCCCAGAAGACCGCCATCGGCTCGGGCTGCCCTGTTCAGGCCATCGTCGATGCAGCGAGCGACAGCTACAGCCTGGCCTATACCGGCGCCGGCGGCAGCGCTTGCGGCAGCGGATCGACAGCCCTGCCCCACCCCACCCGCGGCGGCGCCTTTACCGGCAGCGGCGGCATCGATGCCGGCGGCGCGGTCGTTTTCGACGCCATGGGCCGCACGGCAAGCGGCCTGAGCATCACGCTGGCCGATGGCGAGACCATCATCGTGGAAGCGGAGACCGGCTATGTCCATCGCTAGCCACCGCGGCTTCACCCTGATCGAGCTCATCCTGGTGATCGTGCTCGTCGGCATCCTGGCGGTGGTCGCCACGGTCTTCATTCTGCCGCCCTTCCAGGCCGCCGCCGATATCGAACGCCGCGCCAGCCTGGTCGACGCCGCCGATCTTGCCATCAACCGCATCACCCGCGAAGTCCGCAATGCCCTGCCCAACAGCCTGAACGTCTCGGGCAATCAGGTCGAGTTCATCTCGACGGTGGCCCACGGTCGCTATCGGCGGCTGCCGGCTCCCGATGGCAGCGGCGATACTTTCTTTCCGGCCAATTCACAGGGCAGCTTCGATGTGCTTGGCAGCCTGCTGAACTCCGGCTCCATTACCACCCGCTCTCCAGGCACCGACTGCGGCACCAGCGCCGGCAGTTGTCTGTCGGTCTACAACACAGGCCAGAGCGGCTTCGATGCCTGGTCAGGCGACAACCTCGCAGCGATCACCGACGTCAGCGGTACTTCCATCAGCTACGACAGCGGCGGCCCATCCTTCAAGACCCACTCGCCGCAGCAGCGCTTTCATGTTATCGACAGAACCGTCGCCTATACCTGCAGCAACGGGCAACTGCACCGCCACGCCGGCTACGGTGTCGGCAACAGCCCGAGCGGCCCGGGCCATCTCGTCGCCGACAACATCACCGGCTGCACATTCAGCTACAACCCCGGCACCGCAGCCCGCCGCGGCCTGCTGACCGTCCGCCTCGACCTGGAAGCCGACGGCGAAGCCATCTTCCTGCTCGGCCAGGCCCAGGTACTCAACACGCCATGATCAGCATCAGACAACAACGCGGCGCCGCCCTGTTCGTCGGCATCTTCCTGATCACCGTCGTCGTAGTCTTCGCCGCCGTCGTCGCCCTGACATCCACCACCCAGCACCTCAGCCAGGCGCGGGCGGGGCTGGCGGAGCAGGCGTGGTATACCGCAACCGGCAGGCTGGAAATAGAAACCCAAAGGATTGCCGACAAGCTCGGATGCACGAACGCAAACGAAATGGTCGGCAACTTTGCCGTAACGATCAGCTGTGATGGACTACAGAGCGTCACAGAAGGTGGCAAGTCATACGATATTCACACGATCTCCGTTTCGGTAACACAGGGCAGCACGAGCAGCGCGGTTTTTGTCCGCCGAAGCGTACGGGCACAAGTCTGGAGTGACACATGATGAAACACGTTGTGCGAAGCAGCCTTGGCGCTGCGCTGCTGATCTTGGTCGGCAGCAGCGTCGCTTACGCGCAGGTGCCCGCCTGCAGCGACGTCTTCCCGAGCGCCATCACCGAAGACGCCAGCCCACCCAACACCCTGAACTTGCCAACGTTTCCCGATCCGAATGACGGTGAAGTCGAATGGGAAAGCAATGTCACCCTGTCCGCGGGCACCTACTACTTCGAAGAGCTTGAAATCAAGAAGAATGTCAGGATCACGCTTGACGGACCTGTTCTGATCTTCGTGGAAGATGGAGTCGAGATCGGCAAGAACGTCAGGATCAATGTGCCCGGAGATCCGGCCGACTTCGTTCTTATCAGCTATGACGACATCGAGATCAAAAAGAACGCGGACATCAACGGGATCATATACGCGGATGATGAGATTGAGATCGAAAAGAACGCAAGGATCACCGGCGCCATTACCTCGACGGACGAAGTCGAGACCGAAAAGAACACGCGAGTCACGTATGATCCCGATGCAGTCGCAAATGCCGACTTTGGCGGCCTTTGTGGCCAGCCAGCTATAGACGGTCCAGACCACATCCGCCTGGAGCATCCTGAAACCGGCCTGACCTGTTCCCCCGGCACAGTCACAGTGAAAGCCTGTGCCGACAACGATTGCACGGCGCTTTACTCCGAGTCCGTGACCATCGACTTCACCTCGCCTGTCGATAACTGGACGCCCGACCCGATGACACTTGAAGGCAGCGCCCAGGTCTCGCTGCAACACACGACGCCGGGATTTGTCACGCTCGATGCAGTAGCAACCGACCCCGTTGCGACCAACCCCACTCGGTGCTTTACCACCGGTGGCGTGGAGACCGATTGCGAAATGCAGTTCCTGGACTCGGGCTTTGTTATGGATATTCCCGACCACATAGCAGACTCGGTTGTGAACGCAACAATTGCTGCCGTGCGCGCGGATCCGGGCAATCCCGAGCAATGCGTTCCCGGCTTCAGCAACGAAACGAAGAACGTGAACTTCTGGTCGCGGTACTTCAATCCGGGTACCGGCAGCCTGCAGGCCGGCATTGGTGGCAATCCGATCGCCACCGCTCAACCGGGCACGGGCATTCCGATCGCTTTTGACGGCAGCGGCGTGGGCAGCTTCCAGCTTCAGTATCCGGATGCGGGCAGAGTCGCAATCAACGCCAGATATATCGGCACAGGGAAAGAGGCCGGGCTGGTCATGACCGGCCAGGACCAGTTTGTCGCTCGCCCGGCATATTTCACGCTCGATATCCCAGGCAACGAGGCAGCCACCGATGAAACCGGTGATGTCTTCATGGCCGCCGGTCGCGAGTTCGAGATCACGGTTGCCTCGCGCAATGCCAGCAACGGCCTCACACCCAATTTCGGGCGCGAATCAACACCGGAGCACGTGGATCTCGAACTGGAGCTGGTCGAACCTTCGGGCGGCTCGGCGCCAAGCCTGTCGGGCAGCTTCGGAAGCTTCGGCCTCGACTGCGATGACCATAGCGCAACGGCAGGCACGGCCTGCGGCAAGTTCACCTGGCCGGAGGTTGGCATCATCTCTCTCGAGCCGCGATTGGCCAGCGGAGCCTATCTTGGCACCGGAAACGTCGTCGGCACGAGCGTTGACCATGTCGGCCGTTTCATCCCGGATCATTTTGAACTCGGCAGCGGTGAAATCATCGAACGCGCCGGCGTCGGCGGGTGCGACAACAGCCCGTTCACCTATATCGGCGAGCGCTTCGACGTGAAGTTCACCCTGTACGCCCGCAACGCCAACGACGCCACGACGGCCAATTATGAAGGTGTCTTCGGCTTTCTGGATGGCGGCGACCTGAGTCTGTCCGGGTCACCCTCTCCCGGGATCAGTGGTGAAACCATTACCTGGCTGGGCGGCGCCGGTGACGCCCGCGCGCGGTTGAAGCTGCCGCGTTCGAGCCCCGAAGGCCCCTACCCGGCCTACGAAGTCATAACGGCACCGGTCGACAGCGACGGCGTTGGTCTCGAGGAAAGCGGCAGCATCGATTCGACCGAGCTGCGCTTCGGCCGCATCGTCATCGACAACGCCATCGGCTCCGAGCTGGGCCCGCTCGAACTGCCCTGGCGGGCGGAATACTGGGATGGTTCGACCTGGCTGACCAACAGCGACGACGACTGCACCGTCCTGGATCTCGCCTCAGACATTCAGCTCGCCAGCTCAGGCGGCGACTCGGGAGGCGGAACGGCACCCGTATCCCTGGGCGGCGGCACGACATCGATCGATGCGGACCAAAGCGACTTGACCCTCGACGCGGGTGCCGGTTCAATTTACTTCACAATTCCCGGCGCACCCGGCTGGGTGGATGCCTTGCTTGGACTGAATACCAACTGGTCCTACCTGCGCGACGATCTGAACGACGACGGTATCTACCAAGACAACCCCGAAGCCCGCGCTTCCTTCGGTCTTTTCGACGGCAACAGCCAGCGTATCTACATTCGCGAGATCGCGCCGCGATAGAAAAGGAGCTTCCAGGGCAAGTTGCACGGCGCCAGCGCATGACGCAGAATGTAACCGGGAGGGATGCGGGAATGATTCCGCCACCAAGGGCGAGCCGACAACCCATGCTTCAGGCAATCGACAACTCCAACCGGCACCGGCGCGTGCTGTTTGTCGACGACTCCAGACTGATGCGCTATGCAGGCAGCAAGTTCCTGCATGGGCACTGCGATGTCGTGCTCGCAGAAGACGGACGCGATGCCTGGCGCAAACTCACCGAAGGCGGTCAGATCGACCTGGTCTTTACCGACCTGATGATGCCGATCATGGACGGGCACGAGCTGATTCGACGGATTCGCCATGCATCGGACCGCCGCATTCGCCAACTGCCCGTTCTGGTGGTAACCGGTGACGATGAAACCAGCGCGCGCGAGAAGGCCATCAGCGAAGGCGCCAGCGACTTCATCGCCAAGCCGTTCAGCCCCGACGACCTCCGCCATGCCCTGACGGCCGGCAACCGCTCGCAGGCCAGACGCGTACCGCGCATTCACGGCCTGCCCTCGCAGCTCGCACCGGCCGCCAGCAAGCCCAATCCCTTTCAGCAGCCCGACGAACCGGCCAACTACCTTCGTCGTCTCCAGCAGACCATCAGCTTTCACCAGCGCCAGCAGCTCGACCTCTCGCTGCTGCACGTCCAGTTTCAGGGTTACTGGCACATCAACAACCGCTTCGGCCGCCACTGGGCGGATGCGATCATGCGCAACCTCGATCGCATTCTGGTCGAGGTGTTGCGCGACGAAGACAGCATTCACCGAACCGCCGACGACCTGTTCAGCGTCATCCTGATGGCCACCGGCCGCAAGAGCGCGCGCATCCTCACCCGGCGGTTGCGCCAGCGTCTGACGGGTACCCGCATGCGATTTTCCAGCATGGAGGTGCCCATCGACGTGCGATTCGCCGTGCAGTTTCCGGATCTCAACGAAGAGGACGATCCCGAAATCCTTCTCGACGAGGCGCTGCGCCTGGTGCACTGGCGTACGTCCGATCCCGGCGCGGCCCGTGGTGCGCCAGCGGATCGCTGATCGGGACCCGACAGTGAATGGGTGCCAGCCATGATCCGGTCACTTGTCCTTCAGCCGCTCGACGACACCAGAAACGAAACCGGGCCGATCCGCCTGAGCGGGTTTCCCTGCACCATCGGCCGCAACCACGACTGCCGGCCCCGGCTCAATCTCGACCGGATCTCGCGCCACCATCTGAAGTTGACACTCGACGGCGAGCGGGTATTGATCGAGGACCTGGGCAGCACCAACGGCACCTTCGTCAACGACGAGCGGATTTCCGGCGCAACGGAGCTGCGGCCAGGCGACCGGCTGCATATTGCCGACTATGCGTTCCGCGTCGAGACTCTTGCCGAGGCTGATCGGCAAACGAGCCTGCGCGCGGGTCGGCCCGACACCCTGGCTGGCCAGACCATCGCCGGTTTCACCGAAGATCCCACCGGCTTTCCGGTGCAGGCGCCGCAGCTCTACGAATTGCTCAACGATTGCCTGCTCGAGCCGATGGCGGCTGAAGTTCGGGTCGAGGGCGGCCCTTCAGACGCCCTGCTGGTATTCGGCCGCAGCATGCACGCAACGCTGACCGCCGGTCACGATCGCCTCATTCAGATGTCACGCGAGCTTGGCGAAGAGGCGCGTTATCACGGCGTGCTGCGGGAGCTGGCGCTCGAAACCGCAGCCAGGGCGGGGCTGGACAGTCGCCTGATCATTCTCCCCGTCGACGCCTTCGAAGTAGAAGACGCCGCTGTCGTGCTCGGTGAACTGGGCGCGCTCAAGCGCAGATTTCCTCGCCTTCACGTAGCCTGCTGCGTGATACCGTCGGAACTGGACGCGATCACACTCGAACAATTGAGCAAGAGTCTCGAACAAACAGGCATCCAGCTCACCGCGCGCGTGGCAAGCGACGACAACGTGCACAACTGCCGCGCCGCCGGCATCGCAGCCCTTGAAATAGCGAGCGACAGCGCGGCACGGCCGCTCGAGGACTACGTCTGATCGACCCCGGGCCCGCGCCCGATCCAGGGCTCGAACGGCCAGTCCGCCCCGGCTTCCATGGCTTCGAGCGCTGCGGTTTCGCGCCGGCGGATGGTGGCCAAAAAAGGCTCGGCGCCGTCCATCGTCGCGAAGGCATCGAGCCCGCGTTCCAGAAAGCCCTGCAGCAGCCCCACGCCGCCAATCTCGGCGGGCCGGCGCATGATGCGTACCAGGCGCTGCACCAGGGCCCGGCGCACGGTCTCGTCGAGCAGCTCGCCGAGGCTCTCGATCAGCTCGATCTGCTCGCGCCGCGCCGCCCACTGCGCGTGCTCACGATAGGCCCGGGCATAGTCGGGCTGATGGATTTCCCCGACATCGACAAGCAGGCCGGCCAGTTCGAAATCGAACTCCAGGCTGACCGCCTGCAGCCGCATGGCCTCGCCGGTGGCGTGAAGAAGGTGGTCGGGCAGGAAGCGCCGCATGACGGGCAGAACCCGCGCAAGCTGGCGATCGCGGGCGTGCACGTCGCGCCCGCCATAGAGTTCGCCCAGAAAGAAGTCGCAGGCCGGGCGAAAGCGCGGCTGCGCGGCCAGATCGGCGTAGGTTTCGTTCAGGCGCGCGCGCTGCCAGCGCTGCAGGCGATCGAGCGCGTCGCGCAGCGGGCCGGCGGCGGGAATCCGTTCGCCAATGCGCAGGTTGCGCTCGACCTGCCGCTGGAGATGAACAACCGCTTCCGACTCGCTCATTCCAGCGCGGAAATGACCTCGACCAGTTCCTCGCGGCTGCGCCGGAACATGGCTATCGACTCGACGTGGGCATGGCGCACGACGCCGTCGGTGTTAATCAGAAAAACGCCGCGCTTCATGCCCAGCACGCCCTTGCAGCCGTATTGCGCGGCTACCGCCATGTCCGGATCGCTGAGCAGGGTGAAGGGCAAATCGTGCTTCCTGCGAAACGCCTGGTGCGACTGCGCGTCGTCGCGGCTGATGCCCACGACTTCCACGCCGAGACCAGAAAACTGCTCGATACCGTCGCGGTAGTCGCACATCTGGCGCGTGCACACCGGCGTGTCGTCACCGGGATAGAAGACAAGCAGAATGCGTCGACCAACCTGCTCGGACAGGGAAAACGTCCGGCCGTCCTGGTCTGGCAGCGAAAAATCGGGGGCAGTATCGCCAATTCGAATCGTCATGCGCTGCATTATAATGGCCGCATGCTCAAATTGACCCCTGCGCGCTCACCACGCGAATCCAGCCGCCATCCGACCATCGCCCTGGCCATCGCCGGCGGCGGCCCGCTTGGCGCCATTTACGAGCTCGGCGCGCTCCAGGCGCTCGACGAAGCCATCGACGGCATGCACATTCATGACCTGGATATCTACGTCGGCGTCAGCTCCGGGGCAATACTGTCGGCCAACCTGGCCAATCACATTACCGTCAGCCAGATGGCGCGCGTGTTCATGAGCACCCCGGACGCCGAATTCGCCTTCCACCCCGAGAAGTTTCTCCGGCCGGCCCTGCGCGAGTATTTCAGCCGCGCGGCCAGCGCGCCCTCGGTGATCTTCGACATACTCTGCGAAATCATCCGCCATCCCCAGCACCTGACCAGCCTGGAGAGCATCGAGAGTCTGAGCCGACTCATCCCCAACGGCATCTTCGACAACCAGAGCATTCACCGCTTTCTGGCCAGGGTGCTCGACAAGCCTGGGCGCAGCAACGATTTTCGGGAGCTGTCGGCCAAGCTGCGGGTGGTGTCCGTGGATCTGGAATCGGGCCAGGCTGTGCGCTTTGGCGAGCCGGGCTTTGACAACATGCCGATCTCACAGGCCGTTCAGGCCTCGGCCGCTCTGCCCGGCCTCTACCCGCCGGTGGAAATCGGCGGCAGTTACTACGTCGACGGCGCCCTGCGCCGCACCCTGCATGCCTCGGCCGCGCTCAAGGAAGGCGCCGACCTGCTGCTCGCCATCAATCCCCTGGTGCCCTACGACGCCGACCGCGAGGAACCCGATCTGGCCCGCGCCCGCGAGCGCATGATCAAGGGCGGCCTGCCGGTGGTGCTGTCGCAGACCTTTCGTTCGCTGATCCAGTCGCGCATGCAGATCGGCATGCGCAAGTACGAGAGCAGCTATCCGGAAGCAGCCATCATGCTGGTCGAACCCAACCGCAACGACGAGAAGATGTTCTACACCAACGTGTTCAGCTACGCCTCGCGCAACGAGCTGGCCGACCACGCCTTCCAGGTTACGCGCAGCGAACTGCTGGCGCGTGCCGACGAGCTGGAAGCTTTCCTGAAACCCTTCGGGCTGAGAGTCAATCGCGACATCCTGGCCGCGCGGCGCAGCTTTGCCGACAGCCTCAAGCGCGAAGCCCCCCGCCTGGCCCCGGTCGGCAACACCCTCGATCGCACCCTCGACAGCCTGGAGAGCCTGCTCAGGTAGTTACAGGTATGGCTCACCGCCGGGCCGCTGCGCGGCGCGCAGAGGCGTCAAGCGATTGCCCATCGGCTAAACTGACCACTTGATTTTTCCGGCTGTGTCTCGATGACCCCCGAACAACCCGACCTCTTCGGCGAGGAACCCGTTCGCCACATCAGTCGCGACGGCGTGGACTATGCGTTGCTGGGCACCGCCCACGTCTCGCGCTCCAGCGCCGAGGCGGTGGAGCGCCTGATTGACAGTGGCCACTACGACGCGGTGGCCATCGAGCTGTGCGCGCCGCGCTATCACAGCCTGACCGAGCGCGACGCCTGGCGCGACATGGACCTGTTTCAGGTCATCCGCCAGGGCAAGGCCGGCATGATGATGGCCTCGCTGGCCTTGTCGGCTTATCAGCGCCGCATCGCCGAACAGTTCGGCATCGAGCCGGGTGCGGAAATGAAGATGGCCATCGAAGCCGCCGGCCGTGTCGGAATTCCGGTGCAGCTCGTCGACCGCGACATTGGCATCACCCTGCGACGCGCCTCGCGCCGCCTGTCCTGGTGGAAGCGCTGGCTGATGCTCAACGGCCTGGTCATGTCCATGTTCTCGCGTCAGGAAATCAGCGAAGAAGACATCGAGCAGCTCAAGCAGGGCGACCTGCTCACCGAGACCTTCAGCGAATTTTCCGAAAATGCCCCGGAGCTCTACGAAGCGCTGATCGCCGAGCGCGATCGCTACATGGCCGCGCGCCTGCGTCAGGAAAACGAAGATCGTGCGCCACGCAAGGTGCTCGCCGTTCTCGGTGCCGGCCACCTGGACGGCACGGCCCGCGCCCTCGAAGGCGACGAAGCGCCGGCGACAACTGTCGAGGACCTGCGCACCATGCCGCCGTCCTCGCGGCTCTGGAAGGTACTGCCCTGGGCAGTGCTGGTGCTGGTCGCCACCGGTTTCATCATCGGCTTTTCGCGCTCGCCACAGCTGGGCTGGGCGCTGGTGGCGACCTGGGTGGTGATCAACGGTACGCTCTCGGCACTGGGCGCGCTCGTCGCCGGCGGCCATCCGCTGACCGTGGGCACCGCGCTCATCGCTGCGCCGCTGACCTCGCTCAACCCCACCATCGGCGCCGGCATGGTCACGGGCGCCGTCGAGGCCTGGCTGCGCAAACCACGCATCGCCGATTTTGAATCCCTGCGCGATGACGTAGCCAGGCTGTCCGGGTGGTGGCGAAATCGGGTCTCGCGTGTGCTGCTGGTCTTCTTCCTGTCCAACTTGGGTTCGGCCATCGGCACCTGGGTGGCTGGCTTCCGGATGGTCCAGCAGTTGCTCTGACCGGAATACACCCCGGCCTCGGAGGTACGGCAGCATCTCTATAATACCTACTGGCAACGAACTAGGGAGCGGAACACACGGTCATGAGCATCAAGGCACGACTTTTCGGAAAGCCCTGGCAACACAAGGATGTCGATGCCAGGGCACAAGCCGTGGCCGAAAGCAACGACCCGGAGCTTGCGCAGGAGCTGGGGCGCATTGCCGAGCACGATGAATCGGCCCGGGTGCGCTTGGCCGCGCTGCGCCGGATCAACACCGAACCCTTCTGGCTCGACGCCCGCCTGCGCGAGTCCGATACCGCCATTGTCGAGGCCGCCGATGCCTTTCTGACCAAGGTGATCATGCAGCGACCCAGCGACGAGCTGCTCACGGAACGGCTGGAGTGGTTCCGGCGCATCGACGACGCCGAGTTCGTGCGCCGGGTCGCCGCCCGGGCGCCCGATCGTGCCCTGCGGGCAGAGGCACTCGCGCGCATCGATGCGCCCGGCTTTCTGGGCGATCGCGTGGCCGAGGAAAAGGACGAGGAACTGGCCCTGTCACTGATCGAGCGAATCGATCAGTCCTCGACCCTGGAGCGAATCGCCGCCGTCTTGCGGCGCAAGAGCAAGCGCCGCGCCCAGGCCGTCGAACAACGTCTGCGCGAGCTGCAGGCCGCCCGGGGCGAATACGACGCCGCGGCCGAGTCCGCCTCGCGCCTGGTCGAGCGCGCCGAGCGACTGGCGCGCGGGCAGTTCGAGGGCGACCGCCGGCAAGAGCTCGACGAGCTGGAAACCCTGTGGATGGGGGTCGATGCGCCGGCGCAGGCTCCCGAGCGCCGCTTTCGGGGCGCGCTGGAGATCGTGCGGCGCGCTCTCGAAGCGCCAGCCAGGCCATCGCCTGAGCACCAAGCAGACCCGACCGCCGCGACGGAAGGCTCACCCCCGAATGCCTCGCTCCTGGGGGTGGTGAAAAGACTCGAAGCCATCGAGCGCATCGATCGGATCGCGCCGGAAGAAGCCGCACGGCTTCTTGGCGCATTCGATCGCGCCTGGCACAGCGTGGAACAGCCGCAGGCGGCCGAGCAGGATCTGCGCGATCGTGCGCTGCCGATTCTCAGAGAGCTGCAGGTACGCCGGCAGCAGGCGGCCGCCGCAGACAAGAGCGACACCGACCGGCGCCCACAAGCCGACACCACCGACTGGCCCGCCGAGCTCGACGCCATGGCGCGCCTGCTTGATGCCGGCGACACCGCCCGCGCTCAGGCCGCCCTGCGCAAGCTGCGCAGCCGTCATGACCGGCTCAAGCCGCGTCAGCGTCCGCGCCAGGTCAGCGGCCGCCTTGGTCGGCTCGAGGGCCGTCTGCGCGAGATGCGCAACTGGGAACACTGGTCCAACAACAAGCGCCGCGACGAACTGATCGAGCGCGTCGAGCAACTGGCCGGCTCCGGCCAGCATCCCGACGCCATCTCGGCCGCGCTGAAGGAAGCGCGCAAGCAGTGGCAGCAGCTCGAGGAACTCGAAGTCCTGCCCGGCGACAAGCGGCAGCACGCGGCACCGGCAGGTCAGTGGCGCCGTTTCCAGGCCGCCTGCAAGAACGCCTTCGAGCAGGCCCAGCCGTTCTTCGAGAAACGCCACGAGGTGCAGAACGAAAACCTCAAGCAGCTCGAGGCCTTTCTGGAGCGCGGAAAATCCCTGGCCGACGATCAGGAAACCGATCTCGACACGCTCAAGAAATTCTTGAAAGGCGCGCGCCTGGCCATCACACGCCTTGACGACCTTCCACCCAGGGCGCGCGGCCAATCCGCGGCGCGGCTGCGCGAGCTTCTCGCAGCCTTGTCGGCGCGGATTGACACTGCCTTCGAAACCATCGAAAACGCCAAGCGTCGCCTGATTCGCGAGGCCCAGGCGCTCGAGCACGAGCCCGACCTCAAGACGGCCATCGACCGGGCCAAGGCGCTGCAGGCCCGCTGGCAGCAGGCCGGCACTGGCCGGCGTCGAATCGAGCAGCAGCTCTGGAAGGAGTTCCGGGCGCCCATCGAGCCGCTGTTCGCCCAACTTCAGGGTGAGCGCGACCAGCGGCGCGAAGAGCAGGAGGCCGAGCTGAGCGCCCTGCGCGAACTTGTCGAACAGGCCGAGCAGATCGCAGCAAGCGACGAGGCCGAACTCGGGCAGGCCGAGGGCCGGATGAAGGCGGTTCGCTCGCAGTGGGAGGCGGCCGGCCGCCGGCCGGCCAGGCTTGTCGAGCGCTTCGAGAAAGCGCGGCAGGCGCTTGAGCGGCGCCTGACCGATCGCCGCCTGCAGGCCCGCCGTGAGGCGGCAGCCCGGCTCGACCAACTGGCCGCCCGCGTCCAGCTGGCCTGGCAGGCACGACAGGCCGGCGAGGCGCCAACCGTCGAGCTGCCCGAACCCGGCCCGGACGACGACCTCACCCGCGCTCTGTACCAGAGCGCGCAAACCGTCGCCGATGCAGGTATCGGCGACGACGCGCTTGCCCGGCAGGTGGCCGAAAACGGCGAACGGGCCCGCCGGGTCGTCATCGAAATGGAATTTCTTGCCGGTGTGGACTCGCCGGCCGAAGACCGCCAGGCGCGAATGAACTTTCAGGTCGAACGCCTGGCTCAGCGCATGTCCGAGCGCGGTGAGGCACCCGGCCTGCGAGACGAGCTCGACGGGCTGCGGCAGCGCTGGTATGACAGTTTTCCGCACCCGCTTGACCAGCACGAGGACATGGCAAAGCGTTTCAACAAGTGCCAGAATGTACTCGAGTCGATGTCGGGTACAGAATGAAAAATGAAATAATCCCCGCACTGCGCGGCCTCGCGCTGTGTGCGACCCTGTTTGCCAGCACTGCCCTGTTCGCCGCCGAAGAATCCGGCCACTACGGCCTGATCTCGGTGCTGCCGCCGATCATGGCCATTGCCCTGGCGCTGATCCTGCGCCAGGTCGTGCCGGCCCTGTTCATCGGCATCTGGATCGGCGCCTGGGCGCTCCATGACTTCTCGCTGGCGGGTCTATGGACCGGCCTGCTGGAAACCTTCGAAATCCACATCGTCGACGCCCTGGCCGACCGCGATCACGCCGCGGTGATTCTGTTTTCGATGATGGTCGGCGGCCTGGTCGGCATTGTTTCCAGAAACGGCGGCCTGCTGGGCATCGTCGAGCGCATCGCCGGCTTCGCCGACTCGGCGCGGCGCGCCAGCCTGGCCACCGTGGCCATGGGCCTGGCCATCTTTTTCGACGACTACGCCAATACCCTGGTGGTAGGCAATACCATGCGGCCGGTGACCGACCGCATGGGCATTTCGCGCGAGAAGCTCGCCTACCTGGTCGACTCCACTGCAGCACCGATTGCCTGCCTGGCCCTGGTGACCACCTGGATCGGCTACGAGGTGGGGCTGATTCGCACCTCGATCGAGAGCATCGCCGGCCTCGACGCCAACGCCTATTTCGTCTTCCTGAACTCCATCGCCTACAGCTTCTACCCGCTGTTTGCGCTGGTGCTGGTATTCGTCATCGTGCTGTCGGGCCGTGACTTCGGCCCGATGCATGCCGCCGAGCACCGCGCGCGACATGAGGGTCGCGTGGCTCCGAAGGCGGTCAGTTCGGCGCTTGTCGACGACGACATGCAGCAGGTTCAGCCGGCCGAAGGCACACGGCTGCTGGCCAGCAACGCCGTCATCCCGGTTGGCGTCCTGATCGTGTCGGTGGTTGTCGGCCTGTTCGTCAGTGGCGAAGGCGACAACCTGCACGAAGTGATCGGCAGCGCCGACGCCTACCAGGCCCTCCTGTGGGGGTCGCTGCTGGGCGTGGTCGCGGCCATCGTCATGACGATGGTCACCCGCAGCCTGTCGATGGCGGAAATCATGTCGGCCTGGTTCACGGGCCTTCGCAGCATGCTGCTGGCCGTCGTCATTCTGGTCCTGGCCTGGGCCCTTTCGAGCATGACCGATCAACTGGGCACGGCCGCCTTCCTGGCCGACCTGCTGGGCCAGCGTCTGCACCCCGGGCTGCTGCCCTCGCTGGTTTTCGTGCTGGCAGCCGCCACCGCCTTTGCCACCGGCTCGAGCTGGGGCACGATGGGCATCCTGCTGCCACTGATGCTGCCCCTGGCCTGGGTGCTGATGACGGGCAGCGGCATGGTCGGGGCCGAGAACATGCCGATTCTCTACGGCACCGTGGCCGCCGTGCTCGGCGGCGCCGTTTGGGGCGACCATTGCTCACCGATTTCCGATACCACCATCCTCTCGTCGATGGCCAGCCAGTGCGACCACATCGAACACGTTCGCACCCAGCTTCCCTACGCCATGTTCGCCGGCGTCATCGCCATCGCCCTGGGCACCCTGCCGGCCGGTTTCGGGGTGCCGTGGTGGGTCTGTCTGCTGGCCGGAGCACTGGCGCTGGTTTTGGGGGTTCGGATGATCGGGAGAAAGGTTTGACAAAGGGTTCAGAGAAAAGGGTTCAGGTTTCAGGTTTCAGGGGCGGGCTTCGATTGTGTTTTCCTGAACCCTGAACCCTGTAACCTGAACCCTTTGCTCCTGATCCCGGCCTCGTCAACGATATAATCCCCCTCATGCCCGACGAAGCCGCCCAACCTTCCACCTCCCCACCCCCCTTCGTCCATTTACGTCTGCACACCGAGTATTCGCTCGAGGACGGCATGGTGCGTATTGGCGAGCTGGTCGAGCGCGCGGCCGAGCTGGGCATGCCGGCGGTGGCGGTGACCGACTGGCACAACCTGTTCGGACTGGTCAAGTTCTTCCGCGCGGCGATGGCCAGGGGCATCAAGCCGATCGTTGGCGCCGACCTGCGCGTCCAGGACGCCGCCGACGCCGAACAGTTCGGCGTCGCCACGCTGCTGGTTCAGAATCGGGAGGGCTATCTCAACCTGTGCCGGATCATCTCGCGGAGTTTTCTCGAAGGAAGATTCCGCGGCCAGCCGCGGGTGCACCCGGCCTGGCTTCGGGGCCACACCCAGGGGTTGATCGCGCTGCTGGGGCGCCAGTCCGGTGTCGGCGAGGCGCTGGCCAACGGCCGCCGAAATCTGGCGCGCAATCGCCTGGAGGAATGGCAGGCCCTGTTTCCCGATCGCCTCTACCTGGCGCTCGAGCGCATGGGGCGCGAAAACGAGCGGGTGATCGAATCCGGGCTGCTCGACCTGGCCGTCCACAACGCGCTGCCGGTGGTAGCCAGCAACGACGTGCGGTTTCTCACCCGCGAGGACTTCTTCGCCCACGAGGCGCGCGTGTGCATCCACCAGAGCCGCCTGCTCGACGACAAGCGCCGGCCGCGCGAATACGTCGACGAGCAGTACCTCAAAAGCGGCGAGGAAATGGCCGAGCGCTTCGCCGATCTTCCGATGGCGCTGGAAAACACCGTGCACCTGGCGCGGCGCTGCAACCTGGAGCTGAGGCTCGGCGAGTATTTCCTGCCCGCCTTTCCTGTGCCGGAGGGAGAAACCGAGGACGACTACGTTCGCCTCAAGGCCGCCGAGGGTCTTGATCAGCGCCTCGAGCGCCACGGCCTGGCCGACGATCTGACGCGCGCAGATTACGAGCAGCGGCTCGAGCGCGAGCTCAAGGTCATTGTCTCGATGGGCTTTTCGGGCTACTTCCTGATCGTGGCCGACTTCATCGCCTGGGCGCGCAACAACGGCGTCCCCGTTGGCCCCGGCCGCGGCTCCGGTGCCGGCTCGGTCGTCGCCTGGTCGCTCGGAATTACTGATGTTGATCCAATGCGTTACGAGCTATTGTTCGAGCGATTTCTGAATCCTGAACGGGTCTCGATGCCCGACTTCGACATCGACTTCTGCGTCGAGGGCCGCGACCGCGTGATCGACTACGTCGCGCAGCGCTACGGCCGCGAGCAGGTCTCGCAGATCATCACCTACGGCACCATGGCGGCCAAGGCCGTGGTGCGCGACTGCGGGCGCGTGCTCGGCTACAACTACGGCTTTGTCGACTCCATCGCCAAGCTCATTCCCAACCAGCTCGAAATGACCCTGGACAAGGCGCTGGATGAAGAGCCCGAGCTCAAGGCGCGCTACGAAAAGGAAGACGACACCCGCTCGGTGCTCGACCTGGCCCGCTCGCTCGAAGGCCTGGCGCGCAACGCCGGCAAGCACGCCGGCGGCCTGGTCATCGCACCCGGACCGCTGACCGACTACACCCCGCTCTACACCGAGCCCGATGGCCTGTCCGTGCTGACCCAGTTCGACAAGAACGATGTCGAGGAAATCGGCCTGGTCAAGTTCGATTTCCTGGGCCTGCGCAACCTGACCATCATCGACTGGACGCTCAAGGCCGTGAACGCTGCTCGCGAGAAGTCCGGCCAGTCAGCCATCGACCTCGACGACGTGCCGCTCGATGACGGCAAGGCCTTCGAGCTGCTGCGCGCCGCCCACACCACGGCCGTCTTTCAGCTCGAATCACCGGGCATGAAGGAGATGCTGCGCAAGCTAAAGCCTGACAGCTTCAACGACATCGTCGCCGCCGTGGCGCTCTACCGCCCCGGCCCGCTGGATGCGGGCATGGTCGACGAGTACATCGACCGCAAGCACGGCAAGGCGCCGGTGCGTTATCCGCACCCGCTGGCCGAACCCATTCTCGAGCCGACCTGGGGCGTGATTCTCTACCAGGAGCAGGTCATGCAGATCGCCCAGGAACTGGCCGGCTACAGCCTCGGCGGCGCCGACCTGCTGCGCCGCGCCATGGGCAAGAAAAAGGTCGAGGAAATGGAGCGCCAGCGCGAGATTTTCGTGGCGGGCGCCGCCGACAAGGGCATCGCCGAAGACCAGGCCCAGTCGATCTTCAACCTGATGGAGACCTTTGCCCGCTACGGCTTCAACAAGTCGCACTCGGTCGCCTACGCCCTGGTCGCCTATCACACCGCCTGGCTCAAGGCCCACTACCCGGCCGAGTTCATGGCGGCCGTGCTCTCGGCCGATCTTGACAAGACCGACAAGATCGCCAACCTGATCGAGGACTGCCGGCTGATGGGCCTGGACATCCTGCCGCCCGACGTCAATCGCTCCGGCTATCGCTTCGAGGTCGAAAACGGCGCCATCCGCTACGGCCTGGGCGCGCTCAAGGGCGTGGGCCGCGGCGCCGTCGAAAACCTGGTGACCGTGCGCGAGCGCTGCGGTGAGTTCACGTCTCTGGCTCATCTGTGCCGCGAGGTCGATCTCTCGCGCCTCAACCGCCGCGCGCTGGAAACCCTGATCCGCTCGGGCGCGGCCGACAGCCTGAAAGGCAACCGTGCAGCTCTGATGCAGGGCCTGCCCGACATTGTGACCGAGGCCGAACGCTTCCAGGCCGACCGCGAGGCCGGCCAGTCAAGCCTGTTCGGCGGCGGTGCGTCTCCGACCGACAGCGGGCCCGAAGACCGGCCCCTGCCCGACGTTCGCGACTGGACGCTGCGCCAGCGGCTGCGTGCCGAGAAGGAAACGCTGGGTCTTTACCTGTCCGGACATCCGATGGACGAACTGCGCGACGAACTCGCCAACACCACCACGACGACGCTCGACCGCATCGAAGGCCTGGTGGGCACCGGCGGCACAGAAGGCGGCCGGCGCGGCCAGGGCAAGCCAATGACTCTGGCTGGCCTGATCGCCGCCTTGCGCCGACGCCCGGGCAAGGGCGCCTTCATCGCACTTGACGACGGTACGGCACGCCTGGAAGTGGCCGTCTTCGATCGACTCTACCAACAGGTATCGGATCGGCTGATCGCCGACGAGATCGTCGTGGTACGTGGTCACGTGGAGATCGACCGCTTTCGCGGCGGCTTCCGGATGGTAGCCGAAGAAGTGATGAGCGTCGACGAGGCGCGCTCGCAGTTTGCTCGACGCGTGGACATCGAGATCGACCGGCCGCCGGAGGCGCTGGAAAAGGACCTCGCCGCTGCCTTGCAGCCCTACCGTCAGGGCCGCACGCCGGTAGTCATCAAGTATCGCAACCACGCAGCCCGGGCGATTGTGCAGTTGGGAGCAAACTGGCGCGTCACGCCCTCCCAGGAGCTGCTCGCCGCGCTTGGCGGCGTAGCGGGGATCGGGGAAGTCAGGTTGAAATACTAAAGCTCGCTGGCGCTCGCAATTTTCAAATTCCAGGCACCAAGTACCAAACAAATTCGAATGACCGAAATTCCAATGTTCAAAACGACCCGCAGCCCGGGTCGAAGCCCGCCAGTTCAGAACCCGACGGCTTTCACTGTCCGATTGACCAACAGCCGCCCCGTCGTATAGCAGGCATTGAGAAAGGCGGCGATGTTTTCCGGCGCCTCGCCCGACTGGCGGTGCAACTCGTCGATGCTCACCGGCGCCCGGATCAGGATGCGGGCAAGCTGCGCATAACGCTCGTTGCCCATCGCCTCGCTCGGCGCCTGGGTGAGCATGAACTGGACATCGCCAAGCAGGTCCGGGTGCAGTCGCCCGCGCGATTGCGCCAGGCCGGCAAACCATTTGAGCTCGCTGAGCGGACGGCGCACGATGTTTTCCACCTCGCTGACCAGGTCGGCGCTCGAGACCGGCCGGCCGGCGGCAGCGGGCAGCGGGCTGGCGAACATCCGCGGGGCCATGTCACCGATCGAGCCGTCGTAGAACCAGCTTCCCGAACCCGGATCGATGACCAGGCGGGGCCAGCCCTGCAGCTTGAGAATCACCGGGCTGTTCCAGGTCTGTCGGCGCAGATGCTCGGCCAGGGTGGCATACTCCGGATCCTCGGATTGCTCCAGCCCCAGCCACTCGAGTCCGCCGCCGGCGGCAGGTTTCTCGATTGGGGCCGAACCAGGCACCGGCGCGTCTTCGGAGCTGACCCGCTCGAGCAGATTGAGAAATTCGCGCGAGCGAAGCGGCTTCTGAAGCACGTTTGCGGCGGCAAATTCTCGCCTGCGCGTCAGCGCGATGGGGTTATGCCCGGCTTCACGCAGTTCCAGCCAGCGTGACTCGCCTTGTTCGGAATCAACGTCGATGATCGTGACATCGCCACCGGGCTCGTCGACGACCAGCCACGTCCCACCACCGCGCACGCCCGCCAGGTTGAGCAACGACCGCATGACGGTGCGTTCCTTGTGGCCGGTTTCGAGTACAGAAAGGGTCGAGGTGTCGGACATGGCGCAGTCCTCACTGGCTGGTTCAGCAACACCTACAGGATAAGACGGAAGCGAGAAAAACCCAAGGGAAATCAGGGAGAAGCCGGTCACATTCTACCGGCAACAACGCTATGTCACTCGTTATCCCGGCAACCAAATGGATTGCCGGGTCAAGCCAACTCGGCCAGCAGCGCGCGCACCTGGCCCATGGCGGCGGCAAGTACATCGTGGATCGCTTCTTCGGTAATGGGCTCGTCATCCAGCCCGGCGGCGGCATTGGACACCACGCACAGGCTGACGTAGTCCATGCCCGCCTCGCGCGCCAGGGCAGCCTCCGGCATGCTGGTCATGCCGACCAGGCTCGCACCGTCGCGCATGATGCGTTGAACCTCGGCGGCCGTTTCCAGGCGAGGCCCCTGCGTGACGGCCAGGCAGCCGCCGTCGATGCAGGCAACACCTGCGCGCTCGGCTGCTGCCCTCAGATCGGCCCGGACAGGCCCGGCAAACGGCTGGGCAAACTCGATGTGGCGCAAGGGACTGATATCGTCGTCGCTGAAGCTGTGCGCCCGGCCCCAGGTGTAGTCGATGAGCTGATCGGGCAGCACAAGAGCGCCGGGACCGGCGTCGGGGTTCATGCTGCCTACGGCGTTGATGGCAATGATGCGTTTCACGCCCAGGCGGTGCAGCACATCGATATTGGCGCGATAGTTGATGCGATGCGGGGGAATCCGGTGCGGACGCCCGTGGCGGGCGAGGAACCAGCCTTCAATCGACCCGAAACGCACGCGGGCGATGGCCGAAGAAGGACGCCCGTAAGGCGTATCCATTCTTCGTTCCTCGCGCACCTCGAAAAGATCGAGCGCGCCGGTACCGCCGATGATCGCCAGACTCACGACGGCAGCGCCCAGATTGCGTCGAGCTGGCGCCACAGGCCCTGGTAGTCCATGCCGCAGCCAAACACGTAGCGATCGGGTACTTCGAGAGCAAAGTCGTCGATCCAGTCGCGGGCAAGGCCGCGATCGTGCTGCTTGCGCACCAGCGCGGCCGTGCTCACACGCTCGACGCCCTGCTCACGAAATCGCTCGGCCACGGCGGCCATGGTGAGACCCTCATCGAAAATGTCGTCGACCAGCAGCACGTGATCCCCCACGGCCAGGTCGGTCGGCCAGTGCTGCCAGTGGATTTCACCGCCGCGGGTGGCCTCGCGATAGCGGGTCGCATGCACGTAGTCAATGCGCAGCGCGCTGCTCAGCCGCCGGCCAAGCTCGATGGCCGGATACATGCCGCCGTTCATCAGGGTGACGATCGACAGCACCTCGCCTGGGCGGGTGATTTGATCCAGGCGCCGGGCCTGGGCATCGAGAGCCCGGGCAACCTCGGCCGGCGTGAACAGGCGCTCGGCCCCGTCGGGCCAGTGCGGGTCATCCTGCGCCGCCTCAAGCATTGCCATTTCCATTGCCGCCATCGCTGTCACCACCAACGTCGCCACCGCGGGGGTCACGCTGATCCGGTGTTTCCTCGCTGCTGTCCCGCTTTCGCGCGCCGGCACCGCGGCGCATTGCGGCGCTCGATCGGGAAGAAGCATCACCGCTCTCGCCGCGTTCGCGGGCGTCGGTGACCATGACATCGCGAATCTCGTCGGCCAGCTCTTCGGCCATGTCGACCTTGAGCGTGCGCGTGGGGAAGGCCACCTGAGCTCCGTGCGATTCGATGATCTCGCCGATGCCGAGCAGAACGTCTTCGCGCTTTTCGTGGTACTCGGTCCAGACCACCGTCTTGGTGAAGCAGTAGAGCATGATGTCGAGCGAACTGGGACCGAAGCGGTCGAAATGCACCATCGTCGTCTGGGTTGTATCGAGGGCTTCGTGATTCATGATGTAGGCGCGAATGTCCTCGACCAGCTTGCGCAGCACACCGAAGTCGTCGTAGCGCACGCCGATGTGCTCGGCGATGCGGCGATGGGTCATGCGCGACGGGTTTTCCAGCGTCATGGTCGTGAAAGTGGCGTTGGGCACATACATCGGGCGCTTGTCGAACTTGCGAATGGTGGTGATGCGCCAGTCGATCTTCTCGACCGTGCCCTCGATCTCGCGATCAGGCGAGCGCACCCAGTCACCAACCGAAAACGGCCGGTCCATGAACACGGTAAAGCCGCCGAAGAAGTTGGCCAGCATGTCGCGCGCGGCCATGCCCACGGCGATGCCGCCGACGCCACCGGCGGCCAGCAGGCCGGAGATGGGAATGTCGAGAACGCTCAAACCCATGAGTATGCCGGTGATCACAAAGGCAATGCGCACGATGCGCGCAAGCACCGTCACGGTGGTGATATCGACATGCTCATCGCGCCGGCGGCGCGTTTCAATAAAGGCGTGTTCGAAGCCGGTGCTGAGGCGAAAGAGAAACCAGGTTGCCGCCACCACCACGCCGAGCTGCTGGGCGACATCGAGAACCGCCGAATCGAAAGCGACCACGTCGGTATGCGGGGCGATCACCCGCGCGGCCATCACCAGGCCCTGCCACCAGATGAAAAGCGAGACCGGACGCTGACCGGCGTAAACCAGCGCGTTGTCCCACAGATGGGTGCTTTTCTCCGCCAGACGGCCGACGCGATTGATGAAAATCCGGTAAACCAGCTCCAGCAGAAGCGCCGCCAGAACAATGGCGAAAGCCTTGATGGCCCAACCGGGAAGGCCCGCCAGGCCGTCGAAATTGTCGAATATTTCCTGCATGCCTGTTCCTGAATTCGATCGTGAATATGTCGCTGTCAGCGGCACAGCGCCCTGAGCGAATCCCGCCAGGCCCGAAACTCCGGTACCAGCAGTTGTTCATCCAGGGTCGCCATTGGCCGACCGTAAAGTCGCTCGAGCATCCCTGCCGGCGGCTGTGGCCAGTCGTGCCTGGACTCAAGCAGCGAGCGTGCCGACTCCGGACGACAGACCAGCACCGCATTGCAGCCGGCAGCAAGAGACCGCGAGACGCGCTCGGTCAGCGAACCGGCCGGCCCGGCACCCGCCATATCCAGATCGTCGGAAATGACCACGCCACCAAACCCCAGTCGCTCCCTCAGGGTATCGATTACCCAGGCCCGCGAGTAGCCTGCGGGCTCGGGATCGCGCGCCGGGTAAATGACGTGCGCCATCATAACGCTGTCGAGCCGCGGCGCAAGCTCGGCGAACGGCCTGAGATCCTCATCCAGGGCGTCGAGATCGCGCTCATCGACCACGACTTCATGGTGAGAATCGGGGGCCACCGAGCCGTGCCCCGGGAAATGCTTGCCGCACGAGCGCATGCCCGCATCCTTCATCCCGGCGAGGTAGTAAGCACCCAGATCGGCGACCGCTGCGGGCTCGGAACTCATGCCGCGATCACCGATGACCTGACTGCCGCGATCGAGATCGAGCACCGGCGCGAAGCTCATGTCGACACCGTGGCCCAGCACCTCGGCGGCCATCACCCGGCCATGACGATACGCCAGATCGCGGGCACGGTCAGGACGCGCGGCATACCAGCGCCCGAGCACGCCCAGCGGCGGCAGCGGCGTGAAGCCGGCCTGAAAACGCTGCACGCGACCGCCCTCCTGGTCAACGGCGAGCAAAAGACGCGGGCTTCGCAGCGCGCGAATCTCGGCGCTGAGCGCGCGAAGCTGCTCCGGCGACTGGTAGTTTCGCGCGAATAGAATCACCCCGCCGACGGCCGGATGGCGCAGCAACTCCATGGTCGACGCATCCAGTGACACGCCGTCGATGCCCACGATCAGGGGCCCAAGTGGCAATTCAGTGCTCATGCGCGTTCGAACAGGGCGATGGATTCAACGTGTGCGGTGTGCGGAAACATGTCGGCAATGCCAGCGCCGATCAAGCGGAAGCCGTGCTGGCGCGTGAGTTCACCAGCATCGCGCGCCAGCGTGCCGGGGTTGCAGGAGACATAAACCACCCGCTTCGCCCCGGAACCGGCGATCATCGGCAGCACCTCGAACGCGCCGCTGCGCGGCGGATCGATCAGCACGCCGTCGAAGCCGGCGCGGTACCAGGGCCGGGAAGACACATCCGCGGTGAGATCGGCAACGTCGAGCTCGACGTTGTCCAGGCCGTTGCGGCGGGCATTGGTGCCAGCCGCCTCGATCAGATCGGCCGCCCCCTCGATGCCGGTGACGTGGCCGGCGCGGGTGGCCAGCGGCAGGGTGAAATTGCCCAGGCCGCAGAACAGATCGAGTACGCGGTCGTCGGGGCCGGGATCGAGCAATTCCAGCGCCCGGGCGACCAGGGCGCGGTTGATCGCGGCGTTGACCTGAATGAAATGCTGCGGATGAAAGGCCAGCTCCAGACCGAAGTCATCCAGCCGATAGCTCAGCTCGTGCTGTTCGGGCCACAGCCGGTGCACGGTATCGGGCCCCTTGGGCTGGAGGTAGACGGCAATCCCGTTGTCGTCTGACCAGCGCTTGAGCGCCATGACATCGTCGGCGGTCAGTTCGCGCAGGTGGCGGATGACAATTGCCGAGGCCTCATCACCGCTGGCCGTCTCGATCTGGGGCACGGCGTCGGCCACCGACAGCCCGCCGAGCAGATCCGACAGGCTCTTCAGGCGATTACTGAAGTCCGGGTGCAGCACCCGGCAGTCGCCGATATCGGCCACGAAACGGCCCTGCGGCTCGCGAAAGCCCACCAGCACCCGGCCCTTGCCCCTGACCAGCCGCGCGCTCAGGCGGCTGCGGCGGCGGTAATACCAGGGCTTGGCCGAGATTGGCTTCCACCACTCATCGGGGCGAACCTCGCCGATGCGCTCGAGGTTGTCGACCAGGCGCTTGTGCTTCCACTCCACCTGGGCGGCATGATCGAGATGCTGCAGCGCGCAGCCGCCGCAGCGATCGAACCAGGGGCAGTCGGGCTCGACGCGCTCGGGCGAGGCTGTGATCACTTCCTCGCAAAGCGCCTCGTCAAAGCGCCGGTTGCGCCCGATCAGCTTCGCCGAGACGGTCTCGCCCGGCAGCGCGCCATGCACGAACACGGCCTTGTCGCCGTGCCGCCCCACGCCGCGCCCGTCGTGCGATAGATCCGTGATCTCGACCGTAATCGGCTCCGTCGGCAGGCGACGACGTCTTCTACCCATGAGTACCCACTGGTTGGCTGGTTAGCTGGTTAGCTGGTTAGCAAAGCCTATCCCGGCGCAACTAGCCAACTAGCCAACCAGCGAACCTTCCTATTTCTGCGTCCAGCCCCCGTCTTCCTGCTGGTAATACCAGCCGGACTTCGCGTTGGCGATCCACTGTCGCGCGAAGGTTTCGCGGATGTCGTCTTCCCACTCGGGATGGCCGTTGGCGATGGCGATTTCGCGGTAGACGGCGTTGCGGTCTGAGTTCTCTTCGTTGACCACCCGTTCGAGATTCCGCCGCTCGGACAGGCTGACCGCCGAGCGGTTGCGGATTTCGACCAGGCCGTCGCGGCCAAAGCCGATGGCGCCGGCCTCGAACCAGGCGGCCAGGTGCTCGCGCTGGCGCTGGGCCATGCGATCCTTGATCGCCTGGATCTGAGGGGTGTTGATGTCGATATCCGCGCTCTGGGCATGTGCCGTTGCGACCGGAGAGATTGCATTCCACCAGGAGGCGCTCGATGCCTGGGGTTCGCTCGAGGGTGCCGCCGGCACGTCCTCGCCCAGCACGTCGCGAATGAAGCGATCGGCAGCCCGTTCGGCCGCAGCCTCGGGGAAATAGACGTTGATGGTCACGCAAGCGGCCAGAATCAGCACGCTGGCGACGGCAGTGATGGAAACAAAACGGTGCATGATGCCTTCTCCTGTCTGAAATCGGCACGCTGACAGCTTGTCACCCGGTGCCTGAATTCGGTCTGAATAGTGTAAGGGAATCGCTTCTGCGGTGGGCCGGTCAAACGGCATCGAGCGCCTGCGCCAGGGTGCGGCAGCCTTTCGCCGTAATGCGCGCCTTGACGCCCTTGAGATTGGCCTCGGGCACCAGCGCCTGATCGAAGCCCTGCCCGGCCGCCTCGCGCAGGCGTTCCTCGCCGTTGTAGACCGGTCGCAGCTCGCCGGCCAGCCCAACCTCGCCAAAGGCAATCAGACCCTTGGGCAGGGGTTTCTCGCGCAGCGAGGATTTCAGCGCCAGGGCAATCGCCAGATCGCTGGCGGTCTCGTTGATGCGCATGCCGCCGGCAACGTTGACGAACACGTCCTGGTCGCCAATCACGATCCCGGCGTGGCGGTTCATCACCGCCAGCAACATCGCCAAGCGGTTGGGATCGACGCCAACGGCCACCCGCCTTGGATTGGACAGATTCGACGGCGCCACCAGCGCCTGTACCTCGACCATCATTGGCCGCGTGCCCTCGCGCGTGACCAGTACGCAGCTTCCCGGCGCCGGATCGGCCTGACCCGACAGAAATATGGCCGAAGGATTGGCAACGGCCTTGAGTCCCTTGTCCGTCATGGCGAACACGCCCAGCTCGTTGGCGGCACCAAAGCGGTTCTTGACCGCGCGAACCAGGCGATAACGGCTGCCGGAGTCGGAGGCGAAATACAGCACCGCGTCGACCATATGCTCGAGCACCCGCGGACCGGCCAGCGCACCTTCCTTGGTGACGTGACCGACCAGCACGACGGCGCAGCCGGTCTGCTTGGCAAACTGCACCAGCCGAGCAGCACATTCGCGCACCTGGGCAACGGCGCCAGGCGCGGACTGCAGCGCCTCGGTCCACAGCGTCTGGATGGAGTCGACGACCATGAAAGCCGGCCTGCGCTCGGCCGCCGTGGCCAGGACCACTTCCAGGCTGGTTTCGGTCAGGCAGTCCAGGCGTGCCGGGTCGAGATTGAGCCTGCGCGCGCGCATGGCGACCTGCGCGGCCGACTCTTCACCGGTCACGTAAAGGCTGGGGTGGCTGGCAGCCACGGCATCCTGGGCCTGCAGCAGCAGGGTCGATTTACCGATGCCCGGATCGCCGCCGAGCAGCACCACCGAACCGGGCACCAGGCCGCCGCCGAGCACGCGATCAAGCTCGCTCAGGCCCGAAGAAAGACGATCCCGGGCCGCTTCCGCCCGCACCTCGGCCAGGTTGCTGACCGAAGCCGATGCGGTGCCGGACCAGTTACCCCGGCCTTTCGGGCCCCTGGCCTGAGCCGGCGCCGCGGCCACGCCTTCTTCCAGGGCATTCCACGCCCGGCAGTCCGGACACTGCCCGGACCACTTGGGAAAACTCGCGCCACATTCGCGGCAGGTATACACTGACTTCGGCTTGGCCATTGGGGGGATTGTACGATCATGGGAAGTTAAGGGTTCAGGGTTCAGGTTTCAGGGTTCAGGGTTCAGGGCGGGCTTCGGACGGGTTTTCCTGAAACCTGAAACCTGAACCCTAAAAGACCTACTTCCCGATCATCGGCCGCTGAGTTAACCTCAAGACAGCCCAACCCGGCGGATGCCATGAACCCGACTGACCAGCCTGTCATTGGTGAATCGCCCGCCTTTCTCGGCGTGCTCGAGGCCGTTTCACGGGCGGCGGAGATGAATCGGCCGGTGCTGATCGTGGGCGAGCGCGGAACCGGCAAGGAAGTGATTGCCGAGCGCTTGCACTTTCTCTCGCCGCGCTGGGGCGGACCGCTGGTCAAGCTCAACTGTGCGGCGATCAGCGAATCGCTGCTCGAATCCGAGCTGTTCGGCCACGAGGCCGGCGCCTTTACCGACGCCTCCAGGCAGCGCGCCGGGCGCTTCGAGCGGGCTGACGGTGGCACCCTGTTTCTCGACGAGCTGGCCAGCACCTCTATGGCAGTGCAGGAGAAGATTCTGCGCGTGATCGAGTACGGCCAGTTCGAGCGCCTGGGCTCGACCCGGCCGCTGGAAGTGGACGTGCGCATCGTTGGCGCCAGCAACGTCGACCTGCCCGCGCTGGCCGCTGCAGGCCGGTTTCGCGCCGACCTGCTCGACCGCCTGGCATTTGATGTCATCACGCTGCCGCCGCTGAGAAAACGGCGCGAGGATATTCTGCCTTTGGCCGAACACTTCGCCATGCGCATGACCCGGGAGCTCGGGCGCGAGCTGTTTGCCGGCTTCAGCCCGGCCGTCGTCAATGCCATGCTGGCGCATGCCTGGCCGGGCAACGTGCGCGAACTCAAGAACGTGGTCGAGCGCGCGGTCTACCGGCTGGCGGAGCCGGATGCGCCGGTCGAGACGATCGAGTTCGACCCCTTTGCCTCGCCCTGGCGCCCGCATACCGGCCGCGACAGGAACGATCGCCTGCCGGACCCGGCCCGGGAAAACATCGACCTGCGCGCCTGGCTCGACCGACAGGAAAAGCGCCTGACCGAAGCCGCCCTGGCGGCAACCGGTGGCCACCAGGGCAAAGCCGCCGAAAAGCTCGGCCTCAGCTACGACCAGCTCCGCGGAATCATTCGCAAGCACGGCATCGGCTGCCGCTCCGAAGCCGGCGAGCAGGACGCCTGAGGCCACCCGCCTGCCCGTCCATGCGACGATGAACCATCATCCAGTCAAACAAGACACGCATGAATACAACAACCTGCACTGATCCTGAGCAGCTGCCTCAGGCCCTGATCGAAGCCCTGCATCAGGCACGACGCGTAGCGGTGCTGACCGGCGCCGGGGTTTCGGCCGACTCAGGCATCCCGACCTTTCGCGATGCCCAGACTGGCGTGTGGGAGCACTTCGACCCGATGGAGCTGGCCTCGCCTGAAGGTTTTTCCAACGACCCGGCCACCGTCTGGGAGTGGTACCAGTGGCGCCGCGAGCTGATCGGCCGTACCAGGCCCAATGCCGGCCACCATGCCCTGGTCGAACTGGCCACACGAGTGCCGCGGCTGGATCTGATAACCCAGAACGTCGACGGCTTTCACCGCCTGGCCGGATCCGACCCGGTACTGGAACTGCACGGCAATATCCAGCGCAGCATCTGCTCGCGCACCCGCCGCGAGATCGACGCGGACTGGTTGGCCACTCATGCTGACCACAAGCCGCCGCCCTCACCGCATCATCCCGACGGGCTGGCTCGTCCCGACGTTGTCTGGTTCGGTGAGGCGCTTGACGAGGATGTTCTACGGGCCGCGTTCGAGATTGCCGAAGGCTGCGACCTGATGCTGGTGGCCGGCACCAGCGGTGCCGTGCAACCCGCCGCCAGCCTGCCGGCAATCGCCGCGCGGGCGGGCGCTGCGGTCATCGAGATCAATCCGCAAAGAAGCGAGCTGACGGCCCTGGCACGCTGGCACCTTGCCGGACCCTCGGTCACCTGGCTGCCGGCTCTGGCGGCATCACTCGAAACTCACTGAGCATCGGACCACTGGCACTGCCAGGCCTGCGAGCCGGCGTAGGCAATCGATTCCTTGCCCTGTCGAACCTGCTTGCGCAGCCATTCGACAAACAGTGGATGCGGGGCGAAGCCTTCGCCCAGCTCGAATTCCAGATCCGGAATCAGCTCCCGGGCGCGGCCCTGTCCCGTGGTGCGGGCGGGAATGAGCAGCACGCGGCCGTCGTCTTTCATCGCCGCCTCGATTTTCGCGCGCATCGCACCGACGGCCTGCTCGCGCTTGTCCAGCCAGTCTTCGCGCCAGGTGCCAACCTGGATATCGCGAAAACCATCACCATCGAACTCGATCATCTGCGCTCGCAGGGACTCCAGCAGCTCGAGCCAGCGCGCGTTGCCCTCGTCATCGCCCTTGCCATGCGCGACCAGCAAAACGGTCTCGCGCTCGGGCTGCCGTGACAGATCGCGAGCCCGCTCGAGCAGCGCGCGGGCAAACAGCGGATCATCTTCCAGTCCGCCGCGCGTGACCACCGGCAGCGAGGTCAGAATGCGCGCGGCAGGCGCACCGTGGCTGTGCATGGGCCCGAGATCGGCCGGCCGGCAGGACTCGTAGTCGGCTCCGATCAGCCGTTCGATTCCGCCCAGGAACGAGTCGGCCATGCTGAACACGCGCACGATGACCACCGCCTCGGCGCCGCGCTGCTCGAGCCGCTCGATGGCGCGGGTCAGCGTACCTGCTCCGCCCATCGAGAAGGCAAAATCCAGCATGTAGTCCTCGGCCAGCGGGGCGGCGGCCTGGCGCATGGTCTCGTTCCAGTGAAAACCGGCACCATGAGCGTGCACGATCACGCCCAGGCGCTTGTCGTCAATGGGTTGATAGTGCCTCGCTTCTCGCTGCATCCAGGCGGTGACCGCCGGGTGCGAAAACAGCTCGTTTTCGATCAGATCGACGCCGCCGGGCAGCGCCCTCCCCAGTCGGCTGGAATAGGCCATCATCTCGCTGTAGAGCGGTCCGGTGTGCAGCGGCACAACCCGGTCATGCCCGCCCAGATCCTCAAGCGCCGCGGACAGGTCGTCGTCTTTGCCGGGCACCCGCACCTGCACGGAATCGAAGTGGCGGCCGCCGGCCGCCGCCGCTGCGAGCCGGCCCAGTTCTGAAGACATGGCCTCGGCGGTAGTCTCGTCGCTCGCGCCGTATCCGACGGCCACGAGCCGGCCATCGTGCACACCCGAGTCAGCCAGCCGATCGGCCACGGCCCGAACTGCAAGATAGCTCTGACCGAACGGACGCCCGAGCACGATCTCTTCGGCGTCGACAGCCGCGTCGCGGCGCCAGGCTTCGATGCGCTCGAAATCCGGGTGGGCGTCTGTGAGGTAGAGTGGCAGCAGCACCACGCGCTCAGCGCCGGCATCGCTCAAAGACTCGACAGCGCGCCGGAAATAAGGCTTGCCGCGCTCGTCGGTCACGAAAACCAGGCGCGCGTCCCGCTCTTCGGCAAAGGGCTCGAAGGCTTCTCTTGCGAGGTTGTTTCCGACAAAACCGCGGTCGGGTGCCAGAACGATATAGCCGGTATCAGCGTACGCGCCAGCGGCGAGAAAGAACAGAAAAACAGCCAGTGCGGGCTCGAGTCGGTGCGTCATGCATTCAGCTCCCAGGGTGCAACAAGTTCAAACCGGCCCTTTCCAGGCAGGGCGCTACGGCCTGCATGAAACCCGGCTGGCTTGCACTGACTGCCGATTCAGTCGCGCGCTGGCTGCAGGTAACGGGTCACGATACTGTGGAATGCGAATTGTTTGCATTAACGACTGAGCTGTCAAGCCACCCGCCCGATTTCGTGCAGGCCGAAAGACCTGCCCGGGCAAGAGGTTCTATAATGCTACTTTTGCCCAACCCCGGAGACCATCCATGACGAGCAGCATGCGCGCGCTGGTCAAGCCCGAGGCTGCACCCGGCCTGGAACTGCGCGAGGTTCCCGTACCCGTGCCAGGGCCCAACGAGGTTCTGATCAGGCTCGAAAAGACCTCCATCTGCGGCACCGACCTGCACATTTATCAATGGGACGAATGGGCGCAGCGCACCATCCGCCCGCCGCTGGTGCTCGGCCACGAGTTCGTAGGCCACATCGTCGAGCTGGGATCGGGTGTGCGCGGTTATGAGGAAGGCCAGCGCGTCTCGGCCGAGGGCCACGTGGTCTGCGGGGTGTGCCGCAACTGTCGCGCCGGCAAGCCGCACCTGTGCCCCAACACCGAGGGCATCGGCGTCAATCGCGACGGCGGCTTTGCCGAGTACGTGGTCGTGCCCATGACCAATCTGTGGCCGATTCCCGACGAGATTCCCTCGGAGCTGGCCGCCTTCTTCGACCCCTTTGGCAACGCCGCGCACTGCGCGCTGCAGTTTGACCTGGTCGGTGAAGACGTGCTGATCACCGGCGCCGGGCCGATCGGCATTATCGCCGCCGGCATCGCGAAGCACGTCGGCGCCCGCCATATCGTCATCAGCGACGTCAACGACTACCGCCTGCAGCTCGCCCGTGACATGGGCGCGACGCGCACCATCAACGTCACCGAAGAGAACCTGCTCGACGTTCGCGCAGAGCTCGGCATAGACGGCTTCGACGTCGGCATGGAAATGTCGGGCAACCCGCACGCTTTCAGCGACCTGCTCAAGCTGATGTACAACGGCGGCAAGGTTGCCCTGCTCGGCCTGCTGCCAAAAAATGCCGGCGTCGACTGGGATCAGGTGATTTTCAAGGGCCTGGAAGTCCACGGCATCTACGGCCGGCGCATGTACGAGACCTGGTACAAGATCACCCAGATGGTGCTCACCGGCTTTCCGCTGCACAAGGCCCTGACCCACCAGATCGCCATCGACGACTTCGAGACCGGTTTCGAACTGATGGCCTCCGGCCAGTGCGGCAAGATCGTATGCGACTGGACGGGAAACATTGAATAGATTTCAGGGTTCAGGTTTCAGGAAAGCCTGGCCAAAACCTGTCCTGAACCCTGAAACCTGAACCCTTCGATTCAACCGGAGCCATGACCAAATGAGCGACCACGCAACACTCCAACGACTGCGAGACGAACTCAAGCAAATCGAAGCCGACGGGCTGTACAAGCGCGAGCGGCAGATCACCACGCCGCAGCGCGTCGAGATCGAGACGCTCGAGGGCGGCAAGGTACTCAACTTCTGCGCCAACAACTATCTGGGCCTGGCCGACAACCCCGAGGTCATTGACGCCGCCCGCCAGGCACTCGACGACTACGGCTTCGGCCTGGCCTCGGTGCGCTTCATCTGCGGCACCCAGGATCTGCACAAGAAGCTCGAAAAGACCATTGCCGAATACTTCGGCAAGGATGATGCAATCCTCTATGCCTCCTGTTTCGACGCCAACGGCGGCCTGTTCGAGCCGCTGCTGGGCCCGGAGGACGCGATCATTTCCGATCAGCTCAACCACGCCTCGATCATCGACGGCATTCGCCTGTGCAAGGCCGAGCGCCACCGCTATCCGAACTCGGACATGGACGCGCTCGAAGACATCCTGAAAAAGACTCAGGACAAGCGCACCCGCATGATCATCACCGACGGCGTGTTCTCCATGGACGGCTATGTCGCCAAACTCGACGAAATCACCGCCCTGGCCGAGAAATACGGCGCCCTGGTCGCGGTCGACGACGCCCACGCCACCGGCTTTTTCGGACCCACCGGCCGCGGTTCGGCCGAGCACCACGGCGTGCTGGACAAGGTCGACATCTTCACCTCGACCCTGGGCAAGGCCCTGGGCGGCGGCATGGGCGGTTTCACGGTGGCCAGCCAGCCCATCGTCGACATGCTGCGCCAGCGCTCGCGGCCCTATCTGTTTTCGAACTCACTGGCCCCGCAGCTGGTCGCTGCCAGCCTGAAGGTGTTCGAGATGCTGACCGAATCGAGCGAACTGCGCGACCGTGTAGCTGAAAACACGCGCTTTTTCCGCCAGGCCATGGGCGAAGCCGGTTTCGAACTGCTGCCGGGCGAGCATCCCATCGTTCCGGTCATGCTGCACGACGCGCCGCTGGCGCAGAAAATGGCCGACGAACTGCTCGCCGAAGGCATCTACGTGATCGGCTTCTTCTTTCCCGTCGTGCCCAGGGGCCAGGCCCGCATCCGCACCCAGATTTCGGCCGCGCACACCCGCGAGCACCTGGAGCAGGCTGTGGCAGCCTTCACGCGGGTCGGCAAGCGCCTGGGCGTGATCGACGCCGCGTGAGCTGGCCGGGCAGCGCCGAATGGCTGGTGGTACTGACCACCGCGGTAGTGGTCATGCTCGCCATCGTGCTGCACTTCGAGGTCATCGAGTGGCTCAACCGCTGGGGCGCCGGGCGGCGCATTCATGAGCCGGGCCGAAACCATCATCACCGCCCCACCCTGCTGATCGTGATGTTTACGCTGGTCGCAGCCCATATTGCCGAAATCTGGCTATTCGGCCTGGCCTACTTCCTGCTGCTTGGCCTGCCCGGGCTGGGCCGGATTGTCGGCTATGAGACGCTGGGCTTTCTCGACTGCGTCTACTTTTCGGCCTCAACCTACACCACGGTGGGCTGGGGCGATCTCTACAGCACCGGGTCGATCCGCTTCCTGGCCGGCACAGAAGCCCTGATCGGCTTCATGCTGATCACCTGATCGGCGTCGTTCGTCTACCTGATCATGGCCCGCACCTGGGGCAAGGACGATGGCCGGACTTGATTAACCCGGCAAGCTGAATGTGGCAATACTGACCAAGGCATGCATGTCTTGGTAGATCGCCGGGTTGATAACTCAGCGGCCGCCGCGCGCGGCCTTGCGCATGCTGCGCGCCATGATCCGGAAGTACAGTTCGGGCAAGAAGCGCTTGAGCCGCCAAAGCCAGCGCGTGTTGCCGTGTGTGAGCAGCAGGAAGCGCGGCTTTTCGACGGCCCTGAACACCGTCTCGGCCACATCCTCGACGGTCACGCCCGAGTTGTCCATCCAGCGCTCGACGCGCTTGTGATAGCCGCCGTCGGGTGCGCGCATGGTTTCGGTCAGGCGGGTGCGCACGAACGCCGGGCAGAGGACGGAAACATGAACGCCGGCGGGTGCCAGCTCCGCTCGCAGCATTTCCGACATTGCGATCACACCGGCCTTGGCGGTGCCGTAGGCATTGATCCGGGGTGCGCCAGCCAGGCCGGCAAAGGACGCGACGTTGATGATGTGGCCGCGGCCACGCTCGCGCATGCCCGGCGCAAAGGCCTTGCAGCCAAAAACTACGCCCATCAGGTCAATGTCGATCACCCAGCGCCAGTCCTCGACCGGAGTTTCCTCGAGCGAGCCGCCCACCGCCACGCCGGCGCAATTGACGAGCAGATCCGGATCGCCGAATTCCTGTACCCGTTCGACGGCGCGTTCCCAGTCGCTCCAGTCGGTCACGTCCATGGCGAACGCGACCGAATCGGTCGGCAGTGATTCGGCCACCGCCTGCGCTCGAGGCTGATCGAGATCGGCGACGACCACGCGCCAACCCTCGGCCGCAAAACGCCGGGCCATGGCTGCGCCCAGGCCGGAGGCCGCTCCCGTGATCACAACGGCTGGGCCTGGATCGGGATCACTCGTGCCGGGATCACTCATTTGGGTGTCACTCGAGCGGGCTTCACGCCGACCGCCGCTCATCGCCGCTCGGCCGCGCTGGCGCAATCCACGCAGAACGTGGTTGCGGGGTCGGCGCGCAAGCGCGCCCCGGCGATCATTTCACCGCACTCCAGGCACTCGCCGAATTCGTCGCGGTCAAGACGAGCCAGCGCTGCGTTGAGCCGCTGCAATTGCACCACACGCCGCCGCTCGGCGTCTTTGGCCATGGCCTGGCCCTGCAGCGCATCCATGCGGCTCAAGCGGCCCTGGCGCGCCTGGTCGAGCTCGACCGTCGCCGTGGCTTCCCGGCTCGACTCGGCCAGGTCCTCCAGTTCGGCAATGCGCTGGCGTATGAGATGTTCGAAATCCTGCATGGGCAGATCATAAACCAGATACCACGCAAGAGACGGAATGCACGGACGCCGACTTTCAGAGTATTCGGTGTTTTTCAGTGGTTACGGGGTTTTGTTCTTGATCTGCGCTAATCTGCGCAATCTGCGGTTTCAAGAACAGCAAACCCTGGCCAAACCGGCAAGCCTGAGAGCCGGCCCGACTCGAGTTTCAGAGGAAGCGCCCATGGTCACCCGAAAACGCGCGCCCGCGAAGGAAATCTTCGGCTGGGCGATGTTCGACTTCGCCAACCAGGCCTACACGCTGCTGATCATCACGGTGGTCTTCGGCGATCTCTTCACCCGCGTGATCGTCGGCAACGGGCCCGACTACCGCCTGGGCAACCTGCTGTGGAGCATTGCCCTGGCGGTTTCCTACGCGCTGGTGGTGGTGGCCAACCCGGTGTGTGGCGCGATCATGGATCACGGCCGGCGGCGCAAGGCTTTCCTGTTTGCCAGCTATCTGCTCACCGTCATTGCCACGGCCCTGTTGTGGTTCGTCGAGCCGGACTGGATCGTGACTGCGATGCTGCTGATCATTGTTTCCAACTTCGCCTATGCGATCGGAGAAGGCTTCATCGCCAGCTTTCTGCCGGCGCTTGGCCCGCGCAGGGATCTGGGATGGATCTCCGGTCTGGGCTGGTCACTGGGCTATGTTGGCGGGCTGGTCTCCACGGCTTTCGCCCTGCTCTTTCTGGGTGAAGTGAGCCTGGAAAACTACGACAGCGTGCGCTGGGTCGGCCCCTTCGCCGCGGGCTTCTTTCTGATCACCGCCCTGCCGACCTTCCTGTGGCTGAAGGAAAGGGGCGCGCGCCGAGTGCTCCAGCCGGGCGACAGTGCCGTGCGCGCAGGTTTCCGGCGCCTGAGACGCACCTTCGGACACGTTCGGCATTTTCACGACATGCGCTGGCTGCTGGCCTCCATCTTCTTCAAGATGGCCGGCATCTATATCGTGACCAGCTTCGCCTTCATCTATGGCGCCCAGGTCATCGGCTGGGATGAATCCATCCGGGTGGCGATGTTCGTGACCGTGCAGGTCACAGCCGCCCTGGGCGCGGTGGCTTTCGGCCTGGCCCAGGAGCACGTCGGCGCCCGCCGCACGTACCTGGCCACCCTCGTGCTCTGGCTGGTCGCCATTATCGCCATCTGGCAGACTCCCGCCGTTGCCGAGCTGGCGCGTGCATGGCTGGGCGTGCGCTGGGAAGCCCAGCATGTCTTCCTCGGTGCCGGCCTGCTGGCGGGCCTGAGCCTGGGCTCGTCGCAGTCGGCCGGGCGCGCCCTGGTCGGCGCGCTCACCCCGCGCGGCAAGGCCGCGGAGTTCTTCGGCTTCTGGGGCACGGCCGGCAAACTGGCCGCCATCTTCGGTATCCTTGGCCTGGGTCTGCTGCAGGCCTGGCTGGGCCTGGCCACCGCCATCGTTTTCTGCCTGCTTCTGTTCACCGCCGCCATCGCCTGCGCCTGGCCCATCAACGAAACCCGCGGCCACCATGCAGCCGACAGCTGGAAAGAAGGAAGGGTTCAGGTTTAAGGGTTCAGGTTTCAGGCGGCAACCGCGTGGCCAGGTGGGCGGCTGCGCCGCAAGGGGCCCTGCCAAGCTGACTGAAGACGGAACAGTTGCGCCCATCCATAGTCGTCCCAACCCTGAATCCTGAACCCTGAAAAAACCCATGCGCATCGTCAGCCACACCTGCTCCAACACCGAAATCGTCTGCGCGCTGGGCCGGGCCGGCTGGCTTGTGGGCGCCGACAATCATTCCGACTACCCTGAAGACGTAGTCGAGAATCTGCCGCGCATCGGGGCGGATCTGGACGTGGACGTCGAGCGGATTCTTGCGCTCGAACCCGATCTGGTCATCACCTCGCTGACGGTGCCGGGCCACGAGCGCTGCCTCGAGCGCATGGAGGCCGCCCGGCTGCCGCTGCTGGTCACCCAGCCGCATACGCTGTCCGATGTGGTCGCCGATATCCGGCGCATCGGTGCCGCGCTCGATGCCGTCGGCCCGGCCGAGCGCCTGGCCCTGAAATTCGAAGCAGCGCTGGCAGCGCCGCCGCCCGCGCATACGCCCGTGCCGATCCTGATCGAGTGGTGGCCAAAGCCGGTGATCGTGCCCGGCCGCGACTCCTGGGTGAACGAAATGCTGCGCCTGGCCGGTGGCGTCAATCCCTGGCGGGAGCAAGGCGCCGAAAGCCTTCAGGTCGATGCGGCGATGGCCCGCGCGGCGGCGCCCGAGGCCATCGTGATGAGCTGGTGCGGCGTCGACGAGAGCAAATACCGGCCGCACGTCGTCCGCCGTCGCGAAGGCTGGGAGAATATTCCCGCCATTGCCCGCGAGCGCATCTTTTCCATTAGCGAGGCCTGGCTGGGGCGGCCCGGGCCGCGCCTGCTCGACGGCATTGAAAAACTGCGCGAAGTCGTTACTGCGGTGCGCAGCCTCTCCAGGCAGTAGAATACGCGCCCATGACGCAACCCGACACTGACAACCGCAGCGACAGACGGCCCACCGTGGGCCTGGTTTCGCTGGGCTGCCCCAAGGCCCTGGTGGATTCCGAAGACATCGTCACGCGCCTGAAAAGCGAGGGCTACGAAATCGTGCCTGGCCACGAAGACGCTGATCTGGTTGTGGTCAATACCTGCGGCTTCATCGACGAGGCCAAGGCCGAGTCGCTGGAAAGCATTGGCGAAGCACTCTCGGCCAACGGCAGGGTACTGGTCACCGGCTGCATGGGTGCAAAGCCCGAAGACATTACGCGCATTCATCCGAAGGTGCTCGGCGTGACCGGCCCGCACCAGGGCGAGGCAGTGGCGCGCTCGGTCAACCGCCACCTCCCCAGAACGCACGATCCGCGCTTCGACCTGGTGCCGCCCGGGGGATTGAAGCTCACGCCGCAGCACTATGCTTATCTAAAGATTTCAGAAGGTTGCAACCACAAGTGCAGCTTTTGCATCATCCCGTCGATGCGCGGCCGCCTGGTCAGCCGGCCGCTGGGCCTGGTGATGCGCGAGGCCGAGCAACTGGCTGAACGTGGGGTGCAGGAGCTGCTGGTGATCAGTCAGGACACCAGTGCTTATGGCGTGGATCTGAAGTACCAGACTGACTACTGGCGCGAAGGGGAATACCAGACCCGACTTTACGACCTGTGCGATGCGCTCGGCGAGCTGGGCATCTGGGTGCGACTGCATTACGTCTATCCCTATCCGCACGTCGATTCCATCATCGGGCTGATGAACGCCGGGCGCATCCTGCCCTATCTCGACATCCCCTTCCAGCACGCCAGCCGCTCAGTGCTGAAAGCAATGCGCCGGCCGGCTGCGGCCGAGAACACGCTCGAGCGCATCCGCAACTGGCGCCGGCAGTGCCCCGATCTGGTGATCCGATCGACCTTCATCGTCGGCTTTCCGGGCGAGACCGAGGACGATTTCCGCCAGCTGCTGGACTGGCTTGACGAGGCCCAGCTCGACCGCGTGGGCTGCTTCAAGTATTCACCCGTGGAAGGCGCTGCGGCCAACGAGCTGCCCGATGCCGTGCCCGACGAAGTGGCCGAAGAACGCTGGCACCGCTTCATGCAGCACCAGGCCGGCATCAGCGCAACGCGCCTTGAACGCCGCGTGGGCGGCATCGAACCGGTGCTGGTCGATTCGGTCGAAGGTGATATAGCCATTGCCAGAAGCTACGGCGACGCGCCCGAGATCGACGGCCAGGTGATCGTGTCGGGCGCTGACCAGCCGCAGCCCGGCGACGGCCTGACGGTACGAATCATTCGCGCCGACGAATACGACCTGCACGCCGAGGCAGTCGATGATCCGGAACTGAGCGGGACCGCGACCGTCTAACCGCCTTGCAGGCTTGTCCCCCTGATACCTTGAACCCAATGGAGAACACAGTGAAAAAGACCATCTGCATTCTGAGCATTGCCTTTCTGGCGATCGGCTGCGGTTCCGACGAGCCGGCACCGGTCGAGCAGACCACGCAGGCCACGCAAGAGCAGCCGGCCGACAGCGAGCGAAAGGTCGTTCGACGAAGCGAGCGCCAGGAGCCGAGCCGGGAACTGCCTCGCCGCGACCAGCAGGACGCCGAGAAGAAAGTGCCGCGCATGGAAGGCCAGGCAGAAGAGGACGGATACGGCCTGACCATGATCGTGGATGGTTCCAGCCCCGAAGCGTTTGCCGGGAGCCTGGATCTGATCGCCATGGATACTTCGCAGGAGCAATACCGCAAGCTCGACGCGTCGCTGCGTTTTCTGGCCACCTACGACACTGCCGCATGGTCGGGCCTGCCTAATCTCTACAAGACGCTCGACGGCATGACCGGCGAAGAAATCATCGAGCGCGCCGAGAACATGCGCAACCAGCGCCGCAGCCGCTGATTCCACCTGATCGACTGACAGCCGCCCCGCCGGAGAATCCCGGCGGGGCGGTTTCGCTCAGTGGTGGTGCCAGCCGTGCTCCCGGCCCAGGCTGTCGATGTAATCCATGGTTGCAGGCATCCAGGCATCTCCGCCCGTTTTTTCGAAGAAGAACGGCTCGCGCTCGACCTTGTCAGGCACGACCTGATTCATGGTCGATGATTCATACAGGCGCCCGTTGAGCATGGTGTAGACCACGTTCTGACTGCGCTCGATATCTTCGAGCACGTTTCCGTCTATAACGATCAGATCGGCCAGCTTGCCGCGCTCGATCGAGCCGATATCAGCACCCATGCCGAAATACTCGGCGCCGTCGATGGTCGCGCCCCGCAGCGCCTCCCAGGGCGAGAAGCCGCCCTGCACCATGGCCCACATTTCCCAGTGCGCACCCAGCCCGGCCAGCTGGCCGTGAGCGCCGATCACGACCGGAATGCCCAGCTCGTTGAAGGCCCTGGCCTGTCTGGCCACAAAGACGTGATTGTAGTGTTCGTCCGGGGCCGTCGCTCGGCGAATCGAGCGCGGGTAGACGATGAATTTCGGCACGAAGTCGAGCAGGCGCTCGTTTTTCCAGACCTCGTGGCGGTCATAGAAGTACTCCTCGCCCATCAGGCCGCCGTAGGCAACCACAAAGGTCGGTGAATAGACCACCCCGGTCTGGCTCCAGAGCTGGCGGATATCGTCGTAGGCGGTCTTGATCGGCAGGCTGTGCTCGATGCCGGTGTGGCCGTCAACGATCTGGGTGAGGTTCTGCTCCAGGCGCATGCCGCCTTCGGGCACCACCATCATGTCCAGATTGCGGCCGGCCTCGAGTACCTGCTGGCGCTGATTGCGGCGCAGATAGTTGTAGCTCTTGACCGAAATCGCGCCCAGGGCCTTCTGACGCCGGACGTGAAATTCGGCGTCGTCGTAGGAATCGACCTTGGCCGTCGCCCCCGGCGAAATCGCGCCGTAGAGGATGCGGCCGGTCGACCAGATCCGTGGCGCCAGCACCTGGCCGGCGCGCTGCAGCTCGGCCATCGAGAAGATGGCAGCATTGTCGTTGGACGGGTCGTGAATGCTGGTCACTCCGAAGGCCAGATTGGCCATCTGGGCCCAGTTCTGCTGCGGCGTAAGCTGGCGGCTGCTCATCGGGCCGTGGGCGTGTGCATCGAACAGGCCCGGGACGATGGTCTTGCCGCTGACGTCGAAGGTCTGGTAGCCGGAGGGCACCTCGACCTCGTCGCTCGAGCCGACCGCCGCAATACGATGGCCATCGACCAGAACGACGCCATTTTCGACGACTTCCTTTTCTTCATGGGCATTGCGCATGGTCACGACCCGCGCGCCGACGAGCGCGATGCGTCCGTCGTGGCGGTCGGACTCGACCTCGAAGCCCAGCTCCATGCCTTCCGTTTCCGGTTCCGGCAGTTCCTCCGGAGAACCCTCGAGAAAGGCAAAGGCGTCGTTGAGCTTGCGCTCATGGAGCGTGGCACCATGCGACCAGCCGATGGCCGAGCTCTCGCGGGTGAAGTGCAGATGATCGCCGGCGCGCGCCGATACCTGGCGCACCGGGAAGGCCTTGGCACCGCCGCCGAGCGTGACCTTGCCGCCGGCCGGGAAAAACGGCGCGACCCAGGCATTGTAGTGCTCGGTAAAGGCCACCCAGCGGCCATCCGGAGAGACGCGGTACTCGGTGACCCACTCGCCGATCAGGTGCTCGCGCTGATCATTGCCCTGGAGATTGACGCTGTTGAGCGCCAGGCCGGCATCGCTGCCCTGCGAGAACAGGATGCGCTCGCCGTCGGCCGAGAACTGCGGATTGCTGCCGCTATCGTGGACGCGGCGCATGCCCTCGCCGCCGGCATCGGCCACATACAGGCCGGTGCGCTCCGACCAGGTCGGTGAGGTCAGATAGCCTCCGGACGTCCTGACGAACACCACCCGCTTGCCGTCGGGCGAGAAGGACGGCTGGATGTAGTGGCCCGGCTCGTCGCTGATCACCCGCGCTCGTCCGCGGCCGACCGGCGCAATGCGTACCGAGCCCAGCTTCTCGTCGTGCCAGGTGGTGTAGACAACATGGCGCGAATCGGGCGAAAAACGGGGATAGAACTCCCAGTGTTCGTCCTGTCTGGTCAGGCGACGATGCGTATCGTCCGCGAGATCGTGCAGCCACAGGTAGCCCAGGGCCTGGTAGACGGCATACCGGCCGTCGGGGCTGCGTTGAGTCCAGCGCGCCATGCGAACGGGAAAGGTGTCGGGCGAGACCTCGACCGAGCGCTGCAGGGCCGGATGGATCTTCTTGTCGGCAGTCACGTGGACTTCGATCGCGGCATGCGAGCCGTCCATGCCGATCTTGTGGAACTTGCCGCCGCTCCAGATCACGATCGATTCGCCGTCGGGCACCCAGGAAAAGCCCGGGAAATTGCCGGCATCGCCGGATGTTTCCTGCATGTCGCGCTCAAGCTCGACAAACAGGCTGCGCTCGGTGCCTGATTCAAGATCCTTGATCATCAGGCGCGAGGTCAGCTCGGTCGGGTTGCGGCGCACGAAGGCCAACTGTCTGCCGTCGGGCGAGAGCACCGGCCGCACGGCGCCGCCGGGGCCGGAGACGACGGTCTCGGTCTCGCCGGTTTCGCGATCCAGACGGCGAATGGCAAAGATGCCCTGGTTGGCGTCGCGGTTGTATTCCCACACGCGCCCGGAGGTCACGTCCTGGCTGAAGTAGACATAGCGACCGTCGGGCGAGAAATACGGCTCAGCGATGTTCTTCTGCGACTGCTCGCCGTGCAGGCGATCGACCAGCATGACGCCCTTGCCGCCGCCGCGGTGATACATCCAGATCGCACCCGCCGGAATGGAGCGCCGCGACACATAACCCTTGCGTGCGGCAATGTAGTCGCCGTCCGGCGACCAGGCCGGATTGTGCAGCAAATGCTCGGTCTCGTCGCTGACCTGGCGCAGATCGGAGCCGTCGGCCGCCATGATCCAGATATTCTCGGCGCCGCCGCGATCGGAGACGAAGGCGATCTTCGAGCCGTCCGGGCTGTAGCGCGGCTGTATATTCCACGCCAGGTCGCTGGTCAGGGCGGTGGCGTCGCCGCCATTGATGGAGACGGTATAGATATCGCCGAGCATGTGGAAGACCAGCGTTTCGCCGTCGGGATGGACATCGACGTCCGCCCAGGTGATTTCCTCGGTTTCGATGGTGATCGTCTCCCAGTCGCCCGGCGGCGCGGTTACCGACCACTCGGCCACGGTGCCTTCTGCGGCTTCCTCGCCTTCCCCGTTCTCCTGCGCGGCCAGCGGCAGGAGCAGGAACACCAGGAAAAGCGTCAACATTGATCGGTACGGCATAAGTAATTCTCTCGCTGTTTATGTGATTCGAAATCCAGGTCTGATCAACGCAAAGAACTCAAGAGCGGAAAACCTTGTAACCACAGAAGGTCACGCAAGACACGGAAAGTGAAACAAGACGAAACGATGGAATGCGTGCCAGGGATACCCACGATTGCGGTTTGATGCTCTCCCTGCGGCGTTTCTTGAGATCCTGCTCCGTGAATTCCGTGTTTTCCGTGGTTTCATCGTTCTTGCCTTTCTTTGCGTCTTTGCGTTTCACGAATTTTACCGATTCAGGCGTCGCCGCCCTCCGAAGACGCCTTCGGTTCGTTCGCCACCCCGTGGGGTACGTGGCCGGTGGCGACTTCGCGGCTGGCCAGATCCGTGTGCAGGGTCTGGTCGTCAAAAAAGATATCGGCGCCGAAAGAGCGCAGGAAAGGCGCCTTTTCACGCCCGCCCAGGAACATGGCCTCGTCGATGCGAATGCCCCAGGCGCGCAGGGTCAGGATCACGCGCTTGTGCGCCGGCGCCGAGCGCGCCGTGATCAGTGCGGTGCGGATCGGATTGTCCTCGAGCGGATAGGCCGCCTGGATGCGCTGGATGCCTTCAAGCACGCTCTTGAACGGCCCCGCCGCCAGCGGGCTGGCCGCCTGGGCGCGCTCGCTGGTCGAAAAGGCTTCCAGCCCCTGCTCCTTGTAGATGCGCTCGGCCTCGTCGGAGAAAATCACCGCGTCTCCGTCGAAAGCCAGCTTGAGCTGCTCGGAGCGGTTCTCGCGAATGGCCGAGGGCAGGATCGTGGCTGCCGCATAGCCGGCCATCAGCACGCGCCGGACGTCGTCCTCGTTGGCCGAGAGAAACAACTGGGCACCGGCCGGCCTGATGTAGTTGGCCGGGCTCGCTCCGTTGGTGAACACCGCACGCTGCACATCCAGACCATAGTGCTCGATGGAGTTGAAGATGCGAAGCCCGGTGTCGGCGCTGTTGCGAGACATCAGCACGACCTCGACACCCGGATGATCCATACCGTCGTGGTTGAGACGGAGCAGCTTTTCAGCCAGGTGGAATGCAACCCCCTTGCCGAGAATGTCGTCCTCGCGCTGGCGCTGGTAGCGCATGTACTGCTCCAGCCCCTGCTCCTCGAACACCCGATGCGACTCATCGAGATTGAACAGCGCGCGGGAGGAAATGCCAATGATCAAGGGCCCGGGTCGTTCTGCTTCAGAAAACTTGTTCACGTTGTCGGGCATGGGGGGGATTATAACCGCGGCGAAGCCGCCCACCCATACTGGCGGATGCCGAACCAGCCAACCAACTTATTGAAAGAACTGCTCCGAAAGAATGCGCTCCTCAAGAGAGTGCTCCGGATCGAACAGCAAGCGGTGGGTGATATCGCGCTGCTGATACACGTCGACGGCGACGACATCGCGCACTTCGTCGTAATCGGCGGTGGCGCTGACCGGCCGGCGTTCGGGCTGGAGCACCTCGAAGCGGACCCGGGCCGAGGCCGGCAGGATGGCGCCCTGCCAGCGGCGCGGCCGAAACGGGCTGATGGGCGTGAGCACCACCGCCTCGGTTCCCAGCGGCAGGATCGGGCCGTGCGCGGACAGGTTGTAGGCGGTCGAGCCGGCCGCCGTGGCCAGCAGAATGCCGTCGGCCACCAGGCGCTCGACGCGTTCGCGTTCGTTGACCAGAATGCGAATGTGGGCGGCCTGGTTGGTCTGGCGTAGCAGGGCCACTTCGTTGATGGCAACCGCCGCTCGGCTGTTGCCGTTGCGGTCGGTGGCAATCATCCGGAGTGGATTGAGCACCACCTCACGGGCTGCGGCAATGCGTTCGATCAGATCATCGGCAGCAAAGCGGTTCATCAGGAATCCGACCTCGCCCAGGCGCATGCCGAAAACCGGAAGGTTGCGATCGACGTGCTCGTGCAGAGTATGCAGCATGAAACCATCACCACCGAGCACCACCAGCACTTCGGCCTCGTCGAGCTCGAACTCGCCATAGCGCTGGCGCAGCTTGCCGGCGGCCTCCTGCGAACCAGGATGCGAACTGGCAAGCACGGCGAGCTTCACCCGGTCGCTCCCGGCGGGCCGGCCCTGCCAGAGCCGGCCTCACTCAGCGGTTGCATACAAGAGCTGCTCGAGTCCGTTGACCGCCACCTGAAGCACCGCATAGTCGCGCGCGCCGGTGGCACGCATCTGCTCGAGTATCTCGCCGGTACGCGCCACGGCCGCGTCGTGGCGCGCCATCCACGCCGCCACGGGATCGGGCTTGTCGCCGGCCTGGCGCAGCACCCGGCCGCTGAGCTCGCGGTGAATATGATAGAGATCTTCACGCAGATGACCGCGGGCGTTGGCATGCCATTGGCGCTCGACCGGCAGTTTTTCGATTTCGCCGCTGAGCCACTTCAGGCTCAAGTGATCGAGCAGGCGGAAATAGACCCGGGCGACGGCCTCGACCTCGACTTCCTGCCGGCGCGCTTCGTCGACGATGTCGATCGCGGTGTAGGCAAAGCGCAGGCTGGCGATTTCGCCGGCCAGGTCATCGGCAAAGCCGGCATCGACCAGAGCCTGGTGGCGTGAATCGAGCATCCGGGCGAGTTCGCCTTCGAGCAGCTCCGGCAAAGCTGCGCAGTAGCGCTTGATGCCCGGCGTCAGGCGCTCGACCTTGCTGGAAATGTCGATGTTGTAGCCACCCGGCAGGGTGATCAGGCGACGGGTGACCTGGCGCAGCACGTTCCACATTTCCATCAGGGCTTCAAGCTGGAGGCTGGCCGGAACGCGATTGTCGAGCGCTTCGATGCGCTGCCAGAAAGAACGCGCCGAAAAGATCTCGCGCGCCACGGTGTAGGCCTTTGCCACGATCGCCGAGCTGGCGCCTGTGTCTTCGCGAATGCGCGTGACAAAGGGCGCTCCCATTCGGTTGACGATGCTGCTGGTCACGCGCGTGGCGATGATCTCGCGCCACAGGCGATGGTTGGGCATCAGGTCGGCAAAGCGCTCGCCCAGCGGCTTGGGGAAGTAATTCCCGAGCTCGGCGGAAAGATAGGGATCTTCGGGCACGTCCGAGTCCAGCAACTCCTCATAGAGCGTGATCTTGCTGTAGGACAGCAGCAAGGCCAGTTCCGGCCGGGTCAGGCCCTGGCCGTTGGCAACGCGTTCGCGCAGCACCTCGTCGTCGGGCAGGTCTTCGAGATCGCGGTCGAACACGCCCTGGCGCTCGAGCGTGGCGATGAAGTGCGCCTCCGCGCCCAGGCGATCGCTGGTGATCGACTCCATCATGCTCAACGCCTGGTTCTGCAGGTAGTTGGAGCGCAGCACCAGGCCGGCAACCTCGTCGCTCATCTCGGCCAGCAGCTCGTTGCGCTCGTCGAGCGTGAGGCGCTCGCTCGCAACCGCCTCGCCGAGAAGGATCTTGATGTTGACTTCGTGGTCGGAACAGTCGACGCCGGCGGAGTTGTCGATGAAGTCGGCGTTGATGCGCCCGCCTTTGAGCGCATATTCGATGCGGCCGCGCTGGGTAAAGCCCAGATTGCCGCCCTCGCCAACCACGCGGGCCCGCAGATCGCCGCCGTTGACCCGCACCAGATTGTTGGCCAGGTCGCCGACTTCGGCATGCGACTCATCGGCGCCCTTGACGTAGGTGCCGATACCGCCGTTCCAGAGCAGATCAACCGGCGCGGAAAGCAGCGCCCGGATGAGCTCCTGCGGTGCCAGCGATTCCTCCTCGATGCCCAGCCACTCGCGCACCTGGGGCGAGAGATCGATCGACTTGGCCTGCCGCGAGAACACGCCGCCACCTTCTGAAATGAGCTTGTCGTCATAGTCGGCCCAGGACGAACGCGGCAGGGCAAAAAGACGCTTGCGCTCCTCGTAGCCGGCGGCGGCGTCGGGGTCGGGATCGATGAAGATATGCAGATGGTTGAAGGCGGCCTTGAGCCGAATATGCTTCGACAGCAGCATGCCGTTGCCAAAGACATCACCGCTCATATCGCCGATGCCGACTACGGTGAAGTCCTCGTTCTGGGTATCGAGATCGAGCTCACGGAAATGGCGCTTGACCGATTCCCAGGCGCCCCTGGCGGTAATGCCCATCTTCTTGTGGTCGTAGCCCTGGGATCCACCCGAGGCGAAGGCATCGCCCAGCCAGAACCCGTGGTCGGCCGAGATGGCATTGGCGATGTCCGAAAAAGTCGCCGTACCCTTGTCGGCCGCGACCACCAGATAGGGATCGTCGTCATCGTGACGCACGACATCCGCGGGCGGGATCAGATCTTCGCCCTCGAGGTTGTCGGTGATATCGAGCATGCCATTGATGAAGCTGCGATAGCAGTGGACCACCTCGGCCATCACCGCGTCACGATCGCCGCTTTCGGGCAACTGTTTGGCCACGAAGCCGCCCTTGGCACCAACCGGCACGATCATGGTGTTCTTGACCGTCTGCGCGCGCAGCAGACCGAGCACTTCCGTGCGGAAGTCCTCGCGCCGATCCGACCAGCGCAAGCCCCCGCGGGCGACCTTGCCGCCGCGCAGGTGAATGCCCTCCACGCGCGGTGAGTAGACCCAGATCTCACGATACGGCCGCGGCTCGGGCAATTCGGGCACCAGCGCCGAATCGAACTTGAAGGCGAGATAGTCGTGGTACTCGCCGCGCACATTGCGCTGGAAGGCGTTGGTTCGCAATACGGCACGCACCAGATCGCAGAAGGCGCGCAGAATGCGGTCCTGGTCAGCCGACTTGACCGAATCAAGTGCGCGCAGGATGGTCTTGCGCACCAGCGCGTCGACCTTGCCGGTGGGTATGGCATCGCGCGCCTGACAGACCTCATCGAGGTATTCGCACAGGACCTGGTCGTCAAAGGCCTCTCGAAGCTCCAGGCACTGCGTCTCGAGCGCCTTGCGGGCGCTGCTTCGCTGGCGGTCAGTTTCTTCCCGCCGAGCCGGGTCGAAACGCAGCTCAAAGTATTCGATCAGCAAACGGGCAACAAGCGGCCAGGCAGCCAGGGTTTCTTCGAGATAGTGCTGCGAGTACGGCATGCCGGTCTGGAGCAGATACTTGCTGCAGGCGCGCAACACATCGATCTGGCGCCAGTCAAGCCCGGCGAGCATGACCAGGCGATTGAAGCCGTCGTTTTCCATGCGTCGGCGCCAGACCTGCTCGAAAGCATCCTGGAACTTGCCGCGCACGCGCTCGAGATCGATCTCGCCCTCGCCAGGCGGGCGCATGTCGAAATCCTGAATCCAGATGCGGTTGCCCTCGGCAACCCTCAGCTCATAGGGCCGCTCGGAAACGATACGCATGCCCAGATTCTCGAGCATCGGCAAGACGTCCGACAGCGGCATCGGCTCGCCGTAATTGAAAGCCTTGAAGCGAAGCAGGCCGCTATTGCGCTGGCGCGGCTTGTACAGGCTCATGCGCAGATCGTCGACGCTGCGAAGCTTGGACATCTTGACCACGTCGAAGCTCGCCACGTGCGGCGAGACATCGTCGACGTAGGAGACGGGAAAGGCACGGCCGAAACGGCGCGCCAGTTCGAGGCCTTGTTCTTCCCCATGCTCGCGCACGAGAATTTCGGTCAGGCTGTCCTCCCAGGAGCGAATGGCCTGCTTGATCTTCTTCTCGACGGCCTCGGTATCGACCTTGACGCTGGCCCCGCCGCGCGGCCGAACCACCAGGTGCACGCGCGCCAGTTTGGATTCGCTGACCTGAACGGCAAAATCGAGCCGCTCGCCCTTGAGCGCGCGCTTGATGATGTCCTGAATCTTTTCGCGGTTTTCGGTATTGAAACGGTCGCGCGGAATGAATACCAGGCAGGAGTAGAAACGGCCATAGCGCTCGCGGCGCACGAACAGGCGCGTCTGGCTGCGCTCCTGCAGGTCGAGGATGCCGCTGGCCAGCTCCAGCAATTCATCGCTGGACGCCTGAAACAGCTCGTCACGCGGCAGAGTCTCGAGGATGTGCATCAAGGCCTTGCCGGCATGGCTGGCGCCGCGCAGGCCCGACATTTCGAGCACCTTGCGTACCTTGTGACGCACCAGGGGCGTGTCCTGGCAGCGGCGGATGTAGGCGCCGGAGGTAAACATGCCGATTAGGCGCTTCTCGGTAGTGACGCGGCCGTCGTCGTCGAAATACAGCACCGAGATGTAGTCCATGTAGCCGCCGCGATGCACGCGCGAGATGGCGTTGGTCTTGGTGATGATGATCGGATCATCCGGGGAGACTGCCTCGCCGTCCTGGGCCAGTTCGCTGAGGGGGCGCACCGGGGCTGCCCGATGGTCGGGGTGCATGATGCCCAGTCCGCTTTCGGCCAGCGCTCGCAGCACGCGCTCGCCATCTTTCTCCTCGATGGCGTATTCGCGATAGCCCAGATAGGTGAAATGGTCCTCGGCCAGCCACTCGAAGAAATCCTGGGCTTCCTTGCGCATTTCCGGCGACAGCGCCTTGTGCGTCCGGGGCAGCTCGGCTGCGATTTCGGCGCTGCGCTCGAGCATCGGCTTCCAGTCAGCCACCGCACGCGCCACGTCGGCCAGCGCGGCACGAATTCGCTCCTCGATCCGGGCGAGCATTTCCGGGTAGTTCTGGCGATCGATCTGCAGGTGCATCATCGACTCGACCCGCTCGCCGGCTGTTTCGCCGCCTTTCTCTTCGTCCAGAGCGAGCAGGTGTCCACCCTGATCGCGGCGCACGGGCACCACCGGGTGGATGATCAGATGTGCCGCAATATCAAGCTGTGAGAGCGCCAGCACCACGGAGTCGACCAGGAACGGCATGTCGTCGTTGACGATCTCGATGACGGTGTGGGTGGACTCCCAGCCATTCTTGTCAAGGCGCGGGCTATAGATGCGAAAGAGCACTTCGTCGCCGACCCGCTGGCGAGCAAAATCCAGAAAGCTGGTAGCCATGTTCGCCAGATGCTCGGGCGAGGTGTCCTGTATTTCAGCCACCGGCACACGCCGGAAAAAGTGGCGCACGAAGCGCGCTGCCAGATCGCAACTGCCACCCTGCGCGGCCTTTTCGCTGGCCCGCTCGAGAAGCGCCTCTTTGTGCTGCCCGAACCTTTCATCCATTTGTATTGCTTCCTGTCGTTTAAACGAATGTGCCGATTGCCTGCTGTCGTCGCTCAGCGCAGACCGGTTTCACTGCGCGCGATGACCATGCGCTGAATTTCGCTGGTTCCCTCGTAGATTTCGGTGATCTTGGCGTCGCGGAAATAACGCTCGACGGGCAGCTCCTTGCTGTAACCCATGCCGCCGTGAATCTGCACCGCCTGATGCGCAATCCACATCGCCGCCTCGGATGCAAACAGCTTCGCCATCGATCCGTCCAGGGTGAAGCGCGAACCCGTCTCGGCGGCCTTCATCTTTGCCCAGGCGGCCTTGAGCGTCAGAAGCCGTGCGGCCTCCAGCCGGGTCTTCATGTCCGCCAGCTTGGCCTGAATCATCTGAAACGTGCCGATTTCCTTTCCGAAAGCCTTTCGCTCCCGGGCGTATTCCACGCTGGCATCGTATGCTGCCTGGGCAATACCGACCGACTGCGCGGCAATGCCGATGCGGCCTGCGTCGAGCACGCCCATCGCGATCTTGAATCCCTGGCCTTCCTCGCCGAGGCGGTTTTCGACCGGGCAGCGGTAGTCTGTCAGCTCGATCTCGCAGGTGGCCGAAGCGCGAATGCCAAGCTTGGGCTCGAGCTTGCCGCGGTGATAACCATCCTGGTCGGCGTCGATGAGAAAGGCCGACACGCCCCGCGCGCCAGCGCCGGGGTCGGTCATGGCAAACAGAACCAGATAGCGCGCCACGGGGCCGGACGTAATCCAGGACTTGCGGGCGTTGATGACATAGTGACTGCCGTCGTCGCTGAGCACGGCCCGCGATTTCATGTTGGCCGCGTCCGAACCCGAGGCCGGCTCGGTCAGGGCGTACGCGCCGATCTCCTCTCCCGAGGCCACGGCCCGCACGTACTTCTGCTTTTGCTCCTCGCTGCCGTGCTTGAGGATACCGTTGCAAAACAGTGAGTTATTGACCGACATGATGGTGCCGTGAGAGGCATCAGCGGCGGAGACCTCCATCATGGCCAGCGCATAGCCGACGGTATCGAGCCCCGAACCACCGTACTCCTCGGGTACCTCGATACCCATCAGGCCCAGCTCGCCCATGCGCTGGATCGTGGCAAGCGGGAACTCGCCCGAAGCATCGAACTGGTGGGCGATCGGGGCGATTTCCTCGCGCGCAAAGTCGCGCGCCGCAGCCTGGATCATCTGCTGCTCGTCGGTCAGACCAAAATCCATGAGAATTGCCTTCCTGGCTAATGAAATCAGGATTCCGATTATACCCCGAAGCCCGGTCGGGACAGGTCGATCCAGCCTGCTTCACAGCCTCGCGACCCGCTGCAAGACGCCCCAAGGGTCTGATCCTTTCGCCAGGCCGGCGTCGGGAATGAGAACCAGTTCACGTTAGGCCAAAACAGCGCTTGACACCACGTCCAGCCCCCGTACAATTCCAGTCTCCGGACCGGGGTTCCCCCCTTCCCCATCCGGATCGTGGCCCAGGTTCCCCCCTTGCCTGGGCCACACCTATTCCGGCGGCCGGAGCCCCCACACTCCGGCCGCCTCTGTTTTCACAAGCGGTAAAGTTTGGAAAAACGCGCGGCTTGCACTATAATGCCGCGCTCCCACCGGCCCAGGTGGCGGAATTGGTAGACGCGCTAGCTTCAGGTGCTAGTGTCCGAAAGGATGTGGGAGTTCGAGTCTCCCCCTGGGCACCAGTTTTACACTCCCGTTTGACGAACCAACTCGATCCGGAACCGATTTCAATCACGGAGCGAGTGCGGTTTCACGCGCAGCGTGAAGAAGCGCTCGCGCAGTTCCGAACCAGCTCGAGTCTCCCCCTGGGCACCATCTCCATATCTCCGTCTTCGCTGCTTCAGTGAAGCACGCCGCGCTGCGTCATGTACGCCAGCACCGCGTCGACACACTCCTCGACCGACAACTTCTCGGTATCGACGACAATCTCGGCGTCCTCCGGCGGCTCGTAGGGTGAGTCGATGCCGGTAAAGTGGCGGATCGTGCCGGCGCGAGCCTTGGCGTAAAGCCCCTTGGGGTCTCGTTTCTCGCAGGCCTCCAGGCTGGCCTTGACGTAGATCTCGATGAACTCGCCCGGTTCCATCAGCTCACGCACCATCGCCCGATCGGAGCGGAACGGCGAAATGAAGGCGGTCAGCACCACCAGGCCCGAGTCGACCATCAGCCGGGCAACCTCGCCGATGCGCCGGATATTCTCCACCCGATCCTCGTCGGTAAACCCGAGGTCCCGGTTGAGACCGTGGCGGACGTTGTCGCCGTCGAGCAGATAGCTGTGGTGGCCGCGCTGGAACAGCACCTGCTCGAGCGCGTTGGCCACAGAGGACTTGCCGGCGCCCGACAGACCGGTGAACCAGAGCACGGCCGGTCGCTGAGCTTTCTGTCCGGCCCGCTGCGTCTTGCTTATCTTGTGCTCGTGCCAGACGACGTTGCGTGATTTATCGGCCAGGGTGTCGGTGACCGGCCGGACGACCATGCCAGCGCCAACAGTCAGGTTGCTGATGCGGTCGATGACCACGAACGCGCCAGTCTGGCGATCCTGCTGATAGGCGTCCAGGGCGGCCGGGCCGTTCAAGCGCCAGCGCACAAGCCCGATCTCGTTGAGGTCGAGACGCTCGGCATGCTGGTGCTCGAGACTGTTGACCTCGATCCGGTGGTGCACCAGCTCGGGAATGGCGCTCATCACCCTGCAGCCCATCTTGATGTCGTACTGGCGGCCCGGCAGCAGCGGCGAATCGCTCATCCAGACCACGCGGGCATCCAGCGCACTGGCCACACGCGGGCGATCATCGGGGTGCACCAGCAAATCGCCGCGGCTGATGTCGATCTCGTCGGCCAGCGTCAGCGTGACGGCCTGGCCCGCGGCGGCAGAATCGAGATCACCATCGAAGCTGACGATCCGGTGAACGTGGCTCTGTCGGCCCGAGGGCATCACCATCACGGGATCGCCGGGCGCGATGCGGCCGCGGGAAATCGTGCCCGCAAATCCGCGAAAATCCGAGCTGTGGCGGTTGACGTACTGAACCGGCATGCGAAAGACATCGTCGGCGGCGTCATCGTTCACTGGCAGGGTCTCGAGCAGTTCGATCAGCGTGGGCCCTTCAAACCAGGCGAGATTTTCGCCACGCACAGTCACGTTGTCACCGCCGAGTGCGGCTACCGGCAGGCAGTGAACCTCCTCGAAATCCAGCTTGTTTGCAAAGGCCTCGTAGTCAGCGCAGATCGCCTCGAAACGGCCGCGATCATGGTCGACCAGATCCATCTTGTTGACCGCCAGGATGACCTTCCTGATGCCCAGCATGGAGACAATGAAGGAGTGCCGCCGGGTCTGTGTTTGCACGCCCTTGCGGGCATCGACAAGAATGACTGCTGCGTCCGCCGTGGACGCGCCGGTGGCCATGTTGCGCGTGTACTGCTCGTGGCCGGGGGTGTCGGCAATGATGAACTTGCGCCGCGCGGTGGCAAAGTAGCGGTAGGCCACGTCAATGGTGATGCCCTGCTCCCGCTCCGACTGCAGCCCGTCGACCAGTAGCGCAAGATCGGCGGCATCACCCTGCGTGCCCCACTTTCTCGAATCGCGCGTGACGGCCGCGAGCTGGTCTTCGTAGACCTGCTGCGACTCGAACAACAGCCGGCCAATCAGCGTCGACTTGCCGTCGTCGACCGAGCCACAGGTGATGAAGCGCAGCAGATCCTTGCGCGAGTCCGCCGCCAATACTTTCTCGATGTCGAGTTCAGCCATGAATGCCCTGCAGTGCCCTGTATCTCGCTACGCTGCCCGGTCGGGTCAGAAATAGCCCTCGATCTTCTTCTCTTCCATGCTGGCTCCCGAATCATTATCGATGGCGCGGCCCTGCCGCTCGGAGTGGCGCACGGAAACCGTCTCCGCGATGACCTCCAGCAGGCTCGTTGCCTGCGACTCGACTGCGCCGGTCAGCGGGTAACAGCCCAGCGTCCTGAAGCGAACCATCTTGATTTCCGGCGTCTCGCCCGGTTCGAGCGGCATGCGCTCATCATCCACCATGATCAGCATGCCGTCGCGCTCCACCACCGGGCGTTCGGCGGCAAAATACAGCGGCACCATCGGAATGCTCTCCGCGTGAATGTACTGCCAGATATCGAGCTCGGTCCAGTTCGACAGCGGGAACACCCGGATTGACTCGCCCTTGTGCACCCGACCGTTGTAGATATTCCACAGCTCGGGGCGCTGGTTCCTCGGATCCCAGCGATGATTGCGATCGCGGAAGGAAAACACCCGCTCCTTGGCGCGCGAGCGCTCCTCGTCACGGCGGGCACCGCCGAATGCCGCATCGAAGCCGTGCTTGTCCAGCGCCTGCTTGAGCGCCTGGGTTTTCATCACTTCGGTGTGCACCTTCGAGCCGTGCGTGAACGGCCCCACGCCCTGTTTGACGCCTTCCTGGTTGACGTGCACCAGCAGTTCCATTCCGACTTCGCGCGCAATGCGGTCACGAAACTCGTACATTTCCCGGAACTTCCAGGTCGTATCCACATGCAGCAGCGGAAACGGCGGCGGCGAAGGGTAAAAGGCCTTGCGCGCCAGGTGAAGCATCACGCCTGAGTCCTTTCCGATCGAATACAGCATGACGGGGTTGGAAAACTCGGCCGCCACTTCACGGATGATATGTATCGACTCCGCTTCGAGCCTGCGCAGATGATTGCTGAGAGTCCCGCTCATTGCCGCGTTATCCCGGGGCGGCTCGCCATTGGGGCGGATCTGATATTCATGACATCGTCGCGCAGGATCGGCCGCGGCCGATTGCATAGTAGGCCAGACCCCGGGATTCCAGCTCCTCAGGCTCGTAGAGATTGCGCCCGTCGAAGATGACTCGATCGCTCAGCTTCTCGTGCAGCAGTCCCAGGTCGGGGCTGCGGAACTGCTTCCACTCAGTGATGATAGCCAGCGCATGGGCACCTTCCAGCGCAGCTTCAGCGTGATCGGTATAGGCCAGGTTCTTCCTGTCACCAAGCATCCGCCGCGCTTCATTCATGGCTTCGGGATCGTAGGCGGTGACAGCGGCGCCGGCCTGTTCGAGCTGTTCGACAAGCGTCAGGCTGGAGGCCTCACGAACGTCGTCGGTGTCGGGCTTGAAGGCCAGGCCCCACAGGGCGAAGCGCTTGCCGGCGAGCCGATCGGCGCCGCCGTAGTGGCGGCAGATCAGTTCGAACAGGCGCCGTTTCTGGCGATCATTGACTGATTCCACGGCGCGAATCAGCTCGGGCCTGACACCGTACTCGCTGGCCGTGCTGGCCAGCGCGCGGACATCCTTGGGAAAGCACGAGCCACCAAAACCGGCGCCCGGATAGATGAAGTGCCAGCCGATGCGCGGATCCGAGCCGATGCCGCGGCGCACCATTTCGACATCGGCGCCGACGTGCTCTGCAATATTGGAAATTTCGTTCATGAAGCTGATCTTGGTGGCCAGCATGGCGTTGGCGGCATACTTGGTCAGCTCGGCCGAGCGTACGTCCATGACGATGACGCGGTCGTGGTTGCGATTGAACGGCGCGTAGAGTCTGCGCAGTTGCTCGGCCGCTTGTTTCGAGTCCGTTCCGATGATGATGCGATCGGGCCGCATGCAGTCTTCGACAGCCGCACCTTCTTTCAGGAATTCGGGGTTGGAGACGACGTCGAAATCAATTGCCGCGCCGCGAGCCCGCAGGCGGGCACCGACGGTTTCACGCACCCGGTCAGCCGTGCCGACGGGCACGGTGGACTTGGTGGCGATGATCGCGGGGCCGTCGAGCTCATCCCCGATGGCGGCGGCCACCTGCAGCACGTGCTTAAGATCGGCACTGCCGTCCTCGTCCGGCGGCGTGCCCACGGCGATGAATATGACTTCGGCGCCCGCCACTGCCGCGGGATCAGTGGTGAAATGCAGGCGGCCCGCCTTGTGGTTTTCCTCGACCATTTCCTCCAGGCCTGGCTCATAGATCGGAATTCTTCCCTGATTGAGCCCGTCGATCTTGCCCTGATCGATGTCGACGCAGGTGACGCGATGACCAACCTCGGCCAGACAGGTGCCCGTGACCAGTCCGACATAGCCTGTACCGAAAATACATACCTTGAACATGCTGAAACACTTACTCCTGATCGAGCCGGGCACGACCGGCCTGCCCCTCACCACCCCGCCCAGGGTCGATGATCAGGCTCATGGTGCCGAGGAGAGGACTCGAACCTCCACGGGTTGCCCCACCTGGACCTAAACCAGGCGCGTCTACCAATTCCGCCACCTCGGCCGAGCTCCGCATTCTAACCGGAAAGGGAGACAAGGGAGGGGTATGTTGGCTAATTGGCTGTCGTATTCCCGGCCGCCGAGCCGGGATCTTCCTGGCTGGGTGTCTTCGTTCAGGGAGGCCCCGGATCGAGTCCGGGGTTACGAGGTGCTGGCTGGTTGGCTGGTTGGCTGGTTGGCTGGTTGGCTGGTTGGCTGGTTGGCTGGTTGGCAAGCCATTGTGTCTTCCCGGAAAGTGCGCAGCGCTTATCCGGGACCTCGCGTGATTGGGGCTGGCAGTGAGAAATGAAAAGCCCCGGCGCTGAGGCCGGGGCTTCTTGAAGGTGCCGTCCCGGCTCAGGGCCGGGACTACGGTCATTTTTGACTCAGGCAATCACTCTTCGCCGTCGATCACCAGCCCGCGGCGTTCGAGCAGGGGCTCGATCGAAGGTACCCGGCCGGCGAAGTCCATGTAGAGATCCATGGCTTCCTTGCTGCCGCCCTTCGACAGGATGGTGTCGCGGTAATGCTGGCCGGTTTCGCGATCCAGGCCGCCGTTTTCCTTGATCCACAGCACGCTGTCGGCATCCAGCACTTCACTCCAGATATAGGAGTAATAGCCAGCGTCGTAACCGCCCATGGAGTGTGAGAAATACGGCGTCTTGTAGCGCGGCGGCACCGGCTCGTAGTCCAGACCGTGATCGGCCAGCACTTTGGCCTCGAAATCCATCACGCCCTCGGCGGCGGGTACATCTTCAGGCGCAAGCTGATACCAGGCCTGGTCGATGATGGCGGCGCCCAGGTACTCGGTGGTGGAGAAGCCTTCGTTGAACTTCTGCGCGTCGATGACCTTGTCGAGCAGTTCTTGCGGGATCTGCTCGCCGGTTTCGTAGTGCTGGGCGTAATTGGCCAGCACTTCCGGCCACGAGGCCCACATTTCGTAAACCTGCGAGGGATATTCGACAAAGTCGCGCGGCACGCTGGTGCCGGCAAAGGTCGGATATTCCACGTCCGAAAACAGACCATGCACCACGTGTCCGAACTCGTGGAACATGGTGGTGGTCTCATCCCAGGTCAGCAGGGTCGGCTCGCCTTCGGGCGGCTTGGGCACGTTCAGGTGCATGCCGATGACCGGGTGACCGCCAAGCAGCTCAGACTCGAGCCGGTAGGCGTTCATCCAGGCGCCGCCGCGCTTGTTGCCGCGGGCGTAGAAGTCTGAAATGACCAGACCAAGCGGCGTGCCGTCTTCCTCGAACACCTCCCACACCTGGGCGTCGGGATGATGCGCCGGCAGGTCGGGGCGCTCCTTGAAGGTAATGCCAAACAGCTTTTCAGCCGAAAAGAACACGCCGTTCTCGAGCACGTTGTTCATCTCGAAGTACGGCTTGATCTGCGATTCGTCGAACGCGTAGCGATCCTGACGGACCTTTTCAGCGTAGTAGGCCCAATCCCAGGACTTCAGCTCGAACGGCTCTTCGGCCGTCTCGTTGATCATCTCCTGAATGTCGGCACCTTCCATGCGCGCATTCGCGACCGCGATTGGCGCAAGCTTGCCGAGCATTTCGTTGACCGCATCGACGGTCTGGGCGGTACGATCTTCGAGCACGTAGTCGGCATGGGTGTCGTAACCCAGCAGTCGGGCGCGCTCGGCGCGCAGGCGCACCAGGTCCGAGACCACGCCGGTATTGTCGTACTCGTTGCCGCGCGCGCCACGCGCCAGCGAAGCCTTCTTGATTTTCTCGCGCGCAGCGCGGTCTTCCATGTTCGCCAGCGGCGGCTGGATGGACGTGTTGACCAGGGTGATCACGTAGCTGCCTTCGTCAAGATCGCGGTCGGCAGCCTCGTTAGCCGCAGCTTCAATCCGTCCTTCGCTCAGGCCGGCCAGCGCGTCGCGATTGTCGAATGCAACCGCCGAAGCGTTGACTTCCTTGAGGACGTTCTGGCTGAACTTCGTGGCCAGCTCGGCGATCTTCGAGTTCATGTCCCGGAGCTTGTCCTTGTCAGCATCGCTGAGCTTGGCGCCGGCGCGCACGAAATCGGTGTGGTACTCCTCGAGAAGGCGCAGGCCTTCGGCGCTCAGATCCAGATCGTCGCGCTTCTCGTACAGCGCCTCGATGCGCGCGAACAGCTTCGGGTTGAGATTGATCTCGTCGCTGTGGGCGGCAAACGCCGGCGCCATCTTGCGCTGGGTTTCCTGCAGCGTGTCGTCGGTGATCGTTCCGGCCAGGTTGGAAAACACCCGGCCAATGTATCGCAGCTTCTGTCCGGAGCGCTCCAGAGCGACGATGGTGTTGTCGAAAGTCGGCTCTTCCTCGTTGTCGGCAATGACACCGATTTCAGCCAAGTGTTCTTCCATGGCGACTTCGAAAGCCGGCAGGAAATGCTCGGACTCGATCTTGTCGAACGGCGGCAGGCCATAGGGCAGATCGTTTTCGACAAGCAGCGGATTCTCGGCCAATTCCGCAGCGGACTCGGCTGACTCGTCAGCCTCGGAAACCGCCGGAGCCTCAGTCGACATTTCGGGCACCTCGGGTGTTTCGGGGGCTTGTGGCGGCTCCGACTCGGAGCAGGCCACCAGGGCGCCGGCGGCAATCGCCAGCGTGAGGAGATTGAGGGTCTTGTTCACGTATTGCCTCGCGGGTGAATTGCAACAAGCCGGAAATGGTAGCACTGATTGCCCCTCGGCTGCCTGTGCCATGGGTCATGGTCTGGTTGCCTGGTTGCCTGGTTGCCTGGTTGCCTGGTTGCCTGGTTGCCTGGTTGGCTGGTTGGCTGGTTGGCTGGTTGGCTGGTTGGCTGGTTGGCTGGGTGGCTGGTTGGCTGGTTGGCTGGTTGGCTGGTTGGCTGGTTGGCTGGTTGGCT
>CAYUPK010000011.1:0-118794 GCA_964446675.1 uncultured Wenzhouxiangella sp.
GCGCCATGGCCAAGGGTTGTGTCAACGCCGACGCGGGCCAGGCACAGCTCGACGCCACGGTCGCGGACGCGGTGCCGCGTGCGCGCAGTCGGATGGCGCGCGGTCCTGGCCTGAGCCACTGCGAAGAGTGCGACGCGCCGATCCCGGAGGCGCGCCGCAAGGCCGTACCCGGCGTGCGGTTGTGCGTGGCCTGCCAGGCCGAGCGCGACCGCGATGAGGGCGTGTTCAGCGGCTACAACCGGCGCGGCAGCAAGGACAGCCAGTTGCGCTGATGCCCGTCGGGGCGCCATGCCGGTGACCGTCGGCGGGGTAGCGGTTTTCCGTCGAAAAACTCGACTCTGACCCCGGTTTTTGGGGTCAGTCCTCGACGAAGTGCTTCAGGCGCAGCAGGGCCGCGTCCCATTGCGCGGCGATCGCGTCCAGAGCACGACGCGCCTCGCCGATGCGCGAGGGTTCCAGTTCCCACAAGCGCTCGCGGCCGTGGCGGACGTCGTGCACCAGCCCGGCGTCGGCCAGGACTTCCAGGTGCCGGGTCACGGCCTGGCGGCTGATGGTGGTACCGGCGGCGAGCTGGGTGATGGACAGCGCGCTGCCGGCGCACAGCGCCGCGACCAGCCGCAGGCGGGTAGGGTCGCCCAGCGCCGCGAACACCGGCGCCACCCGTTGCCATGCCGCGCGCCTGGCCATCGCGTCAGACCAGCCCGACCTGCCACGAGACGCCGAAGCGGTCGTTGGTCCAGCCGAACCGGCCGAACCCGTAGTCGTCGAGCGGCATCAGCACCTTGCCGCCCTCGGCGAGCCTCGCGAACAGTTCGTCGACTTCGGCTGCGTCCCGGCAGGTGGCCACCAGCGAGGTCGATGGGGTGAAGCCGAAGGCGTGCGTCGCGGGACTGTCGATGCACGTCAGCTCGTGGCCGGCGAGCTTGAACCGTGCGTGTTTCACCGAACCTTCCTTGCCGGCTTCGCTGGGGCCGTAGCGGTCGATCGCGACGATCGACGCGTCATCGAACAACGAGACATAGAAGCGCATGGCCTGTTCGGCGGTGCCTTCGAACATCAGCATGGTGGCGACGGACCTGGGCATGGCACGGTTCCTCAATGACCGGAGAGGTAGGTGGCGATGTTCTGCGCCTGCGCTTCCCAGCCGCCGCTGTTCATGCGGTACGCCTCCGCGCGACGACCGGGCGGAATCGCATCGAACCCGGATTCGGTGATCCGCAGCAGGGTGCCGCCGTCCACATCCTCGAGCTCGAATACCACCAGCGTGGTCGGCTCCCGGGAGTAGTCCACCCCGGGATCGATGGCATAGGGATGCCAGCGGTAGGCAAACAGGCGCCCGGCTTCGATCCGTTCGACGAACATGCTGCACGTCACGTGTTCGTATCCCGGGTAGGTGATGTTGCCACGCGTGACTTCCCCGGCCTCGAACCGCTGGCCCTTGAAGTCCACGCGGAACCATTTCCCGAAGGTTTCGGCATCTGCGATGGCGCGCCAGACCTTCCCGCGCGGCGCCTTGATGTGGATGGTGCGTTCGATGCGGTCCGTATCGGCGTTCACGGGTGGCCTCCGGTGGGCAGCGAAACGTGCAATCGTCGGGTTGCATGTTAGGCGCGGTCGGAACAATATGCAACTATCTTGTTGCATGATATGCCGCGGCGGACTGCCGGCCGGGCCGGCACCGACCAGCCTTGCGCCGCGGCGGCATGCGTAAATACAATACCGCCCGGTTTATTTTTGGTGCCGCGCGCCATGCCAGCCGACTCCCAGGCCGCAGCCGCCCACGCCGATCCGGTGATCGTGGTGCGTGGCCTCGACAAGACCTACGCCGGGGGTTTCCGGGCCCTCAAGGGCATCGACCTGACGGTCCGGCGCGGCGAGATCTTCGCGCTGCTCGGCCCCAACGGCGCCGGCAAGACCACCCTGATCAACATCATCTGCGGCATCGTCAAGCCCAGCTCGGGCAGCGTGACGGTCGACGGCCACGACACGGTGCGCGGATTCCGCATCACCCGCCGGCACATCGGCCTGGTGCCGCAGGAACTTCACACCGACATGTTCGAGACCGTCTTCGACACGGCCAGCTTCAGCCGCGGGCTGTTCGGCCTGCCGCCCGATCCGGCGCATATCGAAAACGTGCTGCGCGATCTGTCGCTGTGGGACAAACGCGACCAGCCCATCATGACGCTCTCGGGCGGCATGAAGCGGCGCGTTCTCATCGCCAAGGCCCTGGCTCACGAACCGAAGCTGCTGTTTCTCGACGAGCCCACCGCCGGCGTTGACGTGGAACTCAGGCGGGACATGTGGAGGCTGATCGATCGCCTGCGACACACCGGCGTGACCATCGTGCTCACCACTCACTACATTGAAGAAGCCGAGCACATGGCCGACCGCCTCGGCGTGATCCGCCGCGGCGAAATCATCGTCGTCGACGAAACCGCCTCGCTGATGAAGAAACTCGGCCGCAAGCACCTGATCCTGCATCTGGAGCAAGTCATGAATACGCTGCCCGACTCGCTCGACGACTGGCCGCTGACCCTGGCCGACGACGGCCGCCGGCTCGTCTACAGCTTCAGCGCCGACGACGAGCAGGCCTGCCTGCCAACCCTGCTCAAGCGCCTGCAGGCCGAAGGCATCGAGTTCACCAATCTCAACACGCGCCAGAGTACGCTCGAGGAAATCTTCGTCGAGCTGGTGCACGATGAGAGGCAAGCGTCGGGAGGCTCATGAACGCGCCCCTGATCAACCTGCGCGGCGCCTGGACCATCTATCGCTTCGAGATGGCGCGCTTCAAGCGCACCCTGTGGCAAAGCCTGGTCACGCCGATTCTCACCACCGTGCTCTACTTCATCGTGTTCGGCTCGGCCATCGGCTCGCGCATCGGAGACATCGACGCCGTCGACTATGGCGCCTTCATCGTGCCGGGGCTGATCCTGCTCACCGTGTTCACCCAAAGCCTCAACAACGCCTCGTTCGGCATCTACATGCCGCGATTTTCGGGCACCATATACGAGATTCTCTCTGCCCCGGTCTCCACCGTGGAGCTGATACTGGCTTACGTGGGTGCGGCAGCGACCAAATCGGTGCTGCTGGGGCTGATCATCCTGGCCACCGCCCGGTTTTTCGTCGACCTCGACGTCGGCCATCCGATCTGGATGCTGGTCTATCTGGTGCTGGTCGCCTTCGCCTTCAGCCTGGCCGGGTTCATCATCGGCATTCTGGCCGACGGCTTCGAGGCCCTGCAGTTCATCCCCATGCTGGTCGTCACCCCGCTGACCTTTCTCGGCGGCGTGTTCTACTCCATCGACATGCTGCCAGAAACCTGGCAGACGGTGAGCCTGTTCAACCCCATCGTCTACATCGTCTCGGGCTTTCGCTACTTCTTTTTCGGCTCGGGCGACGTCAGCGTCTGGATCAGCCTGGCCGCCCTGGCCGGCTTCACTGGCGCGTGCCTGGCAATCGTGTCCTGGATCGTGCGCTCCGGGCACCGGCTGAAAGCGTAGCCCTCGGCCGCTGGCGCGGCCGGAGGATTCAGGTGTCCAGAGGGGTCAGGCTCCGATCAGCGTCGCTCCTGGCTGCGACCACCGCCGCGCCGCGAACCACTGCTGTGCGATGATCGGCCCGAGGACGACCGGCTGCCGGCGCTGCCACTGCGGCGCGAAGGCGCCGACCTGGGCGGTTGGCTTGGCGCCGAAGGGCGAGAACGCGGCGGCGCCGAGGAGGCGGCGCTGCCCGAACGGCTTCGACTGGGAGCCGACTGCCGAGGCGGCGTGGACGACCCGCGCGAAACACCGGCCGAGCGCGACGGCACGGATGAACCTCTGCTCTGGCTCGAGCGCGAGGAAGCCGCCGGCCGGCTCCGGCTCGAGCCGGAACGTACCGTCAAACCGCTCGGGATGGCCACCGACGAGCGCCCGCTGTTCAAGCGCGAACCACGATCAGCGGCCGGGCGCGACGGCGAGCGACTGCTGGATCGCATTGAGGCCGGCGAACGCTCGGAAGCGCGTGAACGGCTGCTGGCCGAATCACGCGGTGACGATTGGCGTGACGATTGGCGTGACGATTGGCGCGAAGATTGTCGCGACGACGGGTGCGACGCTCCACGTGATGACGTACCGCTGCGCAGCGATTCGCTCACGCGGGCGGCCCGGCTGGAGGCTGACCGACTGTCGACGGCATCGCGGCTGCGCGTGTCGCTGCGCGCCGGCGCCTGGCCGCGGACCGTGCGATTGCGTTCCGAGCGCGCTGCGGCGCGATCCGAACTGCGGCTTGCCGCCCGTGACCGCGTTTCACTCGCGCTGCGGGTAGCAGACCGTGAATCCGAACGGCTGCTCACAGACGCCCTGGTGCTGCGCTCCGAGCGCAAAGCCGCATCGCTTCTGCGATCGAAATCGGCACTCGAGCGGCGCTGTGCCGCCCATTCACGCTTGTCAGAGCGGGTTATCGCTCGGCTGGCCATCGAGTCGGCACGCGCTGATGCCGGTCGACTGCTGTCGACGAAGCGGGCCCGGTCCACCCGGCCGCGGTAGCTCACGCCCCGGCGATGTCTTGGATCGTGCTTCCAGTGGCGAGCGTGGTCGAAGCGCGCCACCTCGCGACCCGAGTGGAAGCGATGGTCGCGGTAATAGTGATGGTGATGGTTGACCACCACGACCCGGCGCGTGGCCCAGTGGAAGGAGCTGAAGTAGAAGCTCGGCCGAATGTAGTAAGGACGGCCCCAGTAGAAGCTCATGCCCACGCTGAATCCGGCGGGACGATGCCAGTAGTGCGGCGGATAGCTCGACCAGCGCCAGCTCGAATAGATCACGCGCGGATCGTAATACGGCACGTAAACCACGCGCGTGCGCGCCGGTTCGATATAGATGTATTCCTTTTCGCGCACCACCTTGACGTGCTCGTTGCTGCGCAACTGGCCCTGCGAGTATGCCTCCGAGCGCAGATACTGGATAGAGGCAATCACTTCTTCTTCCTGAACCAGGAAGGCGTCGCCGAGATCCTGCGTCCACTGCAGATCATCGTCCATGCGCCGCAGCAGCTCGGGAAAGGCCACCAGCGCCTTGACGCTGGCGTCCCAGTTGCGGTGCTCGACCGCGGCCACGGCATCCTCGCCGCGCAGCCCCGGGTGCTCACGCGACCAGCGCGCCGCCTGGATCACTTCCAGCGGGTAGGTCGCGGCAATCAACAGGTGCGAGAGCACGCTGTCGGGATACAGCGCCACCGGCGCCAGCATCGAGTCGAGCTCGGCCTGGGTGAAATAGTCGTCATTGGCCTGCGCCTGGCCAGTGGCACTGCAGCCAGCCGTCAGCAGAACGAGAAAAACCAGCGTCGTCAGCGTTTTCATGTCATTTCCTCCTCGCGGCATTCCGCGCCGCGTACAGCCTTTGTACCGCAGGCTGCCTGAAGTCAGGCTGAACGGGGCTCGGGGCTCGGGGCTCGGGAGTCGGGAGTCGGGAGTCGGGAGTCGGGAGTCGGGAGTCGGAATCCGGAAACCGGAAACCGGAAACCGGAAACCGGAAACCGGAAACCGGAAACCGAATGACCATGTCACATTTTCCCCGCCAATTCCGACTGACCCGGTAAGCGCCAACAACCGACAGGCCGACATGACAACGAAAACTTCGCTTCGCGCTCTTGCCCTTTTGCTCGCGCTGCTTACCTCGCCAGCTTTCTCTGCCACCTACTGGGTCGGCAATTCGTCGGCCTGTACCGGCCCCAACGTCCACGGCTCGCTCGGCGCCGCGCTGCTGGCTGCCGCCTTCAACGGCAGCCAGTCCGACGAGATTCGCCTGACCAACACGCTGAGCTACACAAGCACCGGCGGCCAGGTCACGCTGACCGACTGGTCCTCGTCCAATGTCGGCCACCTGACCCTTGCGGGCGGCTACCCGGACTGCTTCACCAGTCCATCCGGGCGAACCAGCTTCGGTATTGGAACCACCGTCTCGGTAACGGTCGAGACCAGTTCCCAGCCTGAATCCGTCGTGACCCTGCGCCGCCTCAACATCAACGGTGCCGGCACCGGCCTGATGGCTACCGGCGGCGCAGTGGTCACACTCGATAATGTTCGTATCGGCGACAATACGCTGCGCGGCATGTTGGTCGACGGCGGCGCCTATGTCGATATCCAGGCCGACGCCATCGTCGAGGACAACGGCGACCGCTACTCGGGCACCGGCTGGGGCGGCGGCGTCTACTGCAACGGCAGCAACTCGGAAGTGACCCTGCGCGGACGGCTTCATCGCAACTCGGCCGAAAAGGGCGCCAACGCTTACCTGGCCAACGGCTGTTTCATGATGGCGACGGGCGGCTCAACCATCAGCGGCGACGGCATCGGGGGCCCGGGCGCTGACGAAGGCGGCGGCGCCTACATCGACAACGGCGCCGAGCTCTACGCCAGCGGCGGCAGCCAGCTCGTGACCTTCAGCGGCAACTTTGCCAACAACGGCGCCGGCCTGTTTGTCAAAGGCACGGGCCGCGCCACCCTGGTCAACACACGCTTTCAGGGCAATGCCGCCTACGTCGGCGCGGCCATCTACGCCATAGGCGGCGGCACCTCAGGCAGCCCGCAAGTCAGCATGGACCGCGCCTCGAGCTGTCCCTTCACGATCAGTTGCTCGGAAATCGACGGCAATCGCAGCGAGTCGAGCGTTGTCTATGTCGACAATTCCTACGTGCGCATCAACCGCACGATCATCGAACAGAACTGGACGTGGACCATCGTGCCCGACTTCCAGTCGCTGATCCACGGCACCAACGGCGCGCTGATCCATCTGGGCCACGTCGGCCTGTACCGCAACAACGCGGCCGACGCCGTCATCTGGAACCAGAACTCCGAATTCCAGATCCAGCACGCCACCATCGCCCGCAACCAGACCTACGTCCACGGGGGCACGCCTCAGCCCTCCCGAGCACTGCTCTCCCAGGACGCCGGCGCCACTTATCTGCACAACTCGATCATTGCCGACTCCACCGGCGTCGACCTGCAGGGCGGCTTCATCCAGTCCGAATGCAATCTGGTCGACAGTAATCCCGGTGACCTGCCCGGCGGCACCTTTTATATCGGCACGCCGCAGTTCATCAATATCGGCGGTGGCGATGCCCGCCAGACCTCTGCCTCACCCGGCGTCGACATGTGCCATCAGAATCCGCTCTTGTGGTCGTCGACGCGCGATATCGAGTACCAGACTCTGCCGGTCAACGACGCCAACAACGACCAGGGCCACCCCGGCCAGGCCGGCGGCTACTATGACGCCGGATTCGACGAAAACCACATGAACGTCGGCGACGACTACTTCACGCTCAGCATCGCCAAGACAGGCACCGGCAGCGGCTGGGTCGTCAGCATCCCGCTGGGCATTTCCTGCGGCAGCGACTGCTCCGAGGTCTTTTTCAACGGCACCCTGGTCGAACTGCACGCCGAGGATGCGACCGGCAGCGTCTTTGCCGGCTGGAGCGGCTGCCCGCTGCCCAGCGGCAACATCTGCTATATCTCGGTCACCGCCGATACCACCATCACCGCCCGCTTCGATGTCGCCAGCGATCAAATCTTCTCCGACCGCTTCGAGACAGCGCCGTAAGTGGCTGAAAGGTTACAGGTTTCAGGTTTCAGGAAAAGAAGCAGCTTGTCGCCCCGGACTCGATCCGGGGCCTTCTCTCTGCTGGCGCCTGCGGGGTGAAGGCCCCGGCCCTTCGCTTCGCTGTGGCCGCGACGACGGCCTGAATCCATCAAACCACCTTGGAGTTCCGCGTCATTCCCTCCGCCCTTTCCCCTTTCCGCTCGGTCTCGGGCAAATCCGTCAAGCCAAAAATATCCGCCACCGTCTCGAACGCCCGCTCGCTCTCCACCCAACGTCGGCTCTCGACCAGCCACTGTCTGACGGAATCACGATCGCCAGGCGGGGCCACGCGTGGAAAAGAGCCTGGCGGCGGGCTGGGCTGCCAGCGCGGATCGAGCGCCAAAAACCAGTCGAGCCGCGCCGTGGCAATCCATAGCCGCTGCCCGCTGCCGGGCTCGATCAGGCTGATCGCCCGCCCTTCGCCCACCAGCTTCGAAAACCAGCGCGTCCAGCCGCCGGCCGGCACTGGCTGGACCATACCCAGCCCGGACTCGCCCTCGCGGCGGGTCAGAAAGCCCACCTGCTCCAGCAATCGCTCCAGCGCCGTCGTGGAAGGCTGCAGCGGCCTGAAATCATCCGCGGGCAGCGGCGGCGCCGCAGCGCCCGCTCCACGCGCCGGCGGCTGCGCGCGACGGGTGCGGCCGGCCAGTGGAAGCCTCGCGGAAGCGCCCGAGCGTGAGACGCCGGGCGGCCGTCGCGCAGGCCGCTCGAAATTGCGCGTCCGGCGTTCCTCGGCATCGCCCTCGTCCAGATAGCTGTATTGCGGGGCGTGGATCAGGGCCTCGGCCAGCGGCGAAGGCCGCTCGGTCTCGACGGCGTGCACTTCGATCTCGCCCGACTCCAGCCGCCCCAGCAGGCGCTTCAATCCTTCCAGATCCATGTAGTTGTCCCGGCAGTCCGACAGCGCCTGCTGCACCAGCGGGTGATCGGGGATTTCGCGCGCGCCGCTGAGGTTTTCCAGGCAGGCGAGCTGGTCGGGAAATACGCAGGCGATCAGGTTCTCGGCCTGGCTGCGCTGGCGCTGCGAGGGCAATCGCCCGTCGAGGCCGTTTTTCAGCAGCACCAGGGCGTTGTTGGCGCACCAGCGAAAGCGGGTGACGAACAGCGGCGTGTCGAGCATGGCCTGGGTCAGCACGTCGCCGACGTTGTCCGATCGAACAAAGCGCGCCACCGCCGACAGTTCGAACTGGCTGGTCACGCCCAGGGAAATCAGCACGCCGTCGTCGGTGGCCGCCGCCTGCAGCTCGAAGTTGAACTGACGGCAGAAGCGCTTGCGCAGAGCCAGACCCCAGGCGCGGTTGATGCGTGCCCCGGCAAAGGTGTGCAGCACGACATGACGATCTCCGCCGGGGTCGGAAAACTGCTCGATCACCAGGCGCTTCGGCCCTGGCAACACGCCCAGCCGCTGGCGCGATTCGGCCAGCATGCGGACAGCCTGCGGGTCGAGCCCGTTGTGCGAGCCTCCCGAGACCACGCGCAGCATGGCCGCCGCCATTTCAGGCGTGCGCCCGGGCCCTTCGCCGAACCAGAACGGCAGCTCGGCCGGCTCCTCAGTGGCCGGCTCGACCCGAACGAGACCGGTGAGCACCCGCAGAATGCGCCACGGACGATTGCCAAGCTGCAGCACCTGCCCTGGAGAGGACTCGAAGGCCACCTCCTCGTCCAGGCGCCCGACAATATCGCCAGTGTCGACGCGCACCACGTCGTACTCGAACCACTCGGGAATCGTGCCGGCATTGACCAGCGCCAGCCGGTCGGCATCCGCCCGCGCCCGATAGCCGCCGCGCTTGTCGGCAATCAGCAGCGGATCGAGCTGCTCGGCAGGCATCAGCTTTGGCCGCTCGGCAAGCGTTGCCAGCAGCGAATTCAGCGTCTTGCGCGAAACCTCACGGTACGGTCGGGCGCAGCGCACGATCTTGAGCAGTTCATCCGCATCGCCGACGCCGCTTGCCACAAGCGCCACGAGCTGCTGGGCCAGGACGTCCAGTGGTGCATTCAGCGGCAACACGGCATCAAGGCCGCCTGCGGCGATCACGTTCTGCAGGGCACGTGTTTCCAGCAGTTGATTGAGCGTGAGCGGGAACAGGTGCATGCGCGGTCGCTGCCCCGGCCGATGGCCGCTTCTGCCCGCGCGCTGGCGCACCAGGTTGACCGAGCCGGGCACGCCGATCTGGCAAACGCTCTCGACGTAACCCAGATCCAGGCCCAGCTCCAGCGAGGCGCTGGAAACCAGCACCCGAAGCTCACCGGCCTTGAAGCGCGCCTCGATTGCTTCGCGGTGCGCCGTATCGAGGCTGCCGTGATGCGCGCCCACCTGCCCGACCTGGCCGGCGGCGACCAGCAATTCATCCAGCGCCGCGGCCGTGCGTTCGACCCGTGCCCGGGTCTGGCAGAACACCAGCAGCGAGCGATTGCTGGCCGAAAGCTCGGCGATGCGCGCGTGGATCTGCTCCCAGTGGAGGGAGTTTGGGTAGGACCCGAGCGGCATTCCGGGCAACTCGACTTCAAGTTGTATCGGCCCCGGCGCATCGGGCGCCACGATTTCGCAGTCTTGCGATCCGGCCAGAAACCCCGCCAGAGCCTTGGCCGGCCGGGCCGTGGCCGACAAGCCCACTCGCTGCACGGGCCGGCCCGCCAGCCTGTCCAGGCGCGCCAGCGACAGCGTCAGATGAGCGCCGCGCTTGCTGTCAGCCAGGGCGTGCAATTCATCGACCACCACCGCCTCGACGCTGCTCAGAAGCGAGCGCCCACCCCGGCTGCCCAGCAGCACGTACAGCGATTCCGGCGTGGTCGAGAGAATCTCGGGTGGATTGCGCCGCTGGCGGCTGCGCTCGATTCGCGGCGTATCGCCGCAGCGCAGGGCGATTGTTGGTGCACGGCCGTGAATCTGGCCGGCCGCCTGCAGCAGCGGTGCCAGGTTGACGGTCATGTCGCGCGCCAGCGCCTTGAGCGGCGCAATGTGCACGGCCCGCACCCCGCGCCCGCGCGCCGGCGTTTCGACCAGGCGCTCGACCAGGGGGCGCCACGCCGCCAGGCTCTTGCCCTGCCCCGTCGAGGCAATCAGCAGCGCATGCCGCCCGGCGCGCAAAACAGGCCAGGCCGAGCGCTGCACCACCGTCGGCTCGCCCACGGCATTGGCAAACCAGCCGTCGAACTCCGCCCTGGCATCGAATAAGGACATGCCCGCATTATGCCGGCAGATCACGCGCAGGTCGCGGTTGGATCCGCGGGCGGACGGCATTCGAGGTGGTGTTCACACGTGAGCTGCGTGCGTCCAGGCTTTCCAGGTTGTCCGTCGGCGATGTAACGCCGACCTGCGCAGGCCGCCAGCAGCCGATCACCGCCGAAACCATCGCCGCGCGGCAGATCACTGCCAAACCCTGAGCCCGAACCCCTGCTAAAGTCACCCTCATGTCCACGCCCACAAACCCGACCGAAGCCCGCGGCGAAGCGAAGTGGGCGTTCTGGATTGATCGCGGTGGAACGTTTACCGATGTCGTCGCGCGCGCACCCGACGGCAGACTGCACGCCGCCAAGCTGCTGTCGGAGAATCCCGAACAGTACGAAGATGCCGCCATCGAGGGTATCCGGCGCGTGCTCGAGCTGGCGCCGGACGAGGCCATTCCCGACGATCGCATCGAGCACGTGCGCATGGGCACCACGGTGGCCACCAACGCCCTGCTGGAACGAAAGGGCGAGCGCACCGCCCTGATCACCACCCGCGGTTTCGGCGATGCGCTCCGGATCGGCCACCAGAGCCGGCCCGATATCTTCGCCCTCGACATCCGCCGGCCCGAGCAGCTTGGCGATGCAGTCGTCGAAATCGACGAACGCATCGACGCCAGCGGCAACACGCTCATCCGACTCGACGAAGATCGCGTGCGCGGACAGCTCTCCCAGCTTCGTGAGAAAGGCATACGCGCGCTGGCGGTGATTCTGGTGCATGGCTACCGCTACCCTGATCACGAGTATCGCATCGGCGAGATCGCCGACGAGCTGGGGTTCGAACAGGTCAGCCTCTCGCACCGCGTCAGTCCGCTGATCCGCTTCATCGGCCGCGGCGACACGACCGTGGTCGACGCCTATCTCTCGCCGGTGCTGCGCCGCTACGCCGAGCGCGTGGCCGCCGAACTGGGCGACGTGCGTCTGCAGTTCATGAAATCCGACGGCGGCCTGACCGACGCGGCCCGCTTTGCCGGCAAGGACGCCATCCTCTCGGGTCCGGCCGGCGGCATCGTCGGCTGCGTGCGCACCGCCGCCCTGGCCGGCCTGGAGCAGGTGATCGGCTTCGACATGGGCGGCACTTCCACCGACGTGTCGCACTACAGCGGCGAGTTCGAGCGCAGCCTCGAGACCGTCATCGCCGGCGTTCGCCTGCGCGTGCCGATGCTGGAAATCCATACCGTTGCCGCCGGCGGCGGCTCCAAGCTGCATTTCGACGGCAGCAGATACCGGGTCGGTCCGGACTCGGCCGGCGCCGACCCCGGCCCGGCCTGCTACCGAAAAGGCGGGCCGCTGACGGTCACCGACTGCAACGTGATGCTCGGCAAGCTGCAGCCCGAGTTCTTTCCGAAAACCTTCGGCACGGACGCCGATCAGGCACTCGATACCGAAACCGTGCGCGAGCAGTTCGACGCGCTGTGCCGCGAGATCCGCAAGGCCACCGGCGATACCCGTCGCGCGGTGGAAGTGGCCGCAGGCTTTCTGCGCATCGCCGTGGCCAACATGGCCAACGCCATCAAGAAGGTTTCGGTGCAGCGCGGCCACGACGTGACCGGCTACGCGCTCAACTGCTTCGGCGGCGCCGGCGGTCAGCACGCCTGCCTGGTAGCCGACGAACTGGGCATCGAGACCGTGCTGATCCACCCGCACGCCGGGGTGCTGTCGGCCTACGGCATGGGCCTGGCCGACGTCACCGCCCAGCGCCAGTTTGCAGTTGGTGCGGCCCTCGAAGAAGCGCTCATCGCGCGCCTGAGCCAAATCTTCGACGACCACGAAAGCCGGGCCGTCACCGAGCTCGGCGATCAGGGATTCGTCGAGCATGAAGTCGAGGTCAGGCGCCGCTGCCGCATTCGCTACCGCGGCACCGACACCAGCCTGCCGATCGATTTTGGCTCTTGCCAGTACATGGCGCAAGCCTTTGCCGAGGCCCACCACCAGCGCTTCGGCTTTGCCATGGACGAACGCGATCTGATCATCGAGGCCGGCCTGGTCGAGGCCGTCGGCCACAGCCAGGCGATTGTGGAAGAGCCTGTTCTTGAAACTGATCACCCGCCAGCCGAGCCGGCCGCGCACGTGGCGACCTTCATGGACGGCAAATCCCGCCCGGACACGCCCGTCTACCGCCGCGGCGAGCTGGCTGCCGACCAGCGCATCGACGGGCCAGCAATCATCGTCGAGCCCAACTCCACCGTCGTCGTCGAGCCGGGCTGGAGCGCGGCGCTCAATCGCCACGGCCACCTGCTGCTCGAGCGCGCCGAATCAAAACGCGCGCTGCGCGCCGACGCGCAGGCCGACCCGGTTCTGCTTGAGGTCTTCAACAACCTGTTCATGTCGATCGCCGAGCACATGGGCGCCACCCTGCAACAGACCGCCTGGTCGGCCAACATCAAGGAGCGCCTCGATTTCTCCTGTGCGCTTTTCGACTCCGACGGCGGGCTGGTAGCCAATGCTCCGCACGTGCCGGTGCACCTGGGCTCGATGGGCGAGAGCGTGCGCGCCGTCATCGAGACCTTCAGCGGCGACATGCAGCCCGGCGACGTCTTTCTGCTCAACGACCCCTACAACGGCGGCACCCACCTGCCCGACCTCACCGTGGTCAGCCCCTGCTTTGACGACGCGGGCGAGGAAATCCTGTTCTACACCGCCAGCCGCGCCCACCACGCCGACGTCGGCGGCACCACGCCCGGCTCCATGCCGCCCGACAGCACGACCATTCACGAAGAAGGCGTGCTGATCGGCCCGATGCGCGCGCTGCGCGCGGGAGAGCTGTGCCGCAACGAGCTCGAGACCCTGTTCACCGGCGGCGAATATCCGGTGCGCAACCTCGAGCAGAATTTCAGCGACCTGCACGCCCAGATCGCGGCCAACAACCGCGGCGTGCACGAGTTGAGCGACATGATTGGCCAATTCGGGCTCAAGGTGGTGCGCGCTTACATGGGTCATGTGCAGGACAATGCCGCCGAACAGGTCGCCCGCGCCGTAAGCAAGCTTGCCGACGGCCACTGGATCAAGCGCATGGACAACGGCGCCCAAGTCGAGGTGAGCATCACCGTCGATCGCGAGTCACGCCGCGCGACCATTGACTTTTCCGGCACCAGCGAACAGACCGGAGATAACTTCAACGCCCCGCGCGCCATCACCCGCGCTTGCGTGCTCTATGTGCTGCGCACCCTGGTGGCCGACGACATTCCCTTGAACGATGGCTGCATGGCGCCCATCGACCTGATCATTCCCGAAGGCAGCCTGCTCTCGCCCGTGCACCCGGCTGCGGTGGTCGCAGGCAACGTCGAGACCAGCCAGGTCGTCGCCGACGCCCTTCTTGCCGCCATGGGCGTGCTCGCCAACAGCCAGGGCACCATGAACAACCTGACCTTCGGCAACGCGCGCTACCAGCACTACGAAACCCTGTGCGGTGGCGCCGGGGCGGGCAACGGCTTCGACGGCGCCGACGCCGTCCACGTCCACATGACCAACTCGCGCCTGACCGACCCGGAAATTCTCGAAACACGTTTCCCCGTGAGGCTCGAGTCCTTTGGCGTGCGAGCCGGTTCCGGCGGCAGTGGAAAGTGGCAAGGCGGCAACGGCGCCGAGCGCCGCATCCGCTTTCTCGAGCCGATGACGGTTGCTGTCCTGGCCAATTCAAGAAAGATCGCTCCGAGCGGCATCGAAGGCGGCGGCGACGGCCGGGTCGGCCGTGCCTGGATCAAAAAAGCCGACGGCCAGAGGCAGGACCTCGCCGGCACCGACCGAGTCGAAGCCGAAGCCGGCGACACGCTCGTACTGCAAACCCCCGGCGGCGGCGGCTTCGGAGGCCAATGAAACCGATGCGTTGCGCTAACGCCTCACGCATCAGCCTTTCTTTCCTCAGAGCTTGCCTTCGAGCTCCGGCACCAGCTCGAACAGGTCGCCGACCAGGCCCAGATCGGCCACCTCGAAGATCGGCGCCTCCGCATCCTTGTTGATGGCCACGATCGTGCCTGCGTCCTTGATGCCCGTCAGATGCTGGATGGCGCCGGAGATACCGACGGCAAAGTAGAGGTCCGGCGCGATGATCTTGCCGGTCTGGCCGACCTGCAGTTCGTTGGGCACGTAGCCGGCGTCAACCGCCGCGCGCGAGGCGCCCACGGCCGCGTTGAGCTTTCTGGCCAGCGAATAGATGATATCGAATCCTTCGCTCGAGCCCATTGCGCGGCCGCCGGAGACTACCACCGAGGCGGTCGCCAGATCGGGGCCTTCGCCCTCGCCGCCTTCAACCTTGATCCAGCGGGTGTGCCCGGGGTCGGTGACCTGCGGCTCGCGCGATTCAATCTCTGCTGAACCGCCCTCGCCAGCAGCGGCAAACGAGGCCGTGCGGATGGTGGCGACCACCGGCTGATCGTCGGCCACCTTAACGGTGACGATGGCGTTGCCGGCATAGATCGGGCGCTTGAAGGTGCGCTCGTCGATGACCTCCTGGATATCGGAGACCTGGTTGACGCCGATCAGCGCGGCGGCGCGCGGCAGCACGTCCTTGCCGTAGGTGGTCGACGGCATCAGGATATGCGAATACTCGCCCGCCAGCGCCTTGATTTCCGGCGCCAGGCGCGCGGCGAGGAAGTGCTTGAAGTCATCGTGCTGGATGGTCAGCACCCGCGTGACACCGTCGAGCTTCGCGGCCTGTTCGGCCACCCCCGACGGGTCGGCGGCGAATACCGCGATGTCGATATCGGCAACACCCAGGCCCAGCGCCCCGGTCAGGGTCTTGGCCGTGGCCGGGCTCAGGGTTTCGCCGTCGTGTTCGGCAATGATCAGGATTCTGGACATTACAGCAGCCCCTTCGACTTGAGTTCGGACAACAGCTCGTCGACGCTTTCGACCTTCTTGCCGCCCCCGCGCTGGGGCGGCGGCTCGTAGGAGACGGCCTCGATGCCGCCGGCGCGATCCACGCCCAGATCCTCGAGCGACATCGTCTCGAGCGGCTTGCGCTTGGCCTTCATGATTTCGGGCAGCTTGACGAAGCGCGGCTCGTTGAGCCGCAGATCGGAGGTCATCACCGCCGGCAGCTCGACCTCGATGGTCTCCAGGCCTGCATCGACCTCACGCGCCACGGTTGCCTTGCCGTCGGCCAGCTCGACTTTCGAAGCAAAGGTCGCCTGCGGCCGATCCCACAACGCGGCCAGCATCTGGCCGGTCTGGTTGGCGTCGTCGTCGATCGCCTGCTTGCCGAGAAAGACGATGCCCGGCTCTTCCTTTTCGACCAGCTTGAGAAAGGTGCGCGCGGCAGTCAGCGGCTGCACGTCGCCGTCGGAACTGACCTGAATGGCGCGATCAGCGCCCATCGCCAGGCCTGTGCGAAGCTGCTGCTGCACCTCGTCACCGCCGATGGAGGCCACGATCACTTCCTCGGCCTGGCCGCGCTCCTTGATGCGCAGCGCCTCTTCGAGCGCGATCTCGTCGAACGGGTTGATCGACATCTTCACGCCGTCGGTCTCGACGCCGCTGCCGTCCTTCTTGACCCGCACGCGCACGTTGTAGTCCACCACCCGCTTGAGGGTGACCAGAATCTTCATGGGCGTATTCCTGTTTGAGACTGAAGCTTTACAAGCTGCTTATTGTAACGGCTCGACGCGTGCACAAAGAGTGGATTCGATTCACAGGACTCGACCCGCAAGCGCGGAAACCCCAATAGCCCTATCCTCTGCCCCTCGCCTGTTGTATCCTGAATGAGGCAAGCGGGTGGCACACCAGCAATACCGAGGGGCAAACCATGCAGCACCAACGCCTGTGGCGGGCTGTTTTCTGTCGATCCAGCCAGGAACGACGGGCTGAGGCGCACCTGGAAAATCAGGGCTTCGAGGTTTTTCTGCCGCGCATCCGAACGCGCAACGGCACGCGGCTGCGCGTGCTGCCGATGTTCCCGCGCTACCTGTTCGTCAAGCTCTGTGCTCACGCCGAAGACTGGAGCACCATTCGATCGACGCGCGGAGCGGTCGGCCTGGTGCAATTCGGCGACCGGGTTCCGGCCGTCCCCGACGACTTCATCCGACACCTGATTGACCGCCACAACGACTTCGGTGCCGTAGACATGAGCCGGGCGGTGGACATCAGGCCCGACGACGAGGTCGAAATCACCCACGGCGCCATGGCCGGCCTGCGCGCCGTCTTTCAGGCACGAAACAGCCAGGACCGCGTGGTGGTTCTGCTCAAGCTGCTCGAACACGAAAGAACAGTGGAACTGCCGGCGGATATCATTCGGAAGGTTGTTTGAATAGTTCATTAGGGTTCAGGTTTCAGGAAAACAAGGGGTTCGGACTCAGGACGAGGAGGCAACCCTTGACGTGTAGAAGCGGCCCCAGCCGCGATACAATCCAACAATAGACGCGTTCAACCAGGGGCAGGCACCCTGAAGACCCACCAGGCCTGGATCAGGGCACTCCGATATTCCTGAAACCTGAACCCTGAAACCTGAACCCTAAAAAAATTTTCAGGAAAATTTTTTTATGTGCGGAATCGTAGGCGCCACAGCAGCGCGCAACATCACCCCCATCCTGCTCGAGGGCCTTCGTCGCCTGGAGTATCGCGGCTATGACTCTGCCGGCGTGGCCGTGCTCGACGGCGACGCCGTCGAGATTCGCCGCGCCGTTGGCAAAGTCGAGGCGCTGGTCAAAAGCCTCGAGGCCGAACCGCTGGAATCGAATACCGGCATCGCCCACACGCGCTGGGCCACGCACGGCAAGCCCACCGAAGCCAACGCCCACCCGCACCGCTCGGGCCACCGCGTGGCGGTGGTACACAACGGCATCATCGAAAACCACAAGGCCCTGCGCGACGAACTCGAGTCGGCCGGCTTCCAGTTCGTTTCCGAGACTGACACCGAGGTAATCGCCCATCTCATCGCCCGCGAGATGGATCGACACGACGATTTCGCCAACGCTTTTTCACACGCTGCCACCCGACTGGAGGGCGCCTACGCCCTGGCCGCGGTCACGCCCGGCGAGCCCGACGCCCTCTACCTGGCGCGAATGGGCTCGCCGCTGGTCATTGGCGTGTCCTCGGAAGAAAATCATATCGCCTCCGACCCGCTCGCCCTGCTGCAGGTCACCGACCGCTTCATTCATCTGGAAAACGGCGACCTGGCCCGGGTCGATCGTCACAAAGTCCAACTGTTCGACCCAGATGGCAACACGATCGAGCGTGAAGTCGAACGTTTCGCGCACGAAGACCAGGTGGCCAACAAGGGCGAATATCGCCACTTCATGCTCAAGGAAATCCATGAGCAGCCCGAAGCCGTAGCCAACACCCTGGCCGACAAGCTCGGAACGCACGGCGTGCTCACCGAATGTCTGGGCCCCGAAGCCAACGCCATCCTGCCAAAGATCGACAACATCCACATTATCGCCTGCGGCACCAGCTACCACGCCGGTCTGGTGGCGCGCTACTGGATCGAATCGCTTGCCGGCATTCCGGTCAACGTGGAAGTCGCCAGCGAATATCGCTATCGCGAGCCAGTGGCGCCGCCCAACACCCTGTTCATCGGCATATCGCAGTCGGGCGAGACAGCCGACACCCTGGCCGCACTCAGATTCGCCAAGTCCAGCAACTACCTGCAGACCCTGGCGCTGTGCAACATGCCCGGCTCCACTCTGGTGCGTGAATCAGGGCTGAGATTGCTCACCCAGGCCGGCATCGAGATCGGAGTGGCCTCGACCAAGGCCTTCACCACCCAGCTCGCGGCACTGTACTGGCTGGCCCTGGCCCTGGGCCGCGCCCGCGGTCGTCTGGACAGCAAAGCGGAACAAGAGGCTGTCGCCACCCTGCGCCGCCTGCCGCGAGTGATGACAACCGCCCTGAGCCTGGAAGCTGAAGTCAGGCGCATCGCCGAGCAGTTTGTCGACAAACAGAATGCGCTGTTTCTCGGCCGCGGAACGCATTACCCCATCGCGCTTGAAGGCGCACTCAAGCTCAAGGAAATCAGCTATATTCACGCCGAAGCATACCCCGCCGGCGAACTCAAGCACGGGCCTTTGGCGCTGGTCGACGAAGATATGCCGGTCGTCACCGTCGCCCCCGACGACCACCTGCTCGGCAAGCTCAGATCCAACCTCGAGGAAGTCCGCGCCCGCGGCGGCCAGTTGATCAACTTCATCGCCGAAAACGTCGATATGCAGGACGACGAGGGCATTACCAACCTGCAGGTTCCCGGCATGAACAACAGCACCAGCCCTATCATCGCCACCCTTCCCCTGCAGCTCCTTGCCTACCACGTCGCCCTGCTCAAGGGCACAGATGTGGACAAGCCGAGGAATCTGGCAAAGTCGGTCACGGTCGAGTAGACGGCAGCATTGACCAAGGCCCGTACTGAACCAGGACATGTACTGGACAAACGGCGCCGGGGCAAAGACAATAAGCACCCCCGTGCCGGGGTGGCGGAACTGGTAGACGCGACGGATTCAAAATCCGTTTGCCGAAAGGCAGTGCGGGTTCGATTCCCGCCCCCGGCACCAGCCTCTCGTTCGAGCTACCTTCCGGTCAGCCGGGTAATGCCCAGGGCCTTGAGCACGTAGCGCTCGTAGACCGGTTCGGCATGGCCCTTGCGCACTTTGCGCAGGAAGTACTTCTCGAAGGCCACCTTGGCCCAGTGCACCCACTTGCCCTTTTTCGCCCAGGTGGTGTTGCGCGGCGGAATCTGCGGCAGGGCCACGAAGGCGGCGCCGGTGTCGCCGAAATCGGCCAGGCAGATCGCGTTCCAGCTCGCCTCGGCATCAACCGGCCGGCCGTCGATATCGGCGGCGATGTTGTGCACGATGGCGCTGATCATCGACTCGATCATGTAGCCGGTCTTGGGCGCGCCCACCGGCACCGGCGTTTCCTCGACCGGCGGAATGGCCACGCATACGCCCGCGGCATAGATATTGGGGTGGTTGGGGTTGCGCTGGTGCTTGTCGACGTTGACGAAGCCCTTGGGATTGCAAAGGCCCTGCGTGTTGGCCACGGCAGGCACGCCGCGGAAGGATGGCAGCATCATTGCAAAGGCGAAGGGCAATTCCTGGCTGCGCCGATCCTCGCCGGCGTCGTCGACTTCGGTGATGTGCATCGTTGCTTCGTCAACGCGATCGACACGGGCATTGGTAACCCAGTTGATATGACGCTCTCGCAGCTCGTGTTCCATCAGCCCTTTCGAATCACCGACGCCACCCAGGCCCATGTGCCCAATGTAGGGTTCGCTTGTCACGAAGGTCATCGGCACCTTGTCACGCAGCTTGCGGCGACGCAGGTCCGAGTCGATGATCATCGCGAATTCGTAGGCAGGGCCGTAACAACTGGCGCCCTGGACGGCACCCACGACGATCGGGCCGGGGTCTTCCAGAAACTTCTGATAATCGGCCCAGGCGCGCCGGGCGTGGTCGAGCGTGCACACCGAATGGGTATGCCCGCTGATCGGCCCCAGGCCCTCGATGGCGTCATAGGCCAGACCGGGACCGGTGGTGATGATCAGGTAGTCATAGTCCAGCCGCTCTCCGCCGGCCAGCCCAACCTGCTGCGATTCGGTGTCGATTTCGATGGCGCTGTCGTGGATGAAGCGTATGCCGCGTTTTTTCATCGGCGCATCGAGCGCGACGGTCACGGCATCCTGCTCGCGCCAGCCCACGGCCACCCAGGGGTTGGAGGGCACGAACTGAAAATACGGCTGGCTGCCCACCAGCGTTATTTCGTGACTCGAGTCGAGCGTATCGCGCAGTTCGTAAGCTGCCGGGACGCCGCCGATGCCGGCTCCGATGATGACGATTCTGGCCATGGTGGTCTTCCTCCTTGCCGGGCGCCACGCGATATTCGACCAGCGTGGTCAAAGCTGCGGTCGCCGTCTGAATATATGGAAGATCTAATATAAGCTGTTTCTAATTCAACCGCAAGCACTGACGCGCACGACGGGCCGAACGAAGCAGTGGGGTGTTGTCCCGGGGCCGAATCGGCCCCGGGTGCAGGTCAACAAAGGCGGGTCAGGATTCTCTAGAGGTCGCGCGCGACGCGAAAGCCCACGCGCATGTCGGTGCTGGTAGTAGTGCTCGAAATCCGAAAGGCCGAGCGGGACATGTCCGGAGTGCTGGACCACGAAGCGCCCTTGATGACCCGGCGCCCGCAGCCGGGGTTGATCCAGGCCGAGCCGTCGTCGGGCGCGCGCACGAAGCTGTCGTGCCAGCAGTCCTCGACCCACTCCATGACGTTGCCGCCCATGTCGTAGAGCCCGAACGGGTTGCGGGCCAGGCTACCGACCGGGCCCGGGCCCCAGAAACCGTCGGAATAGCGGCGAAAAGCCACGTTCCAGCGCGCGCCCGTGGGTGAGACATCGCGATCACCGGTCACGTTCTCGGTGTTGTTTTCCGGCGGCGACCCCGTGCCCCACCAGTAAGGCGTCTGCGTGCCACCACGCAGACCGTATTCGAACTCGGCCTCCGAAGGCAGGCGATAGCTGCGCCCGGTCTCCTGCGAGAGCCACTCGACGTAGGCATTGGCATCGCGCCAGGACACGTGGATGACCGGCAGGTTGCCATCGGCCTCGGCACCCGAGTAGTCCAGCCTCCAGTTGATGTTGCTGCGCTCGTCCATGCGACCTGTATCCAGGTCGTAGACTCTGGAAGCGCCGGAAATCTCGGCGTCGGTTCGATAGCCCGTTGCATTGACGAAGTCGGCAAACTGATCGACCGTGATTTCCGTGCGTGAAAGAGCGAATCCGCGACCGAAGGTCACGCGATGTCGCGGCCCTTCGTTGGAGACCCGCTTATCCTCGTTGTCGGGTGAACCCATCATGAAGCTGCCGGCCGGCAGCACGACCATCTCCGGACCGGCCCCACCGAACCGTTCTGTCTGATCGCGGAAAGCCTGGCCAGGTTCGAAGCTGCCGTACAGCCGAGCGTCGGCGAGAGATGCCTGCAGAGACTCGACCAGCGCGCGATCCTGTCCGAGCGCCACCAGTTCGGTGATGCTTTCATCGGCCTGATCATAGCGGCCTTCGTCAATGTGCGTCAGCGCCGCCTGATGGAGTTCCTCGATGTGCCGATCACGGAACTGCGCAATACTCTCGCGGGCCTCGGCGACCGCCTCGGGCGACTCGTAGGCCGCCTCGGCCTCGGCAAGCCGCTGTTCGGCACCTTCGAAGTCGAGCTCGTCGCGGGCCATGGCCACTGCGCTGGCGACGATGGCCTGGTGTGTCTGCACCAGCCCGGCCTGCGCCGCTGCGTTGCCAGGATCCAACTGCAGTACCCGCGCGAACAGCTCGGCGGCATTGTCGTCGGCCGGCCGGGTCAAACGGCCGGCCGCAAGCGCGTCCGTGGCCTGTTGCAGCGTCTGTCCGATGGCAGCCTGGCGGTCGACCGCAGCCCGAACCTCTTCAATGATGGCTCTGTCGGGCTCGACCCCGGCAATCACCCCGGCCAATTGCTGGGCGAGCGCCAGATCGCCCTGCGCCAGCGCGTCATTGATTTCGACCTCGACCTCATCCAGAAGCGCGCCCAGGGCCGCCAGCGTTTCCTGGTTATCGGGAACGAACGCGCGCTGTCGGAGCAGCCGCTGCAGTTCGGCATCCATCTGGGGATCCGGCAGACTGACTTGCGGAACATCTTCGACCGGCTGCTGGGGAATATCGAGATTCTCGAAATCAATATCGAACTCGGCCGTCTCCGAGCCCACCACATCACCCAGCCGGCGAACCCGCCGTTGCTCTTCCGTAGCCTCGGCCTGCGCCGCGGCTTCGGCCCCTTCCGTCGACCCTGACTCTTCCTGAGCGCTGACCGCCCAGGACGCGAGCATCAGGACAACGCTCGTTGCAAACAGCAGAAATCTCATCTGAATCACAGCTCCTGTTGCTGACAAAAATGGAGAACTGGCGTTTTCCCTTTGAAGATCCTGTCCCGACCCACCCGAAATCGCGGGCACGCCAATCTAATGTGTGAAAATAGCGTATCGCGACGCTTGTAACAACCATCGCCCGGTACGGAGAACGACGATTCATGCAACCTGAACTGCCCTGCCAGCCCGTAACAGACGAAGCCATCCTCGCCGCGCGTCGGGCCGTCAGGCAAGCGCACTATCTGGATTCCGAGACAGCAATCGCAGATGCCGCTGCCGTGTGCGAAGCGCATCACGCGATTGGCCTTGATACCGAGTTCGTGCGCGAGAAGACATTCTTCGCCCGGCCCGGGCTGATTCAGGTCAGCGACGGGCAGCAGGTGTGGCTTGCCGATGTCGTCGCGGTGCCCCGGTCCGAAGCACTGGGCGAGCTCCTGGGCGATACCGGAACGGTCAAGGTACTGCACAGCGTTGGCGAAGATCTGGAAGTTCTGCAGGCCGTTGGAGGCCGCTGGCCCGGCCCGCTTTTCGATACCCAGGTGGCGGCGGCAATGCTGGGCCTGCCCCTCCAGCTTAAATACGAGCACCTGGTCAAGGCCGCCCTCGGTGCCGAGCCGGGCGGCGGCAAGGCTCGCAACGACTGGTGTCAGCGTCCACTGGCCGCCGAACTGCTGCACTATGCTGCCGAGGACGTGATCTGGCTGACGCGCCTGAAAGACTGCCTGGAGGAACTGCTCGACAAGGCGGGACGGCTTGATTGGCACCGGGAAGACTGCGCCCGGCTCGTCGAGCGAGCGCGCGCGGGAGACACTACGCCACCGCTGAGCCGCGTCAAGGGCGCCGGACGGCTTGACACCGCGGCCATTGCACGGCTCGATGCGCTGGCGCGCTGGCGCGATGACTCGGCGCGCCACAGAGACCTGCCGCGCCGCTTCGTCATGTCCGACGAGAAGCTGATCGAGCTGGCGCAGGCGCAGGGAAGGCAGCTTGATGACATCATCCGTAAACTGCCCGGCGGTCAGCGCCGGCGCTTTGGCGCAGCCATCGAAGAAACTCTGGCTGCAGTCGAACCCGGCCATTTCGAGCGACCGGACTGGCTCGAGCCGCTGACGGGCGAGGACCGCGAACGGGTGCGAGTGGCTCAAAAAGCCGTGCGATCCATCGCCGAAGAGCTGCGAATCGAGCCGGCGGTAATCGCCAGCAAAAGAGAGCTGACCCGGCTGATCAGGGGAGAACGACCCGATTGGCTCAATGGCTGGAGAGGCCGCTTTCTGGCCGGGCGCCTGGAAGACGCTTCTGTTAGTATTTCCGCACCTTGACGCAGATACACTCGATCAATGCCCCGGTAGCTCAGCAGGATAGAGCAGCCGCCTCCTAAGCGGCAGGCCGCAGGTTCGAATCCTGCCCGGGGCGCCAATTGCAAGGTTTCAGGTTTCAGGTTTCAGGAAACCCGCTTGGTCTTTGACCCACCCAGCCCTTAACCCGCGCCTGTGTGCCGGTGCTCGAGGCGCTTCTCGAGCAGGGAGTAGGCAGCGGGCACCACAACCAGGGTCAGCAGCGTGGAACTGAGCATGCCGCCGATGACGGCAATGGCCAGCGGCCCGTTTGTATCAGCGCCGGCGCCAAGACCCAGCGCCGGCGGCAGCAGCGCCAGAATGACGGTGAATGAAGTCATGAGGACGGGTCTCAGTCGCACCGGGCAGGCGTTGCTGAGTGCTTCATCGATCCCCTGCCCCTGCTCGCGATACTGGTTGGTCAGGTCGACGAGCAGAATCGAGTTCTTGGCCACCAGGCCGACCAGCAGCACCATGCCGATCATCGAGTAGATATTGAGCGAGTGACCGGTCAGCCACAGCAGCAGAATGCCGCCGATGACCGCAAGCGGCTGCGCAGTCATGACGATCAGCGGCTGAAGGAAGGAGTTGAACTGGCTGGCGAGCACGATGAACACCAGCACGATCGCCAGGCCAAAGGCAAACAGCACATAGCCGACCGTCTGCTGAAATTCACGCGCCTCGGCCTTGTATTCAATCCGGTAGCCTAGCGGCAACACCTCGGCGGCGATCCGGTCGATGGTGTCCACGGCCTGGCCCAGCGGCATGTCCGGATTGCCGTAGAAATCAGCCGAATAGTTGAGATTGAAGCGGGTGATGACCGCCGGCCCGACGGTCTCTGTGGCGCTGGCGACCGAGTCGAAGCGCACCAGCTCATCTTCCGGGGTGCGCAGATAAATCTTGCCCAGATCCGAAGGCCTGGTGATCTGGCCGTCGGCGCTCTTGACGCGTATATCGTAGCGTTCGCCGTCGCCGGGCAGGTCATTGTAGCGGGCGATGTCGAAGCCGCCGACGAGCATATTGACGGCAAAGGCCACGTCCGAGGAACTCAAGCCCGCTTCGGCGGTGCGCACCCGATCGATGTTGATGTCGAGCTGAGGCAGATCAAGCTGCAGATCGAGGTCGAGTCGGCCCATGCCGTCGACATCTTCCAGGCGACTGCGCATCCGATCGGCCAGGCTGGCCACCTGCTCGAGATCGGGGCCGGTGATGACGAACTGCAGCGGATCACCGCGCTGGCCGCCGACGATCGATGGCGGCGAGGCGAAGGCGATCAGGCCCGGAATCTCGGCCAGCTCGGCGCGGATGGTGTTGAGAAAGACCTGCTGGGTAACGTCGCGCTCGTCACGATCGACCATGCGCACGAAGGCAATGCCGCGGTTGACCTCGCCGGCCTGGCCCAGGCCCACGGCGGCGAAATAGGTATTGATCTCTTCGTGACTGGCCAGCACCTGTTCGATGCGGTCGAGATAACGCTCGGTCATCTCGATGCCGGTGCCCAGCGGCGCCCGAAAGGAGACGACAAAGCGACCCTCATCTTCTTCGGGCACGAACTCCTTGTCGATGTCGGCCAGGAAGAAGGCGGAACTGAGCACGACCAGCAAGGCCAGCAACAGGACACCCCAGCGATGATCCAGCGCCCAGCCAAGGATGCGGCGGTAGCCGTCGTTCATGCCGGTAAAGAAACGGTCGAATGCGTGGTAGACGCGGCCGCGCTGCTGGTCCTTTTGCCGCACGCGCAGGAAACGGGAGCTGAGCATGGGCGTGAGCGTCAGCGAGACCACGGCTGAAGCGAGCACGCCGACGGTCACCGTAACCGCGAACGATTCGAAGAAGCGGCCGATGATGCCGCCGAGAAAGATCACCGAGGCGAAGATCGACACCAGGGTGAGCGTGGTGGCGATGATGGCGAAAAACACCTGGTTGCTGCCGCCAATCGCCGCCTCGATGGGATCGGGCGTTTCCTCTTCGCGAAATCGATAGATGTTCTCGAGCACGACGATGGCGTCGTCTACAACCACCCCGATGAGCAGCAGCAGCCCCAGCAGGGTCATGGTATTGAAGGTATAGCCGAGCATGTAGATCACGGCAACCGCGGCCAGCAGCGAGACCGGAATGGCCAGCGCAATGATGATCGTGCCGCGCCAGGTGCGCAGGAAAAACAGCACTACCAGGGCGGCCAGCAGCGTGCCTTCGAGCAGGTGTTCTTCGAGCGCTTCGACAATCTCCTCGATCAGTTCAGAGTCATCGGAAGCGATATCGATGCTCATGCCCGGCGGAAGCTGCGGAATGATCTCTTCGTTGAGCCGGCGCTTGACCTCCTCGACAATGGCCACGGTGTTGGTGCCGGCGATCTTGACGATGCCCAGGCCCACGGTGGGCTCACCCATGAACCGCGCGATCGCGCGGTTGTCGGCCAGGCCATCGACGACCTCGGCGAAATCTTCGATACGCACCGGCGCACCGTCAACATAGCGCACCACCATTCCGGCCAGGGCCTCGGGCGAATGGTATTCAAGGTCAAGCTTGACCAGCGACTCTGTCGTCCCCGAGACCAGAAAGCCGCCAGGATACTGCACATGTTCTGTGGCAAAGGCACTGCGGATATCGCCGGCGGTGACGCCCAGAGCGGCCATGCGATCGAGATCGACCTCGACTCTGATGGTGCGCTCGCGGCGCCCGCCAATCTGAACCTTGCCGACGCCGTCAATGGTCTCCAGACGCTTGCGAATGGTGTTGTTGGCGTACTGGTTGAGCTGCTGCAAGGTGCGATCGCCCTTGAGCGAGATCCACATCACGGCACTGGCGCCGGCCTCGATCTTGGCGACCACCGGCGGGTCGGCATCTTCGGGAAGCTGGCGCAGAATCTGGTTGACCTTGGCCTGTACCTCGTTGAAGGCAACGTCGATGTCCTTGTCGAGCTTGAAGCTGACGACTACGTTCGACACGCCCGGCGAGGAGCTGGACTGGATATAGTCGATCCCGGGCGTGCTGTTGACCGAGCTTTCGATGATGTTGGTGATGCTCGAATCGACGATTTCGGGACTCGCCCCGGGCAGCACCGTGGTGATCGACACGATCGGAAACTCGATCTCGGGAAAGCGATCGACGCCGATCGAGCGAAAACCGATCAGGCCGAAGAGCACCATCACGACCGAGATCATCCACGCCAGCACGTGCCGGCGGATTGACAGCTCCGGAAGAGTCACTGCTCCTCTCCTGCCGCCTTGACATCGAGCAGGGCACCGTCGCTCAAAAACCCGGCGCCGTCGACAACCACCCGCTCACCGGCCTCGACACCGTCGGTGATTTCAATCCAGCCGTCGCCGCGCAGACCGACCAGCACCTTGCGTTCGCGCGCGCGCTCGCCGTCGACGACATAGACCATCTCGCCGCCAGGCCGGCGCACCAGGCTGATTGGCGGCACCACCAGGCCCTCGTGCTGGTCGAGCACGATGCGGCCGGTCACCGAACCACCGGGGCGCCAGCGACCGGGATTGTCGAGATCGATGATCAGCTCGATAGCGCGCGAGCCCTCGCCGACGGTCGGGCGCAGCTCGCTGACCTCGGATTCGACTTCCTCATCGGGGCGGGCCGGCACGCTCAGGCGAACCGTCTGGCCGATCGCCATCTGATCCTGCAAGTGTTCGGGCAGCGGAAGGAAGGCGCGCAGGGCGCCGGTGGCGACCAGTTCGTAGACGCGCGCGCCGGGGCTGACGTAGTCGCCGACGCTGACCAGGCGCGCCTGCACGATGCCGCTGACCGGGCTTGTGATCCGGGTCTGGCCCAGATTGTATTCGGCATCCTCAAGTCGCGCCTGCGCCGCCTCGAGCTGGGCCTGAATCGATTCGAGCTGGGTTTCAGCCTCGTCGAGGCGGTCCTCGGCCACCGACTGCTGGGCGGCCAGGCGCTCGAGGCGCTGCACCTGGCGCTGCTGATTGGCCAGCAGGGCCTCGAGCCGGGCGCGCTCGGCGCGCGCGGAATTGACGGCAATGCGCTGTACTTCCGGATCGATCTCGGCGAGCACGTCGCCGGCCTCGACCTCGTCGCCCACGTCGGCGTGGATGCGCGCGATGCGCCCGGCCGTTTCAGCCGAGACCGCCGGGGCCGTGATCGCGCGCAGCCGCCCGACGGCCAATTCCGTGCGCTCGACCGTCTGCGAACGAACCTCGGTGGCGGTTACCGCTGTGGCGCGCTCGGCCGGCCCGGAGGCCTCGTCTTCTCCGCAGGCACTCAGCACGAGTGCGGCCAAGATGAGCAACAGGAGGTTGTTTTTCATTGTTCGGCTCCGCAGTCGGCCTCTGGTCCAAGGCCATTGTAGATAAGGTCGATGAAGGTGTCGGCAAACTCTTCGGGATTCGCGGCCAGCTCGAGGCCCGGAATCGTGGCCAGTTCACCGGCGTGCTGGAACAGGAACGCATTGGTGGCAAAAAGTACCAGGGCCGTGACCTGGCAGTGCGAAGCCGACCGGATGCGACCGGCCTGTCGCGCCGACTCCAGGTGATTTGCGAGCCGGGTGAAATTGCTCGAAAGCAGCTCTATGACCAACGGGCGCTTGTGCTCCAGTGCAGGGTCCTGGAGCTCGCGCATGATCAGCCGCACGACCTGCCGGTGACGCGCCATGTGTCGAATGTGGTCGCACTGGAAGCGTCGCAGAGCGCTGGGCAGGTCCCCGGCGGCCGACAGCGCGTGATCGAGACGCTGGCCAAAGTCTTCGACCGCCTCGCGGATGACCGCAAGATACAGCGCTTCCTTGGACGGGAAGTGGTGGAACACCGTCGATTTGCTCAAGCCGGCCCGGCGGGCGATGGCGGCAATCGATGATGCGGCATAGCCTCCCTCGGAGAAGGTGGCTGCAGCCGCTTCCAGCAGTCGCTGCAGACCGGTGCCGGCACAGTCGATTTCCCGCAAGCTTTGATTCATGCCTGTCTCGCAGCCCCATCAGGCCGACCGATCGGTCGGTAGGTTTCATTATAGCGCAGCCGACCGTTACAATTGGGCCATCTGCACCAACAAAACCTGCAAACTCAACCAAAAGGAAACCGGAAACATGGGCATGCTCGAAGGCAAGAAGGCCTTGATCGTCGGTGTCGCCAGTCCGCGCTCGATTGCGTGGGGAATCGCCGAGGCGATGCATCGGGAAGGCGCCGAGCTGGCGTTTACCTACCAGAACGAAAAGCTCCAGTCACGCGTACAGAGGATTGCCGACCAGACCGGATCGACGCTGACCATGCCGCTGGATGTCGGCAGCGACGAACAGATCAAGGCGGCGTTCGACACCATCGAGAAGGAGTGGGGTGCCCTCGACATCATCGTGCACGCAGTTGGATACGCCCCTCGCGAGCAGCTTGAAGGCGAGTTTGCCGATGCCGTCGACCGCGAGGGTTTCCGTATCGCGCACGATATTTCCGCCTACAGCTTCCCCGCGCTCGCGCGCGCCGGTCGCCACCTGATGAAAGGCCGCAATGGTGCCCTGCTCACGCTCAGCTACCTGGGTGCCGTGCGCGCCATGCCCAGCTACAACGTGATGGGCCTGGCCAAGGCATCGCTGGAAGCCTCGGTTCGCTACCTGGCCCACAGCCTGGGCGCAGACGGCATTCGCGTCAACGCCATCTCGGCCGGCCCCATCAAGACCCTGGCCGCCTCGGGCGTGTCAAAGCTGCGCTCGATGCTTGACCACGTCGAGCAAACTTCGCCTATCCGGCGCAATATCACCAAGGAAGATGTCGGCAACGCCGCGGCGTTCCTGTGCTCGGATCTGGCGGCCGGCATTACCGGCGAAATCACCTATGTCGACGGTGGCTACAACATCGTTGGCATGGCCGGCCTGGACTGAGCCAGACGAAAGAAGCCGGGACATGCCCGGCTTCTTCACGCTGCACAGTTCACGGCTCAAACTTCACAATCTTTCCTCGACCACGCTGATCCTGGTCTCCTCGCGCAGCCGCGTCAGCAGGCCGTCGATGGCCTCCTGGGTTCGGGTCGAGCGAAGCTGGCGCCGCATCATGTCGCGCTCGGTTTCGCTCGCCTCGGCCGGATTACCCGCCTGGACGTCTTCCAGTCGAGTAACCGCATAACCTCCCTTGCGCGGCAACACATGCAGCGTCGGCTCCTCACCCGGCGCAGGCAGGCGGAACGCTTCGAGAACAAAACTCGGCCCCTGCTGGAAGTCACGCCGGCTCAGCGCATCGATCGCGATCAGTTCCAGATCTTCGGCCTCGGCCACTGACTCAAGCGTGGCGCCTTCGGCTGTTGCCTGCGCCATCAGCGCCTCGGCCCGCTCGCGCGCCATCTCCTGACTGCGTTGGGAAACAAGCTGCTGCCGGATCTCGTCGGCGACCTCTTCGAGCGGACGCGGCTCGGCGGCCTGGTGCTCGATCACCTTGACTGCAACCATGTGACTACGATCGATTTCGACAGGATCCGAGACCGCCTTGTCGAGCAGCACCAGATCGGAGAAAGCCGCTTCGACAACCTTTTCATTGGACGCGATGCCCTGCTCGGCGCCCGCGCGTGTAAACCAGTCGGTTTGTTTGATTTCCAGCCCGAGTTCCTCGGCCAGAGGCTCGAGGCTGCTGTCATCGGCGTAGACCAGATCGACCATGCGCTCGGACATCTCGATGTACAGATCCTCACGCTGGCGCTGGAGGTGATCGTCGAGAATTTCCTGGCGCGCCTCCTCGAAGCTCTTGCCCTGCGGCGGACGGATTTCGTCAAGGCGAACAAGGTGCCAGCCGAACGGTGTTTCAACCGGCTCGGAAACATCACCGACCTGGCCAAGCTCGTAGAGCGCGTCCTCGAAAGGCGCCACCATGTCTTCGGGTTCGATCCAGCCGAGATCACCGCCCTGCTCGGCCGAAACCGGGTCGTCGGAATATTCGGCCGCCAGCTCCTCGAAGGATTCGCCTTCGGCAATGCGCTCGCGCAGGCTCTCGGCCAGCGCCTTCGCCGACTCCGGGCCGCCCTCCTGCTCGGGGGTGATCAGAATATGTGATGCGCGCCGCGCCTGCGGCGTCATGTATCGCTGCCTTGCGGCTTCATAGCGCTGCCTGAGCTCGGCTTCGCTCAGGCTGGCTTCCTCGAGCAGGCTCTCGGGCTCAAGCTCGACATAGGCCAGACGAACCTTTTCCTCGCTGGTATACGCGTCGATGTGTTCCTGATACCAGGATTCGACATCCGCTTCGCTGACTTCCACTTCCGGCTCGAACCCAGCGGCGTCAACCTGGATCAGGCTGACTTTGCGGGTCTGGCGCTGCAGGCTGACCAGGCGATCCACTTCGGTTTCGGTCACCACCGCCGTTTCGCTGATGGCCTCCGGAATCAGGCTTGTCAGCATGTCTTCGCGCAGGCTGCGCTCGAAGCTTTGAGGCGTCTCACCGGCACCGCGCAGCGTTTGCTGGTAGACATCCGGGTTGAACTGCCCCTCGATCTGAAAGGCGGGAACGCCGCGAATGATCTCGACAATTGCGCCATCACTGATGCGCAAACCCAGATCGGCGGCATACTGGCGCAGCAGCAAGCGATCGATCATGCTCTCGAGATGCTCCCGCCGAACGGCAGGCTGGTTGGTCTCCAGTTCACTGTAGCGATCGCCAAGCTGCTGGCGAAGCCGCGAACGATACTGGGCAAAGCTGCCCTGAAACTCGCTGGAGGAAATCTCGGCGTCGCCGACGACGGCAACCGCATCCTGCGGTACGCCTCGCATGTAGCTGTCGAGCCCGAAGAAAAGGAAGGGGACGGCCAGCAGGCCGAGCACGAAGATGGCTACGATCCCGGTTACACGATCACGAATGGCCTGAAGCATGGTCCTTGGATGACCCCGGTTGTATTTTCAATTGTCAGAAATGAGCAGGGCGCCCGTTGGGCGCCCTGCAGATCAGTGGCGGAGTGGACGGGACTCGAACCCGCGACCCCCGGCGTGACAGGCCGGTATTCTAACCAACTGAACTACCACTCCTAATCCTGGTGGGTGCTGGAGGGCTCGAACCTCCGACCCTCGCCTTGTAAGGGCGATGCTCTCCCAACTGAGCTAAGCACCCCGGGCATCAGCCCGCTATTTTATCGCGTCTTTGAAGCCTTTACCAGCCTTGAATGCAGGAGTCTTCGACGCCTTGATCTTGATCGTCTCGCCGGTGGCCGGATTACGACCGGTGCGAGCCGCACGCTTCTTGACCGAGAAGGTGCCGAATCCAACCAGCGACACCGTGTCTCCCTTCTTCAGCGTCTTGGTGATGGATTCGATGGTGGCATCCAGGGCACGCTGGGAGTCCGCTTTTGACAGGCCAGAGCCTTCAGCGATGCTGTCAATCAGTTCAGATTTATTCATATTTCTGTCGCTCCAGAATTTTTCTGTTCGTTTCGGGTTGCAGAGGCCAGTCCCCGCGCTGCTGCGTGAGTCGACCCCCGTGGGCAGCAACCGACCGTCTGTTGGCTTGTGATGGTATATCACGCGCCTCCGCTCATCAATAGGACAGGCGATAAAAAGGCTGCAAAAGCCGATTCAGCGGCGATTGTGGCACTTTTCGGGCCGATTTTCGACATTGAAATCAGTGTGCGCGAACGCCTCTGGTCGATTCGCGCTCGCCAGCGGCCGCTTCCTTGTCTTCGGCCTTGTTCACCGGCGGAGTTCCTGCCAGCGCCAGCTCCAGCACTTCGTCGATCCATTTGACCGGACGAATCTCGAGGCCCTTCTTGATGCGCTCGGGAATCTCGTCGAGATCCTTTTCGTTTTCTTCGGGAATCAGCACCAGGCGGATGCCTCCGCGCCGGGCCGCCAGCAGCTTCTCCTTGAGCCCGCCGATGGGCAGCACCTTGCCTCTGAGCGTGATCTCGCCGGTCATGGCGACATCGGCACGAACCGGCACGCCTGCCAGCACCGAAACAAGCGCGGTGACCATGGCGATACCGGCACTGGGGCCGTCCTTGGGCGTGGCGCCTTCGGGCACGTGAATATGCAGGTCGCGATTCTGGTAGAAGTCCTCCGGAATGCCCAGGGCAGCGGCGCGCGAGCGCACCACCGACAAAGCGGCATGAACCGACTCCTTCATGACGTCGCCAAGCTGGCCGGTCGGCGTCAGCTTGCCCTTGCCGGGAACCACCGCGGCTTCGATCTGCAGCAGTTCGCCGCCGACCTCGGTCCAGGCCAGACCGGTAACCTGCCCGATCTCGTTCTGTTCCTCGGCGCGACCGTAGCGGAAACGCCGAACGCCCAGATACTTGGCCAGATTCTGGACGGTCACGTGGCGCTTGCCAAGCTTGTCGTCGAGACTGAGCTCCTTGACCACCTTGCGGCAGATCTTGGCGATTTCGCGCTCCAGATTCCGCACCCCGGCCTCGCGAGTGTAGTGCTGGATGATGTCAGTAATCGCGCCTTCGCTGATTTGCAGCTCGCCATCCTTCAGGCCGTGCTGCTCGAGCTGCTTGGGCAGCAGATAGCGCGTGGCGATATTGAGCTTTTCATCCTCGGTGTAACCCGGAATCCGGATGATTTCCATGCGATCGAGCAGCGGTGCCGGAATGTTGAGCGAGTTGGCGGTGGCCACGAACATCACTTCCGACAGGTCGAAGTCGACTTCCAGGTAGTGGTCGGAGAAGGTGTTGTTCTGCTCCGGGTCGAGCACCTCGAGCAATGCCGAGGAGGGATCACCACGGAAGTCCATCGACATCTTGTCGAGTTCATCGAGCATATAGAGCGGATTGCGGGTGCCGACCTTGCTCAGGCTCTGCAGGATGCGGCCCGGCATGGAGCCGATATAAGTGCGCCGGTGACCACGAATTTCGGCCTCGTCGCGTACCCCGCCAAGGCTCATGCGAATGAACTTGCGGCCCGTGGCACGCGCGATCGAGCGGCCCAGCGAAGTCTTGCCAACGCCCGGCGGCCCGACCAGGCACAGGATCGGCCCCTTGAGCTTCTTGACGCGCTTCTGCACGGCCAGATACTCGAGAATGCGCTCCTTGACCCGCTCGAGCCCGTAATGATCGGCCTCGAGAATGTCGGAGGCGCCCTTGATGTCGTGGCTGATCCTGCTGCGCTTCTTCCAGGGCAGCATCAGCATCCAGTCCAGGTAGTTGCGCACGACCGTGGCTTCGGCCGACATCGGCGACATCATCTTGAGCTTGTTGAACTCGCTCCTGGCCTTGTCCAGCGCTTCGGCGGGCATGCCCGCCTTCTCGATCTTCGCTTCGAGATCGCCCAGATCGGTACCCGACTCGTCGAGGTCACCCAGTTCCTTCTGGATGGCCTTCATCTGCTCGTTGAGGTAGTACTCGCGCTGGCTCTTTTCCATCTGGTTCTTGACGCGGCCGCGGATGCGCTTTTCGAGCTTGAGAACGTCGATCTCACCCTCGATCAACCCCATCAGGAACTCCATCCGCTCGGCGATCGGCGCGAGCTCGAGCACGCGCTGCTTGTCTTCGATGCGCACCGCCAGGTGAGCGGCGATCGTATCGGCCAGACGGCTGGGATCTTCGATGCCAGATAGGGTGGTCATCAGCTCGGGCGGCACCTTGCGGCTGAGCTTGACGTATTGCTCGAACAGGCTCGTCAGGCTGCGCGTGGTCACTTCCAGCGCGCGCGGGTCACGGATTTCCGTTCCCTCCAGCGAGGTGAACCGGGCGGCAAGGTACTCGCCGCTGTCGTCGAGCTCGTCGATGCGAACGCGCTCACCGCCCTCGACCAGCACCTTGGTCGTGCCGTCGGGCAGGCGCAGCATCTGCAGAACGGTCGCCATGGCGCCGCATTCGAACAGATCCTCCGGCCCGGGCTCTTCAACCTCCGGGTTCTTCTGGGTGACAAGCAGGATCTGCTTGTCGATATTCATGCACTCCTCGAGCGCGCGGACGGATCGATCCCGGCCCACGAACAGCGGGATGACCATATGTGGATAGACCACCACATCGCGCAGGCTCAGAACCGGCACGGGCTGGCGGATTTGATTGGGATTGCTGACTTGATCGTCGGCCATTGATCTCTCTGGTATCGCTCGCAGCCGGTGTGGCCGGCAAAGCTTGATGTGAACTGCAGTCAGATATTGGCCCCCGACCGGGTCGATTCAACCCGGCGGCGGCATCGAACCGGCTCTCAGGATTCCGCGCCGGCGCGCTGGGGCTGGTTTTCGTAGATGAGATAGGGGGCGGATTCGCCGTTGATCACCGCTTCGTCGATGACCACCTTGCTTACGTTCTGGGTGGAAGGCAGGTCGTACATCACGTCGAGCAGAACATTTTCCAGGATCGTGCGCAGCCCGCGAGCGCCGGTCTTGCGCGCCATGGCCTTGCGGGCGATGGCATGAAGCGCGTCATTTCGAATCTCGAGCTCGCAATTGTCCATCTCGAACAGCTTGGAAAACTGCTTGACCACGGCGTTCTTCGGCTCGGTGAGGATGCGCACCAGCGCGCCCTCATTCAGCTCCGTGAGGGTGGCCACCACCGGCAGACGGCCGACAAACTCCGGAATCAGGCCGTAGCGGATCAGATCCTCGGGCTCTACTCCCGTCAGGATCTCCGAGATATCCTCGGTTTCGGGATTGCGCACCTCGGCGTGAAAGCCGATGCCGGCCGACTTCGAGCGCTCCTGAATGACCTTGTCCAGGCCGGCAAAGGCGCCGCCGACAATGAACAGGATGTTGCGCGTGTCGACCTGCAGAAACTCCTGCTGCGGGTGCTTGCGGCCACCCTGCGGCGGCACCGAGGCCATGGTGCCCTCGATCAGCTTCAGCAGGGCCTGCTGAACGCCTTCGCCCGACACATCCCGGGTGATCGAGGGGTTTTCGGCCTTGCGCGAAATCTTGTCGATCTCGTCGATGTAGACGATGCCCTGCTGCGCCTTCTCGACGTCGTAATCGCACTTCTGCAGCAGCTTCTGGATGATGTTCTCGACATCCTCACCGACATAACCAGCCTCGGTCAGGGTGGTCGCATCGGTAATGGTGAACGGCACATTGAGCATGCGCGCCAGCGTTTCGGCCAGCAGCGTCTTGCCCGAGCCGGTCGGCCCGATCAACAGAATATTCGACTTGGCCAGCTCGACATCGTCGCGGTGCCGGTGGGATTCGAGGCGCTTGTAGTGATTGTAGACCGCCACCGACAGCACTTTCTTTGCCGACTGCTGGCCGATGACGTAATTGTCCAGGAAATCGTGAATTTCGTGCGGTGTCGGCAGTTGCTCGCGCTCGGCCTCATCGGCGCCCTCGAGCTCCTCGCGAATGATGTCGTTGCACAGCTCGACGCACTCGTCACAGATATAGACACTGGGGCCAGCAATCAGCTTGCGCACTTCGTGCTGGCTCTTGCCGCAGAACGAGCAGTAGAGAATCTTGCTGTCGCTGGGGGATTCACTCATGTTTCGAATATCTTCCCGGTTCTGCTTGTTGAACCCGAGTTTAACCGAAAACGGCTTCGGTTATTGTGAGTGGCGATCGCTGAGAACGTCGTCGATCAGGCCGTAATCGCGGGCGTTTTCGGCAGACATGAACTTGTCGCGATCAGTATCTCGCTCGATGGTTTCCAGATCCTGACCGGTATGTTTCACCAGAATGCGGTTGAGCGTGTCCTTCATTTTCAGGATCTCGCGCGCGTGAATATCGATATCCGAGGCCTGGCCCTGATAGCCGCCCAGCGGCTGATGGATCATCACGCGCGAATGCGGCAGCGCGTAGCGCTTGCCCCTGGCGCCGGCGGCGAGCAGCAGAGCGCCCATGCTGGCCGCCTGACCGACACACATCGTGGCCACATCCGGCTTGACGAACTGCATGGTGTCGTAGATGGCCATGCCGGCCGTCACCGACCCGCCGGGCGAATTGATGTAGATATTGATGTCCTTGTCGGGGTTTTCCGACTCGAGGTAGAGCAATTGCGCCACGATCAGGTTGGCCGCATAGTCCTCGATCGGCCCGACGATGAAGATGACCCGCTCCTTCAGGAGGCGGGAATAGATGTCATAGGCCCGTTCGCCGCGAGCGGACTGCTCGACGACCATCGGCACCAGGTTGAGCGCCTTTTCGTTCATGCCTGACCCATCAGTTCGGAAAATGACATGGTCTTGTCGCTGACCCTGGCGTTGTCGAGCACCCAGTCGACGACCTGCTCTTCGAGCACCATGTTCTCGATCTGGTCCATCAGGCGCGGCTCGGAGCGGTAAGCTTCGATGACCTGCTCGGGCTGGTCGTAGGTCTCGGCCATTTCCTCGATCTTGTTCTGCACCCGACCAGCGTCGATCGAAATATCGTGCTGGCGGGCGATTTCGGCCAGCAGCAGGCCCAGCCGTACGCGCCGTTCGGCGCCCTCGCGGAGCTGCCCGGCCGGCACCGATGGGGGCTGACCGGTCTGCTGCTGCATCTGCTGCTGTATCTGGCTGACTTCCTGATCGATTGCGCTGGCGGGAAGATCCAGATCGCTGTAGCGGGCGGCCAGGCCATCGGTAACCGCCCGCTTGATCCGGTCGGTCACGGCGTGGCGCATTTCGCGCTCGAGGTTCTTCTTCACGTCGGCGCGCAGCTGCTCGACGCCGCCCTCGACGCCGAAGCTCTCGGCGAAGGCCTCGTCGACCTCGGGCAGTTCCGGCGCCTCGACCGCCTTGACCCGCAGCTTCACGGGCACGGTCTGACCCGCCAGGCTCTGGTGACGATAAGACTTCGGAAATTCCAGCTCGGTCTCCCTCTCGTCGCCCACGCGAGCGCCGCGCAGAAGCTCTTCGAGCCTGGTAAACGAAGCCATTTTCCCGATCACGGGTGCAAGCTCGTGCTCGCCCACGTCCGGCACCTTTTCGCCGTCCAGATCGGCCACGTAGCCGATACGAACGCGATCGCCGTCGTCTGCGCCGCGGTCGACCTCGTGCCAGGTTCGACGCTGCTCGCGCAAGGTCTCGATCATGCGGTCGACATCGTCCTCGCCGATTTCGACCTGCGGCCGCTCGATTTCGAGATCGCTGACCTCGATCCCGGGCATTTCCGGGAACACTTCAAGCTCGGCGGTGAACTCGAAATCATCCTCGCCGCTGCGCGGTTTGGGCTCGATACGCGTGACGCCCGCCACCCGCATGTCCTGTTCGCCGATCGCTTCCTGCAGACTCGACTGCATCACTTCCTGCAGGATCTCATCGCGCACCTGGTCACCGTAACGCTTCTGAATGATGTTCATCGGCACACGGCCAGGACGAAATCCCTTCAGCCGCACCTGGCGGCGCAGCTCGCCGAGACGTCCGGAAACCTTGCTGTCGATGCTTTTGCCGGGCACCTGGACGGTCATGCGCCGCTCCAGATCGCCGGTCTTTTCAACGGATACCTGCATGTTCGTGTCTTTGTGAAGTGTCTGGTTGTTTGAACAAAGCCGGCCGGCGAGCCCGGTCGGCCGCAGAAATGGTGGGCCGTCGGGGACTCGAACCCCGAACCAACTGATTAAGAGTCAGCTGCTCTACCAATTGAGCTAACAGCCCCAACGGTGGGGTGAGCGACGGGGATTGAACCCGCGACCTCTGGAGCCACAATCCAGTGCTCTACCAACTGAGCTACGCCCACCACAGAACAAATTGTACGGCGACCGAAAAATCGCCAATTCGCCATTATAACCCGTTATCAAACGGATGGCGCGCCCGGCAGGACTCGAACCTGCAGCCGCCGGCTTAGAAGGCCGATGCTCTATCCGGTTGAGCTACGGGCGCCTGTCCTGGACTGGTCGGGGTGACAGGATTCGAACCTGTGACCTACTGCTCCCAAAGCAGTTGCGCTACCAGGCTGCGCTACACCCCGATTTTCCAAGCCGATCAATATTACGGACTCGCCGCAGATCGGTCAACCGTCCAGCGCCCCTTGTGCGCCTTCGCTTTTTCCCCGCGCGACCGCGCAGGCCTCATGCGCGTCAATGCGCGCCACCCGAATTCGTGTGCCGGCGTCCTCCCGCCCCGTCCAGGCAATTACAGGCCGGCAACCTTCGACGACGCCCAGGCGGGGGAAACCGCTTGCGCGGCCGGCGTCCAGGCCTTCGATTCGCCTGCGCCAACGCCGCTCACCGCCCCAGTCATAACCGATCAGCTCGAGAACGCCCGAGCGTTCGGGCTGATCGATCCACGACAATACGAACCCACCCGCTGACACCGCCAGGTCGACACGACCCAGCGCCGTTCCTTCGCCCAGGGTATCGACAGGCTGGAATGTATTGCCGCCGTCGCGCGACATCGCGAGTCGGACCAGCGGCCTTTCGCCGGACATGGTGAACCAGGCCACTGCGACGCGATTGCCGTCGGCCGCCATGGCCGGCCCGTTGACCGGGCAGCCGCCGATGCGCCAGCTGTCGGCATGCAGGAGTGCCGGCTCACTCCAGCCGACGGCTGTTCGCCGCACCACGTGATGATCGCGGATCTCATCGTCACTTCGACCGCGGTAGACCACGACCGGCCCGCCCGGAGTCATCGCCGAGGCCGTCTGACAGCAGTCGCAGACCCGATCGTCGAGCTGCATTCGGGCCGACAGACTGCCGTCAGCGCTGACGACCGCGGTACGCAGCGTCATCGCTGCCCCGTCCTCTTCGCCCGAAGATCGCGCCATCCGGCGCCCGTCGAGCCAGACCATGCCGACGGCGTCGTCCGACGCGGCGAAATAGCTGACGAAGCCATGTTCGGTGGCGGTGCCATCGCGGTGTGGAGAAATCGGCTCGCTCCAGGTGTCACCAGCATCGGAAGAGCGCGCCATCATCACGTCGTAGGCATAGGTCGATGGAGAGGACTTGACCAGCCAGTGCGCCACCCAATCACCTCCCGGCAGCACGAAAAGACCGGGCGTGTCCGCCCAGTTGGCAAACCAGCCTTCGCCACTGGCAATTGTCCGTGCAGGCCCGAATCCGCTCTCACCGAGGACCGAAAACTTGAGCGCGTGCCCCTTCGCGAAGGGCTCGAGCCAGGTGAGGATCAGTCGGTCGTCATCGAGCCCGGCGATCGACGGCGCGAGGCCGCCTGCAGCCGCCGGGGTTTCGATCTCCCGGACTTCCGAAGCTGAAACCGTCACCGCCAGGAGAGTCAGCGCAAGAGCCAGACCCGTTCGAGACAGACGACAGATGGCATGAGGGCACAGTTGGAGCACCCGTGAACATTACTACAAATCCCCCCCACCTGTGCGCGCCGGGGCCCGGTATCCGACGCCCTGAACCCCGCAACGACGTCACTGGGTCCGAATTGCGCCTTTGGATACGAAAAAGCCCCGTCCGGGGACGGGGCTTTCTCACGATCTGGCGCGCCCGGAAGGATGGCTGACGCTGCGCGTCAGCGAGCTCGCGCCTGTGGCGCTCGGTTCGAACCGGCTTGTTTATTGGTCGGAGGTTCGAATTTTGCCTCCGGATACGAGAAAGCCCCGTCCGGGGACGGGGCTTTCTCTTGATCTGGCGCGCCCGGAAGGATTCGAACCTCCGACCGCCTGGTTCGTAGCCAGGTACTCTATCCAGCTGAGCTACGGGCGCGTTGCGAAGCAGGGCATTATCAAGAAACGCAGCCTTTCTGTCAAGTGCGCGCGAAAAAGTGTTAGTCCAGAGCTGAATTATTCATTATTATCCCGACCAGAAAGCGAGGCGCCGAATCGGCCGTTATCGATTAACCATTCCCGGCAGGTGTTTTTGATCTGGCTCAAAAGGTCGGTCACCAACACATCTATGATGAATTCAGGCAAGGTAACTACTACCCATCAGGAGTGCAGACAACATGAAACGACCGCTCTACACCATCCACTGGCTCGGGGCAATCGGCCTCTCTCTGGCCGTGACCACCGCCTGCGGGGCCGATAGCTCGCAGTCCGCTTCCAGCCAGGATGATGCCGCCGTGCATTCAGCCGAGGTGGCCAAGGCCGCTGCAGGCGACATGGCTGCTGGCGAGAAGGCCTACAAGACCCATTGTCAGGCCTGCCACCAAGCGGATGGAAGCGGCCTGACCGGCGCTTTCCCCCCGCTGGTCGACAACCCGAATATCGTCGACAACGGCGACTACGTCATTGAAAACGTTCTGGCCGGCCGCTCGGGCGAGCTCGAGGTCCGGGGCACGACCTACGACGCGGTGATGCCGGCGATGAGCTACCTCGACGACGAACAGGTGGCCAACATCATCAATTACGTGCTCAACGCCTGGGGCAACGACGCCGGTTCGGTCACGGTCGAACAGGTCAACGCCAAGCGCGTCGAGCTGGGGCTGACCGATCCGGCCAAGGGCGAACGCCATCCCGGCGCCTCGGACAGCAAGATGGTCTACCAGGGCGCGCCCTCCCCCATCGAAGGCGGCAAGCGCGTCATTAGCCCCGGCGCTCCGGACATGGCCCAGGCCGAGTTCGACCAGTCACAGAAGATCTACTTCGAGCGCTGCGCCGGCTGTCACGGCGTGCTGCGCAAGGGCGCAACCGGCAAGCCGCTGACCACCGACATCACCCAGCAGAAGGGCACCGACTACCTCAAGGCGATGATCAACTTCGGTTCGCCGGCCGGTATGCCCAACTGGGGCACCTCGGGCGAACTCACCGACGAGGAAATCGACATGCTGGCGCGCTTCCTGCAGCACGAACCGCCGCAGCCGCCTGAGTGGGGCATGCCCGAGATGATGGATTCGTGGACAGTGATGGTTGCTCCCGAAGACCGCCCGGACTCGCCGCAGCATGACTACGACGTCGACAACCTGTTCGCCGTCACCCTGCGCGACGCGGGCGAGGTTGCCATCATCGACGGCGACAGCAAGGAAGTCATCTCCTACGTACCGACCGGCTACGCAGTGCACATCTCGCGCGCTTCAAGCTCGGGCCGCTACTTTGCCACCATTGGTCGCGACGCCAAGGTCGACCTCATCGACCTGTACATGAATCCGCCGCAGGTGGTTGCCGAAATCAAGATCGGCATGGAAGCCCGTTCGGTCGAGAACTCGCGCTACAAGGGCTTCGAGGACAAGCTGGCCATCGCCGGCGCCTACTGGCCGCCACACTACGTGCTGATGGACGGCCAGACCCTGGAGCCGAAGAGGATTGTGTCGACCCGCGGCATGACCGTCGATACCCAGGAATACCATCCGGAGCCGCGCGTAGCCGCCATCGTCGGCTCGCACCAGCACCCCGAGTTCATCATCAACGTCAAGGAAACCGGGCAGATCCTGCTGGTCAACTACGAGGATATCGACAACCTGCAGGTGACCTCGATCGGCGCTGCCCCCTTCCTGCATGACGGTGGCTGGGACGCCAGCGGTCGCTACTTCCTGACCGCAGCCAACGAGTCGGACAAGATCGCGGTGGTCGACGCCAGGGATCGCGAGCTCGAGGCCCTGATCGACGTCGAACGCATTCCGCATCCGGGACGCGGCGCCAACTTCGTCCATCCGGAATACGGCCCGGTGTGGGTCACCAGCGCCCTGGGCAACGCCAACATCACGCTGATCGGCACCGACCCGGACAATCATCCCGAACACGCATTCAAGGTCGTCCAGATTCTCGAGGGCCAGGGTGGCGGCTCGCTGTTCGTCAAGACCCATCCCGAATCGGACAATCTCTGGGTCGACACACCGCTCCATCCCCAGGAGGACATTGCCCAGACCGTTGCGGTCTACGACATCAACGATCTGGATGCCGGCTACGACGTGCTGCCGATCGCCGAGTGGGCCGAGCTTGGCCCGGGACCGAAGCGCATCGTCCAGCCGGAGTACAACAAGGCCGGCGACGAGGTCTGGTTCTCGGTCTGGTCGGGCATGGAGGAAGAATCGGCGATCGTGATCGTCGACGACAAGACCCGCGAGCTCAAGCACGTCATCAAGGGCGAGCGGATCATCACGCCGACCGGCAAGTTCAACAACTACAATACCCGGGAAGATATTTACTGACTGGATGAGACCCCATCCACCCACCTTGTGCTGCGCCCCGGTCTTCCGGGGCGCTTTGTTATCGAGAAGAGAAAAATGCATCGAATCAGCTTCATTCCGGCCGCCCTGCTGGTCGCGGCCTCTGCCTTTGCCCAGACCGGGACGGACAGCGAACGCGACCGCGACCAAGAGACAGCCGAGTTCGATCCGATCACGGTGGTGGCGCGCCGCCAGCCGCGCCAGCTCTCCGAGGTGGCGGGCACGGTCACGATCATCGGCCGGGAACGGCTTGCGGCCGACATGGTCGTCGACGGGGCAGACCTCGTGCGCTACGAACCCGGTGTGCAGATCGACGGGGGCGGCACGCGTTTCGGCTTCGGCGGCTTCCGCATCCGGGGCGTGGGCGGCAACCGCACGGCGGTCCTGATCGACAACGTACCGGTGGCCGATCAGTTCGACATCGGCAGCTTCGCCGATACCGGCCGGGGACTGCTGGAGCTCGGCCTCGCCCAGCGCGTGGAAATCCTGCGCGGGCCGGCATCGACGCTGTATGGCTCGAAGGCACTCGGCGGCGTGGTCGCGGTCACGACCATCAGTGCCGACGACATCATTACCAGCGGCGGCAGCGGCACACGGATTTCCCTGAGCGGGGCCAGCGACAGCGATCGCGCCCGCCTGACGGCGGCGACCGCACTGCGCCGTGGCGACTTCGATTTCCTGATCGCAGGCGCTGCCCGGCGCAGCTCGGAAACCGACGTGGCCGGACTCTCCCGAGACACCCCGCTCGACCGGCTGGACAGCGACCACGACGCCGTCCTTGCGCGCAGCGGACACGACACCCGCTTCGGGCGCGTGCGCCTGACGCTCGACGGCATGCGCGAGACGCGCGACACCGACATACGCGCCATGATCGGCCACGACCGGCTGGTATTTACCGAGGAGCTGCTCGGCGATGACCGTCGCCACCAGTGGCGGGTCCTGCTCGACCAGGAGCTGGCACCAATCGGCCCCGTCAGCCGCGGTCAGTGGCGAGTCTGGCATCAACTCACCGATATCCTCCAGGAGACCCACGACCACCGCCCCAAAGCGCCGACGCCGGTAAACGTGTTCCGACGCTTCGAGTTCGGGCAGGAGACCAGCGGGCTGGGCGCCGACCTGGAGTCCGATCTGGAGTGGCTGGGCCTTGCTCATCGCCTTGGTTACGGCTTTGAATTCAGCCGCGCCCTCGTCACCAGCAAGCGCGACGGGGTGGAGACCAACCTGGGCACCGGAGAGACAACTACAACAATCATCGGAGAGACCTTCCCGCTGCGGGATTTTCCCCGCAGCCAGGTGGACGAAATGGGCATCTATCTTCACGACGAGATCCCGCTGTGGTCCGGGGGCCCGACGCTGAGCCCCGGCATACGTTACGAATACTATGATCTGTCGTTGCGCGACGACCCCCTGTTCGAAGCGTCCTTTCCCGAGGCCGAAACAACCGAACTGACGACCACCAGCTGGCTGCCCCGGCTGGGACTGGTGTGGCCGCTGGGCGGTTCCATGGAACTGTTCGCCCAGTACGCACGCGGATTGCGCGCCCCGCCCTTCGAAGACGTCAACATCGGGCTCGAATATCGCCAGTTCAGGGTGCGTGCAATCGCCAACCCCGACCTCGAGCCGGAAAAGGGCCGCACCTTCGAAACCGGTTTCCGCTGGCGTGGCGAGGCCACGCGGGCGGAGCTGGCGCTGTACCGCAACGACTACCGGAACTTCATCCAGACCCGGGCGCCGCTGGGCTTCGACCCGGCCAGCGGCTTTCTGCTGTTCCAGTCGATCAACCGCGACCGCGTGCGCATCGAGGGCGGTGAACTGCGCCTGCATCAACATCTGGGCGCTGGCTGGTCTACCGAGCTGGCTGCCGAATGGTCGCGTGGCCAGGATCGCAACACCGGGCGCAACCTGCCGGGCATCTCCCCACCGGGCCTGATTGCCGAGCTCGCCTGGCTGTCGCCGGACACCCGCATCGAGACCCGCCTGCTCGTCACGGCCACCCGCGGCCAGCGGGCGCTGGTCGATGATGACAACCAGCCGCTGTTTTCCGCGCCCGGCTACATGACCGTGGACTGGCTGACGCGCTGGTTTCCGCGCCAGAATCTGGAAGTCGGCCTCGGCCTGTTCAACCTCAACGATCGCCAATACTGGCGTACGGGCCGGGTCGTCGGCCTGGCGCCCGACGACCCCAGCCTGCCGCTGCTGGCCGAGCCGGGCCGCTGGGCGATGGCTACAATGACCTGGCACAGGTGACCAATCGGGTTACCAGGACATGCACAAGTAATGCCTTGGTAATCTGGAGCCCTGAAAAACATTTGGAGCATGCAGATGCCGCATCACCGCCTGATCATTCTCGGGGCCGGCACGGCCGGCCTCAGCGCCTGGAAGCAGGCGCGCGACGTGACCGACGATGTGCTGATGATCGATCCCGGGCCGCTGGGAACGACCTGCGCACGCGTTGGCTGCATGCCGTCGAAGGCCCTGCTCCAGGTCGCCCGCGAGTTCGCGGCCAGCCAGGCGCTGCATCATGAAGGCCTGCTGACCGGCCCCGCACCGCGACTCGACGGCCAGCAGGTGATGGCGCATGTACGCAGACTGCGCGACCGCTTCGTCGCCGGCCCGGTCAAGGCGGTCGAGAAAATGGGCGAGAGCTTCGTTCACGGCCCCGCGCGCTTCACCGGCCCCGACTCGATCGAGGTTGACGGCACCCGCTACACCGCCGACGGCATCATCGTTGCGGCCGGCACGCGACCGTTCGTGCCCGAGGCATGGCGCGCGCTCGGCGACAAGCTCGTGACCAGCGATGAGCTGTTCGAGATGGAGGGCATTCCCGAGCGCGTTGCGGTGATCGGCGCCGGGGCCATCGGCTGCGAAATTGGCCAGGGTCTGGCCATGCTCGGCTCAAAGATTCATCTGTTCGGCCGCGACCGCCGCCTGGCCGGTATTACCGATAACGAAATCAACGACGAGCTGCGCGCAGCCCTCGGCGAACAGCTCGAGCTGCACGACGGCCACGACGCCGCACCGCGCGCAACCGCCAACGGCGTGGGCGTGGACTTCGGCGCCGAAACCTTCGAGGTCGACCGGATTGTCGTCGCGATCGGGCGCCGGCCGCCGGTTGCCGAGCTGGGCCTGGACACGCTCGGCCTGGAGCTGGACGACAACGGACTGCCGCAGATCGATCCCGAGACCCTGCGCGCCGGCGACGCCCCGATATGGTTTGTGGGCGACATCAACAACATCCGGCCGATCATGCACGAAGCAGCCGACGAGGGACGCCTGGCGGCCTGGCGCGCCCTGCACCCCCAGGCCGACTGCATGGCACGCCGCACCCCCATGGGCATCGTGTTCACCGAACCCCAGGTGGCCTGGGCCGGGCTGCGCCAGGGCGAGTTGCCCGACGGCGCGCTGACCGGTCAAACCGACTTTTCCCGTCAGGGCCGGGCCATCATCAAGGGCTACCGGCACGGCCTGATGAAAGTCCACGCCGACGCTTCCGGTCAGCTCGTGGGCGCGGAAATGGCCTGCGCCGGTGCCGAGCACCTGGCGCACGAGCTGGCCTGGCTGATCCAGCAGCAGGTGCACGTCATCGACGCGCTGAAACTGCCTTTCTACCATCCGGTACTCGAAGAAGGGCTGCGCACGGCCCTGCACGGCATCCGCCGCCAGTTGCCCAGACGCGAACGGCGGCCCGACCTGCCGCTGTGCCGCTCCGGAGACGATGTCCTGCCGGGCACCTGACCGGTCGAGTCAACAGAAATCGATCAGCGATCGAGTGCGCAGAGCAGCCGCCGGGCGCGCTGCTCGATGCCGTCGAAATCACCAGCGGCAACCAGTGCGGGGTCGAACAGCGGCGCGACGAATCCGATCGCGTGCGCGCCGGCGGCAAGCCAGTCAGCCGCGTTGGTCTCGCTAACACCGTGGGTGGGGACGATATTGAGAAACGGCATCGGGCCCAGGCAGGCCTTGACAAAATCCGGGCCGATACCGGGCGCGGGGAACAGCTTCTGCAGCTTCGCCCCTGCGCGGTAGGCACGCAGCATCTCGGTGGGCGTATGCGTGCCGGGCATGGCGGCCACGCCCAGGCGTGATGCCGCCTCGATCACCGCCTCGTCGGTAACCGGAGAGACAATGAACTGCGCGCCGGCGGCCACCGCGTCTTCCGCCTCCTCTACCGTCAGTACGGTGCCCGCACCAAAGACGATCTGCGGATGACGCTGTGAGAAATCCGCCAGCAGCTCGAACGCCCCGGGAATGGTCAGGGTGAATTCACAGATGGTGAAACCACCGCGCAACGCCGCCTCCATTGCCTTTACGGCGGCCTCGGCGCTGTCGGTGCGAAGGATGGCAGAGGCCCGGGCATGGCCAAGTCGGGTGACGAAGTCGGTGGGGGTCATAAGAAAAGGGTTCAGGGATAAGGGTTCAGGTTTCAGGATTCAGAGGGCGGTTCTCAGGCAGTCGACGACGCGCTCGATCTGGTCTTCGGTCATTTCCGGAAAGATTGGCAGGGACAGGCAGCGCTCGGCGATCGACTCGCTGTGGGCCAGCGAGCCCGCCCGGCTGTAGCCGGAAAACGCCGGCTGGCGGTGCAGCGGCGTGGGGTAGTAGACGGCGCTGGCAATGCCTGCCTCGCGCAAGGCGGCCTGCAGCGCCGGGCGGCGGCCCTGCGGCACCAGCACGGTGAACTGATGGTAGACGTGCTCGCCCAGACCATCTTCGAAGGGCATCTCCAGCGCGGTATCGGCCAGGCGCTCGCGGTAGCCTGTCGCCACCCGGCGGCGCTGGCGATTGAATTCCTCGATGTGTCCGAGCTTGACGCGCAGGATCGCGGCCTGCAGCTCGTCCAGGCGGCTGTTGTAGCCGACTACCTCGTGCTCGTAACCGTCTACGCGGCGACCGTGATTGCGCAGCATGCGGACCGTGTCGGCCAGCGCATCGTCACTGGTGGTGACCAGCCCGCCGTCGCCGCAGGCGCCGAGATTTTTGCTGGGAAAGAAACTGAAGGCGCCGGCCAGACCCATGCTGCCCGTCTGGCGCCCTGCCAGGCTTGCGCCAAAACTTTGCGCGCAGTCCTCGACAATGAACAGCTCGTGCTTGTCGGCCATGGCCGAGAGGGCGCCCATGTCGGCCGGCTGGCCGAACAGATGCACCGGCAGGATCGCGCGGGTGCGCTCGGAGATCGCCTCGGCCACGCCTTCGGGATCCAGGTTGAAGCTGCGCGGATCGATGTCGACAAAGACCGGCTCGGCGCCGCAGTAGCAGATCGCCTCGGCCGTGGCGATGAAGGTAAACGGGGTGGTGATCACCTCGTCGCCCGGGCCAATACCCGCCGCGCGCAGCGCCAGGTGCAGGGCATCGGTACCCGATGCACAACCGATGGCGTGGTCCACGCCAAGAAAATCGGCAAGCTCGGCCTCCAGAGCCTGGACATTGGGGCCAAGAATATAGCGGGTGCCAGCCATGACCCGGGCGATGGCAGCGTCTAACTGTGGGCGCAGGCGCTCGTACTGAACGCCGAGATCGACCATCGGAATCGGTTTCATGCCAGACGTGCGGCCGCGCGTGCCGGGCTCGCGTCCACCATGGCGGTAATGCGCATGGCTGTCTCCAGGGCGCGCAGACCGTCCTCGCCGGTAACCACCACGGGCGTGCCGTCGCGAACCGCCGAAACAAAGGACTCGATCTCGCGCTTGAGCGCATCGCTCTCTTCGAAGGAAGATTCCTCGCGCAGAATCTCGGGGACGCCGGGGAACATTTCTCGGTCGCCGATGCGATGAACCGCCAGCCCGAAGTTCTGGAAGTCGATGGAAATATAGGCCTCGGGCTGGAAGATTCGCATGCGCCGCTCGGACTTGACGCTCACCCGGCTGGAGGTGACGTTGGCCACGCAGCCGTTGTCGAACTCCAGGCGGGCGTTGACGATGTCGAGTTCGTCGGACAGCACCGAGGTACCGTTGGCCGCCAGCGCGCTGACCGGGCTTTTGACCATGCCCAGAATCAGATCGATATCGTGGATCATCAGATCCAGCACCACGTTGACATCGGTGCCGCGTGGCTTGAAAGGCGCCACCCGGTGGGATTCGATGAACAGGGGCTCAAGCTCGAATCCGCCGAGATTCAGAAAGGCGGCGTTGAAACGCTCGAGGTGACCGATCTGGAACACCAGTTTGCGCTCTCGTGCCAGCCGGGTCAGCGCCCGGGCCTCGTCAAGCGTACTCGCGATGGGTTTCTCCAGCAGAACGTGAACGCCCGCAGCAAGAAAGTCACGGGCGATGTCGTAGTGGCGGTTCGTCGGCACGGCAATGGAGACCGCGTCGACCTCGCCGATCACGTCGCGGTAATCACTCAGGGCACGGCAGCCGCAGTCCTCGGCCGAGCGGCGCGCGGCCTGCTCGTCGATATCGACAACGGCCACCAGCTCCACGTTGTCGAGAGCGGCGTACTTCTGAGCGTGAAAACGGCCCAGGTAGCCAACCCCGATGACGGCGCATCTGGTGGGCTTCATGAAAACTGGTCGGGCATATACTGCAAGGGCTTGATGGCCCGCCTCTTCGTGATTCGGACCCGCTGGCGCCATCTCTTCGGTGTGGGTCTTGGCTGGTGGATGTGGCGGAGAGGGAGGGATTCGAACCCTCGAACGGGCATAAACCCGTTAACGGTTTTCGAGACCGCCGCATTCAACCACTCTGCCACCTCTCCGTACTGGCGGCCGAATTATACATGACCGGCCTACGTGCCGCAGTGCCGATGGTTAACGTTCTGACAAAAGCACACCTGATTATGGACGTTACTCAGCCAGCTCAGGGCCCGGCTTTTTGAAACCGCAGATTGCGCAGATTTCCGCAGATTCGATCCGGTTTGTGAGGACGCGGATCGCATCTCCAGTGGCAGTCCAAGGGTTCCAGAATCTGCGTGAATCTGCGCAATCTGCGGTTTCCTGGACTGCAAGTCGGAGCGTGGCTGATTCACGTACATGATCAGGAAAGCACAAGGACCAAATTCCAGTTCACGAACAACTTGCAATGACCAGAATCCCAATGATCAAGACCAGTCGACCGGGCGGCGACCAGGGCTGCAGTCTGATTCATTGGAAACTCGAGAATCGATTCTTGTTTGCAAAATGGATGATTGCAAACTGAACGTTCCCCGAAGCTACAGCCGCTCCCTCAACCAATCCGCCACCGAATCCAGCGCCGCGGGCAAACCTGCAGCATCACTCCCCCCCGCCTGTGCAAAGTCCGGGCGTCCGCCGCCCTTGCCGCCGACCTGGGCGGCCACGTGGTTGACCAGCTCGCCGGCCTTGAGCTTGCCGGTCAGATCCTTGGTGACGCCCGCGACCAAACGCACGCCGCCGCCGGCGGCCGTGCCCAATACGATCACGCCCGAGCCGAGCTTGTTCCTGAGCTGATCGACGGTATCGCGCAGGCTGTTGGGGTCGGCGCCTTCGAGGTTGGCGGCAATGAGCTTCACGCCTTCGACCTCCACCGCCTGCGAGGCCAGGTCCGAGCCGGCCGCCGAAGCGAGTTTGCCCTTGAGCCGCTCGAGCTCCTTTTCCAGCTCCCGCGAGCGGCCCATGAGCTGATCGACGCGCTCGGAGATCTTCTCCGGGCTGGTCTTGAGCTGGCCGGCGGCCGCGCGCAACGTCCGATCGAGCTTCTGCAGCCACTCGACCGCCACCCGGCCGGCCACCGCCTCGATGCGGCGCACGCCGGCGGAAATGCCGGTCTCGGAGACGACCTTGAACAGGCCGATATCGCCCATGCGCGCCACGTGCGTGCCGCCGCACAGCTCCATCGAGAAATCGCCGAAGCGCAGCACGCGCACGTCGTCACCGTATTTTTCGTCGAAAAATGCCAGCGCGCCGGCCTCGATCGCCTGATCGAAGGGCATCTCGCGAATCTCGGCCTCGGCGTTGGCCTGAATCTGCTCGTTGACCAGGCGCTCGATCTCGGCCAGCTCGGCGTCGCTGACCGGCGCATGGTGCGAAAAATCGAAGCGCAGCCGCTCGGGCGCGACCAGCGAGCCCTTCTGCTGGACGTGCTCGCCGAGCACCACGCGCAGCGCCGAATGCAGCAGATGCGTGGCCGAGTGGTGGCGAACGATATCGGCGCGGCGCTGCGAATCGATCTGCCCGGCCAGGCGATCACCGCGCTTGAGCGTGCCCACGGCCAGGCGGCCGACGTGGCCGTGAAAGGCACCGGCGAACTTGCGCGTGTCGGTCACCTCGAAACGCCCGCCCCCGCCTTCGAGCCGGCCGGTGTCGCCGACCTGCCCGCCCGACTCGGCGTAGAAGGGCGTGCGATCGAGCACCAGCACGGCTTCCTCGCCGGCGGCCAGCGAATCCACGGGTCGGCCATCGACCAGAATGGCGAGCAGCTCGGCATCGTCGATTGCGTGCTGACCATGGCCTAGAAACTGCGTCGCCGGCAGCTCGGCGATCAGCTCGGCGGGCATCTCGTCGGCGCCGGCGAACTTGCCGGCCGCCCGCGCACGCTCGCGCTGCTGGCCCATGGCCTGCTCGAAACCGTCCTCGTCGACGGTCAGCTCGCGCTCGCGGGCGATATCGCGGGTGAGGTCGACCGGAAAGCCGTAGGTGTCGTAGAGCTTGAAGGCGACCTCGCCGGGAATCTCGCTGCCGTCGAGCTTGGCGATCACGCCCTCGAGCAATTTCATGCCCTGATCCAGGGTTTCGCCAAAGCGCTTTTCCTCGCGCTCGAGCACGTCGGCGACAAAATCCTGCTTGTGCGCCAGCTCCGGATAGGCATCGCCCATCACTTCAGCCAACGGCGCGACCATGCGGCTGAAGAACAGGTCTTCGCAGCCCAGCTTGTAGCCGTGGCGCACGGCGCGGCGGATGATGCGGCGCAGGACGTAGCCGCGGCCCTCGTTGGACGGCAGCACGCCGTCGACGATCAGAAACGCGCAGGCGCGGATGTGGTCGGCAATCACCTTCAGCGAGGCCGACTGCCCATCCGGCGTGCCGGTAAGGGCGGCAGCGGCGTCGATCAGATGGCGAAACAGATCGATGTCGTAGTTGGAGTGCACGCCCTGCAGGATGGCGGCCAGGCGCTCGAGCCCCATGCCGGTATCCACCGACGGCGCCGGCAGCGGACGCATGCTGCAGTCGGCAGCGCGGTCGTACTGCATGAACACCAGATTCCAGACCTCGATGTAGCGGTCGCCGTCTTCCTCGGGCGTGCCCGGCGGGCCGCCGGGTATTTCCGGGCCATGGTCGTAGAAGACCTCCGAACACGGACCGCAGGGGCCGGTATCGCCCATGGCCCAGAAGTTGTCGCTGTCGAACTTGCGCCCCGGCTCATCGCCGATGCGCGAAAAGCGCGCGGGATCGACGCCGATGTGATCGAGCCAGATTTCGGCGGCCTCGTCGTCGTCCTCGTAGACCGTCACCCACAGTTTTTCCGGCGGCAGGCCGCAGGTCTCGGTCAGAAACGCCCAGGCGTACTCGATGGCCTCGCGCTTGAAGTAGTCGCCGAAACTGAAGTTGCCCAGCATCTCGAAGAAGGTGTGGTGCCGGGCGGTGTAGCCGACGTTTTCCAGATCGTTGTGCTTGCCGCCGGCACGCACGCAGCGCTGCGACGAGGTCGCGCGCGTGTACGAGCGCTTCTCCGAGCCCAGAAAGACATCCTTGAACTGAACCATGCCGGCGTTGGTAAACAGCAGGGTCGGATCGTTGGCCGGCACCAGCGGGCTGGAAGGCACGATGCGGTGCTCGCGCTCGGCGAAGAAGTCGAGAAAGGCCTGGCGTATTTCGGCGGTGGTATGCATCAGGAGTCCGGGAAGAACGTTTTTGGAACGGGCGTATAGTTTACTGATGCAATCGCAACGATTGCATCGGGCTACAAAGAATAGCAGCCCGGAGCCGAAGAAGGCCGGCGACGGCAAGCCGCCGGTCGCAGGCCAGGCGCACGCGCAGTCCGATCGCGGGGACCTGAGGCTACTACGCGGCGCACTCCTGCGGGTCGCTGCGGCGACAGTCGCGACCGTTTTTCCGCCTCAGCCCTCCTGCTGCGGAAAATACTCGATTTCTCGCTCCAGCAGGTACCGCGGCGCGCCCCGCTGGTCCGAGGGAATCTTTTTCACCCAGTTGCCGTGATCATCGTATTCATGGTCGGTCTTTTCCACGGAGACGAGCTGGTTGTCCGCGTGGTACTCCCGGGACTCGGTGCGATGCCCGTGGTCGTTGTAGCTGTAGACGAAGCGACTGGCCCGTTCGCCGTCCCTGTAGACCGTGCGTTCGGTCTCCCTGCCGCCCTCGTACTTCTTTTCGAAGACGTACTGTGCGTGAACGGTCCGCCCTTCTTCCTGACGCGAAGAGACCAGATTCCCGGCGTCATCGTATTGGAAGGTTTCGGTCATCATCGGCTGGTCGCCCATGCGCTGGCTCTTTTCGATCAATCTGCCTTGATCGTCATGGCGGTAAAGGGTCTTCAAAGGGCCGTTGTTCACGTACTCGATCTGCTCGAGGAGATTCCCGTCCGCGTCGTACTTGAACGTCTCCTTGTAGGGATCGTCGTCCCCTTGCGAGTAGCTCAGATGCTCGATCCGGTTTCCATTCTTGTCATAGACGTCGACGTTCCTGAAAAGGGGGTCATCAGCCGTTCCTTGATAAACCATTTCAGTGATCCGCCCCTTGTTCTGATCATGGGCGTAGGTCCAGCGTCTGCTGATTTCATCGTCGCCGGTGTGGCTCGTCTTTTCGCTGATGTTCCCGTGCTCGTTGAAGCGGTAGGAGAGGTTCCGGGCGTCGGCCTTCGACAGCCCGTAATTGACGATTTCACCGGTGTTCCTGTTCCGGGAGACGCGATACTTCCTGACCCGCAGGGACCTGACCGGGCCTTCCAGACCCATTTCCTTCAGATCACTGTCTTTCTTGATCCCGTCCATGTAAGGCGCGGTGTCACAGCCCGCTACCACCAACAAGAGTGCGGCGGCAATGGTCAACAAGCCGAACTTCAAACGCGTGTACCTGTTCATTGAATGACTCCTCCCGGTTCCCGTGTGGCTCGATATTACCCCGGCACGGACACGGATCACACCGCAGGGCAGCCAGCCTGCATCATTCACCCGCCCGACGGTATCAATCCAGCAATTCGCGGATATGTTCGTGGGCGAAGCCGCGCCGCGCCAGCGCCTGCTGGCGGCGGGATTTTTCCTTGAAGTCGGCCGGCGGCTCGGGGCCGTAGCGTTTTTCGTACCAGTCGGCGGCAATCGCGAACCAGTCGGGGGATTCGGCCTCGATCGCCCGGGCGGCCTGGCTTCGATCGATGCCGCGCTCGGAAAGCTCGGCGCGGATGCGCACCGGCCCGTAGGCCTTGCCGACGCGCTGGCGGACGTAGCTCTCCGCGAAGCGCTCGTCGGACTGCAGGTTCTCTTCAGCCAGTTCGTCGATCAGACCGTCGACTGCAGTCTCCGGCCAGCCGCGCCGGGCGAGCTTTCCGGCCAGCTCAAGGCGCGAGTGCTCGCGCCGCGCCAGCAGGCGCAGCGCGGCCTCGCGAAGCTCGGCCGGATTGACGTCGTCGTCGCTCAAGCCCGCCCCTCGAGTCAGCCGACGTTCGACTCGGCCTTTTCGCCTGAAGCCTCGACTTCGCCGGTCGCCGCGTCAACCGACTTCGGCAGCAGCTTCTCGCGTAGCTGGCGTTCGATATCGGCGGCCATGTCCGGATTGTCCTTGAGGAACTGGCGCACCTTGTCCTTGCCCTGGCCGATGCGGTCGTCACCGTAGCTGTACCAGGCGCCCGATTTTTTCACCAGACCGTGCTCGACGCCCAGCTCGATGAGCTCGCCCTCGCGCGAAATGCCCTCGCCGTAGAGGATCTCGAAAACGGCCTGCCGGAACGGCGGCGCCATCTTGTTCTTGACCACCTTCACGCGGGTTTCGTTACCGACCGCTTCGTCGCCACGCTTGATCGCGCCGATGCGGCGAATGTCGAGGCGCACGGAAGAATAGAACTTGAGCGCGTTGCCGCCGGTAGTGGTCTCGGGCGAGCCGAACATCACGCCAATCTTCATGCGGATCTGGTTGATGAAGATGACCATGCAGTTGGTGCGCTTGATGTTGGCAGTCAGCTTGCGCAGCGCCTGGCTCATCAGGCGCGCCTGGAGCCCGACGTGGGAGTCGCCCATCTCGCCCTCGATCTCGGCCTTGGGCGTGAGCGCGGCGACCGAGTCGACCACGACGATGTCGACCGCGCCCGAACGCACCAGCATGTCGGTGATCTCCAGCGCCTGCTCGCCGGTGTCGGGCTGCGAGACCAGCAGGTCGTCGACGTTGACGCCCAGGTTCTCGGCGTAGGTCGGATCGAGCGCGTGCTCGGCGTCGACAAATGCGGCCGTGCCGCCGGCCTTCTGCGCTTCGGCCACGGCGTGCAGCGTCAACGTGGTCTTGCCGGAAGACTCCGGCCCGTAAACTTCGACCACGCGGCCGCGCGGCAGGCCGCCCACCCCGAGTGCAACGTCCAGGGCCAGTGATCCCGTCGAGACCACCGGCACGTCCTTGCGCCCGGCGTCGTCGCCCATGCGCATGATCGCGCCCTTGCCATACTGCTTCTCGATCTGGCCCAGTGCCGCGGCCAGTGCTCTCTTGCGATTGTCGTCCACGATAAAGTCCTCTCTTCTCGATTCGTTCGGGTGCTGCCGCGATCAGCCCGGATTATCTCACAGCGACTTCATGATCCAGGGCCGGTCACCCGCGTCGCTGGCTTTTCCTACACGGATTCGCGGCTGCTTCTTACCGCCAGTATAAGGACTGCATTCTCAAAACCCGAGAATATCGACGTGCCCCCGCGCCCAAGAGCACAAGCGGGTAATATTCAGCTTCACCCAGATCCGACCGGCACCGCAGATGGCAGGCATGTCAATCCTTTCCCACTTCCCTGTGGCGCGCGTGATCGCGCTGCTGACCGGTCTCGCGCTGCTTGCTGCATGCAGCGGCGATCAATACGATCCGGGGCTGATCCGCGCACCCGCGTTTGCGAACGAATCCGGCCGCCTGGCCCGGCCCTGGCAGTTTGCCCACCATGCCAGCACCGACTCCTACCTCCTGACCATTGACGACGGCGCCGCAGCGATCGAGCGCGTCGGCCACGAGCCCTGGGCGCGCCTGTCGCAGCCGATCGATCGCGAATCGCTGCCGGCGCTTGCCGGGCGGCGAATGGCGTTTTCTATGGATATCCGTGCCGATCTCGACGATTCGGAATGGGGCAGGCCCATCGAGCCGGCGGGCCTGATGGTGCGCATCTGGCAGAAGGCCGAGGGCAACAACGCCTTTTTCAGCGCCATGGTCGGCTCACCCCGGAGCCAGGTCGAGCGGCTGGCGCTGGCACCCGACGCCCGAATTTCCGAATGGCAGCGTCACGCCCTGGAGTTCGAGCTGCCCGAGACGGTCAGCCGCCTTGAAGTCTCTGTGGTCATGTCGACCGGCGGAACGCTCGAGATTCGCCACCCTTCGCTTCGGGTCGTGGAGAATTAGGCGCGTAACTGCCAGCGCTGCACCACGCGATAAGGCGCGCCTTGCAGCGACTCGACCAGCACGAAATCCCGGATCGGCCAGGCCAGGGGCTCGGGTTCGGCCAGAGGCGGTCGCCGTGAGACCTGGCGAAACAGCGTGACGTGCGGCCGGAAAGGCCGCTCGTCGAGCCGCAGGCCCAGCCCGAGCATTTTCCGCCGCAATCCGGCCTGCAGTTCGATCAGGGGGGCGGGTGCCTCGCCGCCCAGCCACACTACCCGGGCGCGGGCAAACCAGCCGTATTGACCCAGTTCCAGGGTGCAGCCTGCTGCGCGGATCTCTTCGGCCGCGGCCACGAATTCAGGCAGACGATCAGCGGGCTGATTCCCCAGAAATACCAGGGTGAGGTGCAGGTTGTGTTCCGGAACCCGCCTGCGGCCGACCCGGCCCAGTCGCTCGCGACGAACGACGATACCCTGCCGGATATGCTCGTCGGGCCACAGGGCGAAGAACAGGCGTCGCGTCGCCTCGGACATCAGCCCGCCAGGCGCTCAAGCAGCCCCTCCAGCGCGCGGGCCACGCTGGCGCGGCGAACCTGGTCGCGATCGCCGCGCAGGTGATGTATCTCGGTTTCCACGATATCGTCGGGCAGCGCCCAGCCAAAGCACACCGTGCCGACCGGCTTGCCCGGGCTGCCGCCGCCCGGGCCGGCAATACCCGTCACCGAAACAGCCACATCGGCCCGGCTGCGCTCGATACCGCCGCGGGCCATGGCAGCCGCCACCTCCTCGCTGACGGCGCCGAAGCGGTAGAGAACACCGGGTTTGACGCCCAGCAAGTCGGTCTTGGCCTCGTTGGCATAGCTGACCAGCCCACACTCGAACCACTCCGAGCTGCCCGGCAGATCGGTGCAGACCTTGGCGATCCAGCCGCCGGTGCAGGACTCGACCGTGACCAGGCGACGCCCGAGCATCTTCAGCTCGGCCGCCAGGGCCACAGCCAGCATCGAGAACGCTTCGTCGTCGTGTCGCATTGCCATGGCTCCTATAATGCCTCGAAAGAAGGTTTCAGGGTTCAGGTTTCAGGGCGGGCTCCGCTAAAGTTTTCCTGAAACCTGAACCCTGAAACCTGAACCCTTTTCCGCCTCCATCGACCGAAGCCAGAAGCCCAAGCCGATTCCACCACGATGTCAGACGCCACCCCCCAGCACACGCCCCTGATGCAGCAGTACCTGCGGATCAAGGCCGACTATCCGGACATCCTGCTGTTCTTTCGCATGGGCGATTTCTACGAGCTGTTCTACGACGACGCCAAACGCTCGGCGAGCCTTCTGGATATCACCCTGACCCACCGCGGCAAGTCGGCCGGCGAGCCGATCCCGATGGCAGGCGTGCCCTATCACAGCGTCGACGGCTACCTGGCCCGGCTGCTGAAAAAGGGTGAGTCGGTGGCCATCTGCGAGCAGGTCGGCGACGTCGAAACCGCCAAGGGGCCGGTCGAGCGCAAGGTGGTGCGCATCGTCACGCCCGGCACGGTCACCGAGGAATCGCTGCTCGAAGACCGGGCCGAGCGCCTGCTGGCCGCCATTCTGCCCGACAAGAAGGGTTACGGCCTGGCCTGGCTGGATCTGGCCGGGGGGCGCCTGCGCTGCTGTGCGCTGGCCTCGACGGCAGAACTCATCGCGGAGCTGGAGCGACTGCGCCCGGCCGAAATCCTTGTGCCCGAAAGCACCTCGCTGGCCATCGATCGCGACGGCGCAGCCTTGCGCGAGCATCCACCCTGGGCTTTCGATTCCGAGTCGGCCGAACGCGAACTGTGCCGGCAATTCCGGGTGCAGGATCTGTCGGGCTTCGGCATCGCCGGCCGCGGTCCCGAGGTTGGCGCTGCAGGTGCCCTGCTGGGCTACGCCCGTGACATGCTCTCCGGCGAGCTGCCGCATCTTTCGGGCATGCGCGCGGTCCGCCCGACAGAGCACCTGGTGCTGGATGCCGCCACCCGCCGTCACCTGGAAATCGACATTCACCCGGACGGGCGATCCGAGCACACCCTGGTCGGCCTGATGGACACGGCGGCCACGCCGATGGGCAGCCGCAAGCTAAAGCGCTGGATCACACATCCCCTGCGCGACCGCACCCGCCTGGGCGAGCGCCACGCGGCCGTTGCCGCGCTGCTGGAAACGCATACCCGGCCCGATCTGACTGAACAGCTTTCCGGCCTGGGCGATATCGAACGCGTGCTCACCCGCATCGCGCTCCAATCCGCCCGCCCGCGCGATCTGGCCACGCTGCGCGAAGGCCTGGGGCGTCTGCCGGCACTTGCAGACATCCTCGAGCGCGTCTCGGTGCCGCTGCTCGATGAGCTGCGCGATGACCTGGCGCCCTGCCCCGATTTATTCGAGCTGCTGGATTCAGCGGTGGTCGAGCAGCCCCCGATGGTCATTCGCGACGGCGGCGTGATCGCCGAAGGCTACGACGCCGAGCTCGACGAGCTGCGAGCCTTGAGCCAGAACGCCGGTGATTTTCTTGTGCGCTACGAGCAGCAGGAGCGCGAGCGCACCGGCGTCCAGACGCTCAAGGTCGGCTTCAACCGCGTGCACGGCTACTACATCGAGATTGGCAAGACCCACGCCGACAAGGTGCCGACCGAATACAGTCGCCGCCAGACGCTCAAGAACGCCGAGCGCTACATCACCGAGGAGCTGAAAACCTTCGAAGACAAGGTGCTCTCCGCTCGCGAACGCGCCCTGGCCCGCGAAAAGGCGCTCTACGAGGAGCTCATCGAACGCCTGGCCAGCGAACACGGCCGCCTGGCCATCATCGCCGCGGGCCTGGCCACGCTCGACGTGCTGGCGACTTTCGCCGAGCGCGCCGAAACACTCCAGCTCAACGCGCCCGAGCTCGACGAGCAGCCCGGCGTCGACATTATCGAAGGCCGCCACCCGGTCGTCGAGCGGGTGCAGGATGCCGCCTTCGTGCCCAACGACTGCCGGCTGGATCCGGCCCGCCGCATGCTCGTCATCACCGGCCCCAACATGGGCGGCAAATCCACCTACATGCGCCAGGCCGCGCTGATCACCATCCTGGCCCACGCCGGATCCTTCGTGCCGGCGAAGTCGGCGCGTATCGGGCCCATCGATCGCATCTTTTCACGCATTGGCGCCGGCGACGATCTCACCCGCGGGCGTTCCACGTTCATGGTAGAAATGGTCGAGACCGCCAACATCCTGCACAACGCCAGCGAGCACTCGCTGGTGCTGATGGATGAGATCGGCCGCGGCACCTCGACCTTCGACGGCCTGGCCCTGGCCTGGGCGGTGGCCACCGAGCTGGCGCTCAACCTGCGCGCGCTGAGCCTGTTCGCGACGCATTATTTCGAGCTCACCCGCCTGGCCGAAGACCACGAAGGCATCGCCAACGTGCATCTGGACGCGCGCGAACACGGCGACGAAATCGTGTTCTTGCACACCGTGCGCGAAGGCCCGGCCAGCCAGAGCTACGGCCTGCAGGTCGCACGCCTGGCCGGGGTGCCCAAAGCGGTCATCGCGCAGGCAAGAAAGCACCTCGATCGCCTCGAGAGCGAGGCGGCCAGCGCCAGCAGCCCGCAGCTTGGCCTGTTCGGGCAGACGCCGTCGCCGGTCCCGGAGCCTGCCGAGCCCGACGCGCTGCGCGAACTGCTCGACGAGGTCGACCCCGATGACCTCAGCCCGCGCGAGGCGCTGGACTGGCTTTACCGGCTGAAAGCGCTCGACGAGAGCTGAAACCGCGCAATGTCGATCTGTGCTTCGGGCCTGCCGCCGGGCCGCATCACCGTTTTCGCTACAATGCCATGCCCTGACCAACGATTGGAGCCGAAGCGATGCGCTTTTCCTTCTGGCCGCTTGCAGCCCTTCTGTTGTCAGTTGCCGGCACGGCCCGGGCACAGGAAGGCTACTACCGCCATCCCGCGCTGCACGGCGACACCGTGGTCTTCGTATCCGAAGGCGATCTGTGGCGGGTTTCGGCCAACGGCGGCCGCGCGCAGCGCCTGACCACCCATCCGGCCGCCGAATCCCGGCCCGTCATCTCGCCTGACGGCAAGCAGATCGTCTTTGTCGCCGCCTATGACGGCGCGCCGGATCTCTACCTCATGCCGATCGCCGGCGGCGAGCCCAGACGCCTGACCTTCGACGGCAGCCAGGTCTGGCCGGCCGGCTACTCGCCCGATGGCCGGGCGGTCTACGCCACCGAGCACGTGATCGGACCCGGCTTTGGCCGCAGCCTGAGAACGGTCGATCCGACCAGCGGAAGGGATGAAGCCCTGCCGCTGGCCGATGCCCGCCAGGCAACTTTCGACGACAAAGGCCAGACCCTGTGGTTTACCCGCTTCGGGCTGGCGGTTTCAGGCGACCACGTCCACGGCTATCGCGGCGGGGCCATGGCCGAGCTATGGCGCTGGAACAGCAGCGCTAACGAAGAGGCCGAACGTCTCGCTGCCGACTGGAACGCCAATATCAGCCACCCGATGTGGTGGGACAGCCAGCTCTACGTCATCGCCGATGCCGATGGCCGCGCTAATCTGTGGCGACTGGATGGCGACGGCAGCAACCCTGTAAAGCTGACGGCACATGAACCGTTTGCAGTGCGCGAGGCGCAAATCGACAGCGGCCGGATCATTTATCGGGCCGGCGCAGATATTTACATCTACGACATTGCCACCGGCCAGGAGCGCCAGCTCGATATCAGCCTGGGCTCCGACTTTCTGCAGCGCCGTGACCGCTATCTGAATGATCCGCTGGAGTGGGTCAGCAGCGCCAGCCCCGATGCCAATAGCAATCGGGTGGCGCTGACCGTGCGCGGCCAGGCCTGGCTGGCCGGCACTGAACCGCTGCGCCGCATCCGTCTGGCCGTGCCCGACGATGCCCGTGCCCGCGCGGCCGTGCCGTCTGCCGGCGGCGCGCACGTCTTTGCCATTGTCGACCACGACGGCAAAAGCGAGATCTGGCGGTTTGCCGCCGACGGCGCGCCCGACACGCGCGTGCTGGTCGAAGATCAGCAGACCTATCGCCAGCAGCTCTGGCCCTCGCCCGACGGGCGCTGGCTGGCGCACTCGGACAAGCACGACAAGCTGTGGCTGTTCGACCTCGAATCGGGTAAGAATGAATTGCTCGACACCGCCGAGTACGGCGGCGGCAACAGCTACGGCGATCTGACCTGGTCGGCCGACGGTCGCTATCTGGCCTTTTCGCGCCCCGACACCGCCCGCACCCTGGCCCAGGTTGTCGTTGGCGAAGCAAGCACACGGAAGACCCGGGTTCTGAGCTCGGATCGCTATGCCAGCTACAGCCCGGCATTTTCCCGCGACGGCCAGTGGCTCTACTTCATTTCCGACCGCCACTTCTCGCCCACGCCCGGCTCGCCCTGGGGCGACCGCAACACCGGCGCCCTGTTCGACCAGCGCGCCGGAATCTACGCGCTTGCCCTGCAGCCCGGGCTGCGCTTTCCCTTCCGGCCGACCGACGAGCTGGCCCCGGACGATCGGCGCAAAGAAGAAAAGGAAGAGAACAAGGAAAACGACGGCTCGGATGCCGCCGAAGCCCGACCCGATATCGTCTTCGACAACCTCGAGAACCGCCTGCATGAAGTCGCGCTTGCGCCCGGAAACTACAGCGCTCTGCAGGCCGGAAGCGAGCGCCTGTATTTTCTCGCCCGGCAGGCGGGAGAGCGCAAGGCCACGCTCAAGTCGCTGGCCATCGGCGCGGGTGAAGACGAGGCGAAAACCTGGATGGAAGACGTCGTGGCGGTGCAGCTCAGCGCCGACGGCGAGCGGCTGATGGTGCTCAAGCCAGGTCAGGATCAGCGTATCGGAGAAATCCTCCTGCTGCCTGCCGAAGGCAAAGCGCCAGCGGACACCAGTGACGCCAGAATCGCTCTCGACAGCTGGTCGCTGCGCATCGATCCAGTCGAGGAATGGCGGCAGATGTTTGCCGATGCCTGGAACATGCACCGTCATTTCTCCTTTGACCCGGCCATGCGCGGCCTGGACTGGGAAGCGGTGCGTGAGCGCTACCAGCCGCTTGTGGCCCGGGTCAACGACCGCCGGGAGCTCGATGACCTGCTCGGTCAGATGATCGCGGAGCTGGGCATCCTGCACTCGCAGGTGCGCGGCGGCGACTACCGCAGCGACAGCGATGCTGCCGAACCGGCCAGCCTGGGCGCCCGACTGGCCGCTGTCGATGATGGCGTGGTCATCGAACACATCTACCGCAGCGACCCCGAGCTGCCCGGCAGCGCAGGCCCGCTTCAGCGCCCGGGCGTTGACATCCGCAAAGGCGATGTCATCACTGCCATCAACGGCACACCCGTGGACAGTCGGGCCGATGTTGCCCGCGAACTACGCGGTCAGGCCGGCCAGCAAGTGCTGCTGGAACTGACCCGCGGCAAGACCAGCCAGCGGCATATTGTCGAACCAGTTTCGATCCGAACCGACACCCGCCTGCGCTATCGCGACTGGCTGCATGCCAACGTGGAGAAAGTGCAGGCCACCGGCGGCGGCCGGATCGGCTATCTTCACTTGTATGCCATGGGCTCGGCCGACTTTGCCAGCTTCGTGCGCGAGTTCTACGCCCAGTACGACCGCGACGCCCTGATCATTGACGTGCGCCGCAACCGCGGCGGCAACATCGACAGCTGGGTGATCGAGAAACTGCTGCGCCGGGCCTGGGCATTCTGGCAAGGATCGAACGGCCCGCCGCATAGCAACATGCAGCAGGCCTTCCGCGGCCATCTGGTGGTCTTGGCCGACAACTTTACCTACTCCGACGGCGAAACCTTCACCGCCGCCGTCAAATCGCTGGGCCTGGGACCGGTCATCGGCCAGCGTACCGCCGGCGCCGGCATCTGGCTGTCGGACAACAACCGCCTGCGCGACGGCGGCCTGGCACGCATCGCCGAAACCGGCCAGTTCGACATGACCGGCGACTGGATCATCGAAGGCCAGGGCGTCGCACCCGACATCGAGATTGAAAACAAACCGCACGCCAGCGCCACCGGCGGCGACGCCCAGCTCGAGGCGGCGCTGGAATACCTTGAACAAAAGCTGGCCGAAGAACCGGTTCCGCCGCTGGAAGCCGGCCCCATCGCTCCGGTGGGTGAGCCTGCCGCCGATGCCATGCCGCTGGATGGAGGCCCCCCGACCTGAGCCGATCGCTCAGTTCCAGAATAACTGGATGAGCAGCAAACCACCCAGGACAACTCGCCAGACAACGAACGGCTGCATGCCGATGCGGCCAATCAGCTCGAGAAAGAGGTGGATGCAGATCAGGGTGCTGACGGCCGAGACTACGAAGCCCAGCAGAAGCAGATCCCAGGGCGCGGCGGCACCGGCCGCTGACAGATCGCGCAGGCCGAGCACAACTGCGCCACCGACCACCGGAATGGAAAGCAGGAAGGAAAAGCGCGCCGCCGCCTCGCGCGTCAGGCCCAGAAACAGCGCCGCGGTGATGGTGATGCCCGAACGCGAGGTGCCGGGAATCAGCGCCAGCACCTGGGCGAAGCCGATGATGAGCACGCCCTTGAGGCCAAGCTGATGCTCGTCGCGATCGCGCCGCCCGCGCAGATCGGCCCAGCCCAGCAGCAGGCCGAAGACAATCAGCGCGGTGGCCATGATCCAGATCGCGCGCAGTTCGTTTTCGGCCAGGTCCTTGAGCAGAAAGCCGAAGACCACCGCGGGCAGCGTGCCCACAACAAGCCACCAGGCCAGACGGGAATCGGCGTCGCCACCGCCACCGGCCAGCGAACCCAGCCAGGAGCGTGCCATGGCGACAAGCTCCCGCCTGAAATAAACCACCACCGCGACCAGCGAGCCGGCGTGCAGGATGATATCGAAATCCAGGCCCTGGTAGACCTCGCCAGTTGCCCAGGAATACAGCACCAGATGCGCCTGGCTCGAGACGGGAAGAAACTCGGTCAATCCCTGGATCAGGGCAATCAGCAGCGTCTGCAACCAGTCCACGTGCAACTCCTTGAGAAAAGTCGATTGCGCCGTCGCATCACTGCCCGGCAGTCTGCTGACGATGACGGCGGGCGCGCTCCTGCCCGCGGATGCGCTCCAGGGCAATGGCCGTCAGCACTTGCTCCTGGCGCTGCGCTGAAAGGCCCGAGACTTCGACAAAGCGCGTGTCATCGCCCTCGAGCAGGACGCTTCCGTCACCCTCGGCGCAAAAAACGTCCACCATGCCGCGCTGTGCGCCACGCAGATGAAAGGCGCAGCCACCCGCGACCGGCTCGGTCCGAAACGGACTCGTCTGCGTAGCATCAGTGCACACTTGACCGGAAACGCGCTGGCGCATGCCGGCAACCAGATCGCCCAGGCCCTGAACACGCTCGATCACGGCCGGCCCCTGCCATTGCCGGTCGACCATAAGCATGGGAATGAGCGAGGCCGCTCCCCGTCCGAAACGCTCGTGTTCCTCGGCGCTGATCGGCGTCATGCTGCGGTGATCACTGAGCACCAGCAACACTCCGGAATCGAAAAAGCCGCGCTCCGCCAGCCGATCATGAAACCAGGCGATCCAGCGATCGGAGTACCTGAAGCTGCCTTCGATATCGTAATCGCCGGTATCGGGATTGATATAGGGCTGATGCGTGCTGACCGTCTCCAGCACCAGGAGAAACGGCTGCTTGGCTTCGCCTTCCATCCACTGCAGGGCGCGTTGGTAAAGGGCTTCATCGGCGGCGGCATGGAAGGAGACGCGCTCGCGGTCGTCGTAGAACTCGTGCTGATTGCCTTCCACGTAGTCGAAGCCCAGATCGGTCAGCCACTCGCCCTTGCGCAGGAACGACAGCGGGCCGGTGGTCAGGAACGCGGTCTGAAATCCGGCCCGGTTGAAGATCTCGGCCATGCCGCCCTCGATGCCCCAGGCATGCCCGAATTCGGCGGCCTCGAACAGATGCTCAAAAGGTGCCCACAGGCGCACGCCGCCAAGAATATTGACCAGACCTTCGTTGGTGCTGAAGCCGCCGGCATGCAGCCTGGTATACATGACGTTCTCGCGGGCCAGTGCGTCGAGTTTCGGCGTCCAGTCCAGATGGCCGCCGAAAGCCCGGCTCTGATAGCTCGACCAGGACTCGACGATCAACAGGATCACGTTGCGCTCGTCGACTGGCGATTGCATGCAGGTGCGGGGCAGGATCTCGTCTTGCCCGGCCCGGATCGTTGCGATCCGTTCCGGGCTGTATCGCACCGATTCGGTGGTGGCCGAATTGGCCTGCAGAAAATTGCGATAAATCCAGCTATTGACGAAATCGGGCGCGGGACCGATCGCCGCCACCGCCATCGCCACAACACCAACGAACGCAAGGCCGGCCAGCATGGGCGCCGACGGACGCCTGGGCAGAAACACCGGCAGCAACGCCAGGCCAATGATCAGGACGATCAGCAGCACGGCCGGCAGCATGCCGCCCGCCCAGGACGCGAACTGCTCGGCGACCAGACCCAGGCTGAGCCCATAGACGGCGATATCGGCGAGGAAAAGCCGGATGCCGAAGGTCTTGAGAATGTACATGTCGGTAACGAAAGCGACCAGCAGCAGCGCCAGGGCCAGGCCGCACAGCCACCGGACAAGGCGCCAGGGCGAAGCAATGATCACCGCCAGCAGCAGGCAGGCAAGCGCCAGAATCCACAGATCCTGAACAATTGACGGGAGGAAGAAGCATCCCGGGCAGGCCACTGCTTGCCCGTAGTGATTCTCGACCACCCAGGCTCGCAGCACGAACAGCGCCAGCAGGATGACGATTGCCAGCCAGGGCCAGATGACGGCCGCCAGGGGACGTTGCTTGCGGGGCACGGGATTGATCGCTTGACATGCTGCAGGTGACCGTAACGGTATGATAACGTCCATTGACCTGGACGAGAGCCGCCGCAATGGCGCGCTCCGGGAGAGAGAAAATGAAGCTGCTGCGTGTTGTCACTGTGATCGTGGCCCTGGCTGCGGTGCTGATGCTGCTGCTGGCCGGCCCTGGCACCCGCCTGGAGCTGTGGGATTTCCGCTTCGGGTTTACCCTGATGCGCTGGGCAGTCTTTGGCGGCGCGGCCGCTGCGGTGCTGGCGATCGTGCTGCTGCTGATTCCGGCCGCGCGCCGCAGCGGCGCCGGGGCGCTTGTCGCCGCGCTTCTCATCGGCCTGGGTACGGCCGGCGTGCCGCCGATGCTTGCACACAACGCGGGCTCCGTGCCCAGGATTCACGACATCACGACCGACACCGCCGACCCGCCCGAATTCGTGGCGATTGCACCGCTCAGAGCCGACGCGCCCAATCCGCCCGAATACGCGGGCGAAGAAACCGCCCGCAAGCAGCACCAGGCCTATCCCGACATTCAGACTCTGCAGATCGACGCCTGGCCGGCCATCGTGTTCGACCACGCCCTTGAGGTTGCCCGGGCGCAGGGCTGGGAAATCGTCGCGGCCGACGAGGCCCAGGGCCGCATCGAAGCAACCGATACGACCTTCTGGTTCGGCTTCAAGGACGATGTGGTCATCCGCATTCGCGGTGCGGACGGCGGCAGCGCCGTCGACGTGCGCTCGAAGTCACGCGTGGGCCTGAGCGATACCGGCACCAACGCCGCGCGCATTCACGACTACCTCGACAAGCTGCGCGCGCGCCTGCAGTCCTGAGTCATCAAGCAGCGCGTGATCAGCGCGCCTGGCGGCGAAGGCTCTCGAGCTCGCGCACGAATGCGTCGCGATTGCGCGGCGAGATCAGCACGACCTGACCCTTGCCGTAGTCGATCCGCAGCCTTTTCAGCGACAGCGCCGGGCTGGCCACCGGATTGTTGGTGGATTTGATGGCGCGAATGTCAGCCAGAGCGATCGTCCACTTGAACGGGCCGCTGCGAATCAGCAGCCGGTCGTTTTCGACGATGTAGCGGGTGCCGAACACAACCCACAGCGTCAGCACCAGGGCCGCGGCGACGATCAGCCCCTGCAGCCAGACCATCGGGCCACCGCTCATCAGCGTCATCCCCGCGATATAAAACAACACCGCTACGCCACCTGCCAGCGCCGCTGCCAGCCAGGCATCGATTTTCGATTTGTAGACCTTTCTCTGGGTATTCACGTCACTCAGCCAGCTCAGGATCCGTTTCTCTTGCAACCACGGAGTGCACAGATTAGCGCAGATCGAGAGCAAAGCCCTGAAACCACCGAAAGGCACCGAGCAGACCGCAGATCGATCGAGAAACCTCCAACCGAAGCGCTTGCCGCGCCGCGTGACCTCAAGGCTCAGGGGCCTTTTGCCGTGCTGGCTGGCCCGGAACGGGCATTCGTGTTAGTGTATATATGTACAACTCACTGACTCGCGCCGGCTTTACGGCCGTTGTGCATATTCCCGAAAACTGCGTGATTGCCGCCGCGGCCCCGGCCCCGACGGTCGCTTGCCTGCGCCCGCAAGACCGGCGTGACCCGCACTTGCATCACCCAAGGATCGGCATCAGAAGGAAGGTTGCATCCATGACTGTTCAGACTCAGCCAACGACGGGGCCCTGGCCCATTCGCAGCTGGGCAAAGGATCTCGACCCGGCTGCCCGGCAGCAGCTCGAGAACGCGGCGCAGCTGCCGATCATTCATCGCCACGTTGCCGCCATGGCCGATGCCCATCTGGGCATGGGCTCGACCGTGGGCTCGGTGCTGGCCACCCGCGAAGCCATCATTCCCGCCGCCGTCGGAGTGGACATTGGTTGCGGCATGATGGCGCTGCAGCTGTCCTTGCGGGCCGAAGACCTTGACGAGCGCATGCTCAAGCGCGTGTTCGGCCAGATCACGCGCGACGTGCCGGTGGGCTTTGCCCAGCACGAGAGCGAGCGCGCGCGGGTGGACGCGGCCAAACGCTTCAAGCCCGGTCTCGAGCGCGTGCTGGCCAAACATCCCGACGTGATGAAGCGCATGGGCAAACGCTCGAGCTGGGCCCAGCAGATGGGCACGCTCGGCGGCGGCAACCACTTCATCGAAGTGTGCCTGGACGAATCAGGACAGGTCTGGGTGATGCTGCACTCGGGCAGCCGTGGCATCGGCAACGCCATCGGCACCTACTTCATCGAAAAGGCGCGCGAGGACATGATGCGCCTCAACACCCAGCTGCCCGACCGCAACCTGGCCTACCTGCGCGAAGGCACCGAGTACTTCGACGACTATGTTGAAGCCGTCGAGTGGGCGCAGAGCTATGCCCGCCAGAACCGCGAGGAGATGATGCAACTGGTGCTCGAAGGCCTGCGCCGCCATCTGCCGCCGTTCACCATCACCAGGAATGCCGTCAACTGCCACCACAACTATGTGACCCGCGAACAGCACTTTGGCGACCAGGTGTGGGTGACCCGCAAGGGTGCGATTCGCGCCGGCCGCGGCGAGCTGGGCATCGTGCCCGGCAGCATGGGCACGCGCAGCTACATCGTGCGCGGCCTGGGCAACCCCGACAGCTTTGAATCCAGCGCCCACGGCGCCGGACGGCGCATGAGCCGCACCCAGGCCAGAAAACGCTACACCGCCGACGATCTGAGAAAGCAGACCGAAGGCGTGATCAGCCGCAAGGACAAGGGCGTTGTCGACGAGATTCCGGCGGCCTACAAGGACATCGACGAGGTCATGGAAAACCAGAAGGACCTGACCGAAGTCGTCCACGTCCTGCGCCAGATCGTCAACGTCAAGGGCTGATGGGTTCTGAAACATGCGAGAAAGATTCTGGGAGCGGTTCTCCCTGGGTGAGCTCAACCGGAAAGAATGGGAAGCCCTGTGCGACGGCTGCGGCCAGTGCTGCCTGATGCGCGAGAAGGGCAACACCGAAGTCACCGTCTACGGCGTGGCCTGCCCGCTGCTGGACATGGACACGGTGCGCTGCAGCGACTATGAAAACCGGCAGGAGAAGATGCCGCACTGCCATCAGCTCAGCGCCTCCAACGTGCCCCGCTACCACTGGCTGCCCGATACCTGCGCCTATCGCCGCCTGCATTTCGGACAGCCGCTGCCGGCGTGGCATCCGCTGCTGACCGGCAGTCGTGAGCGCATGCGCAAGAAGGGCATCAAGGTCAACCGCTATAGCCTGCCGGCCAGTGCGGTACCGCGGCGACACATGCGCCGGCACGTGATTGCGCGCATCCCGATCCCGGTCAAGTAATCGCCAGGTCCGCGGCGCCCTACCCGGCCTGATGCCGGGCCAGCGCCCACTGCACGTGCTCGCGCACGATCCCGGATGGATGGGTCAGGCGCGCGCGCAGGGCCTCGACAACCTCGGGCGTGGTCGGTGCGTTGCCCAGGGCCACGGCGAGATTGCGCAGCCAGCCCTCATGGCCGGTGCGGCGAATGGCGTTGCCCTCGGTGCGCGCAAGAAAAGTAGCATCGTCCCAGCCGAACAGCTCGACCAAATCGCCGGCATCGAGGTCCTTGCGCGGCGTGAAGTCGTCTTCTTCACTGAACTGCGCGTAGCGGTTCCAGGGGCAGACCATCTGGCAGTCGTCGCAGCCGAACACGCGGTTGCCCATCAGCGGCCGCAGCTCTTCGGGAATCGAGCCCTTGAGCTCGATGGTCAGATAGGAAATGCAGCGACGCGCGTCGAGCTGATACGGCGCCGTGATCGCCTGGGTGGGGCACACGTCGATGCAACGCCGGCAGCTGCCGCAGTGCTGGCTGACCGGCTCGTCGGGCGGCAGCTCCAGGTCGGTAAAGATTTCGCCCAGAAAGAACCAGGAGCCCGCATGACGGCTCAGCACGATGGTGTGCTTGCCGATCCAGCCCAGCCCGGCCTTTTCCGCCAGCGGCTTTTCCATCACCGGCGCCGAGTCGGTGAACACGCGGTGGCCGAAAGGTCCGATCTCGGCTTCGATCCGCTCGGCCAGCTTCTTGAGGCGCTTGCGGATGAGCTTGTGGTAATCGCGGCCCAGCGCATAGCGCGACACCACCGCGCGCTCGGGCTCGTCGAGCAGCTCGGCGACCGGACGCGCCGATTCCGGCAGATAGTCCATGCGGGTGACGATCACCGAACGGGTTCCCGGATGCAGCAGCGCCGGGCGGCTTCGCTTGCGCCCGTGGGCGGTCATCCAGGCCATCTCGCCGTGGCGCCCTTCGGCCAGCCAGGCGACCAGGTCCTCTTCGTAACCCGACAGATCAGTGTCGGTCACGCCGACCGCGGAGAAGCCCAGCTCGCGGCCCCACTGGCGAATGCGCTCGACCAGCGCCGCAGGGTCCCCGCCGCTTTGCCTATAATCGCGACCATGACTCATGCACGCCATTATCCCACCGTGCCGCTCTACCGTGGCGCCACGGTGCGCGAGCTCGACCGCCTGGCCATCGAGGGCCACGGCATCGATGGCTACGAGCTGATGCGCCGGGCCGGACGACGCGCCTTCGAGATCCTGCGCGCCCGCTGGCCCGAAGCCCGGGCGCTGACCATCTGCTGCGGCGGCGGCAACAACGGCGGCGACGGCTACGTCATGGCGCGCCTGGCGCGCGAGGCCGGGCTGGCAGTGCAGTTGATCGCGATGAAACCGCCCGAGGAACTCTCCGGCAGCGCGGCCCAGGCCGCTCGCGACTGGCTGGCCGTCGACGGCGGCATCGAGCAGCCCGGCGAGCGCCTGCGCGGCGATGTCATCGTCGATGCCCTGCTCGGAACCGGTCTGGATCGGGCGGTGCGCGACGACTACGCCCGGCTGATCGATCACATCAGCGACAGTCGGCGCCCCGTGCTGGCCGTCGATGTGCCGTCGGGCCTGAATGCCGACACCGGCATGCCTCTGGGCCGCTGTGTTCGCGCCGATGCAACGGTCACCTTCATCGGGCGAAAGCGCGGGCTGCACACCGGCCAGGCCGGCCGATTCTGCGGCGATGTACTGTTCGACCCACTCGACACGCCAGCGGCAATCCACGAAGCCGTCACGCCCGACGCCACCCTGCTCGATGCCGCGCAACTGCGCTACTGGCTGCCGCCGCGCCCGGCCGACGCGCACAAGGGCCAGCTCGGCCGGCTGCTGATCGTCGGCGGCAACCACGGCATGGCCGGGGCCCCGGTGCTGGCCGGCTGCGCGGCGTTACGCGCGGGCAGTGGCCTGGTCACGCTCGCCACCCGCGCAGACCATGCCATCCTTGCCCCAACCGTCCAGCCCGAGCTGATGAGCCACGGCGTCGAGGCGCTCGAGGACTTCGAGCCGCTGGTCGAGCGCGCTGACGTTCTGGCGACCGGCCCCGGCCTGGGGCAGGACGACTGGGCCCGGGCGCTGTGGAAGCGCGCCCTGGAGCACGAGGGGCCGGTGGTGGCCGACGCCGACGCGCTCAACCTGCTGGCGGCCCAACCGGGGCGCCGCGGCAACTGGATTCTCACGCCCCATCCCGGCGAAGCAGCGCGGCTGCTCGAGACCAGCGTCGCCGATATCCAGAACGACCGCTTCGCGGCCGCCTTGGCGCTGGCCGAGCGCTTCGACGCGGTCGTGATCCTGAAAGGGCACGGCAGCCTCGTGGCCGGGCCCGGTGCGAGCGCAGCCGTCTGCTCGCACGGCAATCCCGCCATGGCTTCGGCCGGCATGGGTGATGCCCTGACCGGTATCGTCGCCTCGCTGCTGGGCCAGGGGCTCACGCCCTACGATGCCGCCTGCTGCGGCGTGCTGGTCCACGCCCTGGCCGGCGACCGGGCCGCCCGGGGACGTCGACAGATACTCGCCGGCGACCTGATCGACGAGCTGGCCCGGGTGCTCCCGGCATGAGTGATGCGGCCGTCTACACGTCCGCCAATGAGGCGGGTACCCTGGCGCTGGGCGCCGAACTGGCCAGGTTATTTACCGGCGGAGGCATCGTCTACCTTTCCGGCGACCTGGGCGCCGGCAAGACCACCCTGGTGCGCGGGCTGCTCAGGGCCCTGGGCTTCGAAGGGCGGGTCAAGAGCCCGAGCTACGGGCTGGTCGAGAGCTACACGATCGGTGGCCGGGACATCCACCACCTCGATCTCTATCGCCTCGGCCACGGCGAAGAGATTGAATACCTGGGGCTGGAAGACCTGCTCGGCGAGGACAGTCTGCTGCTGGTCGAATGGCCTGAGCGCGGCCACGGCTGGCTGCCGGATGCCAACTGGCTCATTCGCATCGACGACCAGCCCGGCGGCGGACGGGTCATCAGGATCCACACCAATCCGCCCGCCGGGGACAAGGCTTGAGTCAAGCTGAAAAGGCTTTCCCGGTGCTGCCTTGTTATAATGGTCGGTTTGATCCGCTGCGAAACCGGCCCACGTTTCCCAGCCTACTGTTTCCAAGGAGACGCGCGTGAGCATCATCAGCAAACTGGACACCCTGCGCAAGCTCGGCGGCAAGCCGCTGACCACCGGCCTGGCCGACGACGTCATCGAACGATTCGCCAACAGCGACCCACGGCTTGGACAAGCGGTCGACGATGCGCTGGGCGTGCTCGAGTGCTGGCGCGAAGCCTATCCCGATCTGATCGGTATCGACGAGGTGGCGCAGAAAGAAGCGCTGCAGTCGGGCTACGTCAACTTCTACGCCGACGACTGCGTCAACCCCTATGTGGCGCTGGCCGCGCGCGGCCCGTGGATCGTTACCGCCAAGGGCGCGGTGCTGCACGATTCAGGCGGCTACGGCATGCTCGGCCTGGGCCATGGCCCCGAAGCCGTGCTTGCGGCCATGAATCAGCCGCACGTGATGGCCAACATCATGACGCCGAACTTCTCGCATCAGCGCTTTTTCGATGCCCTGACCGCTGAGATCGGCCGCCGCCGCGACAACGGCTGCCCGTTCCACCGTTTCCTGTGCATGAACTCAGGCTCCGAGGCGGTCAGCGTGGCCACCCGTATCTCCGACGTCAACGCCAAGACGATGACCGACCCGGAGGGCCCTAAACCCGGCCACAAACTGAAAAAGCTTTCGCTTACCGGCAGTTTTCACGGCCGCACCGACCAGCCGGCCCGCTTTTCCGACTCCACGCGCAAGACCTATATTCAGCACCTGGCGTCCTACCGCAACGAAGACACGCTGATTACCGTCGAGCCGAACAATATCGAGCAGCTCAAACAAGCTTTCGAGCAGGCCGAGAAAAACAAGATCTTTATCGAGGCCATGTTCATGGAGCCGGTCATGGGCGAAGGCAACCCGGGCATGGCGATCACGCCCGAGTTCTACGCCGAGGCGCGCCGCCTGACCACCGAACACGGCGCGCTGCTGCTGATGGACTCCATCCAGGCCGGCCTGCGCAGCCAGGGCGTGCTGTCGATCGTCGACTACCCCGGCTTCGAAGGCCTGGAAGCACCCGATCTGGAAACCTACTCCAAGGCGCTCAATGCTGGCCAGTACCCGCTGTCTGTCCTGGCCATGAACGAAAAGGCCGCTGACCTCTACCGCAAGGGCGTCTATGGCAACACCATGACCGCCAACCCGCGCGCGCTCGACGTCGGCACGGCCGTTCTGCGCGAAGTCACGCCGGAACTGCGCGACAACATCGTCGCCCGCGGCCAGGAATTTCTGGAAAAGTTCGGGAAACTGGCCGAGGAGCTCGACGGGCGCATCACGCGCGTTCAGGGTACCGGCCTGCTGTTTTCGGTCGAACTCGACAGCAGCCGGTACAAGGCCTTCGGCGAGAACTCCACCGAGGAGTATCTGCGGATGCACGGCATCAACGTGATCCACGGCGGCGCCAACGCCCTGCGCTATACGCCGCCTTTCGGCATCACCTCGGCAGAAGTCGACCTGATCGTCGAGGCGACCCGCGAGGCGCTGCTCAACGGCCCGATGAAAAGCTCCCGGCGGGCCGCCTGAGGCCCGAAAACGCGATCCGCCGTGGCCGGCCTTCGGTCACGGCAATCCCGCCAGCACAACCAGCCCGGCCGCCAGCGCCAGCGCCAGACTGCCCAGCGCCAGCAGCTCGATGGCTACGGCAGCGCAGCGGCTCAACTGGCGGCTTATGAACCGAGCCGGATCGATCCGCATCCGGGCCTGACAGATTCTTGCATTGACCAGCATGATTTCGACTCCATCGGATGAATGTGATGGACAGTCGAACACGGGCCGTTCTCAAACCCTGAGAATACCTGGCGCCGGACGCCACGAATCTGGCTGGATCAGGACTCGCGCAGCGCGGTGGTCACCGGCAAACGTGCAGCGCGGACGGCTGGAAACAGGCCGCCAATGAAACCGATGGCAAGCGCCCACTTGATGCCGGTCCAGACCAGCTCCGGGCTGACGTGAAAGCGGAATACCACCTGGGTCATGCCGGCCAGGGTGGAGGCGCTGTGACCGTTGAAGAAGATCCAGGCCAGCAAAGCGCCCAATACGCCGCCGAGCAGGGCCAGGGTCATGGTTTCCAGCATGACCGACACCACGACCGGCAGGCCGCGAAAGCCCATGGCCCTCAGGGTAGCGATTTCTCGCGCCCGCTCTGCCACTGCGGCAAACATGCAGTTGAGCGCGCCGAAAATGGCGCCTATGGCCATGATGACCCCCACCGTGATACCAACCGCGCGAATGACCATGACCAGGCCTCTGGACTGGGATGCAAGATAGTCGGCGGTGGTCTGAACACGCACGTTGAGCTTCGGATCGGATTCCAGGGCGGCCTTGAAGCCGTCGAATGCAGACGCATCGGTCAGTTTGACGTACAGGGCCGAAACGCTGCTGCCGCGCCGAAATGCCGAGCTGACCGTATTGCGGTCGGCCCACAGCTCGGAATCATAGCCGTCGCCGGAGGCAAACACGCCGACCACGTCCCAGCGCTCCGGCCCCAGTTGAATGCTTTCGCCGGGCGCCAGGTCGGCATAGCGGCTGGCCGCCTGCTGGCCAACCACCAGCTCGCGCATGCCGGTCTCGAAGCTGCGTCCCTCGATGATTTCAATCCCGGGCCGTACCGCCCATGCAGTGTCGTCCACGCCGCGAAGCTGCACGCTGGCGTCTTCACCCGACTTGCGGCCGGTGACATTGACGGCAACGATGACCTCGCCCGAACTGAGCGGCTTGCCGTCTGCATCGCGCGCCACGCCCGGTGCCTGGTTGACAGCGTGGATGTCGTCCGGAGCCAGCACCGACTGTGCTTCGGCCGGCGCGCCGCCGCGCAGGACAATCACGCTGTCGTCGCTGCCGCCGCTGGCCAGCGTGGTCTGCAGGCCGGCGCCCATGGCAAGCAGCGCGGTCAGCACGCCGACCACCCCCGCGATGCCCAGCACGATCACCGAAACCGAGCCCAGGCGCTGGCTGATGGTGCTCAAGCCCACGCGCGTAACCGATGCGGCCTGGCGGCCGCTGCGGGTTGCCGCCAGCCATGCCGCCAGCAACACGGCCAGGGCGAACACCGCCACCAGCGGCAGCAATACCCAGATCACCAGGGCCGCGACCATTCCCAGCACCAAACCCGTATTTACAAGAAATTTCTTCATCAGCCTGCCCTCAGTGCATCGACCATGTTCAGGCGCATGGCTCGCACGGCCGGCACCAGACCCACCAGTACGCCAGACACCAGCATCAGAACGACGGCAATCAGCCAGGTCTGGGCAGCGACCCCGTCGGTCGGCAGCATGCCACCACTGGCCGCCGCCAGCGCGGGCACGATCAGCGCCACCAGGCCAAGCCCGATCAGCCCGCCGAGCAGCAGCAACAGCACGCTTTCGGCCAGCACCATGGCCAACAGGCTGGTGCTGGAAAACCCGATGGTCTTGAGTATCGCCAGCTCCGAAGTGCGTTCGCGCACCGCCTGCATCATGGTGTTGCCGGTCAGCAACAGCAGGGTGAAAAACACCGCGCCCATGATGGAGGCCACGATCAGGCCGATGTTGACCAGTTGTTTGAGAAACGAAGCCTGAAAGGCCTGTTCGGTCTGAGTTCGCGTTTCATGGCTGGAGTTGGCCGACAGGGCATCTACCCGTTTGGCGACCGCATCGGCCTCGGCCGGGTCGTTCACCTGAACAACGTACCAATGCACTTCACCCGAGCCGAACTGGTTGTTTTCATCAAAATATTTCCAGTGGAGCATGGCCATCTGATCATAACCGGCAGCGTTTTCGCCCTCGCCGCGAATGATGCCGGAAATCTCGAAGGTCCAGGTATTGTTACCGCTGGCTCTGGATGGCCAGATTGCCGACTGCAGCGGTATCCTGTCGCCCACCTCCCAGTCAAAGCGTTCGACCAGGGCCCGGCCGACCAGCAGGCCGGTGCGATTCTTGTTCCATGCCTCGAGTTGGTCGGCAGGCAGGGCGATTTCCGGATAGAGATCAAGATATTCCGGGCTGACGGCAAAGCTGGGAATCTGGTTGCGCGCGTCCTGGTAGAAACCGCCAAACCAGCTCGCGGCGGCCACGCTTCTCACGCCCTCGGTCTGCTCGATGCGCGCCGCCAGGCTTTCCGGCAGTGACTCCATCATCGACACCCTGGAAGTCACCACCAATCGGCCGGCACCGGCAACGCTGTCGCCGGGATTGAAGGCCACTCGCACCGTGTCCAGAAGGCCAAACAGCACGAAGGCGGCAATGATGGACACCAGAGTCAGAATGGTGCGCAGCTTGCGTCTGAAAAGCGCCGCCCACACCAGGTGAAAATACTTCATGGCAGTACTCCCGGTTCAGGCCAGCGCGCCGGCTTCCACCAGCCTGCCCTTGTCCAGATGAAGGGTATGGCTGGCGTAGTCAGCGGCCCTGGGATCATGCGTGACCATGACGATCGTCTTGCCGTGATCGCGATTGAGGCGCTGAAGCAGGCCCAGAATGCTTTCTGCCGATTCCCGGTCCAGATCACCGGTCGGCTCGTCGCACACCAGCACGCCCGGGTCGGATACGATGGCGCGGGCAATGGCCACGCGCTGCTGCTGGCCACCCGACAGTTCGCCAGGGCGGTGCGCAGCCCGGTCCTCGAGTCCGACCAACTGCAACGCAATGGCGGCGTTGCGCTTGCGCTGGCCGGCCGAAAGGCGGGTCAGAAGCAGCGGCAGCTCGACGTTTTTCTGAGCCGACAAGGCCGGCATCAGGTTGTAGAACTGGAAGATGAAGCCGACATTGGACGCCCGCCAGCGCGCCAACTGGCCGCTGCTCATCTGATCGATGCGCCGCCCGCCAACGCTGATGCTGCCGCCGCTGGGCACATCCAGGCCACCAATCAGGTTGAGCAGCGTTGTCTTGCCTGATCCGGACGGGCCCATGAGCGCCAGAAAATCACCTTCATCCACTGCAAGGTCGATGTCGTGCAAAACCTCGACTCTCTGCTTGCCGCGAGTGTAGGTCTTGGACACGTTCTGAATGTCAATCAGCTTGCTCATGAAATGTTGTCCCTGGTTGAGGATTGCTCTGTTCAGCGGCCGACGAGTCTGACCCGCGCGCCGTCGGCGAGCCCGGAGGCCGGCCGGTTGATCACTTTCTGTCCGGCCGCCACGCCGCCGGGAAGCAGCCTGAGGTCGCCATAGGCTTCGGCCGCCGGCGAAACCCTGACCGCTCTTGCGGTATGGTCCTCGACCACGAACACGACCGTTTCACCGTCACGGCTGGCAATGGCGGAGGCGGGTACCAGCACGCCTGATGGCGGCTTGTCGGCGAGTTCCGGCCGGGTTTCCATGAAGGTCACGCGAACGCCCATGTCGGGCACGACGCGCTCGTCCGTCTCTTCGAGCGCCACTCGCACCTTGATCGTGGCCTTGCCGCGATCGGCCGTTGGCACGATGGCAATCACGTGGGCCGGAATGGTCCAGTCGGGGTAGGCGTCGAGCACCGCCTGAGCAGGCATTTCGGCCTTGACCCGACCGATGTAGGCCTCGTTGACGTCGACTTCCACTTCCAGTGAACCCATATCGACAATGGTGCCTACGCCGGTACGGGTAAAGCCGCCGCCGGCGGCCGACGGCGCGATGATCTCGCCCACCTGGGCCGCCTTTTGCGTGATGACGCCGTCGAACGGGGCACGAACCACCGTGTAGCCATAGTTCACTTCGGCCAGTGCGACCTGGGCCCGGGCCACGCCAAGGCTGGCACGGGCCGCGGCCTGCTGCGCTGCCAGAGACTCCACTTCGGTGCGCGCCACTTCCACCGACTGACTGGACGCCAGCTTGCGCGCGACCAGCTCTTCCTGACGGCGCTGGTCACGCCTGGCCTGCTGCAGCCGCACATCGAGCTGATTGAGCTGGGCCGCGGCCTGCTCGACGCCGGCGCGAGCCGAGTTGAGCGCCGCCTGCTGCGAGCTGTCGTCAAGCCGCGCCAGCACCTGGCCCTGCTTGACGAAGTCGCCTTCTTCAATGAGCACTTCCGTGAGCGTGCCAACGATCTGTGCCGAAACCGTGGCCTGGCGGCGCGCGGTCACATAGCCGCTCGCCTGCAGCACGGCCGCGCTTGAATCGCCCCGGGCCGGAAGACTGGCCGTAACCGTTTGCACTTCGAGTGCGCGCGCGCTCGACCACCACAGCCAACCCAGGGGCAGCGCCACCACCACTGCCAGCAGCAGGCACAACAGCAGCCAGCGCATGCGGCGACTGCCACCATCATGATCATCACGATCACCGGCATCAATCCGCAACGCCTCGAGCAGGTCTTCACTTGACACGCGGGTCTCTCCTTGCAGCCTGCCAGTCGAAAAATGATACGGGACCGTCGCCTCTGGCGGCAGTGCTGAAAGTCACCAAAAATCCGGGACAAATGTAACTCACAGTCGCCCCGGGTTGACGCAACCTACTGATAGAACTCGAGCGCAGATGCGAGCTGGGCGGCCACGGCATCGCGCAGAAATGGCGGCGACACGACTTCGGCATCGGCCCCGTAGCGCAGGATCTCCATGACCAGCTCGCGGCTGCGGCCAAACGGTACGATCAGCTCGAAACGCCCGTCGCTGTGCCACTGCGACCGCTGCTGCGGATGCCAGACCTCGTCGGCAGCCCAGCGCGCCGCCTCGGGGCTGAAGCGCAGCACGGCCTCGTGCTCGGCGGGCCCGGAAAAGATGCCGAAGGCCTGGTCGAAGTGACGCGCGATGTCCTCGTCGGGCAGCTCGATGCTTTCATCCTCCCGGCGCTGGATGTCACGAATCCGCTCAAGCGCGAAGCTGCGCAGGCCTTCCGAGCGGTGGCACCAGGCCTCGAGGTACCAGCGGTCGCGGTAACCGGTCAGCCGCTGGGGCGAAATCTCGCGCTCGCTGACGTCGTCGCGTCGCCGGCCGTGATAGGTAATGAACAGACGCTCGCGCCGAAACAGCGCCTGCATGACGTCTTCGAACAGCTCGGCGGGAACCGGCCGCCCGGCATCGGCGCGGATATTGATGCGCTCAGGCTGGGCCGAAAAGTCCAGGCCCTGCGCGTCGAGGAGCTGGTTGATGCGCTGCTGCACGCCTGCGAGCTCGTCCTCGAGCAGACCGGGCTGGACGTTGCCAAGCACGTGGCGGGCAGTCAGCAGGGCCTGCAATTCCTCGGGGCTGATCCACAGGCCGGGCAGCTCGAAGTTGCCGGCCAGGCTGCGGTCATAGTAGAAGCCGCGCCCGTCCGGATCCTGCTCCAGCGGCGCGCCGAGGTGGTCGCGCAGCTCGTTGATCAGGCGATAGAGCGTGGCCTGGCTGCAGCCGAGCTCTTCCATCAGATCGTGGCGGTTGATCGGCGTGCGGCGCTGGCGCAGAAGGTCATGCAGGTGGTAGAGACGTTCGCGCCGGCTCAAGGATGACGCGCCTCATGACATGTATTGCACAGGCCGTAGATTTCGAGCACCTGGCGGTCGGGATGAAATTCCTTCTGCTCGGCGGCCTGGCGCAGGTAACGGCTGAGCCCGGAGTCATGCAGTTCGATGACCGCCTGGCATTCGTCGCAGATCAGAAACTGCCCTTGATGCGACTCGGCAGGGTGAAAGCAACTGACGAAGGCGCTGAGTGACTCGAGGCGGTGAATGAAGTGGTTGTCGAGCAGAAAATCCAGCGCCCGGTAAACCGTCGGCGGCGCCGCATTGGGCTGCTCGGCCTTGAGCTGATCGAGCAGATCATAGGCCTTGACCGGCCCGTCGGCTTCGAGCACCAGCTCGAGCACGCGCCGACGCGTGGGCGTCAGACGCAACCCGCGCTGGCGGCAGCGCTGTTCAACCTCACGAATAACCCGACTGGAGTCCATACCGGGATTCTATCAGGGCTGTCCGGGAAAACCTTTACAAGGCAAAAACGCAAAGCAAGACCCGGGAGCCACGGAAATCACGGAAGGCACGGAATGGAAACTGAAAAGGCTGACCGAGCAAAGGGGTTGCCGTGCTGAATGGCGCTTTGGTTGAGAAGCGGCGCCTGCCGATCTCCGTTCCGTGCTTTCCGTGTCTTCCGTGGTTTCAGTTGTTTTTCTTCTTTGCGTCTTTTCGTTTCAAAGGTCTTGTTCTTATCCCTGCGCCGCGGCGCGCTCGGCGATGAAGGCCAGCGCCCGGTCGATGCGGGCCAGGCTGCGTTGGCGGCCCATCAGCCACAGGGTCTTGTCGATCGACGGCGATTCGCCGTGGCCCATCAGCGCCACGCGCAGCGGCATGCCGATCTTGCCGAAGCCGATGCCCAGTTCGTCCACCGTCGCCTGCACGGCAGCCTTGAGATCTTCGGCGCGCCAGTGGGCCAGCTCGGCCAGGCGGTCGCGCAGATTTCCAAGCGGCTCGGCGGCCACCGGGCGCAGATGCTTCTTTGCGGCCGTGTGCTCGTAGTCGGCAAAATCTTCGTAGAACGGCCGGCTGCGCTCGACCAGCTCGACCAGGGTTTCCACACGTTCGGCCTGAACCGGAATCAGGTCGGCCAGCGGCGGTCCGCTCTCGGCATGAAGCCCGGCCCGCTGCAGGTGCCAGACCAGCTCGGAGTGCACCTGGTCGCGATCACCTTCACGCAAGTAATGCTGATTGAGCCAGTTGAGCTTGTGCATATCGAAGCGCGAGGCCTTGTGGTTGACATCGGCAATATCGAACAGCTCGATCAGATCCTGGCGCGAAAACACTTCCTGATCGCCGTGGGACCAGCCCAGGCGGGCCAGATAGTTGATCAGGGCGTCGGGCAGATAGCCCTGCTCGCGCCAGGCCATGACGCTGACCGCACCGTGACGTTTGGACAGCCTGGCGCCGTCGTCGCCGAGAATCATCGGCACGTGGGCAAACTCGGGCGGCTCGGCATCGAGCGCACGATAGATATTGATCTGGCGCGGCGTGTTGTTGATGTGGTCGTCGCCGCGGATGACCAGATTGATGTCCATGTCGAGATCGTCGACCACCACGGCAAAGTTGTAGGTCGGCGAGCCGTCGGCGCGCATGATCACCAGGTCGTCGAGCTCGCCGTTGGCGACCTCGATGGGGCCGCGCACGCGGTCGCGAAACAGCACCGTGCCGGACAGCGGATTGCGAAAACGGACAATCGGCTCGATGCCCTCCGGTGCCTGCGTCAGATCGCGGCAGTGGCCGTCGTAGCGCGGCTTCTCGCCGGCATCCATGGCCTTTTCCCGCAGGGTCTCCAGGCGCTCTTTCGAGCAGTAACAGCGATAGGCCCGGCCGTTTTCGAGCAGGCGATCGACTTCTTCGCGGTATCGATCCATGCGCTCGCTCTGGTAGAACGGCCCCTCGTCGGCGTCCAGGCCAAGCCAGGCCATGCCGTCGAGAATGGCCTGAACGGATTCGGCGGTGGAACGCTGGCGGTCGGTATCTTCTATGCGCAGCACGAACTGTCCGCCGGTGGCGCGGGCCGCCAGCCAGCAGAACAGCGCGGTGCGCGCGCCGCCAATATGGAGAAAGCCGGTGGGAGACGGAGCGAAGCGCGTCCGGATCGGTTGGGTATCGCGGGCCATGAGCGGATCGATGGAGAGGGAAAAGCCGGTTATTCTAGCAGAGGCGGCTGACACAAGGCCTGGCACCAGATCCGCTATAAAGGGCGCCGTGACTCATTGATCCGCAACCGCATGATTTTTCATCACCGCCGACCCGCTCTCATCACACCCGAGATCGGATGAACCGCCCCGCGCCGCAACGAACCCGACAGGTTTCGGCCAGACGGCGAGTCCTGCGCATGCGGCTCAAGGCGCTTGGCCGGCTGCTGCTGATCGCGCTGGCTGTCGTGGTTGCGACGACCTCGGGCGACAGTGGCCTGACCCAGGTCGAACGCATCCATGCGCGTGGCAGCCTGGTCATGCTGACGGTCAACGGCGCCTCGACCTATTATCTCGGCGCCGAGGGCGAAACCGGTTTCGAGTACGAGCTGGCGCTGGCTTTCGCGCGCTATCTGGGCGTGCCGCTCCAGGTCGTCACCGTACCCAGCGTCGGTGATCTGGTACCCGCCCTGCTCGAGGGGCGCGGCGATTTCGTTGCCGCCAACCTCACGCGCACGTCCTGGCGCCAGTCGCAGCTCCGCTTCGGCCCGGCCTACGAAAGCGTCGTCCCGACCGTGGTCTACCGGCGCGGCACACCGCGGCCGCACTCGGTCGAAGAGCTTGCCGACGGCCGTCTGGCGGTCATGGACGGTACCGTCTATCTTCCGCTGCTGGCACGCCACGACGTGGCGATCGAGCCCGAAATCCGCCCGCACTCAAGTATCGAGGATCTGTTCGAGGCGATCAGCAATGAAGAAATCGACTACACCATCATCGACTCCAACATCCTGGAGCTGAACCGGCGCTTTTTCCCGGCCATTCGCCCCGCCTTCGAGCTCGGCGAGCCGCAGCCGCTGGCCTGGGCAACGCAACGAAGCGATGACGACTCGCTGGTTCAGGTCATGCGCGAATTCTTTCTGGTAGCAACAGCCGACTCGCTGCTGGCCGACCTGCGCGAACGGCATTACGGCCACATCGAGAACTACGAGCCGGTCGGCACCTTCACCTTCATGCGGCAGATCCGCAAGCGCCTGCCGGAGCTGCGCCCCTTTTTCGAGCAGGCCGCCGAAGCATACGGTCTGGACTGGCGGCTGCTGGCCGCCGTGGGCTACCAGGAGTCGCACTGGAACCCCGCGGCCGTGTCGCACACCGGCGTTCGCGGCGTGATGATGCTGACGCAGCGAACCGCGCGCCAGCTCGGCGTCGACAACCGCGTGGATCCGGAACAGAGCATCATGGGCGGAGCACGTTACCTGCGCTCGATGATCGCCCGCGTACCGGACCGCATCGAAAATCCCGATCGCCTGTGGCTGGCTCTGGCCGCCTACAACATCGGCTACGGCCACCTCGAGGACGCGCGCGTGCTGACCGAGATCCGCGGCGGCGATCCCGACCGCTGGGTGGACGTGCGCGAATCACTGCCGCTGCTCACCCAGGAGCGCTGGTACCGCCAGACCCGCTACGGCTACGCCCGCGGTTACGAGCCGGTGCAGTACGTTGAAAACGTGCGCACCTTCTACGAGATCCTGCTGTGGATGGAAGGGCGCGACCATCCGCTGCTGGCCGCCGCACAACAGCCGGAATGGACGCCTGACGATGCCGGTGCCGAGGCGACAGCAGACAGTCCTGAAAAATAGGCCATCAGTCTTCGGCCAGCGAGTCCAGCCACAGACAGCGGCCGGCGCTTTCACGGATCGCTTCGAGCCTTTCGCGGTGGGCGGCGAGCTCGGCATCGTCGGCACGGCGCACGATCAGCTTCGAGACATCGACATCGATCACCAGGTCGCCGCCGGCGGCATCGCTGTCGCTGTCTGTCGACAAGTCCAGCGCCAGGTCGACCTGGCCACCGGTCATCGCCAGATAGACCTCGGCCAGCAGCTCGGCGTCGAGCAAGGCACCGTGCAGCTCGCGCCCGGAGTTGTCCACCTCGTAGCGCTTGCACAGCGCATCCAGGCTGACGCGCTGGCCCGGATGCAGTTCGCGCGCCATCATCAGGGTGTCAAGAACCGTGGCGTGGTCGGCCACGCGCAAGGGTTCGGGCAGGCGGGCCAGCTCTGAATCCAGAAAGCCGACGTCGAAGGAGGCGTTGTGAATGATCAGTTCTGCGCCGCTGATGAACTCGATGAACTCCTCGGCCAGGTCGGCAAAGCGCGGCTTGCCGGCAAGAAATTCGTTGGTGATGCCGTGGATGGCCAGCGCACCTTCCTCCACATCGCGCTCGGGGTTGAGGTAGACGTGGAAGCTGCGCCCGGTCTGGCGCCGCTCGATCATCTCCAGCGCGCCAATCTCGATGATGCGATGCCCCTGTTCGGGCTCGAGGCCGGTGGTTTCGGTGTCAAGAACGATTTGTCGCATGCCAGCCTCTGTCAAATTTTTTGAAGGTCAGTACAAAAGATCAACACAAAATCTGTCCACGGATGAACACGGATAAAGACAAGAAAAAAGTCAATTGAAGATCTGGAAAGTGTTGCGCTGAAAGATACAGAACAGCCCAAGTCTGGAATTCCCTCAAGCGGTCATTTGATTCGATACTGAAATCAGTGTTTTGGTTTTTTATCCGTGTTCATCCGTGTTCATCCGTGGACAAAAGATTTTTGCTACTGCTCCCTGGCCGCACTACTGGCCAGCTCGTCGGCGCGTTCGTTTTCTGGGTGGCCGCTGTGGCCCTTGACCCAGTCCCATTGGACTTCGTGGCGCTCGCGCGCCCTGTCCAGGCGCTGCCACAGTTCGGCATTCTTGACCGGCTTTTTCGCCGCCGTACGCCAGCCGTTTTTCTTCCAGTTGGTCATCCACTCGGTTATTCCCTTGCGAACGTACTGGGAGTCGGTGGTCAAGACGACCGAGCAGGGGCGCTTGAGCGACTCCAGCGCCCGAATGGCGGCCATCAGCTCCATGCGGTTGTTGGTGGTGGCCGCCTCACCGCCGGACAGCTCGCGTTCGTGACCGTTCCAGCGCAGCAGCGCGCCCCAGCCGCCGGGGCCGGGATTGCCCAGGCAGGCGCCGTCGGTCCAGATGTGCACACGCTGGCTCATGCAGCGCGACACTGGCTGGGTACGGCCGAGCCGCCGGCAAACCGCGGTTCGCGAAAGCGCAGCGGCTCGATGCGGGCCGGCTCGGCGGGTTTGCGCGCCACGACCACCAGCACCGGAACCAGGCCGGGCACCAGGCCGCGCAACTGAAGGCTGGCCGAAATCGAAAGCTGCAGATCACAGCGCGCGTGCATCCACTGGAACTGCGGCCAGCTCGGCAGATGCAGCGCCGCTCGTCCCAGCTCCCGCCAGGCCAGGCGATGCCAGGGATTGGCCGACACCGAAACGACAACGCCGCCGGGCCTGAGCACTCTTGCCGCCTCCTCGAGCAGGTCGCCGCGGATGGCTGGCTGCCAGACGTGGCGCAGCAGCACCGCCGGCACGCTGTCATCGTCGAGCGGCCAGCAGTCGAGTTCGGCGCGATACGGCCAGCAGCAGGAGTCACCGTCAACCAGCACGCGGCTGCGCCGCAGTCCGATCTGCGGCGAGGCACTGGCCGTCGGCGCGACCTCCAGGATCCAGTTCGGACGTGGATGCGCGAAGCCGGCTTCGACCAGGCGGGTTTCCAGGGCCTGCAGGCCGGAAAACCCGGCCGGCATCGGGCGCGCGTTAGAATGCTTCTCAGACACCCGAGAAAGGATACCAGACGGAGCCCGAGATGCCGCTGTCGATCGACGCCATCCCCGCCCTTGAAAGCAACTATATCTGGGTTCTTCACGAGGACCGCCACGCCATTGTGGTCGACCCCGGCGAATCCGGGCCGCCGCTCGACTGGCTGGCCGACAGGGGCCTTGAACTGACCGCCCTGCTGATTACCCATCATCACTGGGATCACACCGACGGCATCGACGGTATCCTGGCCGAGCACGCCGTGCCGGTGTACGGCCCCGAGGATCGTCGCATCACGCAGATCGACCATCCCCTGCGCGAGGGCGACTACGTGGATATCGAGGCACCAAGGGCGCGCTTTGAAGTGCTGAGCGTTCCCGGCCACACCAGCATTCACCTGGCCTACTTCGGCCATCGCCTGGTGTTGTGCGGCGACGCCCTGTTCTCGGCTGGCTGCGGCCGGCTGTTCGAGGGCACGCCCGGGCAGATGCTGGCCTCGCTCGACAAGCTGGCCGCATTGCCGGCCGACACGCGCGTTGTCTGCGCCCACGAATACACGGTTGCCAACTGCCGCTTCGCGCTGGCGGTGGAACCCGAAAACGAAGACCTGCAGGCGCGCGCGCAAGAGGCCGAGACGCTGCGGGAGAAGGGCGAGATCACCCTGCCCTCGCGGATCGGCGCTGAGCGCCGCTTCAATCCGTTTCTGCGCACGCGCGAACCGAGTGTGATCGAAGCGGTGCAGCAGCACGAGCCGGGCTGCGGCAGCGGCCCGGTCGAAGTCTTTGCCGCCCTGCGGCGCTGGAAGGACAATTTCTGATCATGGTCGATCTGTCCCGGGTACCGGAAGTCGATCAGGTCGATGCAGCGACGTTTCAGGCCGAATACAAGCGCCCGGCCCGCCCGGTCATCATCAAGCGGCTGACCGAGTCCTGGCCGGCGCGCAAGAAATGGACGGTCGAACACCTGAAGGAACGCGCCGGCGAGGTCGTGGTGCCGCTCTACGACAGCCAGCCCGCGCGCGACCACAAGCACCAGCACGCACCGGCGGCGCGCATGCCGCTGGGAGAATACATGGAGCTGCTCGAACAGGGCGAGAACGACCTGCGGCTGTTCTTTTTCAACTTCTTCAGGACCATTCCCGACCTGACCGAAGACTTCGAGTATCCGGATCTGGGGCTGAAGTTCTTCAAGAAACTGCCGGTGCTGTTCATGGGCGGGAACGGATCGCGGGTGCAGCTCCACTTCGACATCGACCTGGCCGATATACTGCTGTGCCATTTTGGCGGGCTCAAGCGGGTGCTGCTGTTCGCGCCCGGGCAGACGCCCTGGCTATATCGCGTGCCGTTTTCATTCAGCGCCCTGTTCGACGCGCGCGTGGACGAACCCGACTACGAGAAATACCCGGCCCTGCGTCAGGTCGAAGGCCAGGTCGCCGAGCTCGAGCACGGCGATGCGCTCTACATCCCGCCGGGCTGGTGGCATTTCGTGGAATACCGCGATATCGGCTTTTCGATGTCGCTCAGAGCCTTCCCGCGCACGCCGCGCAATCTTGCGCGCATGCTCTACAACCTGCTGGTGCTGCGCAGCGTCGACGGGCTGATGCGCAAGACCGTTGGCCAGGCCTGGAACGACCGCAACGAACGCCGTGCCGTGGAGCGAACGCACCGGAGACTGGGGCAGACTGCATAGGCAGCGCAGCCGGATAGCGGGGGCCGATGGCTTTGGCTATCTGGCTCTTCGCTTCAAGACCGGGAAACCACGGAAGACACGGAGAGAAAATTCTTTCGAAGGATCTTCGAGATCCATTTTCCGTGTATTTCCGTGTTTTCCGTGGCTACAAGGTTCTGGCTTTACTGATTCAGCCCCAGCGCTGCAAGCTCCACGCGGGCAGCGGCGCCGTAGAGCCGGCTGGCCTCGCCATCGACCGTCTCGCCCGGCGCCATCTCGGGCCACAGGTCCGAGAGGTCTGTAATCATGGTTTCGATACGCTCGACGACTTCGGGTGCCTGGCGGCGCAGATCATCCGGCAGCTCTGCCAAGCGCTGCTTCGCGATCTGCGTAAATCCCCAGGCGTCCTGGTACTCGTGAACGTTGACCACGCGGCCGCCCTCGACACCCATGGCGTATTCCTCGCCGGCGGTGCGCAGCAGGCCCATGACGCCATAGAGCGCCTCGGCCAGCGTCGTGTCGGCTGCGTCTTCGGCCTGACGGATGGCTTCGACCAGAGTTTTGTAGGCGGCTTCCACTTCGGCCTGGTCGGCGTCGTTCTCTACCGCCGCGGCCAGAGCCGACAACTGCTGGTCGAAGGGCTGGCCATCACGATATTCGATTGCCGGCACCAGCCCGGCGTAGAGCTCGTCGCGCGGATGCTTCATGTGCGTGCGCGCCATGTCGGCCCGGCCCTGCGAGTAGAGCGCGAAACCGGCCGCAAGGTGGCCGCGGATCAGGCCCAGGCGCGTCAGATAGGCGGGATCGTCGGTTCTGATATCGACGGGCGCGGCGCCCTCTCCTTCGCCTTCGCCTTCGCCTTCACCCTCGCCTTCCCCGGCGTAGACCTGGCGGCCCTCGCCCTCACCCTCGCCGGCACCCTGGGCGCTGTCCTGGGCAACCGCGGTGGACACCGCGCCCGGGTCCGGCCCCGGAGGCTGGTCGGCCACCACGGCCGAGCTGCCGAACAGGGCGATACTCATGCTGATCCAGAGTTTTCTGCGTTCGTTCATTGCCTGCTCCGGGCTGGATTCAGGAAAGGCCCGAGATTCGCACAAATGCGATTGATTTTCAATACCAACTGATCCAGAATCGGGGTCTTTTCTCGCGAAAATCAGAGCGCCCATGATTCTCCAGATCGCCGACTGCCTCGAGCCACACGACTTTGAAGCCGTGCTCGAAACCGCTGCCCGGGCAGACTTCGTCTCGGGCAAGAACACCGCCGGGCGCGTGGCCCGAACGGTCAAGCACAATCTCCAGGCCGAAGACTCGGCCGAGGTTCGCGGCCTGCTCGAACTGGTCGAGCGCCGGCTGCGCGCCAACCCGCTTATCCAGTCGGCGGCGCGGCCGAAAACCTTCATCAAGCTGCTGCTCAGCCGCTATCAGCCCGGCATGGCCTACGGCCGCCACGTCGACAATGCCCTGATGCGGGGGCACCGCAGCGACCTGAGCTTTACCCTGTTTCTCTCCGACCCGGCAAGCCATGAAGGCGGCGAGCTGATCATGGAAGACAGCAGCGGCGAGCGCGCCTGGAAACCGGCTGCCGGCAGCCTGCTGCTGTATTCCAGCACCACCCTGCACCGCGTCGAAGAGGTTACCCGCGGCGAGCGCCTGGCGGTTGTCGGCTGGATCGAAAGCCGCATTCGCTCGGCGGGTCAGCGCGAAATCCTGTTCGACCTCGAGCGCACCATGAGCCACGAGTTCGACCACCGCGGCAAGACAAATCAGTACGACCGCCTGAGCAAGTGCTTCAACAACTTGTTGCGCCAGTGGGCAGACACATGACGGCCGGCAAAGTGTCCGGAAACCGCAGGTTGCCACTTCCGAGTCACGACAGGCCAGCTGATCGAGGGGGCACGAACTCTAGATCCAATTTACGCGCAACCCACACCGGACCCAGTCGCAAGCAGCCAAACCTCTCAATCATTGGTTGGGACAGTCGTAGGCATTTCCCGCCATCCCGATCTTTCCACCACCCAGCTCGGAAGTGTCCTGAGCAACCTGTTGAACGTGCACGTAATTGGCACCAGCCGCATGAGCCTGGTTTCGCAAGTCATTTCTCGAGCCCTCCACAAGGCTCTTTGTCGAAGTAATATCATCAGTCCACCAGTTTCCCTGTCCGCCGTGCACTTCTGCCACGAACTTGCAGTCCTCGGCGGGTGCAGCGTTGCTTACGAGTACTCTCTCTGCGCCGGGATCCAATGATTTGGCGGCGCAAGCCGTCAGGGACATGGCGATCAGCCCCCAAAATACGAGCTTCATTCGTTCATTCTCCTATCACTTGTGACTGTTGTACGCTCATCATCATCAGACAAACGTATCATTCTGAATTATCAACTAATCTCTGAATAAAGTCGTCGTACCGGCGACTGGACCCGACGAGAAAGCCACAACCAGCTCATTGGGTGCCGACTTCACGACTACCATTTCAAGAAACCCTGCGAAACTGCCACAGTTGGAGACCGCGGCTTTCCCTTGAGCCACACTGAATCGCTCGTCAACCGGTGAAACAGTCCCGTCGTAGCGGCAACCTTCAGAATCAACGCCGAACAACATGCCATTCTGACCGATCTCGAACTCCGCCCCCGCGCTGCTTGTCCATGTGCCGGCGAGCTCCGAATGGCTCAGCCCGCCCTCGTAAATCGAGTCGTAGTCCAAGTCAAAACTTCCGGAATCCATCATATTCCCGGAAATCAATGAGTACGTGGCGTAACTCCCAGCTAGCCCGGAGCCCGTTCTGCTGATGTTGACGTCCATAACCCCAAAGTTGCTTCCATCCGGGAAAGTCTGGCCAAACAGAGCAACCGCGGCGAATCGACCAGTCGCCGAGCTCTGTTGCGATGTAAGTTGACCCAGGATCAATGCGCCTTCCGTGATGAACCAGGCCTCTCCTGTTTCGGATACAACGCCCGTCGTTGCTGATGCCTGGCCAGCCTGCTCACTCACGGCCTCTCCTTCATAGATCCCTCCAAATTCGGACCGATCAGCGCTTGCATCTGAACCGCACTGCTCGCCAATTCCGATGGGAGTCGTCAAGCGCTCCATAGAAATTGAGCCGGACGGATACGAGCGATCATCATAATCAAGAAAATCTGAATCGAACTCAAAATCAAGGTTGTTGCAGTCCGAATACGTGATTTGAAAGTCCCCGAACTCTTGAGCGTTGGCATTATCTGGATTCCACTCCCCAAATCGCATGCCATCAGAGTAGTAGAGCTTTCCCGATATTTCATTCCCGTTGATTTGGCCATCGAGAACCAACCACATCTGGTAACGGCCGAGGTCATAGGTGTACCAATATCCAACGGCTCGTTGGTTATCAAGAACTTCAATGTTGATGCCCGTGCCAGATAGTTCGGGGTTGTAGAAGCTACCCGTCATACCCCCGTTGACCGCTTGAGCCATTGAAACCAAAGGCGCCAAGAAAAGAGCTGCAATTGTCAGAAATCTGTTGACCATGTTTTGATGCCCCTTCGAGAACTAAAGTGAGAACTGCGATTGCCAGCGACTACTGAACGTCGACGACCAATCAGCCAGTAAGCCAGTTGAAAAATCGTAGCAGGATTCTGCATCAACGAACGGGACTCCTCAACCAGACTGCGAGCAGAATTGTCAGGATTCGCACCTCAATCCACGGATTGGGTTGATTCGTTATTCTTGATTGATTCTCCATGGGAGTGCAGATACCCTATATCTCTCAATCGCGATAAAAGGATATAGTCATCGACCTGGACCGCGTGGGCCGCCACTGCAGCCTGCTGGGAGACGCGACCCGGCTGAGGCTGCTGGCGCTGCTGGAGACCGAGGAACTGACGGTAGCCGAGCTGGCGCAGATCACGCGTCTGGCGCAGCCGCGCGTGTCTACGCACCTGGCGCGCCTGCGCGAGGCCGATCTGGTGGTCGACCGGCGCGACGGGGTTTCCGTCTACTATCGCCTGGGCAACGCCGACGACAACCCGCAGTTGCACCGGCTCTGGGCGCTGTTTCGCGACGGCCTGGATGATGCGGTGGTATCGGCCGATGCCGACCGCCTGGCCGAAGCCATGGCCGAACGCGCGGCCGGCTACAACTGGCCGGATTCGGTTGCCGGCGACATGGAGCGCCACTATTCGCCGGGCCGAACCTGGGAGGCGACCACCCGCGCGCTGGTCCAGATGCTGTCGCTCGGCCGGGTGCTGGATATTGCTTCCGGCGACGGGGTAATGGGCGAGCTGCTGGCCCGCCAGGCGAAGTCGATCGACTGCGTCGACGTGTCCGAAAAGGTGGTGGCCGCCGGTCGCGAGCGCGTCCGACCCTTTGCCAACGTGCGCTTCTATCTGGGCGACATGCACGCCCTGCCCTTCGAAAACGATACCTTCGACACCGCCCTGATGATGCACGCCCTGACCTACAGCGAGCGACCTCTGCAGGCGCTTTCCGAGGCGGCCCGCACGATCATATCGGGCGGCCGGCTGGTGGGCTCTACGCTGAAAAAGCACCGCCACCGTGCCCAGGTGAAGGCCTTCGGCCACGCCAATGACGGCTTCACGCCGAAGCAGTTGTCGGGCCTGATCGAACAGGCGGGCCTGCGGGCCTGCTTTTGCGAGGTGACCTCGGTGGAGCGCAGAACGCCGCATTTCGAAATCATCACTTTCCTGGCGGAGAAACCATGACTCAACTCCAATGGCACGATCCCGATCGCGTCGGCACGCTCAACGCCACGGTCGCAGAACGTATTCTCCTTCTGGACGGCGCGATGGGCACGATGATCCAGAACGAGAAACTCGACGAGTCGGCATTCCGCAGCGAGCGCCTTGCCGACCACTCCGACGATCTCAAGGGCAACAATGACCTGCTGGTCCTGACCCGGCCCGATCTCATCAGCCGAATTCATCAGGACTTTCTCGAAGTCGGCTGCGACCTGATCAGCACCAACACCTTCAACGCCAATGGCATCAGCCAGGCCGATTACGCGCTGGGCGATCTGTCCGAGGAGATCAACCGCGAAGCCGCCAGGCTGGCGCGCGCCGCCTGCGACGAATGGGCCGACAAAACCGGTCAGCCGCGCTTTGTCGTCGGCGTGATCGGACCCACGACCCGCACCGCCTCGATCTCGCCGGACGTGGCCGACCCGGGCTACCGCAACGTCGATTTCGCTACCCTGGCCGAAGCCTACGCCGAATCAGCCCGCGGCCTGCTCGACGGCGGCGCCGACCTGATCATGATCGAAACCATCTTCGACACCCTCAACGCCAAGGCCGCCATCTACGCCGTGCATGAGGAGTTCGAGCGGCGCGGCAAACGCTGGCCGCTGATGATCTCCGGCACCATCACCGATGCCTCGGGCCGTACCCTGTCGGGCCAGACGCCCGAGGCCTTCTGCTATTCCATCGAACACGCCGAACCCTTCTCGATCGGCTTCAACTGCGCGCTCGGAGCCGAGCAGCTCAAGCCACACATCAAGGCCCTGTCGCGCGTGACCGAGCGCCTGATTTCGGCCCACCCCAACGCCGGTCTGCCCAACGAGTTCGGCGAATACGACCAGTCGCCTGGCGAGATGGCCGAAGTCATCGAAGAATTCGCCCGCGACGGCCTGGTCAACATTATCGGCGGCTGCTGCGGCACCACGCCCGAGCACCTGGCCGCGATCGGCCGGGCGATCGAAGGCCACGCTCCCCGGTCGATCCGGACAAGGAAAGCGGCATGAGCGACAACGAACACCATAAGCGCTACACACGACTGAGCGGCCTCGAGCCGCTGGTGATCACGCCCGAGCTGAACTTCATCAACATCGGCGAGCGCACCAACGTGACCGGCTCGGCGCGCTTCAAACGCCTGATTGCCGAGGACAAGTACGAAGAAGCCGTCGAGGTGGCCCTGCAGCAGGTCGAAAACGGTGCCCAGATCATCGACGTGAACATGGACGAGGGCCTGCTCGACTCGGAAGCGGCGATGACCCACTTCCTCAACCTGATCGCCGGCGAGCCCGAGATCGCGCGCGTGCCGGTGATGATCGACTCCTCGAAGTGGAACGTGATCGAGGCCGGCCTGCGCTGCCTGCAGGGCAAGGGCATCGTCAATTCGATCAGTCTCAAGGAAGGCGAGGAAGCCTTTCTGGACGAGGCGCGCAAGATCCGCCGCTACGGCGCGGCCGTGGTGGTCATGGCCTTCGACGAAAACGGCCAGGCCGACAACGCCGAGCATATGGTGGAATGTCTCGCGCGCGCCCACAGGCTGCTCACCGAGGACGCCGGTTTTCCGCCCGAAGACATCATCTTCGACCCCAACGTCTTTCCGGTGGCCACCGGCATCGACGAGCACGACAACTACTCGGTCGAGTTCATCGAGGCCGCCAGAGAGCTCAAGAAGCGTTTTCCCGACTGCCACATCTCCGGCGGTGTGTCGAACATGTCGTTTTCCTTCCGCGGCAACAACCCGGTCAGGGAGGCGATGCACTCGGTGTTCCTTTATCACGCTACCAGGGCGGGCATGGACATGGGCATCGTCAACGCCGGTCAGCTCGCGGTCTACGACGACATTGACCCGGAGCTGCGCGAGCTGGTCGAAGACGTCGTTCTCAACCGCCGCCCGGACGCCACCGAGCGTCTGCTGGAAGCAGCCGAAAAGTACAAGGGCGACGGCAAGAGGGATGAAAAGGATGAAGCCTGGCGCGACAAACCAGTGGCCGAACGCCTGAAGTACAGCCTGGTCAAGGGCATCGACAAATACGTCGTCGCCGACACCGAGGAAGCCCGAGGCCAGTTCGACAAGGCCCTGGAAGTCATCGAAGGGCCATTGATGGACGGCATGAACTACGTCGGCGACCTGTTCGGCGCCGGCAAGATGTTCCTGCCGCAGGTGGTCAAGTCGGCCCGGGTGATGAAAAAGGCCGTTGCCCATCTGGTGCCCTACCTCGAAGCCGAAAAGACCACCCGCGAGAAAAAGGGCAAGGTGCTGCTGGCCACGGTCAAGGGCGACGTCCACGACATCGGCAAGAACATCGTCGGCGTGGTGCTGGGCTGCAACGGTTTCGACGTCCACGACTTGGGCGTGATGGTCCCGGCCGAAAAGATTCTCGAGGCGGCGCGCAGGGAGGAGGTCGACATGATCGGCGTATCCGGTCTGATCACACCCTCGCTCGATGAGATGGTCGGCGTCGCCGAGGCCATGAACGAAGCCGGACTCGAGCTGCCGCTGCTCATCGGCGGGGCGACGACCTCGCGTGCGCATACCGCGCTCAAGATCGATCCGGCCTATTCGGGGCCGGTGTGCTGGGTCAAGGACGCCTCACGCTCGGTGGACGTGGTGCGCAAGCTGGCCAGCCATCAGCACCGCGAAGGTTACGCCGCCGATATCCGGGCTGAATACGAGGAGTACCGCGAACGCAACAGCAAGGGCCGCCGGCGCAAGCCGCTGATTTCCATCGAGGCGGCGCGCCAGAATGCCTTTCGTCCCGACTGGGGCAAGCATCGGCCCGAAAAGCCGGCGCAGACCGGCGTGCAGGTATTTGAGGACTGGCCGATTGCCGACCTGGTCGGCTACATCGACTGGACCCCCTTCTTCCAGACCTGGGAGATCAAGGGCCGCTATCCCGGCATTCTCGACGACGAGGACGCCGGCGAGGCCGCACGCGGCCTGTTCCGCGACGGCAAGAACATGCTCCAGCGCATCATCGACAACAACTGGCTCACGGCCCGGGCAATCTGCAGGCTGTGGCCGGCCGCACGCGATGGCGACGACGTGCTGTTCTATGCCGACGAGTCGCGCAGCGAAGTGGCCGAGCGCATGGTCATGCTGCGCCAGCAGGCCGACAAGCCCTCCGCCAACCTGTGTCTTTCCGACTTCGTGGCCGACGCCGGCAGCGGCATCGCCGACTGGGCCGGCCTGTTTGCCGTGACCACCGGCATTGGCCTGGAGGACGCGCTCGCGCAGTTTCCCGATACCGACGACTACAGCCGGATTCTCCTGCAGTCGATGGCCGACCGCCTGGCCGAAGCCCTGGCCGAGGCGCTGCACGCCAAGGTGCGGCGCGAAATCTGGGGCTATGCCGCCGACGAGGCGCTGGGCAACGAGGAACTGATTCGGGAAAAATACCGCGGCATCCGCCCGGCGCCCGGCTATCCGGCCTGCCCGGACCACAGCGAGAAGAAAAAGCTCTTTGCCTTGCTCAATGTCACCGAGCGCATCGGCCTGGAGCTGACCGAAGGTTTCGCGATGAAACCGATGGCTGCCGTCAGCGGCTACTACTTCAGCCACCCCGACAGCCAGTACTTTGTCGTCGGCAAACTGGGCCGCGATCAGGTCGAGGACTACGCCCGGCGCAACGACATCAGCCTTGAACAGGCCGAAAAGCACCTGCGAGCGAATCTGAGTTACTGATCAATCTTTCCATAATGTGACGAGTATCATATAATCTGCTGCAGATTGTGCGCCCAATCACCTTCCCCCTGGGCGCTCCGACCAGCACGCGGCCGGCCGTCGGCTCCCCAACCGACGGGGGCAAACGGAGCGAACCATGTCGACTCGTCTTGCAAGACTGCATCGGTTGCTGCTGGAACTGCGGCGCCGACACGTCTACCGCATGGCTGGCGGCTATATCGTGGTGGTCTGGCTGTTCCTTCAGGTCGCCGACGTACTGCTGCCTGCATTCATGGTGCCGGACTGGGTCATGTCGATGCTCGTCATGCTGGCTCTCATGGGCCTGCCGGTAGTCATCGCGCTGACCTGGATCTACGACCTCACCCCCAGGGGAGTCCAGCGCACCTCGCCGCTCGGCAGAGACCGCAAGAATGCACACTGGTCCTGGAACTGGCGCTGGCTCGACTACCTCATCATCGCCGTTCTCCTGACCATTCTGATCGTGATTCTTGCCCGCGAGGAGGTGGTCTACCCGTCAAGTGTCAGCACCGCCCACACTGCTTCGATCGCTGTTCTGCCACTGGTCGACATGAGCGAGGATGGAGATTACCAGTACTTTGGCGACGGCCTGTCGGTCGCCCTGATGGATGTTCTGGGCAACATTCCGGGTCTGCAGGTTGTTTCGCGCACTTCTGCCTTCGCTTTTCGGGGAGACGCAGGGGACGCGCGCGAGGTCGCCCGCCAGTTGAACGTTGACGCCCTGCTTGAGGGCTCGGTGCGCAAGGCCGGCGAACAACTGCGAATCACTGTGAGCCTGGTCGATGGACCCAGCGGCCGGAGCCTTTGGAGCGAATCATTCTCTGTGGCGGGCACAGACATCTTCAAAGTACAGGATTCAATTGCCCGGGCGGTTGCTTCATCCTTCGCAATCCGCCAGCTTGGCAATCTCGAAAGCATTCTGACCCCAACCCGAAGTCAGGCGGCCTACGAACAGTATCTGGAGGGCCGCGGTCACTTGAGAAGAGCTGCCACCGCCGAAGAAATCGACCAGGCTGTGGCCTACTTCCAACGGGCGCTGGAGATCGACCCGGAATTCGCTCTCGCGAGCGCGGGCTTGTGCCATGCCCGCTGGATGATGTACGAGACCACGCTCGCGCCCGAACAGGCCCAGTCCGCATTCGAGGCCTGCGAGCTTGCCGAACGTCGCGACGATACCCACGTCGAAACGCTGGTTGCGCTGGGCAACCTCTACCGTGGAACCGGCAAGATCGCAGAATCGTTCCGGAAGCTTGGCCAGGCTCTGGTCGTGGCGCCCAACAGCGAGCAGGTTTATGCAGCCCTGGGTGAAACCTGGCTGGCCGCCGGCCAGCTCTCCCGAGCTGAATCGAACTTCCGCACCGCCATTCGCCTCGATCCCGCCCACTGGCGCAACTTGTGGGGCCTGGCCCGGGTGCTCGCAGAGCAAGGACGATTTGACGAGGCCGCCGGATACCTGGGCCGGGCAATCGAGCTGGAGCCGGAAAATCCGGCGCTGTACTCTTCACTTGGCGGCATCTACTTCCTGCAGGGCAAGTACCTCGCGGCGGCTGAACTCTTCTATCAGTCGATCGGCAACCAGCCCACTCCGCAAGCCTACGCAAACGCTGGCACGCTGTATTACTTTGGCGGCAGCTACGCCCAGGCCAGGGCGATGTTCGGCCGGGCCGTGGCGCTCAGCCCTGGCGACTACCGCTACCATGCGTTTCTCGGCGAATCCATCCTGTCTGCCGAAGACGGTGGACTGGAGGCTGCCCGCCCGCATTTCGAGCAAGCCATCGAACTGGCCCATGCAACGCTCGATATCAACCCGGAGGATCATCTGGTCCGTGCCGCCATGGCTTCCTACCTGGCCACACTGGGCGACCAGGCCGCAGCGCGCAAGGAGTTGACGCGTCTGGCGGCCATTGAGCACGCCGACATGGAAACGCTTCACGCCATGGGCTTGACGCACCTTGCACTCGGGCAGACGGAGCTTGCCCGAGCCCACTTCGAAGCGGCCATAGAGACAGGTTACCCCCGCAAGCTCCTGCACGACGACCCGCGCACCCGACCACTTTTCGAGCCGCAACCTGCGGATTCGGTGGCCGATTTCGCCCAATTCCCGCAGCCAACCACGAGGCAACCACCATGAATGCAATTCTCAAGAGCGCTGCACTCACGCTTGCAGCCATGGCCACGCTGGCCGCCTGCGCAGCGCATCAAAGCCGTGCTGTTTGCCGGACCGACTGTCGCGTGAACATCGACCTTCCAGGCAACGCCGCGAAACCACCAACGACTTCAGCCAGAACAATGAACGTGGCCGGCGGCGGCCCACTCGAGTTCATACTCTCTGGCGAGGGCCCACCCGAGCGCTGGGCGACGACGCTTCGATTTCGCCGGCCCGGAGAATCTCCCGATGCGGGAACGCCCTTCCTCAACCGGGCCGGCAAACCACTCTACGAAGTCATCCTGAAGTCGGGCCGCAATCGCCTTGCGCTGCGCCCGTACAAAGACGGGATCTGCCATCCGCCGCACGGCTGCAAGTACGACATCATCAACACCGGAAACCCGGATCGACCGGCCCGCGACCCCTGGATCATCATCCACCGATAAGTCACGGCCAGCGCCTTACCAGACGAGGTCGTCAGGCACCGGCGGGTAGTGGCTGCCGTCGTCCTCCGGCTCTTCACGGCCGGCCAGGTTCGGGACCAGGTCCGGGGCGATCTGTGCGTATTTGTCGAGGGTCTCGAGCGACACCAGCAGATAGGATCCGCGCAGGTTGACCACGCCCAGTTCGCCGCGATTGAGCTGCTCGCGCTGCTCGGGCGTGCACAGAACGCGGCGGATACGGTCCATGTGCTCGAAGTAGCGCGGCACATCGGCTTCCTTGCGGTTGAGCGTGTTGCCCCTGATGATCTTGTCGAGCTCAAGGTTGCGCCGGCGACGCTCCTCCTGCTCAGCTACGCGGCGCTGTTTCTTCTCCTCCTTTTCGCGCAGCTCCACCTTGCGGCGGGCGGCATAGGCGCGAGCCAGATCCGAATCGGCGCTGTTTTTCTTGCGCACCGGCCGCTTTTTCCTGCCGGCCGGTCCGCTGCCACGCGCCTTGTTCTCGTCTGTCTTGCCGGCGCCGGGTCTGGCCCGGCGCCGACTCTTTTCGGCCGGTTTTTCGTCAGCCAGCCCTGCCTTGAGCAGGGCATCCTGCAGTGTCCCCATGACGTTTTACTTGTCGCTTGATTATTCCCGGGACTCGCTGTCAGCTACTTCAAGCAGCTCGACTTCGAAAATCAGGGTGGAGTTCGGGCCGATCGGGCCTGGGCGGCCCTGCTCGCCGTAGGCCAGCTCGGAGGGAATGAAGAACTCGTACTTCGCGCCTTCCGACATCAACTGCAGGCCTTCGGTCCAGCCCGGAATCACCTGGTTGAGAGCGAAAGTCGCCGGCTCTCCGCGATCATAGGAGCTGTCAAACTGCATACCGTCGATCAGCGTGCCTTTGTAGTGGACGGTGACCCGATCCTCGGCAGCCGGGCTGGCGCCATCGCCTTCGGTGATCACGCGGTACTGCAGGCCCGAGTCGGTCACCATCACACCGTCGCGTTCGACGTTCTCGGCCAGGAAAGCTTCGCCGGCTTTCTGGTTGGCAGCCGCCTCTTCGTTCTGGCGAGCCTGCATTTCCTGCTGGCGGCGCTGCATGAAGGCCTCGCGCTCGGCGTCGGCTTCTTCCCTGGTCAGGCGCGTTTCCTCGCCGCTGTAGCTGGCGCGCAGGGCCTCGACCAGCATATCGAGATCAAGCTCCATGTTCTGCTCGGACAGGGAATTACCGATGTCCATGCCAATCGTGTAGCTCAGGCGTTTTTCAGGTGTGTCGAGGGTTTCGTCCTGGGCCAGGGCCACGGTTGAAACACTCAGGGCCAGCACGGAGCCGGCCAGAATTCGGGCAATCTTCATTGAAATAGAACTCCTTGGAAATTGGGAAACTCGAGTCTGCCTGTGACCATCCGGGTGGCCGTCGGTTCCAGTCGAAAAAGTCTACCAGATCAGCCGATCCGGCGACCAGCGCAAATTGGCAGTGAAAACGGGCTTGACTCTGTGGTGGTGTTTTACTAGACTAATACACCAACACGACAGCCAAAGGAGCTGACCATGTTGCCGATCACCAGACACCACACGCTTGTCATCCCCCACCGGCTGGCACTGATCGCTGCAGCCGTTTGCATGGCGCTGGCCTTCACCGCCGACCGCGGCAAGCTGGAAGGGCCGCTGCAGGCAGAGAGCGGCAAGCCTCTCGAACAGCTCGAGTCAGTCAACGGCGGCTCGGCTTCGGCAGGGCATGGTGAACAGCCCGGCAGTTCAACGGGCAGCGGCAACAACCCCACCCTGCTGCCCTGGTTCTCGGGTCTGATGCATCGATGATGGAAGCCCGTTGGGACGACAACCAGCCGATCTACTGGCAGTTGCGGGAGAAGACCGTGGCCGCCATTCTTGACGGCACCTTGCGCGAGGAGCAGGCGCTGCCTTCGGTGCGCCAGGTAGCCGTTGATTTCCAGATCAATCCGCTGACGGTGTCCAAAGCCTACCAGTCGCTGGTTGACGATGATCTGGTCGAAAGGCGGCGGGGCGTGGGCATGTTCGTGCGAGAAGGCGCGCGCCGCAAGCTGCTGGAGAGCGAACGCCACCGCTTTCTCAACGAAGAATGGCCGCGCCTGGCCCAGCGGATCGAGAAACTCGGCTTGTCGATCGATGACCTGCTGGCGGCAGACAAGAACAAAAAGGAGACAGACGAATGAGCCTGACCATACATGCCAGAAACCTGAAGCGCCACTACGGCGGCAACCGCGCCGTCGATGGCATCGACCTGGAGATTCCTCCGGGACGAATTGTTGGTCTGATCGGCCCCAATGGCGCCGGCAAGACCACGGCGCTCAAGGCCATTCTTGGCCTGACCCGCTACGACGGCGAACTCGAAGTGCTTGGCCGCAAACCCAACAGGCATCGCGATGCGCTGATGGAAGACGTCTGCTTCATTGCCGACGTCGCCGTTCTGCCCCGCTGGGCGCGGGTCCGGCAGATCATCGAGCTGACCGAACGTCTGCATCCGCGCTTTTCACGGAAGCAGTGCATGCACTATCTCAAGAACACCCGAATCAGGCCCGATACCAGGATCAAGGCGCTGTCGAAAGGCATGGTGGTGCAGCTCCACCTGGCGCTGGTCATGGCCATCGACGCCAAACTGCTGGTACTCGACGAACCCACTCTGGGCCTCGATATCCTGTTTCGCAAGCGCTTCTATTCCAACCTGCTCAACGAGTATTTCGACGAAGAACGCACGATTCTGATCACCACCCATCAGGTCGAGGAAGTCGAACATATTCTCACCGACCTGCTGTTCATCAAGGACGGCAAGCTGGTACTCAACGCCACCATGGACGCGGTCCATGAGCGCTATCGCGAGGTCATGGTCAAGCCCGATCACATCGAAGAGGCGCGCGCCATGAGCCCGATTCACGAACGCGTTCTCTTTGGCCGGCACATCTTTCTGTTCGACGGCGGCGACGTCGCGCGCCTGACCGAAATCGGCGAACTGCACCGGCCCAGCATTGCCGACCTGTTCGTGGCCCTGATGGGCGAGCAGTACGAAAACGGCGAGCGCGGGGAGGAAGCGGCATGAGCACGCGATCTATCACCAACCTTTGGACGCTGATGCGCCGCGAGCTGTGGGAAAGCCCCGGCACTTTCAAATGGGCGCCGATCACGATCCTGGGCCTGACCCTGTTCCTTATCGTCTTCGGGCTTATCCTGGGTTCGCGCTTCGACAGCGAGATGGCCAGCACCCTGGATCACATCCGGCAGTTCGCCGATATACCGGCCGAGCAGAAGCGACTTATCGTTACAGGCGCGCTGTTCATGGTTTCCGGCCTGTTCTTCCAGATCCTGCTTCTCGTGCTGCTGTTCTATCTGTCGAGTTGCCTGTACGACGAACGCAAGGACCGCTCCATCCTGTTCTGGAAGTCACTGCCCGTCTCCGACACCATGACCGTCGCCTCGAAGGTACTCACGGCCTGTCTGCTCGCGCCGGCAATCTATCTGGCCGTGGTCATGATCACCCAGCTCATTGTGCTGCTGATTGCCACGGCCTACGGGCTGCTGGCCGGCATCAACCCGCTGACCGCGTTCTGGCTGCCGGCCAGCCTGCCGACGCTGTGGCTGGTCATGGCGCTTGGCCTGCTCATCCAGGGGCTGTGGCTTCTGCCGATCTACGCCTGGCTGGTGTTCTGCTCGTCGTGGGCGCCGCGCGTGCCGATCCTGGTCGCGGTCGCCGTGCCGGCCGTGATCGCCCTGTTGCAGCATGCCTGGAGCCTGCTGTCGAGTTTTCGCATGCCGACGCTCAACATCGGCCTGATCATCCTCGAGCGTCTGGGCAGCAGCATCCTGCCGAGCAATATCGGATGGCACGTGGAGTCGAACGGCAAAAACGTCAAACTGGGCGAAGTCGAGTTCAGCGAGGAGCTGTTCATGAGCTTTTCCAACAGCCTGGAATACCTGGCGCGCCCGGAAATGTGGATCGGCATCGCTATTGCCCTGGCGCTGCTGGCCGGCGCCGTGTGGTTCCGCCATCGCGCAACCGACAGCTGATCGGCACGACGGCCGTGCCGGCAATTCCGACGCCAATCGCCGTCGCTGCCCTGGCCGCGCTGCTGGCCGGGGCATTCCTTCCCGCCTGGCAGGGCGGCCACTGGACGGCGACGGTCGGGGCAGTGGTCGCCGCCGGTGCGCCGCTGGCCTTCCTTCTGGTCTCCGCACTCCGGCCGGTAGAGCTCGACCGACACCCACTGAGCGTTTCCATTCTCAGCGGCCTGGGCTGCGTGCTGGTGATGATCGCCGAAACCCGCTTCGGCCCCGCGTGGGGCCAGCCCCTTCTCGTTGCCGTTCTCGCCCTGACCACCTGGCTGCTGTGGCAGCGGGGGCAGCGGCAGCGGCGCTGAGAGCCATGGACTGACCCGGTGGGTCAATCCCACCAGGTCATCAAGGCATGGCAAGATTGCGTGAGATTCCACGTTACCAAGACATGCATAAGTATTGCTAACCCTTAGCGCACGCCGCTCTCACCGGACAAGCTGATACCGCTCATGAAACTCGATTCTGCCTTCATTCGCCTGCCCTACCGCTTTGATGCCGCCACCGTTGCCGAGGAAATCAAGGCCGTTGACGATCCCGACGCCTGGCAAGCACACCCACGCAAGCTCGACGGTCACAGCGTCATTGCGCTGGTCACGGCCGACGGTGGCGACGATGCCGGCCGCATGGAGGGCCCAATGCAGCCCACACCCTGGCTGGAGAAGCTGCCCTCGGTGAAGGCGCTGATCGGCGCGCTCGATACCATCGTGGGGCGAACCCTTCTGGTTCGGGTGGCGGCCGGCGGAACGGCCCCGCGCACCGTCGACGCCGGCGCTTACTGGCATCGCCGGGGGCGCGTGTTCATGGTGATCGCCGGTGGCGAAGGTGCTCAGTGGCAGTGCGGCGAGCAGCAAGCCACCATTCCCGACGGCCAGGCCTGGCTGATGAATGGCTGGCAAGGCTACGAATACACCGCCTCGACGAACTCCGACCTGACCTATCTGGTGATCGATACCGTGGGTTCAGCCACGTTCCGGTCAACGATCAAATCTGCCGATCGGCCTCTTGAGGCCGGGCGTGAATCAGGCATGAGCCCGCGGCAGATCAGCCTGAAGTCAGGACCGGGAGCGCTCGATGCCGAGACCGTGCGCGCAAACCGCGTGATGTCGCCATGGGAAATGGAAAGCCTGGTCGAAGAGATCATGGTAGAGGTCAGATCCATCGCACCGGAAAATGCGCCCCACCTGCCCAAGCTGGAAGCGGCGCTGGATCAGTACGTGAATCAGTGGCAGGGCATTCACGCACGCCATGGCGAAGACGAAGCCGGCGATCCGGCCTACCGGCAGGCCATGGAGCAGCTCGTGGCCCAGGCCGGCATGTTTGCCGGCAACTGGAAGTTGCCCAACGGCCTGGATGCGGCCCAGGCGCTCTACCAGACGGTGGTGGTTGGCGCCCTGCGTGATGCCGACGGAAAACCGGTCGTCGTCGTGCCGCCCGGCATGAGCGCCGGGCAAGGCGCGCAGCCGCAAGGGAACCAGCCGCAGCCGGCCGAAAGCGGCCAGGTTCCGGCCGAGCAGAACGGCGCTGACAGCGAGAACCCGGAAAACGCTCCGGCCGTCGGCGCTCCCAGCCGCGCGCCGCAGCCGCCGGCAGCAGCCGCTCAAGCGCCCGCGGCCGCACAACCCGGCCCCGGCAGCCAGTCAGCGGACGCGCACAAGCCCGATCATTCGCCCCTGCGCAGCGTGCACACGGCCAGCATGCCAAAGCTGCTGAAGCAGGCAGCGAGCTCGCTGCTGGTCAGCACTTATCAAGCCGGCAAGCTGGTGATCGTGCGCGAGAACGAAGGCAAGCTCAATACCCATTTCCGCGTCTACAACCGCCCGATGGGCCTGGCCCATGACGGCGGAAGGATGGCGCTGGGAACCGCCTTGTCGGTCGAGTACTACCGGAACATGCCCGAGGTGGCGCGCAAGCTACCGCCCGAGGGCCGGCACGACGCCGCTTTCCTGCCGCGGCACGGCCATATCACCGGCAATATCGATATCCACGAAATGGCCTGGGCGGACGACGAGCTGTGGCTGGTCAACACCCGGTTTTCCTGCCTGTGCACGCTCGACAACGAGCACAGCTTTGTGCCGCGCTGGCGGCCGAAGTTCATTTCGGGCTACGCCGCGGAAGACCGCTGTCACCTCAACGGCCTGGAGGTCGTCGACGGCCGCCCGAAGTACGTGACCGCCCTGGGGACCGCCGACACCGCCGGTGGATGGCGCGAGAACAAGGCCGGCGGCGGCGTCCTGATCGACGTGGAATCCGACGAAATCATCTGCCGCGGGCTGTCCATGCCGCACTCGCCGCGCTGGTATCAGGACAAGCTGTGGGTGCTCGAATCGGGCAACGGCACGCTGGCCACGGTCGACCCGGACAGCGGCCAGCTCGAAACCGTGGCCGAGCTGCCGGGTTTCACCCGCGGACTGGACTTTCTCGGGCCCTACGCCTTCGTCGGCCTGTCGCAGGTGCGCGAATCGGCCGTGTTTTCCGGCATCTCGCTCACCGAACGCGTCAGCGAGCGCAACTGCGGAGTGTGGGTGATCGACATCCGCTCGGGGCAAACCGTCGCCTTTCTCAAGTTCGAGGACGCCGTCCAGGAAGTGTTCGCCGTCTCGGTTCTCGCCGGCATGCGCTTTCCCGACGTGCTCGGCGGCAACGACCAGCACCTGGCCATCAGCTACTCGCTGCCCGACGAGGCGCTGAAGGAAGTGGTGCAGCCGCAGATGACCGCGTCCTGACAATCAGCCCGGATTGCCTGGCGGGCTATTGGGCCGGCCGGGCCTGCCTGACCTCGTCGCCGGGATCCTTCAGCTTCGCCCGCCGGAACCAGTGGACGCGACACTCCAGGCCGCGCGGGCTGCGCCCAACGTAAACGAAATCGATCCGCGGCCACACCGGCATGCGGCCGGCTTCGCCGAAGCGCTTGTTCTCGAGCTCCAGCAGCACGCCGATGCAAGGCCAGTCGTGCGCCCGGGCGTCGTCCTCGAGCAGGCGCACGCCCTTGCGCAGCAGGTTGTAGACGACGCGGGTGTGGCGCCACTGCGGCGCGACATAGCTGCGGTAGTAGTAGACCGGCTGACCCAACTGTGCCGGCCACTGGGGCACCGCCGTACCGACTGCGGCAACCTCCCCTTGCTGATCACGCGCGAACATCACGACCTGGCTGACGCGCTGACGCGGATCCTGGCCGCCGGGCAGCGCATTTTCCCGCTGCCAGAACTCGATGATCCCGTCAGCATCGGCCTCGGTCAGCTCGGCCCAGCCCCTGTGGTAGGTGAATTCAGGCACTCCGCCCTTGACTGTCTGGTTTGTTGCCTGGTTCATCGACCAGCGCTCTCCAATTGTCCAACCAGCAATGTAACGAAAAACCGGGGCACAGATCGCCATGTGGTGAACTGAGCGATTGCGCTTGCGAATGTTAATGATTTGTGTTTACGCTTTCGCCGCTTCGTCAATCCAACCCCAAAGGACACCTCGTGATCAAGAACCTCCTGCTCGCCGGCCTTGCCCTGGGCACGTCCGCGATCTCGCTCGCCAACGAAAACGGCCAGGCCGCCGAATCTGAAACCGAAGACAGGAAAGGCGCCAAAGCCGCGCAAATGGCTCTTCCGACCGTTCTTGACCGCGTTCGCATCGTCGGCTCGAGCGAACGGGCCCGTCGCCTTTCCGGAACTGGCGCGGTCATCGATCCGAATCAGATGCAAGTCGAGTCACGAAGCGATATCAACCAGTTGCTCAAGACCGTACCCGGCATCTACATTCGCGAAGAGGACGGTGAGGGCCTGCGGCCGAATATCGGTATACGCGCGGCCGCGGGCGGGCGCTCGAGCAGGATCACGCTGCTCGAGGACGGCGTCCTGATCGCCCCGGCGCCCTATTCAAACCCGGCCGCCTATTACTTTCCGCAGGCCTTCCAGATGCACGCCGTCGAGGTGCTCAAGGGCGCGCCCCTGCTGCGCTACGGCCCGCAGACGACCGGCGGCGTGATCAACCTGGTCAGCACGCCGATTCCACCGGAAACCGCCGGACGCGTCGTCACGAGCCTCGGGCAAAACAGCGAACACAACACCCATGCCTGGCTCGGCGGTCGCCACGGCAGCTTCGGCTGGCTTGTCGATACAGTCTACCGCCGCAGCGACGGCTTCAAGGACATCGACCGAAGCAACCGCGACACCGGATTCGACATCAAGAGTCATATCCTGAAATTGGAATGGACGGGTCAGCGCCAAAGTCTGCTGGCGAAAGCACAGTATTCCGAAGAAACATCCAACGAGACCTACGCCGGACTGACCGACGCCGACTTCGAGCGCAATCCCGATCGCCGCTACGGTCTGTCGGAAACCGATCAGATGAACAACGATCATCAGGGATTTTCACTGGCCTGGAATTTCGACCTCGAAAGCCGGATCAGGCTCTCCGCACTGGCCTACTACAACGAGTTCGCGCGCGACTGGTTCAAGGCCAGCATCGGCTCGCTGGTGGATGGTGCCAACGCGGGCGACCCGGAGGCCCTCGCCATTCTGCACGGCGAGCGCGACCGCGCCGGGCTGCGCTACAAGCACAACAACCGCAAATACGAGTCCTACGGCGTCGAGCTCGGGCTTGATGCCATTGTCGGCAATCATCGTCTTGAGCTTGGCGTGCGCGACCACAGCGACCGCATGGACCGCTACCAGCCGCTGGAAATCCGCGACCAGATCGATGGCAGCCTGGTCTATCGCAACACCGTGGCCCCGAGCGGCGGCGACAATCGTGTCGAAGGTGCCGACGCAATCGCGTTCTGGGCGCTGGACAAATGGCAGATCGCGCCCGACTTCAGGCTCGACATGGCCTTGCGCTACGAGGATGTCGATACCTTTCGCCGGCAGTTCAACGACCCTGATCGTTCCGGCGCGCCGGTTCGTCGCAGCAGCTCGACCGCCGAATGGCTGCCGGGGGTATCCATGACCTGGGACTTTGCCAACCACTACCAGCTTCTCGCCGGCATTCACCGCGGATTTGCGCCGCTTGGCGGCGGTGCCAGCGACAGGGAAAAGCCCGAGACAAGCATCAACCACGAGCTGGGGATGCGCTATCTGCAAGACAATCTTTTCATCGAGCTGGTCGGTTTCTACAGCGATTTTGAAAATCAGGCCGAGCTGTGCTCGATGGCCAGCCCCTGCAGCAACGGCGCGACCACGGGCAGCTTCGTGACCGGCGAGGCCGTGGTCAAGGGTATCGAGTTCCAGTTTGGCAACGAGTGGCGCAGCGAAAACCTCACCGTTCTCCTGAGCTTCAACTACACCTACAGCAGCGCCCGGATCAGCGCAGACAACCCGGTCACCGGGGTGTCGGATGGCGACCGACTGGCCGGCATTCCGGAGAATATCTTCAGCCTGCGCCTGGGCCTGAAGCACACCAGCGGCTGGAACAACCACTTCGTGGCCAAGTACATGGACGAAACCTGCGTACAGGTCGGCTGCAAGCGCAACGGCGATGCCTTCGACCGCACCGAATCCCTGCTCGTGATCGACTGGATCTCGCGCTATGCCATCAACGAGAACGTGACTGCGTTCGTCAGGGTCGACAACGTGCTCGACGAACGTGTGATCATCTCGCGCCTGCCCGACGGCGCGCGTCCCAACAAGCCGCGGACCGGCATGGTGGGTATCGACTACCGCTTCTGAGCTGGCCTGCGCCGGGCCGTGGGCATTGACGCTGTGGCCCGGCGGCGCCTATCGTGGTGAATTTCCGTCACCCACACTCGATGACAAGGACAGCGACAATGAGAACAACACTTGTCACCGGCCTGGCGATCCTGCTGATGGCCGGCTGCAACTGGGTCAAGCTGGAGCACGGCGCTGACAGCGTCCGCCTGGTCGAGCCTTCACAGGTGCGCAACTGCGAGCGCCTGGGGACGACGACCACGTCGGTGCGCAGTCGCGTGGCCGGCATCGAACGCAGCTCGCGCAAGGTCTCCGACGAGCTCGCCAACCTGGCACGCAACAGCGCCTGGGAGATGAGCGGCGACACCATCGTGGCCGACAGCCCGCCCGGTGAGGGCAAGCAGCGGTTTGTCGTCTACCGCTGCCGCAGTCGTTAGCCAGCGCTGTTCCTTGCCAAGCCAGATGCCAGGCGTCGCACAAGTGGAAAACGGCTGAAGCAGAGCTTATGATGGCCGGACGGGCGTGGGAGTGATCCCCCGCCCCAACGTGGATTTCCACCAAACCGGGGACCTCAGCATGAACCTCACGCACTCCGCTTTCAACCGCATTCGCTTGATATTTCTTGCATTGATCTGCACGGCGCTGTCATCCGCATTCGCTTGATATTTCTTGCATTGATCTGCACGGCGCTGTCATCCGCGACGCTGGCTCAAGTCGAACTGCTTGGCTCGACCGGCGGCAACTCGACCAATCCGGGCTCCATTTTCTCGATCGATTCCGGAACGGCCGCGACCACGCTGCTCGACACACCCTACAACGGCACCGGTCTTTCCGGAATCGCCAGGGCCCCTGACGGGCGACTGTTCGCCGTGGCCAGCGTCAACAACGGCTTCGTTGACACGGGCCAGCTACTCGAACTCGATCCCTCAACCGGGGCGCTGATCTCGGTCATTGGCGACCTCTTCGACTCGAGCGGCAATGGCTGCGCCTTCATGGACATCAGCTTCCACCCGAACACCGGCGTACTGTATGCGCTGGCAGCCAACAATTCGAGCATTGGTACACGCTGTGGTGTCGGCGGCAGCACCGGTGGTTACCTCGCCACGATCGATACTTCAACGGCGGTCTATACGATCCTGGGGCGTGACGCATCGTTCGGCAACAATGCCGGCGGCATTGCATTCGCGCCCGACGGCACGCTGTATTTCGCAGCGTCATGGGACACGCCCGGAGTCCTGTACACGCTCGACCTCAATGATGGCTCAATCACCTCATCCACCAACCTGTCCGCATCGATCGGCCCGATTGGCATGGTCTGGCATCCGACCGACAACCTGCTGTACGCCGGCTTTGATCGTGAAAATGGCAACGAGTCCATTTTCACGATCGACCCGGCTACGGGCAGCGTGACCACGGTGGGAGCCACCACCGGCGAGTCAATACATGGCCTGGCCGTGCGCGGCCAGCCAGCCCCCCCGGCTCCGGCCATCGCGGTCCCGGTGAACTCCTGGCAGGCCATGGCGCTCATGGCGCTTGTGCTGGCCATGGTTGGTGGGCTAGTGCTCGTTCGCCGCAGCTAAGCGACAGCACACAAACGAAGCAACGGGCGCCCTCCTCAGGAGAGCGCCCGTTCTTGTTGAGGATGCACCCGTCCGCCTCGGGGCGACTGGCAGGATTGAGGGGCAAGCTGAATGTAGCCATACTTACCAGGACATGCATGTCCTGGTAAGCGCCTACTGCTTACCCAGAGCCTGAAGGATCGCTCGGCAGAAGGCCGGCAGGTCGTCGGGCACGCGCGAGCTGATCAGGTTGCCGTCGACCACTACGTCCTCGTCGACCCAGTCGGCGCCGGCGTTGGTCATGTCATCGCGGATGGAGGCAAACGAAGTCGCACGCTTGCCGCGGATGATATCGGCCGAAACGGCCATCCAGCCGCCGTGGCAAATCCAGGCGACCGGCTTGCCGGCGTCACTGATGGCGCGCACCAGATCGACCATTGCCTTGTGGCGGCGCATGCGGTCGGGCGCCATGCCACCGGGAATTACCACCGCGTCGAAATCCTCGGCCCTGACCTGCGACGCGTCGGCATCGACCTCGATCGGATAACCCTTGCCGCTGTGATAAATATCCTTGCCAGCGCCCAGAACCGAAACCTTCGCCCCGGCCTCGATCAACCGCAGGCGCGGATAGTGCAGCTCCAGTTCCTGGTAATCGTCTTCGGCGAGAATCGCGATGTGCCTGCCACTGATGGACATTGATGTCTCCTGCTGAAAAGCCTGTCTATTGAAATGACTGCTCATCGCCCGGGTTTCAAGCGCCGGCGCCCAACACCGGCCCGGTGGGACCGGGTCCGATGGCGGGTGTCAGCCAGTCAGCCCGTGTCCGATCATGCCCATCAGGAAGCCGGCGACAGCGCCCAGCGGCGGTGCCCAGTGGCGCTCGAGCCGGGCCTGGGGTGCGATGTCCTGGAAGATCAGATAGAGGATGCCGCCGGAAGCGAACAGCATCACTGCCGCGACAATCGCCTGCTGGTCAGCGAGCAGAAAATAACCCGCCAGGGCGGCTGCCGGGCCGAGCAGGGCGATGGCCGAGAAGGTGACCAGCACGGCGGCCTGCGAGGTGGTGCTGCTGCCGCGAATCTCGCGATAGGCATTGAAGGCTTCGGGCACGTTCTGCAGCGCGATCAGCACGGCCAGCAGCGGTGCGGTGCTGCGATCGATGGCAAAGACTGCGCCCAGCGCCAGGGCCTCGGGCAGAAAGTCGGCGAGCATGGCCACGAACTGGCTCGCCGAAGTGCGGCGCCGGGCGAGCCAGCGGTCGAGCATCAGGAAGGCCGCCCCGCCGAGCGAAAACCATACCGCGGCGCTGATCAGCGGCAGATCCTCCATGCCGTCGGGCACCAGCACCAGGGCGACCGCCGCCAGCAGGGCGCCGCCGCCAAAGGCGATGATGGAATGGCGCAGCTCGGCCTCGAGCCAGTTCGGCCGAAAGTTTTCGATTGCAGCCAGGGCCGCGCCGGCGGGCACGCTCAGGCCCGCGCCGGTAGCGATCAGGAGCACGATGATCCATTCAGGCATTGTGATCAGCCTCCCTGCTGATGTTTCCCGCCGCTGGCATCAGGTCGCGACCTTGAAGCCTTGTTCACGGATCCGGTGGATGTGGTCGCGAATTTCAGCGGCCTTCTCGAACTCGAGGTTCTCGGCCGCCTTGAACATGTCCTTCTCGAGCCTGGCAATCTCCCGGGCGGCATCTTCGGGCGAGACGGGCTCGACCACGTAGCCGGACGCGCGCTCCTCGGCCACCTGGCGCGCCGGCTTCTTCCTGCCCGGCATCTGCTGGGCATCGGCCATGATGTCGGCGATGTTCTTGCGAATGGTCTGCGGCGTGATGCCGTGCGCTTCGTTATGAGCGATCTGCCGGACTCGCCTGCGCTCGGTTTCCTCCAGGGCGCGCTTCATCGAGTTGGTCATGTTGTCGGCATAGAGGATCGCCTTGCCGCGCTCGTTGCGGGCCGCGCGGCCGATGGTCTGGATCAGCGAGCCTTCCGAGCGCAGGAAACCTTCCTTGTCCGCATCCAGAATGGCCACCAGCGAGACTTCGGGCATGTCCAGCCCCTCTCTGAGCAGGTTGATGCCTACCAGCACGTCGAACGCGCCAAGGCGCAGATCGCGGATGATCTCGACGCGCTCGACCGTGTCGATGTCAGAGTGCAGGTAGCGCACCCGTACGCCGTGTTCGGCCAGGTATTCGGTCAGGTTTTCGGCCATGCGCTTGGTCAGCGTGGTCACCAGCACGCGATCGCCCTGACCGGTGCGCTTGTGAATCTCGGAGAGCAGATCGTCAACCTGGCTGGATACCGGGCGCACTTCAACTTCGGGATCGACCAGACCGGTTGGCCGCACGACCTGCTCGGCCACCGTTGTGGAGTGATCGAATTCCCACTGTCTGGGTGTGGCCGACACCAGGATCATCTGGGGGGCACGTTGCTCGAACTCCTCGAAGGTCAGCGGCCGGTTGTCGATCGCCGAAGGCAGCCGGAAGCCATACTCGACCAGCGTTTCCTTGCGGGCCCGGTCGCCGCGGTACATGCCGCCGATCTGCGGAATGGTCACGTGCGACTCGTCGACGATCAGAATCGCGTCCTTCGGCAGATAGTCGAACAGGGTCGGCGGCGGATCACCGGGCTGACGCCCGGTGAGATGGCGTGAGTAATTTTCGATGCCCTGGCAGTAGCCAAGCTCGAGCATCATCTCGATATCGAACTGGGTGCGCTGCCGCAGGCGCTGGGCCTCGAGCAGCTTGCCGGTCTGCTCCAGGTGTTCGAGGTGTTCCTTGAGCTCGACCTTGATTGCCTCGACGGCGTCGAGCACGACCTGTCGCGGCGTGACGTAGTGGGTCTTGGGAAAGATGGTCAGTTCGTCGGTCTTCTCATGCACCTCGCCGGTGAGCGGGTCGAAGAAGCTGATGCGCTCGATCTCGTCGTCGAACAGCTCGACGCGCACGGCCTCCATCTCCGAGTCGCCCGGAAACATGTCGATGACCTCGCCGCGCACGCGGTAAGTGCCGCGCCTGAGCTCGAAGTCGTTGCGCGAGTACTGCATCTCGGCAAGCCGGCGCAGGATCTCGCGCTGGCTCAGCGTCTCGCCCACCTTCAGCGGCAGTGTCATCTTGAGGAAGGAGCTGGGATCGCCCAGACCGTAGATGGACGACACGGTGGCGACGATCAGGGAGTCGGGCCGCTCGAGCAGCGACTTGGTCGCCGACAGGCGCATCTGCTCGATGTGCTCGTTGATCGAGGCGTCCTTCTCGATGAAGGTGTCTGACGAAGGAACGTAGGCTTCGGGCTGGTAGTAGTCGTAGTAACTGACGAAATACTCGACGGCGTTGTCGGGAAAAAAGGCCTTGAATTCGCCGTAGAGCTGGGCGGCCAGGGTCTTGTTTGGCGCCATCACCAAAGCCGGGCGCTGAACGCGCTCGATCACGTTGGCCATGGTAAAGGTCTTGCCCGAGCCGGTCACCCCGAGCAGAGTCTGGTGCGACTCATCTGCCTTTAGCCCCCTGACCAGGGAGTCGATCGCACTCGGCTGGTCGCCGGCCGGCTGATAGCTCGACGCCATGCGAAAACGCCTGCTCATTGGCCCGGATCACTCATCAATGTCTCTCGGGTGATTATAATCATGTCCTCGTTCGTGGCCGTGATCGGCCGCTTGAAATCCGAATACAGTAGGGAGTTCTATCGTGATTTTTCGATTTGCATCGCGCATCAGCCAGGTCAAGCCCTCCGCCACTCTTGCCATGGCGGCCAAGGCCGGCGAACTCAAGGCTGCCGGCAAGAACGTGATCTCGCTGAGCATGGGCGAGCCTGACTTCGACACGCCAGCGCATATCCGCAAAGCCGCGGCCGAAGCCATCGAGGCCGGACAGACCCGCTACACGCCGGTCGACGGCACGCCGGCACTCAAGCAGGCGATCATCTCGAAATTCCAGCGCGACAACGAACTCAGCTACGAGCCGAACCAGATCCTGGCCTCGACCGGCGCCAAACAGAGTCTCTACAACCTGATGCAGGCGCTGATCGGCGAAGGCGACGAAGTCCTGATCCCCGCGCCCTACTGGGTCTCCTACCCGGATATGGCCCGTCTGGCCGGCGGCGCGCCGGTGATACTCAACACCAGCGCAAGAGACGACTACCGGATCACGCCCGGTCAGCTTGCGGCCTCGATCACAGACCAGACCCGGCTGCTGATGCTCAACTCGCCGAGCAATCCCAGCGGGCGCGCCTACACCCGCGAACAGCTCGCCGCGATCGGCGAGGTACTTCTCGAGCACCCCAGAATCGTCATCTGCACCGACGACATCTACGAGCATATCTGGTGGGCCGATGAACCGTTTTCCACCCTCGCCCAGGTCGTGCCGGCGCTCAAGGAGCGCACCCTGGTCGTCAACGGCGTCTCGAAGGCCTACGCCATGACCGGCTGGCGCATTGGCTACACGGCGGGTCCGGCCGAGATCATCAAGGAAATGAAGAAGATCCAGGGCCAGAGCACCTCCAACCCCAGTTCGGTCAGCCAGGCGGCCGCGGTCGCGGCGCTCAACGGCGACCAGAGCTGCGTGGGCGAAATGTGCCAGGCCTTCAAGGAGCGCCACGACTGGCTGATCCCGGCGCTGAATGAACTGCCCGGAGTAAGCTGCGAGCGGGGCGAAGGGGCGTTCTACGCCTTTGCCGACTTCAGCGGCGCCATCGAGAAACTGGGCCTGGCCGACGACATCGAACTGGCCGAGCACCTGCTTGAAAAGGCCCTGGTCGCGTCTGTGCCCGGCACTGCATTCGGCACCGCCGGCCACCTGCGGCTGTCGTTTGCCTGCAGCCTCGACACCCTCAAGGACGCGGTCGAACGTATCGGCAACGCGCTGTAGAAACCACGGCAGAGAGCAGGAAGATGATGGCCATGAGCGACGAACCAACCGATCATGACGACGGCGAAACCGACGAGCCAGAAGGCATTCGCCTCAGCGCAGTGGAGGCACGTGTGCTGGGCTGTCTGGTGGAAAAGGAAGCGACCACCCCGGACGCCTACCCGCTGACGCTCAACGCCACGACCACCGCCTGCAACCAGAAAAGCAGCCGCGACCCGGTAATGAAGCTCGAGCCGGGCCGGGTCGGACAGGCGCTGCGCGAGCTCGAGCGCAAGGGCCTGGTTCGGCACCAGTTCTCCTCGCGCGCCGAACGCTACCGGCACACCGCCGAAAAGGGCCTGGAGCTGACCCGCGGCCAGTTGGCCGTCGTGACCGTGCTGATGCTGCGCGGGCCGCAGACGATCAATGAACTGCTGACCCGCAGCGAGCGCATTCACCGCTTTGACGACGCCGACGATGTCGCCTGGACGCTCGAGCGGCTGTCGCAGAAGGAGCCGCCCCTGGCCACCCGCCTGCCGCGCCGCTCCGGCCAGCGCGAAGACCGCTACATGCATCTGCTGAGCGGGCCGGTGGACGTCGAAGCACAGGCGCCCCGGGAACGCGCGGCCGCCCTGGCGCCGGGCGGCGAGGACGGTGACGTGGATCTCGTCGCGCGCCTTGAAGCCCTCGAACAGCGCGTGGCCGAGCTCGAAGCCCGCCTGGACCACGACTGAACCTCAAATCGGCTGCTTCATTCACGAGATTGAGCGAGCGCCGGTCTGACGGCGCCGCACGCCGATTTCCTACATCTTTTCCCGGCGCCGGCCCGATGACGGCGCGGCCGGCCCGGGGTGATGCTGGAAGCCTCCACTCAATCGCTACCAAGGAGGCTTTTCCATGCGCAGGCACGACCACTCCGGATTCACGGTCATCGAAATGATGATCACCCTGTCGATATTCGCGATCATTCTCACCCTCGCCGTCCCGGCCTTCGGCCGTTTCATTGCCCAGCAGCGCACCACCGCCACGGCCAATCATCTCGTCGCCAACCTGCAGTTCGCCCGCAGCGAGGCCATCAATCGCAGCAGCCCGGTGACGGCTTGTCCCAGCAGTGACGGCCAAAGCTGCACGGGCGGCAATCGCTGGGAGAGCGGCTGGATCATCTATCTCGATCCGGACAAGGCGGAGCAGCCGGCCGACCCCGACGCCGTGCTGCGGGTCGTGCAGGCCATGCCGGAACATTTCATGCACTCGGCCGGGCGCAAGCGCGTGCGCTTCAAGGGCAGCGGCATGGCCTACGGCAGCAACCTGACCATTCGCGTGTGTGTCCCGGGCAATCCGGATGCAGCCCGCGCCGTGATCGTCTCCAACCCCGGCCGCGTGCGCGCCACCCGCGACGTCGATCCGGCCGAGTGCGAGAGTGGCTGAGCGCTTTCCGGGCCTGTTTATTGCAACCGCAGGTCGCACATATTAATCGTCTCACAATAGTCCGGACGTCGCCTGCTTATCAAGCTGCCGCCGCATAGCGCGTGGTCGCTGTATTGAAGTAACCCATGACCCGCTGTGGAGTTTTCTGCAGATAACGCAAGAAGCTGATGACTTCGGCTTTGAGCGAGTCCGGGTCCGTGATTTTCTTTCGTCCAAGTGTGTTGTTTTTCAGATCGTTCCAGGCACACTCGTCGGGGTAGAGTTCCGGGGAGTACGGTGGCAGAAAGAAGAGCTCGAGCCAGCCATCCAGGCTCTCGACATAGCGCTGCACCTTCTTGGCCTTGTGCGAGGGATGACCATCAATGATCAGGAAGATGGGTCGGTCAGTGTTATGGACCAGGCGCTTGAGAAAGTCGATGAACACGCCGGCGTTGACCCGGCCCTGGACGGTCATGAAACGAAATTCACCCTGGGCACTGACTGCGGAAATCAGGTTGAGCCCAAAGCGGGCGCCGGTCGTGCTGACCACCGGAGTCTGCCCCTTCTTCGCCCAGGTTGTGCCGGCATGGTGGTCGGAACGGATGCCCGCCTCGTCAGCAAAGAAGATCCGGGCCTTTTCCTTGCGTGCGCGGCGCTGAATGGCCGGATATTCGGTGTCCAGCCAGTGCTGAACGCGCTCTTCGGACTGCTGATAGGCACGCCACAGCGGCCGCTGTGGCGTCAAGCCCAACTGGTTGAGCAGGCGGCACACCGAGGCCTTGCTGTAGCGGATGCCAAACTGCCACTCGATGAGTTCGGCCACCATCCTGGCTGTCCACAACGCGAACGTGAACTGAAGCTGCAGGGGATTTTTCGAGGTGATCGTGTCATAGAGCCACTCAAGCTTCTTGCCATCGAGCTTCGGCTTTCTGCCACCGCGCTTTTTGGCATCAAGCGCACCCCACCCGTTTTTCCGATACAAGGCCAGCCAGTTATACATCGCAGCCCGTGTCACGCCCATCGCCTGGGCCACCACTTCAGGACTCTGACCGGCTTGAACACTGGATACGGCCCGTTTGCGTAGCTCGGCCAGCGTCTTGTGATCGAGGCTGCGAGCGTCTTTCTTGGGAGCTGTCTGTGCCATGTGGTTATTATACTGCAGGCATAGCTCCACGTCCATACTAATATGAGACGGTTAATATTGACGCAGATACAGCCCTGGTTCCCGTCCGGTTCCCTTGTAGTTCCCATCCTCCCCGGTTTACCGGTTTACTGTTTCTCTTCGATTACCAGTCGCCAGCATGGAACTTGGGCACTTGGCGACTGAGTTGATCGCAGTACCTAAAAATGCTTTCTATTTCCTCTGAAGCTCCCAAGGTAATAGTCTTGGAAGAGGAAAGCAGAGAGAGCACGGCTGTTCCCAAAACCTGCCCTTGTAGTGACACGCCTCCAATCGCTTCAAGTCGATCCAGATCTACGTTGAGTTGCCCTTCTTCGAGGCCTCGGAATATCGAACTAGTCCTCGGGTCGTCCTGAATCCAATGAACATCAATAGTCGGATCGGCGCCCACCTGCTTTGCATACTGGATAAGCGAGCAAGCTTCCACAATTGTGGCGGCAGCTTCTCCATCGAGTTGCGTGGAATCCAGGTCGCTAAGACGCTGGTGCAGATGGTATAGCTCATGTGTGACTGAGCGTATTAGCCCTGCCCACCAGGCCGTCGCTTCGCGACCATCCGTTTTCATCCGGGTGTCATCGCCCGGTTGGAAATAAATAATCGAAACTGGAAGTGTTCGAGCAACCCGACCGCGGGATGAGTAATAGCTTCCGCTCCCTTGCTCGGCAAGCACCACGCTCAAATCAACGGTGGACTGGTGAATTGCGTCCAGACTGGAAAGTGCTTCCGTAAGCGCAGTCAGGAAGTCATGCGCTCCAGACTCAAGAAACTGGCGCATGGCTGCGGAGCGATTTTCATCCGTAAACGAGGGTACTGAAAAACGCACGTCTCCCAGACCGGGCCTGGACCAGTTCGACACGGTTTCCAGGCGATCAATCTCCCTTTCGTTCTCTCCGGAAAGCCTCCCGAAAGAGACCAGGCTTGTGCCGACTAGCTGAACGCTGTTAACCGAAATCCCTTGTTCAGCATATTCCCGCGTCTCTGTCGACGACTTGTGAACGCTGGCACACCCCGTCAGAAATGTAACTGCCAATATCAGCAGTGTACGAAACGATGACATGGACATAGATCTCGGGTTTAAAGCATGCCGGGCACTCCCGGCATGCTTGGCATCACGTGCCTCACTCAATTTCGCAGTGACCGCCGCCGCAGCCCCCGCTACCACCGCCGCCACCATACCATGACGTGGAGCTACCGCCGTGGTTGACGCCAGCATATTCCACTTCGGTCACGACAAGGTTGCCGCCCGGAATGGATCCAGTAGTAAAATTCAAGTTAGTGTCTATCTCCTCGACTTCCTCAATGTATTGCGAAACCCAAGTATTTACAGCGGAAGGGTTGGCGGCAACAAGCTCATCTCCAATATTGATCCATTGGAAGCTATTCGAAACAGTGGGGCCGTCAATCAAGTCAAGTGAAACCGTGACGTAGCCGCTTGTAGAATCAATAGGAACATTTGAGGATGAGAGATCTAAGCCAATTAAGGCCGCATCGAAGTTGGACTTGGCACCCGCAGGAAGCAACTTCATCTTCCAGGTTACGCGCGGCCCCATGCCGCAATCCCTTTGTCCAGACGGAAGCTTGTTACAACCAACGGGCCCAACGTCTAGGGTCCCGCCACAACCGGCAAGCACGAATACGGCAAGCCCGAGAGTAACTAATAAATTTAGAGGTTTCATGTTTTCTCCCATACTGTTAAGCAACGAGGCTCTTCACTGATTCGTGTGGGTAGCGTTCATTTCCGGACCGCTTGCGGGTA
>CAYUPK010000012.1:0-104641 GCA_964446675.1 uncultured Wenzhouxiangella sp.
TGGCTGGTTGGCTGGTTGGCTGGTTGGCTGGTTGGCTGGTTGGCTGGTTGGCTGGCAAGATTATGCAGCCGCTGGGGCATGGATTTGGCTTGCGCCGCCGGGCGCGGTGCGGGCTTCGACAAGTCAAAGGCGTTCCGCCCGCCTGCTGCGCAGGCTGATGGCGGGTAACTTTTTTCCAGAGCAAAAAAGTAACCAAAAATTGCTCCTCAACTTCAAAGTCCCACGCTTGATTGTTTCAGGACTCGCTTGCTGTGCGGGCTGGCCCCTTCGCGGCGGTGCCTTCGCGAGCATTCCGTCGGAGGATCCGGTGGCCTTGGCCGCAATGGGGCGAAGCCGGCACCAGGGCGGCCCGCCTTCGATCGGTTGGCTTCGGGTAGCACTGTAATAGATTCAGGCTTCCGGGCTTCGAGGTTGGCCGCCCCACGATCTGCGGCAGACTTCCATCTCTACCGCCCCCGTTCCCCACAGCAAGCGCGCGCAACGCGCGCGGTGTAGCCTCCCGAGCGCAAGCCCACGATCCCTCCCACGGCCACTTTCGGAAATCATCCCGGGCACCGCGCGACCAGCCGGACACTCGCGAAGCCCGCTCACCGAAGGGGCCAGCCCCCACAGCACGTAACGTCCGAGGCAACCGAGCGTGGGACCTTGACCTTAAAAGCGCGATTTTTGGTTACTTTTTTCGCGCTGGAAAAAAGTTACCCGCCCAAAGAGCTTGCGAAGCAAGCCGGGCGGAACGCCTTTGACGTGTCGAGGCCCGCACCGCTACCCGTGGCGCCAGCCATACCCATGCCCAAGCGACTGCACAATCCCGCCCAACCAGCCAACCAGCCAACAATTCTTTACGGCCGAAACGGGCGCGGGTTCCAGCCGAGCTTTTCGCGCGCCGGCGTGTCGTCGACGACCAGATCCATGCCCTGGCGTTCGATCATCGCCGGGGTGATGTCGCTCAGGCGGCCGGCCAGGTGGGCGCCGCGGATGGCGAGACTGATCGCCCAGGCCGGCAGGCGCAGGCGGCGCAGCTTGCGCCCCTGCGCGTCGGCGACGCGCTTGAGCAGGTCGGGGTAAGCCAGCGTCTCGCCGCCGGCCAGCAGCCAGGTGCCGGCGGACTTTGGCCCCAGGATCACGCACTGGACAGCCAGGCGGGCCAGGTCGTCGGCGTGAACGGGCGCGCGCAGGCCGCGGCCGGCGATGGGAACGATCGGCAGGCGTGACAGCAGGCCGGAAATTCGGCTGACGTTGGCATCCTGCCCCCCGTAGATCATGGTGGGCTTGAGCAGGGTCAGCACGATATCGCGCTGGCGGCAGGCGTTTTCCAGTGCTTCTTCGCACTGGCTCATGGCGGCCATCCGCCGGCGCTCCGTGCGATCGCTGGAGTTTTTCTTGAACAGGGTACTGGCCGAACTGAGCGCAATAACCCGGCCCAGGCCGATGCCCTGCTCGACCTGCGAGAGCGCGTGGGCCAGCGGCCCGAAACTCACCAGCGTGCCGGCGCGCACATCACCCGGCCCGCGCTCCAGATCGTGCTGCAGCCAGGTCACGTGGGGCCAGGCCTTTGCCGGGTTGCGGCGGGAAATGGCGATGACGCGCACGCGCTGGTCCGCCGTGCGATCGAGAAAGCACTGCCCCACCGGACCACTGGCGCCAAGCAACAGGACGATTGCCGCTTCGCTCATCAGTGCATGAACACCCGCACCGGCGTCATGACCACAGCATGCGCGTGGATGAGCAGCCACCACAACAGGCGGCTGAAGAGGCTCCAGTCTTCGCTGCAGTGCTTGTTGAGGTAGTGCCACAGGCTCTTGTGCTTGGCCCACATGACCGCCACCGGCCGGCGCCGCGAGGACACACCGCCGGCGTGCGATACGAACACCGAGGGCACCAGGCGAATCCGCCAGCCCGCCTGGCCAAGCCGCGCCATCAGGTCGAGATCCTCGAAATGCATGTAAAAACGCGGATCGAAGCCGCCGATTTCTTCCAGCGCCGCGGTTCTCACCAGCATGCAGGCGCCGGATACGGCGTCGACGTCGATGGGTTCATCGGGCGACGGCTCGTGGGTCAGATCGATGCCATTGGTATCGCTGAAGGGCAGCACCTCGGTGAGCACCTGTCTGCGGGTCGGCAGGCGCCGTCGGCTCCCGCGCTGTTCGGCACCGCGCATATCGAACACGCGCCCGGAGACCAGCGCTGCGTCGGGGTGGTCGTCCAGTTCCTCGACCAGGCGGGTCAGGGAGGCCGGAATAAGCAGGCAGTCGGGATTGATGATCAGCATGTATTCGGTCGCGACCGAACGCAGGGCCTGGTTGACGCCGCGGCCAAAACCGAGATTGCGGCGAGCCCGGCGGATGGTCACATTGGGCAGGTCAGGCACAATATCGACGCTGCCGTCGTCGGAGGCATTGTCGATGACGAGCACCGCCGGCGACGAGGTGCCTCGCCCGCGCAGGTTGTCGATGCAGCGCGCCAGCCAGCGCCCGGAATTGTAGTTGACGATCACCGCCGTCACGCGCGCAAGCGGGTTGCCTTCGGCGTTCATGAACGACCCAGCATGCGCCGCCACCAGGGCCGCGCCAGCGCCGCCTGCAAACGCTCGATCTCGGCCTCGCGCTCGGCCAGCAGATGGCCGGCGCGGATATGCTTCGCGACTTCCTCGTTGTAGTGACGGTAGACCGACTCCGATCGATCGCCGAACAACGACAGACCCGGCACGTCGGGCAGGCAGTCCGCGCTGGCGCCAGCCACGGCGATGAAATACAGCGGCGGATAGTCGGGCACCGGGGCTGCCTGGACCTGGCCGTCCTGTTCGATCAGAAACTGGCTGTCGGCTTGCTGCGACAGGCTCCACAGGGCCGAGACGAACATCAGCTTCTGGCCGTAGAGACGAAAGGCGGGAAAATGGGCGCCCAGCAGGGCCTCGAGCTCGTCGCGGTAGAGCTCGCGCACGTGGTAGGGGTTGGCGTAGCCGGTCTCGTCGCTGTAGGTCTTCTTGTCGGGCGATGACACGATCAGGAAGCCGCCGGGGCGCAGCACCCGGCGAAAGCCCGCCAGCAGCGTCTGCTGCGCTTCGAGATGCTCGAGGGTCTCGAAGGATACGACCACGTCGAAGCGGTCGTCTTCATACGGCAGCTTGGTGGCGTCGCCGTGATCGAAATGCAGGTTGTCGCGGCGGTAGCGCTCGCGCGCGTGGGCGATGGCGTCCTCGCCGATATCCAGGCCGGTGACCGAGCGCGCCCGCGCGGCCAGCAGGTGGCTGCCGTAGCCCTCGCCGCAGGCGGCATCGAGCACGTCGCGGCCGGCCACCAGCTCGGCTGCCCAGGCGTAGCGGTGCCAGTGCTCGTAGGCCATCTCGCGCACGCACTCGGGGGTGAAGCGCTCGCCGGTGAACTCAAGAGGTGACTGCGACATTGCTCAATCGTTGATCGGGTGCGCTCGCCAGTTTAACCGCTCGGTGGCGCCGTTGTTCAGAGGTCGTGCGTCGGGGATGTAACCCCGACCTACTCGACATCGGGGGCGGGCTGTTCAGGGCCGGGGAACGTCGATTGTGTGGCGGGGCCTGCCTAACCGCTCGGGCGTGCCGTGGGTCGGGGGTCGCGCGTCGGGGGTGTAACCCCGACCTACCCGAGATCGCGGGCGGGTTGTCCAGACGGACTAGCCATTCGGGGGTAGGTCGGGGTCACATCCCCGACGGACGCGGGCTGGTTTCGGTTCGGTCAGTTCATCGCGGCGCCAGGCGATGATACGCCTCGACGATGCGCCGCCGGCGCTCGGCCAGCGGGTCGGCCTCGATGAAGGCGCGCACCCGGTTCATGTAGTCGGGATGGCGCGCCAGCAGCGTTGCCATCGCCTCGCCGCCGGGCGCGAGCCCCAGCGGGCCGAAGCTGGCGCCGCCCTGGTGGGCAACGAAGGCGTCGTCGCAGATCACGTGCTGCCAGCCGGCCTGAGTGGCGCGCATGCACCAGTCGTTCTCCTCGCCGTAGCCGCGGCCGAAGGCGGCCTCGTCGAACAGGCCGACCTGGTCGATGGCGGTTCTTTTCATGAACATGCAAAAGCCCACGGCAGTCGGCACGAGCGGATAAACGGCTGGGCCGGCCTGGCGACAGGCGCTGGCCCAGAGCTCGGGGTCGTCCGGCCAGGGGTTGGCCCGGCAGAAATCTGGGATCGAGGCGATCTCGCCGTTGTTGGTCAGCGGCGTCACCGAGGCGATGCGCTCATCGCGGCGGGCGCAGTGCTCCAGGGCGGCCAGCCAGCCGCGGGTGACCTGGGTGTCGGCGTTGAGCAGTACCACATCCTGGTCGCTGGCCATGGTCATGCCCAGATTGGCGCTGGCGACAAAACCCAGGTTGGTCTCGTTGCGCACCTGCGTCCACTGGCGCGGCAGGGAGGCAAACAGCGCGTCGATGGCCGGGTTGTCGGAGGCATCGTCGATGACGACCACGGGCTGGCGCTTGTCGAAAGTCGCCTGGAGGCTGTCGAGGCAGCGACGGGCGGCCGCGGGGGCGTTGAAGACCGGTACCACGACAACCGTCATGGCCGCCGCCACTCGTGCCTGAGGCGGACCAGACCCACTTCGCGCGTTTTTCCGGTCACCGTGAACAGCTCCTCGACCGTGTCGTGCATGCGCAGGCCTTCGGAATCCAGGGCGTGCGCGCGCGCAGCATAGCCGCCCGGCAGCAGCGGCAGATCCAGAAAGCTGATGTCGATCACATAGCGTCCCGGGGCGGTCTCGACAGGCTCGATCCCGTCATGATCGGTGCCCACGCCGTAGACCGGCGTGCCGTCGGCCCGGACGATGCCGACCACGGCAACCGGAGGTCGATCATCGGGCGAGGACAGCTCCAGGCGAACGTCCAGCCGCCCGCCCATGGCGACCACGGTGCTGCCCTCGCCCGACGGGCCGAGCTGCAGCCTGTCGATGCGATACGGCGCGTCGGGGTTGCGCCCGTGGGCGCTGTCGTCCTGGCGGGCGTGCTTGCGCTCGTGCCAGGCCAGATAGGACTGGGTCACGTCGAAAACGTCGCCGTAGCGCGCCACCCGCCCCGACTCCAGCCACAGCGCGTGGCGACACAGCTTCTGCACCTGGTACATGCTGTGGGAGACCATCAGCATGGTGCCGCCTTCGGCCAGATAGCCTTCGATCCAGCGGATGCATTTTTTCTGGAACGATTCGTCACCAACGGCGAGCACTTCGTCGGTAATCAGCAGATCCGGACGTACCGAGGCAACCACGGCAAAACCGAGCCGCACGACCATGCCCGATGAATAATGCTTGACCGGCTCGTTGATCGAATCGCCGATATCGGCAAAGGCCAGGATGTCGTCGAGGCGCTCTTCGACCTGCTTGCGCGACAGGCCCAGAAATGCGGCGTTCATGCGCAGGTTGTCCAGCCCGGTGTACTCGGGATCGAAGCCGGCGCCCAGCTCCAGCAGGGCAGCCACGCTGCCGCGCTTGTGAACGATGCCACGGGTGGGCTCGAGCACGCCGGTGATGACCTTCAGCAGCGTGGACTTTCCGGCGCCGTTAGCCCCGATCACCCCCAGCGACTCGCCGGGCCTGATGTCGAAGCTCACGTTTTCGAGCACGCTGCTGCCGCCCTGGGCGCGGCCGCGCCAGAGCAACTGCCAGAAGGCGCGCATGCGCTCGCCGGCCCTTACCGAGGGCGGATAGCGCTTGGATACGCCCTGAAGCTCAAGCAGCGGCTCGCTCACAGAAAGTCCTCGAAGTAGGGGCTGAGCCGACGGAAGATGACCCGGCCCAGCCAGAGCGCGAAAAGGCTGCCGGCGATCATCGCCGGGGCGGCGAGGCCCGGAAGCGGCTCGGCGTGAAGCAGCGCGCCGCGGATTTCGGTCATCCACCAGGTCATGGGGTTGAAATCCAGCCAGGCCGCGTACTGTGGCGGCAGCAGCGACGGGGCGTAGAGAATGGGCGTGAGGAAGAACCAGAACATGAAAACGGTCGGCAGCGCCTGTTCGAGGTCGCGCACGTAGACCTGGATGGCCGACAGGGCCAGCGCCAGGCCAACGGTCAGGATATACAGGCTCGCCAGGGCCAGCAGCATGCGCGGAAAGCCGAGCAGGCTCAGATCGACGCCCATGGCCGCCAGGGTCAGCAGCACGGCAGCGTAGCCGGCCAGGTGCAGAACGAACACCGCGGTTACCGAAGCCAGCACCAGCATTTCGCGCGGCATGGCCACTTTCGAGATCAACGCGGCATGATCGCGGATGGCCTGGGCGCCGCGCAGCACCCCTTCGGAAAACATCAGCCAGGGCCACAGCGCCACCGCCAGCCAGGCGATGAATGGCATGTCCAGGCCGGGCGGCACCCGGGCCTGGAAGATGACGCCGAAGACGAAGGAGTAGACCGCCAGCAGCAGCAGCGGATTGAGGATCAGCCAGATCCAGCCGCTGGCGCTGCCGATAAAGCGCGAGCGGATCTCGCGACGGGTCAGGCGGCCGAGCAGGCCGGTGTATTCCAGGCTCATCGGGCTTCGGGCATCAGGTCAGCGAAAGCGCCAGTCTGACGCCCCGCTTTCGGACAGGCAAGGCTCAGTCCGCGTTCTGCAACGCTTGCCTTGCCTTTTCGGGATCGTAGCCGTGGCGTTTCTGGAAGCGCTCGATCGCGCCGGGTACGACCTCGATCGCATCGGCGTCGATCAGCTCGGCCGTATAGGCCTTTCCGATCCTGTCGGCGTGGCGCTGGCGGGCCAGCTCCATGGCCTGCTCTCTGACGTCTTCCCACTCGGGCGTTTCCGGCGCGCGCTGCTTGTCGAGGCGAATGAGGTGCCAGCCGAAACGGCTGCGCACCGGGCCGGTCACGTCTCCGGGTTTCTCGAGCTCCGCCAGCGCCCGGGCGAAATTGCGATCCAGGCGTTCGAGCGGATGATCCTTGTAGGCGCCGCCGTCTTCCTTCGAGGCCTGGTCGTCGCTGTACTCGGCAGCGAGGGCGTCCAGGGACTCGCCTTGCTTGACGCGGTCGTAGAGCTCGAGAATCAGGCGCATGGCTTCGGCCTCTTCGTGCTGTGCGGTGGAAATAAGCACGTGGGTGAAGTCGTAGGTTGGCGCGGGCGCGAAGCGATCAGGGTCGGTCAGATACAGCTCGCGGGCCTGTGTTTCATACTCGTCGAGCAGGCGGGATTCGATGTGGCGCTTCATCTGCTCGTCGGCCAGGGCGGTGACCACTCGGTAGTTCGCCAGCGCCGCCAGGGGCTCCTCCTCGAGCAGGCCGGCAAGGCGCGCGTCTTCGAACAGAGCCTTTTGCACCAGCAGGGCCTGGAGCAGCTTGTCGATGCGCTCCGTGCTCGAGACCGCCTGCGCCCGGTTGTCCTCGGGAAGCTGCGACATGTGGGCGTCGAGATCGGCCTGGCTGATGACGACATCACCCATGGTCAACACGGGTTCGGATTCAACGGCCAGGCACAGGGGCCGGGTATCGCTGCTTGCCGGCGCGGCCCAGGCCGCGCCGGTGTAGCCAAGCGCGAGCGCGGCCAGCAGCGTGCCGGCCAGCGCGCCGATGCCGACCGGGCGGGTTGTTGTGTTGCCTGCAGTCATCTCAAATCTTCACCTTGCCCGAGGCCGTACGTGCCGGCCGCCTCACTGTTCAGAGCCGCTGACCTGCGGAAAACCGGAATAGCTGTGATATCTGAGAGACCCGCATGAAGACCTGCCGCCGCAGGGGGCCTGAACCGGCGGCATGGTGCCAGCGGGACTCTGCGAGTACAGAATGTTGAGATAATAGGTGGTGTTTGGCTGCAGCTCGCAGTCATACTGCGCATACGGATGGCCGGGACCGGCCCAGTAGAAGGGGGTGGAAACATTCACTTTCTTCAGACATTTGTCCGCTTGGTCCACATACTGCGGGTCGAAGACGCCGGGACAGCTGGCGATAGAAAAGATCATCTGATCGCCGCCGAAAGGATAGACCTGGCCGGCGCTCTCTCCGTTGAACTGGCCGCGGTTGGTGTGATTGAGGTCCGACGGGGTGGTGAAGCGGATGGCAGCGTAGCGGCCTTTCTGCATGTGGAGGATGGCCGTATTGGGAGTACCCGGAAAGGGCTGGTTGAAGATATCGGCAAACACCCGGGGGTTGTGGGTGCTGTTGTTGTAGAGAATGCTGGTAGCCTCACTCCAGCCGGGGTAGCTGGAGAGCGCGGGCACGCCTTCGCAGCCTGCCGGAACCGGGACGGTGTCTTCGGTGACGGTCAGGGCCAGGGTGCGGCTGTCGGAAACCGGACCGTTGCTGCAGTTGACCTCGACCTGGTAGGTCGTGCCAGGCGTCAGGGGCCCGGTGTTCACGCTCTGGCTGCCGCCGGGCTGCTTGGGATTGCTGTTGTTCCAGGCCGTGCCCGGAAGGCCGGAGCCCTCGCAGGACCAGGCGCCCCGACTATCCCACTGGATATTGACGTTGCTGCCGTGGCTTACGGTGCCGGGCGAGACGGTGAACGCGCCGCCATTTGATGTGCTCATCGAGACCTGGACGTCATCGCAGCTTGCCCCGCCGGTGGGGCAGGCAAAGCCGGCCTTGGCCGTGGCGGAAACGTCGCCTTCGCTCAGAAGCTTCATCGGAACGCTTGTGTCGAGCGGAATCTGGATCAGGCCGTCGTCGGTTTGAAGTTCAAGCGTGCGATCCTGACTTTGCGCCATTGCCGGGCCGGCGGCCAGCGAAAGGGTCAGTGCAATCATTGCGGTAGAGCGGGTTATCTGTTTCATTGCCTGGACTCCGAAGAGCGGGTTGTTGGCGGATTTCATGGTCTGATTATACGTCACGCAAATTGAAGGAAAGTTCCCGTACGGGGATAAATATGGGCCGTTAGCGCATTCGGAAACTGTTGCCGCGGCAAGCGGGCCCATCCAGCGGCACCCAAGGTAGCGGCCATGAGGTCAGCAAAAGTTCAAGCTGGCGTAAAAATCCCGTTGATTCAGCCGCGAGCTGCGTGATGCGCGTCACAGCGAGTTAGCTGCCCCTGGAATGAAGAAAGGCCACCCGGTGGGTGGCCTTTCCCATTCCCGAATACGGGAACCGGCGCTGTTGATCAGACAGCTCCTGTTACGGGGCCGTCGGCGCGCTGGTCAGCATCACGCGGCTGCCGTGGTGGTCGAAGGCCGCGCCATAGTTGGCCAGCACACCATCCACCAGAAAGCCGTTGGTGGCGGTCTGGGCGGCAAAGCCGATGGCCGGCAGGCCGACGGCCGAGAGGACCGGATCCGCGCCCGCGCGGCTGTAGCGGCTGCTGAAGTCAAAGCGTGCCCAGCCGGCCTGGTAGCTTTCCGGCAGGCCGAAGTTGACGTAGCCGTACTGCGGCAGCGAGGTAACAGCCGGCGAGGGCTCCTTGAAGATCTCGGAGGCGTCCGGCAGGCTGCCCTTTTCCGCAAAGCGGATCACGTTGGCCTCGCGGCACAGCTCGAAGACCGGCTCCTCGGGCGTGTCGGACGGCGAAACGTCGATACCGCCTTCATCCGGACCGGGGCTGCGCTCTTCGCGATCCCAGACCACCAGATCGAGCTCTTCGCAGGCGTGGGGCTTGTCCAGATCCCAGGTGACGGTAAACGGCGGAATGGGCGAGCCGGAAGTAACCTTGCCGCCAGGTCCACCCGCATCCGTGTGGAAGCGCTTGGTCGGGAAGGTGACGACCCACTCGGTCGCGCCGTTGACGCCGTCGATGATCATGTACTCGTTCATCAGCCGCTCGTAGGCCAGAACGTGGTTCATGGCGTCGAGGCCGTTGTTCCAGAAGCCCGAGGCGACCGCGCCGTTGACGAACACGGTGCTGTTCCGGTCAGCGCTCTCCAGACTGGGACTAAGGCTTTGCGGGTTGGTGTGATCAATCTGACCCTGAGCCCAGAAGCCGTCGATGGCGGTGGCGTTGTAGCCGAACATGGTGCCTTCGGCCACGTTGACGATGGCGCCGGAGCCGAACAGGCCGCCGGAGGCAGGCTCGATTTCGAATTCGGAGTCGGCCAGCCACTCACCAGTGCCGTTGGCGGCCGAGGCCGCAATCCAGCGCTCGGAGAACAGGCCACAGACGTCGAAGCGACCAGTAACGCTGGAATCCGGCGGCACGCCGGCAGAGGTGTGGGTCGCGGCCCAGGCGGCGTCGCCGATCAGGTTGCCCATCTCGATGACCTCGACGTAGCCGCTGTTGGTGCGGTCTGCACCGGTCGGGCCATTGTCGGTGAACTCGGCGGTCAGGAACGGCTGCTCGCCGCCCTTCGACTGCAGCAGGTACGGCGCGGTGCAGGTGGTGTCGCTGAACTCCAGCTTGGCGCCACCGCCGGCATCGGCCGTGATGCCCGCAGCCCACACGTCGTAGGGTGACATGTAGATGTTGAAGTCAAGGACTTCGCGCGAGTTGAGGGCTTCGATGAAGCGAATTTTCACTGCCTTGGCGCGGTCGGTGGTGTTCACGATCGAGATGAGCGTGTCATTGCCGCCGCGGGCAGAATAGTAGGGGTACAACAGCACCTGACCCAGGCCGTCCGGGTTGACGTTGACGGCATTGGCAACGCTTGCCATGCCCGCCAGGCCCGTCAGACCAGCCAGTACTGCGGTCGTCAAGGTATTTCTTTTCATTACAACACTCCTAAAGTTGTTGGACACAGGGCTCTGTGTAAACACAAGCGAGACTACCCGGCTCCTCCCAGGCTAATCCCAGCATGTGCAATTCTATGCTAATTGATCCCGCCGTGTAAAGCAATCAGTTTTGCGGCGTGTGCCACCACTGGCCGTCGCTGAAAATCCAGGTCTCGCTGATCGGCCGACTGGGCCGCACCGTCTCCAGGCCCGCCCGGGCGTGGGGGAGAGAATAGCCGACCTCGACGACCACCTCGCAACGGGATTCTTCACAGTCGGAGGATAACACCTTGGCTTGCTCCCATTTGACGGGGCGGCGTTTAATGCTGGCCACGTATTGCTCCACGGGTGCGGTCTCGCGGTAGCCGGGGGTGAAGTACTCCCAGGCCTTGTCATACTCGCCGGCGATCAGGCGGTCCCAGCGCGCCTGGGCGCGCACGTGGGCCGGATCCGGCTCCGGGGCGGGCTGGCAGGCGGCGAGCAGCACGAGGACGGCAAAGGCCGCGCCGGCGGCGGGTAGCTTGAAATAGGGTTTCATCACGCTCCAGATTCTCCTGAATATCTGATTTGGGGTGGTCAATCTATTCCCTCGCCGAAGCCGCGCATCGGCTTGAGGGCCCGGAACTGGCTGCGCACGTCGTCGGAGACGCGCTTGAGCTGCTCGGTCGATTCCACCACCGTGGGGGTAATCATGACCAGCGTTTCGGTGCGGGTCAGATTGTCCTTGGTGCTGCGAAACAGCGCGCCCAGCACCGGAACCCGCTGAAGAAAGGGCACGCCGGACTTGCCGACGGTCGTGTCTTCCTGGATCAGCCCGCCGAGCATGATGGTCTGCCCGGACTGGACCGCGACCTCGGTCTGAATGGTTCTGGTGTCCACGGAGGGGTTGCCGCCAACGCCCGCATCGCCCGGCGACGAGACCTCCTGGCGAATCTTCATGTAGACCAGCCCGCCCGGATTCACGCGCGGGGTGACCTCGAGAATGACGCCGGTATTCAGATACTGGACGTTCCCGATGGTTCCGGTGTCTCCTCCGATGCCGCCGCCGACGAAACGCGTCGACTGCACCGGGAGCTGGTCACCCACGTTGATGCTGGCCTCGGAATTGTTGCGCACCATCAGGCTGGGCGAGGAAATGGTGCGCACGTCAGAGACGCTCTCGAGGGCATCGATCGTTGCCGACACGAAATTGCGCCCGACCGAGCGCCGGGTGAGCGTGCCCAGAAAGCCTGCGTCCTGGCCGAAGTGAGCGGCGTTGGCGTCGCGGCTGGGCGCAAAGCCTTCGGGAAGGCCGGGCACGCTGTCTTCGACGCCGCCGTTGGCCAGAAACCAGCTCACGCCATACTGCAACTGATCGGTCAGGGTGACGATCAGCACCTGGGCTTCGATCATCACCTGCAAGGGCTCCTGATCCAGCCGCTCGATGGCCGACAGGATGCCGTCGTATTCACTGGGAGAGGCCTGGATCAGCAGGGAATTGGTCTCCATGACCGCGGTGACACGCACGCCGCCGTCTTCACCCAGGGACACGCTGCCGCCGCCTGCGGGCCGGTTATCGTTGCTTCGGGATTCACTGTCTCTGCCGCGTGACTGCTGAAAATCGCTGACGCTGGAGACCGAAGCGCGCTCCAGCCCGGGTGCCAGCGAGCCGCGCGACTCGCGCGGCCGGCTGCGGCCGCCGCCGGTGCCGAACAGGTCGCCCAGGTAGCCGGCCAGCACGTCGGCCTCGAGATTCTTGACGCGGTAGACGTAGAGCCGTGCACCGCCCTGGGCGCTGGAGCGATCGAGGCGCTTGATCCACTTCTGCGCTTCATCCAGGTAGTGCTCGTTGGGCGTGATGACCATGATGGCGTTGAGCCGCTGCAGCGGCATGAAGCGAAACATGCCGGCCAGCGGCGTTTCGCCTTCGGCGCCGAACACGCCCTCGAGCTCGGGCAGCAGCTCGTCGACCTCGATGCGCTCGAGGTTGAAGATGCCCACCGACATGCCCTCGAGCCAGTCGACATCGAAAGTCTCGATGATCTGCAGGTAGTTGCGCAACTCGAACTGCGTGCCGGCCAGGAAAAGCAGATTGCGGGCATTGTCGGCGTTGAAGACGGCGTCTTCCTTGACCCAGGGCTCGAGCAGCTCGGCCATCTTGGTGGCCGAAACATACTCCAGCGGCACGGCCAGCACCTCGTAGCCGCGCGCATTGGCGGCCGAATCCATGCGCGGCACCAGGTTGCCGGCCACCGCCTGCGATATGGGGACGACGTGATAGCGGCCTTCGCGCCAGATCAGGGTGGCGCCGTTCCAGCGCAGCAGCATCTCGAGCACCCCCATGACCTGGTCGCGCTTGATCGGCCTGGCGGTGGAGAAGGTGACCTCGCCGCTCACGCCCGGGGCGATGACGTAGTTTTCCTCGAACATGTGGCCGAGAATGGCGTGCACGATTTCCTGAATGCCCTGCCCTTCGAAATTGAGCGTGATCTCGCCGTCTTCGCCCGGCGGCTCGGCGCGCGGCCTGGCCGCGCTCTGGTCGATGAACACGCCGGTGCCGGGATAGGTCTCGGACTCGTCGAACTGGGCTTCCTCGTCGCCTTCGTCGCTACTGTCGAGGCGAATCCCTTCCGGATCGACCTTGCGGGTTTCGGGATCAACGGCACTCTGTCCGGGCCGCAGGCGAGTATCGGGGCCTTCGCCATGCTCGCCCATCGAGGCGCATCCGGATAGCACCAGGGCGGCCAGCATGAGCACGGCCAGTGCCGCACGGTATCGAATCAAGCTCTGTTGCATTCGTTCAGCCATTGTTGTCCTGTTGTTGCTGTCTCTGTCGCGCGCGTCGCTCGGCTTCGGCCCGAAGCTGGGCGCGGCGTTCGGCGACGCGACGGCGGATTTCCTCGGCCCGGGTTCGCGCTTCCTCGCTGGCCTGGCGCGGATCGCCCTCCCGGGCGGCGGGTTGTTCCTGCTGCTGCTGTTGCTGCTGCTGCGAAGGCGCCGGCGCAGCCGGGGCAGCCAGCCCGGCGGTGTTCACTTTCAGCTCGAGATCGGTCTGGCGTCCGTCGACCGAGACGAAGCTGACCTGGCGCGGCTCGATGGCTTCCAGCCGCCATGCCGCCTGCTCGCCTTCCAGGCTCATGCCCTCGCGCAACACGAAGGATTTTCCGGCCTGCTCGTCGGAGATCATGGCCAGTTTCATTTCCGGCGTGATGACGACGCCGGCCAGCGCGGCCTTGAGATCCTCGATTTGTTCGGCCTCTTGGTCTTCCATGGCCACCTGCTCTTCGTCACCGGGCGCTTCGACGACCGGCAGGCGCCGGTCGGAAAAGAACACCGGCCGCTCGATGATGGCCGAGTACGAGGAGAAATCCTCCAGCCCGGTCTGCGGCACGTCGACATGCACATCGGCCGCCCGGGTATCGCCCTGCGGCTCGATGGCGGCGATATCGGGCCGGCCCATCAGCAGCGCCACGGCAGCACCGGCAATGACCAGCACGCCGATTCCGGCGGCCAGCAGCGTGGTCAGCAGATTGCGCTGCAGGTCGAACATGCTCAGCCTTCCACCTGCTGGGCGAGAAAGCCGTAGATGTCAAAGCGCGCATCGATCTGCCCGTAGCCGCTGCTGCCGCGGCGGCCGGCGCGGCCGGCCGGAATCCGCTGATTGATGGTCAGGTTGTCGACGAAGATCAGCGGCACGTTGTCTTCCAGTTGGTAGAGAATCCGCGCAAGATCCGGCAGCGGACAATTCATGCGCACATTGACCGTGACCTGCTCGAATCGTTCAGGCTCGTCATCGGCGCGGTTGGTGGTGGAGACAATGCGGCACAGCTCGGCATCGTCGGCCTCGCGCTGAATGATATCCCGAAGCCGGCGCGTGAGGCCGGCGGCGGCGACGTTGAAGTTCGACTCGGGCAAGAACAGCGCGCTGTCGAGGCGTTCGGCCTGCAGTTCGTCGAGCTGCGCTTCCAGTTCGGGCCGCCGGGCCACCGCCGCCTTGAAGCGGGCCGCGCGCTGCTCGAGCGAGCTGACCTCGCCGGCCAGTTCGACGTGGCGCATCACGAACCAGTGAAAGCCCAGAAAATAGGCTGCCACCAGCACAATGAGCAGCAGTCCGACGGCCAGCGGGCGATTATTCTCCAGATCCGGCAGCAGCTGCACGCTCACCTCCTGTGGTTTCAATGCGGGCCCGGGCGTTGAAGCGCTCGCGACCGCTGGAGGGGTCGATGCTGACCGAGCCGCGGAATTCCGCGTCGGCCAGCAGCGGCGACTCGTTGACCAATTCGATGAGGCGCTGCGACTCCTCGGCCAGCCCCTGCAGCATCAGCTCGTTGCCGCGCATCTGCATCTGCATCAGCCAGATGTCGTTGGGCAGAATCCGCGTGATCTCGTCGAGCACCTCCACGCTGATCGGCTGGCGGCGGCGCCGCTCGGCCAGAAAGTTGGCAGCCGCCAGGGCATCCTGCAGTTCGCGCTGAAGAGCCATTACCTGGTCGGCTTCACGCCGCAGATTGTCGACTTCGTTTTCGAGCTGGTCGGCCGTGCGCTGGTGCAGAAACAGCGACTCGGCCATGACCACGGCAAGCACCAGCACCAGGGCGCCGACAAGCAGCCAGTTGATGCGCGCGCGCCGATAGACGTGGCGCGGGCGCTGCTCGAGCGGCAGCAGGTTGAATCCTTCGCAGCGGGGCCGCTGGTGATCGCCTTCCAGACTGTCGATGACGTGCGGCCGGATGCCAATCGCGCTCAGTCGCTCGCGCACGGCATCGACACGCGAACGCAGCGCCAGGCGCAGATCAACCTTGAGGCGGCCGCGCTCGGCGTCGCGCTCGAGAATGGAATAGTCGAAATAGACCTGGTCGGCGCTGAAGGGCGTGACCTGGTCAAGCTGGTAGCGCAGCGACTCGGCCAGGTTCGATTCCACAGCCAGCGGCAGATCGACCGGGCAGCGCAGGATGTCCTCGGACGGCAGGCACAGCCGGATCTCCGGATGCCCGTCGTCAAAGCCGTTGACTCGCTCCAGCCAGCGGTCGCGCAGCAGTCCGGCGTCCTCGCTGGAGCCGAAGGTGTCGCTGTGTTCGGGTACCGCGCCACCGGCCCAGACTTCAAGCTCATGGCCCTCGGAAGCAGGCACCAGCCACAATTCCGGACGGGGCGGAATCATGCGCTCGCGCAGCGTGCGCGGGAAAAGGCCGGCCAGTTCGCCGCGCCACCACTTCAGGAACCCCGGCAGGGGTCCGGCGCGATAGCGGGCAACGAGGCTGCCCCAGTATTCGTTGATGGTGCCTTGATTCATCGTTATTGATTCATCGGTCCTCGACATTGTCACGCCAGCGCAGCACCCGGAAGGGACGACCGCGCTGGTCGCCACCGAGTTCAATCGTGGCCTGTACTTCACTCCAGGTGCCGGTATCCAGCGTCGCCCGCGAGCGAATGCTAAAGGTCCGGCCACCCCCTTGCAAGCTGACCATCGTGCCGTCGGGCAGCATCAGCGCCTGCTGGTCACGAGGATGGATCTGATGCCTCTCCTGCACGAAGATCGCCGCATCCTCGGCAGAAATTTCCGGGTTTGCCGCCAGCACGTCGGCCGAGGCGAAAGCGGGATTGATGCGGCCGCTGGAATTGACGGTCAGCATCGGCTCGAGTTCCCGGTACAGATCCCAGCTCATGCCGATGACCTGCTGCAGCTCATCGACCGAACCGAACGGCTGATTGGCCGGCCCGTAAGGATACCCGGCCGCCTCGTATTCGGCCAGCTCGGCGCCGTAGAGCCTGGGCAGATCGTCCTCGTCGCGCCAGTCCTCGATGGCATCGGCCAGATGCCAGGCTTCGGTCTCGTCCATGCCGCGCGAGATGAACAGGTTCGAAAGCGTCTCGGCATCGCTGCCGTTGAGGTCGATCTTGCCGGACTCGTCGGTAATGCGAATCTCGACCTCGGCGGCGCCGAAGCCGATGGTATAGGGGCGGCCGTCGGGCACCCAGCGGGTTTCCATATTGCCGTTTCGCATTTCATAGGCCGCGCGGTGAATGCCGGCCTCGGCGGCGTAGCGCGCGCGGGTGGTGTCGAACAGGAATCGTGACTGCAGACTCTCGGTGCGCGCCAGGACCGCGTAGGTGCCCACCACAATGGTCAGCAGCACCAGGATCCACAGCACCACGATCAGGGCAATGCCGCGCTGCTGTCGGGCCGGGCCGGCCATCAGCGCCGCTGCCTGAAGATATCGGAGGCGCGCCCGATGGTCGCGCGCCGCGAGCGGCTGGTGTCGACCATCACCGGGGCGATCAGATCCGGCCAGACCAGGCCGCGCTCGGACTCGAGGTCGAGCATCACGCCGACGGCCAGCGGCAGGCGTTCGGGCTCTTCCCAGAAATCGGTCCAGAAAGTCTCGCCGGTTTCCTGGTCGAAATCGAGAAAGATGAATTCGCCACCGCCGATGCCTTCCATCAGCACGCGACCGTCGCTGGTCTCGCGCAGGGCCCCGGGCTCGTAGCCGTTGAGCATGGCGTAGTAATAGATCAGCTCCATTCCCCCGGCACCGCGTTCGAGGCTGAATTCCTGAACGTAGGGGCCGCCGTAGCTGAGATACCCCGGCATGGGCGAGACGAAGCGCACGTGTTCGCCATCGCCTTCGAAGCGCACGATCTCGCCGTCCTCGAACTGCTCGATGACGAGCGCGCGGGTCTGCATCAACTGGCGCCGGACAAACTGCTGAACCACGCGCAACCGATTGGTCTGCTCGATGACCTCCTCACCCGAGCTGGTGGCGCGCACGCTGGCACGAAAACCGCCGTAGGCCATCGCCATGATGATCGACACCAGCGCGACGGCCAGCAAGACCTCGATCAGGGTAAATCCACCCTGTCGGCGCAGCCGACAGGGTGTCCCGGACCCCGATCCGGGACCTTCCTGATGCACCCGCACGCGCTTGCCGAACCCCGTGCCCACACTCATCGCCGCGGCCCGCCAACCATCTGCATCTGACGCTCTTCCCAGTGGATATCGACCGAGCGCAGCGTCTCGAACACCGCCTGGCGGCGCCCGCCGCCCCATTCGACCACAAGCCGGATATGGTAGAGCGCGATGGGCAGCTCATCCTGGGTATCGAGCGCGCGCTCGTCGATGACCTCAGTCTCGTTGATCTCCATCGTCCAGTCGTAGTTGTCGTCGAAGCTGCCCCGGGTGACGCCCGGCTCGATCATTCCTTCAAGCCCGACCACGTCGAGCTTTGACTGGGCCCACAGCGCCGCCTGGGTGTATTCGCCCGACAGGCGGGTGTTGCCGACCGAAGTCGACAGAATCTGCAAAACCACGCCGAACAGCAGCGCAAAGACCATAAACGCGACCATCACCTCGATCAGGGTAAAGCCACCTTCGCGCGAGCGCGAAGGTGTCCCGGACCCCGATCCGGGACCTTCCCGATGCACCCCCGAACGCGGCCCGAAGCCCGAGGCCGATCCGGGACCTCCCAAACGCTGCCACCCGCGCCCGCAAAAGCCGCCACTGGGCAAACCACGCCCGCAAGTCATCCGCCGGCAATCAGACATCGTCGGCCTCCTGCCTGAGGCTGACCTCACCGGTCAGCCACGACACCTCGACGGTCCAGGTACGCTCGTTGGCCAGCAGCTCGACGCTGCCGCCGGTCGAGGCGCCGTCTGAATAGAAGCGGATGCCGCCGGCGTTCTCGCCGGTCAGCTCGGAGCGCGCCGTCTCGACGGTGATGTCGAGACCTTCGGGAAGCTGCACGGGCTCGCGCCCGGCGGCGGTCCAGGTTCTGGCGTGGGCGTCGACGTGAAAGACCTGCTGCTGGCGCTTGATGATGGCCTGCCCGCGGGTGTGGCGAATGCCGGCGACGATCTCGCGCGAGGCATTGCGGATTTCCGCGCCCTGAATGGAGCGACTGACCGACACGCCAACCAGGGCGAACAGCATCGATACGATTAGCATGACCACCATCAGCTCCAGCAGGCTGAAGCCGCTTTCGCGCATGCGCGAAAGCGTCTCGGACGGCAAAGCCGATCCGGGACCCCCGTCGGAATGCCGCAAGGTCAATTCGGGCTGCAACCGTTTCACGGCCGCCCGCCCCTGAAACCTGAACCCTGAAACCTGAACTCTTTATCCAACTCAGTCCCAGTTGCTGATATCGGCATTGGCGCCCTCGCCCCCGGGCGAGCCGTCCGCGCCGTGCGACCAGATATCGAAGGCCCGGTGCTGACCGGGATAGCGATACTGGTAGGGGTTTTCCCAGGGATCGGTGAGATTGGACTCGTTGATATAGGGCCCGTTCCAGTTGCTCGCGTTGGCCGGCTTTTTCACGAGCTGGCGCAGATCCTCGGGCGGGCGACCGTTGTCGAGGTAGTACTCGTCGACCGCCATGGAGATTCGCTGCACCTCGGCTGCAGCCGCCTTGAGCTTGGCATCCTCACCGCGCTGGAGCACGTTGGGCACCACCAGGCCGGCGATCAACCCGAGAATCATCAGCACGACCAGCAGCTCGATCAGCGAGAAGCCGGCACTGTTACGCATATTGTTCATCTTCCAGTTTCCTCTGCCCATTGAAGGGCCCCGATTTTCGTTTTGCCCGCAAGCCGCAGCCCTCAGGCCACCATTTCGTTGATACCGAGAATCGCCACCAGCACCGACATCACGATCACGCCAATGAGCATGGCCAGCCCCAGCGTCAGGGCCGGAACCAGCAGTGCCATGAGTCGGTCGATGGTCGTTCGCACCTCGCGGTCGTAGGTATCAGCCACCTTGAGGAGCATTTCGTCGAGCTTGCCTGTTTCCTCGCCGACGTTGACCATCTGCAGCGCCAGGCGCGGGAAATTGCCGTTGGCCGCCAGCGCCCGCGCCATGGGGGTGCCCGTCTTGACCTGCTTGGCGGCTTCTGCGACGTCGTCTGCGAGCACTGTATTACTCATGACATTCCTGGCGATGGAAAGTGCCGACAGAATCGGTACGCCATTGATCAGCAAGGTGCCGGCAGTACGCGCCAGCCTCGCCGTTTCCACCCTGGCGACGACATCGCCAATGCCCCTCATGTGCAGAAAGCGCGCGTCCCAGCGCCGCCGCGAGACCGGCCGGCGCAACTGGGAGCGAAACCACAGCAGGGCAATCACCACCACACCGATCATCGCCCACCAGTAATTCTGCAGCGCCGTACCCACGGCGAGCACGATCTTGGTCAGCAAAGGCAGTTCGGCCCCGAATTCCTCGAACATCGGCGTGAACTGCGGAATGACGTAGCCCATCAGCAGAACCAGCGAGGCGATGGCCAGCACGACCAGCAGCGCCGGATAGATCATGGCCGAGACGACTGATTCCTTGAGCTCCTTGGAACGCTCGAGATACTCGGCCATGCGCGAGAGCGTCTGGTCGAGCGAGCCGCCGATCTCACCGGCGCGCACCATGTTGATGTAGAAGCGGGAGAACACGCCGTGGCGCTCTTCCAGCGCCTCCGACAGCGAACCGCCCTCGCGCACCCGGTTTCGGATCTTCTCGACGGTGTCCTGCACGCGCTCGTTCTCGGCCAGTTCGGCCAGGATGCCCAGCGAGCGGTCGAGCGGCAGCCCGGCGCTCAGCAGGGTGGCGAGCTGCTGGGTCAGGTCGCCGATCTCGGCCTGCTTGAGCCCGCGCCGCCCGCGCAGCAGGGTCGAAAGCCTGAAGCCCGAACCGACTTCGCGCGCCGAGACCGGGATATTGCCCGACTCCTGCAGATGGGCGATCACCAGATCCTTGCTGGGCGCGTCCATCTCGCCGGTCAGGGTCTCGCCGGCGGGGGTCACCGCCTTGTATTCAAACAAAGGCAATGGAAACACCCCCAACATCAGTTTGAAGGCACATTTCAGATTTGCTCCCCATCAGGCTTCCTGCGTTACGCGCAGCACTTCCTCGGCCGAGGTGATGCCGGCCAGTGCTTTCATCAGGCCGTCTTCGTACATCGTGCGCATGCCCTCGGCGCGCGCCTGATTCTCGATTTCGGTCGCGATGGCGTGCTTCATCACCATGCGTCGGATTTCTTCCGACAGCACCAGCAGCTCGTGAATGCCGGTCCGGCCGCGGTAGCCGCTGGGGCTGGCTTCCGACCCGACCGCGCGGTAGAGCCGAATCGGGCGCTCCTCGGTCAGCTTGTCCAGTCCGAGCTCGTCGATCATCTCCGGCAGCACCTCGTAGGCTTGTGCCGTTTCGGTGTCGAGGCGGCGCACCAGGCGCTGGGCCATGATGGCGTTGACCGTGGAGGTGAGCAGATAGTCTTCCACGCCCATATCGAGCATTCGCGTCACCCCGCCAGCGGCGTCGTTGGTGTGCAGGGTCGAAAGCACCAGGTGGCCGGTCAGCGCCGACTGGATCGCGATCCTGGCCGTCTCCAGATCGCGCATCTCGCCGATCATGATCACGTCGGGGTCCTGGCGCACGATCGAGCGCAGCGCGCGGGCAAAGTCCAGGCCGATGGACGACTTGGCCTGAATCTGGTTGACGCCTTCGAGCTGGTATTCGACCGGGTCCTCGACGGTGATGATCTTGCGCTCGGGCGTGTTGAGCTTCGAAAGCGCGGTATAGAGCGTGGTGGTCTTGCCCGAGCCGGTCGGACCGGTGACCAGGATGATGCCGTGGGGCACCTCCAGCTCGTGCTCGAAGCGCTGCTGAATGTCGTCGGCAAAGCCGAGGCTGGCGAAATCCAGCACCACGGCTTCGCGGTCGAGAATACGCATGACCACCGATTCGCCGTGCGCGGTGGGCACGGTCGAGACGCGCAAATCGAGCTCCTTGCCGCCGACGCGGTGCATGATGCGCCCGTCCTGCGGCAGGCGGCGCTCGGCGATGTTGAGCCGGGCCATGATCTTCACGCGCGAGATCACCGCCGCGGTCGAGCGCGCCGGCGGCGCTTCGACTTCCTGCAGCACGCCGTCGATGCGGTAGCGCACCTTGAGGCGATTCTCGAACGGCTCGATGTGGATATCGGAGGCGCGCGACTCGACCGCGCGCTGGAGAATCAGGTTGACCAGGCGGATGACCGGCGCCTCGGAAGCCAGGTCGCGCAGGTGCTCGACGTCTTCCTCGTCCTCACCACCGTCACCTTCGCCGCCGAGGTGTTCGGCGATCTGGCCCATGGCCGATTTGCCGCCGCCGAAATAGCGTTCGATGGTGTTGTCGATCTCGGAGGTCACGCCCACCCTGGGCAGAACCTGGCGCCCGGTGGCCATGCCCAGGGCGCGCAGCGCGAATTCGTCGCAGGGGTCGGCCATGACGACTTCCAGGCTGTCGTCGTCGATACGCACCGGCACCAGGTGCTGCTGCTTCATGTAGCGCACCGACACCGACTCGAGCTGCGGCGCGGTTTCGGGGTAATCCTTTTCGGTCACCATGGGAATTTCGAGCAGCTCGGACTGGGCGCGGGCCAGGTCGCGCTCGGAAACGAGCCCCAGGCGCACCAGCAGGGTCAGCAGATTGCCGCCGTGCTGTTCGCGATAGGCGCGGGCGCGCTGCAGGTCTTCCTCGCGCAGGCGCCCCTCGTCCATCATCAGCTTGCACAGCTCGGCGGCCCGATCCTCGAGGTGGTCGCCGATGCTGGGAAGCAGCTCGGTGTCGTCGGTAGCGGTCAGCGGTTCAGTTTCCATATTCACTCATGTCTCAAACAGACAGCCCGCGCCCGGGTCGGTTCAGCCGCGGCGGCTCGCCACGAGCTGCTCGATGAACGGCCGATTCATCAGAATCCAGGCGGCAATCGGGATCACGCCGGGGAACATCAGGTAGCCCAACTGATAGCACAGGGCGATCGTGGTTGCTGAAAGGCTGGTCGACTGCACGGCAGCGGCCGCCTGCGGCCCCATCAGGAAAGCCATGTCTCGCCAGACTTCCCAGAACACGCCCCAGGTCGTCACCAGGGTGACCACCGCAAAGCCGATGAGAATCTGTACCAGGCGCCGCATCCCCCGCGTGGGCGTGGCCATGGCCAGGCCGAACAGCAGCGCCAGGCCCCAGGCATAAATCATCGGATTGATGTCCAGATTCAGGGCGGCTGTGCGGCCGTCGACCTGCTGCGGCAGAACAACCGCGGTCTGCACCTCGAAGCGGAATCCCAACTGCACTACCCGCTCGAAGATATCCGGGTACATGCCGGTCAGCAGCCACTCCACCAGCCGCGAGGTCGGAAACATCAGGCCGCTGGCCAGGAAAAACCACAGAAAGAATCCCAGCGGCAGGTAGAGCGCAGCCAGGATGAACATTTCCCTGACCGGGTTCATGCCGCGCTCTTTTTCCCCGCCGGCGCTGTCGCCCTTGTGTCGTTCCTGTTCGCTCATTGCTTGACAATCACTCCAGCCACAGCCTTGCATTGTGGAACATCTTCATCCACGGGGAAAGCTCCCCCCAGTCATCCGGCGCCCAGGAGAAATTGACCCGCCTGAGCAAACGCTCGGGGTGCGGCATCATGATGGTCACCCGGCCGGTCGTGCTGCTCAAGCCGGTAATGCCCTCCGGCGAGCCGTTGGGGTTGGCCGGATAGCGGCTTGCGGCCGTGCCGTCAGCGTTGACGTAGCGCAGCGCCACGGGCGCGTCGGGCGCAGGCTCTCGTTCGAAGCTTGCCCTGCCCTCGCCGTGGGCGGTCACTACCGGCAGGCGCGACCCAGCCATGCCGGCGAAAAACAGCGACGGGCTGTCTTCGATGGCCACCTGGCTGAGCCTGGCCTCGAACTGACGCGAGCGATTGGCCACGAAGTCCGGCCAGCTTTCCGTGCCGGGGATGATCTCGCGCAGAGCCGAAAACATCTGGCAGCCGTTGCATACGCCCAGCGCAAAGCGCCCCGGATCCTCGAAGAAGGACTGGAAGGCGTCGCGCAGGGCAGCGTTGAACAGAATCGAGCGCGCCCAGCCCTGACCGGCGCCGAGCACGTCACCGAAGGAAAATCCGCCGCAGGCGGCCAGGCCGTGAACGTCGGCGAGATTCTGGCGGCCGCTTTCGAGATCGCTCATGTGCACGTCGACCGCCTCGAAGCCGGCCGACATGAAGGCGCGCGCCATTTCGCGCTGGCCGTTGACGCCCTGCTCGCGCAGGATGGCCACGCGCGGCCTGGCGCCGGTATTGACGGCGACCGGGGCGGGCGGCTGAAAAGTCAGCTCGGCGACCAGCCCGGGCTGATCGAAGCGCGTAATGGCCGCGTATTCCTCGTCGGCGCATTCGGGATGGTCGCGCAGGCGCTGCATGCGATAGCTGGTCTCGGCCCAGCGCCCGGCCAGCTCGGACAGATCGCGTGAGATCAGGCCGCGCTCGCCGGCAAAAACGTCAAGATGGCTGCCGTCGGTGACTTCGCCGACAACGGTAACGCGCTCGGCCAGGCCGGCATCGGCCAGCACCGACTCCACGGCAGCAAGTTCGTCGCCGGCCACCTGCAGCACCAGGCCGAGCTCCTCGTTGAACAGGGCGGCGACCGGATCAGCCTGCTCACTACCCAGGTCGATGCGCAGGCCGCAGCGGCCGGCCAGCGCCATTTCCAGCAGGGTGGTGAACAGACCGCCGTCGGAGCGGTCGTGGCAGGCCAGCACGCGGCCGTCGGCGACCAGGCGCTGCACGGCCGAAAAGGCCGACTTGAGTTCGCCGGCGTCGTCGACGTCCGGCACCGGCCCGAGCTGGCGCGAAAACACCTGGGCCAGGGCCGAAGCGCCCAGGCGCTGCCGGCCAAGATCGATCAGCAGCAGGCGGCTGTCGACATCGCGTTTGAGTTCTGGCGTGAGGTGCCGGCGCACGTCGGGCACGGGCGCGAAGCCGGACACGACCAGCGAGACCGGCGCGGTCATGCGCTGCTCACCCTCGTCATCATGCCAGACGGTCTGCATTGAAAGAGAGTCCTTGCCAACCGGAACGGACAAATCCAGCGCGGGACAAAGCGCGGCTACCGCCTCGACGGCGGCGCGCAGGGCGGCGTCCTGACCGGGCGCGCCGGCGGCGGCCATCCAATTGGCCGACAGCTTGATATGGGCCGGATCCCGGACCACCACGCCGGCCAGGTTGGTGAGCACCTCGCCTACGGCCACGCGCGCGGCGGCGGCCGAATCATGGACGGCCAGCGGCGCGCGCTCGCCCATGGCCATGGCCGTGCCGGCATGACCGTCGTAGTCAAGCAGGCTGATGGCGCAGTCGGCCACCGGTACCTGGTGGGGGCCGACCATCTGGTCGCGTACGCTCAGGCCGCCGACGGTGCGGTCGCCGATCGTAATCAGAAACTGCTTGCTGCCAACGGCCGGCAGCGCCAGGACGCGGTCGATGATCTCATCGAGCGAGACGCCTTCGAGCACGCCGGTCTCGAGCGCGTGCTGCATCGTGACTGCATCGCGGTGCATGCGCGGCGGTTTGCCCAGCAGCACTTCCAGGGGCATGTCCACGGCCGGGCGCTCACCGAGGCGGTCGGTGACCACAAGCTGGCCGTCGCCGCTGGCCTGCCCCAGATTCGCCCAGGGGCATCGCTCGCGCTCGCACAGGGCGGCAAAGCGCTCGAGGTCTTCGGGCGCCACGGCCAGGACATAGCGCTCCTGGGCTTCGTTGCACCACAGTTCCATGGGCGACAGTGCGGGATCGTTGGTGGGAATCTCGCGCAGCTCCAGGCGGCCGCCCACCCCGCCGTCGTGCAGAAGCTCGGGCAGAGCGTTGGAAAGGCCGCCGGCGCCGACGTCGTGAATCGACTTGATCGGATTGCGCGCGCCCTGCATCCAGCAGCGATCGATCACTTCCTGGGCGCGGCGCTGCATTTCGGGATTGCCGCGCTGGACGGAGGCGAAATCCAGCTCGGCGTCGGACTGACCCGAGGTCATCGACGAGGCGGCACCGCCACCCAGGCCGATCAGCATGGCCGGCCCGCCGAGCACGATGATGCAATCCCCCGCGGCCAGGGGCAGCTTGTGGGTCTGGCCGTCGGCAATCATGCCGCTGCCGCCGGCGATCATGATCGGCTTGTGGTAGCCCCACAAGCGCTCGCCGATGCGGGCGCTGAAGGTGCGGAAATAGCCGAGCAGGGCCGGCCGGCCAAACTCGTTGTTGAAGCCGGCAGCCCCGGTCGGACCGTCGCGCATGATCTCCAGCGGCGAGGCCAGGCGGTCGGGCTCTTCCGGCGCCGTCTCCCAGGGCTGGACCCACCCGGGAAGGCGCAGGTCCGATACCGAAAATCCGCACAAGGCCGCAATCGGGCGCGCACCCCGGCCGGTGGCCGATTCGTCGCGAATCTCGCCGCCGGCGCCGGTTGCGGCACCCGAATCGGGCGCGATGGCGGTCGGGTGGTTGTGGGTCTCGACCTTGATCTGGATGTGAGCGCGGCCGGATTGGCTGGTATAGGTCGGATGCCCGGCACCGGTGGTCAGCAGCTCGACATCGAAGCCTTCAACCACCGCGGCGTTGTCGTCGTAGGCGACCAGGGTGGCATCGGGCGTGGCCGCGTGCGTGCTGCGGATCAGGTCGAACAGCGAGCCGTCGACCGGTTGGCCATCGACGCTCCAGCCGGCGTTGAATATCTTGTGGCGACAGTGTTCGGAATTGGCCTGCGCGAACATCATCAGCTCGGCGTCGCTGGGATCGCGCCCCATGCGCTTGCAGGCGTCGACCAGGTAGTCGATCTCGTCGTCGCTCAGGGCCAGGCCGAGTTCGTCGTTGTGGAAGCGCAGGGTGGCGGCCGCATCGGCGCCCAGCGTAATCACCGACAGCGGCGCCGGCTTTTGTATGTCAAACCAGCCCTCGAGGGCGTCGAGTTCATCGACCACGACCTGCGTCATGCGGTCGTGCAGTAGCTGGCGGGCGTTTTTGGAAAGCTCGGCGGCGCTCAGGCCCTGGAGTTCGAACAGCGTGGCGTGTTCCAGGCGGGCAAAGTCGCCCAGGCCGCAGCGGCGGAGAATATCGCCGGCCTTGCTGGCCCAGGGCGTCATCGTGCCGGGCCGGGGCCCGACCAGCAGCTGCCGTTCGGTCAGGGCATTCGCTTCGAATGGTTCGGCCGACAGCAGCGAAAGCAGCCGGCCGCGCTGCGGTTCGCCCGGCAGGCGTTCGGCATCGACCAGAAGCAGTTCGCGGGCGCGCAGCCCGATCTCGCGCTGTTCAAGCGCAGAAACATCGGCAGCGAGCCGGGCAAGACGAAATGGCGGCAGGGCATCCCGGCCGAGCAGGAGGAGCATTCGTGACCCCGCGAGAGAGCGCTCAAGTGAGCGCGTCATTATACTACGGGCGTTGCGCTTACCTGGCTGGAGTGCGCGCCTTGTAGAGGCTGTCGAGGCGCTGGCGAAGCTGTTTCGGCGGCACGTAGCCGGGAATCATGTCGCCGTCGAGCGTCATCATCGACGGTGTGCCGGTCACGCCCAGCGACTTGCCCAGCCCGTACTGTTCCTCGACCGGATTGTCGCATTTCTTCGGCGGCGGCTGCTTGCCGGACTTGGCGATGGTCATCGCGTCCTGCGGATCGTCTGCACACCATACCGAGACCATGGTGTCGTAGGTTTCCGAGCCCACGCCGGCGCGCGGAAAAGCCAGGTAATTGATGCGGATGCCTTCGTCGATGTAGTCATCGATCTGCTCGTGCAGTCGGCGGCAGTAGCCGCAGCTGGTGTCGGTGAACACCATCAACTCGTAGTCGGCATCTTCCGGCCCGAACGACACCATTTTCGACTCATCGAGGCCGGAGAGCTTTTCGCGGCGCAGAACCGACTTGGCCGCGTCGGTCAGGTCGGTCTGGGTTTCCAGGTCGATCAGGCGGCCCTGCATGAGGTAGCGCCCGTCGGTGCTCATGTAGAGGATCTCGTTGTTGAGCTGAACTTCCATGACGCCGGGAATCGGCGAGTCGGCGATGGCCAGCGTCTCGATTTCGGGGACCAGTGCGCGAACGCGCTGTTCTATTTCATTGGTGCCGGCTTCATTTGCACCGGCGGCGTTTCCGCCGGGCGCATTCCCTTCGGCGGCCGACGCCTGTGCGGCCAGGGCCAGGCCCAGAACCGAAACAACAACTGCAAAAATCCTCATTCTTTACTACTCCTGAAAAACAAGATTCGTGGCGCCAGGCAATCAGCACAGCGCATGATAGCCGAGCGCGCAAGCCTGTTCATTCGAACGCGCACGGGCGCACAAGTTTCATGTGATATCCAGGCAGCCCTGTGGGCGCATGGCTGACCCGCTCATCCCCGCGGGTGATGGCGCTGATGCAGGGATTTGAGGCGCGCCCTGGAGACGTGCGTGTAAATCTGCGTCGTGGCCAGATCGGCATGCCCCAGCAGCATCTGGACGACGCGCAGATCGGCGCCATTGTCGAGCAGATGGGTTGCGAAGGAGTGCCGCAGCCGGTGGGGGTGAACGGGACTGTCAATGCCGGCTCGCAGCGCAAGCTGACGAATCCTCGCCCAGATCGCCTGGCGAGAGAGTGCGCGCCCGCTTCTGGACACGAAAAGCCAGTCTCCTCGCGGCTTCAGTTCAGCGCGCACGGAAAGCCAGTGCCGGATGGTATCGCTGGCAACCTGCCCCAGAGGAACAAGACGCTCGCGCCCGCCCTTGCCCATCACGCGAACGACGCCCTGTCCGAGGTTCACCCGCGAATCGGTCAGCGTCGCCAGTTCTGACACCCGCATCCCCGTGGCATAAAGGGTCTCGAGCATGGCCCGGTCGCGAACATCGAGAACGCCGCCGCCGTTAGGAGCGGCCAGCAGGGCCTCGACCTCACGCGATGTCATCGTCGCGGGCAGGGAACGCATCCGGCGCGGCCCCTGAAGATCGAGCATGGGATCGCCTGCGATCCGACGCTCCCTGAGCGCCCAGGCGAAAAACTGCCGCAGGCAGGAAAGCTGGCGCACGATGCTGCTGGTGTTTGCGCCCGAGCGCATGCGCCGGGCCAGTAACTCGAGCACGTCGGCGCGGGTAATGTCAGCAACAGGACGCCCGACGCTGGCCAGGAAACCGGCCAGATCGCTGCGATAGGCAGCGGCGGTTGCCGGGCTGATGCCACGCTCGGCCCACAGCGCGTCAAGGAAGGTATCGATGAGCCGTTCACTTTCACCGGGGACGATGTCCGCCCCCGGATCGGTGTCGGCGGTGTCAGTCAACCCTTTCCGGTGAGCCGACCAAGGGTGCTGCTGACGGCGTCGCGAAAATCTTCCATCAATTCGCGGCGCTGCTCCATCCGATGGGTGGCCATCTCATAGAGCGCATCGCGCAGAGCATCAGCGGCGGCAAGCACTTTTGCCATGTCTTCGCTGACCGCGACCTTGCGCGAGGCCTTCTTCTTGGAAGCCTTCTTCTTGGAAGCCTTCTTCTTGGACGCCTTCTTCTTGGACGCCTTCTTCTTGGAGGCCTTCTTCTTGGAGGCCTTCTTCTTGGAGGCCTTCTTCTTGGACGCCTTCTTCCTGGAAGCCTTCTTGGCGGCCGAAGCCGGGGCGCCAGTCGAGACTGCTGCAGCCCCCTGGTCAGGCACCTGTTGGTCGAGCTGCGTTTCTTCGTTGATTTGCATGATGCTGACCTCCCTGGGTCGTGATCAGGATTCTCTAACTTCTCGCCTGGCGAGAGCGTTCGTTGCGGATATGATTCATCCACTCCCTCGCAGCAGTTGCCACTTTGCCATAATCCGTTGCCTCATTAAAGGCCCTCAGCGCACCCTCCACATCGCCCGTGTTGTACAGAGCGGTCCCCAAAAGCAGATATGCGTTGCCAGTCTGCGTTTCAGACAGGCCACCAAGATCGACCGCGCGATTGAGTGCGCTGACCACTTCCTGCCAGCGCTCCTGATCGGACAGGATGAATGCTCTTTGGAGATCGATCTTGCCATCGGTTGACTGGGCCCCGGCCTTCTTGTAGGCAGCCAGAGCCGCCTCGAGCTCGCGCGCCTCGTACCACGCGCCACCGGTCATTTCCCAGTTGCGGCGGGTGTTTTCTACGATGCCCTTCTCGAGCCCTTCCTGAAGCACTTCGGCAGCCTTGCGCGGAAAGTCGAACTCCTGCTGCAGGCTGGCCAACTGCATGTACTCGCCCTGCTTGTCCAACAGCCCCCTGCGATGAGCCAGGGAAAGCACTGCCATCGAATCGCGATTGCGATCGAGCTGGGCATAGACCGACGCCAACTGGACCCAGTATTGCTTCTTGTCCGGATTCATCCGGATCAGGATTCGCAGAACATCCGCGGCTTCGTTGTACTGCTTGAGCTCGAAGTGCATGCCGAGCTTCAACTGATACCACTGCTCCTTGGGCTCATCGGACAGGGCAATGGCACGATCGATGGCCTCGATGGCCTTTGAATATTCCTCGATCTGGGCGTGGATGCTGGCTTTCATCACCCACACCTCGACCTTGTTGGTCTGATCATCGGGCGTGACACAGAACCAGATATCGAGCTGATCGAGCGCATCCTGATAGCGCTCCACCGTGTAGTAGAGCTGGGCCACCTGAAGAATCATCTGATAGTGCTGGCTGTTGGGCAACTTGTTCAGATCGATGGCCTGCTTGAACAGATTGATGGCCTGCTCATATTGCTCCTGCTGGGCGCGAACGAATGCCATTGCCTGAAGGACAGTGGCGCTGACGTAGTCATCGCGGCGATTGCGCTCGAGCAGTGATTCGAGCGACGGATAGGCTTCGGCGTAGTTTTCCTCGCCGATTTTCTCGTAGATATCACTGAGGCGGTTGTAGGTTCGCTCGGTCAGCGCGCCGGCAGAGACCTCTCGCTCGACGCCACACTGGTAGCCTGCGACTTGGGTCTGGGCAAACGCCGTACCGGAGACGGCAAACAGCATGCTCAGCAACAGGGTGTTGGCAATCTTCATCTTGCGTCGTCCAGGTTGAACTCGATGGTCTGGGTCGCCTGACGTTCAACGGCCACGCCATCACTCACGCGCGGCTTGAACTTCCAGCGCAGAATGGCGCGAATGGCCTCGCGATCGAATACGCGCGGCGGCCTGGATTCGATCACGCGCGGGGAGCGCACGGAACCGGTCTTGTCGATCGTGAACTCGATTCGCACATAGCCCTCGATCTGTGCCACGGCGGCGTCACGCGGGTACTGGGGCTGAATACGCACCAGCGGCACGACATCGCCCTCGGCCGTGCGGTCGGCCTGAGTCATGGAGCCCAGGAACGGACCGGTGCCGGTCATCGAAAGGTCAAGATCCGGCATGTCCAGGCTGGGCATTTCCTGGACCTGCTGTTCCATCTGTGCGATCTCCATATCCGGCGGCGGCGGCGGCTCTTCGGGCGGCGGCGGCGGCGGCGGCCGGCGCCGATCGCGGTGCTCGACCGTCTCGTCGATCTCGACCGGACCGAAACGGATACCCGGCGGCGGATCGAGCTGTTCGCGATCGCCCCCGGCGCCGGAGATGAGCGTGTGCATGATGTAGAAAGTGACCAGCGTGACCACAATGGCCAGCACGACGGCAATGGCGTATCGGATTGCCGAGTTCATGATTACCTCCCGCCTTCCGGCTCGGCCGAAACCGAGATCCGGTTGATGCCGGCTGCCTGAACCTGGTCCATGACCTCTATCAGCATGCCCGTTCGAGCGCTCTCGTCGGCAATCAGCACCACCGCCGATTCAGGGTTTTCGGCCTTGGCACGTTCGACCTCGGATCGAACCTGATGAATCTCGATCTGTTGCTTGTTCATCCAGACCTCGTCGTTGTCTCTTATGGCAATTAGAACATTACCCTGTGGACGAGGTTCCGAAGTCAGCGCGGTGGGCCTGTCGACCTCCACGCCGGTTTCACGGATGAACGAGGTCGTGACGATGAAAAAGATCAGCATGATGAACACGATATCCAACATCGGTGTGATGTTGATTTCGGCCTCATCCCTTTGTGCGTGTCTGCGTGCCATGTTCTAGTCAAACCTGTTTGCGACGCCAAAAAGCCAGTCGTGTCGTCAGTCGAAGCGCAGCAGGTCTTCGAGACGTTCGGTCTCGATTTCCGACTTGCGCTCGAGATAAGAGCCGAAATAAAGCCCGGAAAGCGCCGCGACCATGCCCGCCATGGTGGGAATGGTGGCCTGCGAAACGCCGGCCGCCATGGCCCGGGCGTTACCCGTGCCAAAGAAGGCCATGACGTCGAAGACCGCAACCATGCCGGTTACCGTACCCAGCAGCCCAAGCAGCGGGCACACGGCAATCAGCGTCTGAATGGTCCGGATGTTGCGCTGCATTTCCTGGCCCAGCTTGCTGATCAACTCCTCGCGGACCTGGCCGGCGTGCCAGGACTGGTGCTCCGTCCGGCTACGCCAGCGGTCAAGGATTTCCTTGCGACGGGAAGGCAGAATGCGGAAGTAATACCAGTAGCGCTCGAGAATGAGCGTCCACATCATCAGAAGCACGGCGAAGATCGCCCAGAGGACGCCTCCGCCGAGCTCGATGAACCCGCGAATCGAGTCGAAGAAATTAGCTAGCGCTACCATGGCGACGCTCTGCGAGTCGTGCAATGATGCCGGCCGACTGCTCTTCCAGAATCTGGATCAGCGTGCGGCTGCGGCTTTGCAGCAGACTGTGAAGAATCGTCAGCGGAATGGCTACCGTCAGACCCAGAACCGTGGTGATCAGGGCCATGGAGATGCCGCCGGCCATCATGCGCGGGTCACCCGTACCGAACAGGGTGATCTGCTGGAAGGTCTGGATCATGCCGACCACGGTACCCAGCAGACCGATCAGCGGTGCGACCACGTAGAGCACCTTGATCAGCGGCAGGCCCGACTCCAGCGGCGCGGTCTCGCGCAGGATGGCTTCGTCAAGCTTGAGTTCGAGGGTTTCGACATCCTGATCCGGGTTGTCCTGGTAGACCTTGATCACGCGACCCAGCGCGTTGCCTTCGTCGGCCTCGTCACGCTTGAGCTGACGCTTGATGGCATTGCCCTTGATGGTCAGCACGATGCCGCGCCACAGGGCGAACAGCACGCCGAAGATACCCAAGGCGATGATCACGTAACCCACCTCGGCACCCTGGCGAATACGTTCCTTGAGCGTGGGCGCTCGCACCACCTGGGCAAGAATGGCGCCGCGGGTACCGTCGATGGGGAAGTCGACGACCTCGTCACCACTGGCGTTTTGCAGGTTCTGGGCCATGCTCTGAAAGCGACCGGCCGGCTGACGCGGCAGTTCGACCAGCAGCCCCTGGTTACCGTCCCACTGCAGGAACTTGCCGTTGGAGGCGACGTTGAACACACCGACGCGCACCACTTCGCGATTCTGTTCCCTGATGCCGTCGGCATTGATCAGGTCGGACTCGAACTTGACGACCTTGCCGGACTCGGTGATCTCGCGAACCATTTCGTACCACATCTGGCGCAGCTCGCCGACGGTCGGCAACTCGCGCGCCTCGGCCAGATCGGCGAAGAACTCGGAGCGACCCTCGAACTGCGCGCTGACCATCGACTCGCGCAAATTGCCGCGCATGTCGCCGGCCACCTGACGGACGACGCCGAACAGCTCGCCGAGGTTGCCCATGCGCTCATCGAGCGTGGTCTCGAGCTCCACCAGCTTGAGCTCGTTCTGGTCGAACTCGTTCTGCAGGCGATCCGAGCGCTGCTCTTCGCGGCGCAGGTCGGCGCGCGCCTGCTCAAGCATCTGGCTGCGGTTGTTGCGCTCGTTGATGAAGCGCTGCAGGCGCTGCTGGTCGACACGCTGCTCTTCCTGAGCCGCCTGCTGAACTCTCTGCAGCAGCTCATCGAGGGTGTCCTGAGCGCTGGCCGCAAAAGGCATGGCCAGCGCCAGCAATGCAACAACAAATCTAGTCATGCTCATCATTCACTCTCCGGGGCGGGCACAGGCAGCGGAATCAGGTCGGGCGCGACCTGGTTGCGAGCGATGGCCAGGCCGTCGCTGACAGGCAGCCGATAGCCGCTGCCAAGCTGCTCGAACTGGCGGCTGTTGGGGTTCCACCAGCCGGTCGTCTCGCCGTCAAGCGACTGCCAGAAAAGCAGGGTACGGCCCACGCGCAGGAACTCGACCTGCTGGCCGTCGGGCAGCGCGCCGCGATAGGCTTCCATCGTTCGGCCATATTCAAGTTCAGCCTGGTAGGACTCGAGAACAAGGCGAAACTTTTCAGAGTTGGTGATATCGGAGCGATCCAGGGTGTCGACCACGCTCTCGGCGCGGTCGAGGCGCTCCTGCAGACGGAACGGAACGTCGGCACGCACCAGTTGCTCGATCGTTTCGGCCATCTCGATCATCAGCGGCACAACGTCCCGGTTGGTCTGCTCCAGGCCTTCGAGCTGCTCGTTGATCGAGGCGATTTCTTCGGTCTGGTTGTTGACCACCGCCTGCATCTGCTGGTTGTAGGCGCGCAGGCTTTCGGTCTCGGCCAGAACCTGACGATACTCAGTGACCAACTGCTGGGTCTGTTCGTCAACCTGGTTGATCCGCTGCTGGGTCTGAGCAGCCTGCCGCGTGATTCTGTTTTCAGTATCCATACTGCGGTCGAGCACCTGCGCATGGACGGCGAAGGTGCCGAGCAACAGCCCGGAACCCAGCACCAGCAGGCGTGAAATGAAAGTTGAGTGTTGTGACATTGTCGTATCCGCTATGCTTGAAATTCGTGGCTTTGCAATCTGTCTCGGAATTGGCCTGGACCAGCAACCGAATTAGAATACCGCGCGAGCCCTCGAATTGAAAGACGAGAGGCCTGCACTAAGCCGCACCGTGTTGCCGGAATGCGGAAACCTACCCGCAACCGGACGCTACGTCAAATCCCGTGACCAGAAGATCACACTCAAGCGCACATCTCCAGCCCGGCAAGCTGCCGCCATGCGGGCTGCTTCGGCGGCTGGCGTCAATGACTTACGACGCCCTGCTGGTCATTGCCGTGCTGATGGTTGCCGCCGCGATCGCCGTGATCCCCTCGGGTTCGGAAGTTCGGCCCGGCACGCTGTGGTTTCAGATATACCTGCTGATCGTGTGGTGGGGCTACTTCGCCGTTTGCTGGCAACTGGGTGGTCAGACCGTAGGCATGCGCGCCTGGCGGGTGGTGCTTGTCACCGAAGACGGCGGGCGAATCGGCTGGGCCCGGTCGGCACTGCGGTTCCTGATCGCCTGGCTGTCGGCCGCCGCGATCGGCCTGGGATACTTCTGGAGCCTGTTCGAGCCTCGCCGGCGCACCTGGCACGACATGGCAACGTTCACCAGCCTGGTAGTCACTCCCAGGCAGCCAAAGCAGCAATCTTTCCGGTGACATCCAGCCAGGAGCCGGCGTGAAGCGCGCTACAGCCGCCTGAGCAACAGCAACCCGAGCGCGCTGAAGAACAGCGCCGGCAGGATCATCAGAAGCCACAGCGGCCCCGGCCAGAGCATGGCCGTACCCTTGATGAGCCGGCTGATGACGAAAAACATCAGGCCCAGCGACAGCCCCACGAAAACGCTCAGCCCGCGGCCGCCCTGGCGTCCACCGCGAAACGCAAACGGCAGGCTGACGAGAATCATCGCGACCACGTTGATGGGAAAGAAAAGCCGGTTCCACAAGGCCTGCCGATACTGGCCGGTATCGAGCTCATTGGCATCGAGCAGTTCGATCATGCCCACCAGATCGCTGATGGCGAGCATGCGCGGCTTGCTCACCGCCGAGGCAAACAGGTCGTAGCTGAGCGTGGAGGGCAGCGTCACCCGCTTCCCGGTTCCCGATTCGGCACCATTGAACACTTCGCGCTGCGCCACGCGCCTGAATTGCCAGGCCTCGCCCGTGTGGGTTGCGCCACCGGCACGCATGACCAGGCTGGGCTTCATGCCCTGTTCGATGCGGTAGACCAGCACATCACCGAATTCCGGCTGATTCTCGTCGGTCCAGGCGGAATAGCCGATGCGCAGCATCATTTTTCCGTCGCGCAGCCATAGCGAGCCGAAGCGGCCAAGGTGCACCTGCCCGCTGCGCAATTGGTCACGCTGGGCGTTGGCCCGCGCCTCAAGCCCGGGAATCGCGTACTCGGCAACCAGAAACAGAGCCAGCAGACAACCGCCAACGGCCAGCATCACGGCCGCCAGGATTCTTCCGCGATCGTAGCCGGCCGCGCGCATGGCCACCAGCTCGTTGGTTGCGGCCAGGCCGCCGACACCGAGCATGGTTCCGATCAGGGCGGCGAAGGGAAAGATATCGTAGAACCGGCTGGGCATGGTCTGGATGATGAATGCCAGCACCTGCAGGGCGCCGTAATCGCCGGTCATGTCCTGGGCTTCGCGCACGGCATCGATCAGCGTGTAAAGCCCGGCCAGGAGAACAGCCACAATCAGCACCCACACCAGTACCGTGCGGCTGACATAGCGCCCCAGAATGCCGGCAATCACCACGACCTCCAGTGGCGCCAGAACAGCGCCAGCGCCAACAGGCCCAGGGCGCCGTGCACGGGCCACAGGCCGGGGCCACGCATCGTATCGTGCTGTTCCATGAGAATCAGCCCGCCGTGGACGGCATTGCTGTAGATCAGATACAGGATCAAGGCGGTGATCACGCTGCCGTGGCGTCCCTGGCGCGGCCTGCGGCTTGACAGCGGCAGCGCCAGCAGCCCCAGCAACAGCCCGGCCAGAGGCGCGGCCAGGCGCCAGTGCCATTCCCGACGCTGAGATGGCGACTCGGCCGGCCACAGTTGCGGCAGCAGATAGCCCGACTCGCTTTCAACCGAGACGTCTTCCGGCGCGGGCAGTTTCAGTTCGTTGCCGGCAAACGACAGCTCGCGAATACCCCCGTCGAGCGGCTCGGAGGCGTGCGATACCTGGTGGCCGTCGGTCAGCAGCAGATAGCGATCGGCATCCTCGCCGGGCAGCCACAGCCGCCCCGTGGCGGCGGTGAGCACTTGCGTGGTGTCGCCTTCCATGTGCTGGATGAAAATATCGCTGAGCTCGTCGGTGCGCCGGTCGATGCCGCCGACATATACGGTGGTGCGGCCCTGATTGAGGCGATCGAACTGGCCCGGCCGCAGCCCGGCTACCATGGCGTTGCGCGCCGCGTCGGCCACCAGGGTGGCCGAGCGCTCCACGGCCATCGGCGAGAGCCAGCCCGACACAATCAGCAGCCCGCCGGCCCAAAGCACCGCAACGGTGGCCACCGGTCGCAGCAGGCGCCGGTAGGCCAGGCCGGCCGAGCGCATGACCACGAGCTCGCTCTCTTCCTGAAGGCGCCCGAGCGTCATCAAGAGCCCGGTCAGCAGCGCCAGCGGCCCAACCAGCATGATCGCCTCGGGCAGCCTCAGCCCCAGCATCAGCAGCACGCTGCCACCGGGCAGCTCGCCCTGCGCCGCCTCGCCAAGAAGCTCGGCCAGGAACAGCGCGCTGACCACGCCAAGAAACACGACCAGGCTCAAGAGGCTGGCCAGCATGCCCTGTCGCAGGATATAGCGCTGGAGAATCAGCATCGAGGCGGCGACTGGCGACGCTGACGGTTACAATGGCGGACTGTCACTATTTCTTCACTCGAGCAGGACATAAAGACCTATGCAGTTTACAACTACTGACGCGGCCGCCGCGGCCGTCGATACGGATTGTCTCATCGCCGGCCTCAACGAGTCCGGTCTGGACGGCGCGCTTGCCGAAATCGACCGGGCCAGCGACGGCCTGCTCTCGCGCCTGCATGCAAGCGGTGATCTGTCGGGCAAGGCCGGCAAGACCACCCTGCTGCACGCTGTTTCGGGCATCAAGGCCGCGCGCCTGCTGGTGGTGGGCCTGGGCAAGAGTGAAAAGCTCGACGGCGTGGCCTTCGACAAGGCCGTCAAGGCGGCTGGCAAGGCCCTGCGGCAGTCGCGCGCGACCACTGCCCACTGCCTGCTTGCCGACGCCGAGGTCGCCGACCGTGGCACCGACTGGAAACTGCGCCAGGCCGGGATCGCCCTGGCCTGGGCCGATTACGTCTACAGCGCCACCAAGAAACCGAAGGACGACGCGCCGCCGGCCACCGAAACGGTCAGCTTTCCGGCCGGCGACGGCGTCGCGGCCCAGCTCGATCTGGCCGCTTCCATCGCTGCCGGCGTCAAGCGCGCCCGCGATCTGGCCGACCTGCCGCCCAATATCTGCACGCCCGCCTTTCTGGCCGAAACCGCCGAGAAGATGGCCGCCGCGCACGACAAGCTCGAAGTCGAGATTCTCGAAGAAGAGGCCATGCGCTCGCTGGGCATGAACGCCCTGCTGGCGGTCGCCGACGGCAGCGCCAACAAGCCGCGCCTGATCCGCTTGAGCTGGAAAGGCGGCAAGCCAGGCCAGGCTCCGCTGGCCATGGTTGGCAAGGGTGTCACCTTCGACACCGGCGGCATCTCGATCAAGCCGCGTGATCTGATGGAGCAGATGAAGTTCGACATGGGCGGGGCGGCGGCCACCATCGGCGCCATGGAAGCCGTGGCCCGGCTCGGCCTGCCGATGAACGTCGAAGGCGTCGTCGCCGCCGTCGAGAACATGCCCGACGGCAAGGCCTATCGTCCGGGTGATGTCATCACCGCCATGAACGGCAAGACCATCGAGGTGCACAACACCGACGCCGAGGGCCGCATGATCCTGTCTGACGCGCTGACGTGGACCGGCGAGAAACTCAAGCCGGAAACCACCGTGGACCTGGCCACGCTGACCGGTGCCTGCGTCGTTGCCCTCGGCCACCACGCCAGCGGCCTGATGACCAACGACGACGAACTGGCCCAAGAGCTGCTTTCAGCCGGCCAACGCTCGGTCGACCGCCTGTGGCGCCTGCCGCTGTGGGACGACTACCAGGAGCAGATCGACACGCCGTTTGCCGACATGAAAAACGTCGGCGGCATGCCGGCCGGCTCGATCACCGCCGGCTGTCTGCTCGCGCGTTTCACCGAAGGCCAGCGCTGGGCCCACATCGACATTGCCGGGTCGGCCTGGCAGTGGGGCAAGCCCGAATCGGGCACCGGCCGCCCGGTCGGCATGCTGGTCGACTGGCTGGTTGAGCGTGCCGGCGGCTGGGACCGGCTCGCAACCTGAGTCCGGTTGGATAGCACAGACCATGCCGCCCGTTCCGAGCCCCGAGTCCCGAGTCCCGTGCGCGTAGCCTTCTACGAAATGGGCGGGCGCTTCACCGACCCGCTCTTTGTGGCCGGAGTGCTGGTCTCAAGGGCCTGGCCGGCAACGCGCGATATTGCCGTTGTCGGCTCGGCCAGCGACCTGGCAAGGCTCGACGAGCAGCTTTGGGAGTCGCCCCAGGGCCGCTTTTTGCCGCACGAGCGTGGTGACGATTCCAGCGCCCCCATCCGGCTGCTCGAAGTCGCTCCGGAGTCGGCCGGCATATTGATCAATCTCGACCCGGCCGCGCCGCTGCCGGCCGGACGCTTCGAGCGTGTGCTCGAGATCGTGCCGCCCGACGAGTCACTCAAGCAGAAGCTGCGCGAGCGGTGGGTGGCCTGGAAAGAACGCGGCGCCGAACTGCAGCATCATTTATTGAAATGAACCTATAAGGGTTCAGGGTTCAGGGTTCAGGTATCAGGGGCGGGCCTCGATTAAGTCTTTCCTGAAACCTGAACCCTGAACCCTGAAACCTTCGAGACCCGAGAGATCCCGAAGACCATGGACAAGACCTACAACCCCGACCAAATCGAAGCGCGCTGGTACCCGATCTGGGAAGACAAGGGCTGCTTCAAGCCCTCCGGCGAAGGCGAGCCGTTCACCATCCTGCTGCCGCCACCGAATGTCACCGGCACGCTGCACATGGGCCACGCCTTTCAGCACACGCTGATGGACGCGCTGATCCGTTATCAACGGCTGAAAGGGCGCGATACGCTCTGGCAGGTGGGCGTCGACCACGCCGGCATCGCCACCGAGATGGTCGTCACCCGCCAGATCGAGGCCGAGGGCGGCAGGCGCGACGATTACACGCGCGAGGAGTTCATCGACAAGGTCTTCGACTGGAAGGAGCACTCGGGTTCGACCATCACCTCACAGATGCGGCGCCTGGGCGCATCGGCCGACTGGTCGCGCGAGCGCTTCACCATGAACCCGGATCTGTCCGAGGCGGTCATCGAGACCTTCGTTCGTCTGCATGAACAAGGCAAGATCTACCGCGGCCCGCGCCTGGTCAACTGGGACCCGGTACTCAAGACCGCCATTTCCGATCTGGAAGTGGTCAACAGCGAGGAAGCCGGCAAGCTGTGGTCGATCCGCTACCCGCGCACCGACGGCAAAGGCGACGTCATCGTGGCGACGACCCGCCCGGAAACCCTGCTCGGCGACGTGTGCGTGGCCGTTCATCCCGACGACGAGCGCTACCGCGAGCTGGTCGGCCAGACCGTCGAGCTGCCGCTGACCGGCCGCCGGATTCCGGTGGTGGCCGACGACTACGTCGATATGGAATTCGGCACCGGCTGCGTCAAGATCACGCCGGCGCATGACTTCAACGACTACGAGGTCGGCAACCGCCACGGCTTCGAGCCGATCAACATCTTCACCCCCACCGCCAGGATCAACGACAGCGCGCCCGAAGCCTATCGCGGCCTCGATCGCTTCGAGGCGCGTGAGCGCGTCATCGAAGACCTCGAGGCGCAGGGTCTGCTGGTCGAGGAAAAGGCCCACACCCTGATGGTGCCCCGAGGCGACCGCTCCGGCCAGATCATCGAGCCGTATCTGACCGACCAGTGGTTCGTGAAGATGGACGAACTCGGAAAGATCGGGCTCGATACGGTCGAATCCGGCGAGGTCGAGTTCGTGCCGGGCAACTGGATCAACACCTACCGCCACTGGATGGAAAACCTTCAGGACTGGTGCATCTCGCGCCAGCTGTGGTGGGGCCATCGCATCCCGGCCTGGTATGACGAACAGGGCCGGATATTCGTCGGTCGATCCGAGGAAGAAATCCGCAGCAAGCACGAGCTCGGCCCGGATGACAAGCTGACGCGAGATCCTGACGTGCTCGAAACGTGGTTTTCCTCGGCGCTGTGGGCACACTCCACGCTGGGCTGGCCCGACGAAGATCGAATGAAAAGCGAAGGCTTCGAGCGCTATCTTCCCACCTCGGTGCTGATCACCGGCTTCGACATCATCTTCTTCTGGGTCGCCCGGATGATCATGATGACCAGGCATTTCACCGGCAAGCCGCCCTTCGAGCAGGTCTACATCACCGGCCTGATCCGCGACCGCGACGGACAGAAGATGTCAAAGTCCAGAGGCAACGTGCTCGACCCCATCGATCTGATCGACGGCATCGAACTCGACGCGCTGATTGCCAAGCGCACCGATGCGCTCATGCAGCCGCACAAGGCCAAAGCCATTGCCAAAGCCACCCGCGATGAATACCCCGACGGCATTCCCGCCTTCGGCGCCGATGCATTGAGATTCACCTTCGCCGCCCTGGCCGGCCACGGCCGCGATATCAAGTTCGATCTGGGCCGCTGCGCCGGCTACCGCAATTTCCTCAACAAGCTCTGGAACGCCGCGCGCTTCACGCTGATGAACACCGGCCAGGAAGAAAAGCTGCCGGCGCCGGCTGAAGGCGACTTCGATGTAGTTTCGCGCTGGATCCGCTCGCGGCTTGGCCGGACCATCGGCGAGGTCGACGCCGCCCTGGCCGACTACCGTTTCGATCTGGCCGCCCGCACCCTCTACGACTTTGTCTGGCACGAGTTCTGCGACTGGTACCTGGAACTGGCCAAGCCGGCCCTGGCCGACGAGGCCGACGAAGCCACCGCCCGGGCCACGCGCTACACCCTGGCGACCGTGCTCGAAGCCACGCTGAAGCTGCTGCATCCGTTCGTGCCCTTCGTCACCGAAGAAATCTGGCAGCGGGTGCGCGTCCCCGCCGGCGTGGAGGCCGACACCATCATGGCCACGCGCTGGCCCGAGGCCGGCCAGACCGACGAAGCCGCCGAAGCCGACGCCGAATGGCTCAAAGCGGTGATCTCGGCCATCCGCTCGGCGCGCACCGAACTGGGCCTGGCACCCGGCAAGCCGATGCCGCTGATGGTTCAGCTCGGCAGCGACGAAGACCATGAACGCCTGGCGCGCTTCGGCTCGCTGATCCAGCGCCTGGCCCGCATCGAGTCGATCGAACGGGTTCCCGACGAACGCGACAGCGGCGACTGTGCGGTGGCCCTGGCCGGCAACCTGCGGCTACTGATCCCCCTGGCCGGCCTGGTCGACATCGGCGAAGAACTGGCCCGGCTCAACAAGCAGCTAGAGCGCGAACGCAAAGGCCTGACCCAGACCGAGAAAAAACTCGCCAACGAACGCTTCGTCGACAACGCTCCGGCCGAAGTCGTCGACAAGGAGCGCCAACGCCTGAAAGAACACAAGGGCAAAGTGGCCGAACTCTCGGCCCAGATCAAGAAACTCGAATCCCTGGCATAGCGCTGGGGGAAGGCAAAGGCAAACCGGGCTCAGCCCCGCCAGCGCATCAACCAGAAAACCGCGGTGCCGGCCAGCAGCACCGCGGCGGTGGCCAGAATGGAGTCGAGGCTGATCTGCACCAGCAGCGTGCCGCAGGCAGCCAGTGCAATCAGGGGAATGGCCCACCCGCCGGGCAACCGAAAGCTCGACTTGCCTGTCTGGATACCGCTCGAGCGCAGCCTTGGCATGGCGCAGATGCAGGCCATATAAATCAATACCCGCACCAGCGCGCTCATGGCTGCCAGCCATAGAAAAGAACCCACGACCGACAGCAGCAACGTCAGCGCAGTGAAAAAGACAATCGAGTTGGCCGGCGTGCGGTAGCGACGATGCACTTGGCCAAACCAGCCGGGCAGATTGCCATCGCGCGCTAGCGCGTAGGTCAGGCGCGGCGCTGAAATCATCGTGCCGGCGACGTTGCCACCCACTGAAAACACCACGCCCAATGTCAGCAACACGGCACCTGACGACCCCATGAGCACGTCAGCCACATCAACCAGGGCGCGTTCGGACTGGGCCAGCTCGGGCAAGACAGCCACGCTGATGGCCTGAATCAGCACATACAGCGCAGTGGCAATCACCAGCGCCCCGAATAGGGCCAGCGGCATGGCGCGTGCCGGGTTGCGGACCTCGCCGGCCGGCACCAGCGCCGACTCCCAGCCGACAAAGGCATAAACGACCAACAGGGCCGCAGTGGCAAAATCACCACCGGCCGGCACAGACGCTGCCGTTATCGAACGCACCGACGGTGCCAGCCAGGACAGCCCCGCCACAACCAGGGCCAGCAACGGAATCAGCTTGAACACCGTCAAAACACCCAGCGAACCGACCGCCCGCCGAACCCCAGTGACGTTGATCCAGCACAAGGCGCCGAGAATTACCGTCATCAACGCAACCCGCGGCCACCCCTGGCCGACGGCCGGCCACAGGTAGGCAACGGACACGATCAGAAGATTGAGATTGGCCGCGTATGCGGTCACACGCGCAATATAGAAGGCCCAGCCCGTCTGAAAGCCGGCAAAACGGCCAAAAGCGGTATCGATATAGCGAATGGGGCCGCCGGTGTGCTCGAATCGTGAGGCGATGTCGGCAAAACACAGCATGATGAAGCCCAGCAGCAGCGCGCAGGCCACAAACACCAGCGGACTCCAGGCACCAGTCAGAAATGCGGCACCGGCCGGAACACCAAAGATCCCAGCCCCGATCATGCCGTTGAGCGCCAGCAGGCCGATACCAACCGCACCGAGCTGCCGATCGAGCCCCTCGTCACCTGAATGCCTTCTCTGTGTCACTGCCCGCCGACTCGGGTTTAATAGCCGCAGTATAGAGGGCATCCAGCATTCAAAAAGCCATTGAAGCTGCAATCCAGGCCGCTCTTGTCGCTGCAAGCTTGTCGTTTTTACTGCGCGTGCTTGATTCGCTGAGGATGTAGCCCAAGAACGAGAGCCCTGCCACAATCAAACACACGGCCGAAACGATGATTACCAACTGCTACCGGCTCCCCTCCCTGACCACCCCTTTCCTGGGCAATACGGCACAGGATGCGCACTGGCGAACACCGCCGTTCAAATACCTGATTTTCGAACGAGGCCACTTGCAAAGAAGGGATTAAGTCTGCTTTGCCGACGCACTGGGCAACGATCATGCAGTTTGATTTGTACAGCCGCAGCATGGCGGTATTGGCTTGCTGGGCCTGGTGCCATGGGGCAACCAGGGAAGCGGGGCCTGCTAGGCTCGTGAGGTGTTTCTTGATCAGTGCAGACGGTGGCGGGCAAGGCCAAGGGTCGAGATCATTGCCGCGGCTGCGCGCCCGGCCCTGCCTGTCTGCCTGGCGCACCAGCACGCCGCCTGACCAGGCTGGTCCAGGCTCTCAGGCGATCAAGCAGTACGTACACATACGGCACAACGACCAGGCTGATCACCGTCGAGAAGGCCAGCCCGCCGATGACCGCGCGGGCCATCGGGAAGTAAGGCGGGCCGTCGCCGCCGATGCGCGTCTGCCCAAGGGCCAGCGGGATCATCGCCAGGATGGTGGTGGCGGCGGTCATCAGGATGGGGCGCAGGCGATCGCGTCCGGCCCGGATCACGGCCTCGTCGCGCGCCATGCCGCGTCGTCTGAGATTGTTGACGTGGTCGATGAGCACGATGCCGTTGTTCACGACAATCCCCATCAACACCAGCATGCCGATCATGGCCATCAGCGACATGGCCGTACCGGTGATGAAGAAAAACCAGAATACGCCGATGAATGAGAACACGATCGAGGTGACGATCGAGGCCGGGAACAGCGTGGACTCGAACAGCGCGGCCATGACGATGAAGATCAGCGCGATGGCGAGCAGCATGTTGAAGACCATCTGGGTCATGGCCTCGTTTTCCTGCTCGAAGGCCTGGCCAAAGCTCCAGCCGTAGCCCGGCGGCAGCGCAACCTGTTCCATCATCGAGCTGATCGCCTCGCGCGCCTCGCCGACGGTGAGCTCGTCGACATTGACGTTGACGTTCAGGCTGGTGCGCCGGTTGAGGCGAAAGATGCTGGCCGGCCCGGTCACGCAGCGGAAATCGGCCACGGTGGCCAAAGCGACGCGTTCGCCACGGTCGTTGATCAGCGGCAGACTGGCCAGCTGCGCGGCGCTCTGGCGGTCGCCGCCGTGGAAGGCCAGGCGGATGACCAGTTCGCCCTCTTCGCCTCGAAACTCGTTGAGACGCTCGCCACGCATGGCCACGCCGATCGCCCGGGCGACCTCCTGGCTCGACAGGCCATGGCGCATGGCGCGCTGGCGGTCGACGCGCACCTGCACCTCTTCCGCGCCCGAGGAGGCATCCGAGCGGACATCAACGAGTCCTTCGACATTGGAGAGCACGCGCTCGACTTCTTCGGAGAGCTGGAACAGGCGCTCGCTGGAATCGCCGTGCAGCGTCAGCGCGAGCGATTCGCCGCCGCCGGCGCGCTGGAAGTCGAAACCGGGCTGGCCGAGCGCAATCGGCGGAAGATCCTCACGGATCAGCTCGCGTATGGTCTCGTTGGACTGCGCCCGCTCCTTGTCGAGGATCAGCGTCGTCTCGGCGCGATCCTCGGAGTAGAAGCTGTAGAGCGAATCGAATTCGAAGCGGTCCTGGTTGGCGCGCAGGTAGTCCTCGATCAGGTCGACATCGCGGCGGACGCGCTCGAGCGAATACTGCCCGACGACGTTGTAACGCAACATCATGCGGTCGCCCTCGGCCTGCTGGAACATGTTGGTCTCGATACCGCCCAGCGGCACGACGGCGCTGGCCAGCAGCAACAGCACGCCGCCCGCCGTGGTCAGGCGGTGGCGCAGGCTGAAGTCGAGCACGCGGGCATAGCCGCGGGTGAGGCGATCGAGCCAACCACCCGAACTCGGCGCCGGCGGGGCAGGTACGCGCAGCGTGAGCAGGGGAATCACGGTCTGGGCGATCAAGAGCGAGGCAATGAGCGCGATGGTGATGGCCTAGGCGACGAACGACAGGAAGGCGGTGATCTCGTTCTGCGCGCCGAAGATATTGGGCAGGAACACGATGATGGTCGTCAGGGTGCCGGCGGTGACCGCCATGGCCACCTCGCGCACGCCGACCAGGGTGGCGCGGCCGGGCTGGTCGGGATAGCGCTGGCGACAGCGATAGATCGATTCGGTGACCACGACCGAATTGTCGACCAGCATGCCGATGGCCAGCATCAGACCCATCATGGTCAGGATGTTCAGCGACAGGCCGAGGAAGTACATCGCGCCGAGCGTGATCAGAACGGCGGTGGGCACCGACAGCATCACGATCAACGTGGTCGCCCACTGACGCAGAAAGGCGTAGAGCACGATCATCGACAGCAGCGCCCCGATCAAACCGGCCAGCGCCAGATCCTTGAGCGACTGCACCACGCCCTCGGCCTGGCTGAAGAGCACGAACAGGTTGATGCCCTCCATCTCGGGCAGTTCGTTGATCGCATCGATCTCGTCGAGCACCGCGTCGCTGACGGCCACCAGGTTGGCACCGGATTCAGCAAAGACGTTGATCCCGACGGCGAAACGACCGTCGAGCAGGCGCTCGTAGCGACGTGGCGGCGACGCGATGCTGACCTCGGCGATGTCGCCCAGGCGCAGACCGCGGTCGTTGACCGGCAGGCGCCGGATCTCGTCGATGTCTGAGAAGGTGCCCAGCGGGGTGACGCGGATGCGCCGGCCGGCCGCCTTGTCGCTGACATAGCCGGCCGAGACCGAGAAATTGGCGCCACGCAGCCGCTCGCGCAGCGCGTTGATATCGATGCTGTGCGCGGCCACACGGTCGGCGTGCAGCAGGATGCGCACCTCGCGCGGTTCGACGCCGTCGATGCCGACGCTGGCCACGCCCTCGATGCGCTCGATCCGGCGCCGGACGTTGCGATCGAGCAGTTCGTAGGCGTCGCTCAGATCGCGCTGCGAACCGATGCGCAGGCCCAGGATGGGTTCGTCGCCGCTGGTAAAGCGGCGCACGAACACGCGCTCGACATCGTCGGGCAGGCGGTGGCGAATGCCGTCGATCTTGTCTTTTGCTTCGACGCCGCGTGAGTCCATATCGGCATCCCAGCCGAAGAACATGATGATATTGGCGCCCTCGGGCGTGGCGTTGGTCATCATGCGCTGGATGCCGCCCATGGTCGCCAGCGCTTCCTCGATGGGGCGCGCGATCAATCGCTCGACTTCCTCGGGCGTGCTGCCGGCGTATGGAACCTCCACCATCATTCCCGGAAAGTCGACGTCGGGAAAGAACTCCAGCGGCAGCAGCCGCGTGGCGATCAGCCCGAACACCGCCAGGCTCACAAACACCATGCAGGTGGTGACCGGGCGACGAATGGCCAGGCGCGGAAGCCGGTTCATGACGCCGGTGTGGCCGCCCGCGCGGCGCCGGGCCCGGCGGCCCGATCGGCTTCGGTGCGCCGGCGATCGAGCAGGCTGTAGACGACCGGGATGACCACCAGCGTCAGCGCCGTCGACAGCAGCAGGCCGCCGATGACCGCAATCGCCATCGGCGCGCGCATCTCCGAGCCCTCGCCCAGGCCCAGGGCCAGCGGCATCAGGCCCAGCGCGGTGGTCAGCGTGGTCATCACGATGGGGCGGAGCCTGGCCCGCCCGCCCTCGACGATGGCCGCTTCGCGCGCCAGGCCCTCGGCGCGCAGCTGGTTGATACGCGTAATCAGAACGATGGCATTGTTGACGACGATGCCGGCGAGCATGATCACGCCGATGAACACCACGACCGACAGGGTCGTGCCGGTGATCCACAGCGCGAATACCGCGCCGGTGAGCGCCAGCGGAATGGTGAGCAGGATCACGAACGGGTGCAACAGCGACTCGAACTGCGAGGCCATCACCAGGTAGACCAGGAACACCGCCAGCGCCAGGGCCAGTAGCAGCGAGCGGAATGCGCGCTGCATCTCGTCGCTCTGGCCGGCCACGCGAACGCTCAAGCCGCGCGGCATGGGAATGCCCGAGACGATCTGCCGCGCTTCTGTGGCGGCCGAGCCCAGATCGCCGAAGTTGGTGCGCGCCGAAACCACGGCGACGCGCTGCTGGCCGGTGCGCCGGATCTCGCCCGGCCCGACGGCAATGTCGATATCGGCCACCGCATCGAGCGTGACCGGCCGCTCGGCGTCGGGATTGACCACCAGCCGGCCGATCTGCTCGGGCGAGGCACGCTGCTCATCGATAACCCGCACGCGCACGTCGATCTCGCGCTCGCGCCAGCTATAGCGCGTGGCCACCTCGCCGCGCACCTGGCGCACCACGGTGTCGGCGATCTGATCGGCGCGCAGGCCCAGGCGGGCGGCGCGCTCGTGATCAAAACGAATGCGGATTTCGGGATAGCCCTGCTCGGCCGAGGAGCGCACGTCGGCAAAGCGATCGGACTCGCGCATGCGTTCGACCACCTGCGAGGCCACGCTGCTCAGCGACTCCAGATCGTAACCGGCGATCTCGACTTCCAGCGGCGTGGCCAGGGTGAACAACTGCGGCTGGCCGATGGTGTAGTCGACGCCGGCCAGGCCGTCGAGATACTCGCGCAGCGCGGTCTGGACGGCGGCACCGTCAGCGCCCGGCGCGAGCACCACGTTGAGCGTGCCGCGATGCTCGCCGGCATCCTCGGGGTTGGCGTCCATGCGGTCGCCGGTGCCGACCAGTGCATCGGTGCGCTCGACCTGCGGCCAGTCGCGCGCCACCGCGCCGAGCGTGGCCACCATTTCACCGGTCTGCTCCAGCGGCGTGCCGGGCGCCATCGAGACCTCGACGCGGAATTCGCCCTGGTCGAGCGGCGGCACCAGTTCCATGCCCAGGTTCGGCACCACCGCCAGGGACAGCACGAACAATCCCAGCGCCAGCGCGACCGTCCATCCACGGTGTCGCAGTGAGCCGGCGAGCAGCGACGGATAGCCAGCGGCCAGGCGGTCGTAGCCGCGGTTGAACAGCGCAACGACGGGGCGCAACAGAAAGCCGGCAAGCCGAGCCACGCCGCAAACCAGGCCGCCGATCAGGCGGGCAAGCAGTACGGCCACGAAGGTCAGTGCGTTGCCGACGCGGCGACGCCCGCGCTCGAGCCGGCTGCGCGCCACGGCCGAGTCGTCCAGGCTCTGCCGGGGCAGCTCGCCGCCGGGCCGGTTGCGCGGCGCCTCGCCCAGCGAGGCAAGCATTGGAATCAGGGTCAGCGCAACGCCCAGCGAGACCAGCAGCGCGAAGGTCACGGTCAGGGCCTGGTCGCCGAAGAGCTGCCCGGCGATGCCGTCGACGAAGGCCAGCGGCAGGAATACGGCGATCGTGGTCAGCGTGGCCGCCACCACTGCGCCCGAGACCTCGCCCGCGCCTTCGCGCGCGGCGTCGATCAGGCCGAGCCCCTGCTCGCGCTTGGCGGCGATGTTCTCGAGCACCACGATGGCATTGTCGACCAGCAGGCCGATGGCCAGCGCGATACCGCCCAGCGACATGATATTGAGCGTCACGCCCGAGCCGTACATGGCGGCGAAAGTCGCCACCACCGAAACGGGGATGGCCAGGCCGACGATCACCGTGGCCCGCGCGCTTTTCAGGAACAGGAACAACACGGCAATCGCCAGCAGGCCGCCGATTGCGCCGGCCTGCAAGACCTCGTCGATGGCGCTGCGGATGAACAGCGACTGGTCGTAGACGCGGGTCAGCTCGACGTCGGCCGGAAGTTCGTCGCGCAGCGTCTCAAGACGCCTCTCGACCGATCGCGCCACGGTCACGACGTTGGCGTCGCCTTCGCGATACAACGCCAGCTCGACCATTTCGCGGCCGTCGACGCGGGTGATGGCGTCGCGCTCGCGCCAGCCTTCGCGCACGACGGCTATGTCGCGCAGATAGACCGGTTCGCCGCTGCGGATGGCGACGATCAGCCCGGCGATCTCCTCGACAGTTTTGAACTCGTTGATCGTGCGCACCAGGAACTGGCGGGTGCCCTCCTCCAGGCGGCCGCCGGAGAGATTGACGTTTTCGACGCGCAGCCGGCGGGCCACTTCGGCCGGGCTCAGGTCGATCCGGGCCAGGTGGTACTGGTCGAGCAGGACGTGGATCTCATCCTCGAGTCCGCCCGAGACGGTAATCGCGGCCACGCCGTCGATCGACTCCATGTTCTTCTTGAGCTGTTCTTCGGCGTAGCGGCGCAGCACCTGCAGCGTGGCGAGTTCGTCGCCGGCGTCGGTCGGCAGGATGCGGCTGCTGCGGTCGGCCGTCCGGGCCGCCTCTGCGGTATCGCGCGCCAGGGCGAAGCGCATGACCGGCTCGGTCGACGGGTCAAAGCGCAGCAGCAGCGGGCGTTCGGCCTGCAGCGGCAGAGTCAGGCGCTCGAGGCGCTCGCGCACGTCCAGCGCGGCGCGGTCCATGTCGCTGCCCCAGGCGAACTCCAGCGTGACGTCCGACTGGCCGGTGCGCGAGATCGAGCGCACCCGGCGCACGCCGCGCACGACGCCGACGACTTCCTCGATCGGCCGGGTAATGAGATTCTCGATCTCGCCGGGCGCGGCGCCGGCGAATTCGGTGCGCACGGTCAGGGTCGGGTAGGCCAGGTCGGGCAGCAGGCTGACGTCGAGCCTGGAGAGCGAGACGAGTCCGAACAACAGCACGGCCAGCGTGAACATGGCGATGGTCACCCGCCGCCGGGTGGCCAGGCGCACGATATTCATGACGAGGAATCCACCACGTACTGCTGATCGGCCACGGCCTGGTCGGAACCCGGCACGAGCGCGTCGCCGCCGAGCACTTGCACTCGCGCGCCGCTGCGCAGGCTGGCCTGGCCGGTGATGACGACCGTCTCGCCCGGCTCGATGCCGCTGACGATCTCGTAGTCGCCGTTGTTGCGGTAGCCCACTTCGACCGAGCGGCGGTGCGCCTCGTCGCTGTCGACCACGAAGACCGAATCCTCGCCGTCCTCGCGCATCACCGCCTCGACCGGCACCAGCACGGCGGACTCGCGCCGGTCGTAGACGATGTCGAAGCGGCCGAACATGCCCGGCCGCAGGCGTCCGGACGGGTCGCGCAGCTCCACGGTGACGCGGAAGGTCCCCGAGTCGGCGTCGATCACCGGGCTGATGCGGTCGATGACGCCGACGAAGCGCTCGCCGGGCAGGGCGTCGGCATGCATCACTGCGCGCAGTCCGGCGCTCAGCCGGGCCAGCTCGCGCTCGGGCACGTGCAAGGTGGCCTCCAGGGGATCCATAGCGGTCACGCGAAAGACCGGGTCGACGGTCGAAACCATGTTGCCGACCTTGATCATGCGCTCGGAGACGACGCCGGCAATCGGCGCCTCGATGGCGGTGTAGGACAACTCCAGCCGGGCCAGCTCGACGGCGGCTTCCTGCGCCTCGAACTCGTATTGCAGCCGCTCGAAGGCCCCGGTGCTGATCATGTTGCGCTCGTGCATCTCGCGCTGGCGGCCGAGATCCTGACGCAGGCGCTTGAGGTCGGCCTCGGCGCGGGAGAGTTCGAGCCGCAACCGCTCGTCGTCAATGCGCGCGAGCACGTCGCCGGCGGCGACGGCATCACCCTCCTCGACCTCGATGGCGGTGATGCGCCCGGCCACGCGCGGCACGACGGCGGCCTCTCCATCGGCTTCCAGGCTGGCGGTGGCGGAGTAGAAGGCCTCGATCCGGCCCCGGCGGGCGCTGACGGCCTCGACCGGAATCACGGGGGCGTTGTTTTCTTCCCCCTCCGGGCCGGCATCAGCATCCGACGAGCCATCGCCGCTGCAGGCGACCAGAGCCATCAGCGCCAGCCCGCAAAAAAACACGTTGGATCGACTCATTTCCCTCTCCCGGAGGCCAGGTGTGTTGGTGAACCATAACAGTAAGATGGTCGCCGGTCATGGGCCAAAGGTCATGCCCCGGGCCGCGACCGGGCCATCGTGGCGCCCGTGCAGACGGCCGACCCGGACCGCCAGGGCGCCGAACGCGTGTCCCTGTTGGCAGTGGCGCTTCTGATCCCGCGCTCAACGATGCCGGGCCCGCGCACCGTGCGGACCCGGTTGATGAGCCGATTTTGGCGCGGTTCGCGATGACATGAGCACACCCTTACCGTCGAGGACGCTACGCATGTTCAATCGGAAAACCATTGCAATCGCCCTGTTGCTCACCGCCACGACAGCCGTTCCGCCGGTCGCCACCGCCCAGTTCGATCGCCTCAAAGACGCGGCCGAGCGGCTGGTCGGCGCGGCCGACTCCGAAGCCGATTCCTCCTCGAACCGGAACGCCGTCGATGAAGGCAAGGCGGGCGGCGGAAACGCCTCGGCCGATGCCGAACGGATCATTGCCCTGCGCAACAAGCACGGCGACGTACTCGAAACGATCCACGGCAACAGCGTGGTCTACTACGACACGCCGGAGGCCGCCCGCGAGGGTCTGGACACAATCGAAGCTGCCGAGGCCGCGGCCGCAGAGGTTCGCCCCGTCATGCAGGTTATCGCCGAACGATACGGGCTCGAGCGCGGGTCGATCACCGAGGCGATGGATGCCGCCGGCGTGTCGGTCGACAAGCCCAACTACATGGTCGAGGCCAATGCCCGCGACCTGTTCGAGTTTCTCGAGCAGCTCGCAGGAACCCGAGCGGCCAGCGCACAGACCATCGTCGACGGCGTTCGCGCCCGTCTGGACGATCTCGATGACTTCGCCGCCAACATCCAGCAACAGCGGCTGGCCGAAGCGATGGAAATGATTGCCATCGGCCAGCGGATCGATCCCAATCAATCCGAACTTAACCGGCTGCGCGTGGCCGTCGAAAACGCCGCCAGCGAAAAGCAGGCCGAGCAGATGGCCCGAATCGACGCCGCCGAATGGCCCGGTCACATTGAAGACTTCTCCGGCCCCGGATCGATCGACTCGCTCTCAGCCTCGGTTCGAGACTACCTGGCCAACGACCGCGATTGGGGCCAGCGCGAAGTCAAACCGCAGGAGATTCTGAGCGTGGCGGTACGCGGTCCCTGGCAGGTCGCCCAACGCGACATCCTCGGCCAGCCGGTGCAGTGGCGGCTGCCCGTGCTCGTGGCGGTCACCGACGAGGCGCTGCGACCCGACGGCATCGCCCGCGCCTACGAGCTGAGCATGGTCGCCAAAGAAGGTGCGGCCAACGGTGCCCCCAAATCCCCGCCCTGGGACGGTTTCTGGGTCGGCGACAACTTCTTCCTCAAGCAGAACCGGTTGCCTTGAGCCCTTTCGAGCCCGCCGCCTCCGCGGGCCATCCGGCAGGCGCCGGCGAACAACACAACAACAGCCGACGCCATCCCCCCACTGGCCGCCCGCTTTACCGGGCGGTTTTTTTTGATCCGATCTGCGATGCGGCTGCGATAGATACAGACACCACCCACGCAGGGACACATCATGACGCCAACCGGCAAGGCAATGGGAGCCATTGGCTCGATACTGATCGCCATGACGCCATCGCTGGCGCTGGCGGCATCGATTCTGGTCAACACCGCCGACGACGAGCTCAACGGCGACGGCGACTGCTCGCTGCGCGAGGCCGTTGCCGCCGCCAACACCAACGCCGCAGTCGATGAATGCAACGCTGGCAGCTCCGGATCCGACCCGGACACCATCACGCTGCTGGTGACGGGCACCATGACGCTCGATGATGGTGAGCTCGAAGTACTTGAATCGCTGAACGTCATCGGGCCAGGGGCCGGCAGCCTGACGATCGAGGCCGGCGTGGACAGCCGGCATTTCTATATCGACATGCCCGCCAACAGCTACGACTTTTCCATCGCGGGCGTGACTCTGAGCGGCGGCGCCGCCTACCACGGCGGCGCCATCTTGGCACAGCAGGTCGGCACGCTTGCGCTCGAGCGGGTCAGGCTGACCGGCAACCAGGCGGCTTTCGAGAACGACAGTGTCGGTGGCGCCATTGCGCTGATGCTGCCGGCCAACAACGATTCTCGGCTGGAGATTCATGAGTCCGTCATCGAGAACAACACTTCGGAATACCGTGGAGGAGCCATACACATCGCTGGGCTGACCGGCTCGCGGACCGTGGAAACCATCGACATCCAGCGCAGCCTCTTCCGCGACAACCTCGCCAATGGCAGCGGCGGCGCGATCTACGCTATCGGGGTACCCACCGTGGTCATTGAGGATTGCCTCTTCGAAGCCAACAAAACGAGCTTCGACGCATTCAGCGGCGGCGAATTCGGCGGCGCCATCTACTGGAGCGTCGCCGATTTCATCAACCCGTTCATGCAGATTGACCGGACCAGTTTTATCGCCAACGACAGCTGGTCGCCCGGCGGTGCCGTGGCCCTGTTCGGCGGCACGACTGCCGTGATCAACAGCACCTTCGAAGGCAACCGGGAACGGGCCAACGGGGGCGAAGCCTTCAACCTGCGCTCCGCCGCTGAGCTGTTTTTGTTCCATACGACGCTGACCAACAATGGCTCGGGCTATCTTGGCCACACCGGCGATGTCGCAATCGAGATCTGCGATGACTGCAGCCTCGCGCTTACCCATTCCATTATCTGGACGGACTGGGATGCGGATACCGACTGCGAGACCGGCGACTCTGGTGTAGTCACCTCGAATGGTCACAACATCGATGGCACCGGCACCTGCACCGGCCATGCCACCGATCTGCCTTCTACCGATCCACAACTGTGGCCGCTGAGCGACTACGGCGATGCTGCCACCGGCATCGTTATTCCGACGCGCCTACCCCGCCCCGACAGCGCCACCGTGGATGCCGGCGCTGCCGCCTGCACAGGCTTGTTCGGCGTACCGCTCAACGAGGATCAACGCGGCCAGGCGCGGCCTGTCACCGGGCCTGGTGGAAGCGCGCCTGCCTGCGACATCGGCGCGGTCGAGTATCAGCCCGGCGATCCGGTGCCCAGAACAGTCACGGTCACGCTTGCCGGCACCGGCCAGGTCGACAGCAACCCCGCCGGCATCGACTGTCCGGCTCAGGACTGCTCGGCCGAGTTTCCCTCCGATACCGGCGTCACCTTGAGCGCATCGACCGGCCCGGAACCAGGCGTGATCTTCGCCGGCTGGAGCGGCGACTGCTCGGGCACGGGGGACTGCCTGCTCACCATGGACGCCGACAAGAACGTGACCGCCACTTTCAACGTCGCCACCGACGAGGTCTTCGCCGATCGCTTCGAAGACAGCCCTTGAGTGAATTCGACACCAGGACACAGTCATGAACCCACATCGCAATTCCAACACGTTCGCCAGGACCTTCCCGATTGCTGCCATCTTGCTTGCCGCACTTGCGGTCAATGCGTCGGCTGCCACGCTCACCGTCACATCCCTTGCCGACAATACCGTCGTCGACGGCCAGTGCTCGTTGCGCGAGGCGCTCGAGAACGCCAGCAACAACAATCAGGCCAACGCCGACTGCCTGGCCGGCACGGGCGACGACGAGATCGCGTTCGATGCCGGCCTGTTCAGCGGCACCCCGTCGACTGCCACGATCGCGCTCAGTTCCTCGCTGGGAGCCAGCGGCGGGGGGCTGACCATCGCGCCGCCGAGTGGTCACCGCCTGATCCTGGAAGGTTCGGGTACGCACAGAATTCTCTACCTCAACAGCTCCGCCAACCCGTTCGAGCTGCGCGATGTCGATATTCGCGGCGGCAGATCCAACCAGGGCGCGGGCATATGGCTGCAAAACAGTGACAACCGCTTCGTGAGAGTGCACTTCGTCGACAATGTGTCGACCGCCGGCGGCGGGGCCTTGCATCGAATTTCGAGCGCGGACGGTTCGCTGGAATTGGAAGATTGCCTGTTCGAGGATAACGCCGGCAACCGGGGCGGGGCGATCTACTCCAATAGTTCGGGGCAGTTCGATATCGACATTCTGGGCAGCGAATTTATCAACAACAGCTCCCAGTTCGGCGGCGGTGCGGTCTTTGTCGATGTCGAGGCGCTGTCGAGTCCGGGCACGCCGTCACTGACTATCGCGTCGAGCCGATTCCAGGGCAATCAAAGCGCTCGCCGCGGCGGCGCGCTGCACATTCGTACCGATTCCAGCAGCGACGGCCGCATCCAAGCCGTCGTTACCGACAGCGTCTTCAGCAACAACCACTCCGAGCAATGGGGCGGCGCGATCTATGCCGCCGCCAGCACCACCGGCGTGCAGCAGGAACTGGCCATCCGCCGCAGCAGCCTGATTGGCAACAGCAGCAATCAGCGCGGCGGCGCGCTGGCCGTGAGCGTCATGGGACTGCGGCTGGAAAACAGTCTTCTGCTCGAAAACGAAGCGAAATTCGAAGGCGGCGCGGCCTACATCTCGCAAAACGGCTCCCTGCCGCGCGACGTCATCATGGTCGGCAACAGCTTCTACCGCAACGGCTATACCGGCCAGTCTTCGAGCGACCCGCGAACCCTGGCGCTGCGCGGGCCGGTCGATGCCACCGGCTGGAGCTGGCATTTCGCCGGCAATCTGTTCGGGCCGCGATCCGATCCGCATCCGGCCGGCGGTCCGGAGTGTGCCTTCTTCGACGATACTCCTGCGCTCTCCGGCGGGGCCAACCTGTCCGGCGAGCCCAGTTGTTTGCTGGTGGCCGGCGACACCGAGGCCGATCCCATGGTCGCGGTGACGGCCACCGGCAACCCGCTCATCCCCAGCACGCTTTTGCCGCAGCCCGGCAGCCCGCTGATCGATCTGTGGCCGGTGGCCGATTGCGAGGATACCGAAGGGGCCGCACTGACCGTGGACCTGCGCGGCCAACCACGGCCAGGAAACGGCGACGGTACGGGCAGCGCGGAGTGCGATACCGGCGCATTCGAACTGAACGACGCGCACCTGGTCTCGGTCAGCCTGGCCGGCAGCGGCGGCGGGACCGTGACCAGCAGCCCGGCCGGCATTGATTGCGGCACGACCTGCAGCGTCGCCTTTGCAGAAGGGACCACGGTGACGCTCACCGCCACCGCGGTGGCCGGAAGCGTGTTCAGCGGCTGGAGCGGCGAGTGCAGCGGCACGGGAAACTGCGTACTGACACTCGATAGCGACAAGAACGCGACCGCCACCTTCGATCAATTGCCGTCGTTCGTTCTGGATGTGACGCTGTCGGGCAACGGCGGCGGCGTGGTCAGCAGCTCGCCGTCAGGCATCGATTGCCAACCCTCGTGCAGCGCCAGCTTTGCCGAGGGCACGCAGGTCACGCTGACGGCCACGCCGAATGCCAACTCGACGTTCGCTGGCTGGTCGGGCGCCGGCTGTTCCGGCAGCGGCGACTGCACCGTGACCCTGAACGCCGACACGACGGTCGATGCCGCCTTTACCGCCACCCACCTGCCGGTAGACGTCGCCCTGACCGGCAGCGGCAGCGGCAGCGTGACCAGCAGCCCGGCCGGTATCGACTGCCCCGGCGACTGCTCCGAAGCCTTCGGAGTCAACCAAACGGTCACCCTGACCGCCCATCCGGCCGGCGGCAGCGCTTTCACCGGCTGGTCGGGCGACTGCACCGGCCCGGGCAACTGCGTCCTCGACATGAGCAACGGTCCGTATTCGGTCAGCGCCGGGTTCGAGCCCCTGCGAACGCTGACCGTTCAACCGCAGGGCGGCGGCAGCGGCACGGTCACCAGCAGCCCGGCCGGCATCGACTGCCCCGGCGACTGCGGCGAGCAATACGTGGACGGCACCGTGGTCACGCTCACGCCGGTTGCCGATCCGGGCAGCGTATTTGCCGGGTGGACCGGCGCCTGTTCCGGTACCGGCGGGTGCATGGTCACCATGGACCAGAACCGGACCGTCAACGCCGTCTTCCAGACCGGCTCGTTCCCGTTGACGGTCGCGATCAACGGCAGCGGCGGCGTGATCAGCGACCCGGCCGGCATCGACTGCCCCGGCGACTGTACGGAAACCTACCTGGCCGGAAGCGTCATCGAGCTCACCGCCACGCCGTCTGCCGGGCACAGCTTCGCCGGCTGGAGCGGGGCCTGTTCCGGCACCGGTCCATGCGTTGTCACCATGAACGAGGCGCGCGCAGTCACGGCGGGCTTCGTAGCCGCCAGCGACGGCATCTTTGCCGACCGCTTCGAGACCAGCCCCTGATCCAGCCCCTGATTGATTGGAGGACACCACGATGCAAGAGATTCACCCGATTACAAGGCTACTCATCGCTGCGAGCCTGCTGCTCACGGCACTGACCGTGGCGGCCGAGACCCGCGTGACCTACCAGGGCCGACTCGATCAGTCCGGCAGCCCTTATACCGGCAACGCCGACATGCGGTTCCAGATGTTCGACGCCGCCACCGGCGGCGCCACGGTTGGCCCGAGCGTTGTGCGCAACGCGGTGCCGGTAACCGACGGCCTGTTCCAGGTCGAGCTGGACTTCGGCGCCGAAGCGTTCTCGAAAACACCGCTGTGGTTGCAGATCGTCGTTGAGGGCAAGGAGCTCGCGCCGAGACAGCCGATCACCGCCGCGCCGGTGGCGATCCAGGCGCTGAACGCCACCAATGCCGGCGATATCGATGGTGTCAGCGCTGGGTTCGGGCTATCCGGGGGCGGCAGCAGCGGCACGGTCAGCCTTGCGGTCGATACGAGCGAGATTCAAAGTCGGGTGTCCTCGAGCTGCAACTTCGGTAGTGCGATCCGCTCTATTTCCGCCACGGGCGGAGTGACTTGCGAAGTCGATGACACCGGCAGCCTTAACCTGCCATTTTCCGGCTCGGCGGCGACAACGGCGGTCAATTCCAGCGCTTTCGAGGTCGCGAACACCGGCAACGGCCGGGCCATCATCGGCCGCGTCGACTACGGCGGAACCCAGGACTGGGTGCCCGCCATCGAGGGGATTCAGGAATCATCGACCGGACCGGGCCACGGTGTGCAGGGGACGACGAATTCTTCATTCAACGACTCGGCCGGCGTGCGTGGACGCGCCATGAGCACCACTGGCCGTGTCTACGGTGTTTACGGCTGGGCCCGGAGCAACGATGGCTTTGGGGGGTACTTCCGGAATACCGACGGAGACGCACTCCGCTTGGACGGGGTCGTGCAGGATATCTACATCGAAGACCGCGGCAGAATCTTTGTAGAAGGCGATCTCGACGTAAGAGCGGACAACACGTTCGGGTTCTATGTATCCAACAACTCCAACGCGGTTGCTTCCTTTTTTGTCTACGACACGACCGACGACAACCTCTTGATGTCACTCGACGGCTCGGGCGATTTATCGATTGCCGGCAGCCTGTCGCAGAATTCGGACCGGAGTGCAAAGCACGGCATCACGGCCGTTGATCCCGCCGAGGTTCTCGACCGCATTCGCGGGCTTCCGGTTTCGACCTGGCGCTACAACGACGACCCCGACACGTTGCACATGGGCCCCATGGCGCAGGACTTCCACGCCGCTTTCGAGCTCGGGAACGATCCGACCGGCATCAGCGCCATCGACGCCGACGGCGTGGCGCTGGCCGCCATCCAGGGATTGCTCGAGAGAATCGAGTCACAGCAGCAGCGCATCGAGACGCTCGAAGCCGAACTGGATAGCAGGGAAAGCCGCATGGCCCGGCGCATTGCACGCCTGGAAATGTTGCTGACCGGAAACAGCCTGGCCGGCGCTCAGGATGAGTCGGCGCCCGCTTCACCGTGACCGCCGCTCAGCTCGCGCTTGAGCCAGGCGCGGGCGAACTGCCAGTCGCGCTTGGCGGTGGCCGGGGAGACCTTGAGCGACTGCGCGGTTTCTTCGAATGTATAGCCGCCGAAGACATGGCACTCCACGACCCTGGCCGCCCGCGGGTCGTGTCGCCCCAGCGATTCCAGGGCACGGTCGAGCGCGACCAGCCGATCGGCCTTGTCGTGCGACAGCTCGACTAGCCGGTCCTGTTCGATCAGCGACAGGGAAACGGCCGGCTCGGCTCCGCCGCGCTTGTCGGCGCGGCTGCGGCGCGCGTAATCGATGATGATGCGGCGCAGCACCGTGGCCGCGGTGGCAAAAAAATGCTGGCGATCCTGCCAGCGTTTCTGCTCGCTTTGCGCCAGCCGCAGGTAGACCTCGTTGACCAGCATGGTTGCCGACAGCGTCGGCTGCGGGGCCTGCCGACTCATCTGGTTTTGCGCCAGCAACTTCAGACGCTCGTGGACCAGCGGCATCAGCGCGTCCAGCCCGCCGCCTTCGGCGGCCGGCCGATTGAGCAGGTCGGTCAGGTCGCGCACTGAATCATTCATCGCCGCGGCTCCGGGTCGCCTCGAGGTAATCGATCAGTTCGTCGTCGCCGGCCGCGCGCACGGCCTCGAGCAGCGCGCCATCCATCGGCTCGCCGGCCAGGCGCCGCTCGAAAACCCGCCGCCAGAGGTCCGCGGAATGCCCTTCCCCCAGGCGCGCGGTCAATTCGGCGAGCCGGCCAAGCGCGGCGCGGGCGGCATCGCGCCTGGACTGGGCGATGCGCGCGCGCACGATTCCGATGAGCGAGCGCAGACGATGCGGGTGTTCGTCGGCAAATCCGCTGCTGGCCTCGAAGGCCCTGGCAAACGCCGATTCCGCGGCCGCGTGATCGCCGAGCTGGCGCTGCAACATGCCCTGATTGTAGTAGAGATGGGCCAGCATCTCATGGCCCGGCGGCAGGGTTTTCTCGGCAATGCGGGCGGCGGCGCGAAAATCGGCCAGTGCAGCCTGCGGCCGGCCCCGCTCGAGATTGAGCGCGCCCGAGGCGTTGCGCATGAAGCCGACGCGTGGATGATTCGGCCCGAAGCGGCGCTCGAGCAAGGCAAGCGACCGCTCGATACCTTCGGCGGCGCGTTCGAACCAGCTCTCGGGCGCCTCGGCGGCCCGGCCCAGGTTGAAGTACATGAACGCCAGATTGCCCCAGGCGGTGGCATGGTCGACGATCACCTCGGCAAGCGGCAGGGTTTGCTGCAGCTCGATGACCTGCTCCATCGCCGCCGCCGCTTCCTCCAGTCGGCCTTCCATCTCGAGCACCAGGGCATGCGCATCGAGTATCTGCGCCCGCTCGGCTGCCGGCATGGCCGGCGCGGCGGCCATCGCGCCCAGCGCCTCGTCGGCGGCCGCTCTCGCTGCTGCGGCATCGCCCAGGGCCATGGCGATGTTGGCCAGCTGCTTCCAGGCCATGGCCGCCTCGCCCGGTTGCGCGGACGACGACTCGACAGCGGTCACCGCCGCCTCCGCCGCCTCGCGCGCGCGCTGCTGCTCGGCCAGGTTCCAGTAGCTGGTCGAGATCACGCCGAGCAAGCGTGCCCGCGTGCTCGCCGGCAGGTCCGAGTCCGTGGCGGTCAGCTCGGCGTGCGCGCGATCGAGCAGTGCATCCACGCTGGGCACGGCCTCGGCGCTGGCGACCGGATCGGTCTGCTCGAAAAGCTGCGCCCAGAAATCCGCCGTGGCCTCGGCGCGGTCGCGCTCGAGCGCGATCCGCTCGGCCTGGGCGTTGATGCGGGCATTGTTGACCGCCAGCACGACGGCCAGCGCCACGATGCCGGCCAGCGCCGTGGCCGCGACGACCACCGGCCAGAAGTTGCGTCGAACGAACTTGCCGGCGCGGTAGGACAGGCTCGGCGCGCGGGCAACGACGGGCCGGTTGTCGAGCCAGCGTTCGAGGTCCTCGGCCATGGCGCTGGCCGAACGGTATCGCCGCTGCGGTTCGGCATTCATGGCCACAGCGCAGATATTGAACAAATCGAGCGGCATGGCGCCCGACCGGGTCGGCTCGGGCGGCACCGGCCCGGCTGCGGGACCCGTTGTGGTCTCGATGTGATAGGCCTTCCTGCCGGCCAGCAGGCGATAGAGCAAGGCGCCCAGGGAATAGATGTCCGACAGCGTGCCCGGCGACTCCTGGCGAAGCTGTTCGGGCGCGGCATAATCGAGGGTCGCCGGCCGCCCTTCGACGAATTGTCGCGTCAGTTCTTCGTTCCCCGGAGACAACAGCCTTGAAATTCCGAAGTCGACCAGCTGCACCCGCCCCTCGCGGGTGACGAGCACGTTGCCCGGCTTGAGATCGCTGTGGACGACCAAGTTCTGGTGCGCGTGCTGGACCGCCTCGCAAACCTGCCGAAAAAGACGCACCCGGGCCTTCGAGTCGAGCGCATTGGCCTCGCAGTATTCGGTAATCGGCAGCGCGCCCTCGAGAAAGGGCATGACCAGAAAGGGCCGCCCGTCGGGCGTGGTTCCGCTGTCGAGCATCGGGCAGATGCCCGGATGGTCGAGCCGGGTCAGGATTTCGCGCTCGCGCAGGAAGCGGGCCAGAGCCTGATCGGTGACCAGACCGCGCTGGATGACCTTGAGCGCGACTTCCCGGCCGTCGTCGCTCACGCGCGCCAGCCAGACGGCGCCCATCCCGCCGCTGTCGATGCGGTGGACGATGTCGAAGCGGCCGACGCTCTGTCCTTCCAGATCCGGCGGTAATTGGGGCGCGGCGGGGCCGAGCGCCGGGCTGTCGAGTACCCAGGCCCCGGCCTCGCGGTCGGCTGCGAGCAGTTCCCGGACCTCGCGCCGGATCTCCGGGTCGGCGCAGTTGTCCGCCAGCCAGGCCTTACGTTTGTCGGGCGGCAGATCGCGCGCTGCCGAGTAGAACGACTTGATCTGCTGCCAATGGCTGTCGTGGTTCATGCGTCCCTCGTGGCGCGCCCCGATCGCGCCGCATGGCCTGTCCGGGTCATTTTCCGCCTTGTCGACCTAAATGCAACACCATCACCATCGCGTCCTCGCGGCCCTCGTTGGCTGGGTAGTAGCCGGGGCGGCGGCCGATGGTGCGAAATCCGTTACTTCGGTAGAGCGCCACGGCGGGCTTGTTGCTGGGGCGCACTTCCAGAAACAGCCGGTCGGCGCGGCTGACCTGTGCTTCGCGGATAACGTGTTCCAGCAACAGCCTGGCCAGGCCGCTGCCGCGTTGTTCGGGGTGGATGCAGAGGTTGAGCAGGTGGGCCTCGTCGAGGGCGTGGGAAACGATGGCGTAGCCGGCGATTTCGTTGTCGGCCTCGAGTACGCGGCAGCGATAGCCCACGCGCAGGCAGTCCTGAAAGATGCCGCGCGTCCAGGGATAGGGATAGGAGGCTTCGTCGATCTGTGCGACCGCGCTGAGGTCGCCGCGCAGCATGGCGCGGATATCCACGCGCGGCGAAAGGACGGCCGACATCAGTCTTTCAGCGCTTTGGCCAGAATCTGCCAGAGGCGGCGTCGCGCTTGGGCGCTGGTGGCCAGTCGGGACAGATCGGGAACCGAATGCACGCCCGTCTCGAGCGGGGCAGTGCCGAACGCCAGTACGTGCCGCACGCCGCGGGAGTTCAGTTCATCGACGGGCACACCGGCGGAGTCGGAGCGGGCCCACTGGCCAAAGCGGCAGCGGGCCGAGCCGATGGTGGCCTGGATATCGCCGAGCAGCACGTCGTGGCGCCCGTCCCAGGGCGCGTCCTGAACGAGCAGCCAGTCGCCGCTGCCGGAGGCCATGCGCACGCGCGCGCTCGCTGCGCCTGCTTGCGGGCTGGCCTGGTCGCCGACGGGCTGGTTTTCAGTCCGGCGACTGCGCCGCACCCACACGTCGATACCCAAAGCCGCCAGGCGCTCGCGCGAGGCCGCAGACCGCATCACCGCCGGTCTCCTTCGCGCCGCCGCCGGATGCGCTGGCGATTGCGGCCGCGGATGGTGACCACCGGCCCGGACAACACGTAGAGAATGCCGACGGTCAGCAAGACCGCCGGCAGATCGATCGCCAGCAGCACCAGCAGCACCACGAGCACGAAGATCCAGGCAAAGGGCACGCGATCGCTGCCCGGGCCGGCCTTGAAGCTGAAATAGCGCACCCGCGAGACCATCAGCGTGCCCAGCAGGATCGTGACCACAAGCAGCGGCCAGGACATCAGTTCGGGATTGATCTGGCGGTCGTCGGAAAACCAGACGATGGCGACCAGCATGCCGGCGGCGGCCGGGCTGGCCAGGCCCTGGAAATGGCGCTTGTCGGCCACGCCGGCCTGGGTGTTGAAACGCGCCAGGCGAAGCGCGGCGCAGGCGGCGAAGAAGAAGGCCCCAAGCCAGCCGGCCTTGGCGGCCACGGTGCCAGGATCGCCCAGCGAGTCGAGCGTCCAGGTAAATACCAGCACGGCCGGTGCGACACCGAACGAGACCATGTCGGAGAGCGAGTCGTATTGAACGCCGAACTCCGACTGGGTGCCGGTCAGGCGCGCCACGCGCCCGTCAAGCCCGTCGAGCAGGCCGGCGATGACGATGGCGATGCAGGCCGACACCGGCTCGCCGCCGATCGCCGAGACGATTGCGAAGAAGCCGGCCATGAGCGCGCCGGTAGTCAGCGCGTTGGGCAGCAGGAAAGCGCCTCGGGCGCGGGCTTGTTCGGGTCGATCGTCGGCTGACATGCCTCGTCAATTCACGTTCTGGCAGGTGAATGACAAGAATAGCACCCGATCGGAACTTGCGCTGGCTGCGCGACTGCGGCAAAGTCACCCGGTGAGCCCCTTCTCGAGGAATCAAGTGATGAGCAAAGCAATCGCCGGTATTCTGCTCGCAGCCGGGCTGGCCGGGTTCATGGCTCAGCCGGAGGCCGTAGCGCAGGAGCAGACCATCTACAAGTGGGTGGATGTCGAAGGGGTCATTCACTACACCGCTCGCCCGCCCGACGATGCCGAATACGAGGAAGTCGACATCAACAACCGCGAGCCGCTCGACTCGGCAGCCGATGACGGCACAATGGCAGAAGCCGGGCAGCCTGCCGAGCCCGCGAGTTCTCCGCCCGAACAGCCGCAAATGGAAACGACCGAGCCGGATCCAGAAATGGTGGCCGAACGCTGCGCTCAGGCCCGGGATAACCTCGAGAAACTCAACCGGCACGCCAACCTGGTAATCAGCGGCGAGGACGGCCAGCGCCGGGCGGTTACCAATGAAGAGCGCCAGCGCATGCTCGAGGAAGCACAGCAGTTCATCGACGAGTGGTGTTGAGGCCGGTTTCCGGTTTCCGCAGGATAAGGGCGCACTGAACGCAGGCATGCGAACGCGCCGCGGCCCCGCGCGGCTGCCAATGCGCGCGCCCGGCTGCTAGAATCCCGCGTCTACTTCAAGCAGCACACAATCGAGTTTCATTAATGAGAACCTCCCGCTTTCACCTCGTTACCCGGCGCGAAGCGCCGGTCGACGCCGAGATCGCCAGCCATCAGCTGATGCTGCGCGCCGGCATGATCCGCAAGCTCACCTCGGGTATTTATGACTGGACGCCGCTGGGCCTGAAAGTGCTGCGCAGAGTCGAGCAGGTGGTGCGCGAGGAGATGGACGCCGCCGGCGCGCTGGAAATGCTGATGCCGGCCGTCCAGCCGGCCGAGCTGTGGCAGGAGACCGGCCGCTGGGAAGACTTCGGCCCGCTGCTGCTCAAGATCACCGACCGGTCCGGGCGCGAGTTTGCTTTCGGGCCGACGCACGAGGAGGTCATCACCGAGTTCGCGCGCGCGGAGCTGCGCTCGTACAAGCAACTGCCGATCTGCTTCTACCAGATTCAGTCGAAGTTTCGCGACGAAATCCGCCCGCGTTTCGGGGTGATGCGCGCGCGCGAGTTTCTGATGAAGGACGGTTACTCCTTTCACATGAGCGATGACAGCCTGGCCGAGTACTACCAGGTGATGTTCGACACCTACACGCGAATCTTCGAGCGCCTGGAGCTGAATTTCAAGCCGGTGCTGGCCGACTCCGGTGCCATCGGTGGTGCGGTCAGCCACGAGTTTCACGTTCTGGCCGACTCCGGCGAGGACGCCATCGCGCATGTACCCGGCGGCGGCTATGCCGCCAACGTCGAGCTGGCCGAGGCGGTGGCCACCGGCGAGCGCGCCGGGCCGGGCGAAGCCATGCACCTGGTCGACACACCCGACGCCAGGACAATTGCGGAGCTGGTCGAGCAGTTCGAGCTGCCGATCGAGAAAACCGTCAAGACCCTGGTGGTCGAGGCCAGCGACGAATGCGAGGCCGAGCACGTGGCCCTGCTGGTGCGCGGCGACCACGAGCTCAACGCCATCAAGGCCGAAAACCATCCCTGGGTGGCCGCGCCGCTGCAAATGGCCGCCGAGGCCGACATCCGCGCCGCCATTGGCGCCGGGCCGGGCAGCCTGGGACCGGTCGAGCTGCCGATTCCCTGCGTGGTCGATCGCCAGGTCGCCGTGATGAGCGACTTTGCCGCCGGCGCCAACGTCGAGGGCAAGCACTATTTTGGTATCAACTGGGAGCGCGATGTCGCCCTGCCCGAGGTCGCCGACCTGCGCAACGTGGTCGCCGGCGATGCCAGTCCGGAAGGCGACGGCACGCTCGAGATCATTCGCGGTATCGAGGTGGGCCATATCTTCCAGCTTGGCCGCAAGTATTCCGAGTCGATGAACGCCGTGGTGATGGACGAAAACGGTCGCGCCGTGCATCCGGCCATGGGCTGTTACGGCATTGGTGTCTCTCGCATCGTCGCCGCCGCCATCGAGCAGAACCACGACGAGGCCGGCATCATCTGGCCCGAGCCGATGGCGCCCTTTCAGGTCGCCATTCTGCCGGTCAACGGCCACAAGTCGCACCGCGTGCGCGAGCAGGCGGAAAAGTTTTACGCCGAGTTGAGTGCGGCCGGCCTGGACGTGCTGCTCGACGACCGCGCGCTACGGCCCGGCGTGATGTTTGCCGACGCCGAGCTGATCGGCATTCCGCACCAGCTCGTCATCGGCGATCGCGGCCTCGACAAGGGTATTGTCGAATACCGCCGCCGCGGCGGCGACAACGAGGACATCCCGCTCGACGAAATTGTCGAGCGGCTCACCCGCAGCTGAGCGCCAGCCGGGCCGTCAGTCGGTCTGGTCGGAGCGCTCCTCGACGCGCAGCGTGCCGGCATCGCGCACCCAGATATCGCGCTGCGGAAAGGGAATTCCGATGCCCGCCGCGTTGAGCGCGTCATAGACGGCCATGTTGAGCTCGTGGCTGATCCGGCCGCGTTCGACCGGCCGGCGCACCCAGCACAGCAGTTCGAAATCCAGGCTGGAATCACCGAAGCCGCGCATGCGCACCCGGGGGCTGGGATCCTTGCAGACCGTCTCGTGCTCATCGGCCACGCGCTTGAGCAGGTCGACGACCTGGTGGACATCGCTCCCGTAAGCCACGCCGACCTTGATACGAATGCGAAAACGCTCCCATTTGCCGCCCGACTCGTTGTAGATCTGCGAGTTGGCCATCATCGAGTTGGGCACGGTGATCTCGACATCGTCGCGGGTGAGGATGCGCGTCGAGCGGATGCCGACCTTGGTGATCTCGCCGCGCTCGCCGGTATCGAGCACCACGTAGTCGCCCAGCTTGTAGGGCGCATCGGCGATGATGAAAAATCCTGCGAACAGGTTGGCCAGGGTGTCGCGGGCGGCAAAGCCCACGGCAATGCCAAGCACCCCGGCTGACGCCAGCCAGGCGGCCGGGTTGATGTTCCACACCAGCAACAGCGCGTAGGCGCCAGCACCAATGACCAGCACCGTCATGATCAGGTCGAACAGCGGCATGGTGCGCGCTTCGACGATGGCGAAGCGCTTGCCCAACCGCCCCACGATCTCCAGGCCGACATGCCCGGCCTTGAGCGCCAACACGATCAGGCGCAGCACCAGCAGGGTCAGGGCGATGCGGGTCAGGATCAGCTCGGTCATCCGGCCCAGACCCAGCACCTGGATGGCCAGCACGATGGCCAGGTAGGCCAGAATCATCGCGGCCGCGTTGGCACCGATTCTGAGCAGTTGTTCGTCCAGCGCGCTGCGCGTGCGCGAGGTCAGCTTGCGCCCCCAGAACAGGACGAACCAGCGCCCCGCAACGGCGAGCATGATACCCACCAGCGCAATCGCCAGGGCCAGCACCGGCGGATAGGTTGCCAGAAACTCCCAGACCCCCTCGAGCTGTGCCGGCAGCCAGGCGGGAGCATCGACGGTCGAAGCCGCTTCCGCCGCCGGATTGATCTCGATACCGCTGACCTCGCCGGGCTCGACCTCGATGGTGACCGGCGAAGACCCACTGCCCTGCGCAGCCGCGGCTTGCTGCCCACCGGCGCTGCCGGCGCTCGATTCATCGCCTGACTGAACTGCATCCTGCATGCTGCCTCCCTGGTCGTTGCGATTTTCTGTTCGGGCAAACGGATTTTTTATCCCGGCATATTACACCGCCGCCGGGCGAGATCAGAACCACGCGCAGGTGCGGCGCAACCTGCGCTTGCGTATTCAGGGCGCGCTCCTGTATAATTGGCTGGATTTGCCCGGCAATCAGGCCGGGTGAAGAAGCAAAATACACACGCTGGTCGACACATGCGACGGGGTTGTCCCGGCCCTCGGGCCGAGGATCGCCGCATGGGATCAGCGGAGGCCCAAACCCCGGACAATTCGCGTTGTACCCGACTGACCCGAAGGATTATTGCGGGCGGCCGTCTTGTCCATGAAAAATGGAGTACTGACATGCCTGACGTCACCATGCGCCAGATGCTCGAAGCTGGCGTTCATTTCGGTCACCAGACCCGTTACTGGAACCCGAAGATGGCCCCTTACATCTTCGGTGCCCGCGGCAAGATCCACATCATCAATCTGGAAGAATCGCTGCCGCTGCTCAAGGATGCCTTGAACTATCTCAGCGGGCTCGCTGCCCGTCGCGGCAGCGTCCTGTTCGTGGGCACCAAGCGCGCGGCCAGCACGGCCATTGCCGAAGAGGCGCAGCGCTGCGGCATGCCCTATGTCTCGCACCGCTGGCTCGGCGGCATGCTGACCAACTTCCGCACCGTGCGCGGCTCGATCAATCGCCTCAAGGAGCTCGAGGCGATGGAAACCGACGGCACCTTCGAAAAGCTGGTCAAGAAAGAAGTGCTCGAGCTCACGCGCGAGCGTGATCGGCTGGAGCGCAGCCTGGGCGGCATCAAGGACATGAACGGCCTGCCCGACGCCATGTTCGTCATCGACGTCGGACACGAGGATATCGCCGTTGCCGAAGCCCGCAAGCTGGGCATTCCGGTGGTCGCCGTGGTCGACACCAACCACAATCCGGACCGGGTCGACTACGTGATCCCCGGCAATGATGACGCCATTCGCGCCATCCGCCTGTACACGCAGCTGGCAGCCGACGCCATCCTGGAAGGCCGCGCCTCGGTTCCGCAGCCAGGCGAAGGCGACGTTGACGAGTTCGTCGAACTCGACGCCGAAGGCAACCCGATCCAGACCCCCGAACCGGCCCGGAAGAAAGCGACGAAGAAAACCGCAAGGAAGAAGGCGGCTACCAAGGCAGCCGCGACGGCAGTTGCGCAGGAAGCCCCTGCCGCTCAATCCGAACAAGCGGTTGAGGACGAAGCTGCCAGCGCGAAGACAGCAGACAGCGCCGAACCTGAAAAGAGTGCCGAACCAGCGCCTGCTGCCGAAACAAAGACCGACGATGCGGCAAAGGCCGACGACAAGAAAGCCGCCGAGGCGACAGACGACAAGCCCGGGACCGCCGCAAAGAAAACCAGCAAGAAGAAGGCCGCCAAGAAGAAGGTGACCAAGAAGACCGCGGCCAAGGCTGACGACAAAGACAGCGAGTCCTGATCGAACCCGATTTGCAAGGAGTTTTGAAAAAGCAATGAGTATTTCCGCATCACAAGTCAAGGAGCTGCGTGAGCGCACTGGCGCCGGCATGATGGAGTGCAAGAAGGCCCTGGTCGCCACCAACGGCGACATGGACGCCGCCATCGAGCAGTTGCGCAAGAGCGGCCTGGCCAAGGCCGACAAGAAGTCCGACCGCGTGGCCGCCGAAGGCGCGGTTGTGATGGCCGAGTCCGGCGATCAGGCCGTTCTGGTCGAGATCAACTGCGAAACCGACTTCGTGGCCAAGGACGACAACTTCCGCCGCTTTACCGAACAGGTCGCCGGCCTGGCCCTGACGGTCGACAGCGCCGAGGCGCTCAACGAAGCCGCCACCGAAGACGGCCAGAGTGTGGCCGAGGCAGCCAAGCAGCTCGTCGCCAAGCTGGGCGAGAAGATTCAGGTTCGCCGCATGGCGAAGCTGTCGGCCGACGGCGGCACGATGGCCGGCTACATCCACGGCGGCCGCATTGGCGTGCTGGTGGCGCTCGAAGGCGGCGACGAAGAACTGGCCCGGGATCTGGCCATGCACATTGCCGCGCTCGATCCGGCCTACCGCGACGTCGCCGATGTGCCTTCAGAGGTCATCGAGAGCGAAAAGCAGTTTCTGGTCGCGCAGGCTGCAGACAGCGGCAAGCCGCCGGAGATCATTGAAAAGATGGTCAGCGGTCGCCTCAACAAGCGCCTGGCCGAACTGACCCTGACCGGTCAGCCCTTCGTCAAGGACAGCGACCAGACCGTGGCCAAGCTACTCAAGAGCAAGGGCGCCTCGGTCAAGGGCTTCGTTCGCCTGGAGGTGGGTGAGGGCATCGAGAAGGAAGAAGCCGACTTTGCCGCCGAAGTCATGGAGCAGGCCAAGGGCGGCTGAAAACCCGTGGTATCCGAGCGGACGGACCGCCCCGGTTCGTCCGCCGGCTCGGGCCGAGCGGCAACGCCAGCCCGGCGACCGGGCGGATCGAGCGACCATTCTGACCGAGAGAAACACCTGACAAGGAGAAGCTGCTGAACATGAATGAGACCACCCACTATCGCCGGGTTCTGCTCAAGCTCAGCGGCGAAGCCCTGCTCGGCGAGCTCGATTACGGCATCGATCCCAAGGTTTCCTCGCGCATCGCGCGCGAGGTGGCCGAGGTCGTCGCCACCGGTGTCCAGATCGGCATCGTCATCGGCGGCGGCAACATCTTTCGCGGCAAGGGCCTGGCGGCCTCCGGAATCGACCGCATCACCGGCGATCACATGGGCATGCTGGCTACCGTGATGAACGCGCTGGCCCTTCAGGACGCCCTGGAAAAAGCCGACGTGACCACGCGCGTGATGTCGGCGGTGTCGGTGCGCGACGTCTGCGAGGATTACATTCGCCGGCGCGCCGTGCGCCATCTGGAGAAGAACCGCGTGGTCATTTTCGCCGCCGGCACAGGCAACCCCTTCTTTACCACCGATACGGCGGCGAGCCTGCGCGCGATCGAGGTCGGCGCCGAGGTGATGATCAAGGCCACCAAGGTCGACGGCATCTATTCGGCCGACCCGGCGACCGACAGCACGGCCACCCGCTACAGCCGCATCAGCTACGATGAGGTCATCGAGCGCAAGCTTCAGGTCATGGACACCAACGCCATCGTGCTGTGCCGCGATCAGTCGATGCCGATTCGCATCGTCAATACCAATCGCCCCGGCGAGCTGGGCCGGGTCATCAGCGGCGAGGAAGTGGGCACCCTGGTGAGCTGATCCATGCACGGGCTGCATGCGGGATCGCTGACCACTTACAATCGGCGCGCAACATGCCGGCGAGGGTTCAATCGAGGAGATCAGGAATGCTCAACGAAATCAGGAAGGATGCCGACGCGCGCATGCAGAAAAGCGTTGCCGCGCTGCACAATGAACTGACCAAGATTCGCACCGGCCGGGCTCATCCCAGCCTGCTCGAACACATCATGGTGGATTATTACGGCGCTGAAGTGCCGCTCAACCAGGCGGCCAACATCAGCATCGAGGATGCGCGCACGCTCAGCGTCGTGCCGTTCGACAAATCCATGGTTCCGACGATCGAGAAGGCCATAATGACTTCCGATCTGGGGCTCAACCCGGTCACGGCCGGCAACAATATCCGGGTTCCCCTGCCGGCACTCAACGAAGAGCGTCGCGCCGAACTGGCCCGGGTGGTGCATGGCGAAGGCGAGCAGGCCAAGATTGCGATTCGCAACATTCGCCGCGACGCCAACCATCAGCTCAAGGAATACCAGAAGGAAAAGGAGCTGAGCGAAGACGACGTCCGGCGCGGCGAGGCACAGGTTCAGGAGCTGACCGACAAGTACGTCGCCCAGGTCGACGAGGCGGTCGCGGTGAAGGAGCGGGAGATGATGGAAATCTGAGGCGCATCTTGTCCGACCCTACCCCCACTCCAGCTCATGTCGCCATCATCATGGACGGCAACGGCCGCTGGGCATCGCGCCAGGGCCAACCCCGTTCGGCCGGCCACGAGGCCGGCTCGCACGCGCTCAAGCGCACCATTCGCGCCGCTCTGACCCACCGGGTTCCGATGCTGACCGTCTACGCCTTTTCCAGCGAGAACTGGCGGCGGCCCGGATCGGAAGTCAAGAATCTGCTGGATCTGTTTCTTCGCGCGCTCAACCGGGAAGTGCGCGAGCTCGACGAGCACGGCGTAAGACTGCGTTTCATCGGCGATCGATCAGCCTTCAGCCGCACCTTGCGGGAAGGCATGCAGCAGGCCGAGAAACGCACCGCCGGCAACGGCGCGCTGCAGTTGAACGTGGCCGTCAACTACGGCGGTCGCGCCGATATCGCACAGGCCGCCCGCTCGCTGGCCGAGCAGGCCGTCGCCGGCCGCCTGCGGCCGGAATCGATTGATGCACAGCGCTTCGAGTCCATGCTCGCGCCGGCAGCAGCGCCACCCCCGGATCTTTTCATCCGCACCGGCGGCGAGCGCCGCCTGTCGAACTTTCTGCTGTGGCAGCTCGCCTACACCGAGCTCTATTTCACCGATGCCCTGTGGCCGGACTTCGGAGAAGAGCATTTCCAGGCTGCCCTGGCCGACTTCGCCCGCCGTGACCGCCGTTTCGGCGGACTGCATCAGGTGAAGAGTGCTTAGACTGCGGGTTGTCACAGCGCTGGCCATCACCACCATCGCCCTGCTGGGTATCTTCATGCTGCCCGCAACCGGTTTTGCCTTGCTGGCAGGCGCCGTCGTGCCGCTGCTCGGCGGCTGGGAAGCTGCCCGTCTGGCGGGCGTGGACCGGCAGGCGTTTCGCTGGCTTTACGGTCTGGGCCTTGTCGGCCTTGCGGTCATCATCCACGTCCTGGCGGCCGCGCCCGGCTTGCTGCTGTCGATTGCCTGCCTGCTGTGGCTGTTCAATTTCGCCTGGCTGTCGCGCCCCGGCCTGGGGCGTTCGGACACGGCGCCAGTCATCACCCTCAAGCTGCTCCTGCTCGGCTGCATTCTTCTCGCCGCCTGGCTGGGGCTGAGCCTGCTGCAGGCACGCTCGCCCTGGCTGGTATTTCTGTTGCTGGTCAACATCGCCGCGGCCGACACCGGCGCCTATTTCAGCGGAAGGCATTTTGGCGGTGCCAGACTGGCACCGACCATCAGCCCCGGCAAGACGCGCGCCGGTGCGCTCGGCGGCCTGCTGGGCGCGGCCATCCTGACCCCGATTGCCGGCGCACTGTTTCCGTTCAATCCTTTCGAACCGTATGCCCTGGCGGCCCTGGCATTCGGCGTCGCGATGATCTCGATCGGCGGCGATCTCTACATCAGCCTGCTCAAGCGCCAGCGCGGCCTGAAGGACACCTCTGCGCTGCTGCCCGGCCACGGCGGCATACTCGACCGCTTCGACAGCATGGCCGCAGCCGTGCCTTTCTTCGCCCTGGCCGTGCTCAACGCTTCGGGCACGCCGTTGATCTGAGCTGACCACCGGCGGATTGCCCGGCCCGACGCATCGAGGCACGCCGGCACACCCGCCCCGCTCGCGCCTGGCGTCCCAGCCGGTACAATGTGCGGCCTGACTGACCAAACCCTGCGACAGCCGGCAAGCCGGCGCGGATAAACAACCCGGACATGCTCGATATTCTCGGACCCATTCTCTGGCTGGCGGTCGCCCTCGGGCTGCTGGTCACCTTTCACGAGTTCGGCCACTTCTGGGTGGCCCGGCGCGCCGGCGTACGCGTGCTGCAATTCTCGGTCGGGTTCGGCCCGGCGCTGTGGTCACGCGTCGGTCGGGATGGAACCGAATACCGCATCGCGGCCATCCCGCTGGGCGGCTATGTACGCATGCTTGACGAGCGCGAGGCGCCGGTGGCCGACGCTCAGCGCGACCAAGCCTTCAATCGCAAGCCGCTGGGCCAGCGCATGGCCATTGTCGCAGCCGGGCCGGTGTTCAACTTCATCTTCGCCATTGCCGCTTTCTGGCTGATGTTCGTCGTCGGTATCCCCGAGACGCGTCCGGTGGTCGGAGAAACCACCGGCATCGCCGCCGAAGCCGGGCTCGAGCGCGAGGATCTGATCGTACAGGTCGATGGCGAGGCAACCGAAACCTGGACGCACGTCCTGCTTGAGCTGATGCCGCGTGCGCTCGACGGCAAGGCCGTCACCGTCATCGCCGAGCAACCAGACGGAAGGCGCCGGACGGTTGTGCTGCCGCTGGAGCGCCTGCCGGCCGATTTCGACGAGTCACGCACGCTCGAGGCCACCGGTCTGAGCCCCTGGCAGCCGGACCTGCCGCCGGTGATCGGCGAGGTCAGCCCCGGCAGCCCGGCCGACCGCGCCGGCCTGGTGGCCGGTGACCGCATCGTGAGCGTGGCCGGCGAGCCGGTCGAGGGCTGGCGCGACGTGGCCAGTCTGATTCCAGCCCACGGCCTCGAGACCGGGGAAGGCACCCGCGAGCTGAACTTGCAGATCGAACGCCACGGGCACCGGATCGAACTGGCGCTGACGCCTGAGGTGCGCGACGGCCGCCCGGTGATCGGGATTCAGTCGCCGCCGCCCGATGAGGCCACGCGCAAGGACATCGAGCGGGCTTTCACTATCCTGCGCCACGGCCCGGTCGAGGCCGTCGGGCAGGCCTTTGCCGAAACCGGCCGCCTGACCGCGGCGACCTTCGGCATGCTCGGCCGGATGATCACCGGCAGCGCCAGCCTGAGCAACCTGTCGGGCCCGATCACGATCGCGCAGATGGCGCACTCCTCGGCCCTGCTGGGGTTTTCGAGGTTTCTGTTTTTTCTGGGGCTGATCAGCCTGTCGCTGGCCATCATCAACCTGCTGCCGATTCCGGTACTGGATGGTGGCCACCTGATGTATTACCTTGTGGAGCTGGTCAAGGGGTCTCCCGTGTCCGAAAAAACCCAGATCGTGGGCCAGTATCTCGGCATCCTGATGGTCGTCGGACTGATGAGCCTGGCAATATTTAACGATCTGTTACGCCTTTTTTCCTAAACTGCAGCACGCCCGATGACGGGTCATGCTGAAACAATGAACCGGAACGCATCCGACATGAAACGAATCTGCCTGCTGCTGATGCTGCTTGCCGCCACCGGCCTCGCATCGGCCGAGACTTTCCGCATCAGCGACATTCGTGTTGACGGGCTGCAGAGGCTGTCCGAAGGCAGTATCTTCAGTTACGTGCCGCTCGAAGTTGGCGACACCATGACGCCGTCACTGGCGCGCAGCACCATCCGCGACCTGTGGCGAACGGGCTTTTTCGACGACGTCAGCCTCTCGCGCGAAGGCGATGTTCTGGTCATTACCGTAGAGGAACGACCCGCCATCTCGGCCATCAGCATCGCCGGAAACAAGCAGATCAAGACCGAGGATCTGATGCCGGCGCTGGCCAACATCGGTATCGCCGAGGGCGAGATCTTCAATCAGCTCGAACTCGACCGGGTGCGCCAGGAAATGATCCACCAGTACTACAGCCGCGGCTACTACGGCGTGAATGTGGACACCAACGTGGGCGAGCTGTCGCGCAATCGCGTCAACCTCAGCATCGTTGTCGAGGAAGGTGAACAGGCCCGCATTCGCCACATCAACATCGTCGGCAACAAGGCCTTCAGCGAAGAAGAGCTGCGCGACGACTTCGAGTCCGACAGCAAGCGTGGCCTGTTCTTCTGGCGCGGCGCTGACAAGTACACGCGCGAGAAACTGTCGGGCGATCTGGAAACGCTGCGTTCCTACTATCTCGATCGCGGGTATCTCGATTTTTCAATCGAGTCCACCCAGGTCTCGATCAGCCAGAACAAGCGCGATATCTTCGTGACCGCCAACATCCGCGAAGGCGAGATCTACACCGTCAGCGACGTGCTCCTGACCGGCGAACTGATCCTCGGAGAAGAAACGCTGCGGCGCCTGATCATGGTCGAGGAAGGCGACACCTTCTCACGCAAGCGCGTCGAACAGAGCGTCGAGAACATCACCGCCGTGCTGTCGAACATCGGCTACGCCTTCGCCAACGTCAATCCGGTGCCGCGCATCGATCGGGATACCCTGGAGACCGAACTCAACTTCTTCGTCGACCCGGGCAAGCGCGTCTACGTGCGCCAGGTCGAGTTCCGCGGCAACACCAAGACCAAGGACGAGGTCATGCGTCGCGAAATGCGTCAGTTCGAGGGCGCCTGGTTCTCGCAGGCGGCCATCGACCGCTCCAAGCTGCGGCTTCAGCAGCTCGGCTATCTTGACAACGTCAACGTCGAAACACCGGCGGTCGAGGGTACCGACGACCAGGTCGACATCATCATCAGCGTCGAGGAGCAGCCCTCGGGCAGCTTCCAGATCGGCTTCGGCTACTCGCAGATTCAGGGGCTGATCGCCTCGGTCTCGGTCCAGCAGGCCAACTTCCTGGGCTCGGGGCGGCGCGTCGGGTTTGCCGTCAGCCACAGTGACATTTACACCCAGGCCTCGGTCAACTACACCAACCCCTACTACACCGACAGCGGGGTCTCGCGCGGCTTCTACGCGCGCTACACCGAATATGAGCGCCGTGATGCCAATATCTCGACCTATTCCACCAGCCAGGCGGCCGGCGGCGTCAACTTCGGATTTCCGCTCTCGGAAGTCGACTATCTCCGGTTCGGGCTGGGCGCCCAGAGAATCGATCTGAACTTCCTCAGGGGCGCCTGCCTGGCCGAGCCGGGGCTCGATCCGGATGATCCGGACAACTACGTGCGTGGCGTGTGCGCGGATCGGCCGCTGGCGATCACCCTGGATACCGACGGCGACGGCTTTCTCAGCGCAAGCGAGCGACAGGTCGAGACCTACCGGATCGACGGCACCTGGTCGCGCGACAGCCGCAATCACTACCTCAACCCGACCGTCGGCTCGCTGCACCGTTTCGGCGCCGAAGTGGCCCTGCCCGGCAGCACCCGCGAATTCTTCCGGGTCAATTACCGCTTCCGCAAATACTGGCCGATCGGAAGCAAGGGCATGGCTTTCAGCGTCAGGGGTGACATCGCCTACGGTGACTCCTACGACAACTACGACCGGAAGCTCGGCATCGAGCCCATCGAGCCCGAACTGGCCGAGGGCCGCAGCCTGAGCTGTCAGCTCGACGAGGTCGTGACCTACGACACCGGGCTGCCCTTCTACGAGCACTTCTACGGCGGCGGGGTGTCCGACATCCGCGGCTTCGACGACAACTCGCTGGGGCCCAAGGACTCGTTCTGCCGATCGGTCGGCGGCGACTTCAAGGTCATCGGCGGCCTGGAGCTGGCGTTCCCGCTGCCCAATATCGAGTCGAGCGGCACGCGCCTGGCCTGGTTTGTCGACGTGGGTAACGTCTACCGCGACTTCGACAGCTTCGAGACCGACCTGCTGCGCGCCTCCACCGGCCTGTCGCTGACCTGGCAAGCACCGGTCGGCCCGATTATCATCAACGTGGCGACACCACTCAAAGAGCGCGAAGGTGATGAAACCCAGATCATCCAGTTCTCCTTCGGCCAGACCTTCTGACCTGCGACCGCAGGCATGAACCGGCTGATGGCGGCCAACAGGAGCACACGACACCGGCCAGGCCGGGCGCGATGGCTCGCGCTGGGCCTGCTGCTGTTGTGTTCGTCTGTTGCCGCCCAGGACCTGCGCATAGGCTATGTCGACATGAAGCGCCTGTTCGACGCGGCGCCACAGGTGGTCAACGCCCGCGAGGCCCTCGATCAGGAATTCAGCCCCCGCAATGAGTCGCTGCTGGCCGATGAAGCCCGGCTGGAGCGCATGGAGGCCGACCTGGCCGAGACCGGCGACCTGTCCGCCGAGCAGCGATTCGAGATTGAGCGTGAAATCCGCAATCTGCGACGTTCCATCGATCGACGACGCGAGGATCTCGCCGAAGAGCTGCGCTTCAGAACCAACGCCGAGAAGAAGGCGCTGGAAGAAACCATCGAGGTGGCCGTCAACCAGATTGCCGAGGCAGGCGATTACGATCTGATACTGACCAGCCCCGTGGCCTGGGCTTCAGACCGGATCGACGTGACCGACCGCGTTCTGCGGTGGCTCGAGGAAGACTTTCGCAACCAGCAATCCGGCGGCCAACCGCCCGCCCAGTAGCGACACCGACATCACGCATGCACAACACCACGCTCAAGGCGCTGGCCGACCGTTTCGACCTGACCCTTCGCGGTGATCCGGATCACCGGGTCGGCGCGCTGGCCACGCTGGCTTCAGCCGGCCCCGGCGACGTCAGCTTTCTGGCCAATCCGGCCTATGCCGGCGACCTGGCCGAATGCCGCGCCGGCGCGGTCATCATCGGCGAAAACCTGGCTGATCGCTGGTCGGGCAATGCACTGATCAGCCGCAATCCCTATGCAAGCTGGGCCCGGGTTGCCGCACTGCTGCACCCCCAGCCGGCAGCCGAACCCGGCATCCATCCCTCCGCGGCAGTTGCCGACGACGCGCAAATTGCCGCATCGGCCAGTATCGGTGCGCACGTGAGCATCGGGGCGCGCGCCCGGATCGGTCGCAACGTGACGATTGGCCCGGGCTGTACCATTGCCGAAGATGTTGTCATCGGCGACGACTCGCGCCTGGTCGCCCGGGTCTGTATCGGCCCGCAGTGCCGGCTGGGCGAACGAGTGCTGGTTCATCCAGGCGCGGTCATCGGCGCCGACGGCTTTGGCCTGGCAATGGACGCCGGCCGCTGGATCAAGGTGCCGCAGATGGGCGCGGTGCGCATTGGCGACGACTGTGAGATCGGCGCCAACACCACCATCGACCGCGGGGCGATCGAGGACACCATACTGGCCGAGGACGTTCGCCTGGATAACCAGGTGCAGATCGCCCACAATGTTCGCGTCGGGGCGCACACGGCCATTGCCGGCTGCGTGGGCATCGCCGGCTCCACGCGCATCGGCAGTTATTGCATGATTGCCGGTGCCTGCGGCATCGGCGGCCATCTGACCATCTGCGACAAGGTGGTCATCACCGCGATGAGCACGGTACTGGATTCGATCAGCGAGCCGGGCGAATACGGCTCGGGCATCCCCGCGCGCGCCCATGCACGCTGGAAACGCATTCTCGTCCGGCTCGGGCAGCTCGACGACTGGGCCCGTCGTCTGCGCCGGCTGGAACGAAGCCAATCCTGAACACCAAACCAACGCTGAACACCAACTAATGAAAACTGGCAAGCAACAAGACAATGAATGACACAACGCAGGTAGACATCGAGAAGATTCTCGAGCTGTTGCCCCACCGCTACCCCTTCCTGTTGGTCGACCGGGTGCTCGAGTACGCGCTCGATAATCCGCCGAGCATCCGGGCGCTGAAGAACGTCACCATCAACGAGCCCTTCTTTCAGGGGCACTTTCCGGGCCATCCCGTGATGCCCGGCGTGCTGCTGCTCGAGGCCATGGCCCAGGCGGCCGGCTGCCTGGCGCATCTTGCCCGCGAAGCTACTGGCGGTGACAACCGGCTCTACTATCTGGTCAAGATCGACAAGGCGCGTTTCAACCGGGTCGTGGTGCCCGGCGATCAGCTCATCTTCGAAGTCACCCAGAAACGGCTGATGCGCGACATGGGCCTCTACCAGGCCACCACGCTGGTCGACGACAAGCCGGTCGCCAGCGCGGAGCTGCTGTGCGCGGCACGCCCCGATCCGGCGCCATGATTCACCGCACCGCCATCATCGAGGACGGGGCTCGCATAGGCGACAATGTCTCGGTCGGCGCCTACAGCGTGATCGGTGAGCAGGTCGTCATCGGCGACAACTGCTGGATCGGGCCACATGCAGTCATCAATGGCCGCACGACCATCGGCGAGAACTGCCGCATCTATCAGTTCGCATCCATCGGCGAAGCCCCCCAGGACAAGAAGTACGACGGCGAAGACACCGCCGTGGAAATCGGCCGCGACAACACCATCCGCGAATACGTCACCATCAACCGTGGCACCAGCGATGACGTCGGGGTGACCCGCATCGGCGACGACAACTGGCTGATGGCCTACTGCCACGTCGCCCACGACTGCCAGGTCGGCTCGCATACCGTCTTCGCCAACGGCGCAACCCTGGCCGGTCACGTCATCGTCGGCGACTGGGTCACCTTCGCCGGCTATTCCGGCGCGCACCAGTTCTGCCGCATTGGCGCCCACGCCTTTCTCGGCATGTACGGCGGCGTAGGCCAGGACGTCCCGGCCTACGTCATGGTTTCAGGCCAGCCACCGCGACCGCGCGGCATCAATGCCGAGGGGCTCAAGCGCCGCGGATACGACAGCACCCAGATCCGCAATATTCGCGAGGCCTATCGACTGATTTACCGCAAGGGCCTGCCGCGCGCCGAAGCGATTGCCGAATTGCGCTCGCGCGCAGGCGAGCAGCCGGAGCTGGAGCTGATGATCGAATCGATCGAAAGCAGCCAGCGCGGCCTGCTGCGCTGAAGCCGAAGGCATGAGCGATCGCCCGCCCCGGATTGTGCTGGTTGCCGGCGAGGCATCCGGAGACGCCCTCGGGGCCAGCCTGGCCAAGCACCTGCGCCGGCGGCGACCGGACATCGAGCTGGCCGGCGTGGCCGGAAAAGGCATGCGTTCAGCCGGTGTCGAAGCCTGGTTCGATCTCGACGAACTCAACGTCATGGGCCTGACCGAGGTGGTGCGCCACCTGCCGCGGCTGCATCGCCTCCGGCGCGATCTCATGCGCCGGATCATGGCGTGGCAGCCGGATGCCTTCGTCGGCATCGATGCGCCGGACTTCAATCTGGGTCTGGCCCGTCAGCTCAGGCGCCGCGGCCAGCGCACGGTGCAGTACGTGGCCCCCACCGTGTGGGCCTGGCGTCCGGGCCGGGCCGCCTCGGTTGCACGCGCCACCGACCTGCTGCTGACGCTGTTCCCCTTTGAGCCTGCCCTGTTTCGCGCCCACGGGCTGGCCAGCCATTTCGTCGGTCACCCGCTGGCCGACGAGATTGCCGCCTCGCCGGAGCTGCTCGAGCGGCGCCGGCAAGACGAAAGCAACCGGGCGCCGCAGCTTGCCCTTCTCCCCGGCAGCCGCCGCGGCGAAATCGAGCGCCACGCCGCCTTGCTGGGGCAGACGGCGCGCTGGCTCAGACAGCAGCGACCGGAGCTGGAGCTGACCATGCTGCTGGCCCGCCAGGCCCATCGAGAGCTGGTTGGCAAGCTGGCCGGCCAGGCGCTCGAAGACGCCGGTGTACGCGTGATCTGCGCCCGCACGCGCGCAGGCCTTGCCGAGGCCGACGCGGCCATCAGCGCTTCGGGGACGGCCACGCTCGAGGCCTTTCTGCTGGAATGCCCGCTGGTCGTCTACTACCGCCTGGCGCCGGCCACCTACTGGCTGCTGCGGGGCCTGAAGCTGGTGCGCTCGCAGTTCATCGCCCTGCCCAATATCGTGCAGGGACGTGCCCTGGTGCCGGAGTTTGTTCAGAAGCACGCGCGCCCTGAAGCCCTGGGCCGCGAAGCGCTGGCCTGGATTGACGACCCGACGCGGCTGCAGACCTATCAGCAGGCCGCCGCGGACTGTCGACAGGAACTTGCCGCCGGCGCCAGCGAAAATGTCGCCCACCGCCTGCTGGAGCTGATTGACCATGGCGATCACTGACCCGTGCAGCGGGCCGGTCGCCGGCGTCGATGAGGCCGGGCGCGGCCCCCTGGCCGGGCCGGTTGTCGCCGCCGCCGTGGTGCTCGATCGCCAGCGCCCGATCGCCGGGCTTGCAGACTCGAAGAGGCTTTCGGCCCGGCGTCGCGAAGCGCTGGCCGAAGCCATTCGCGAGCGCGCCATCGCGTGGGGCGTGGCCGTGGTCGAGCCGGCCGATATCGATCGCATCAACATTCTCCAGGCCACCTTTCAGGCGATGCGGGGCGCGCTCGATGCCCTTGCCCTGGAGCCGGTGCTGGTCAGGATCGACGGCAACCGCTCGCCCGACCTGCCCTGGCCGGCTCAGACGGTGATCGGGGGCGATGCGCTCGACCGGAGCATTTCCGCGGCCAGCATCCTGGCCAAGGTTCACCGCGACGCCCTGATGCTCAAGCTGCATGAGCGCTGGCCACACTACGGTTTCGATCGCCACAAGGGCTACCCCACGGCAGCCCATCTGGCCGCGCTCGAGACCCACGGCCCCTGCCCCGCCCACCGCCGCAGCTTCCGGCCCGTATTCCAGGCCAGCCTTTTCTGATTTCCAGATTCCGCCCCGCGCTGGCCCTCTCATTGCCGCCCCGGCGATTTGAATCGCATCACATGCTTGCGCTATAGTCCGCTGCGGGGACTGAAACCACAATTCATAGAGAGGAGATCCAGCATGATCCGAATGATGCGAATCGTCGTGGCGCTGTTTGCGCTGACGGCATTCGGTACCGTATGGAGCGCAACCGGGGTGGCCTTCGTGCACGGCACTGGCAACCAAACCGACGCCTTCAACGACTACTGGACCAGCGACATGGTCAACTCGGTCAGACAGGGCCTGCCCAACAGCTCGAACTACGTGGTCGTCAACTGTCAGTTCGAAGAATACATGTGGACATCGGGGGCTGCCGGCTGCCTGGCCGGCCAGCTCCACAGTTTCATCACCAGCCGCGGCATCGACGACCTGGTGGTGATCACGCATTCCAACGGCGGCAACGTGATGCGCTGGATCCTGTCGAATCCGACCTGGGACAGCCGCTATCCGGCAATCATCAACGCCATTCGCTGGGTTGACGCCATCGCGCCCTCGAGCCTGGGCACGCCGCTGGCCGACGCGGTCATGCAGGGCAACGTTTTCGAGGCCTCGCTTGGCTGGCTGCTCGGCTACCAGTCCGACGCGGTGCGCATGCAGCAGCAAAGCTGGATGCAGAGCTACAACGCCAACTGGCTCTACGGCACAGCCGGCCGGCCCTCGCTGCCGGTGGGCTTCTGGAACGTGGTCGGCACCGACGTGGTCTCGGGCTTCTGGAGCTCCAACGCCTACTGCGGCGGCTATCACTACCAGATTGGCCTGGAGATCACGCAGAACTGGCTCGACAACTGCTCGGATGGATTTCTGGAATGCTCCAGCCAAAACGGTGCCGGCTCGCTGTGGTTCTACGATACCTGGCGCACCAGCAGAAGCCGCGTCCTCTCGCACCACCAGAGCCGCCGGGACTGCTTCGGTCTCGACACCATCCTGCGCAACGATCTGTGAATCCAGGGAGAGCCGATATGAACAATCACACCATCATTCACGCCCTCCTGCCGGCCCTTGCGCTGGCCGCAGGAACCGCTACCGCTGCCGGACCCGCCAAATGGGCACCGCCGGGCAGCAACGACCTCCGAATCGAGAATCTGCCCGCCACCGCCCAGGCGGTTTTGCCGAGTCGGCATGTTGAATCCGAACCGGTCAGCTACGCCTGGCCGCTGACGATCGATCGCAGCGCCCCGGCGCCCTCGGGACCGGCCATGACAAGCCGCGAGTACTGGGTCGACGCCACCGGCAGCAGCCTCGAGCGGGGCCTGAAACTGCCGCTGAGCGCGGCCGGCGCCATCGTGCGCGTCTCGGCCCTGCATGCCGGTACCGGCCTGCTGCTCGACGCCGACCGCCTGCGCGTCAGCATCAACGGCCGCACGCTGCCGTCCTCGCCCGAGGCCGGTGGCATTGAGGTGCTCGATGGCACCGACCTCCAGGCCCAGGGCATGGCCGTGCCCGGCGACACCCTGGCCTTCCAGTTGCCGCGACAGGGGCAGCCTGACTCACTGACGCTGCAGATGGCCGGCGTTCCGGCCGAACAGGCGCTGGTCGTCCACGTCTTCGAGCCTGACAGCGCGTGGGTCGGCAAGCTGTCGGCGCACCGCCACAACTACCTGGCCGGCGACGACATGCAGCTGGATGTCAGCCTGGTCAGGGGCGAGGAGCGCTTCGCGGCCGAGTCGATCCAGGCCGTGCTGGTCAGCCCGGACGCGGCGCAGTCGTGGCCCCTGGAGGTGACCGACGACGGTTTTGGCCTCGCGGGCGCAACGCCGCACAGCCTGCCGGCGGCCGGCGAGGGTCTCTACGAGGTCCACGCTTATCTGCAGGGGCGTCAAGGCGACACCCTGGTGCGGCGCGATTTGAAGGTTGCCGTCAACATCGCCGCGCCGACCGCACGACTGTCCGATCGCATCGACAGCCGCCAACAGGCTGGTCTGGCGGTCGATCTGGGCGTGGAAGTGGCCGCGGCCGGTCGCTACCAGATCTCAGGACAGGTCTGGGGAAGCGCCTCAGACGGCTCGCTGCGACCGCTGGCGATGGCACAGACTGCCGCCGTACTCGAGCCCGGCCAGGGCAGCCTGCGCCTGGAAGTGCCCGCCGAGCTGGTACTTGAATCAGGCCTGTCGGCGCCGTTCGAGGTGCGCGAAGTGCAGTTGCTCGACCAGGGCCGCATGGCGGTGCTGGAAACGCGCAGTCGCGGCTTCAGCATTGCCGGCCAGGCAGACGGTCCGCGCAGGCCCTTCGCAACGATCGAGCGCTGAGCCGCTGACTTCAAATGAAGTGCGAGCGGCCGGCCCCTGTGCCGGCCGGTTTCGTTGTGCGGGTTGAAAAAGCCTCAGCCGGTTATGAACCCCGCAGGCACCGATGCCGGTGGCTCGACGGACTCGACCGCGTCCACACGCGCCGCCGCAGGCCCGCGCTGGAGCCAGCGTTCGAGCGCATCGAGCGCGGTGTCGGAACCATGGGCAACAACCTCCACCCGCCCGTCGGGCAGGTTGAGGGCATGTCCAGACAGGCCCAGAGACTCGGCCTGACGACGGGTCGACTGGCGGAAGAACACGCCCTGGACGCGACCCGAGATCAGCCATTTGCGAACTTCAGTGCCGCTCATGGACTACCTCTTCGATCCTTGCTGTGATCATGTCCGCGGTCACCGGCCCCAGCCAGGTCTCGACCAGGGCCCCGCTTGTGTCGATCAGGTGGGTGGTCGGCAGAACACGCGGCGGGCCGGGCTGGTCCGGCGGATTATAGACATCGACGACAAGAATGGGATAGCTGGCCGGCCAGGACTCGAGAAAGATCTCGAAATCGGCAGGCTCCGTGTCCTCGAAGGCCAGGCCGAGCACCGTGATGTCGTCGCGGCTGTCGTGCAGCTCGGACAGCTCCGGAATCTCCTTGCGGCAGGGCCTGCACCAGGTGGCCCAGAAGTTGACCACGACCCATTGCCCGCGATAGTCGGATAACCGCTGCGGCTCGCCGTCGAGCGCCGGCAGCTCGAAATCTATCTGGGCCAGGGACGAGCCGGCCAGCAAGGTCAGTGCAAACACAACGAACCTCATGAAGTTTCTCCAGTCTGGAACTTGAGCAGCGACTTGAGCGAGCGGTTCATGGCCGGGCCTCCGGCCTTGTCGATCGATGCGAGACTGACGACCAGCGCCCGATCCCAGTGGCTTTCCACGGGTACCGACCGGAGTTCACCGATCGGCAGTATGAACGGCCCGGCACGGTAGAGCTGCGCCAGCGTGACGTCTTCGAGGTCGGTCGACAGCAGCCAGTCGCCTTCGTCGTCGGGATGGATGAAGCCCGCCTGCTGGAACCAGCCCAGAATACGCCCGATCTGGGCGTCGCTGGCCGCCGGCTCGCGCGAGAGCAGGTCGGCCTGCGACAGCACGCGACCCTGTCTCTGGGCATGCCAGAAATGGCCCAGCAGACGCAGTGCCAGCGCCAGTTCATGCCGGCGCGACCAGCGCCAGTCGCTCTTGCGGTAGCTGAATGTCGTCAGTGCCGCGGCCACGCTGGCACCAAGCAGCACGACCACCCAGGACACGTAGATCCAGACCAGAAAGATGGGCACGGCGGCGAGCGCGCCGTAGAGCCTTTCGTAGGTGGGAAAATGCGTTACGTAAAGCACGAACCCCCGCTTGGCCAGCTCGAAGAGCAGCGCCGAGATGAAGGCACCGGCCAGGGCGTGCCGGAGCCGCACGCGGCGGTTGGGCACCACCATGAAAACCAGGGCGAAGCCGATCAGAGCGACCAGAAACGGGGTCAGATTGAGAAAAAGCGCCTGCAAGGCACCTCGTACCGCCTCCGGCGCGAGCAGCGGCAGCGCGGCCAGGTAGGACGTCAGCGCCAGCGACGCGCCCATCAAGAGCGGCCCGAGCGTCAGCACCGACCAGTAGGTGAGCAGGCGGCCGGTGATCCCGCGCGGTTTGGCCACGCGCCAGATGCGGTTGAGACTGCGCTCGATGGTCGACATCAGCAGCAGGGCCGTGATGATCAGAAACACGGTACCGGCCCCGGTCAACCCGGCCGTTCGCTCCACGAACTGATTGAGATGCTCCTGAACCGCGTCGCCGGCGGCCGGAACGAAGTTGGAGAAGATGTAGGTTTCCAGCTCGTTGGCCCACTGATCGAACACCGGAAAGGCCGAGATCACGCCGAGCATGACCGCCATCAGCGGCACCACAGCCAGCAGGCTGGTATAGCTCAGCGCCGCGGCCGCCTCGAAGCTGCGGTCCTCGCAAAAATGCCGCCACAGGTGGGTGCCGAACGCCCGCAACCGGCCCGGATCGGTCACGGCGTCGAGCCAGGCCGGGGCCGGCTGTGTTGACACACTGGCCGGAGCGGATAGGCTACCCTTCTTCCGGGCCCGAGATACGGATGACTTCATGTCCACAACGATTTACCACAATCCTCGCTGTTCGAAAAGCCGCCAGACGCTGGCGCTGATTCATGATCACGGCATACAGCCCCGGATCGTCGAGTACCTCAAGCAACCGCCGACGCCCGAGGAACTCAAGCGTATCATCCAGCGCCTCGGCGTCCCCGTGCGCGAGATCATTCGCAGCGGCGAGGCCGAATATGCAGAGCTGGGCCTGGACGATGAATCGCTCGACGACCAGGCGTTGATAGAGGCAGTCTGCGCGCATCCAAAGCTGCTCGAGCGACCGATCGTGGTGCGCGGCGAGCAGGCGCGCATCGGCCGGCCGCCGGAGTCGGTCGAAGAGATTCTGCCGTGATCGAGATCCTGGTCCTTTTTCATTCGGTACACGGCAACACGCGCAGCATGGCGCGCGAGGTGGCGCGCGGCGTGGAGTCGGTCGAAGGCTGCCAGGCCCGCCTGCGCACCGTGCCTGCAATATCACCTGCCGACGCGCCCGCGCGCGAAGTCGAGGCGAGCGGGCCGGCACAGGTCCGTCGCGAAGATCTCAACGAATGCCACGGCCTGGCCCTGGGCAGCCCGACGCGCTTCGGCAACATGGCAGCAGCGCTCAAGTACTTTCTCGACGGTACCGGTGGCGAGTGGTTTTCCGGCACTCTGGTAGGCAAGCCGGCCGGCGTGTTCACCTCCACGGCCACCATGCACGGAGGCCAGGAGGCAACGCTGCTGAGCATGATGGTGCCCCTGCTGCACCACGGCATGCTGCTTGTGGGCCTGCCCTACACCCTGCCGGAACTGACCAGTACAAGAAGCGGCGGCACCCCTTACGGCCCGAGCCACGTCGCCGGTCCCGATTCGGATCTCAAGCTGGACGACGACGAGCGCCGGCTGTGCCGGGCGCTGGGCCGCCGGCTGGCACAGGTCGCAGGCCAGCTCGAGGGCAACGCCTGATGGGCGCCGGCACCTGCCGCTGGGCCCTGGTGGCCCTGATCGTGCTCCAGCCGCTGTGGTTCGCCTGGCTGGCGCCGCCGGAGCTGGTGCCGATCTGGATGGCCATTGCCGTGATGGGCCTGCCCCTGGTGGTGCTGCTGCCGTTTGTCTGGCGGCTGAAGAAACAAGCGCTGGTCATCGCCGGCTGCGTGCTGCTGGTCCATTTCTGCCTGGCCGTGGCAGAAGCCTGGGCCAATCCGGCCGCCCGGCTGCCGGCCGTGATCCAGGCGCTGCTGATCGGCGTCTACTTCGTTGCCATGTCCTCGCTGCGCTTCGGCCGCAGGCAGGCGTCCTGATCCCGCTTCAAGGCGGGCTGGTCAGCGACTGCGGCGCGATTTCCCGCTGCGGATTCGACAGCCGCTCGAGGCTGTAATCAATCTCCGGTGCGCGCTGTCCCTGCTCGCGCAGAGTCTCGGGCAGCCCCAGCCAGATATTGCGCAGGCGCCCGGCGCGCTCCAGACCCAGCTCCGGCATGTGGCTGACGGCCACGCCTTGCTCGCGCATCAGGCGCACGCGATCACGCGTGATCAGGCCGGCCTCGCCGCTCACCATCGAGCGAATCGGCGCGTGCTGGCGAATGATGCGCGGATAGTGCAGTTCCAGGATCCGGCGCAGCAAGGCGGCGGTATCGGCCACCCGCGACATCGCCAGCACCAGGGGATCCTCATCGCCGGCGCGCGGCGGGTTGATCAGCGGGGCGACGAGCTGACGCTCCCGCCGGGTTGCCAGCTCGGCCAATCCGGCCTCGACCGCCGCTTCGATATTCGCCACATCAGCGGCCTCGAGCCGCTGCACATACCGGCCGGCAACGAACCAGTCGCGCCACTGTGCCCAGTTGGCCAGTAATTCCGCCTCAGGCGTGGTCGGCATGCTCACGAAGTACGTCAGACGATTGGGCACCAGGCCGGGGTGGCTTTCCGGCAGCCTGCTGGCCACCGAGCGGCCGATCCGCTCGATCGGGCAATCTTCGGCGAGGATCGCCTCATCGGCGGCGGCAAAAAGATAGTGCTGCCGCTCCCGGTCGGTCAGGCGGTGGCGAAATACCGTGCCGCTTTCGCCCTCACCCCGGAAGGTGCCGACCAGATCAAAACTGAAGCGGCCGTAGTAGTCGGCAACCTGACTGGAGCGCCAGCGGGCCGGCTCCATCGATCGTTCCACCCAGCGGACCCGATCGTAGCAAAGCTGCAGCTCGCCCATGCCGATCTGGTCGGCCACAAGAAACGGATCGGGAAACAGGTCCAGCAGCTCCCGGCTGACCGGCAGCTCAACGCGCGCGCCACAGGTATCGGCGGCCGGGCACGGGCCAACCACCTGATCCAGCGGGCGGTAGGCAGTTGCCTGATCGACTGGCCCGTCGAGATCGACATCGGCCCCGGGGCGGGTGACGCTGCCGTAAAACGCCAGGCGCGCTTCGCGCAGCAGATCCTGAACCTCGACCAGCGCCATCTGGTGGCGTGCCAGCAGGCGTGTCACGGGGTCGCGCCGGCTGCGGCCCAGGCCGGTCACGCAGTCGATCCACTCGGCGTGCGCAGCGGCCTGCATGCGCATTTGCGCGGTGAGTCGATCGGCGGTGTCGCGCCAGGCCTGGCTGGCAAGAAAAGCCGGCCGCTGCGCCACCCAGCGCACCAGGTGATCGGCCAGCAGCGACCACTCGAGCACGTTGACCCACTCGGGCGCCTGGCACTGCGCTTCGAGCAGCCAGTCGAGGTGGCCGTCGAGATACGCCACCCGCTGCCAACTGATCAGCCCCAGCTCGCGGCGAAGAAACTCGACGGCGAATGGCCCCTGAGCTTCGCCGACCAGTTCCTCTGTTCCCAGATCACGGACCAGCATGGCCTCCAGGTTGTCCACGCAGCGCTCGAAGGCGGCTCGCGGCAGCGGCCCGACAAACAGCGGGTCAGGCTTGCACACTGAGATCATGCGCCGCACGCCCTCGCGCACGGGCTGATCCAGATAGAAAGCGAGATCGGGCGCGAACAGCGCCAGGCGTGCATAGCTGTCAGCCAGCGCGGCAATGGCCGGCTGGAAGCTCTGCTCGGGCGCGGCCAGAGCGTCCGCCGCATCGCCCAGAAGCGCCAATACAACCGGCAGGTCGACATCGATAAGGCGCAGCGCCCTGCCCTGCTCGCTGCCGACGTCCTCGAGCCAGCCCACCCATTCAGCCGCAATTTCGCTGGCCGACTGATCGGCCTGTAGCAGGCGCACCAGACCCTCGAAGCTCAACCACAGCGCGTCCAGCAAGCGCCCCGTGTCCCAGGCGCGGCGCGCCTGGGCCTTGAGAATCTCGTCGTGAATCCGCATGCGCCGGACCGCCGAGTCGGTGGCCGCCAGCTCGCGCACGCGTCGGGCCTGGCGGCGGGCGTGGGCCGCCGCGCTACCGTTGTCGGCCCCGCCAGCGTCGTCAAGCTCGGCGATCAGAGGCGCCCACCAGGCGGCAGTTTCGGTGGCAGCCTCATCGCCCATCGAATCGATCACCTGCGCCCAGATCTCGTCGGCGCGATAGGCGGCGACGACGCGCTTGCGCGCCAGCCGGCCGGCGGCATGGTCGGCCTGGAGCAGTTCGTTCACGCCGCTCAGCCCCGGTTCGGGAAAGCCGGCGCCGGACAGCAATGCATGTTCCCCTCGCTGCCACACCAGCCAGGCCAACAGGCCGTCGGCCACGGACACCTGCAGCGGACCGGCCTGCTGCAGAATACGCCGCAGGTCAAGGGCAATGGCATCGATCGCCTCCACCTGTCCGCGGGCACCGCCATTGGCCTCGAGCCAGGCCGCGGCCGCCAGCGTACGCTCACGCGCCCGCTCGGCAGTGGCCGGGTGCCAGTGCAGTGCCAGCACGTCCTCGGGCAGTGGCTGCGACCGTGATTGTGATTGCGATTGCGCATGCACCGGCCCGGCCAGGGCCGTGATGACCAACAGCAGGCAGACGCTCGTCAGGCTGCGTTTCATGGCCGCTATACTACCCGAACGTCCGCGCAACCCGCGCATCGAACAAGCACTGAAAGGACCATCGGGAAATCGTCTTGAACAAGCTCAATATTCTCACCACCGGCGGTACGATCGACAAGATCTATTACGACGACAAGTCCGACTACCAGATCGGTGAGCCGGAAATCAGCCGCATCCTCAAGGCCATGAACGTGGCGTTCGACTGGGAGATTCGCGCGCTCTTGCGCAAGGACTCGCTGGACATGAACGACGACGACCGCGCTCTGATCCGCCAGGCGGTCATGACCAGCAGCGACGAGCATTTTCTGATCACCCACGGCACCGACAGCATGGTCGAAACCGCTGCCGCCCTGGGTGAGGTCGGCGAGCGCGTGATCGTGATGACCGGCGCGCTCAACCCGGCGCGCTTCATCGATTCCGACGCGGTGTTCAATATCGGCTGCGCCGTCGGCGCCGTGCAGGCGCTCCCTGCCGGGGTGTGGATCGCCATGAACGGCCGCATCTGGGATCGGCACACCGTACGCAAGAATCGAGCGGAAAACCGCTTCGAGGCCGTGGGCTCATGACGCCACGGCGGAAGTGCGGGTTTCGACAAGCCCGGATCCACGGTCAGAATCAAAGTCAAAGTCGTCCCGCCCGGCTTGCTTCGCAAGCACTTCGGGCGGGACGACTTTGACTCTGATCTTGAAGTGTCGAAACCCGCACCGCAGCCGGATGACCACGGTGCCCGCAATCAAGACCTCAGATCCGCACCTTGCCCTGGCGCACGAACGGTGGTTTGACCACCCGGGCGGCAAGCCTGCGGCCGCGCAGTTCGATTTCGACCTCGTCGAACTCGCCGGCGGGGATGCGCGCGAGCGCAACGGGGCACTGCGTTGTCGGCCCGAACACGCCGCTGGTCACCTGGCCGTCGCCGGCCGGGGTGTGGACGATGGCGCCGGCGCGCGGAATGCCGCCGCGGCCCAGAACCAGGCCCACCAGTTGCCGGGGCACCCCTTTTTCCTTCTGTCTTTCAAGCGCCTGGCGGCCGATGAAATCCCGGTCTTCGGGCTCGAAAGCGACGGTCCAGCCCAGGTTCGACTCCAGCGGCGTGGTGGTGGTATCCATGTCCTGCCCGTAGAGGTTGAGCCCGGCTTCCAGGCGCAGGCTGTCGCGCGCGCCCAGGCCACAGGGCCGAACCCCGGCATCGACCAGGGCCTGCCATAAGCCGGGCGCTTCGCCGGCCGGCAGCAGCACTTCGAAGCCGTCCTCGCCGGTGTAGCCGGTGCGCGAGATGAAGTAGTCGCCGTGGCTGGTTGCGCGAAAGGGCTTGAGCGATTCGGCCGCACGCGCGCCGAGCAGCTCGATGACCTTTGCGCGTGCCTCGGGCCCCTGGACGGCAATGATGGCCAGATCGTCGCGTTCGATGAGCTCGACGTCAAAGTCGGCCGCCACGCGGCGCATCCAGGCCAGGTCGACCTCGCGCCTGGCCGCATTGAGTACGCTGCGATAAAACTCGTCCTCGAGCCAGTAGGTGAGCAGATCGTCGATCACCCCGCCGTTCTCGTCGAGCATGCAGGCATAAAGCGCCTGCCCCCTTTCGCCTAGCCGATCCAGGTCGTTGGCCAGAAGACGGCGCAGAAATTTGCGCGCTTGGCTGCCCTGAATGTCGACCACGGTCATGTGCGAGACGTCAAACATGCCGGCCGCCTCGCGTACCGCCTGATGCTCTTCCATCTGCGAGCCGTAGTGAATCGGCAGTTCCCAGCCGGCAAAGTCGATCATCTTGCCGCCGGCCTTGACGTGTGCGGCGTGTAACGGAGTTTTCGCTGTCATGTTGATCTTGTGGTCTTGAGTCGGCCAGTCATTATATCGCCCGGACACGCCCGGACCGGATCAGAACCGCCACCGGAATGGCACCGAGCAGCACCAGGATCAGCGCCGGCAAGGCCGCCATCTCCCACTGGCCTTCGGCGGTGAGCTCGTAGATCTGTACCGCCAGCGTCTCCCAGCCGAAGGGTCTGAGCATCAGCGTGGCCGGCATTTCCTTGGCCACCTCGACCAGGGCCAGCAGAAAGGCAGTCATCAGGCCCGGCCACAGCAGCGGCAGACTGACGCGCCACAGCCGGTACCAGCGCGGCACGCCCAGGCTGCGGGCAACCTCCACATACTGCGGGCGAATTCGCCCGGCGACGCTGTCGAGCGGCCCCCAGGCAACCCTCAGAAAACGAATCAGATAGGCCATGACCAGCGCTGCCATGCCGCCGGCCAGGGCTGTACCGGCAAGCTGGTCGAAGCGCAGGAACGCCAGCATGATTGCCACCGCCAGCACGGTGCCGGGAATGGCGTATCCGAGCGCGGCAACCTCGCCGAGCAACTGCTGACGCCGGGAGGTGCGATAGGTGGCGGCCAGCACCAGAACGCCGCCGAGCACCACCGCCACGGCGCCGCACAGGCCCAGCACCATGGTGTTGAAAACCACGCCTGCCAGCCGGGGATTGACTAGCCCGGACAACTGCGGCCAGGCCCAGACCAGAAGCTGGATGAGCGGCAATGCCACGCCAACCAGCAGAACAAGTAGCTGAAGCGATGTCGCCAGCCAGCCGCGCAGCCCGGTCAGGCGCATGCGGTGGCCGGTGGGCCGTCGCTCGGACTGGACCACCCGGCTGCTGCGGCTGAAGCGCTCGAGACCCAGCAACAGCAGCACGAACAACATCAGTATGGAGGCCAGTTGCACCGCGGCAGTGAGATTGAACATCCCCAGCCAGGTTCGATAGATGGCCGTAGTGAAGGTATCGAAGCCATAGATCGACACGGCGCCGAAATCAGCCAGGGCTTCCATCAGTGCCAGCGCCAGTCCGGCCGCCACCGCGGGTCGGGCCATGGGCAGGCTGACGCGAAAGAACGTGCGCACCGGCCCCTGACCGAGACTGCGTGAAGCCTCGAATGCGGCCAGCCCGCCGCCGACGAATGCGGCACGCGCGAGCAGATACACATAGGGGTAGAACGCCAGGATCAGAATGAACAGCACGCCGCCGGGGCGGCTGATGGCCTCGAACAGAAACGGAGAGGATCCGAACCATTCGCGCCAGGCTGTCTGCACCGGTCCGGCGTAGTCGAGCATGCCCAGGTAAATGAAGGCAAGCACGTAGGTGGGAAAGGCCAGCGGCAGCACAAGCAGCGGGTCGAGAATCCGGCGCAACGGATACTCGCAGCAGGCCGACAGCCAGGCCAGGCCGACCCCGAGCACCGCCACGCCGAGTCCGACCACGATCATCATCAGCGCGGTGTGCCCGATCAGGCGGGGCAGCAGGTAGCGAGACAGATGCTGCCAGGTCTCGGGCTGGGGCTGGGCCCAGCTTGTCAGCAACATCAGCAGCGGGACGCCGACCAGCACCAGCAGCGGGGCGATCAGCCAGCGCCGATCGGCCCGCGGCCAGAGCCGGAAAGGTGCCGCCTCAGCGGTAGCCGGCACGATCCATCAGGCGCACGGCCTGGGCCTGGCGCTCGCCGGCAATCTGCAGCGGCGTGTCGTCGGCGCGGAAGTCGCCCCATTCCTTGACGATACCGCGCGGCTCGACTTCCGGGTTGACCGGAAACTCCAGATTGTGCTGGGCGAACTCGCCCTGGGCCTCCGGCGAGGCCAGCCACTCGAGCAGGGCCTGCGCGGCCTCGGGGTTGGGTGCATAGCGCGTCACACCGGCGCCGGAAATGTTGACGTGAGTGCCGGAGGTTGCCTGGTTGGCCCAGAACAGCGCGACCGGGTAGTCGGGCTCTTCGGCGAGTTTGCGGCCCAGGTAGTAACTGTTGACGATACCCACATCGCACTGCCCGGCCGCGATTGCCTCGATCAGCCGGGTATCGGACGAGAACGGAGCGGTGGCCAGGTTGTTGATCCAGCCGCTCACGATCCCCTCGGTGCGCGCCTCGCCGTGGTGTTCGATCAGCATGGCGACCAGGGACTGGTTGTAGACCTTCTTGGAGGTGCGCAGGCACAACCGGCCCGACCATTCCTGCGCGGCCAGGGCCTCGTAGGTCGACAGCTCGTCGGGATCCACGCGCTCGGGGTGGTAGACGATGGTGCGCGCGCGCACCGACAGGCCGTACCAGCGGCCCTGGTCATCACGCAGCGCCTCGGGCACGGCGTCGTCGAGCGCCTGCGACTCGACCGGCTGCAGCAGGCCGCGCTCGGCCGCGTGCCACAGGTTGCCCGCGTCGACGGTCATGAACATGTCGGCCACGGTCTGGTCTTCTTCGGCGTCGAGTCGCTCGATCAGGGCCGCCTCGCTGTCGTTGATGTAGGCGATCTCGATGCCGGTCTCGTCGGCGTAGCGATCGAACAGCGGCTCGATCAAGTGCGGCTGGCGCGAAGTGTAGACAACCAGGCGCGCGGGTTCGGCGGCATCGGGGGCGACGGCATCGGCCGGCTGCGAAGCGGTGGATTCGGCTGGGCCGGCGTCGCTCTCACCGGCGTCGGGGCCGCAGGCGGCCAGCCAGGTCACGAGCAGGGCGGAAAACAGGATACGCATGGGCTGCATTCACTCGGTTGCGAGACGGGTTGGCAATTTTACTGATAACGATTTGCATTTACAACGGAGGGCCGAATATCGCAGTCTAGCGCCCCCATCCACCGCCTGAGTTGACATGCATCAAGCGCTGCGGTCAACGTCGCTGCCTTCCTGCAGCAGCCGGCGATCTTCGCCGAACAACTCCTCGAGCTGTTCGCGGCTTCTGCGCTCGATGCGCGCCAGGCGCTCGTGGTCGCCGCGGTGCTCGATCTGCTCGCGCAGCGTGGCCTCGTCGTGCTCGGCGAAACGGTCGACGTAGTGGTCGGCGCGGCGCACACCCATGGAACGCAGCGCCGTGCGCGCCATCGCCAGGCTCGACAGCCAGGTTTCGCGAATCACCTCGTCGACCCCCAGCGCCATCAGCTCCATGGCGTGATCGCGGTTGCGCGCCCGCGCCAGAATCCTGAGCTCCGGAAAGTAGCGGCGCACCATGGCGGCGGTGCGAATCGAGCGTTCGGGATCGGAAATGGTCAGGATGAACAGGCTGGCCCGCCCGACGCCGGCAGCACGCAGCACTTCCAGTCGGTTGGCGTCACCGTAGAAGATTTGATGGCCGAACTTGCGCACGAACTCCACGTGCGCCGGGTCATTGTCCAGGGCGGTGAAGTGAATGCCCAGCATCGACAGGTTGCGCCCGACGATCTGACCGACCCGCCCGAAGCCCGAGATGATCACCCGCGGGCTGCCGTGGTCATCGGGAATCGGGTCAGGCTCGGGCTCGGGCTCGGCGCGCGCCAGGCGCGGCTGAAGAAGTTTTTCATTGGCCATGTAGAGCAGCGGCGTGAGCGCCATCGTGACGGTCGCGACCACGATCAACTGCGCCACCAGTTCCGGCGCCATGACGCCCTCGTCAACGGCCACGGCAAAGAGGATGAAAGCAAACTCCCCCGCCTGCGGCAGGGCCATCGCCAGGGCCACCGTCGAGGAGCGTTTGAGATGCGCCAGACGGCCGACGAGCAGCAGCGCGCAAACCTTGATCGTCATGACCGCCACCACCAGGGCAAGGATCGTCAGCGGCGCAGCCATGACCCGACCGAAGTCGATCGACATGCCCACGGCGATGAAGAACAGCCCCAGCAACAGGCCCTTGAAGGGATCGAGCGCGGCCTGGATTTCATGGCGATACTCCGAGTCGGCCAGCAGCACCCCGGCCAGGAAGGCGCCCAGCGCCATGCTCAATCCTGCGTAGTCGGCCAGCGCCGCGGTGCCCAGCACCACCAGCAGATCCATGGCCACGAACACTTCCGGTACGCCGGTAGCGGCAATGGCACGCAGCAGCGGGCGCAGCAGAAAGCGCCCGGCCAGGATCAGGGCCGCGATCAGGGCGGCTGCGCGCGCGATCCCGAGCACGATGGCCCAGCCGCTTTCCAGCTCGTCGGCGCCACCGGCAAACAGTGGAATGATGGCCAAGAGCGGAATGACGGCGATGTCCTGGAGCAGCAGAATACCGAAGGCCTGGCGACCGTGAGCGGCCCCGAGCTGCTTGCGCTCGGCCAGGGTCTGAACGCCCATGGCCGTCGACGACAGCGACAGCACGATGGCAATCAGCAGCCCGATGCCGGCGCTGCCGGCCCACCAGGCGGCCAGCGGCCACAGCAGCAGCGTGGTAATGCCCATCTGCAGCGAGCCGACGTAGAAGACAAGGCGCCTGAGCACCCACAGGCGCGAGGGCTTGAGTTCGAGGCCGATGAGAAACAGCAGCAGGATGATGCCGAACTCGGAAAAATGCAGAATGGTATCGACATCGTCGATCAGGCCCAGGGCCGACGGCCCGATGAGCACGCCGGCGGCGAGAAAGCCGAGCACCGCGCCCAGGCCGACAAAACGCGCCAGCGGCACCATGACCACCGCGGCGGCCAGAAAGATGATGATTTCGGCCAGCAGGCTCATGCCGGCCGTTTCCGTGTCAACCGATTACGAGTCAGAAGATCGCGATCAGGCCAGATAGCGCGAGAAAACATGCTCGCCATCATAGCGTGCAGCCTCGCCCAGCGCCGCGTGGATGCGCAGCAACTGGTTGTACTTGGCCACGCGGTCGGAGCGGCACAGCGAACCAGTCTTGATCTGGCCGGCATCGGTCGCCACCGCCAGGTCGGCAATGGTGACGTCCTCGGTTTCGCCAGAGCGGTGCGATATGACAGTGCCGAAGCCGGCGTTGCGGGCCATGGCGATGGCGTCGAGCGTTTCCGACAGCGTGCCGATCTGGTTGGGCTTGATCAGGATCGCATTGCCGATGCCCTCGTCGATGCCGCGCTCGAGGATGCGGGTGTTGGTCACGAACAGGTCGTCGCCGACAAGCTGAACCCGCTCGCCCAGGCGCTCGGTCAGCACCGCCCAGCCCGCCCAGTCCTCCTCGTCCATGCCGTCTTCGATCGACAGCACCGGGTAGCGGTCGACCAGGCCGGCCAGATATTCGGCAAAGCCCGTGCTGTCGAAGGCGCGACCCTCGGCATCGAGCACGTATTGACCATCGCGACAGAACTCGCTCGAGGCCACGTCCAGGGCCAGATGGATGTCCTTGCCGGGCTCGTAGCCGGCCTCGGCAATCGCCGCCATCAGCAGCTCGAGCGCGGCTTCGTTGGAAGACAGATCCGGCGCAAAACCGCCCTCGTCACCCACCGCGGTGTTGAGTCCGCGCTGGCGCAGGATGCTCTTGAGCGCGTGGAAAATTTCAGTGCCGGCCTGCAGCGCAGCGGGAAAATCCGGCAGGCCAGTGGGCATGATCATGAATTCCTGGATATCGACCCGGTTGTCGGCGTGCGCGCCGCCGTTGAGGATATTCATCATCGGCACCGGCAGGCTGGCCTGGCGGCCGGAGTCGGCAAGCAGGTATTGCCACAGCGCCATGCCCTGCGCGGCCGCTGCGGCGTGCGCGGCTGCCAGTGAAACCCCCAACAGGGCGTTGGCACCCAGGCGCGACTTGTCGCTCGTGCCGTCGAGTTCGGTGAGCTTGTTGTCGATGCCGGTCTGGTCGGTGACATCCATGCCCTTGACAGCCTCGGCGATCTCGCCGTTGACGCTGGCCACCGCCTGACGCACGCCCTTGCCGCCGTATCGCTCGCCGCCGTCACGCAGCTCCACGGCCTCGCGCGCCCCGGTCGAGGCACCCGACGGCACCGCCGCGCGGCCCACGTGATCGCCGGCGACGACCACCTCGGCCTCCAGCGTCGGATTGCCGCGCGAATCCAGAATCTCCAGTGCTCGTACTTGGGTAATTTTCATGGTGTATTGATTGTGTATTCCAGACCAAAAAAGCTTTCAGCACGAAACGCAAGAAGAAGGGCAAGGCGCACACGAAGACAAGAAACAGGTCTCGACCGGATTACTTCGTGCCCTTCGTGCTACCTCTTTCTCACCCCGGCCTGACAACCCGGTCAATGGCGACGAGCTGCTCGAGCAGGGCTTCCATGTCGGACAGGTACATCGAGTTGGGGCCGTCGCACAGGGCCTTTTCGGGCTCGGGATGGGTTTCGCAGAACACGCCGGCCACGCCGGCGCCGACGGCGGCGCGGGCGAGCACGGGAATGAACTCGCGCATGCCGCCCGATGACTCGCCCTGCCCGCCGGGAAGCTGCACCGAGTGGGTAGCGTCGAAGACCACCGGGCAGTCGGTCTCGCGCATGATCGCCAGCGAGCGCATGTCGACCACCAGGTTGTTGTAGCCGAACATGTAGCCGCGCTCGCAAACCATGAGTTCGTCGTTGCCGGCCGCGCGCGCTTTCTCGACGACCTTGCTCATCTCCCAGGGCGAGAGGAACTGCCCCTTCTTGATGTTGACCGGCCGGCCGGCGCGCGCCACGTTCTGGATGAAATTGGTCTGGCGGCACAGAAAGGCCGGGGTCTGCAGCACGTCGGCCACGGCGGCTACCTCGTCGAGCGGCGTGTCCTCGTGCACGTCGGTGAGCACGGGCACGCCGACCTGCGAGCGCACCGCCTCGAGAATGCGCATGCCCTCTTCCAGCCCCGGGCCGCGGTAGCTCTTGACCGAGGTGCGGTTGGCCTTGTCGAACGAGCCCTTGAACACGTAGGGCATGCCCAGGCGTTCGGTTACTTCCTGAAGGTGTCCGGCCACATCCAGGCACATCTGCTCGGACTCGAGCGTGTCGGGCCCGGCGATCAGAAACAGGGGCTTATCGAGCCCGATCTCGCAGCCGGCCAGCTTCATGACGCCTCCAGCCGCTGGCGCGATTTGCCGCCGGCCTTTTCCTGCCGCGTCAGCGCCGCGCGGATGAAGCCGGCAAACAGCGGGTGCCCGTCGCGCGGCGTGGAAGTGAACTCGGGGTGGAACTGGCAGGCCACGAACCAGGGATGGTCGGGCAGCTCGATCACTTCGACCAGCATGTCGTCGACCGAGAAGCCGACCAGCTTCATGCCGTTGTCCTCGAGCGTGTCGCGATAGGCGTTGTTGAACTCGTAGCGATGGCGGTGGCGCTCGACCACCTCATCGGCGCCGTAGAGCTTGCGCGCCAGCGAGCCCGACACCAGCTTGCAGCGCTGGGCCCCAAGCCGCATCGTGCCGCCCAGGTCGGCGTTTTCGTCGCGGAGCTCGCGCTGGCCGTTGTCGTCCAGCCACTCGGCAATCAGGCCGATCACCGGATCTTTCGCCTCGGGGTCGATTTCGGTGGAGTTGGCGCCGGCCAGGCCGCAGACGTTGCGCGCAAACTCGACCACCGCCGCCTGCATGCCCAGACAGATGCCCAGGTAGGGAATGCCGTTCTCGCGCGCGTAGCGAATGGCGGCAATCTTGCCCTCGAAGCCGCGCTCGCCAAACCCGCCGGGCACCAGAACGGCGTCGGCATCGGCAAGAACGCCCGTGCCGTTGGCCTCGATTTCCTCGGACTCCACGCCCTTGATCCTGACTTTCACCCAGTCGCCGAAGCCGCCGGCCATCAGGGCTTCGTTGAGCGACTTGTAGGCATCGGCATACTCGACGTACTTGCCGACCATGGCCACCGTGACCTCGTGTTCGGGCCGGGTCTGGCGCTCGACCACATCTTCCCAGTCCGACAGGTCGGGAGGGGAAGCCTTGATACCCAGACGCTCGAGCACTATGCGATCGAGCCCCTGGCGATGGTAGAACAGCGGGATCTTGTAGATGGTGTCGACGTCGACCGCCGAAATCACGGCATCGTGGGGCACGTTGGTGAACAGCGCGATCTTCTTGCGCTCTTCATCGGAGAGCATGCGCTCGCAGCGGCACAGCAGCACGTCAGGCTGAATGCCGATCGAGCGCAGCTCCTTGACCGAATGCTGGGTCGGCTTGGTCTTGATCTCGTTGGCGGCCTTCAGATAGGGCACCAGCGTGAGGTGCATGAACAGCGCCTGGCGGCCGTACTCGGTGCCGAGCTGGCGGATGGCCTCGAGAAAAGGCAGCGATTCGATATCACCGACCGTCCCGCCAATTTCAATGAGCGCGACGTCATAGCCTTCGATTGCGCGGTTGACCGATTCCTTGATTTCGTCGGTGATGTGCGGAATGACCTGCACGGTCTTTCCCAGGTAGTCGCCGCGCCGTTCCTTGGCGATCACGTTGGCGTAGATGCGCCCGGTGGTGAAGTTGTTGCGCCGGGTCATGCGCGTGCGCACAAAGCGTTCGTAATGGCCCAGATCCAGATCGGTTTCGGCACCGTCCTCGGTCACGAACACCTCGCCGTGCTGAAACGGACTCATCGTGCCCGGGTCGACGTTGACGTAGGGATCGAGTTTCAGCAGGGTCACGCGCAAGCCCCGGGCTTCCAGAATGGAGCCCAGCGAGGCGGCGGAAATGCCTTTGCCCAGCGACGAGACGACACCGCCGGTGACGAAAATGAGAGAGGTCATGCCCGGACATCCATGCTGCAGTGAACCCGGGAAAGAATTGTAACCGATATCGGGTGGGCTGCCCTTTTGCGGGAATGATCCGTTCTCAAGCACCGGTTCTCAAACAGGAACCAGATCTCGATGACCGAATGATCGAAACCGGAGCTGCCCGCGCAGTCGCCCACGGCATGTTTGGGACATTGGCTCACCTGGTCATTGGTTCTTGTTTGAAAATTGGTGCTTGTCAATTGGTCATTCCGGTTCAAGCCAGATCACCGACGCCATCCGACCGGTCGTCCCTTCCCGCCGGAAGGAATAGAAAGTGTCGGGCTCTTCGAATGTGCAGCGCTCGCAGTCGTAGACCTCGACGCCGGCCTGACGCAGCTGATGTGTGGCGATCCACTTCAGATCCGCGCGCCACCGCTCGCCGTCGGGCTCGAAAGCGTCCGCCAGCGCCGGATCGACTGCCAGGAAGGATTCGCGCACTTCGCCGCCGACCTGATAGCAGCGCGCGCAGATGCCCGGACCGATCCAGGCGCACAAGGCCGCGCCGTCGACCGGCAGCGCGGCCAGGGTCTGTCCGATGATGCCCACCGCCAGCGAGCGCCAGCCGCCGTGAATCCCGGCGACAAGCGATGCGCTGCGGTCGGCCAGCAGGATGGGCAGGCAGTCGGCCGTCTGGATGGCCACGACCTCCCCGGGGCGGTCGGTCCAGGCGGCGTCCGCCCGGATTTGCGGCCGCCAGTCGGTCAGGTGAATCACACGGCTGGCATGCACCTGCCGTAGCCAGCGCGGTTCGGCCGGCAAGCGACTGCTCAGGCGCGCGCGGTTTGTGGCCACCGCTTCGGGATTGTCGCCGCTGCTGGCACCGAGATTCAGCGATGCCCAGGGGCCGGCACTCAGGCCGCCATCGCGGGTGGTGGCAAACGCCCCAACCCGCTCGCCCGGCGGCCAGTCGGGCTCAATCACCTTCATCGGCGGCCAGCAGCTCGATGAGCTGGCGCATGTCGTCGGGAACCGGCGCCGTGGCCTGGACCGGCACTGCAGTTTCGGGATGTTCGAAGCTCAACTGCCAGGCGTGCAGCGCCTGGCGGGGAAAGCGCTGCCAGGCGGTGCGCCGGGATGCGGTCAGCCCGGCGGGGGCGCCGCGTCGGCCGTAGAGGGGATCGCCGATGATCGGATGGCGCTGGTGCGCCAGATGGACCCGAATCTGGTGTGTCCGCCCGGTTTCGAGCTCCACATCCAGCAAAGTCGCCGCCCGAAGCCGACGCGCCACTCGGTAGTGGGTCACCGCGCGCCGCCCGTCGTGGCGAACAACCTGACGGCGGCGATCGACGGGATGGCGACCCAGCGGCTGGTCGATCGTGCCGCCGGCGATGATCTCACCCCAGACCAGGGCGCGATAGTGGCGCTTGATTTCCCTGTGCTTCAGGGCCGCAACCAGTGCACGGTGGCTGGCGCTGGTGCGCGCGACCAGCAGGCAGCCGCTGGTGTCCTTGTCCAGGCGATGGATCAGGCCGGCGCGCGGCAGCGGCGCCAGGTCAGGATCGAAATGCAGCAGGGCGTTGACCAGCGTCCCGTCGGGATTGCCCGAGCCGGGATGAACGACCAGCCCGGCGGGCTTGTTGATCACCAGAAAGGCCGGATCGTCGATAAGCACCTCGAGTTCGATTGCCTGCGGCTCGAGTCCGGAGTGCGCTTCGATCTCGGCGCTCAGTTCGATCTGCTCGCCGCCCGACACGCGCAGCTTGGGCTTGACGGTCTGCCCATTGACGCGCAGCTTGCCTTCGCGAATCCAGCCGGTGATCCGGCTGCGCGAGAAATCAGGCCACAGGCCCGCCAGCACCGCGTCGAGACGCTGCCCGGCGTGGCTGCTGTCAATGAGCTCTTGCTTGTTCACTCGGGTCATCTTTCACTCGGGGCTTTTTCCCGCGCCGCCACTGCGCAGGGCAGGTGGGCAGCTACCGCGGACAATGGCATAATGTGCGGTCGCCGCCTGCCGCAATCGAAACACGAGATCATTATGCTCAATTCCGCCTCAGCCCGTCGCCCGTTTCTTCGCTACCCGCTGCTGATTGCCGTCCTGATCACGGTCGTGGCAGGCTGCAGCCGCGAGAAGGTCGACGACAGCATACCGGCCGAGGAGCTCTACGAACGCGCTCATGCCGCACTCCAGGCCAAGGCCTGGCCGCAGGCGATTCAGCGCTACAAGCAACTGACCACTCGCTACCCGTTCGGCCGTCATGCCGAACAGGCACAGCTCGACATGGCCTATGCCCAGTACAAGGCGCGTTCCTCGGAGGAGGCGATCACCTCTCTGGATCGCTTCATCCGCACCTATCCGACCCACCCCAACGTCGATTACGCCTGGTACCTCAAGGGACTGGTCAACTACGACCAGGCCATGGGCTTTCTGCGCCGGCTGTTTCCGGGTCAGGTCGTCGATCGCGACCAGACCAGTGCCCGCCAGGCTTTCATGGATTTTCAGGAGCTGATCCGCCGCTTTCCCGACAGCCGCTACGTTGCCGACGCCCGGCAGCGCATGGTCTTTCTGCGCAACGTCATGGCCGAACAGGACGTGGTCATCGGCGAATACTACTTTCGCCGCGGCGCCTATGTGGCAGCGATCAATCGCGCCAGGCACGTGATCGAAACCTATCCGCAGGCCCCGGCCAACATCGAGGCGCTCGATCTGATGGCGCGCTCCTATGCCCGGCTGGATCTGCCTGAGCTGGCTGCCGACACGCGCCGCGTCCTCGAGCACAACTACGGTGACGTCAAGCTCGAGCAGGACGACCCCGGTTTTTGGCGTCGCCTGTGGCCTTTCGACTGAAAGCCGCGCGCCCGACCCTGAAAAATGCCATCGCCGCCTTTTGCCGAGCGTGTTGACGAGCTGATCGAGCGCGCCGACAGCGCTCTTGGTGCCTGGCTCCGGGCCCTGCCCGTCAACACCGCACGCCTGGCAGAAGCGATGCAATACGCCGCGCTTGGCGGCGGCAAGCGACTGCGCCCGCTGCTCGTCTACGCCAGCGGCGAGGCACTGGGCCTGTCGGCTGACGTGCTTGATTCGCCGGCCATGGCCGTCGAACTGATCCATTGCTACTCCCTGGTGCACGACGACCTGCCGGCCATGGACGACGACGAGCTGCGGCGAGGCCGGCCGACCGTTCACCTGGCCTTCGACGAGGCGACCGCCATTCTCGCCGGCGATGCCCTGCAGGCAATGGCCTTCGAAGTCCTGAGCGAAATTCCCGATGCCGAGGCCGCCCGCAGCATGTCGCGCGAGCTGGCGCGTGCCTGCGGCGTGGCCGGCATGGCCGGCGGCCAGGCGCTCGATCTCGAGTTCGAAGGCCAGAAGCCCGACCGCGATGCCATCGAGGACATGTTCATGCGCAAGACCGGGGCGCTGATTCACGTCTCGGTGATGATGCCGACCGCCCTGCGGCCCGGCATGAGCAGCGCGCAGCGCGAGCACTTGTCGCGCTTCGCCACAGCCATCGGCCTGGCCTTCCAGATTCGCGACGACCTGCTGGAAATCGAAGGCGATACCGAGTCGATCGGAAAGTCCTGCTACAGCGATGCCAGCCGGCAGAAAGCAAGCTGGCCGGCCCTGTACGGCGTCGACGCCGCCCACAGGCGCATCGACCAGTTGGCTGAGCAGGCCCGTGCCGCGCTGGCCCAGGTCGAAGGCGACACCGCTGGCCTGAACTGGCTGGCCGGCCGCCTGCTCGACCGCAACTCCTGAAGGCAAGGGCGCGGACGGCAAGCTGCCGGGCTGATGATCAGCGCGAGCGCAGAAGAATATCGACGATTTCGTGGCCCTTCTTCTCGCCGCGCCGCTCGAAATGGGTTTGCGGGCGCCAGGTCGGGCGCGGCACGAAGGGGTCGCCGAGCAGTTCAAGCGACGGCACTCCAGCAACAGCCTCGAGCATCCACTCGGCATACGGCGCCCAGTCAGTGGCCAGATGCAGCAGACCGCCGGGCTTCATCCGCTCGACCAGACGCTCGAGAAAGGCCGGCTGAATCAGGCGGCGCTTGTGGTGGCGCTTTTTGGGCCAGGGGTCGGGAAAGTAGATGCGGACCTCATCGATGCTGGCCGGCACGGCCTGTTCGGCCAGCACGTCGACGGCGTCGCGCATGGCCACGCGCACGTTCGTCAGACCCGCGTCTTCGATGCTGTTGAGCAGGCGCCCCACGCCCGGCTCGTGGACCTCGATGCCCACGAAGTTCTTGTCGGGCTCCCTGGCCGCCATCCAGGCCAGCGCCTGGCCATTGCCGCAGCCGATCTCCACCACCAGCGGCGCGGCGCGCTCGAAGGCTTTGCGCAGATCATCGACCGCCGGGCCGATACCATAGCGCGGCAGCAGCTCGTCGAGCGCGCGCTGCTGGCCCGGCGTCAGGCGGCCGGGCCGGCGAACGAAGCTGCGAATGCGACGCCGATGGGTTTGTTCGTTCATTCGGGCGTGGTTGGCTGGTTGGCTGGTTGGCTGGTTGGCTGGTTGGCTGGTTAGCTGGTTAG